>NZ_AP018227.1:5844122-7044122 GCF_002368095.1 Calothrix parasitica NIES-267 | reverse complement strand
TTTATCTGTCAATATTGAAAATAACTCACTAGACCTATTACTAATAGTGAAACATTTTCTGTATCTTCTCGCTAATTTCACCAATTAGAAAATTATAGTAATTAAGGTCTGTTGAGTTTTTCTTTTTAGCGATTGAATATTAGCGTCAAAAAACTAAAATATACTCAAGCTGACATTGCAAGCAAATCTAATGCAAAGGCACGCTATCAATTAAAGGACAAACTTCTTCCTGTTTTAGATTAGATTCTGGTTTATTTTCCCAATTAGCACGATATTCTTCTAATTCCCTTTTAAACAAAGTCATTTGTTCAATTTGAATTGCCAACTGTTCTATCTTGTTATTCAATAAACTTTGTACCAAATCGCAAGGAATGTCACCACCGTTGCGAACATCAAGAATTTGTTTGATTTCTTCTAAGGTAAATCCGTTCACGGGGTGACAAGCACCCCGAAACCCTTCTCAATTCTATGTTTTTAGCTTGAAACCTTAAAACAAAATCTAATAAAAATGATAATCATTCTAGTGTGGAGTGGTGGGTGGTCGCAACGCGACCACCCACCACTCCAACTCAAAGAATTTAACTGTCAATTGATTTTTTTTAATAAGAGATAATTTTATGGTAAAAAAATATCGGTCAAAATAAGATACGGAAGACCGATAAAATGAAAATAATAACATTGTATGAATCACATTTTAAGCAATCATTGACCAAAGCTCAATATAAAACTTTGGAAATGTTAATTTGGTTGCTCACAGTTCAAAAAACTGTAAGAATAGAGAGATTAGCTGCTTGTTTCCCTTTACCGATAAAATATGAAAGTCGTCGAAGGCATATTCAGAGATTTTTAATTTTATTCAACTTAAGTTTACCTTTATTTTGGTTCCCGATAGTTAAACAAGTCATTCAACAAGAATTTAAGTCAAAAAGCCGTTTAATTATAACTTTGGATAGGACTCAATGGAAAGAGAATAATGTGTTAGTCATAGCTGTAATTTATAAAAAGAGAGCTATACCAGTATATTGGAAACTTTTAGAAAAAGAAGGTAGTACAAATTTAAGAGAACAACAAGCTATCATTAAACCAGTTTTGCGTTTATTTAAAAATTACGAATTAGTATTTTTAGGAGATAGGGAGTTTCATGGCGTAGAACTATCTTACTGGTTAAAAATTCAAAAGTTACCTCAAAAAATATATTTTATCTTTCGTCAAAAACAGACTACACACCTTAAAAAGCATAAGGGAAAGTATCAAAAGCTCGCTGAATTAGGAGTCAGTCCAGGAACTAAATTATTTTTTTCAAATATCTATATGACTAAAAACAAAGGGTTTGGTCGTTTTAATTTAGCAGCATATTGGAAGAGAAAATATAATCAAAAAACAGAAAAAGAACCTTGGTTTTTACTAACAAATTTAGATAATTTTGAAGAAGTTATAAAAACTTATCGCCATCGCATGGGAATTGAAGCGATGTTTAAAGACTGTAAAACTGGTGGTTATAATTTGGAAGGAACTAAGGCTAATAATCACCGTTTAACTAACTTGATTTTACTCATCGCAATAGCTTATACAATGTCAGCTTTAAAGGGTCAAAGAATAAAAAATAATGGAATACAAAAATATATCGCTAGACTGGATGAAGCTAAACGCTCATCACGGAGACATAGTAACTTTTGGCTTGGTCTTTACGGTAATTTATGGATAATTGCATGGGAGTTTTTAGTAGATATAGTTCAAGATTTAATAAGTGTTAACCGTTCCAAATTACCACTCTATCGAAGAGGACTAAAGGCAATGTCAATGCTACAAAATACATGATTTTAAATTGTAAAAATATTTTTCACTTATTATAAGAAACTATGCCCCATCAGTTATCAATCTTTTCAACAATTTGCTTGTTGAAAAACAATTTGACCTGTCAACGGAAGAGATGGAGAAACCGCAAAGCGGTTTCTCCATCTCTGGTATGATTCTCATTCTCATTTATTGGACAATTTTTTCATATTCGTTGTTGTGTAAATCTCTTGCTGTAACTATTTTTCAGCCACCTTGTCACCCCTTGAAGTAAATCCGAGAGATTGAGCTTTTTTGATGAATTCTACTTGTTCGGAAGCGTTCGGAGCATAGTAACGATAGCCATTATCCCCTCTATGCAAGGGTTGCAAAAGTCCGATATCGCTGTAATAACGTAAATTTCCGACGGTAAGCCCTGTTTGCTTGGCTAATTCTCCAATTTTTAGATAGGCTAGTTTACTCATAGTTTTTCCTACCCATGCATACTACTTCTTAATAATAAACTCTCTAGTTAGCTAGAGAGTCAACTATCTGATATCAAATGTCTATCTATCATTTTGCACTTGAACAACCGCAGCAGGTTCAATTTCTCTAACTTTGGCAGATTCAACTTCTCCGGTAGCAGCAGAATAAATTAACGCTCCTCCCATTAATGCCATAATCGCGTTTTCGGTAAAGCTAACTATCCCTAAAGGAGCTTTAGAATTTCCTCCTACACAGGCACAGTTAAGCGCTAATTTATCAATATAAACTGCTTTAATCACGGAAATACCACCGCTCACACCAATAAATAAAGAAGTGATTCCCGTTACTAATGGTGCTATTCCGGAAAGAAAACCCAAACCAATTGCTAACTCTGCGAATGGATAGACTTTGCCATAGGGTTTGATTCTCTTAGTTATCAAATCGTACTTCTCGAAACTCTCAGCAAAAGATTCGATATCCATTAATTTGAGAGTAGCTAATAACGACAGAGAGAAACCCATAAATCCAGTTAAGCCCATAGTGGTTGCTAAAGCCATCAACCCTGCGCTGGAAAATACTGCAATAACGGGAGTGTAGGAATAATCCGCACCCTCTGCTTCAACATCTAATTTTTCCGCTAAATCAGTGTAACCACCAATTCTTTCGTCACCAGAGAAAATCTGCGGTGTAGTCTCTACATGATGCTTGGCTTTGAAGTCATCTACTTCTTCACGAGATGTAAGCTTGTTATCTTCAAACTCAATTCCTTTATCGTTAAGCAGATTGATTGTTTTTAATCCCCAGGGACATTCATGTTCTGGGGTAGACATCCGATATACTCTTACTTTTTCTAGGGTGGTGCTATTCATATTTCTTCATTCGAGCAACTATAAATTAAAGATAAACTCTCAAGTTAACTGTAGAGTCAAGTCAAGTCGATTTTGGATTTTGGATTTTGGATTTTGGATTGCAGTGTTTGTAAATTTCATCCATCACCTATCACAATATTGCTCAAGATTGCACGATTACATCTTGCAAAGGAAATAATATTATTTATAACTATTGATTGTGCCGATTTCATCTTGATTTCATAATTGTATGTTATGGAGTTTTTCATTTGTAAAATGCACTTCTGAATTCTTTGCGATATTTTCTTAACTGAGTAAAGAAAAGAAGAAAGAATTGGTAAAACGAGAATACATAAGTAATCGCTTAGAAAGATAGAAATTACGTAGCTAGATACTACAAAAAGAGGTTATAAATATATTTTTCATCTTGATTTCATACTTTTATGTAAATCTATATTTAGAGCGAAATTTATTAAAGTAAACTTTTACAGGTGTTTTATGAGAATACTATTAGTAGAAGACGAACCGGATTTGGGCACAGCAATTAAACGAGTTTTAATCCAGCAAAAGTATTTAGTTGATTGGGTAATGGATGGTAATGAAGCATGGGGACTCTTAGAAAATAAATGGACGGAATATAAAATAGGTATTTTCGATTGGCTGCTTCCAGGAATGTCGGGATTAGAATTATGTAAAAAGCTGCGTCAAAATAAAAATGCGATGCCCGTTTTAATGTTAACAGCTAAAGATAGTATGGAAGATAAGGTAGCTGGTTTGGATGCTGGGGCTGATGATTATTTAGTTAAACCTTTTGGAATGGAGGAATTATTAGCAAGGTTACGCGCTTTGCAAAGAAGGGTACCTCAATTTCAACCCCCTCAACTTACTATGGGTAATCTAACTTTGGACTATGGAAATAATATAATAATTAATAAAAATGCTTCATCAGATAAACAAGAAATGTCTTTGACTAACAAAGAATTTCAGTTACTAGAATATTTTATGAATCACCCCAATCAAATTCTCACAACTGAACAAATTCGCAATCAACTTTGGGAAGCAAGTGCAGAATCGAGCAGTAATGTAGTTGCTGCACAGGTTCGTTTGTTAAGACGTAAATTAGCTGCAAGTGGCTGTGGAAATCCCATCGAAACTTTGCATGGTATGGGATATCGTTTTAGTTTTGAGGATTAAATATAAGCATGAATCAAAATAAACTTTTTCAAAGAACTCGGGTTCGATTAGCGCTTTGGTATGCTATCGTTATGGGTTTAATTTTAACTGTTTGTAGCTTCGGTTTTTACACGGCAGTACATCATGCTCATTCAGAAGCTTTGGATAGAGAATTAGAATTTGTCGCTACAACTTTACATAATAATTTAGAATTAAAGCTAAAACAACCAGGAAAAGTAGAACCAATTGTAAAAGAAGTTTTACCAAATATTTGTGTAGTAGAAACTGGTTGTATTTCCGAAAAATCAACTTCTCAACGTCAAATATTAAATGCAATTAATCAAGGTTATTATGTACGTTTATTTGGTAATTATGGAAGTTTGATTGCTACTGCTGGTTCCTTACCTCAAACGCAAATTTTAAATTTAAACAAGAAAGTATGGCAAACAATTCAAGATGATACGGGTGATTTTTACCATCAAAAGTCATTAGAATTACACACTAAAGATAATCGCGATTGGGGATATTTACAAGTAGGAAGAAATATAGCCGATGTTAACAGCTATATGGATGCGGTTAGACTAACTTTGTTCGTAGGATTACCAATAGCAATGACAATGATTGCTTTTGCTAGTTGGTGGCTATCGGGATTAGCAATGCGACCAATTTATCAATCTTACAGACAAATTCAACAGTTTACAGCCGATGCTGCTCATGAATTAAGAACACCGTTAGCCGCAACTCAAGCAACAATTGATTCAGTTTTATTAGTACCAGATTTAGATATCAAAGAAGCATGGAATATTTTGGAAACAATTAAGCGTCAAAATCAACGACTTACTAGTTTAGTTGTAGATTTATTAATGCTTTCTCGCTTTGATAGACAAACTATTTCTGTACAGCGAGAATTATGCTCTTTAAATGATATTGTTGAGGACTTGATAGAAGAATTCGCCGCAATGGCAATTTCATCTAAAGTAATACTTAAATCTGAGATTCATGTTAATAAGGAAATAAATATAGTTGGTAATTCCGAGCAGCTTTACCGCTTATTTTCTAATTTAATTGTAAATGCAATTGTGTACACTTTACCCGGTGGGGAAGTCACGGTTATTTTAGATAGGTATGAAACTGTTGCACAAATTCGAGTCAAAGATACGGGTATTGGTATTCCAACTTGGGAATTGTCTAATATCTTTGACCGCTTTTATCGAGTAAATAGCGACCGCTCTCGTCATACTGGTGGTTCGGGTTTGGGATTAGCAATTGCAAAAGCTATTGTAGTATCGCATCACGGTAGCTTGGAAGTAGAAAGTGAAGTTAAAAAAGGTAGTACTTTTGTTGTTACATTACCCTACAATCAATCTTCTCGCTCTAAGTTAATTAAAAAGAGATAGAGATATTTAAATTGGTTTTCGCAATCACAACTTTTTTAATTAGCTGATTTTTCATACTTAACTAGTTTTAAACAAAACAATGTTGATTCGTATTTCTGCTGTCTACTAGTTTGGCAATTACTTATGAAATCAGGATGAAATCATAGCAATTGCTATTTTATTTATTAAAATAATTTTTAACTCGTTTTAGGGGTATGCAATTTCATCTTAATTTTATAAGTATCCATCATACTCAACACTGTAAGGCTGAAGAATTTAGTAACTCATAAAAAAGATGAAATTACAACCTCGTAAAATTATCTTCATTGGCTCGATACTATTAGTTGGAGCGTTAATACAAGCTTTACCTTTAAAAGCTCACGAAAGACGGTTTCACGTACCAAAGAAAACTAACGAACCAAAAACAGAAAAAGTAATCCCGGAAACAAAAGTAGATTCAAATTCATCAAATTCATCTCAAACATCTGAGATAAACGAGCCGGAAGTCATAGATAATAATTCATTAGAAGAAGAAAAAAATACTGGAAATAAAACTCTCAACTCTGTAAATGCATCTGAATTAAATAATATAAGCCTTGTGCCAAAACCGGGATAAATATTTTTTTCACTACTTATAGGAGGAACTTTATTACTTTATTATATTAAGCAAAAGATTTATAAATGAAATATTTATATTTATAGTTTTCTATTGCTATCCGAGACAACTATTTTCGACTATCTGAATATATATTTATTAAAGTCAAACTGCTAACTATGTCATTAAATAAGGCTCGTATCCGTCAACTGCACTCGTTATTTGCTCCAATAATGCTATTACCCGTAATACTAGCTTTGATTACGGGTTCTTTGTTTCAGATAGCAGTAATTACTGGTAAAAGTGAAGAATTTCTCTGGCTTTTAGAATGGCATAGAGGTAAATTTGGTCGTATCAATTTAGAAATGATTTATCCATTTTTAAATGCTTTTGGTTTGCTCATGCTTGCGGTTACGGGAATTACTACGTGGTTTCAAACACGTCCACGTAAAAATAAATCAAATACATTTAAAAGCTAGATTTATATATTGTGAAAACTTTCATAACAAATAGCATGGGGATAAGTCGAAACCACGATTTTGAATCGTACTCGATAAATGCATAGAGTAAACAAAGGAGATACTATAATAGTACTTAATTACTAAAACATGACAAGAAATAACTTCCATTACGGCAAGTATCTTGTATAATATGTGCGCTGTCTTTGCCAAAGTAGATGTCTGGTGTATACCGAGTTAACCCACAAAAAGTAAACGCTACTCCCAAGCAAGAATCAATCATGGGAGTGGTTGAGCGCTTAACCTATCACTCCGAAGAGTCGGGTTATACGGTAGCGCGGTTGCAGCGTCCCAAAGTATCGGAATTAACTACAATTACGGGCAGTTTTGCAGGTATTCAGCCAGGACAAACGCTTCAATTAAATGGTTTCTGGCGAGAACATCCACAATATGGTTTGCAATTTCAAGTTACCAACTACAAAGAAACCAAACCAGCCACAATAACAGGAATCGAAAAGTATTTAGGTAGCGGTTTAATTAAAGGTGTTGGTCCAGTAACAGCAAAACGCATAGTCGCTTGTTTTGGTACAGAAACTCTCGATATTATTGACAACCAAATTGAACGATTGCAAGAAGTGAATGGCATTGCTAAAAAGCGAATTGCCATGATTCAAAAAGCTTGGAAGGAACAAAGAGCTATTAAGGAAGTGATGGTGTTTCTTCAAAGTCATGGTGTTTCAACAACCTACGCGGTGAAGATTTACAAACATTACGGCGATTTAGCAATCAATAAAGTTAACGAAAACCCTTACCAGCTAGCAACCGATATTTATGGAATTGGCTTTCTCACTGCTGATAAAATTGCTCGTAATTTGGGTGTTCCTCCAGATTCGGAATTTAGATACAAAGCTGGTATTATTCACGTTTTAAGCGAAGCAGCAGATTCAGGACATTGTTATTTACCCCAACCGGAATTAATCTCGCAAGTCGCACAAAGGTTAACAACTGACGAGCATCAACCAAACGAAGATGCGCTAACAAAAGTCATTTGTGATATGTCCCTTGCGGATGAACTAATTAGAGAAAGGGATGCCGATAAAACATTGCTCTGCTACAAACCAACTTTCTTCCACACCGAACAAAACCTAGCTCAACTAATACTTTCTCGGTTACATCAATCAATAAATACAGATATACCTCGCGTTCATAATTGGTTGGAACGTTTTAGCCAAAGTCGTAGAGTTTCACTATCAACGGAGCAGCTACAAGCAGTTGAAACGGCAGCTTACTCAAAAATTATGGTAATTACAGGTGGTCCCGGTGTCGGTAAAACGTTTTGTACCCGGACTATTGTTTCGTTGTGGAAAGCGATGGGTAAATCAATCGCTTTGGCTGCACCAACTGGACGAGCTGCACAACGTTTGGGTGAAATGACGGGGTTGGAAGCTAAAACCATCCACCGACTGTTAGAATTTGACCCCAAAACGCGAAAATTCAAATGTGACAGAACTAATCCCCTACCTCAAAAAGCCATTATTGTCGATGAAGCCAGTATGCTTGATTTATTTTTGGCGTATTCATTATTTGAAGCGGTAGCTCCGGATACGCAACTTCTCCTTGTTGGGGACATAGATCATTATATTTATTCTACAACGTGTATGTGTTGATACAAGAGTCTTTTCACTTTTAGCTTTCACAAAGTAAAATTACATTATTTCTCATTTAATTTTTTCTTAATATTTTGATTTATAATCTTTCAACAATTCGAGTAATCTTTTATTCTCATCTCTTATTTCATAAATCTCTGCGACATGACCCCTAAGAATTTCATTCTGACGTTTTAATTCTTTAATTTCCGAATCCAGGTTGCAGATTTTGTCTTTGGCTATTTGATACAAGTCTTTAAAACTGTGGGGTTGATATTTATCAATTGGTTCCTTAATTTGGTTTAAAGTAGTCTCTTTATGTTGTTGTAGTTCGTGAATATAAGCTTTGATATCATCCCATTTGTAGAGATAAGATACTGAACAACCAGCAACAGTAGCGATATTCTTAAAAGTAAGAGGTTGTGAATGCTTTATTATCTCTTGAATCGCTTTTAATACTTGTTTTTTCTTCTGTTCTTTCCTAAAGGCTTGGGTACGACGCAGAACCAAAGTTTGTTTTTCTCGATTAGTTTTTTTACTCATTAGCTAAACTCCTTAACTCAGATAACCATTTATCCATTGCTTCAATAGTTGCTTTAGCTTCTTCAAAAGCTAAAGAAGCTCCCGCTTTCTCTGCTTCTGCTAATCTTTTTTGTTCCCCTTGATACTGGCGTTCATATAGTGGTAATTTACTCGTACTGGGTCGAAAACTCGAACAGCCATAACATTTTGGGAAAAGATTTATAGGACAAGGTATTTTAGGGTCTAAAGCGCAGTGTCCGTAAACTATTAAACGAGGAGCAATTTCTAAATCTAGTTCGTGAGATTTGGGATTTTTTAAGAGACTTTCTGGTAAAGATTGCCAAGGTAAAAATTTATTTTCAGGATTCATAAGAAGTTCCTGAAATGGTAAATCAACGGATGCGACCTGTTCTGTAGTTGGTGGTGCGTAATGGACGAATGTGGTTCTACTGCTTTGATGGTCTGCGTAAAGTCTTGCTGCTTCCATTCCATATTTTGTCCTCACTTCTTGTAGCCGAGAAGAACGAGTAATCTTCCCTGTAAAGTGCGGTTTTTGTCCGTTGATATCTCGTATGTTTTCTCGTTCGATTAATATACGAATGATGCGAACCATTGGATTTTTATCTGCATCTACATTGGGAGGTTTTGGTAAAGGTTTTATATTAGAAAAATAAGGATAATCAGTAGGTTGTAAATTTCTAAATTGGCAAAATAGATAAGAATAATTTTCACCAAAGGTATCTCTAATCCAGTGCTGCTGTTCTTCTATTTCTTTCCTTATTTCTCGATTAGCAAGTATTTGATGCCATCGCTGACTTTTCTGCTGAAAAAATTTGATATACCACTTACTGTTCTCTTCTATTAAACAATCAAAACAAAGATGGCATACATCTCCTGGTCTAGCAGCAATATATTTCTGTATTATGTAATGGCGAGCAATATTCGCAGGTATTTTATCTAATTTGTGTTCGATAGCTTGACGTGTTACTTCATCTAACCATACAGCATCATTTTGACTCACTTTCGGAAAATCACGACTACGAATTAAGTCAGTTACTTCTAAATCTAACCATTCTAAAAAATCTCTTAGGTTAGCTAGTTTTTGATTGATAGTTATACTCTTATTACTTTTACAATCATCCAAAAAAGACAAAACGGCTTTTCTGTTAATATCAGACTTATTTTTAAAATTACAATTCTTTATTACCCGACCAAATTGTTTTAAAGTAAAACATTTCATTCTAATAGATGAATCAGAATTGAATACTTTTGATTTAAGTAAGTGGTAAATATATCGCTTAACTTCTCTTCGATACCATAAAATATGAAATCCATCAAAATTAAGTGTTTTTTGATAAGGTTTATCGAAATAATGACGTAAATCCCAATTATCGTCATCAAAGCAGAATGGTGCTAATTTGTCTTTTTCAATGTTTATCCAACTATTATGATAGGTTGAATCTGATTTAAATGTAATTTTGCAAAAGCGACATTGACAATGATTTAATTTACTTCCTAATTTATATATCCATCCTTTTTGTCCATCATGTCCAAGCTTATAACATAAAGGATTAGGACATTCTATATTTGGAAGGTATTTATGTATATATCCTGGAACACTATTAGTTAAAAAAGTTCTTTTTTTACAATGATTACAATGAAGTACTATTTTACAAACACTTCCCTGTGAACGACGAATGCTTCTAAATTTACCAACTTCGCAGTACGGACAAGAGAATTCATCATTATATTCATGTTGCCAGTTGACTTCTAATTTACCATGAGATGTTTGATGAATAGAAATTGGCTGATACTTACGTTTAACCATTAGTAAAATTTTCCATGAATATTTGCTAATTTATTTAATGCTTGTAATCGAGTATTAAGTAATTCTAATAAACGATTTATTTCGGTGACTCTTCGTTCTTTTCCTAGATTTTGTGCTTGTTCTAAGTCTTTTAATAAAAGTTTAATATCAGCTTCTAGTTTCGGCTTATCTTCTAGGGAAACTCGATGATGGTCACAATTTAAACAGGCATAACGATATTGACAATCTCCCAACATCGTAGGGCGATGACATTCTCCTAATGATGTATCTACCTTAAGCAATTCTGCTAATTTCTCATATCTGCGTTTTCTAGGTTTAAAGCTAGTTACTCTGCCATACATATCAACATAACTTTTATTCAATGCTTCTTTTTCTAATTTTTCCAAAGAACGATTGCGATAGTGAGGCAACATATCTAAAGAGGAATGACCTAAAATTGCGGCAATGTATTCGTCTTCTGTTTCTAAATAAGCCATAATGCTAGCTTTAGTACGGCGAAACTGATGGCTTTTTAATTTAAATCTGTTACCGTACTTATCTCTAAGGTTGGCTTTTTCTCCAAATGCTCGTAACCAGCGTTGAATAGATAACTCACCTAGTGATTCTGGTATATAAATTGGTTCTACATTAAACCTTCCACCAGGTGAGACACCATCACACATTGCAGTAGAAAGGCGACAAAATAATTTGTCAAAAACTAAATTATTATTAAACTGATGGTCTAAAAAATTTTGTTGTTCCTGTATTAATTCAGCTACTAGTGGATGAATTCTAGAAAATTGCCAGTGTTTACGCTTTCCTACCCATCGAAGTAAAAACCAATTATCCTCCTCTTTTTTGAGGCATTGACGAGGCATTTTTAGTATTTCTCCAATGCGACATCCTAAGACAATCTGTAATCGAAATAATCTTTCTAGTGGTGGTGGAAATAAATCAAAGTTTTGATAAATTTGAGCAAGAACTTCTTCTGGAATTGTTTCAATTTTAGGAGTTTTTGATTTATATTTAGGACAAGTAAAAGTCAGTTTAAGCCACTGTTCTTCCGACCATAGTTTTACTGCATGAGCAATTACCTTTCGACGAGCTTTTTGATTACCTTTGTGAATAAATTCTTGTAATAATGCATCTGTTAATAATTCTGGCTTGGTATATCCTTTTTCATTCAAAAAATTATTGAATTGCTTTAAATATATCACTCGTTCCTTTAGTGTTCCCAAACAATGCTTTTCTCTAGCACTTGCTTTGATAGTTAACTTAATTAAAAGCTTTAACCAAGACAAAGAAATATCATGAAAATAAAGATTTCTTTTATTATTTATCGTACAGTCTTCTTCACTGTAACCCAGGTCAGTAAATGCCCATACATCTTGACTCATTAAAGGGTCATTAATCCATTCTTGACCCAACTCGGAATTAGCTACTATTTGCTGTAAAACTTCAATTGACAACATTTATTCTTCCTCTACTAAATATGCATCTAAATTCATCTCATCTAATACATGAGAGTAAATGTCTTTTGTTGTAATGATGGATTTATGTCCTAATAGCTGCTGTACATATTGGTCTAGATATCCTGCTTGCAGCATTCTAGTAGCGAAAGTATGTCTAAATAAGTGAGGATGAGCTTTGATTCTGGTTCTATCTCTAAGTTGATAAAACAGATTATTCAAACGCGCACTAGTCATTGGTTTACCAGTGTATTTGCCATCCAAATTAACGAATAACATTGAATGTCCTTGTTGTTCTGCTAATACTGGATATTCTTCTAGCAAATAAGCTCTCAGAGTTTCTGAGATAGCTTCTCGATTATGTAGAACTGGAATTTCTCTTTCTAAACCTTTAGAAAAAGCACCATTAGGATTATCTTCTCTACGAACAATCCTAATTCGTCCCTTACTGTCCATATCTTGAACATCTACCAAATGTAAGCCCAGTAATTCTCCTCTTCTAATCCCTGTTTCTCTTAGTAGCATGACTATCAACCTATCTCGATAGGTGTAGCAAGCATTCGCAAGTTGAGTAACTTGTTCGTCTGTAAGACAACCAGGAAAATTTTTTGATTCTTTTAATTTGATTCGTTTTACTAGACAAGGGCTTCTTTTAGCAATACCTTGTAAAAATCCACCTCGCTTACCCCAAGACCGAACAATGCGGGTAAATTGTTTTGAGCTAATTCTACCTTCTACAACGTGGAATTCGTACATCTCTTGAATCGCTGTAACTGTTAGATTTACGGTACGCGAGCTACGTTTGCATACAGCAGTTCTATCGGATTCTGAGATAACCAAGTTGCCACCTTCAAGATACCAATCAACAAATGTTGCTAATTCCTCTAAACCTACCAAATGCCAGTCTAAAGAAAAGTACTCTAGCCATTGCCAAAAATCAACTAGACGATAGGCATAGGTATTGACTGTGTTAACTGCTAATTTTCTTTTACGGCAGTAGTTTAAGTACCTTTGAATAGGTTCTACGGGTAAACAAGTTTTAGTATCGAATACGCAGCAGAATCTTTCATTCGTTTTGGGGTCAATTGCTCTTTCTATATTTATCACTTTTACTTTATGAAAAAGGATAATTACTTTAGCATAGTCACAAATCCTGTTGCAGTTGTTTTTTTATAAATTGTTTAATCTAAAACTGCTGTTGTTATAAAGATCAGCTGCCGTCAGTCGGTGCTGGTAACGTTTTGGCAGATTTAATTCATTCGGGTAAAGTTCCGGTAGTGCGATTAACCCAAGTCTTTCGTCAAGCTGCGAGTAGTAAAATTATCACCGCATCGCATCAAATCAATCGCGGACAATATCCTTTGATTGAAACAATTTCCGATACCCCAGAATCGGATTGTTTATGGCACGGGGGAGGATTTCAACCGGAGCATGGGGTACAAGCAATCAGTGAATTAATTACAGATTTAATTCCCAGACTTGGTTTTAACCCTACTACTGACGTACAAGTACTTGCACCAATGACGAGGGGTTTGGTTGGTACGCGCAATCTTAACAACGTACTGCAAAAACTCATTAATCCTCCTAGTCCCCAGAAAGTAGAAGTAACTAGAGGTGGGATAATTTTTCGGGTAGGGGATAGGGTAATTCAGTTAACTAATGATTACCAACGAGAAGTGTTTAATGGTGATATGGGATTTATCACTAATATTGACACTGAGGAACAGGAAGTTATCGTCAAATTTCAAGAACGTGATGTGATTTACGATTATGCTGATTTAAACGAAATTAATTTAGCTTGGAGCGTTAGTATACATAAGTCGCAGGGTTCGGAATATCCCGTTGTATTTTTGCCATTATATTCACAACATTTCGTAATGTTGAACAGGAATTTATTGTATACCGGCTTAACTCGTGCAAAGAAATTGGCGATTATTATTGGTAGTAAGAAAGCCATAGGTATGTGCGTTCGTTCTAGGAAATCTCAGGAGCGATATACACAGTTGAAACAGAGATTGATAAAGGTTTAACAAAATAATGTATTACAGCTAATTAAAACCTAAAGTACTCGCTACTTTTGGATTGTAGGTTAATAATTTCAATATCTCTATAACCGGGACTTTTGCTTCATTCATTGAAATAACTTGCTCCTTTAGATGCGATCGCACATAAGTCTTTCCCCTTTTACTCCTATATTCCCACTCGAAGTAAAGCTGTTTGATTGGTTTCTTCTTGGTGCTATTGGCGTTTGCATAACCCCAGGAAATATTACCGCTGCCCTCACCGCGTTTACGGTAGGTGCTAGGGGAATGTGAAGGTATTATGTTTTCCCCTAGCACTTGGTTATTATTACTTATTTGAGTATTTGAAAGAGTTGATGTTGATGAACTATTGTCGAGGGTTTGGCTCTTATCTCCTATCCGAGTGCTAGGGGAATTGGTAGATGATATATTTCCCCCTAGCACCTGGTTATCATTACTTAGTTGAGTATTTAAAAGAGTTAATGTCGATGATTTATTATTAGGGGTTTGGCTCTTATCTCCTATCCGAGTGCTAGGGGAATTTGTCGGTGATATATTTCCCCCTAGCACCTTGTCGTCATTACTTAGTTGAGTATTTGAAAGAGTTGATGTTGATGAACTATTGTCGGGGGTTTGGCTCTTATCTTCTATCCGGGTGCTAGGGGAATTGTTCGGTAATATATTTCCCCCTAGCACCTTGTCATCATTACTTAGTTGAGTATTTGAAAGAGTTGACGTTGATGAACTATTGTCGGGGGTTTGGCTCTTATCTTCTATCCGGGTGCTAGGGGAATTGTTCGGTAATATATTTCCCCCTAGCACCTGGTTATCATTACTTAGTTGAGTATTTAAAAGAGTTAATGTCGATGATTTATTATTAGGGGTTTGGCTCTTATCTCCTATCCGAGTGCTAGGGGAATTTGTCGGTGATATATTTCCCCCTAGCACCTTGTCGTCATTACTTAGTTGAGTATTTGAAAGAGTTGACGTTGATGAACTATTGTCCGGGGTTTGGCTCTTATCTTCTATCCGGGTGCTAGGGGAATTGTTAAGTGATATGTTTTCCCCTAGCACCTCGTCATTATCAACAGAGGGAATTGGAAAATAAACCACTCCATAATCTTCAAATACTTCCCTAAATTTCTGCCAATTATTACCCCAATAAACCAATACATGAGACTGTCTAGCTGACGACTTGGGTTGATAATCTTGACCTAAAAACTTAATTCTCCCCTTCCAAAAACATACAGGTTGAGTTTTCAAAACCGGAGATAACCAATTGGTATCAGTGGCAGCGGGTACCAAAGCAATTGCTTCATCCACATTACAAGTGGAAAATTCTAGTTGCAGCTTCTTCATCCAAACACCAGGATGCGAGTACGGGGGGTTCATATAAACTTTCCCGAACCAAGGCTGTTCCAAACCATTATCATCAAAGGTATAATGCTTTCCTGCTGGTATGTGTTGTCCATCATCCGCGCAAGGGTCAAGATTTATTTCTCCCAAAACCTGGATAACTAATTCAATAATTGATGGTGGGGTATACCAACAGTCTGTTTTATTGCTACGTGCTGTTTCTTTTATAGAAGTTGTACAGTTTTTTTCTGGAAAAGCAGAACCATCGTCCCAAGCAGAATCATACTTCACACCATCCCAGTCACCTTTATGGCTTTGTGAATCTGGGTGTTGATCTTTCTCTATATCAAAAAGCATCGTCATTTTGGGCTATTCCTTATTCTTTTGTTATCGGCTTATGTAAATTCAACGTTCGTTGCGCTCAATATCTTTAGTTGTTTCACTAGTCTTTTTCGGAGCAGGTAAATTTCGTCTATCAAATTTTTGTGTTTGGGGATTGTATGTGGCGATCGCCTTTCTCTGAGCAGTTACAAAATCAATAATGCCAAGACTTTGAGCGCTCTTAATCCCGATTGCAATATCTGATGGTTCCTTCATCAATCCGATTGCATCTTCAACAGAAGCACTACCGATAAAATCAACAGTTATATCTTGGTGTTCAGCTGCAAGTTGCTTAATTTTCCTTAAAGCTGAAGAATCTGTAGGTAAGTCAGAAACATCAACAAACTGTACCCTGGAGTAATCCAACTCAGCAGCACGTTCAACAGCCCGATGGAGCATATTAGACATTACTTGTTCTGTTAATGGCTGAAGTTTACTATCTATAGATGCTTCAAAAAATAAAACGGTGCAAACCGGCTTACTACTTTCAATGGAGTTTTTATCATGTTGTAATGTAGTTTCAATTTGTGGAAACTTTGCCGTAGAAGGGTCAATTATAATATCCGCATAGCTAGCAGGAGCATTTTTCAAAATACCAGAAAACGTAAATCCTTGAATTGACTTACCTACAGCATTGAGTTTTTCTTGTAAAAAATTGACTGATTTTTTATTAACAGTTCCTAATATTTGATTATCAATCTTCGCAAAAACAGTTAGTGCTTTACGAGGGTTAGTTTGTCCTATCACTAAATTAATATTCGCTTGTTCGTTCTGCCACTGACGAGATTTAAAAGCATATTTATTAACATTATCGATTTGCAATTTATTATCTGGTTTTTTTAAACTGGTGATAATAACACTTTTACTGGGAGGAGAAGTTATAGCAGCAATCGCTTCATACCCAGGTAGTAAATGAGGAGAAGAAGCATCAATAGTACCCAGCTTGTTACCTTCTACAATTATCCAACGTGCAGTTTGAGTAGGGGCACGAGGATTAATTCCATTTTCAAATTTTATCGGGACTTTTTCACCAGTAAAGTTTCTGTCAGCATAATGATTGAACTGAGTACCAAGTACTCTCATTTGAGTAAACTGTAATTGATTTAATTGACCTATAACTTCGTCGGTAAATATAGCAAACGCCACACCTGCTTTCTTTTCTCCCGACGAATAATTTTTATTTTCTTCGGTATGACTTACATGATGAATTGCAGCCGCTAGCTGTAGCTTTTCATTATCAGGAGCACTTTCTCTTATTGATTCAATATATGAGAGAGTTTGCTGCTTTAAAGCATCAACCATACCATCGCTAATACCGAAATTGAATTCAATATTACCTTGTTTTATTGTCATTCCAGGTTTTAGATTATGTTCTCGCATAGACTTCATGCTAATTGTGCCAATAGTTATATCTACGTCTTTACCATCGGAATTTTTTGATTTAATAGTAGCCTTAAAAATATGGGGCATATTTTTTGATGGTTTTCTTGATTCTATTGCAATAGTCAATTTTGAAAGCTGCCAAAAATCAAAATCCTTAGCAATATCAAATGAAATTAAATTAGTAACAGAAAGTTCTTTCCCTGTAATTGGAGAAGTAATAATTAAGTAAGGACCCCGTTCGAGTTTCTTCGATTCTTCAAGCTGAATACGTTGTTTAATTAACGAGTTATAATGACTTTTAATTTCTTTAGCTATATTAATAATTTTATCAGTAAATTCAACAGTAGGATATAACTTTCTAAATTGCTCAATAGGTCTTGCCGTAATTTGGCTTTGCTCAAAAATTTGGTTTGTTTGTTGAATCATTAAGTCAATAGGACTATAACCATTACTTTTCATACCTTGACAAGTAAAAGCTTCTGGATTTTTCTTATCAGCTAACCATTCAACTTCTTTATAACCTGTTATTTTTTGACAATAGTTAATAATTTCATTATCAGGACGTAAAGCACTCTTGGCTCCATCTGTTGCAACTTGTAGTTCGTTACTAAGATGAGCAACACAATCAAATAATATCTTTTTTACTTGATGTAATTTTTCCTCTATTTCTACAAAATCAATCGCATTAATATTAGTTGAGGCAACTGGTATTATTTTCTCTATTATCTTATCTGGAATTGCTAGTTTACCTTGGTCATGTTGTTGTAATAGTTGATTAAAATGTTTCGATAAATGTCTCAAATATTCAAATTTATCTGATTGAGGCATTGCACAAATTTCGGATTGTAGCGCTAAGTTCTTCTGAATTTCGTTAGCAATGATTCCAATCTTATTATCCATCGCTTCAACAGCAATTTCTTCAAAAGTTCCTTGGTAGAGTATTTTATCTTTTTTGATAATATCGGGATAGCGGTTTTTTGATAAATTATGAAGTTTGACTTCAATTGCCAATTGAGGAAAATCCTTACTAGGTGCAAATGCTAATAAATCACCGTCAAAATCACATTGCATATTATCCATTGCTGTTTTTGGATGAATATAAACACATCCATCTAACATTTTAGATAAATGTTTATTTTTTAAAGTAATAACACCATTAGAATTAATTAATGGCGAACGAGTAACTATAATTTCTTCATTTTCATCTAAATATGGTATACATATTTCATCGCACTTTAATTCCAAACTTGGTTGAGCTAAACCAGAAGTAAACTTGATGGAGCGTCCAGTTGCGATATCTACCCACTGTTTACGTACAAAATCTTGAAGTTCGCTCACAATCTTTGGATGTTCAATTAACTGACAATAATTGTTTACATCAGCTTTCAGTAGCGAATAAAGCAACAAATCTTTCTGAGCGCAATCAACATTATCTCTGTCATTATGTTTTTCGTCTTCTCTATCAGAATCTAAATCATCAAATATAGAAAATTTATTATTTAAATCTAAGTCTTTTGGTTCCGAATCTAATTGAAAATTTTGTTGACATAAAGCTTTACGTTTTTCATAGTTTTCAATATATCGCTGCGCTAATTTCAAAGGGTCTTTTTGAACAGTAGCCAGTTGTTCTGCTTGTTGTTTTATAATAGGTAAGATTTCTTGTTTTACTGCATGAGGATAATTGACTAAAAATTGAGTACCCAAACTATGCTCTCGATATAATGCTAATGATTTCACACCCAAACCAATAGAAAGTGTATATTTTCCAGGTTGAATTACATCTTCTCCTTTCCTTCCTTTAAATGAAGACGTGGCTAGTACCATATCGCAACCAAATTTTGAACGGAAATTAGCATCTTTAAGATTACCGTCCATAGTAAAAAATGAGTTTCCCAGCTTATCCAATCGCGCTGGTGCAAGCGTACCCTTAGCAATTCTCATAACTGGACTTTGTGCTTGAGGTGTAATACCAAGACGAAATTGAAAAGCACGGGACGCGATATTATTCGAGATAGCAAAATCTTTATCAATTAAACCCTTACAATCACCCACCATTTTTTTTGCATCACTTTTTGCAATCACACCACCGTTCTCTCCAGTAACATGATCAACAACTAAAATTCTGACATTTTCTAATTCATGAAAACTTCGACAGGGTGTAAAAGGTAGAGGATATGCTGCACCATCAGAAGGATTTGGGTATAGCCTAGAGCGGATAGTGGGGTCGCTCGCAAAATACATTCTTTTACCCGCACAAAATTGTAAAGTCATGCCGTTATGTTCTTGTAAATCTTGGGGGATAGTAGCCTCCGGATAAGCAGTACCAATACTAAACTTGACATCCCTGAATAAGTATTCTGCAAGGGTATTTTCTAGTTTTTCCTCTATTCGAGTATCCTGTTTAGTTTTAGTATCAAAGTGTTTGAGTTTTAAAACCATAGTTGATGGAGTCTAAATTTTCTTTACCAATAAAGGCAGTGGGCAGTCGGCAGTGGTAAAACTAGTAAAAGAACGGTCAATGCGGGGTTTAAAGACATCATTAATTATGAATCCAGGGCAATATTTTTTCCGTCCGGCGTAGTAATAGGAAAAATACGTCCAGGCTTTAAAACCCCACTTCTGCAATTTATGGAGTCACTACTGCCCACTGCCTACTTTCTACTGCCCTTCATATTTGTTGATACGCAGTTACTATATGTCAACTAAAATAGAGATTGGTATCAAAAGGTAGGTAGATAAATGAGTAATGAGCCAAAAACAAGTAGATATCAAATAGTTTCATCGATGACACCCGATGAACTTCTGAGTGAAGGGTATGCTAACTATGATGATTTTTATGACCCCTCAATAGAAGAACGCAAAAAAGAAGCAGCTAGAGATGAAGAAGAAACGAGAAAGAATGCTAAATCCCAGGAATATTGGGATAAATATTACACAGAGTTTTGATATGAATCCGATTTAACGGTAAATGCTCTCTATTCGAGTGAGATGTACGGAAAATGACCAAAAAAGGAAAGTCAAAACGACGGAAACAGTCTTTATGCAGAATATGCAAGAAAAATCCTACCTGGCGTTACAAAAACTCAGATGGAACTGTTTGCAAGCGTTGCTACCATAAACACGTTTGGGTTGAAAGACCAAGTGCAAAAAAATCTCAAAAAACTGCTGCAATAAATAGTGAATTTGAAGTCGAAGATATAGAATCATCTCAAGAATTAATTTTCGACGGCTACACCGGAGAATTTTATCCGGCTGACCAATACTATTGGTGGTTGTGAGTAGAAAATTTGATTTAAATTTTAATTGTTAGCGTTCAAGGAGTGTAAGCAAACAATAAAGTTGTAAACTGGCAGGCATCCGAAAGCCTTGATATTTCGTTGACATTTACAAAGAGCGAAACGACAAAGTTGTAAACTGTTTGGATGTAAAACTGTTGGTTAATAAGAAACTGTAAACAATAAAGTTTTAAACTGTCACATTGTTTGTAAGTTCAAAGCGCTCAGAAGTTTTACTTAAAAACGGCTATATAAATCTCAAAAGTTATAGTTCAAGATTCTTTCTCCAAATCAAACTCCGATTCCTGTATGTGACAGTTAGTTTATAGTTTTACGTTCGGGTTTACGAGTTTACGTCTGAGTTTAAAACTTAATTGTTAGCGTTCAAGGAGCTAATTTACGTTTCGAGGGTGGAACTACCCATATAGTACAGAATCCTGACCTGGCTTTGCGGTTATATTGCGATAAAGTCACACCTAACTTTTGAGCATCTTTGAGGCATTCTCCATTTTCCACATAACCGCGATTCCAATCAATCAAGTCTTTCGCAAATTTTCCCTCACTCGACATTGCCCATCTCATAGCGTTCAGCTCGTCCCAAGTTAAATTATTAGATTTCACCAAGCTATATCCCTTTCCCAATACACCAACAATCCAAGGTGGTATCGTTACTCCACCTATAAAACCTGCTCCAAAGATAAGAAAGAATACAATAGCAGCCGGATAAATAGAATTGATAATATTTCGACCTTCACGAACCAAAGATTCATGAATCAAAGCTTGCGCTGCTCGATTTATTGCAACTTTCTGTCTTTGAACAGCAACTTGTTCTACAGTCTCCAGATTCTTGGCTAAATCTTGATTCCAAGTCTCAAATAGCAACTGTAATGTTTGGGGTGCATCCTCCAACATTACTTCTAATTGTCCGGTAGCAACCATTATTAGAAATAACGGGTCATCTTTTGATAAACCACTTCTAAAAGCGAAATCAACTACTCGCTGCTTAAAATCTTCACTCTTCCCCTTCAAAGCTTCAGCAAGCAACTCATCCGGAGTTTTGGGTTCTTCTTTTTCTGTACTTTTGGAAGCATCACCCGTACTCATTGAATCAACTCCGTTGCAGCTAAGGAAGCATAAGCTACTTTGAGGAAATTCTTCACCCGTTGTTTGGGAATGACTTTCAGTTCGGGGTGTGCGATCGCCATATCAAAAGTTATCCCCAAACGGTCAATCATATTACGCTCCCAAAACGGAAATTTAGGAAAATCCATAACTATAAAATTGTAATCATCGATAGCTGATTTAAATTCAGGCATTTCTTTTATATACTCCCAGTCATCGCATAATCCTTGATTTCTCACAAATACATGAATAATGTCATTTCCAAAATCATTCAAAGATTGAAGAAAGAAATTGACCGAATCAACCCCTCCCATACAAACAAACCATTTAATAAACTTGATTGAATTATCTCTACCCAAATTGACTAAATCATTACGTTGTATCCAATTAGTAACATTTGAATAAACTTGAGCAGGTAAATTAACAAGTACAGATTTTTCAAACGCTAAATCAAATATTTTATCTGCTTCAAATGCAAGCTTTTCATCATCGCTGAAAAAAGCAACTTCAACATTCGGATAAATTGTAGCTATATCTTTGTTGCTGATGTCAGCATCGACAATTGCAATATCGTAAGCGATGGAATTACAGTATTCAATAAATGTCCTACTGAAAAACGATTTACCGCACCCCCCTTTTTCTCCGTCAATAAGATGAATAATTGTTGGTTCTTTGAAGCTATTTTCTTTATTTACTCTCACAAAACCATTAGCTGATGCTTGCTGCTTTTCTTCGCTGTCATCATTACTGTTAATAGGTTCTACCTTCACTTCTTCATTGATTGGAGTTTCTGTAACTTCTTTAGTAATTTCCGAGCCATCAATTTCTTTATCCCAATCATAATTCTTTTCATTCGTCTGCGATTCATTGTTATTCATATTTAATTGTTCTGGATTATTTTCAACCTGCATATCTTCTCGAAGAGTTAAAGTGGTTTTTCTTGGTCTGCCTCCTTTTCGTTTCATTTTTCTATAACTCATATATCTGCATCCTCATAATTAAAAATCTTGCTACATGAAATTACTCAAACCCGCATCGTCATAAACATGATTTTCTGTATCATTATTATTTGAATGAAACGCTCTATCGTGAGAGTTTGAAGAAGAAGAATTTTTCGCTACAAATCTTAGAGGAGTGTCTTCTAATCCTGCTAATTCAACAATCTCTTGCGCCTGTTTTCTCAGAGCTTGTATACAGCTTCTAGCTATACGCTGTACTTCTTTTTCATCACTGGAATCATTCGCCATAGCGTGAGTTAGCCAAAATGAGCGCACTGCTAAAAGCATCATTTGAGTTTTACTAGTCATCAGATTGGACTGAATATAACTCATTAATTGGACATCCATTGGTTTACACGGTTGATAGCGCCAACGGAAATCTATTTGTTTTAACATCAACTTACCTGTTGTGAAAAATATAAAAATACGCTGTAAACATCAGCCAAACGACTTCCTAAACCGAAGCTATCAACTTGTGTTGGAATATCTGCTCCTACTCCCCATAAACAAGGTGTTCCACTGTAGTGAGAATTTAGCTCTCTCCTTACATAGTCAGCAGTTCCACCACAAAACAAGATTTCTGAAACAATTGAATGGGAAACTACTTGGTCTAACCAGCTTGTAAGTACTGCTGCATATTCATTCCGAGCAAGCTTTATGCTGGCTTGTATTTGCATCAATTCATGGCGTTTATTGATATTACTAGTGCTTTTCAATAACTTGGTTAAAGGAGTGGTAGAAATATCGCTACCAGCAGCCACTACAGCAGGAGCTAGTTGCGAAGCATTTTGTCCGGAAGTTCTAGCAACAACTTTCTCTAATAATCGAATCATTCCTAAATCGGAGGTCTTCCCGTCAGGTGCAACTATTCCCTTATCACTGATTAATACCGATGCATTCCTATAACCCACCATCACTAATGCAATGGTTTTAGTTTTAATTTGCTGTCCTAATTTCTTCTGGTAGGCAAGATATATTCCCGCACCTTCAGGTAAGCACTTGAATTCGGTCAGTTTAACCTGGATTTTTCCTGTTGGAGTTATGAAACCAGCAAGTATTGCTTGAAGATTTTTATGAAAACTATCTCTATCCTCAAATTCTCCTGGTGGTAGTAAACAAATAAGAGCCAGTCGAAATTTTTTACCTAACTGAAGTTTCTCCGATATTGCCCAAACGAAAGCTAATGTTTTGGCGATCGCACGTTCGTACTTTAATTCTTGTAATCCCTGATTGGCATAATACTTACTCTTTGCCAAATATCCCACAGCGAAAGTGTCACCCATATAGTTAACCCATGCAGCATTTTCTGGTTCGGTTGCACCTAAAACAGAGGAAGCAACTGAATCATTTGAAATTTTTACCACCTCCGGTTCCATTACTAAGGATGCTGTTTGATTCCGCATTGAAGTCGAGTAAATACCTTTGGTTGAACTTCCTCCGAAATCCAAAGCCAGAATTAATAGGGGAGAAGAATTATTTTTTTGCTGAGTGTTTTTACTCATAAAATTTAATTAATTTAATGCGGCAATTTCAAGGAAAGCAAAGGAAAATAAAGGTAGATTATTAATCAAACTTATGGACTTTTCAGTTATTTTCATCTCCATTTTCCTTATAATTCCTTTTTACTATTTACTCTTCATAACACCTGCCTAGATACTATGGGTAAAGGATTTGAAAGATAAAACACAGCCTTAAATTACTAAATTCGGTGGTAATTTGAGAAAATATTAAATACACCGTTAAAAATACGGCATAAAATATTCCAGCTTTTTATTAGTTACAAAGGTGAAACACACTACACCTTTGTTTTGAATGATGACTGAGAAATATTAAAGAGATATCACGTTAAAAATTAAAGTAGCGAGTAGTTCTTTATTCCCGAATAATGGTTTACCGGCGCAGCACATCTGATTAACAAAGCTAATAGCTTAAATATTCCCTCATGTTCGTTATTTCCCACTAATTCAATAAAAACCTTAATTACCTTGTTAGCAAACTAATACTAATTCCTGCAATAGAACTAAAGGCAGATAATACACTTAGACAAAAAGTGTCTAAAAATATCAGTATAAAAGCAGCGACAGTTAATATTACATCAATAAAAATTGTTGTATTCCTGTATTTATTTCTATACTTATATCTAGGAGCATCATCTTAAAACTTTGTGTCTGTATAATTACCAGTTTTGACCATATGAAGGTGTTTGATATATTAACTTTAAAAAGTCGCAAAAATAGAAGTTATCAGTCTTTATACACAATTATAGTGACTAAAAATTTACTAATTAAATTTGAAAATTACGTAAATAAAAAGATATATATTTTGGATATTTTTAGATATTTTTGGACAACAATTCTGCATACTTATCAATAAATGCGATAACAGTAAATAAAATCAATAGTTATTATTTTATTAAATAAAAATAGATGGCTTTCTCAATTTGTCGAATCCAGAAAATCAAATCTTGGGGAGCTTTAGCTCGCAGTGAAGCTCACACTACAAGAGAAGTATATACACCTAATGCTAATCTTCAGATAAAGAACTTAGAAGTAGTCGGAGATTATGACAATCTTGATTTAGTTTCAAAGGTTAAAAATAAAATTGGTTCCCAAAAGTATCGCTCTGATGCTGTTCTGGCAGTAGAGATGTTGCTGAGTGCAAGCGCCGAATATTTCCGTCCCAATGCAGTATATGAAGGTGGAAGTTATGACAAAAAGCGTTTAGATGATTTTGTGGACGCAGTTGTTAAATGGCTGGACAATTCTTGGGGCGATCGCATAGTCAAAGCTTCCTTACATCTCGATGAAATGACACCTCATATTCACGCTTATCTCGTACCGTTAGATGAAAGAGGAAAGCTCAACTGTAAAGCTTTGTTCGGCACGAGAGCGAAAATGCATCAGCTACAAGATAATTTTGCTAATGCTGTCAAACATTTAGGAATAGTACGTGGTGTTAAAGGAAGTGTTGCAACTTACACTAAAGTCAAAAAATACTATAGTGCAGTAAATCAAGATTCCCAATTACTAGATTTAGAACAGTGTCTTCCTCAACCACAAGCTCAAGAAGACAACGAATTATACAGGCAAAGGATAATTGAATTACTGAGTCCACAATTTGAAATAATTAATCATCAATTAATGGAGCGTCAGCACATTCTTGAACAACTCGCTCAATGGAAACAAACCGCATCTGCAAGCGAAAAATTACGGCAGCAGTTGGATTTAGAATTACAGCTATTTAAAACAAACAAGTACAGACAAGACATACCGTTATCTGAAGTTGCTTACGAACTAGGAGTTTTGCAATATAAGCATTCAGATAATCCATTGTCTTTAGTGATGGACACAAACAAGTGCAACCTCGATGACGCGATAATTTGGTTGCGCGACAGATTTGGAGAAACAGGTATGCTTAATACTGTTTCCAATCATGCCTTGAGTATTGTACGACAAACACCTTTACGTGCATTCGTACCACCTGAAGTTTCCTCTAAGCACTTTGAACAAGTCGAGCGATACTTGAGTCAAAATTATTCTATTCCGCACAAACTCTTAAAAGCTCTACAACAGCGAGGTTTATTATATGCTTCGACGAACGGTAATGCAGTATTTATAGCTCGGAATTTAGATGGTGGAACTACAGGAGCTTATTTATATTCTTTAAAAAATAGCAAACAAGAATTTAGCTTATGCTCGGGTAGCAGACGTTCAAGTGGTTGGTTTCATTTGTGCATCGGTGGTGCAAATCGTGGATTGATAGAAACAGCAGTTCTAAATTCTTCTCCAATAGATGCACTCAAGATTATGGTACGAAATGCACCTCATAACCATAGAACGCTTTATCTTACTCTCGATGATGAAAATGCACCATTACCATCTGCCTTACTAAAAAATATATCAAATATAGTTGTTATGATGCCGGAGAAAAGATTCAAGTGGATACGAAAAGTTTTGCCCAATGCGACCGATTTTTCAAAATATAAACATCAACAACAAGACTATTAATCGAATAATTAATGTATCTGAGTTGAAATTTACTCACTTTGTCAAAATTCAGTACAATCAGTTATAAAAACTACTTCGTATTTACTAGCACAATCAAAGATAAATTACTCATAGCAAGAAGCTTTCATTGAGGAGATGAGTTGTAGCAAGAGTCACATGTATCCCTACTGATAATTATCTTCAGGCTATTTATATTCTTGTTTGCTATTATAAATTATTCAATTAATTATCCGTCTTATAAAGTTAAGCTAAAGCAATATTTTTACGTATATATATTCAAAAATACTGATAAATAGTGTACGTAAAATATCTCATATTTGAGATAAACAATTTTCCTTTTTCAGTATAATTTAATAAATACTTGTAACAATTTGAAGCCTAAATACTTTTGAGCTAGTATGAATTCACCAACAGCAAATCGTGAATTTACTATAAAATTAGCGTTATTTGAAATGCTAATTCACTCCATCAATAATCATAATCAAGTTACTTAAAAAGTGGCTTTTAGGGTGCTATTTACTATTTTGGCTTTAGAATTGATGAGTTTATTACATCAATCAGCATCAAAATATTGGACAAATATATTTATTTTTTATAGATGTATGAGGACATCTCATTCATTTATTAGAAACATATCAAACGGCAGTAAAGCTAACAAGTTTTACTCAATTAATCCGTTGATAAAAGTAGTAATTTGGTGGTTATGAATCAAGAAAACAACATAAATTTCAATCCAATACCTCATCAACATAATCTGGATGCACAATTACCAAGAGTATCAATTTCTTCTTGGCATTACCGTGATAGATGCTGGAAAGCTTATAAATTACCTAATGGTAGTTTGTTTATGAGTGACCGGCAAATGGCACTTTTGGTAGGTCAGCCAAAAAATATTGTCCGCTCATTTATTGAATCGCAAGGTTATCCGACTTTGACCGTGCAAATTGATAATGGCGTAGAAGTTCAAGTTTATCCCCTCAGTGTGGCAGCAATTTACTTATCTACATTATTGAAGAATGGAGACTTGGATAAACATCCAACATTATTTTCTCGTCGTGAATGGCATTCTTTAATTAAAGCATTATGTAAGTTCAAGCCTGCGTCTGGTAACACACCCAACCCTTGTTTTTTTACTGGTGATTATTGGGTGAAAGCAGCTAATCCGTTATCTGTAGAAATAGAAACTAATATGAGCATACAAATTCTAGTCTTACATTCGGGGGAATATCATATTGAATATCAAGAAGGATTGAGGTGTGTTCAACATGACCCTGCTTGGTTAGTTAATTATTCATCGAAGAAGGCAAGAATTTTGTCTGATTTAAATCTATCGAAGGATATTACTGAATGCAGAGTGATAACGAAACATGGGTTTAAAAGCGTATATGCTTTGTCAATCCAAGATTGGTTATCTATATGGGGGCATTTTGCTAATAAGGGTAATAGATTGGCTACTGCGATTTTAAAAGCTTGTGCAAGTGTTGGTATTGATTTACAAATTGAAAGGGCTATTTCTCAAAACAAATAGTTCATCATTTTTAATACCTAAGTGCTTTTTTAATAACTGGTAATTAATTTATCTAGAAATGTAATCTAATGTAGCTTGCAATACAGGAATATTTATATATTCTACTGACTTGTTAGTCTTGGGTCTTCTTCCGGTGGATGCCCTTTTATGACGTTCATCATTGTTCTATTGGCGTAATCCCAATAATTTTTAAACCATTTACCGACCAGCGAAATATTTTTTCCAGTTTCGGGGTCAATCCCGGTTGTAAAGTTGTCATTATAACTAGACCAAGCAAGTGCTAGGTTATCAGGTTCATCCGAAGAGTTGGATTGCATATTGTGGAATTATGTGGTCAATTGCGAATAAGGCTGCACTCCTAACTTCGGAAGAAAACATAACAACTATAAATCTTTTTTCTGGCTTACTTCCCCCCAAAAGCTAGTAATAGCAGGAGCAAAAACCGATGTATCCGGACTTGATGCGGGTTGGGTAATATACTTTGCACGGTTGGCGATCGCCAATATCCTATCGGTATCTCGAACGTATAAAGGAACTATCATTTCTCGTTGTTCTAACAGTTCATGTAAACCAATCTCCATCTTTTGACCTTGGTGAAATTTAGCACGAGCAGCTTTTTGAACGATTTGCGCTAACTCCGCACCAGTACAGTTAACAGTTTTATTAAGAACAATTCGCCATTCTTTTTCTGTAAGTACATCGTTATTTTTATAGCGTTTATCAAATCTAGAAAGATGCATCATCAAAATTTCTTTGCGCTCAATGGCTTGAGGAAATCCCACATAAAATATTTCATCAAATCTTCCTACCCTAGTTAATTCTGGTGGTAATGCATCTAATCGGTTAAGGGTTGCAACTACAAACACTGCGCTTGTTTTATCCTGCAACCAAGTTAATAAAGTACCTAAAATTTGGCGAGAACTAATATCTTCACCCGTAGATTTTGATGCAGCAAAAAGTTTATCAAATTCATCAAAATACATCACAACAGGAGCGCAAGCTTCTACCCTTTCTAGCAAACGTTTAAGATAAATTGCACCATCGTTGATTATGAGAGCTGTATCTACACTTATTAAAGGGAAACCTAGTATTTTGGCTATGACATTAGCTGATAGAGTCTTACCTGTTCCTGGTGGTCCCACTAGCAAACAACCTTTAGGAAGTGGAATATTCGCATCTCGTGCTTGAGGTAAAAAATCGTATTTGACATTTTCTATATACTTTTTAAGTAAGTCCAAACCACCGAAATCAGGAATGCTGGGTTTAGCAATAAAATTTAAATTGAAAGAGCGAAAGCGATTGATTTTATACTCAAGCAGTTGTTGAACGAAAATGTCATAACTCAATTGAGAACAGGAATTAAGTGCGATATTTAACCCATTACGTATTTCCTCTTTTGTTAAACCAGCACAAGCACTTAGTAATACTTCTTTATTTAATTTTTCTGGTAAATCACATAAGAATGTTTCTATCAAATTAGTAATTTCTTCGTTACCAGGTAATGGATAATAAATACTTGGAATCAATTGGCTTAAAGCTTCTGGTAATTCTACATCATCAGTTGATAAAATAACTAAATACTTTAATTTATTACTATTTTTAAACTCAAAGTAAATATTGATTAAATATGAAACCATTTGTGGAGAATCTATGCTGATTAACGATGATAGATTTTCAAATATAAAAATACCATTATTCTCATTATTTAATAAATAATCAAAACTAGTAAAAATATCACTATATTTAGATTGTGGATTAATAAAACTCCTAATTGAATGCGAATTATATTTTACTTTCTTGAAGCATCCCCAACCAGCATTCCATACATAAAGGGGAATATTTCGTATTTGAGCGCATTCAATGTAAATTTCCTCTAATACATTTATTCGTTCTGGTAAAGGAGCATTAATACAAACAATTGGAATACCAGAATCGAAATATAAATTCAAATTATCGAACTTCATTTTAGGAGGCAGGGGGCAGAGGGCAGAAGGCAGGAGGAAAGGAGAAAGAAGGAAGGGAGTAAAAAATATTTATTAAAATACGCATACTTTTGATGAAATATAAACTATTAAAGAGTTAATTCCCTTCTGCCATCTGCCTCCTGCCTTCTGCCTTGATTCTTCGGTTGTAATTTAGGTAAAATTTGCTCAAAATAAATTAAATCGCGTTCGTTCATATTACTTGTTAATTGTCCACCAGTTTTTTCAAGTAAACTACCGCGTCCATCTTTCGCTTCAATTTGTACATTACCATCCGTAGTCGCTTTCCATTTATAAGAAAATCGACCATCAATTTCTACATCTCGCTGTTGTGCAGCAGCATATTCTACAAGCGCATTCGTAACTCTTTCTACGCGAGCAAAGTATTCTGCTTCTTGTTTCCCTACTGGAGCAAAAGATGCAGGAATTGATTGATTTTTTTGTAATGATTTTTGTAAGGAATTGATGTCTTGAATATCTACGTTTACTAAGTCGCTTTTTTCAACTTTGACACCTAAATTTGTCTCGCGAAACTGCATTAAAAGTTTATCTGTAGCTGAATCTTTTACTTCGTAGTGCGAACCATTCCGAGAAATTTGATAATCTCCTGCTTGATACTGATTTTCTCCTGGCTGAGTTTGTAATTGAAATAAGTTTTTGATTGATGCTGCAAACTGATGTTGTTTAGAATTTTCTTTAAACTCATTTATTCCTATCTTTACGGCAGAAGTTACACTCGAAACAACCGTTGATGCATTGTTAACTATTTGCTGCCACCAAGAAGTATTTTGAGGTTGCTTTAATCTTTGTTCGATTAATTCCTGATATAAATTACGTTCTTGCTGTAGTGCTTGTACTTCTGCTTTCAATTGCTCAACTTCTGAACCTAATAATGTTTTCAAAGGGCTATCTTCTAATAACTGTAACGATTCGGTAACTCGTGTTGAACCCGGAACGGGAGGTGAGTTTGTATAATTCGGTTCAAGGGGCGATAATTCGGGTTGATTAATTTGATTTTTAGTGCCGAGATTTTCCCAAAATTCTAAATTATCGAGTATTTTATCTTTAACAGCTTCTTGCTCCAAAAAATTGTTAACGATTACCTTACCTTCCGAATCAGATTGTAAAAGAACTTTCCCATCTAATTCAATTCTCTTATTAGCAGCTCCATCTACTATTTCCCCAACAGGTGTTGAACGTAATTCTTGAAGTTGTGCTATTAATTGAGGATTTAATAGTTCTCCTGAAAAACCGGACACTTCATCACGAAATTGATTTTCATCGCGTCCATAAACTAGTTTATCCCCATCAAATATTTTTAATCCTTGTTTGTCCGAATTCGGCTCTACATCCAGTACAGCTTTTAACAATACTTCAATTAATTGCTCATAACGTTGCTGCATTGCTGTTGCGTCACTTTCGTTGACAGTAAATATATTTGGCATTCTATTTACTCTCCTTCTATAGTTATTGCTTCTAAGCGATTGATAACTAATTCCGAGCCAATGTAAAATACGACTAGCTCTCCATCAATTAACCAAGCATTAAAATCGCTGTTTTGTTGAATATCTCTAGTACATTCATAAGTAGATAACCCGTTAACTTTCCCAGCCAAAATACCATACTGGTCAAATATTTCAATTACATGGGGACAATAATTTTTATCTAAAACTGGTTTATCTCGTGCTTCAATAACCATTTCTAACCATTTAGGATATTGGGATAAAACAGCAGAAACTTCTGAACTATAATTAATTATTTTCTCTACCATATTATTTAACTCTAAAAAATATTATTTAATTCTTCTGGTGAAGCTAATTTCTCCCCTTCTTCGGGTAATGGAAATAATTTCTCTGCCAATGCTTTACGCTCTAAAAACTGTGCAGAACGTTCTTCATCACTAACAGTAACCCTATTGTTTTCAATCAATCGTTCCCGTACAAAATCCCATTTACTTTCCGACCAATTCATTTCTTCAATATCGTAGAGGGGAACCTTTATTTTGTGGAGTAAGGGAACGTATGCTTCCGTACCACGACTATAAGCTGGATTGATTATTACTGCTCTCCCCGTACCCATTTTTGCGAACTGCGCGGGTTCTAATAAATGTCGCTTTTGATGGTGTTCGTTTCTGCTACGAGAACCACCACCTTTACCAGTACTTTGAGATTTAGAATTGAATCTAATCTCCATTTCTCCCAAGTAGTCGCTAAAAATTTTTGCAGACTCAGGATCTTGGGGATTGAAAATAAATTTGGTTGCAGTACCTCCTAATATTGCTCGGGATAATTCTTTCCCATATACTTTCTCAAGTTGAGCAATGTTTTGATAACCTAAAATACCGACAAAGCCATCTTCACGTCCCTCGTTTAACCAATTAACAAGTGCTGGTAAATAAAATGTTGGTAGTTCATCCAAAGCAACAATTAAAGGGTCACTACGCGGAACAGTACGAGTGATATTGCGGGTTATAATCATGTGTAAAATTGCTGCAAGTAATGGACTGACAATATCTCTGTTGTTTCTATCTAGCCCAAATATAATTAATTGCTTCCCATCTAAATCCAAAGGAAGGGTTGTTTGACCGCAAAAAGCACCAACGAAGTCACGTTTAAGAAAGCGCTGAAACATTCGTTGTGCGGTACCAATGATTGATGCAGCAGTTTTTTCTGAATCCTTTACACTTATTAGCTGCGATAATGGACGAGAAGTCCAAACTTTTAATTTCTCCTTTGAAGCAGCTTCGAGTCTAGCTGCTAGGTTTGGTAAAGATAAAATCGCTTGAGCCATCATCAAATCACAGTATTTGTCTTCGCCAGTCAGAGTTTTAATAGCTTTTGTAACTAATAAAATACCTTCAACCAAAGAATCTCCAGCTTCTTCAAAGAACTTATCGCTGCTAGCATTTGCACCCCTGTCAAAGTTACGCGAGATTACCTGTGTTAGCTGTCCTGCTGCGATAGCATCTTCCTCATCTCTTAATAAGTCTAAAGGATTACAGGTTTCGCTCTCACCAAACCCCGGTGCAAATATTCTTACGGAATAACCGCGCTTCATAGCATAAGCTACAGCTCGTTTAGTTTGTGCAGGGAATTTAAAATCGTAGAGCAGCATGGGAAACCCTTGGTCAAAAGCACTGCGAATTAACGGGTCTATCACCGAGAAAGTTTTACCAGAACCAGCTGCACCAATAACAGCTATTCCCCTTTGAGCATCTGGTACATAAAGTGTGGAATTAGAAGAAAGAATTTGCTGACTAAGAGTTGGTTTAGTTTTGAGTAAACCTTGAGAATACCATTGTTTTTGTAGAGCATTCCTCATATACGGGGGAGTTCCAACGTATAATCCAACAGAATTACGAATTGGTTTAGATATCTGCTTCTTTGCTTTTTTGGCTGCTTGAGATTTTTCTCGGCTACCACCCCAATAGCTTGTTGCTACTTTACCTTTATAATTACTTCCAGAAATTAGTTTGAAAATACCAATACTAGCAAAGCAGCCGAGCAGTACTAACCCAGATTGTGATTTCATTAAATTAGACAACTTATCAAACTGGGAATTTTGTGGTGTTGCTGATGGTTGTTGTACCGTATAAAAATTTTTATTCATTTTTTTCACTAATAAAACTTTTATTTAAGCGGATGTAATGACCGTTTTGATAGCAAAATTCAGTTTGAGATAATAATTTATCTGTGCCTGTAATTTGAGTAATATTCAAACAAGGAAAGCCTTGGTTAACATTCTCTCCGACTTTAATTAGCTTTTGTGATTTTGGAAGTTTAGGATTAGCAATAAATTCTAACAGTGTTTTACCATCGGAGTTATAAACTGAATATAAACACCCACCAGCCCCACAAAGTTGAGGTGAACCATAATCGAAAATATATAAATTACCTGAACCATTTGATGGGATTTGCATTACTTTGATTGAGGAGATATCAAGATAGCGAGTTGATTTTTTAGTAATAACCTTTTTTATCAGAGATTTTTGTATAACTTCATCTGCATTTTTCCAAGTGGTGATAGGATGGTTTTGAAATAAACTTTTATATAAAGTCGATATAGTTAAAGTCATGACAATTATGCATATAATTAAAATAATTGTTTGACTTTTACTGAGTCGTATTTTATAAAAATTACAAAGATTTGATTGCATAATTATTCTAATAAACAATTAATTGATTGCAACTTTTGCTTGTATTTAGCATTAGCTTTTTTCCCATATTCTGTGACTGTCATTCCCTTGCTTACATCACGAATTTGAGAATCAATTGGAATATTAACCCCAGCGAAATGCATTTGACTTGCACGCTCAATTAATCTATCTCCACTAAAAGGTTTACCTGTGCTTGGGTCAGTCTGCTGCGATGTAATTGATAGTAAGTTACTAGTTTCTGTAATAATTGAAGATTGCTGTTCGGTCGATACAGAATTCTGTGTCTCTTCCCTATTTTCTACATCTAACAACGTAGAACTTAAAGCATCGAGATTAGCGCCCGATGAATGAACATTTCTGCAATCTCCTTGTGTAATAGGTATTAATTCAGATACATTATTGTTCTTGGTTGAAGAAATAAATGGAGAATTATCAAAAGAAAATCCACTACTCTTTAAACCCGTAGGAATTGACATGGAGTTTTTATTGGAATCAATCCTACCCAAGAATATAGGTTCTTTCTCCTTATAAGTCATGAATGGAACTGGACCAATAAAATAGGGGGTACATCCCAAGTCCACAAAATTATTTCTCATACAAACACGAAAGAATAAAGATTGAGAAACTTTTCCATCGACTTCCGAAACATCCCAAACGGCTACTTTAAAAGCATCGCCAAATAAATTTCTACCTGTTGGTTCCCTTCCCCCATTTACTGAACCTAAAATTCCTCTTCCACCTTTAACCAATTGGTATTTACCACTTACCCAAGCTTTCCCATGAACAGCTTGAGAACCAGATACTTCTATATGAGCGCAGTCTTTATCACAAGGAACTGCAAATCCTTCTTTATTACTCCCTGAAATAGTTCTATCTCGTTTTTGTTCATTAGTCGCAAACGCAACATCTACTATTCCAACTTGCATTCCTACAGGATTCGCAGGATTAGGGAATTGGGAAAATGGCACATCGCTCAACCCTGGTATTTCATCAATATAAACACCTTGCCATTTATCAAAGCTAGCGATAGGAGTAGCTGATAACCCTGGAATTGAATCAAGATTATAAGATGCTAAATCCAAAGATTCAAAATTTAATTTACCCAAATGGGGAGAATTTTTAAGTAAGTTGCTGATAGTTTGATATGAACTAAATGACGTTGATAAATTCTGTGATAGTAAATCATATATTGGTTTGATATCCCTTATCCTCCATTCTTCTAAATCAGGAATTGCTTTAACCAAACTTTCTATTGTTTGAAACTTGACGACACCAAATTTCTCTAAGTCAGTTTCTTGTATATCAGAGCCAGTAATTTGAGAAATATCTAAAAGTGAAAACTCTTGGAGCTTAAAAGAATCCTGAAAATCACCTAGCATTGTAAACGCAGAAGGCTTTTCTCCTGCATCCCAACTACGAGAAGGGTCATATCCTAACTTTGAAGTAACTTCATCCGGTGCTTGAAATGAACCGGATTCTGTAATAACTGGCATTTTAGAAAACGTGATTTGATTCCAATCTGGTAAACGAGTATTTTGCCAATTTATTGTAGGAACTTCTGTTTGTGCGGACGGAGGATTTGATATAGATTTCTTTTGCGATGTAATAAGAACAGCACCACAAATCAAAAGTGATAAACTTAATCCACAACTAAATATTGAACGCTTTTTGATAAATTTCATAATGTTAATTGTTCGTTGCTTGATTTAATATTTTGCTTTAATTACTTCCCCCTACTCCCTGCCTCTTAAGTTTCCTAGTTCAATCAACCGATTAACTAGTCGCATTGAAATCCCGCTTTTACGAGCAGCACTATTAATAGATTCACCCATTCTTACTTTCACTAAAAAGTTTGCAATTCTTGACCATAAACGGGATTCCTGACGAATTAAACCTCTTGCATTAACAATCCTCAATCCTCTACTTAGAAGCTGCAATTCGTTAATATTCTTGATGTTAGAAAACTGAGTATTTTCTGGAGTTATTCGACTATTAGGTATGATTTCCAGGGTATGATAGGTAGGAGGCTTATCTACCATTAACACTTTAAATAGATATACCTTTCTTCCAGATTTACCATTTGCAATTACAGTTAGCAAGCTGGTGTTAGATGATGGTAATTGCCTTATTCTTATCGGATTAATTTGTCTTAGGTGTATTACTGTTGCCCCTTCTTTATCACATTTTATTTTATCTGTTGATAAACACCCATCCACATCAAGTGATGTGAATGTCGGATTATCTAACCAAACTTTTTCTATAATTTCGTTGCTTTTGATAAAAGATATATTTACTCCATAACCTGGCGATATTTCAATTTTGGGTATACTTTTTGAACTATTACCAGTAGCAACATTACTGCTTATTTGTTTTACTTCACTTGCAATTAGTGGTGGTAAATTTGTAAGAGGTAAGAATACAGAGCAAACAATTATCGTTTTCCACTGCTTAATTTTCATTTCAGATTGCCCTTAGTTAAATTGAAATGACTGATTGACAAATACCTGTACATTAGTACCAGCTTTTACATACCAAATATCTTCCTCTCTTCTTAGTTTCTGTAATGCTTCCTGATTGCGTTTGAGAATTTGTTCAGTTAGAGGTTCAAATCCTCCCTCTAAAACTGCTCCAAAAATATTTTCTCTACCTCTTCTTATAGAAGAGAAAGAATTACTACTACCAAAGCCGCTACTTGTTGATATTTGTTGTTCTTTGGGTTTGTTGAGAACCTTGCCAACCTTCGCTAGCGAGCCAACAGCAAAGGTTTCTATATCTCGTCTTGCTATTTCTCCTGTCTTACTGTTTGAGCGAGATGCAATTAAAGGTTTTCCCTTATTTCCACGAATGGTGATCGCACTCGGAGGAAGAATGTATTCCTGTCCGTTAATTAAAACTTGTGTTGCTTGTAGTTCAACTAATCCCCCTTGATTGACGTTATTAATTTGAGCTACTACTTGAGAACCTTTTGGTAAAACAGCAAAACCGTCTCGTGTATTTAATGGTTGTTCCAACTCGATTACAAAATTTTCGCTTTTTGACTTATTTTTAGATTGTTTATTTGGATTATTGTTTTGATGTTTACTCCAAATTAAAGGGGTTAACAACTTTCCATCAACAGATTCACCCACCTGTAATTGATAATTATTTTCATACCCAATAATTGCAGCTTCTTCGATATAAAGAGGTTCTAGTTCATTGTTGTTTGATACTTGTGTTGTATGAACTGCCTGTACTAACGTAGCAGAAGGGATTGTTGGTTTCGGAAGTTCAAGTATAGTGTTATCAACCGTACTATCCGAAGTTTGCTCTTCCGAATTTGCAGTAATTACGCTCGAACCATAGCTTCCCAAACGACTAATTTTAGTCCATTCTTCCATCGGGTCAATTTTTTCTTCAAGTTTGGGTGCATTTGGTTTGCTAATTCTATTTGCAGACGGCTGAAATTTGGGTATTGATGGAACTCTTGTAGGAGGACTATACCTTAGTGGTAATGGTTGTGGTTTCGGACGAGGTATATACGGAACCCGTGTCGTGAGCGGTGGTTTTGAAGCTATTTGATTTGTTACGGGTGTAGAAGATTTTCTTGTTGGAGTCGATTGAATATTGCTTGTTTTAGAAGGTTCAATAGTAGGTTTAACTTTAGGTTTTGGTTTACTTACAGCCGTTTTAGGACTTTTAGCACGCTCCACTGATTTAATTTTTTCTGCTTGAGTTGATAGTGCTAATTCTGCTTTTAACTTTCCCGTTTCTCTTTCGTTAGAATCATCAGCGATTTCTATTTTAGGTTTGGATTGATTAGAGTATTGTGTAGGGGGTGCAGTTTTAAGAGTACCCGACATAATACTGTTTAAAACCGTTGCAGCAGAACCAAACACAACTAGCATTACCAAACCGACTGCACCAAATTTAGCGAAAGGGTTGCTATAAAAATTAGGTTGAGTTTTACCTTCATGTGGAGAGTCGAATAATTCATGTGTTGCAATCGGATTTGTAGCGTCTGCTTGATTGTTTATAACTTCGGGATTACTATCTTGAATGGAAGCAGTTCCTTCTTCTTTCGGTGGTTGATTATTGTCTTGAAATCCAAGCAGTTTCCCAAAACTTACTTCATTCCAATCACTATCGGTTTTATCCGATTCTGTTTCATTATTTGGATTACTACGCTCATCCATTATAAATTCTCCGCTTGTAAATCACGAATTGCATAAATTTCTAATCCGCTAGCACGCACCTGATAAATCATAGCGGCTAAATTACTAGTATTTACAGGTTCGGATGGTGCAACTACTGCTCTCACAAATATCTCTTTATTAAATGGAATTACTTCTCCGATAGTATTACTTTGGTCAAAAACATTTAAATTAGCAATCATTTTTACTTTCCATTTCCCTTCACTAATTTTGATAGGGGATTGAATTGATAGAGGTATTAAAACGACTTGAGTAGTACCTTTAAAAACTCCTTGCGGTGTCATTGAAGCAAGTTTTTTGAGAAATTCTTTACGAAAATCTTCTGATAATGCATAGGATGCTTGCCATGCTCCTGAAGTAATTTTATTTCCTCTTAATCCTCGTTCTCCAATGTCTACACCCTTGTCATTGATTGGTTTCGCGTTTTCTTCAACAGTGTTTGGTGGTAGTGTTCCAGACCAATTCATCATCAAGGTCATAGTATCGGAAACAAAACGAGATATTACTTGGGGAGTTCGTTCGATATTCCCTAACGGTGCAACTTGAATTGCTTTACCTGTTTCTAATTGGACTAAAGAAGGAGGTGGTTTTTTATTCAATTGGGAATAGGAGCCGTAGAGTAATATAAGTAGAAAAAATGTGATTAAATGTAATCCAAATGTTCCAACAGCGAACAATGCTAAAGTATCTCCAGTTGAGAACTTTTTAGATGCACGATTTAAAAATTTTAATCTTTTATTTTCAGTAGATTCTGACTTTAAATTATTATCTAAATTCGCCATATTTTTTCTATTTACTTACAATTCTGGTTACAAAAGTAGAAATACCAAAGCTAGCAATACTTGAAAAACTTCTAAAAACAGCTAATCCACCACCTGCTGCTAAAGCTACAGATAAAATGGGAGCAAGAATGCCAATTGCAAATGCGAAAATCATCGGGTCGTTATTGTCAGCATTCAACACCATTGTTGCTACTAAACCGGAAATAATATTGAAACAAAGTTTTATCATTCCTACTGAGAAAAAACCCGTTAACCATGCGAAAATAGCTTTCTGACCGACTGGAAGTAAGGAGCCTCCAACAGCTAGCGGTCCTAGTAATGCAGTCAATAACATACAAATCTCAATTATCCATTGGAAAGCTGCTGCGAGTGCAATTAGCCAACCGCGAACTGCTAACTGAAAAATATTTGTATTGAAAAAATCGCTGGCATTCTTGAGCCAAGAAGGACGATTATCTTGGTCAGCTTCAGCCTCGATTTGCTGCGCTTGTCGGGCTGCATTTTGTAAACATTCAGTTTGTTGTGTTGGGTCAGCAATCGTATTACATTGATTAATCAGCGACTCAATTGCATCTGTTTTTCCTGTTTTGAGCATTACTTGCTGATAAGCTTCTTGGAGTTGGATAGAAGCAGAGGTGGAAACTAAAAGAGTTTGATTGGTTTGGTTAATTATTCCTCTCAAACCTTTGGTCACAGCTACGAGTGGTTGACCATTGTTAGCAAGTAGTACTATGACAACGATTGGCCAGATTAATTCGGTGAATCCCTTGGAACTATCACCATCAATCATTTCCTTTGTCCATTGAACGATAAAAATTAGTAAAGTACCAATGGCGAAGAAGATTCCAAGATTGGCGATCGCAATATATAAACCACCACCTAAAACATCATTCCAAAGCCTATCGATTGACTGAGCAACAGCTTCACTTGCTGCTACTCCATCTTCAGTAATTGTAGAAGCAGCCTGTCCCGGATTTTCTGGTTGTATTTGAGAGAGAACGAGTCCGTATTTCAGTACTGAGTAGAACATACGGGTGTATCTTTAATTAAAATAATCTTGACTGTGCAGCCGTTCTTAGATTACTAAATCCTTGACCAACAACTTCTTTCTGCCGTGCTTGATTCTGACCATCTAAAGAGCGAGAAATATTGGTCAAATTAAGATTCGCCAAATCTTGGGATTGTTTTGTTTTCAAGCCATCACTTCGTATTGCGCCTAAAATTCCTGATATTTGAGTATTCTGTTGAGCAATACGTTTCATCACATTTTGGGTTACTACATCATTTTGAGCAGCATCAGAAAATATGGAAACTGTCTCAATTGAGGTTTGGGTTTTTTCAACTTCTGCTTTCATATTTTCTTGCCCCTCTTTAGTCAAAGTAAAACCTGAAGCACGAGTTATTTGGCGGTCTAGTTCATTGGTTGCTCTGTCAACACTATTGACTGTATTGTTGCTATCGGATGCTATAACCTCAATTTCCTTTCTAACTTCTCCGGCATCCGGTAAGCCTAGAACACCAGCAGCTTCTTGTACTACTGCTTGTAAATCTCCCTCTAAAGATTTTGATAGATTATCTAATTTTCGGGAGATGGTTGAGGAAATATATTTATTCACAGAACCAGTTTGTTCTTGCAATTGCTCAATTACTGTTACCAAGGGATTTTTTATTTCTAAAGCATAGGCTCCGTTGATGCTAATTAATGATATTGTGCTAATTCCAATTAAGCTTATGGTCAATTTATTATTTTTTTTCATACTATTATCATGATGTAATTATTTTTAAATCAATTGTTTAGAAAGTTCCGTCAGAGCAACAAATTTATCTGAATACTTCGACAAGTAAAGCGTTCTTTGCTCCTGTTCTTTTGGATTATTCCCAACAACAGCTAATAAAATAGGTGCTGGATAATAACGACAAAAAGTAAATATTCCGTTATCATCAAGCAGCCATTGCGAATACAAATCCTCCTTCTTCGGGAAAAAACTTTCTGTAGCATTACGAGCAATTATCTGTTGAGGATATTTCAAAATCGTTGTAAAACTATCAACCGCAGTAGGTTGAATTCGTCCAATTAACCGGGTAGTTAAATTTTGAAATATCTTCGCGCCAGATGGAGATTGTGCAATCGTATCCGGGTCTTGAGCGGATAAAATTACTCTAATCCCTGCCTTTGCACCATTCGCACATAATCGACCAACCAAAGCTGCAATTGAATCGTATTCAAATAAAATCGGACTTTCATCAATGAAGAAGATGCTCGCGGGTGCAGCCAAAGCTCGACGCAATGCTGCACTATAAGCACTCAAACTTAAAACAGCAGCATCTTCATCGTTGGATAAATTACGGAGAGCGAATATAAGTAAACGTGCATCACTACGGAAAGTAGAAGGTTTTGCTAAAGCTTTTCCAACTCGTGATGAAAGCCAAAATCGCAGACGTAATTTGATTGTTTCTAAGGCTGCTTTACTATCACCACTATTATCTTCAAGCTGCAAACGTTCGTGAGAACAAAAACTTAGAAAGTCATGCAATGTTGGAATTGCAAACCATTCATCCGAACCGAACCCATTGGTATAAGCAGCAGCGTAACGGTCGCGAATTAAATCATCTGAGAAAAAAGCCTTTAAAGTCAGAGCAATTATCGAGCGGACTGCATCAACCTGTTGTTTAGTTTGTGTATTTCCTCCACTACCAATAACCATTGCCATGACTGCGGTAGCGAGGAAATCTTTATAGTCTTCAAAACGCTCTTGCTGCAACTTTTGGGGAAGGGAGCGTAAGTTTGGTAATTCAAACAAATTACTTGATTCTTTACCAATATCAAAATACGCTCCATCCTTCTCCATGAACTGAGTGTAGTCCGTAAAGGTGCTGGTTCCATCAGGTTTGGGATAATCCATTGCTACAACTGGCATTCCATGCGCTAGTGCCTGAGTTAGTATTCCAGAAGCTAAGACACTTTTACCCGCACGGGTTGTAGCAAATAATCCCAAATTTTTGTGTTGGGTATATAAATCTAATTCAACGGGTGTTCCTCCTTCTTCTGCTATTAATTCAAACCCGCTACCGTCTCGGGTTTTGGTTTTTACTATAGGCATTAATCCCGGCACTTCGCCACTCAAATAAACTAACCTTCGATTAAAGGGTGCGGTCATTAAGCGTTCCCAAACAATAGGCAAAGTTTGTAACCAGATTCGCCAAGGATATTCTGTTTCTCTTACAACCCAAGCCGGACGTAGAAAGCAAGATTGTAAGTAACGACAAGCTTCGTCTAATTGCTCGCGGGTTTTGCGATACACCAAAAATACCGTTGCGATGTGGATAGGAACAGAACCTTCGTAAAGTTCTTCCTGGGCCGCAATCGACTTTTTGATATTGAGTAAAGACTTTACGTCAACCGAGTTTTTGTCTTGAGCTAATGCAGCAGATGTGTTTGATTGCTTAGTCAAGCGCTGCATATTAGTTTTAACAAGTGTTTCATTAGCCCGCATCAGCTGACAATAAATCTCGGTGTCGTAAACTCTTTCCCTTGATAACACCTCCCATAAATAACGAAGCTGTTGTTGTTTATCAACCCAACCACCGGGTTTATCCGCGAAGGTTAGAGCCGCAATATACTTATCTTTGAGATGCACCCAACGTTTATCAGCGATGGGAATTGAGGAAGAGGACTCCATAAGAAGAGATGTTGGAGCTATATCCGAATAAATTTCTTCTCGGAGTCCGTTTTCGTCATAAATTAAAAGTTGTGGTATTGGACGTGATGGTGTGTTGTTAAATCGCTGCCAAAGTTCTGACCATAATGTGTCAGCACTTAAGGGGCGGATATCTAGCCCCATTTTGTTTGATATCAACTGTTCCCATAATTGAAATCCGTCAGTAAATGATGTGTGGATTAACCGTTCGATAGCGATGAATTGAAGTTCGTTGATTTCTCCTGTAAAAGATTTCCAAGAACGTTCTAACTTAGAAAGAATTTTCTCAATTGCATCAGTTGTACCCGTGCTAGAAGTTTCGACGGTGTAGGTGCAATAAAGACGTAGTTTTTTAGGTTTACGTACTCCTTTTAAGGTAAGTTGTTGTGTTCTACATCGCTCTCCCATTAACAGGAATTGCAGTTCTTTGTTTGGTGAGGTTTCACTTAAATTTTTTAGTTGCTGCTGTCTGGTGGTGTCGTCAGTAAAAGAACTCAGACGGATAGTTAAGCGTTCCCCAGGTGGTAAATCTTTTAATCCTGATTCAATTGCATTGAAAACCGGGTCTATTTGTTCTGTCCTTAAAGTAGAATGAACACCCGTACATTCAAATCCAAATTGAATTAAATAGTTGTCAATTCCTTTGCGTAAAACATAAGCTCCAACAGACTTTCCTTGTAGATTTATTTGCAACATAGTCACTAGTGCAAAAGAATCTTCTAAAGGTGTCAAGCGGACTTTCTGCTCTCCATTATCGACAATTCGTTTACCAATTTTAGATTTGAAATTCACCTGTGGAACTTACTATTTTTTGATTGTTGAACTTGTTTATAATTCATAACTGGCTTGTAAAAACAACGAACCCTTGTCCAATTTGGAGTCGCAACAAACTTAGATAAAATTCGCCAAGCGCCATTGGCTGTGAGTATCCACCAGGTTGCAATTCCCCAAGCTGCTATAGAACAAGTCCAAACCCAATTCAATCTTAATAAACCATGAGCTAGATAATAAGAAACACCACTGATGATTGCCCAAGGTACCAATTGGTCTGCGGGAAATGGCCCGATTGATGGTTGTTCACCTAGAGTCGTATTTACTTTACGAAACTTCTTTTCCTCCATGTTTTATCTGTTCTCCTTTAAAGTCGTTTTTCAAGTAAGCAGGGAGCAGGGGGTAGGTAAGCCACTGCTGCACCAGGGTTCCCTATGCAAGTGGCGCAACCCGTTCACCCGCAAGGGTGCGGCTCAGAGGTGCAAGGGAGAAAAGAAGATGATGAAAGCAGACTTTTATTAGACGCAAATGAAAACGAACGGAACAAATTAAAAATATTTTTTCTTCCCCCCTGCTCCCTGCACCCTGCCCCCTGCCTCTTCATCCTCCAGCACCTCCTCCAGCGCCTCCAATAATTAAGTTGGTTAAAATATCTCCAACCGTAACTGCAATCAAAATAATCATTGGTGTTCTCGCTAAATTTTGCCAATCTTCATCGTTGCGGGCGGCCTGAATCACCTTTACTAAAGATATTCCTAGATAAAGAATGAACAATCCTCGCAGTACATTGAACGATAAAACAATTGCTTCATCTGCACCTGCAAACTGACCGCTCATCCAGGTTTCTGCATTTTGGAAAAACTGTGCTTGCACCGGAGTTGAGAGAGCGTCTAAGAGTAGAAATGCACCTAAAACCGTAAGTGCAGACGAAGTTATCTTATATCGTTTAGAAAACTTTGTAATGACATTAAATAAAGCATCTAAATACTGTCGCCAAGTAATTGCAACTGCTCCAGATACCAAAAAGCTTGTCGTAGTAAAGCTAATTAAACTCGGACAAATAATTGAATCTAGACATGAAATAAATAAACCAGTTCGTATTATCAAGGGAGAACTAATCAAATATTTTCTGCAATAGCTTGCTTGGCGCGATTCAGAAAATTTAGACGCTTTAAAAAGCATAAAAAATAGAGTTGTCTTTGTTTTCTATTTACTTGATAACTCTACCTAACTCGTAATTTCATCATCCAATTGTTAGAGATGTTACTCGTATTTTTATTTATAAAAATAATATTTTTTTTGGTCTAATTAATAACTTCTGTTTTATGTATAGATAACTAAAAAATCTTTATTATGTATATTTTATCTCTTGGAGAAGCGTATTAATGTGTAATTTTTATATTATAAATTACAATTTAACTTCCGTGGTACACCTAGAAAATAATTCTAGAGAAACGTTTGCTTGATTCTGTTTACAGTTACTCTAATTTATTTAAACAAATAATAGTAACTAACAGAACATAGATGATTGCTAGCAATAGAGCGGTTTGCTTATTTAAGTTACTACAATTACTGTTAAAACAAGTAAGTTAATAGAAAAATTATTTTCTGATAGCAAAATATTTATAAGCAAGAATACTTATAAAAGTGTAAACGACCGCACCACTCCCATGTTTAGTAGAAATGCAAAAGCTACGGTTACTTTTACGAATAAGAAAAGAGTAAGTACCGTAATTTCCTTACCATAAATAACCGTGCGTCGTAATATTCTTTTTCTACTGCCGCTTCAGAACCATCTCTTGGCTCTGTAACGATTGCCGACTGCCTATAAAGGAAATTAACTAAGTAATTTCTTTACCAAAACCTTTATTTCGCTCAATTGCTATTGGACTTATCTCACCATCCGTGAGAGTTATTTCTTCAATATAATTTCCATCAACTGGGTTACGGAAAACTTTAACGAGGCGATTTTTCAAATCCACAACCCAATATTCTTGAATACCAGCATGAGCATAAGCTTTTCTTTTAGTATCTAAGTCTTTACTTAAGCTAGTGTTCGCCTTCTTCAATTACCCAAAAAACATTTTCTGGGTACGGATGACGAGTTCTGTAAACTTGTCTGAGTGGTTGAACAATTGCTAAATCTGGTTCTGGTTCGGAACTTGTTTCTGGTATTGTTATCGGCTTTGCGTCACGTACAAGCGCTTTTTCTCCTAGTAATGAGCGTAGATAATCGGCAGCATCTGTGCTTAACTGCGCGTGTAGTGGTCCCTCTGGAGGCATTTCTACGACTTCTCCATTCAATAGTTCAACTTGGCGACCATAAAGTAGACCAACTTCAATCATTCGGTGATAGTCTTCAAGCGTCCATTTTGCTGTAGTGACAGTCATCTTTAATTATTAGCTTTTGAAGAAGATGGAATATTTATTTATATTTTAAACGTAACGCTGGCTTTCAACACCCAGACGGTAACTGCTATTCAAAATATGTTTTAAATTCTTACCAGATAAGGATTTTAGAAAGTTACTATTTTTTGCAAATTTTAAATAGTGCAATACTTTCAAGCACAATTACTTGAGACATTCCCAATCTTCTTCCTCAACGATGGAACTAGAACTAACGCCGATTACCATTAGTTTTACCTTTACCAGCAATAGAAGTAGAAGCAGCACGACGTAATGTTCGTGGTTGTTGATATGAAATAATCGTTACAATTACACGAGCTTTCAATATTTCAGGCTCCGAACCTAACCATTTAATTTCACCGTCTTCAATTTTTTACTAGTAACTGATAACTAATAATCCCTCAAATACTTATTCCACCTATGAGAGAACAGTTACCGTCAATCATTTTTATTAACCACTATTTACTCCACTCGAAGCAGTAACTACTGTCTGGCTACCTTGAGAGAACTGCTCGAAACCGGATTCAAAACTTGATAATCGCTCTTTTAATAACTCGATTGGAATTTCTACACAACTACGAGTCACCATTTCTGGGGGCTTTGGTAGTATAATCTCCCCATCTACATCAGCTCTAACGTTAACTTTCAAGCGCTGATAAGTAATCGAAGAATCGCGATCGCAATGAAATTTTTGCTTACTGTAAGTCTTCCCTCCCACTTTTTCTATCTGCTGTCGAATCATTTTTTGGCTGTAAGGCAGATTATTTTTAAAGTAACGAGACATCAACGACCACACCCCATGTAGATAAACAGCGAGAGATTTATAATTTCCGTTTTCAGGATTCCCATCTTCGGTAATTAATCTACAATTCCATTCACCCACTTCAGTTTGCGATCGCAGCACTAAAAGCTTATCTACAAAGTCATCCAGTGAAGCTTTTTTCGATTCATCTTCATTCGCTTCACCACACAATAAGCTTAAATAAGCCCAAACTTCTTCTGTTGAAACAACACCAGACAGTTGAGCTACTTTTAAAGCGTAGTAACCAATCAACGCTAAACTTGAAGCTAATCTTGCATGAGCCGCTGGTAATTTTACGATTAGTTGAGATTCTAAATCTTTGATTCCTTTTTGGTCATAACCAATTTTTATTAAATCGGGTAGAGCAGACGAACAAATACGGGACATCGCTCGTAATTCTGGGAAAGCAGCAGGGTTTGGATTTCCTGCAAACTCTAGTCGAATCAACCGTGACAGAATTATTGGGTCATCATCACCAATTGAATAATTAGAAGCGACAATCAATGAACTGTGTGGGTCTTGATTGTTTTCTCGCACAGAACGAGAACCCCCACCGAATTGAGATTTAATTTGTTGACAAACCCAAGATATTTGAGTTTTATCCGGGTCATCGAGGAACTGAGTTAACCCACCCATGAGTTTAAATCGCTCGTGGTAAGCGCTTTCAGATGCTTTGTTAATCTTGGCTCTGTGGTCAAAGCCCAACAGAGAAAGTGCAGTAACTGCGGCGAGTGTCTTTCCTGTTCCCGCATCTCCGTACAACCCTAAAACTGGGAAAAATCCTTCTTCTTGCTGGATTTTATCGTAAAACAAGCCAGCTACAGAAAATGCTGCTGTAAATAAAGCTGGCATAAATCCTTCTGCTCCAAAGAAGTTACGCATGGAATTTACCAAACGTGGCAAGACATTTGGTTCTGGTTGAGTATTAATTTTAGGAACCGGAATTTTTTCTGAAGCGATTAACCTTTCATTTAAAACCCAGCCTGATTCTTCTTCTGTAATAATTGCTCCATCTTTTGAAATTTGACAGTCGTGGAACACCCAAGTCCCATCCGATTGTCGCCCTAAACGTTCTGATAATTTATAGGGTTTTCCTCCACGTTCTCGGTATGCAGATAGTTCTTTATGCAAATACTTGTGCAGTTCATCTACTTTTAGTTTGTTTACAAAATAAACTTTTCCCGTTGCACGAGATAAGCAATTAACAAAATCTGTTACTTTGTTAAATGCTTCGGCTGGGACTACTACTCTATGCTGTTCTAGTGGTGGGTCATAAGTACGTTTAACTTGTAGAACTAATCCACCATAATTGTCGTTTGTTCCGACTAACTCCCGTTCCACAATGAAACTAAATCCTGCTTTGGGAATCCATTTCCACTCTGTATTCACTTTTTTCCAATAACCTAATTCTGACCTATATGGATGTTGCACTGGAGCCGACCAATCTGACGTGTTGAACTGTACTGATTTATATAGTAAATAGTTGCTAATGTCATCTGACCATAGTTTCATCCATTCATCTATTGAAATATAAGTAATACTATGGCGCTTCCCCTGAAGAATTAAATCGTCAATATCAAGGTCATCTTTACTAAATTGTCCCCACCAAGCAATGCGGATTTTACATTCCCATTCTTGCAATAACTTAATTGTCTCGTGGTAACGCAGCATGATGTGCTGATTCGAGAGCATTCCCGCATCTACGTACAAGTCAATAACTAAGTTTGATAATGAAGTATTTTGCTCACTCGCAGCTTTTTCTAAATAACGTTTGAATAATTTTGGGCTACAATCCCAGGCTGCTCCAGAGGCTCCAATGATTATTTGCTTTAGGTTACAAGCTACCGACCAGGCTTTCAAAACTCCCTCAGCCAAACCGATTGATGGTAACTCGATTTGTTCTGGACGGCAGAATGCAAGCGGCATTTCTCCATTATCTAACCGAGGACCACTACCACCTTTTGGTGCAGAGGAACCCCACTTATATTTGCCACTACTGGTATCATCTGGACGAATTTGGAATGCGATGATTTGTTCAAATTCATTGTGTATTGGAAGGAATAACCCTTCTGGCTTGTATAGATACAGCGAGTTTTCACGCTCAACTACACCAGGTAGATTAGAACTTACGTTTTCTACTCGTTTGTCTGACCACGAACGAAAACCGATTTTATTAGTAAACTTTGCTAACCCACGCACATCGGTTAAATGATTTCGATGAGCTTCATTTAATGGAAGTTGATTTAATATCGAACGATATTGCTTATCTCTTTCTTCCTCGCTCAAAACTAATGGTGGTGGAAAATCTTTCTTAACTGTTGGAGGAGGTTGATTTCTCTGCTTATGAGTTTTAGGGAGCGTAGTTAAGAAGTGAGTGTCCAATCTATTTCCAACTGGAAAATATGATGGGTAAGCTTTTTGAACTGCATAAGCCCATGAAGAAGGTCGTCCCGTCAAATCACTTATCTCTTTATAGCTTGCTCTTTTCCCTTGACTCTGTAAGGTTTTGGCTGCTGTTAATAACTCATTAACAACATGGGATTCAATAAAAGAATGTCCCATACCATCCGACAATTCCCGAATATGAACATAACCAGATGGTACGGAATTTGGTGTGGAGTGGAAGCAATAAATGCTACCATCGTCATTTATTTTACAACTACCTTTTGTGTTGCCGCAAATAGGACAAGGCTGCTGCTTATTTGAATGTCTGCCTTTTTTATAATTTCTCGACATGGAATTTGATTTTCATGAATGATTATTGATGTCGCTCTCTATAATCCGAACTATTCCGAAGCTATCGCTTTCAACTAATGATCTAAGAAAAGCAATCCTTCTGACTGAAAAATAAATTCCAATGCTTCTTGGGGATAGTTACCAACAGTTCCAAACATCGAATCAAAGACTTCTTCTTTTCGCATTCCATTTTTGCGACAGTAAGCAGATGCTTTTCTTCCTAAACTATTTGCTTGGGATTTACCTAGTTTGATTTTGTGAAGATTTGCGTAACCAACAACTGTAAAATAGTGACCTTTAGGCGATTCGATGCGGTCGAGTTCTGCATCTATCCCCTGCAACCATTTATCATGTGCTTCAAACGACTCAGTTAAATGTTCGGTTTTAGCCAAAAGTATACGTTGCTGACGCTCTATTTGACATTGAATTTCTAAAAATTTGGATAATTTTTGATTAATCTCTAACCCAAATTGTAATGTTTTCTGTTTTTGGGAACGCCACTCTTTCTCTAATTGCAAATACCATTTTCTTACTTCCCGACCTTTTTCTGTTCTTGCCATCATCGCAAAGGACTTAGCACAGTCGATTGTTAGCATCAGTTTTTCTGACTGAGTACCCCCTCCCTGAGAGCGTTTCACCACATTATCCGAAATGATAATGTGGTCAAAGTCTTGCCCTATAGTAAATCCAGCTTTTTCAAATGCCCGTTTTGCATTACCCTTTGTACTAAATTCCAACCATTGCCAATAGATATCAAAATCCACAGGAAACTGTTCTTCTGACTCTAGTTGAGCCAGTATTTCTTGCTTTACAATATTATTCACTCCTGGATACCTCTGCTAACGTAACGCCATAATAAATCTGCAATACTGCTTAAAGAGCGGTAAGCTTATGTGACGATATTCATGATTTACCGGAAAAAACAGTCGGCAGGGAACCCTTAAAAGTTTTTTCGCTCTTATAACTTTTGAGGGAACCCGTGGCAGTTGTAAAACTAGTCTAGCCGCACAATATCAAGCACGGACACCTACGCTACGGTCTTCGTAACTCGGCGATAGCCTTAGACCTAGAACGGAATGCCGGTTCGGAGGTTAAAAGGCACTACTATTTATAGAGTTATAACTGACACTCATCTCGAAGAGATTGTTCTGTGCCTACTTTCTACTGCCCTTCATTAATACACCCAGAAGATTAAAACAAAACAGAAAGTTTTTGAGTAATTTTATTGGTCTCACTTGATACTCCCAATCAAATATTGAATGCATTGGAATCAAAACAAATCATCCAAAAGGAATAAAAAAGCATTAAAAGTCAAAGACTATTTCATTGGATAGATGCATAAATTTTATAGGTATTTTCATCTTTAAAACATTTGATACAAATACTGGATAAAAAGTCTTCAATATAACTACGTAGATAAAAACTTCCTAGTTTGATGCAATCTAGTTTGAATAAATTTTTAGTAATTTTATATGTTTTGAGGACGTGTAAATGCTCTTTTCGCAAGAGAACTAGCGATTGGATTACCACAAAGCGTTTTTATCTCAATATGTGTCAAAATTGGTCAAACAATTCCGTTATGTAACTAGAGCAGATAAATAAGCACGACTATTTTTAGTTGTAATAAATAAAACTTACTTCATTAGTCTAAATATTTCTATTTCTAGGTCTTTTTTGACCAATATAGTCTTTTATTCTTCTTGTAAGGTTTGTCTCGCAACCACTTAAATAATTTAGGCTTACAAATCAAAAAAAATTTTTAAAACTTCAGTATCTGGATATTAGCTACTAGTTTTTATACTTTGATATTTTGTTGCCGATAATGCTCACGGTGTCTAATGCTCCTACCAGTAAGGATTTTAATTGATACGGAATCTACTTTGACTCAGTATAAAAATGATAATAAATTAAATACAATTATACGACTTGATATTAGGCGTTAATCCTCTGACAAACTAAAAAAATAAAATTGTCAAAATGAAAACAATTGTGTATAAATAATTAAAGGTGTATGGTTTCGCTCCAAGTTTATTTAGGTTTGCTGTCTTAAGTCTGGTTGTATTAATTAAAAATTATTTCTTCGTTGTTTCACGAAGGTCTGATTTCAGCAGTTTGAGGGAACATTGTTTTTAAGTGGATTAACAAGCGTGGTAATAATTACTTGTCTGGATTACAACATTTTAGATATGTGTTTGTGGCAAGTATCTACGAAAGTTTTTTCTGAAAACAAACATTGTATTCTTGACTTTTACCGTGAAAAGAAAAAGTTTCTTCTCTGCCTGCTCTTGCCTGCCGTTACTTGATAATTTTAGCTTGGTTGAGTAGTAGGAGTTTCTATCTCCAATAATTTGACTATATGCAAAGTTTTTCATAATACATTCCTAATCCGGAAACATAAAAGAGGCATAATACTTTTTGGTTAACCAGAATGTTGTGTATTTTGACTCTGTGTTCCTCAATAGCAGAATTAATTTATCAAACCTTCCAAAATGAATTACGTTTCAGGATAAACCAAAATGTTAGATAAAGATATTTGGCAAAGCATCCGAGAGAAAGCAATTAACTACGGAAGGGAACTATCGAGTAAAAAGACTTCTATATCCCTTCCACCATTGAATACAACTCTTTCGATAAAACGCAAACAGATAACTTTAAACTCCGTATCAGATAAAGATTCCCAGAAGTCAGCCTGACCAAACGAGCGTAACATTAAATTATCTTCTTCTGTCCTAGCTTCACGAGTATTACTTTGCTGCTCGTAATTTTTTATTTGTTGTTTTAGGTCGGCGATCGCCAAATCGATAGCTCGATTCCTAGGAAGTGACTGAAGTGTTTGTAATTGGTGCTGTAGTGTAACTAACCTTTCGTCAACCACCGTATCTGCTTCGGTTCGGTTGTTCACTTCCCGAACAACCTCCGACGCATACTGTGTAAGAACTTTGATTACTTCTTTTTTAACTATAGATTTAGCGATAGTTTTCCCGTTAGTGCATTCAACTTTGCCAAATCTCTTATATTGAGAGCATTGAAACTGCTTGCCTGCTTTAGTTTTAGACATAGCGTGTCCGCAAACACCACATTTAAATATTCCAGCGAGAATATGAGGTTTGAATTTACTCGGGTCTTTTTTATTTGTATGAGCAGTAATTTTTACTAAATCTTGGTATTCACTTTCACTAATCAAAGCTTCATGGGTAGAGTAATGCCGTTCAATCTCACCCGACTTCAATTTATAGAATGTGTGACCTCGTATTGCTGGATTGTGCAACCACTCTCGAAAAGTAGAAGGGTACTTTTTAATTCCATAATTTTCTACCAACCAACGAGCGATAGAACCATAGGAATTAGTATAAAACCTCCGGATTATTTCCTTTGCTATCGCCCAGTTAGTTGGGTGAGGAATACACTTGCTGTCTGCATTCTTTGTATAGCCAAATGGAGGCTTTCCAAAATATTTAAGATTAGAGCGATAGTAATCAGTTCCGTGAGAGATACGCTCTGATAACAAACGACTCTCAAACTCTGCCAATCCGGCAATATTATTAATAGTTAGCCAACCAAAAGCTGAATTTGTATCGCCTAAAGGAGAATCTAAAATGGTAAGTTCAACACCAGCTTTTTGAAGTATTTCTATTGTTTTATGGATGCTAATTACGTTACGTCCAAGTCTATCTAGCCGCGTAACAATCACTTCTGTTGCGACTCCGTTTTTAACTAAAGCAATTGTTTGGTTAAAATTTTTCCTAGTATCCTTCCGACCTGATTCGATATCATAGAGGATTTTCTGTGCCCCAGCTTTTTCAAGTCGGCTAATTTGTTGGTCAAGCGCTTCTGTATCCGCTTGCTGACGAGATGATACACGGGCATATCCTATTCGCATATGTTGGTTAAAGCATTATTCTATCGATAAAAACAATATTACCACACCATACAGTAAACTCAGACTGTATTAGGTGTACCCAAAGATTTACCAACAGGAGTAAATAAAAAGGATTATGCCGTTTTAACAATGGCAGCCAAAGATTCAATGCCAGCTTGGGCTGAAGAAGACTTTTTTACTGTTTAATTTGGGAATCGGGCATGGGGATTGGGGATTGGGAATTTCTAAATATTTACTCATAACTCTTCACTCTTAACTCCTCACTCCCTATTTCTAGCGACTAACTACTAACAACTAACAACTAATTATGGGAATTCAAAGATTAGACATTTCACCTCTCGGAAGAGTTGAGGGGGATTTAGATGTACGAGTAGATATTGATGACGGACAAGTGGTGAACGCTTGGACGCACGCAGAATTATTTCGTGGATTTGAAGTTATTTTACGCGGAAAAGACCCTCAAGCCGGGTTAATTGTCACACCAAGAGTTTGCGGTATTTGTGGAGCTTCGCATTTAACTAGTGCGGCTTGGGCTTTAGATACAGCTTGGAAAACAGAAGTTCCGCGTAATGCAATTTTAGCGAGAAATATCGGTCAGATTGTCGAGACTATACAGAGTATTCCTCGATATTTCTATGGGCTGTTTGCAATTGATTTAACGAATAAAAAATATCAACACAGTCATTTTTATCAAGAAGCTTGTCGCCGTTTTGCTCCTTTTACTGGTAAGTCTTATGAAATAGGAGTGACTATTTCTAGCAAACCGGTGGAAATTTACGCTTTATTCGGCGGACAATGGCCCCACAGCAGTTATATGGTTCCCGGTGGAGTGATGTGCGCTCCAACGTTAACTGACGTAACCCGCGCTTGGTCAATTCTGGAATATTTCCGTACCAATTGGCTGGAACCAGTTTGGCTGGGTTGTTCTTTAGAACGATATGAAGAAATCCAAACCTACGAGGATTTTATGAATTGGCTGGATGAAAATCCCAATCATGCTAATTCGGATTTAGGTTTTTATTGGCGGATGGGTTTGGATATCGGTTTACATAAATATGGTCAGGGTTTGGGTAAATACGTGACCTGGGGATATTTACCTCATGAAGTGAAATATCAAAATCCCACGGTTGAAGGTCGAAATGCCGCTATGATTATGAAAAGTGGGGTTTATGACAGCTTCAGCGATACCCACGTGCCGATGAATCATGGTTTTGTCCGCGAGAATACTTCTCACTCTTGGTACAACGAAGGTACGGGAGACGTTCATCCTTATGACCGCGAGACTCGACCGACTCAAAATAATGCTAAAGATTTTGATAATGAATATTCTTGGGGAACTGCGGTAACTCATATCGACCACGGACGTTTGGAAGCTGGTCCTTTAGCTCGTCAATTGGTAGCTGGTGGTACTCACGGTGAAACTTGGCAGCATTATGATGGCTTTATTCTGGATGCTTTCAAGCAAATGGGTGGACCTAGTATCCATATCCGTCAGCTAGCAAGAGTCCACGAAGTTGTTAAACTTTACCGTCAAGCCGAACGTTGTTTGAGAGAATTCCGTTTGAATGATGATTGGTATATCAAACCCAAAGAACAAGACGGACGCGGTTGGGGTGCGACGGAAGCATCGAGAGGAGCTTTATGTCACTGGATAGATATTGAAGGTGGAAAAATCAAAAATTATCAAATTATGGCTCCTTCAACTTGGAATATCGGCCCCCGTGATGGTGAAGGAAAACGCGGTCCGATTGAGGAAGCTTTAATTGGAACTCCAATTTTTGATTCAACCGACCCGGTAGAAGTTGGCCATGTCGCTCGTTCTTTCGATTCTTGTTTGGTATGTACCGTCCACGCTCACGATGCAAAAACTGGTGAAGAATTAGCTCGATTTCGCACAGCATAAAGATTAGGTAATGGGTAATTGGTAATTGGTAATTGGTAGTAGGTAACAGAAAAATCATTACTCATTACTCCTTACTCCTTACTCATTACTCCTTACTCCTTACTCATTCCCAATTCTCAAATACTAAATTATGTCAGATAAACTATTACACGAACATCTCCCCAATCTTCCGAATAAAGTGCTTCAGGAGTTTACGCAGTGGTGTGTTACTCAACAAGCAAGGGAAGCGGGATACGAATTTACTCCTAATGAAACAAAGTTAGAGGAGCTACCAACGGAAGACTATATTCCGGAACTTGTCGGTCAGTTTATGGATACGACAAGAAAGGATATTAGAACTGGGTTAATCGCAACATTTGCAGGAAAGCAAGCTGATAACCATTCTTTACCTGATTTACCAGCAATGGTTGATTTTGTTTCGCTTTACGTTAAGCATTTGTTTCCTAGTGAGGGAACTGATGAAACACAAGCCGAAGAGTTAATCAATAAAGCTTCCGAGCAACAGTTTGAAAAACTTTCTCAAATTGCTCAAGAACATAACGCTAAATTGTCTTCCTAAATACATTAATTCTCTATCAAAAGAATTATAAGCCCGGTTTTTCACGCGAAAACCGGGTTTTTCTATTTAATTCGGTATCTTCAACCAATCAATAAATAATAAAAAAATTCAATTAGTTATTTCCTACAGTTGTATGTATTGGTAAATTCGTGTTAAGGATTTGATGATATATATTAATTAAATTAGTCTTTTGATTTATTTAATCTAATCAAACACTTGCTCCCGCAGTATTTTAAGTATATTTATTTGTGAGTCCACCGTATCCCTAGCGAAGTAAACTTAATGATGAATGCTGTTCGTAGAAGCACTATAAGTGAATCTTTAAACTTTTATTAAAACGTTGACTATTTCCGCTTAAGTCAGTTACAACCAATTAAGAAATCATCAAATTTAGTCTGTTTTCTTTAAATCTATTGCTACTGGAAGGTTGAAACTCTCGGCTAGAGAGAAAATTAACAGTTTGTTTTCGCTTCTTTAAGTAAGAATTTTATCTTCTTGGGAGAAAAATATAAAAGTTGCAAATGCTTGTTTTTTATAGCATTTGCTCTGGGTGTAATGCTTATAGAGCATTTACCTTAATTTTGGTATATCTACTTTTCGTCAATCATTCAAGTAAGAATTTTCAGTACTTTAATCGACTTAGGATAAATAAAATGTCTAATTTAATTCAAAACGTGTTGGAGAGCAGCGAAAAAAATAATTTACGTAAATTCGCTTTATCTTTACGTCAGTCTAAGAAGCCTTATCTACTTCGTAACGATATTTTGATTGCTTTTTATAAGTATTGTGATGAAGAAGGTAATAAGGATTTATATAGCAATTCAATTTTAAGTAGGTTGATTTACTCAACTCAAGAAATTATTTTCGATAAGAATAGTCTTTGTTTGGTGGTTCGTCCTAAAATCGCTACTCAAGAAGCTTATCGTTTGCTGGATGATATGACTGTAGAACCGATAAATACGCCGGAGTTGCTGAATTTACGAGACAAGCTGGTTGATTCTAACGATTTTCAAGACGAGGATGTGTTGAAAATTGACTTTCAACCTTTTTATGATTCTTCTCCCAGTCTCCGTGACTCGAAAAAAATCGGTAATGGTGTGGATTATCTCAACCGCTATTTATCTAGTAAATTATTTGATGACAAGTGCGGTACCTTTCAAGAAGCTCTATTCAATTTTCTCAAGCTGCATAAATATAAAGACCAACAGTTATTGATCAACGAGCGTATCCAAAGTAAGTCTCAGCTATCAGAGAAGGTAAAACGAGTCATTGACCTTTTAGAAAAGTATCCCGACCGCACTTCCTATCAAAACTTTCGGTTTGAATTACGAAGTTTTGGTTTTGAACCCGGTTGGGGAAATACAGCTTTAAGAGCTAGAGAAACTTTTGAATTGCTCGACCAGTTGATTGATTCGGCCGACCATGAAATCCTAGAAAAATTCATGTCCCGAATTCCGTTGATTTTCCAGGTTTTGGTTACTTCTCCCCATGGATGGTTTGGACAAGAAGGTGTTTTAGGAAGACCGGATACTGGTGGACAGGTGGTTTATGTCCTCGACCAGGTAAAGGAGTTAGAAAAACAAATCAAGGAAAATTCCAAGTTGGGTGGACTTGATGTACTCGGTGAAATTGAGTCTAAAATTATTGTTCTGACTCGTTTGATTCCGAACTGTGAAGATACTAAATGCAATCAACGGTTGGAGAAGATATATGGTTCCGATAACTGCTGGATTTTACGAGTTCCTTTCCGCGAATCTCAACCAGAAATAACCCAAAATTGGATTTCTCGTTTTGAAATTTATCCTTATTTGGAAAGCTTTGCTAATGATTCCGAAAAAGAATTATTAGTAGAGTTTACAGGAAAGCCGGATTTAGTTATTGGTAATTATACTGATGGTAATTTAGTCGCATTTTTATTATCCCGAAGGTTGAATGTGACTCAATGCGTTATCGCTCATGCTTTAGAAAAATCAAAGTACCATAAGAGCGATTTGAATTGGGAAGACCTCGAAGAACAATATCATTTTTCACTTCAGTTCACAGCCGATTTAATTGCGATGAATTCTGCTAATTTTGTTGTTAGCAGCACTTATCAAGAAATTATCGGTACCGAAAATAGCCCCGGTCAGTATGAGTCTTACCAATCTTTCACGATGCCTAAACTTTACCATGTAGTTAGCGGCATCGATTTAAAAAATCCCAAGTTTAATGTAGTTCCCCCTGGTGTTAACGAAAATGTTTATTTTCCCTACACCAGAATTGAAGATAGATTATTAGACAACCGCGAACGTCTGGAAAATTTATTATTTACCTTGGAAGATTCAACTAAGGCTTTTGGTAAACTATCCGACATTAGTAAGCGTCCAATATTCTCGATGGCAAGACTTGATAGAATAAAAAATCTTACCGGTTTGGCTGAGTGCTTTGGTAAAAGTAAAGAACTTCAAGAGCAGTGTAATTTGATTTTGGTTGCTGGAAAGCTTCATGTAGAAGATTCAACCGACACCGAAGAAATTAACGAAATTGAAAAGCTTTATCAAATCATTGAGAAATATAATTTACAAGGTAAAGTCCGCTGGTTGGGAGTCAGGTTATCGAAAAACGACTCTGGAGAAATCTATCGGATAATCGGCGATCGCCAAGGTATTTTTGTTCAACCAGCATTGTTTGAAGCTTTCGGTTTAACAGTACTCGAAGCAATGATTAGCGGACTTCCCACTTTCGCAACTCGCTTCGGAGGACCTTTAGAAATTATCCAAGATAAAGTCAACGGATTCTATATCAATCCCAACAATCACCAAGAAATGGCCGAAATAATTTTAGAATTCCTTTCCAAATGCGACTTCAACCCCGACAACTGGAAAGAATTTTCCCAAAAAGGTATTCAAAGAGTTTACGATAACTACACCTGGAAGATTCACACCAACCGTTTATTATCTCTTGCAAAAACCTACACCTTATATAATTACGTCTCCGGAGACAACCGAGAAGATATGCTCCGTTATGTAGAATCCTTATTCCACCTGCTTTACAAACCCCGCGCTAAAGCTATGTTAGAAGAACATACCACCAGCGTTGGTTAATAGAATAATTCCAACAATTCACAGTTCCTGATGTAGAGACGTAGCACTGCTACGTCTCCTTATTTATGGTTGTAATTACTAATTCTCTATCGCAATAGTTTTGAATAGTTCATTTGTTAATTTTCTTCCCAATCTCGGGAGACGTTATATATAACGTCTCTACATCAGTTGTAATTAACAATTAAGATGTAGACGTAATTCAATATAAGATAAGACTTCACCCTCAATCCTTATTAAGAAGAGGGAAGCGGTCGGTAGGGTAAGGTTTTATATTTAATTTGACCTAATTACTTACCAATTCTCAATTACCCATTACCAATTACCAATTACTTTTAATACTGAATTTTTGTAAATATGCATACTAAAAAATATTTTTATAGATGTTAATCGAAATATGAACAAATAATTTTTATTTGAAAATAAAAAAATATTATCCAAAAAGTATGTAGAATAGGAAGACAAACAAATTATCCGAGATAGAGAATAATTGATTCTTAGGGGTTATTTGTCTAATTATGTGTAAATCTTGCTTTCAAGCATGTAAACCTGTTTTGTAAACTTCCACGTCAAATACCTACTTGTTATTCTGGTGACAAGGATTTTAGTGATAAAGAGTTAGCAGATTTAGAAGTAGTTATTATTGATGACCAATGAGCAAAGAAACCTGACAATTATTGGTTGCGGAAATCTGAACCGTAATGATGATGCTGTAGGCGTAATTATAGCCCAACGCCTACAGCAGTATCTTGCCACATATCCTCATCCCTATGTGAAAGTTTATGACTGCGGAACCGCAGGGATGGAAGTCATGTTTAAAGCAAGAGGTAGCAAACACCTAATAATTATTGATGCGAGTTCGACAAATTCCGAACCAGGTGCTATATTTCAAGTTCCGGGAAAGGAGTTAGAAGCTTTACCCGAACCCAGCTTCAATTTGCACGATTTTCGCTGGGATAATGCAATCGCTGCTGGAAGAAAAATCTTTAATTCGGATTTTCCACAAGTTGTTACGGTCTATTTAATTGAAGCAGCAAATTTGAATTTTGGTTGGGAATTAACCCAAGCTGTAAAGCATTCTGCCGATATCGTATTTGAACAAATTAAGGTAACTATTAGACAAAATATAGAACAAGAGGAAATTCAAGCTGAGTCTTCCTCATAAACAGATAATTCATCTACTCTCATTTCAAAAGGCATTCCTTCACTACTAGGAGGACAAACGCGAATTTTTGCATTGGTAGCAACGTTATTCAGCAAAGATGCCATTGGTACCATTTTCTGTAAAATTCGCCAATTGGTAACTTGGTCTGGACATTCAATAACTAAAGTCATTGCAGAGGTGTGGGTAGTAACATACCATCGACACGCAGATAACAAATCCCTTATCTTGCGATCGCACTTTTCATAGAAAAATTTACTCAGGGATTTTTCTAGCTGCTGACGCAATATAATATCAGCCGATGAAGGTTGAAACGGACCCAAGTCATCATTCTGAAAGAAATACTTATTGTTCATTTGTTCTTGTATTTATTGATTCTTTCAAACTCAAATCACAATACCACGGACTCTGAATTGATTTGTAGCTAAATATTCTATATTTTTTTGTTTGAATAAAATACTGTTGTACCAGTGATAATCAAAAACAAAAAAATTAGCTAAATATATATTTAGCCGGAGAATATTTACTCACATACACATCATTTCTATACTGGAATAGTTCCTCAACTATTATAATCATATACAATCAATAAAGTTAGTATATGATATTAAAAAAAACACTTCAAAGGATAGAGAACCTATAATTTTACGGTCTTTTTAACTTCCTTAACTAAACCCTTACCTTCGGATAAAGTAACGCGAAATTGTTCCACACAACAGTTGATGATAAGAGCATTTTTGGTTATTTGTTGTTAGAAATGTAAAGTATGTAAATTAATTGATGTGATAGATAAACTATTTATCAACTTTATCAACTTCGGAAAGCATCAATTATCTACGCTTGTGTCCCGATATAAAATAATTCGGGATTACAATATTACCTGGTAGATGGAAACATTAATCTGTGGGGTTCCTCTAATATCTATTCAAGGTAGATAGATAAAAGCTTTGAGCTACCCATCCCCTGACTGTCGGAAACTTCATCCTAAATTGTTCGCAATCGGAAATCAAATTTAAATCTTTTTTTGCAGCATAAATTGATGTAGTAATTGTTCTTAGATAGTGTCCGCCATGAGAAAATATTTATTTCACCGATTGTGTATCTGTATTTTGGGCTAGACCTATGATATACATAAATCATAAAAAAAAAGATGCCTAAAATACTATTTTTTTGTAATCTATAAAACATGGAAATTTAAAGTAATTATTTTGTACATTTAGATACGATAATTAAGTAGCAAAGATAATTTTTTATAAAATCACTATTAATCTGCCACATTAATTCCGTCAGAATAAACAAAAAATTGAAAAACCCGGTTTTTCACAAACCGGGATTCAATCAATGACTATCTACAGAAACCACAAAGCAATCACCCCTTGAAGCTATTAGCTGAAGGCAAATTCTTCGACTTTGGTTTCCTCAGCAAATTGGTGTCTGGCTGATTTTTCGGGTACGGGGGCTCCATTAGCAATTGCTTCTGCTTCGATTTGATCCACTATTTTCCAAGCGTCAGCAGCTTCTAAAGAGTAAACACCATATTGTCCGCAAATTGAGCGAGCATTGGATATTGCTTTTTGCAATTCTGCTTTGAGGAATATAAGTTTTTGCTTGGCTACGAAATCACCTTTATTAATAATATCGGTAACAGAAATAATGCCAACTAAATCATCTTTAATAACTGGGGCACGCCAAATATCGGTTTGAGCAAACAGTCTTGCGACATTTTCTAAACTTAATTCGGGGTCTAGAACGATGCAAGGCTTGCTCATGATTTCCGAAACACAAACAGTCTGAGGGTCGCGAGCCAAAGCAACTACCTTAATAGCAATATCGCTTTGAGTTACAATACCGTATGCATCGCTCTTAGTGGAAGGTTCGACAATTAACGCGCGTAATTGGGTGAGTCTTAATAATCTTACTGCTTCTGCTACGGTAGCGGAACCATTGATAGTTGCTACATTTAAGCTCATGACATCTTGTACTTTCATCATGATTCTCTCTCCAATATTTTTTTACGAAAGCTTGCAAGGAAATTAACGAGCTTTATTGCTGCTCCGGCTTTCCAATTAAGGATTCTATTTATTGTTTTAATTTGGGATACTCCAAGCTATAACAATCGGGAGTATCTTTAATTATTTTTCAACAATATCTAGATTTTACAGACCTTTGTAAAAGACATTAATCATTTCTTGGATAACAAGAATTAATCAGACTTTTGGAGAGGATTTACGCTTTTTCCCAAATATTTTATCGATTTAAGAGACTTATTAGTCTCCAGCAGATTCAAGCATAAAGTCTGAATATTTAACTGTCTTTATAAAAGGTATTGATTTTGTTTGATTAGCTAAGCCGGTGTCTGAACAACAATTTAGCTTACATACATATTATCTCTCCCTTGACTTTAAGCAAAGAACAATTCATAAAACTTCGTAGTTAATATCTGTTTACTTAAAGGTAAATAAACATAAATAATTTTGTGAATTAACTTTTTTTTCGATTATTAAATATAGCTGATTAAATTAAAAACAAAATGAAGACAATATTAAATATTAGATGTAATTCATTAGAAACAAAGTTTGTTTATTGAAAATAATTTATAATTAAACAGTAATAACCTCTAAATAACCAACTATTACAGCGCGTTTCATTTGGATGCAATACAATGCAGATAAACCTCACCCCCTTCCCCTCTCCGCTATCTTGGAGAGGGGTGTATTCTATTAAACTGAAAACTGCTATATTCAAAAGTTATTACTCATTTTATCTTTATTTGTAGTTATACTGTACTCGTTTGTAGATGCATTATTTTGGCGCGAAAGCACAACTACTAATCCTCTCCTATTCCTTATTTTTATCATTAACAAATTATTTTTTACGTGCCACAATGTGAAAAATATGCCAATATTTTTCATCTCCTAAAGCAGTTTTACCAGGATGTTCTTCTTCCGACAGTAATTCGACTGTAAAATCTTTCAGCAGTAAGTCGATATCCGACAAGCTATGAAAATTCATATTTGAATCTTGATTCCAAGAATCCTTATCGCCAAATAATTGACCGCAGAAACGACCCCCAGAAATCAAGCTAGAGAAAATTTTATTCCATAAATCGGGAAAACTATCTGGTTCGCAAAAGGGAAGGCTAAAGCTAGCATTAATTAAATCAACCCCCGATGGTAAATCAATATTCTCGAACCGGGAAAGACGAGTTTCTAATAGTGTTTCGCTGTCTTGAAAAAGTTGCTCTTGGGGGAAACCCCCAAGACCGCACTTTTCGCTATAGCAATAGTTTTTTAAACGCTCGATAGCTTCCTGTTGACTATCGATAGCGACGACCTTCCAACCCCGACGCAGCAATTCCACCGTATCCCTACCAGCCCCACAGCCCAAATCTATAGATGTTCTTGAATCAGTTTTATTTTCTCGCTCAAAATTCTTTAAAGCAGTCAGCAAAGTTTCTCTGGGTGGACGGTTAGCAACAGCTTGGTAATAATCCGACCATTTACGAGGAGCAACTTGATTTGTAGATTCAGAATCATTTAAATTCGACATATTTCAAAGGTTAATATTCATTCACTCTACTAATTAATTGTATTCAATCAAACTGGCAACCAATTGATTAAACAACATCTTGCAAGCTTTTACACAAATTCTTGAACGTATTTTTCTAACAGGTCTACCCCCTGTTTTTTCTTTATCTATGATTGCTCCTAGCTTTTGAGTTATTTGGTTTGTTCTATACTTAGCAGGCTCTACATGAGTAAACACCCATAACCAAAAAGCTTTTCTACATAATTGGCTGCCAACAACTTTTGATTTTTTCTTGTCGCCGCTTGATTCTTGAGTTGGGGCTAAACCCAAAATCTTTTGAAACCGTCTTTCTGATAACCTACGCTTTGATTGTTTTTTTGGATTGTCTTTTGATTGATGAAATTCAACTATTGGTGTTCCGTCATCATTTAAAAAGTTGCTCAATGGAAAAATTTGACTGAGAATTAAAGCCTGTGTTCTAATTCCAAATCCAAAATTCTCAAATGTTTTTATATATGGAATGTATTTAGGAAGTAGTAAAAGTTCTTTGATTTTATCTTCAATCTCATACTCTTCTCTCAAGAGGTCACATAATCTTGCAGCGTGTTTTCTGACTGTATTATTTAAACCAAGGCCGACCGAATCCATGTATTTTAAATCATATTTTTTACTATTTCTTTCTTTTGCAAGCCATCCCCAAAGCAATGGAATATCACCGGAACGGCTACGAGATGATTGAGTTAAAGCAACTTCAGGAAACTGCCATGCTAAATCCTGACGCAATCGATTAATTATTGGACTTTGAACACGGTTAAGGTGATTTAGCCTTAAGATTAATTCTCTTAATTGTGAAGTTGTTGCATCTCGAATAGTTAAGTATCTACTAGGTGAAGAGTAATCAAAAAAATAACAAGCTAATGCAAGAGCATCAGCATTATCATCTTTATCAGGTAATTCTAAGTGGAATTCTCTGTATTTTCTAAGTTTGTTGTGGTCTACAAATTTTATTGTTACTCCGTTTTCACCTAAAACCTTAACCCACAACTTGCTGTAATTTGTACCAGTTGGTTCTATTACAGCCAAGTCAGGCTTTAAATCTAATATTCCTTTAATACCAGATGCATCTGCATTGAAGCATTGAAAGGTATATTTGTAATAAAATTGTCTAGGGTTAGATGGTTTTTGCTTAAGTAAGCAAGTTGAAACGGAGCGCTTGGAAACGTCTATTCCTAGCACCCGGATTACATTCATATTTTCCTCTACTTGTTTATGGTGGTTTCTACGAATCACCCAAAAGCCGTTAAGCTTAAAGCACTCTTAAGATAAAAAGATTGTGCTGTAACACAATCTTTTTGTAAGTAACCGAGCTTACGAATGAATAAAAGCTACGCTTAATTTAGGACTAAAACCCTGATTACTTTACGGAACCTAATCCGCGACGCGGGATAGCCCCGCGTTTCGTCAGTGGTTCAAGCTGACTCATCAGGCGAGGAATCAACAATATCGCAAAAATCTTCACAAAGTTGAATAAGCTTTTCAGACATTTCATCAACTTTAATCTCTAAAGCATTTTGAGCATATAGCCTAAACTCTTCCATCATTTCTATTTTCAAACTTTCTGGATTTGTATTTTGTACTTTAGAAATAGTCTCAGATAAGCAATGGAACGCAAAATGTAAAGCGAAAATTTCTCTTTTGTGAACTAGTAGATAATTGTCTTGTTCTGACTCCAAATAGCTAGGTATAAGATTATCAGTCATCTTCAAGCATCTCCTCCAATCCCACCAACTCATACTGATAATCCGGATTTTGCTTATTCAAAAAATCTACAGTTGCTTTACCCGTAAGTACATCAAGAACTGAATAGTTAGCGTAATGTTGTTCAATCGCTTCTTTTTCTAAAAAATCTTCCAATTCCGGTGTTTGTATTCGCGGGTCAAAGTCTTGATATTCCTTTGGCATTGGCTGTGGTTGCTCGTTTCCATCAATCCACCTATTACGCTGGTCTTGCATAAATTCTTCTATTTGCTCCAGTGTTGGATTTGGACAACGGTCATAAAAATCAGCTACCTCCCTTGTCCGTTGATAACCCTCGTCCCCGCAAAATAACTTATCAACATACACCGAATTAATTGCAAATCCTTTATTTGTTAAAGCATCACCAAATATTTCATCAACAGAAGCATTTAAAGTCCTTGCATAGATTTTAGTAATTTCTGTTGCTTGAATTGAGCTTAATCTATCTAAGTCAATCACAAATAATGCTGCTTTATCTTGACCATTAGCAACCAATTCCATTGGGAACGGGTCACGCATTGGTATTTGTTGCTCTGGAAATAAATTTATTATTTCTGACAACGGATTGTCAGGTTTTAAAGTTACCCAAGTATCGTGTTTAGTCATCTTAAATGTTTAGTTTGTTCGTTCCAATCGTTTAACATTATTTGTTCAATTGATTCAGGAGGTATTAGTCCAAGCATATAACGGACGTAATTCTCTAAAGTTTCTGATGCTTCAATAACGTTGTCATTGTCATCTAATTCTGCTGTCATCTCAAAAGTTTCAGATTCATTATTCTCTAAGCTTCTAGTGCGCTTACAAGTGACAGTTTTGACTTTCATAGTTATATTCGATGCATACCCGGTTATAAAGTGAAATGGTGACGCGGTATTAACTACCGCGCTTTTTATTATTAACTACTTGCATCATCCTCTGGAATGCAACCAATAACGTTTAAAAGTGCAATTCCAGTATTGATAATTTCGTCTGTCCTCTCGTGTAAATCTTTGTCGGTTGCAGGATTGGTTCTTGGAACATAAAGAATAGATTTCCGCATATCTTCAAGTTCACTAATCATCAAATCAATCATTTCTTTAGCGGTTTTATAGTCCCAATGTGGAGCTACATTAGATTGGGTTGAATTATCCAAATTGCCTCCTTAAACGTTCAAGTAAATCTTTCCCCTCGCCGTATTTCTTGCCGGTCATACCCAAAATTTCAGTAACTATTGTTGAGTCACTTTTACCCTCCCCATATTTCAAAATTAATCGCCACAGAAAAGCGTCAGATTCTGAAAATTTTTCCTCAAAGTTCTCTTCTGACGGTGCTTTCAGCGGTTTTTCGGGTGATTTTTCGATTGGTGTGTTTTGGTTTAACAATGGTCTGGTGATAACCGCTTTCATTTCCCGGTATGGAGGGAGTTTGCATGGGTTATCGTCCAGCAAGCAATGACTTCGGTCTTGTTTTAACCAGTAAATTAGTTCATCGTTTTTCAAGCTTTTTGCGTGAGCAAGCGCTTTCTTCCCTAGTCTTATTTTGAAGAAAGCTTCTGATAAATCCGATTTACCTTCAAGACCCCACGCTGCAACCTTGTCATATTGCGAGAGTAAGACGGTAAAACGCCTAGCTTTACGTCCCCGTCTGGCGTGACGGTCTAGCCATTCCCCACTGCAAGAAACCTTATTTACAAGTTCCGGGTATTCCTCACAAATTACTACTTGCTCGGAACCTTCGAGGAACTTACCCCCTTCCTGCATTCTTCTTTGAATACGACTAGAAAGGTCTTCAAGGTCGGACTGCATTCCCGCTTCAATTGCTGTCCAATTTTCACCTTTACCCACAACTTCTAACCCTTGCCAGTCTTCCGGGGTTCCCTCCGGTTCGTAAACCTTTACTCGACCACCAACGGAATAAGCCAAGTATTGAGCAAGAGTCGATTTACCCGTTCCCATCTCCCCAATTATCATTACCTGCTTATCTTGAATCGCTTCAATAACATCAGTAATGATTTCCTCCGGTTCGGCGCTAACCTCCACAGCAGCCGCTTCAATAATGTTCTGACTGTGGGTTCCCCCGTATGGAAGTTGGTCATAAACCGTAAGTAGCCTGGATAAACTACCACGACTCCACTTGACCGCTGTTTGAGCAACGGTTAAAGCATTGGTGGTGGTGTCGAGTCCGAACAAGCAGATTGAAAAACCTGCTCTCCCAATTCCCCACAACGCAAACCTACCAATAGTCTTCCAACCCGGTAAGAAGTGAGGTATCCAGCTATTCGCTGTATATGACTTTGATGTCAAGTTCAAGTCGTGGGGTGTTATTTGGCTTTGAGCAACTCCACGTGACGAGGACGACGGCGACAGCCAGCGCGAAAAGTTTGATTGTTTGCTCATTCTTCACCCCTTTGATTCCCCCAAAATTGCCTCATTGCTTCTGCTACGTTGTTTCGGTCTTCATTAGTTCGTCCCAAATCTTTCAAATTAAAGTCGTCGCTGGCAACAACTTTTGAAGCTTTATCTGCAACGTCTTCATCAACTCCGTTCTCGGTCAATGCTTTGTACGATGCATTGTAGACGTTTTCCTTAATTTCCTTTGTCATGGTATTATTTTCTTGTCTTGTGGATTCCTTGAAAGGGGAATTCGGCAGCCATTTCAAGCTGATGACTTAATGGCTGCTCAACATAATTTTGTAACAGCGTCCGTCGCTGACCATCTCTACATGCCCGTCGAACAAACGGACTGCTTTGTTACGCGAAACTTTTAACCACGGAAATAATCCGTCTGGTGTCAAACTGAAAAGTTCGTAATTTTTTACAGACTTCCATTCCCTAGGAACGTTATCAACCAAACCGTTATAGGTGGCTTTAGCCATGTCATCAGCATCTGATGATGGTTGTAATACCCCATAATGACGCTGCCTTTTGACCTCTTTAGTGGTCTTATCACCCCCCTTTGATGCCGTCTTAGTACCGTTATTAACCGTGTCTGATACCTCCATAACCCCCTTATGACCCCCTTATAGTCCTTTAATACAACGGTTTGTTTTAGTTAATAAAAAACCGTAACTCCCTCTACATATACATTTCGCTGTTTTACCCCAAAATGGCGATCGCCATTTTTACCGTATTAATTCTCACTTTTAGATGTACTTACCTGTGCATGTTTGTAATTTTCAAAGCTAGTCACGTTGTTTGGTTTGTCGCTCCTTTCGCTTCTTATCTGGCAAGTTGAATCACATTCCTCAGTAGCTAGCTGATGCTCATGCAAGGCACAAACGTTATATCTTTCACAAGCTGTATACTTATCTCCCATCCAATTACCTCCACACTGTTGGTGAGCAAAATTTATCAGTCAGTTTTCTTCAAAGCCTCCCAATCTACCTCCAATTCCAAATACCGCCGTACATATAGTGAATCTCGATTTTTATATCTCTTAGACCTCTCCATAATTCTGAACTTTCCAGACTTTGCAGCAATAGCTTCAAGAAACTAAGATATTGCCTCTACATCACCACACAATCCTGTTGCTCTTATCTTCAAAACCCCCATATATAAGAACCTTCAATAACTACTGTTAACTGCAATTCCCAGCGAGCTTTCTTTTTCTTGTGGATGGCAGGCTGCTAATTCTGCCGGTTTGGGGTATTGCTTTTTGAGTTATACCTATGTACAACTGAATATAGCCTAGTACTACCTATGTAAAAAGTAAAGATACTACATAGGTAAAATAAAGGAGTAGTGCATGGGTACAATGAATGCGAAAGTCGATTCACGGCCAAAACAAGAAAAATACGATGCTGACGCTCACCCCGGACGGGAGGAAAATGCTGGAAGCAAAAGCGAAAGCAGTAGGGGTGAGTATGAGCGAATTGGTGGAACGGATAGCTCGGGACGACTTCTCTTTGGGGACGGATGCGCGATTACTGGGGGAATCATCCGCCAGCTGATAGATGAGTACAAGAATCAGGTGGCAAATAAAAATGAACAAAAAAGTCAAATAGAAGCAGAAATTGTACAGCTAAATTCTAGGATTCAAGAGTTTAATTCCCTTCTTGAAGAGTTAGAAGCAAATAAAACAACTTAAAAACCCGACCCGTGTAGTGACGGGTCGGGTATTTATTTGCATAAAAAAGAACCATTTAATTACTAAGAGATTGAAGCGTAGCAATTAAATGGCTGAATTTATCTTATAATCTGCTTATTATCATGACACAAAACGCATCAAAAAGCATCCTTAATTGGACAGAGAAACACCTAAAATACTGCTTAAAATACCGAATAAAAAACGTAGCTCAAACACTATGGAAGTGGTTATTAACACTCGGTAAAGAGAACCAGAAAATAGAATTTACACTGCAAGAGTTTCAACAATACGTAAAGAAACTACAAGGTAAACCACACGCATTGCACTGGGTTAAACAGCAGTTTGAAAAGTTAGTATTTCTCCGAATAATCCACATCGATAAAGATTTTGGTCACAATACATACCGGATTAAATTAAGGCATCCAGACGCTACAATCCCCAAAAAGCGTTGTGAAAGAAACTTGCATTATCATCAAGTTACTTTAGAAAAACAGCCCTCAAACGGTTGTCACTCTGAAACAGGGTTTGTCAGCAGCAGCTCTCCTCATAGCCCTGATAAATCAACAGTCTGTACGGATGATTCTTCCGGTAGTAATACTAACAATCAACCGGATTATTCAAATGAATTAAACATCAAAGAACATCACCGCAAGTTGCAAATAATTAAAGCTTGTGCAAAATACGGTATTCTTTTCAATCCCAAAAAAGCGACTACAGAAGAAATATATAAATATCCAATCGAGGATATAACCGCATCATTAAAACTATTCAAACAACGAAACAAGGGAGGTCTGATTGATAACCCACAAGGATGGTTAATTGACTGCTTGAGGTATCGATATTACGAGGACAATTTATATACGAAAGAAACCTTTATTGCAGATATTGAAGATATATTTACCAGTGTTTTTAGTAACAGCGGTTAAGATGTAATTTAGATTACAAAAAGTAGCTTCAATTCTTAGCCGAATTAAAGCCACAAACGAAAAAGCGTAGGAATATTATGAATCAAAATTTCAATAATTACGAAAAAATTCGGTTTAAATGCTGGATAAAGAAACGATTTATTCATGAAGTTGATATTTGCAACCTTTCCTATATCAACGTCTTACTTTGGTCGGAAGCATTACAGGAATTAAGCAGCGAATTAGTTGATACTTGGTGCTTAGCTCGTTCCTACCATCATGAAATAGTTCCTTTCCAGAGAAGTTCGGGAAGATGAAGCACATCCAAACCGAATTAAATCTGGGAATTGCAATCACTTCTGACAATCCCCACACTCCAACAAAACCACAATATGACCCCTACTGGGATGAATTGTGCTGGGAAGAACAATCTACGTGTAAAAGTGTTGGTGAGCAAGTATCACATAGTACTCAAAAATCTGCTCACCAACACGAGATACAAACGAACCACTTTGTTGAAAAGTACTATGTGGAACGTGGAAATAATAAATATTGGTACTGGCGGTATACCTGGATGGAAGGTAGAAAGCTCCGACGGAAATATGTGGGCAGCGTGAACTCCGCCAGAGCGAGAAAAAAGAAGCAAGTGATAGAAGATTGCATCAGGAAGAATCTACATCCACAAAATATTATTACTATTTTGAATAATTTTTCAAATAATTCTCAAATTCATTAAAAACACTCCACCTCGGAGTGTTCCGTATTAACCGTTTCCCCGACCTTCTATATTGCCTTGCTTTTAATTGCAAAAACTCTTGATATATAAAGCTTTCTAGGTATATCCCATTATCAAGGTATTTTGCAAACTTGATAATTTCCGGAACTAAATTAACTGGAACTCGAATAACTGTAGTTTTACCATTTCGCCAGCTACTACCACGGGTTATAGTTCCCGAAGTTCTACCTCCTCGTTTCCCCATTCCCCATCTCCTATTGACCTGTAACACGTCATTTCAGCATTTAACCATCAATTCGGAAAGATGGGGGATAGTTTTTAGAAACTTTATTCCAACAATCCTCAGAAAGATGTTCAAGAGCAAGCGCTAACTCTTCAATGCCCCAACTTTGAGCTTTTGCATAAATAATCTTCATTTTCAAAAGCATTAATTCTTTATCAGTCATATTTTCTTGAAGCATGGGAGTTAGGAATTAGGAGTTAGGAGTTAAAAACGAGGAATTGGGAATGGGGAATGGGAAATAGGGAATTGGGAATGAGAATTAAATTTAATTAAACACGTCCGCAAGTTGGACAAGGTTTGTTGGAGGAATTAGGGAAGCTGCCGGTTAAACCTTTAACGATTGCGTTAGCCATTTTTTCAGCATCGTATCGCTTCATATCTTTCCAATTGTCGCAAAAGCAGCATTCTATAAGGATTGCAGGTGCATTAGTTGCTCGGAGAACATGTAAATTATTGCGATACTTCACACCTCGATTGGTAAAACCAAGTTTTACTATTTCATCTTGAACAGGTTGGGCTAATTTTCGCCCCGCCTGAGAAATATATAAAACTTCTGCTCCATGTGCTTGACCGTTAAATGCATTGAAATGAATTGAAACAAACCTATCAACACCTGCAACATTCGCAGTGTAAGTTCGTTGTCGTAATGCATGACCGCTGCTTGTTGCAGATTCTGGTTTACATTCAACTACTTGATGTCCTAAACTCTGTAACTTGCAAATAACCTTATTCCCAACTTCCATAATTAGCTGGTTTTCAGATTTATCAACACCGGCCGCTCCACCGTCAAACCTGACGTTGTGTCCCAAATCGATTCCAAATTTAATACTCATAATGCCTCAATTGCTCCTTCTATCTGGTCTTCAAAAACATCAATATATTCCTGCGTCGTGCGGACATCGCTGTGGTCAAGTAGTTTCGAGATAACGAAAATAGAAACTCCACTTCGATGTAGCCGAGTAGCGAAAGTTCTCCGAAAACTATGCCAGCTAATACCCTTAGCTTCTAAACCCGCTCTTTCAACAGCAGCTCGTAAAATCTTGTCACACCACCTTGTAGTTATGTGATCTACTCCATCGCGGCCGTGAAAAATATATTCAGAAATATTTGTATCTGGCTTGTATGCTTGCAAACTTTCAATCAAAGTTGAATGAGCTTTTAGCTGTCGGGTTCTTCTCTTTCCACTTGGTGACGCTTTTCTAGTTCTAGCCTTAAAATTTATATGGCTCCTTGAAATTAATTTGTCGTCGTAGCAATCACTGATTTTAAGTTGACATAATGCACCTATCCGTTCGCCCGTAAACCAACCAAGGTCAATTAGTAATTTGTATTTTTTTGACCTTACCTGCTTTCGGATTTTTGAATAGTCACTATAAGTTAAAATTGCTGACTTTCCATGACGATTATTTTTCATATTTAAATTATTAGTTTCTTGTTTAAGAAAGTTCCGGAAGTCTGCAAATTATGCATAATTCCGGAACTTTTAGTGTTTATTGTGTCAGGAGACTTGTTTTGTATTGTAGTCGTGGCAATATATACAGCGAATCAGTAATAGTTCCGAAAATATGTATTTCCGGTCTATTTACTGATATTAATTAACGGATTACAACGGAAAAGACCTAATCGTTTTAATCTTAAAAACATGACAGCTTTTACCAAAGAACAAATACCTGCCGAAATTGATACTTATGAAAAAGCAGCCGCATGGATTGCTTTAGTTTTGAATACTGTTAATCCCGACTTAACAACAATTGAAGGACCGGGCACTGCTGTAGCATCTGCACAGTTTGGCATTTTCAAGATTGACCAAACCAGCAAAACAAATTTATTCTCTCGTTTGAGTATGGAATTGGAAGATGATTTCGCATATTACGACGGGCCTTTGTGGCAACGGGTTAAAGAATTTTCTACAACCGCTGCGCCTTCTGAACTTACTGCATAATGAGCGCTACGGCTTTACCATATTCAAAAGTTCCTGTTGTTAACGCCTCACCTGGAGGCGCTAACAATATTGTGCCTTTCAGTAAGAAGCCTGAGCCAAGCCTTTCGACTGTTCGACCTAGCGACCTTCCAGAATTATCAAAATATTATAATCCTGCAACCTTACCGGGTTCGATTCCAGTAAAAAAAATACTTCCTGCGTTAATTGTCAAAGGAACCGCAGCAGCGAAAATTGCAAAGGATTTACCTTCCAATAAACCTTCATTACCCTTACCGGGCAGTAATTCTACTCCTAACCAACCACCAGCCAATGATAAATATTGGGAGAAGTTTTACTACGACATCTACTTTAAGGTTGACTATCGCGAGTATGGGGTTTATCAAAAATCTAGATTATTAAACACTACACAATGGGGACCTCTTGGAAATATTGAGATTGGTGTAGACCCCCGGTACGGGGCAAGAACTTCAATAGATATTACTGGAGCAGGTTTTTACAGTTCAAGTGGTGAACCGGGAGATGTAAAAAAGCGATATGCAATTAGAGGAATTGGGAATCCTGGTTCAAAACTAGATAAACTTTACGATTTTAATGTTTATAGAGTTTTTAAAAACGGTTATAGAGAAAAAGTTAATTTTCCCAGTTTAAATACTGCTCCACCTCCCACAGCACCAGCACCAGAACCACCACCAACAATCCCAGAAACTTTACCGCCCCCTCCAAGACGTTTTCCCGGTAAAAACGACCCAAAGCCTTTTACTCGTCCTAGTCCTCCGCCTCCCACACCAGAACCAGAACCACCTCCAACACCTAAGCCACCACCCGCACCAGAACCACCATCAACACCAGCACCAGAACCACCACCCGCACCAGAACCACCGGAACCATCACCAGCGCCACCACCCGCACCAGAGCCAGAGCCACCACCAACACCGGAGACAGAGCCACCGCCAACACCAGAGCCAGAGCCACCACCAACACCGGAGTCAGAGCCACCACCGGCTCCAACGCCAAATCCTACTCCAAATCCACCACCAGCGCCAGCACCGGCACCAACTCCACCACCAGCGCCGTCACCTAATCCTGCTCCAAGCCCTAGTCCTGCTCCGAATCCCAGCCCTAATCCGAGTCCTAGTCCGTCGCCTTCACCAGCGCCGTCACCTAGTCCTGCTCCAAGTCCTAGTCCTGCTCCGAATCCCAGCCCTAATCCGAGTCCTAGTCCGTCGCCTTCACCAGCGCCGTCACCTAATCCTGCTCCAAGGCCTAGTCCTGCTCCGAATCCCAGCCCTAGTCCGAGTCCTAGTCCGTCGCCTTCACCAGCGCCGTCACCTAGTCCTGCTCCAAGTCCTAGTCCTGCTCCGAATCCCAGCCCTAGTCCAAGTCCTAGTCCGTCGCCTTCACCAGCGCCGTCACCTAGTCCTGCTCCAAGTCCTAGTCCTGCTCCGAATCCCAGCCCTAGTCCAAGTCCTAGTCCAAATCCAAGTCCTAGTCCAACACCAAATCCACCACCAGCACCAGCACCAAATCCAAACCCAAACCCAAACCCAAACCCAAACCCAAACCCAAATCCGAATCCAGATCCAAATCCACCGCCAAATCCACCACCAGACCCACCACCAACACCAAACCCAAACCCCGAGCCACCGCCAGACCCAAATCCAAACCCCGAGCCAAACCCAAATCCAGAGCCAAACTCGGACAAACCACCGGGGGCACCTTTACCCATTCCATTTCCGTTTATTCCTGGGAAAGCACAACCAGCTTCTCCTGCTGCTCCTGCTAGCCCCTGCAAAGGCGGTAGTTGTGGCAAACAAATAAGCGACCAAGTATCAGGAAATACTCAAAGGCTTGATAAGTTAAACGCGCTTTTAAACGGTTTAGATTTAGCTGCCGTTGCTACTTTAAATGCCAAGTTAGATGTTATTAATACCAAACTAGGGCCGCAACTTCCTGGTGGCGGTATTAGTAATTTCTTGAAAGGTTTTAAAGCTAAATTTGACAAGTTTGCAAAGTGGATGCAATTAGAAAGGATTCTAATTGTTTTGACCTGGGTGAATACATTGCACAACGCTTATATGTTGAGCAGTTCACTGTCAGATACTTTATTTTCAATTATTGATAACTTAGCTGGATTATTCTTCAAAGATTTAGACGGACAGCCAATAGATACTAAAGGATTTTTTGGTAAAAAGATTGATGAATTCGCCGCAGGTTTATTTGGTGTTCAAAACTGGAAAGAACTTAAAACTAATTGGAAGAAATGGAATCGAATATATCAAGCTGCTGCAAATATTGCTAATACTGTTCGCAGCATGATTGATTCGCTAAGAAATATTAGTGAATTCATCGCTGAGAATACTGGAAAGATTGGTAATGCTTTAAAGAGATTTGGTGTTATTGGGGAGAAAGCATTCCCCTGGATGCCTGAGAATGTCAGCGCTCCATCTATTTGGGTGCAGCGTTTGCAGAATCTTGAAGAAGCTGCACAAGGAATAGAAATGGTTACTTCTGAAGCAGTTTCTATTAAACAGAATGTTGAAGAATTGACCAAGCAAAAGCAAGAACTTGAAAAATCTATTGAAGATTTACCAAGTAAAACTCGACCTGACAACAAACCAACAAAAGAAGCTGAAGATATCAATAAATTGTTTAGTCAGGGAGTAGGAATTACAGATTTTGATAAGGAGCCTGATATAGATGCCACTACCTAATAATTTTAGTGAATGGGAGAACTTACAAGACCTTGTAAGGAAAGACCATAATAAAGATGTACGTGAATACTTTAAAAACCAAGCTGACAATGATATTTCTACACCTAAAGCAAGGCTTAAACATACTTGTCTTATAAAGGATGAAGACACCGCTGTTATGACTCAATTGCGAATGTGGCTGTTTGAAATTACTGTCGGTAGAGCGCAAGCTGTCCAGCGTCCGATTTATGGAATTCCTGTTCAAGAATTACAACGTGATGTTAAATTCAAACCTCAAATAAAACTATTCTTTAAAGAAGATTTTGATAGAACTATTCATGATGGAACTATACCATTATCTGAAGGTGAAATAACATTTAGGTTAATGAATGAATCTTCGGAAACTATTAGTAGGAGCAAAGCTGAATCTCTTGCAAGAAAAATAAGAGATGAATTAACAAAACCCGTACTTATATGGGGTAAGGGTTGGTTTAAATGCACCTACCTTGATAAAGACCGTGGATATGATTTTAGATTGTTAGTAAAGTCAAAGACGGAAGGCGAACGAGTCATAAAGGAAATTCTAAAAATTCAAAGTCATTCTTTTGACAATAACAATTTACAATTCATAGACCATGACCGAAACTATCCAATTAATCCTGGTACTCACAGGGTTTATGGGCGTACCGTCAAAAAGTACCGACAGCGACCTAGGGTAGATGTCCGCTTCAAATACGCTCAATTATTAATTCACGGTCAACAAAATGCAATTAATTTAGTTGCTCACGCTGGATCTAGATTCCGTTCGGTAATTCACAAGTTTTAGAATTTGTTGAGGAGAAGTTAACTTATCCTCTTAGCTATTAGTAGCTAAAAACAAGGCTATAACTGAGTTTCAATAATCTTTTAATAAAATAAAATGCCGAAACGATTTAATAACTTAGATGCAGCCTTAAAATATTTAAGAAAGACCGGTACAGGTGACACAGGAGATGCACCCGACGCGCCAGCGGGTTCTCAGTTGGAACAATATCAAAAGTTCAAAGGTGGAAAAATCGCGGTTACTTATACTCGCGACAATGGTAGTAAACCTGGTTCTTTTGATGAGTTGATTGTTAAACCATTCGCTCTTGGTGGTGATGCAGATGATAACGCTTTGGTAGGTGTAAGTAAGCGTGCTAAAGATGCCATATCAAATACAGGGCTAGCTCTTACTGACCTCAATGCTACAGAACCGTCGGGAACTGCAACGGCTCAAAAAATATTTGGATTCCAGCCTGCAAAAGCTATCGTGACAATTAGTCAAACTGCTACGAGTAATACAACTTCCCAAATAACTGGTAGACCTTATAAAAAGCGTTCTTCCGATTCTTACACCTTGCCTTTTGGAAGAAAAACCAGTACTGATAACTATTCAGAAGTTAAAAAAGCAATACTAGCCAAAGTCATTACTGGTGATAACAACCGTGGTGTTTCCTTTGACTCAGAAGTTTACAGGTAATGCTTGACCAATATCTTTCTACTCAAATTGTTACTCCCCATGCCATCTGTGAAGATGAAGCTGCTTATTTAATTAAACAGCTAGAAACTGCTCAACTAGCTCTCACTCGCTTTATTGAAGGTGTTATCACCTTTGCTGACTACTGCGATATTTTACAGCTATGTGATGTAAACGTTGATGATTTTTTGATTAACGTTGAGCAGAATTTGGCATCTGACGGATTGATTTAATGTGTCTTACCCAATCTTAGAGCTAGGGGTAGAGTCTAACTGGCAACTGGTTTACAACGAAACAAGGGAACAGGTTAAAGGAAATATCCGAGGCACTTACACGCCGATTCCCGCGTTTGAAGTCCCTTTCTTGTTTACATCTCGGACAATTGTAATTCGTCCGTTATCCCGCAAAGGTCGTCCAACTTGGAGGTTCGCGGGGTCTTTGGCTCAAAGATTCCAAGTTGGTAGTGGTGGTACTGCTTCACAGTTACCTACAGTAGATGCAGATGTTTACCGACTTCGGTTGAATCGTACCAAGTTAATTACTTTTGAAGAATATAAAAGTGATTATCAGGTAGTATTTGAACCTTTCTATTGGATGAAAGATATCGAACTGAAGATTTGGGAGTACATCGGGCCGGTTAGAACTCTACGAGAATCTGTAGAAGAAATAAGATCCAGAGTTGACTACCTGTCAACTTATGGAGATTAAAAAATGACTTGGGCTTTTCTTGGAGAATTTCAACTAAGTAAATATTGGCAGTTCACAGCACCAGTCGAAGGTGAACTATTTCGAGTTAGTCATAAGCTTGTTCGAGTAGAAACCTTTGATAAAAAACTAGCAAGAGGTGTGCTTGCTCAAGGCTTTGACGACGGTAGAATCAATATTTTTAAAAACCAGCTTTTTACCTACAAAGAAGAAGATGAAATATTGGCTTTGTATTACCCACAAGGCTTAGGTGAACGTTCTTTGTGCTTTAAACGTATAGATGATAGTGCAGATGAATGGTCAATTTTTGTTGAAGTGTTTCAAGGAACTGCTGAAGAAAATTTAAACAACTATTTAACAGCAAGATTTGGAGAAACAGCAACTAATATGGCACTATACCCATTACTTTTTAGTGGTTCAACTACTCCTAAAAGTTCAGAAAAATCTTTATCTGCTAATAAGCCATCAAAGGTTTTAAGCGAAAATGATAGTAGAACTCAGATAAGAATTTATTCGTCTGGTCAATCGGTTATCTTAGCGACTGGATTCGATGAAACGGGGCAACCTTTAGAGGTACTTGCTAAGCTTCCCCCTAATTATAATTTTGAAGAAACTATATCAACAGCGGGCATGTATAAAGGTGATATTTATGCGCTTTCGGCAGAAAGTACGAATATTACTGTGATTGAACTTGCAGCATAACAAAATAATAAATAGCCCGATAATTTCGGGCTAATAAATAATTAATTAGAAATGGATAATATTAATATTAATAATTTAGTCGCAATCATTGGACTAATTATTACTATTCTTACTGCTCTTACTGGCATGATTATTTATTATGTCAATGCCGAAAAACGTAAGTATGGATTAGAACGTGATTTTGCTCATATTAAAGGGAATTACGAGCAAATAAACCGAAATCTACACTCAATTCTTGTAGAAATAGACCACCGCTTTGATGTAATCGATAGAACTTTAATTGAAATAAAATCAAAAATAAATAATAAATGATGAAAAATATTACCGTTCGCTCAATTATTGTAATTGGGTTAGTTGTTGGTGTTTTTGTACTAGCTGTAATTGATGACGGGTTCCGTCATATTTTTGGTGATATTGCAAAAGTGGGAGTGGGAGGGTATCTAGGTCAACTAAATCCACAGCAATCACGAGTTAGTTAGATTTATCGCTTTTAGGTAGCATCTTAAAATAATCAGCTACTACTGTATTTACAATTTCGCTGACACTCAAACCTGTTTTAGCCGCTTCTTCCTTTAGCTTGCATCTCAACGAAACCCAAATATCTACTCGTATTCGCATAATTAACGTTTGGGGATTTAGGACAGTAAAGAATGATTTATTAATCATGAATAAAAGCTGAAAATTATCAATCAAGGAATGGCATTTTGATAGGATAATTATGTATAAAATGACTAAACAAAAATAAAAACATGAAAATTAGCGCTCGCAATAACTTAAAAGGAACTGTCAAAAAGATTATACCTGGTGTGGTTAGTACTGAGGTAACTTTAGAAATAGCGCCAGGAGTAGAAGTAGTTTCAGTGATCACTAAATCATCCGCAGACCAAATGCATCTTTCTATAGGAAAAGAAGCTTATATGGTTATTAAAGCAACTGATGTTATGGTCGGTGTGGATTAGGTAATTTGGGGAATTGGGTATTGGGTAATGGGTAAAAGTTAATTATTTGATTTTTTTTGAGTCAGATTTTATAGTTTGGAGTTTCTTATACTTCATTTTTTACACCATTCTCGTTAAGTACAAATAAACCCGGTTTCTGACTCGATGCACAACTACAAAAAATGCTACGAATAGAAACCGGGTTTATGAAACTGCTGCAATAAGTTATTTATACTAAAGTTATTACACCTTTGAATTGAGCATAATAATATATATAGTTAACTGCTAATTACTAATTACTAATGCCTCATGCCCAATTTACCAATAAATAATTTAAAAAAAATAATAATAAAATAAATAAATAAATAAATAAATAAATAAAAAAAGCCATAGCTAGTTAAAGCTATGACTTCTAATAAATTTTAAATCAGTGATTTTGTAATTTTTGAATTAAAACTTTATACCAAGTAAGGTTCTTGATGAGTTTTAATTGTGCAGTTGGAGCGGGGATAGGTAACGCAAAGTAAAGCGAATCCTTTAGACATTTGCTCGTCATCTAAGAAGATTTGGTCGGATTGGTCGATGTCACCTTCGACAACTTTACCAACACAGCTAGAGCAAGAACCACTAGAGCAACTGAAAGGTAATTCAATTCCAGCTTCTTCTGCTCCTTCTAAAATGGTGGTTTCCTCGTCGATTTCGACTGTGGTGTCTAAATCTTCTTTCTTGTTAATCAGTCTAACTTCGTAACTAGCCATGTTTCAGTTCTCCTCAAACGACGTATAAGTTTTGGTTGATCAACCACATCCTGCTGATGAAAGTTGTTAGTTGTTAGTTATTAGTTGTTAGTTTATGAAGGGCAACTTATTTAACAGCTAACTACTAACTACTAATCACCACAAGGTGTACCGCTAGGGGTACAGTCACCTGCTTCAAATGACTTGCCGCAACCGCAGGTGCTGGTTGCATTGGGGTTGGTAAACTTGAAGCCGCTTTCCATCATCCCTTCGATAAAATCGATTACCATCCCATCTAATAACGGCGCACTTTTTGCGTCAACATAAATGGTGATTCCATCTTGTTTAACCACCAGGTCATCAGCAGCGGGTTTGCTGGTGGTGTTCATCGCATATTCGTAGCCGTTACAACCACCATCTTTAGCGGAGACCCGAATACCTTTAGGATTTGCGTTTTCACCTGTTGCGGTATCTTGTAAAAACGAACTTAAACGTTTTGCTGCTGTTTCTGTCAAACTAATGGTCACGGTTATTCCTCCGTACTTGTAGATAATGGTTGTTTTTGCTCAAGGTTTGAAAATCAATATGGACAAAGTGATGCTGGAATTTTTACAGCTTCAGACTGTGTAAATTTTGATAATCTTTAAGATTTACTTGCGTCGATATTGGTGGGGTGTAGAAGCTAAAACTTGATGTTACCAGTGGTTTCTAAAGGCTGAGAATGGGAATACCTCCAGGGAGCGCTATTTCCACATACCGGACATTCGCGATCGCGATAGGAACGACGCTTAGCAAAGTCCATTCTGGTAAAATCGATTGTAAGTAGCTGTGATAATAAAGGCTGACTAAATCCGGTAATTAACTTGATAGCTTCCAAAGCCGTGAGACAAGCCAGAGTACCGGAAACTACACCTAGCACTGAAAATGCACGTCTATCCCAATCGGGCTTTTCTGGAAATAGACATGATAGACAGGGAGTGACACCAGGAATAATTGTAGTGAGATAAGCCTCCATCGAATCCATAGCTGCTTCTACCATTGGTTTTCGCCAACGGACGCAAGCCTCATTTAACAAATTACGCTCTGTAAAGTTATGAGCGCAGTCCAAAGCCATATCGGCTTGCTGAACTAATGAGTCTACATTATCCGGATTGATGTAATCGTGAATCGTTTCAATCTCAATATCGGGATTGATAGCTTGTAGAGTTTCCTTAGCCTTAAAAACTCTAGCTTTTCCTACCCAATCGTGAGTCATGAGAATTTGACGATTCATATCATCAAGCCGCAAGTCACCTCCTCTAACCAGGATTAAGCGGCCTACACCTGCAACAGCAAGGTAAAGTGCAGCCGTACCACCTAATCCTCCAACACCCGTAACCAGAACCGTAGCTGACTTCAAACGCTTTTGTGCCAATTCACCAAAATTAGGTAGCGACATTTGGCGACTATAGCGTTCCAACTCGGTAGGTGTTAGGTTTACCACTTTATTACCTCCTAATCCGAATCAATTTCTGTCAGCTTGACTACATTTTTTGGCTTCTGGTGAAACACTTTGAAAAGTTTTTCTTGTTGGGGTGTTGACTCTATAAATACCTGATAAGCCTGCTTTAATGCTTCACGATATTTACCTAATCTTTCCTCATGATTAAGTTGTACCTTACTATTATCAATTTCCTTGATATATTCGGAAAACTTTTGCAAAATATGTAGACGATTTACATGTACAACTTTTTGGTCATACTCTAAATCAAAAAATTGGAAATAGTCTTCTGTATTTACTAGTTTATTGAACTCTTCCAAGCTTTGAGTCATTATGCTTGCTCCATCTTTTTTACTTGCTGTTTAAGCTCATTTAATTCACAATAAATTTTATAAGTAGCCTCAGCTACTCCCATAAGATTTTCGTAATCAGTAGGTAAACCTTCTGCTAAATCATGCAAGTCCATTTTCATTTGACCCGCTTTACTATTTAGACGCTTTATCTTTTTTTTTAACTCTTCAATATTTGTCGTTCCTTCAGTTTGAGCCATAGACATCTCTCCTGGATTTTAGATTTTGGATTGGGAATGGGTAATGGGTAATGGGTAATTGGGGATGGATAGTTTATTTTTACGAACTTATTACTCATTACTCATTACTCATTACTCATTACTCCCCCAAATTATTTACAGTTCTCCGACTTCGCGGAAACTTGTTGCTAATTCAACAGCTTTTTGTACTAAACTGTCTCCTTCTTCTGCTAATTTGTCCAAAGAATCGAAACCAAATCTATGGACATCTCGCATAGTTTTTTTAACTAACAGAAGACGACCGGAAAATACTAATATCCATCCGAATCCTTCATGGTTCAAATCAGCAACTACCTGGGATAGCAAACCAGTTTCCTGTTCGATGCGAATTGCTATAGCGCGGTAAAATGCATTGATGCGGGATATTGTCATCGGGTCTACATCACCTTCAACAGAAATTTCGCGCTTCTTTTGTTTGCTGACAACGTAGGGTTTAAGAATTAATTCATCCGACCATTTTCTGTAGGTTCCGTAAGTATCTAAACCCCGAATTTGCTGTATTAATGCCTTAATAAAAGTAGAACTTAAGACATCGCTAGTTGCCGTACCGTTCACGCTATTACTGGTGTTCATACAGTTGCATCCTCTTCTAATTCATCTTCAAAATTACGGTCTTTTTTTTGTAAAGCTTTACGTAACCAAGGTGGGGGACTTCCTTTAAGAGTTTGTACTAACCTTTCTAAAACATCTTGAATTTCATCTGCTTCGGAACGCGCTTTCACTGGAGTCACACCCTTTTTAATTAGCCGAGCAGCAGCGCTACCTCCAATAGCAGAAACATATACAATGGTACAATCTTCTAAAGCTTTAAGTTTAGGAACTAATTTATCTTCGTTCCCATCTTCCTTTAAATCACCACCAAAAGAAAGAGTTTCTAAGAAGCTATATCCTTCATCAGAAATCTCGTAAACTTCAATCTCTTTTGCCCATCCAAAATGAGCATTAATATGAACTTTATCGCTTGTCGTAAAAGCTATTTTCATTACAAATAATTACTCCTTTATATTAGGTCAAAGATTAAGTTAGTAAATAGGGAATTGGTAATGAGGGAGAGAGTGAGAGAGTGAGAGAGGGAGGGGAATTAATCATTTATTACTTCTTACTTCTTACTTCTTACTTTTAACTCAATGACCGTGTTTTACACTGTTTTCCTCTTGTTCTAAAAAGATGTTGCCAATGTCGAATAAAATTTGCATAGTTCCCCGATAACCGACTTTTGTATATTGACCTATACCTAAACGGTCATAAATGGGAATACCTTGGCGATAAAGAGGAATATTTAACTTTTTGCTGATTGTAGCGGTGTGAGAATTACCAATTAATAAGTCAGAACCTTCTACAACATTTTCAAAATCTTCAAAGTCACCGATAATAACTTTTTCAAGATGAAGTTTTTCTAGTAAAGGAGAACGTGTAGTAGTAACAGCAGCATGAATTTCTGCTCCCATTGATTGCAGAAAAGTAACGGTTGACCATAGCAAATCAGGTTCTAAAGCTAAGGATACTCGCTTACGACCAAAGAAAAAGTGAGTGTCGAGCATAGCGTCTTGTAATTGACGACGTTGACGACGATATTTTTCAGGAACGCTTACACCACTAACATCTGATAGTGCTTGTAAAAAGTTATCTACAGCATCTAGTCCGGTTATCTCGCTAAATAATTCGTAGGGAATAGCAAAGCGCTTATCCAAAATTTCAGCAGCACCTCTCATACTCTCCCCAATCGCGATAGTAAAAGACGAACTCCCGACTTTACGCAGTTGAGCCAAAGTCGTCCCACCACCCGTAATCGGACTCCAAGAATCATCTAGATGACCGTCTAATGAAGCCGAAAGGTCTGGTATAACAATCGGAACCAACCCGAAAGCACTGACAATATCTTTGATTTCTTGCAAATCTCCCGGAGTAAAAGCAGAACTGACTAAGATATTTACTTGATTGGGTCTAATGTCCCCTTTCTCCGGAAGCTGGGTAACCATGCTTTCTACAGCAGCAGCATACCCATCTTGTAGCGCTCCTTTAAAATCTGGAGAAGAGACTAATAAAATTGGTAAATCATTTAAATGAGGATGATTTTGACGAAATTCTCTGAGAATTTTCTCCATATCATCCCCTCTAGTTTCCGTCAGCCCCGTGGTACACAGTCCAATAATTTCAGGATTGACTTTTTCTACTAGAGTCAGAATTGCTTGCTCGACGTTATCTTCTCCACCCAAAATAGTAGAAACTTCCGTCATCGCAGTAGTAGAAAGAGGAATTACCTCTCTGAAATGTCGTACCAGTATCACTTTAGCGAAAGCCGTACAACCTTGGGAACCGTGCAGCAGTGGTATCATACCCTTCAACCCCAAAAAAGCTAAAGTCGCACCCAAAGGCTGACTTTGTTTCAGAGGATTTACTATAACTGGTTTATTTTGAGTCGCTATTATAGCCATTGGAAATTAATAAATAGGTTAAAGGTTAAAGGTCAAAGGTTAAAGGTTTTAAATTGGGATTTGACAATTAAAAGAGATAGTAGGGAGGGAAACGTTCCCACTACGAAAATTAAAAGAAAGGTGTTGCTGATTGAAAGTATGATTTGCTCTCAACCCCCAAATAAGCGGAGAGAAAAATAATTTTAAGTCCCCCGCTTATTTGGGGGATTTAGGGGGCTAGTAAATATGATAAAAATAAATTCATATTTCAATTCATATTTCAATATGGCTAGCGACACACTGCGCGTTTCAGCAATACCAAATAACTCCTAACTCACAACTGTTAACTGTTCCCAGGGAGCGGGTTGACGAATTTGTTGCCAAACTGGACTGTAAAGTGCTTCGTCTAGTTCTCTGGCCATGTTTACCATTCCGTCATATCCTGCGTAAGCGTGATGACGTTCTTGATTAATGTCTAAAAATGGAATTCTAGCTTTGAGAGCGGTGTATTGATTTCGACCCCCAGCTATGAGCATATCTGCTTTGGTTTCTCCGATGACTCGTATCAATTCTTGAGGGTTGCCTTTAGGCATCATGATACCGTCTTGACCGAGCAAGTTCTTAATTTTGGCTTTGTCTTCTTCGGTACTCTTTTTGGTGCTGGTAGCAACAACTTCCATTCCTAAATCTTTGGCCGCTGAAATAATCGACCAGCTTTTCACTCCACCTGTATAAAGTACAACACGCTTCCCTTTCAATCGAGCGCGGTATGGTGCTAGTTTTTCGTCTAATTTTGCGGTTTCTTCTGCAATCAGTTTTTCGGTCCGCTCTTGTAAATCTTTATCTCCCAATTTACTTGCTACAGTTCGTAGAAAACGGTTCATGTCATCTACACCGTAAAAGGATTCTTCTATATAAGGAATCCCGTAATTCTCCTCCATTTTTCTAGCCATGTTAATCAAGGCTTTGGAGCAAATCATGACGTTTAGTTTGGCACGGTGAGCGTAGCTGACTTCTTTGTAACGAGCATCTCCTGTAATTTTACTTAAAACGCGAATACCCAATTTTTCTAAAACTGGTATAACATTCCACATTTCACCAGCAATATTATACTCACCAATCAAATTAATATCGTAAGGAGTGGTGTATTCTGGTTCTCCTGAACGTTTACAACTACACCTTTGTAATATGATTCGGTAAAACGATTTGAGTCTGTTTTTATGAGAGTTTACGGTTATGCTCGGGTTAGTACTCAAGAGCAAGCAGAGGAGTTTGATGCACTTAATCAGCAAGTAGCTAGGTTAAAAGCCGCAGGTGCTACGGAAGTATTAATAGATATTGAATCCGGACGTAGTGATGCTAGAAAGAAGTTTAATCAATTACTTAAATTGGTTCAGGAAAATCAAGTTGATGAAATTGTTATAACTCGTGTAGACCGTTTGGGTCGGAGCGTTATTACTATTCATAAAGCGATAGAGGTTTTTGTTAAGCATAATGTCAACTTAAGGGTATTAGATGCACCTGTTGACCCTAATAGTCCTTTTGGTTGGTTTAGTATCAATCAAATGTCTGGACTCGCTGAATTTGAATCAAGATTATTGTCCCAACGGGTGAAACAAGGGAACGAGTATTTTCGACAGCAGCTAAAATTTTGCGTTCCTCCATTTGGATATGCGAAAGATGAAAATCATCGTTTGATTCCAAATAAAAATATTCATGAAAAGTCAGGTAAAACTTATTTTGAGCTAGCCAAAATTGTTATAGATTTAATTTTGTCGATGCGCTCGCTTAAAGATGTCTGCAACTATATTTACACTAAATATGAAATAGTTTTTAGCGTATCGGGATTACGAGACTGGTCAAAAAATTTAGCTCTTCAAGGACATACAGCTTATTTTATCAAGAAGAAAAAAGGTATAAATCGAGAACCGATAATAAATTTTAGTACTCACGAAGCTTTAATTACCCCAGCGACGTTAGATGCAATAGAATGTAAATTATTAGCTAATAGGAAATATCGAAGCTCTGCAAAGTCTAATCGGGGAAACTACCCACTTGCAGGTTTAATCAAATGCGCTGATTGTGAAGCAAGTATGTATCGTAATTTTTCACGACACAAGACCAGAACCGAGTATATGCGCTGTGTAAATTACAATAAGCCAGGTGTATATCATTGCAAAAATTCAAGATGCACCCGATTGAGAGAAATTATTAGCACCACAATTATGGCTTTATGTGAAAATGCACCAAACTTAATTCAGCATTTAGAAACTCAGTTAACAACAACACAAGTTACAAATACACGAGAAATCGAAAAATTAACAAACGAGTTATCTGTTTTACGAGGACTTCGCAGTTCTAACCCAGATATTATTTTGGCGATCGCCAAAATAGAAGCTGCCATAAATTCCCTCTCAGTCCCAACAAAAATCGTTGATAGGGATGCTTTTGAGAATGTTAAGAGGAAAATCACAGTTGCTTCTCAAGCTACATTTTGGGAATCTTTAGATGAGGAAGAACTTAAATTGACCTTACCCGAGTTCGTAGAGAAGGTTGAGGTCGATTCTTCAAAGGTTGTAACTCCTGTTTTTAAACTGCCATTAACTCTATCTTCTATAGTTCCATAAGTATTAATAAACTCTTTAGGAGTCATATCTCCCACTTCCAGATTTCCATAGTATCTATTGTAAGCTGCAAGCAATTTATCGTTGAGCATTTTAAGTACTTTCTGAGAATGTGTTGGAGTCATGAGACAAAGAATGTAGCGATGTTTTTAGGTTATTTGTTGGTAGAAAATTTTCTGTTTATAGCGAACTAATAAGAGTAATGGAGGAAGGATGCAAGTGCAATCAATTTTTGTAACAGCATCGTCAAATCGCCAAAAATTTACACCACCGATGTCTGCAATAGGAGGAAAAAATTTATAATTGAGCGAACATTGACGGCTGAAGGCAAGCAGGGGGAGCAGGGGAAGCAGAGGGGGCAGGGGGAGAAAAGAATTTTACGCTTGTACGATATACCCCTCAAAGTTGACTTGCTGGAGTACTAGTAAATATGAGAAAAATAAATTCATATTTCAATATGGCTAGCGTCACGCTGCGCTAATAGCAACGCTCATAAAATCTGTGTAGAGACCTAACACTGTTACATCTCCAACAATATAGCAATCACAATCGAGGTGTGGGAAAATAAGTAGACTAAAAGTTTATAATAAAGGTCAAATTTGATTTAGCCCTGGCAACTATAAGTCGCCGCTACACAACCAAAACCCGCCTGCGCGGGTTATTTTATTAAGTTCATGGAGGTGGTCTAACTTGTGTAATAGCGGTTTTAACCGCCAGATTATATCTATATTTATTACAAATAATTTAAGATTGATATATCAGGAAATAAACAAAAAATAAGATAATAATTAAAGCAAATAAAAGCAATTACCAAGCTAATTGAAGTTGTAAATATTGATGTTATAAGCTGATTTATAGCTAATTTGTATAATGCAAAAGCATCAAAATATTGTAGTGCTACCATCTTGGTTGCTAATAGTATACAAAATAAATGCGTAACAACTTAGGATGCTAAGTAGGCCCGCGTTAAAAATTCAAGGTATGTCATTGCGAGTGGAACGTAGTGAAACGAAGCAATCGCAAGGTTTTGAAGTCTATTTACAGTCCGTTACATAGTTAGGTTGATTTGTGCTGACTTACTTAAAAATAAACAAAAAAATCGGGTGGATTCGCATTTTTCGACATCCACCCGAATTATTTATTATATAGCTTGCGTAGCTCTTGTCGGCTGTTCGACTATCTAAAACAAAATTATTTCCAATTTAACCCCTAACCAGAATTATTAATTTATTAAGGTAAAGGATGGAAAAAAGTACCATATTGCAATCCAGGAAAAATGTAATTTAATCCAACAAAAATTACAAATAAAATAACTACTGCTAAGGTCGCAACAACAGGAACGCTGGAAAGATATTTAAATAAATAACGCGACTCCATGATTAATTTTCCTTTTTAAATGATTGGTTTATTTTTGTCCTATCGTACTAGCGAATAGAAATCGGAATTTCATCATCTTTAGCAACTAATTCCCCACTCAAAAATTCTTTGACAGCTAACATTGGCCACATCAAAGCCTTGACCATACAACCTACAAAAAGCGCTACATCAATAAACAATTCCTTTTCTTCTCCCGCACCTTCTTTTCTGATTGCTATTAAGTAAGAACGTCCGCTCCAACCTATCCAACCTGCAATATATAAGAACATTGTAATGGGAGCTATTACATCAAATGCAAGATTTAAACGGTCAAGAACTAAATGCGGTAAACCATCTTCCCCACAGAGTAGCTGAGAATAAGCCTGAAATGGCTTAGTAGTGTAATAACTATCAGGTGCATTTTGCATCCGTTCGATAAATGCAGGAGAATCTTTACAAGGTACAAGCATAGTATTCTCTGCTAATGCAACAGGAACAAAGTTTATCCAGAGATAAGTTGCAAGTAGCAGTGCGAAAAATAATCTTTTCATGACTTCCATCAATTTTAGATTTTAGATTTTGGATTTTGGATTTTAACAACGGATGCGTTTTGTTTTGGATTGTCTCTTAAAATAAATTCTCAATTCCCAATTCCCAATTCCCCATTACCAATTCCCAATTACCTAATTAAACTGTTTGCTTTTTGCGAGTAGTCACATCACCCACTTTCTGGAACACACCAAACTCAACTTGTTCGTCTAATTCTGGGTCAATTCCAGCAAATACATCCCGGTATAAAGTGCGGGAACCATGCCAAATATGTCCGAAGAACCACAGCAACCCCCAAACTGTATGAGCAAAAGCGAACCATCCACGGGTACTTGTCCGAAATATCCCGTCAGAATTTAGAGTTGCACTATCAAATTCAAAAATTTCACCCAGTTGGGCCTGACGAGCAAATGGTTTAACGTCAATTGGATCTGTAAATGTTTGACCGTCGAGTTGACCACCGTAGAAGCTCACAGTTGTCCCAGTCTGCTCAAAGCTTAATTTGGATTCTGCTCTTCTAAAAGGTATATCTGCACGTACAACATTATCTTTGTCAGTCAAAACAACAGGAAAAGTTTCAAAGAAATTTGGCATTCGTCTTACTGTCAAATCCCGACTTTCTCCGTCTTGGAACACGGGATGACCGGACCATCCTACAGCAATACCATCACCTTTATTCATCGGTCCGACCCGGAATAATCCACCTTTGGCAGGACTATTACCAACATAGTCGTAAAAAGCTAGCTTATCTGGAATGCTTGACCAAGCTTGAGAAACTGTTTTACCATCAGCCAAATTGGTTTGTACTCGTCGATTAATCTCGTTTTGAAAATAACCGCCGTCCCATTGGTAACGAGTCGGGCCAAATAGCTCAATCGGAGTAGTCGCGCTACCGTACCACATTGTTCCAGAAACAATAAAAGCTGCAAAAAAGAATGTTGCCAGAGCGCTTGCCAGAACAGTTTCAATATTACCCATTCTTAAAGCCCTGTAGAGTACTTCCGGAGGGCGAAAAGCGATATGGAAAATACCGCCGACAATACCAGTAATTCCCGCAGCAATGTGGTGAGCAACAACACCACCAGGATTAAAAGGATTAAAACCCTCCGCTCCCCATACGGGAGCCACACCCTGAACGTGACCGGTTAATCCATAAGGGTCAGAAACCCACATCCCTGGGCCAAATACACCAGTGAGATGAAAAGCACCAAAACCGAAACAGAGAACACCAGCTAACAATAAATGAATACCGAATATTCTTGGTAAATCCAGGACTGGTTCATTAGTCTTACGGTCTTGAAATAAATCCAAATCCCAATAAACCCAGTGCCAACAGGCAGCTAAGAATAAAAAACCTGCCAAAATAATATGAGCAGCAGCGACACTTTCAAAAGTCCACAAGCTGAAATCCGTTACAGGTTCACCCGTAACACTCCAACCACGCCAAGATTCCGTAACACCCAATCGAGCCATGAAAGGTAATACGTACATACCCTGTCGCCACATCGGGTTGAAAACTGGGTCGCTAGGGTTGAACTGAGCCAATTCGTATAAAACCATTGACCCAGCCCAACCAGCGGTAAGCGCTGTATGCATCAGGTGGACAGCAATTAGCCTGCCTGGGTCATTCAAAACTACTGTATGGACGCGATACCAAGGTAGTCCCATAGATAATGTTCCTTTGTGAAGAGTTAGGAGTTAGCGGAAAGTTTGGGGTGTCGGTTTCCGTCCCCAAAACTTTCCAAGACGGAGTTAGGAGTTGGGAGTTATATTTCCTCATTCCCAATTCTTTTCAACTCCCTGATTTTTGAAAGAAAAGTTGTAAATATGTGCCTGATATGAAATCAGGAAAAAATGTTTTAAAAAACATCACGGTGATAGAGAAAAAGGCAAACGCAATATTTACAATTACAGGAACAATGATGTGTTCGAGTAAGAAAGCCTGAATTCGTACAACCTGAAAATTTTTACGAAACGTAAGAAGCATAAAAGAATTAAAACCTCTTGATAAGTAAGTATTTACCAGTTACTAATGGTCTGTCCTGTTAATTCTGATGGGTTGTATTTCAGTCCTATTTATAGGACTTTTACTTTTAGACGGGGGTTTGCAACCCCCGACGGGCTAGGATAAAAACCTATCAATCAGGATTAATGAAATGAACTACTAGTGGTCTGTTTCATAAATTCGGCTATGGTCGCGTTTTCTTTGGAAATGTCGGGAGACGTTATTTATAACGTCTCTACATTACGTCCGTAGAAAACAAAACTGTCAAATTTATTGAAATGAACTACTAGCGGTCTGTCCCATAAAAATTGACGGGTTTGCTTTCTCCTAAACGTAGGGAGACGTTATGTATAACGTCTCTACAACCCATCAATCCAGCGGTTTCATAGATAACACTGGCTCATCTTCCCGTTCGATACCTCTTTCAAAACCGGCAGCAGCGGCTCTTGCACGACCAGCGTGCCAGAGATGACCGACGAGAAACAGCAGTGCAAAAATAAAGTGAGCAGAAGCCAGCCAGGTACGGGGACCGACATAATTAAAGGAATTAAGTTCGGTTGCTAGACCACCAACAGAATTCAAGGAGCCGATGGGAGAATGGGTCATGTATTCAGCAGCCCGACGCTTTTGCCAAGGTTGAATATCATTCTTTAACTTGTCGATATCTAGTCCATTAGTTCCCCGTAACGGTTCTAACCAAGGAGCCTTGACATCCCAAAAGCGCATTGTTTCAGCCCCAAAGATGATTTCTCCTGTAGGAGAGCGCTGTAAATATTTACCTAAACCAGTCGGACCTTGCGATGTCGATATATTCGCTCCTAAAGCTTGGTCGCGGACTATAAAGTTGAATACTTGAGAATTTGCAGCCTCAGCAACTGTCGGGCCATAAAACTCGCTGGGATAAGCGGTATTGTTAAACCAGATAAACATCGCAGCAATAAAAGCTTGTCCGGCAACATTACCTAAACTTTGAGAAAGATAGGCTTCACCAGACCAAATAAATACTCTATTAGTCCACTTAAAAGGTTTAGTTACAATGTGCCAAATACCACCTAATATGAGTATTCCTCCCATCCAAATATGACCGCCAACTAAATCTTCTAAATTATCAACGCTAACAATATTGCCTTTACCACCAGTGATTGGGCTGAACACATAACCAAAGATGATTCTTGGGTCAAGTGTCGGACTGGTAATTAGACGCACATCACCGCCACCGGGTACCCAAGTATCATATAAACCACCCCAAAACATAGCTTTACCGACAAGTACGTAAGCGGCTATACCAAGAGCAATCAAGTGAAATCCGAGAATACTAGTAACTTTGTCCTTGTCAGTCCAGTCAAAATTGAAGAAACCCGCTAACTTTTCGGGACCTCTGATTGAGTGATAGATACCGCCGAAACCCAAAACAGCAGAGCCAATTAGGTGTGTTACCGCGATAGCAAAAAATGGGAAAGTGTCTACAATTTCACCCCCATATCCTACACCGATGCCGAGGGTTGCAATATGAGGCATTAATATTAAACCCTGTTCGTACATCGGCTTCTCTGGAATATAGTGAGCAACTTCAAATAACAGCATTGCTCCAGCCCAGAAAGCGATTACTCCCGCATGAGCGACATGAGCGCCCAAAAAGCGACCTGATAAATTGATAAAACGAGCATTTCCAGCCCACCATGCATAGCCAGTAGACGCTTGGTCGCGACCTTCTCTTTTTTCAGAGCTAACAGTCGTCGTGCTTGACTTTTCAAAAGGTGTTTCCATTATTTATTGATTGTTTTGTATTGTTTATGATTGGTAATGGGTAATTGGTAGTTGGTAATGGGTAACCTTTAACCTGTAACCTTTGACCTGTTAAAGCGCATTTCCACGAGGTAATACTTCTTCGGGAAATTGGAAATGTTGATGGGGTTGGTCTTCTTGTGCCATCCAGGCTCTAGCTCCTTCATTCAGAAGGATATTCTTGGTGTAAAATGTTTCAAATTCGGGGTCTTCGGCTGCTCGTAATTCTTGAGAAATAAAATCGTATGCTCGCAAGTTAAAGGCTAAACCTGCCATTCCAATTGCACTCATCCACAAGCCTGTAACCGGTACAAACAGCATGAAAAAGTGTAACCATCGTTTGTTAGAAAATGCTACACCAAAAATCTGCGACCAAAAGCGATTAGCTGTAACAAAGGAATAGGTTTCTTCTGCTTGAGTTGCGCTAAATGCACCGAAGGTATTGTAATTTTTACCATCTTTGAAGAGGGTATTTTCTACAGTTGCACCGTGGATAGCACATAATAAAGCACCTCCCAACACACCAGCGACACCCATCATGTGGAAAGGATTAAGCGTATAGTTGTGGAAAGCTTGGAAGAATAACAGAAAGCGGAAAATTGCAGCTACTCCAAAACCAGGAGCAAAAAACCAGCTAGATTGACCCAAAGGATAAATCAAGAATACAGAGACAAAAACAGCAATCGGTGCGGAGAAAGCAATCGCATTATAGGGTCGAAGACCTACAAGTCGAGCAATTTCAAGTTGTCGCAGCATGAAGCCGATTAACCCAAAAACACCATGAAAAGCGACAAAATTCCACAATCCACCAATCTGACACCACCGGACAAAATCTCCCTGTGCTTCGGGTCCCCATAATAGTAGTAAAGAGTGACTCATACTATCTGCGGGAGTAGACACAGCGGCTGTCAGGAAGTTACAGCCTTCGATGTAAGAACTGACTACACCGTGAGTGTACCAAGAAGTTACAAAAGTTGTGCCAGTAAACCAACCTCCTATAGCCATGTAAGCACAGGGAAATAGTAAAAGACCAGACCAACCGATAAAAACAAAGCGGTCTCTTTTTAACCAGTCATCCAGAACCGTAAACCATCCCCAGTCTGTCTGACTGCGTTTGATTGCTATAGTCATAGTATTTTTTCCTTTTAATTTGTTTGTAGTAAGGACTTTAGTCCTCTTTTGAGAAGGGCTAAAGCCCTTACTACGAACTTAAAGTAATTTGCAACATACATTTTTACCAATCCGAATTCCCATCATTAATAAGATAAGGAGTACCCGGTAAAGCGAGAGCTTGAATGATTTTGTCAAAATAAGGAGTAACCAAAGCTGCATCCTCATTACCAAGAAGTTCTTGTGCTTCTTCTTTGATACAGCGCAATGCTTCTACCCAATTTGCTAGAGGTATACCCAAAGATTGGTACATTTCTTTCATACCGACAATCCCAATTTCTGTTAATGGCTGTTCGTTACCTGCTAAAACACAGTAAGCAACTAACCGGATATACCAACCTTGGTCGCGCTGACATGAAGATGTTTTTCTCATGTTCCCGCTATTACTGGGTGTATTCGGACGACGCTTCCAGAATTTATCGCTAGCTAGTTCTACTAAGCGTCTTTCATTCTTCGCTAAATTTGTCGCAATCCTAATCCGTTGCGTTCCCGTATGACAGAAGTTTTGAATCATCTGGATTTCTCCGGGGCTAGGATAACGCAATTCTTCATCAGCATTAAGAATCACTTGTTTGACTATACTCATAATTATCCTCGGTTTGAGATTCAGTCATTGGTTCTTGTAATTCCGTCATTGTTTCTACAATTGGCTCGGATTTTGAGTTATTTAATTCATGTTCGGAGCCTTGCTGTTGTGTATGAGCTAATTCCGACCAGAAAAGTTGTTTTGGAATGTTCCGCAGTTGAGGAATAAATGCATCGAGTTCGGATGGTGATGAAATTGAGGATTTAGCTGTTAAATTTACACCCTCAACTGATGTAGAACGGCGCATGGCAAAACCTCTAGGTGTAATATAACGCTCATGAGGAACAGTATTTTCACTAAAGACTTCCATGTATTCGGAACTGTCGATTATTTCATCTATCAGAGCGTAAAATCCCTTATTGGCGCAAATATCGTAATATTGATTCATTTCTTGTCGTCCATAAGTGGGACGACCTAACAAACGCCGATGTATATATTCAATTGATTTGGTTATATAAAGTTTTTCCCAGTACATTCTGCGAAACCAATTAGATTTCGCTAATTGACGGATAAACTCCCGCATCGTAATTTCGCCAGCTTTGAGTTTAATTTCTGCGGTTGATAAACGTTGACCTTGTAAAAGTTCGCGTCCAAAGACTTGTCGATAAGCTGCATGAATAACAGCTTCATGAGAGTGTTTTGCCAAACTTATACTAAGTTCTTGCTGTTTTTTCCCGTTCTTCGTTCCATTTGTGTTTTGACCATTTTGTAGAGAATGTACATCGAATTTCTCTACATGGTCTAACTTCATTACACCAACCCAAGAACCGCGTATTTGAGCATCGCTAGCTTCCGAATTAATCAGAATCCGACGACTATCTTTGTTGAAAAATGCCGGTTCGGGATGGGGATTGCGGGTTTCTTGAGGAAAGATTGCTCCAAACTGAATTTCTAATGGGTCGTTACCGCAACCGTAAGGATGTTGATTGGGTAGCGGTTTTTGATATTTACCAAACAGGGTTACGAATTGAGGAACTTTACGAACCCTAGCGCTATATTTAAATAAATCAATTTGCGGACCCCAGTTGCGACATTCTTGAGCTTCTTGACCCAAACCTCGCAAATACGGTACTGTTTCCTCACCAAAGTAATCGGAATATTCCTGAGAATCCACTAAAGTATCTACCAGTTTAGGTAAACCACCTTTAGTAACAACTGCAAAATATTCTTGGAACTCTGGTAAAGAACTCAAACCACGTCCTAAGAAGTGTCGCATTGCTAATTCTATAACGCGACTAATTGTATAAGGCTCGTAAAAGAGCGTCCGGTAGAGACGAGATTTACCCAACCTGCGAACAAACTCCTTCATCGAGATTTGTCCACCCTTGAGCTTGGATTCTATTTCGATACTAGGAAAAGCATAGATTGCTGTAATATCGCGCTCAAAAACTTGACGATAAGCAGCTTTAATCGTATTTTGCTTTTCTGTCTCAGATAGTACCGACTTCATCACAAATTTTGGTCGGTTTTCGGACGCGATCGCATAACTCTGAGGCAGCACCAAACCCTGTTGCTCGTTGGAAACCCCAATTCTCAGCTTGTCGGAGGGTTTTTCTTCTAGATACTCAGAAATAAGTACATCAAAATAATACTTGATGATGTTATTTGCTTCAGTATTATCCTTTAAATAACTCGCTGATTGTCGTCGCATTTCCTTGAGCGCAACAACAGTAGCTTCCGTCACATCTTCTGGAATAACTCCGCGCAATCCTCTGACATTAACTGTGAGAATGCTAGCGTCACCAGCAACAACTGCATAGGTAATGTAGCGCAAGAACCAGGATAAGTCCCGCATAGACCTTTTCATTCGTTTTGGTCCATAGCGAGAAATATTGATGAAACGAAAACCTCCTGGAAGCGGTTCTCTGTCACTATAAAGCGTTCGTAATTGTTGCCACCAAGCTTTAACAGGAGCAAACATCTTAGGAGCTTGTATTGATTCGAGACGCTCCTTGATGGGAATAACGCGATTTCTTCTGGCTACAGTTAGATAATCTTCACCAATATAGTATCCCGAACCCGGTAATCCTACCTGCTCTTGAGGCTTTTCCAGATAATCCATTGCTGAACCACCAATGAAAATACGGTTAGCTCCAGCAGAAACAATTTCATCAGCTTTATTAGTTAAAATTTCTGCAATTTTTAATCGCAACCCACCAGAACTAAAAAATGCTTCTAATTGTTGAAGTTCAGTACTTCTGAAATAACGGTCTTGTTGCTCCGTCTGAGAAATAACTGAGATAGGTAAACTTTGATATTGTTGTGGATAGATAACTGGACTACCACCACTTACTTTTACACTCATTTTTTTTCCTTTATTATTTATCCCCCAATTCCCAATCACAATTCAAGGTATTAACGATTGAATTAGGTAGTCAAAATAAGGTGCGACTTTAGGAATATCTTTTGATGAAAAAAGTTCTAAAGAAACTTCTTTAAGACAACGAATAGCTGTGACTAAATTTGGTAAGGGAATTTCTAAAGATTCATACATTTCCTTAACCCCTACAGTGCCAATTTCCGCCAATGGTTCTATATCTCCGACCACAATTGAATAAGTAATTAGACGAATATACCAACTTTGGTCGCGCAAACAAGAAGCTCGATAAGTCCGATTTCCGCTATTACTAGGTGTATCCGGACGCCGTTCCCAAAATTTCAAACTGGCTTTTTCGATAATTTTTTGTTCGTTTTCAATCAGAGTTGTTGCAAGACTAAGCCGAGAAGCTCCACCTTCATAAAATTCTCTAATAGCACTTAATTCTCCCGCACTTAAATAGCGAGCTTCTCTATCGGCTTGAACAATTGATTTTGTAATGATGCTCATGAAAATCCTGTTTTTATTGATTAAAATCAGAAATCTGGTGGTAATAGTTGATAATTAATATTTAATTTTTAATTTTTAATCTTTAACTATCAACTATTAACGACTACAAAGCAATATTTATGAATTAATTCAAAACATTCAACTCAAACCAGCAGCAATATGGTCAAAGTAAACACCCATTTCCCGACCTGGTTCGCTACCAACCATACTAGTCACGACTTCCTTCATTGCTTGTACTGCTCGGATAGTTCCACCGATAGGAACTCCCAGTGAATTGTATGTTTCTCTCAAACCATTCAAAATGCGCTCATCTAAAATTGAAGTGTCACCAGCCAACATCGCATAGGTTGCATAGCGGAGAAAATAATCCAAGTCGCGCACGCAAGCAGCATAACGACGACAAGTATACATATTGCCGCCAGGGGCAGTGATATCAGTATAAAGTAAAGACTTCGCAACAGTTTGAGTGACGATATTTTTGGCATTAGCACTTACAGCAGTCGCAGCTTTTGCACGCATATCACCGCTATGAAAGTAATTTTCTAGCCTTTCTAAAGATGTGGTATCTAAGTATTTACCTTGAACATCAGAGGAATTAATTAAAACAGTAATTGCATCTTGCATGATGAATATTTTCCCAAATGAAGTTTTTATATTTTGAACGGAGAGGAGCGCAGAATTTTTCAAGAAAGAGACTGAATGATGTAGTCGAAATAGGGTCCGACTTCAACAGCATCTTCTTCGCTCATCATAGATACAGCTTCTTCTTTGACACAGCGCATAGCCTCAACTAAGTTTCTCAATGGAATCTCTAAATTGTTGTACATTTCTTTAATGCCAAGAGTGCCGATTTCTTCGAGGGGTTTTTCACTACCAGCCAAGATAGAATAAGCAATTAAGCGTACATACCAACCTTGGTCGCGCTGACAAGAAGCTGTCTTGCGCTCGTTTCCGCTATTACTTGGAGTATTGGGGCAGCGGTCCCAAAATCTCATGCTGCCATTTTGGACTATTTGCTGCTCGTTTTCTGCCAATATTCTGGCAATACGAATTCTCTGGTCTCCTGTTTTGAGAAAATCTTGAAATATTCTCAGTTCTTTCGGAGCAGGATATCTCGCTTCACTATCAGCGCTAAGAATCAATTCTGTAACAACACTCATTTATTTTTCCTCGTTATTAATTTTGGATTTTGGATTTTAGATTTTAGATTGTGGATTGACCTATTACTAGTAGTTCACCAAGCGAACTTTGCAGGGTTTACCGTAAAAATAAAAAGTTTCCTCTCCCCCTGCTCCCTCTGCTTCCCCTGCTCCCCCTGCCTTGCCCTCACCTGGCAATTTTGGCTTGTTCGAGTACTAGTACTTCACCACATTAATTTTGATGAGTAAACGAGCAGTATCAAAATCTCTTCTACCCCCTTCTTCCCCCTCCCTAAAAAATCTAAAATCTTCTCGGTCATTAGTCGGTGAGTGTTGACTAATGACTTGAGACAGTTTCCTCAACCAGCTAATGCTGGAGCTTTAAGCGAAACAGTAACCGGAATAGATTTTCCAGATGCAAGGTCTAGTGGAAAATTGTGAGCATTCCGTTCGTGCATGACTTCAAAACCTAGGTTAGCTCGATTTAATACGTCTGCCCAACTAGGAAGTACTCGACCTTGAGAATCAAGAATGGAATTATTAAAGTTGAATCCGTTGAGGTTAAATGCCATCGTACTGATACCTATGGCTGTACCCCAAATACAAATTACCGGCCAAGCTGCAAGGAAGAAATGCAACGAACGACTATTATTAAAGCTGGCATACTGGAATATCAGCCGACCAAAATAACCGTGTGCTGCAACAATATTGTATGTTTCTTGTTCTTGTCCAAATTTATAGCCGTAATTCTGAGATTCAGATTCAGATGTTTCCCTTACAAGACTAGAGGTTACCAAGGAACCGTGCATGGCGCAAAACAACGAGCCTCCTAAGACTCCAGCAACACCTATCATGTGAAAGGGATTCATCAGGATATTATGTTCGGCTTGGAACACAAACATAAAATTAAACGTACCGCTGATACCCATTGGTAAACCGTCAGAGAAGCTACCCTGTCCGATGGGGTAAATCAAGAATACGGATGTTGTTGCAGCCAGAGGAGCGCTATAAGCCACTGCAATCCAAGGACGCATACCTAAACGATAAGATAGTTCCCACTCACGTCCCATATAGCAAGAAAGTGCTGGAATATAGTGGAAAGCAATCATCTGGTAAGGACCACCGTTGTACAGCCACTCATCCATAGAAGCAGCTTCCCAAAGGGGATAGAAGTGCAAGCCAATCGCATTGGAGGTCGGAACAACGGCACCGGTAATGATATTATTGCCATAAAGTAGCGAACCAGCTATCGGCTCGCGGATTCCGTCAATGTCTACGGGTGGAGCCGCAATGAAAGCAATTATAAAGACGCAGGTAGAGACTCCTAAAAGGGGAATCATTAGGACACCAAACCAACCGATATACAAGCGATTTTCGGTGCTAGTAACCCAATCGCAGAACCTATCCCACAAAGGAAAGCGGCTAGGTTGTTGTGAAATTGTAGTCATAAGGAAGGACTATTGTGTGAGGGTTAATTACTTAAAAGATGTGAAAAAATTTGGTTAAAGAACCTCCTCGTCGCTATGACAATCGCAAAAGTATATGCGACGAGGTGGTAAAAGCGAGCCAATAAAGATGCAATTCCTCTAGCTCTCAACATGAAATTACATTAGTAAACAAAAATGAAGAACTAATGAAGTCTCTGATTATATTTACAAAAGTTCATATATATCTGAAGCACAGATGCAATATCCACTTTTCTGGTAATTAGTTATTTGCGAATTATTTGATAGAAATAGCCGCAACCAGAAAATTCTACTCGTAGGATGCTGTAACGATTGCGGCTCTTACTGATTCACTTAAAAGATTAGGCTTTGCTGATTAGTTGATTAATTTCAAGTCCCCCAGTTTTATGGGATTTAGGGGTCTGCGATTCGATGATAATAATTAATTTATATCTCAATATGGTTAGCGCCACGCTACGCTAACAGCAATGCCCAATATTTTATCTTTGCAATTTTTCAGTCACTAAATACATAAATTTTATTTGCATGAACAATATAGTAAACACTCACTAAATATAAATAAAAGTAAATAAAATTATTTTTTATTTAAGTTCGATAACTTTTAGGTAAGAAACTCGTTGATAATGAATTTCAACAAAAGAATATTTGCAAACCATTTTTATCTCGAATATTTAGATGTAGATTTTCTAATGGTGAAAAAAATTATTCAAAGTTCTCCATAAAATCTTGTAAATCTGTAAAAAAAGCTTAATTTCCAAGTTTAAGAGGTTGTCTTAAATGAGAATTTTAGTGGTTGAAGATGACAAATGTATTGCCAAAGCTTTGGAAAATATTCTTAGCAATCAACACTATGTTGTGGATGTTGCTGATAATGGCTTGCTGGGCTGGGAGTTTGTGGAGTCTTTCACCTATGACTTAATTTTGCTGGATGTGATTTTACCGGAACTCGATGGAATTAAATTTTGTCAAAAGTTGCGAGAACATAACTATCAAACACCTGTCCTATTATTAACAGCGCAAAATTCCAGCAATGATAAAGTATTAGGATTAGATGCTGGAGCAGATGATTATGTTGTTAAACCTTTTGAAGTTACAGAATTATTAGCTAGAATTAGGGTTTTATTGCGTCGGAAAAATACACCAATACAAGCAGTTTTGGAATGGGAAAAGTTGCGTCTCAATCCTGGTAGCGCTGAGGTAACTTATAACGGTAATTTACTAAACCTGACTCCAAAAGAATATCTTTTGCTAGAGCTTTTTCTTCGTAATAGCAATATTGTTTTTAGTAGAAGTGAAATTTTAGACCATTTGTGGTCAATGGAAGAAGCACCAAAAGAAGATACAGTTACAGCGCATATTAAAGGTTTGCGGCATAAATTGACTAAAGCGGGGGCACCAAATGATTTAATTGAAACGGTGTACGGTTTGGGTTATCGACTCAAAGAAATCGCAAACGCTCAAGTAAAACCTTTTGAAAGGAAAGCTGAAAATAAATCAAATAATAAACAAATTAATAAACAGCAAAAAACTAAGGAAGCATTGACTCAAGCTTGGGAAAAACTCAAAGTAGAAAATATTCAACGCATCGCTATTTTAGAGCAAGCTGTTAGCGCATTGCTAGAGAATGTTTTAGATGAAGAATTAAGAGATAAAGCGCAAAAAGTAGCGCATAAATTTGCTGGAGGGTTGGGTACATTTGGTTTTTCTGAAGGTTCGCATTTAGCTAGAAAGATAGAGGAGATTTTTAAATCGGAAGTTAATTTAGGCTTGACTCAGGGAATCTATTTGAGAGAATTAGTAAAACTTTTAAAATGGGAAATACAAAAACCTGCATTTAACAACAGTTCCAAATCTATAGACTGTGATGAATATTCTCTAATGCTGGTAGTGAATCATGATGTCCAACTAACTCATAGCATAGTTAAATCCGCTGTTGCATCAGGAATAAATATAGAATTAGTACAAAATTTATTTGCAGCAAAAGAAGCATTAAACAAGCCTCAAGTTGATGCGGTATTAGTTAATCTTTCCCTTGATAACACAACTTAAGAAAGTTTAAAAAGGTTACAGGTCAAAGGTTAAAGGTTAAAGGTTAATAAGGTTTTTTTCAATTCAAAACAAAAATATCCGTTGTTAGAATCCAAAATCTCAAATCCAAAATCGAATGACTCAGTTTAATAAGCCAAATCCACAAGTATCAGATAAATCTTCCGTTAATGGTGAAAAGCAAATTGCTTCTGTGGAGATACTCTTACACCGGATGATGAATCGGATTCGTCAATCTTTGGAATTACCTGCAATCCTCACGGGAACTGTGGCAGAAGTTCGTACATTCTTGGAGACTGACCGAGTAAAAGTGTATCGCTTTGATGCAGATGGTAGTGGAAAGGTGGTTGCTGAGTCGGTTCTCAAAGAGCGGCTACCATCTCTTTTAGGACAACATTTTCCTACAGAAGATATTCCACCGGAAGCACGGGAATTATTTGTCAAAGCACGTCAGCGTTCAATTGTGGATTTAGCTGCACAGCAAATTGGTGTAAGTTCTTTGGATTGTCCGGAGACTGGAGAGTCAATAGCGGATGATATTCGCTTTCGTCCTGTAGATTCTTGTCATGTCGAATATCTCACATCAATGGGTGTGCAGTCGTCTTTAGTGGTACCTATTTTATATAACGACCAATTATGGGGATTGCTGGTATCTCATCATAGTTTGCCACGACAGGTGACAGAGCGAGAATTGCAAATTGTACAGCTAGTTGCAGACCAATTATCAATTGCGATCGCACAAAGTACTTTACTCGAACAAACCCGCGCTCAAGCAGCACAAGAAGCAACAATTAACCGAGTTGCGAAGCTGTTACATTCGATGACCGAAATGCAGTTGCAACAAGCATTAGAATTAACTGTATCTGGTTTGCAAGGGGCAGGTGGCAGAGTTTACATTGTTCCCCAAAATCTTCAAGAGGAAGCACAATTATTTGTTTGTGGGGAGTGGGGACTTGATAAGAGTAAAGAAAAATTTGAGGAGCATTCGACTTGGCAAGAATGGTTAGATACCCAAGCAATTGTTGGGAACGGAATTAAAGCTTGGATAATTCCAGATTTGCATCAAGTAGACTTACCAGAATATTTAGAATCGGTTTTTTTAGACAATAAAATTCGTAGTTTGCTGGTTATCGAACTCCAATCTCGGCAGCAGAAGTTAGGTTACTTGAGTATTTTTCGTCATGAAATTGAAATAGAAACCTTGTGGGCTAGAAGACCAGACCGCGACGACTTGCGACAGCAGCGTCCGATAATATCTTTTGAAACATGGCGAGAATTAAAGCAAGGTCAAGTACAACAATGGACAGAGGCAGAAATTGAACTCGCTTTGGCTTTAGGAAGTCATTTTGCTACAGCAATTCATCAGTACGAACTGTATCAGCAAGTCCACGCTCTTAATGTTGACTTAGAAAAAGATATTCAAGAGCGTAAACAAGCAGAGTTAAAAATCTCAGCCTTAAATGCCGAGTTAGAACAAAGAGTACAGGAACGAACAGCAGAATTGCGACGAGAAATTAGCGAACGCGAACAAGCAAAAGCTTCACTCGAACGTCTTAGTAGGGAAAGTGAGTTAATTTTGAACTCTGCGGGTGAGGGAATTTACGGTTTGAATTCTCAAGGTGAACTTACTTTTATTAATCCAGCAGCAGCAAGAATGTTGGGATATCGGGTAGAAGAATTGATTGTTTCAATGAAGAACCAAGATTTGGATACTTATACAACATATATTTTGCCTGAATTTCCACATCAGTCTGGAGAGGGATTTATGCACGTCATATTAAATCACTCTAAGCCAGATGGAACTAGTTATATTTGGGAAGAAAATCCGATTTATTCAACTTTAGACACTGGTGCAGTACACCATATCACCAACGATATCTTTTACCGTCGCGATGGAACAAAGTTTCCCGTTGAGTATGTTAGTACACCAATTCTAGAAAAAAATCAGATTGTAGGTGCTGTTGTCATCTTTAAGGATATTACCGAGCGACAAATAGTAGAGCGAATGAAAAACGAATTTGTCTCAGTTGTCAGTCACGAATTGCGAACACCCTTAACTTCGATTCGCAGCGCTTTAGGTTTACTTTCCAAAGGTTCGTTAAACAATCAACCCGCAAAAAGTCAGCGGATGCTGGAAATTGCCTTTGATAATACCAACCGTTTGGTGCGTTTAATTAACGACATTCTTGACATTGAACGTATTAACTCTGGCAAAGTTACAATGGAAAAACAACATTGCAATGCTGCTGAATTAATGATGCAAGCAGTAGATGAAATGCGAGCAATGGCTGAGAGAGCAGAGATTAAACTGGCTTTAAAACCTATTGAAGTCCAATTATGGGCAGACCCAGATAGAATCGTTCAAACTCTAACTAATTTACTCAGCAATGCAATTAAATTTTCTCCACCAGGTAGTACAGTTTCTCTGAATGCAAACCTAGAAGATTCTCAAATATTATTTCAAGTCCAAGACCGAGGTAGAGGAATTCCTGAAGATAAGCTAGAAACCATTTTCGACCGCTTTCAACAAGTGGATGCTTCTAACTCTCGAAATCAAGGAGGTACGGGTTTAGGGCTAGCAATTTGTCGCAGCATTATACAACAGCATGGTGGCAATATTTGGGTTGAAAGTACTTTAGGTAAGAGTAGTACTTTTTATTTCACGTTACCCATTAGTAAGTAGTAAGTAGTAAGTAGGGATAAGAGTTTAAGGGTAATTTATATTTTGTTACATAGCTGCGTTTATTGTTGCCGACTTACTTACTTAATTATTTATTCATTTTAGAAAAGGGAATAGGGAGAAAATCATCTTTGAGCAAAAAAAAATTATCACAACAAAAGTTGAGTCTGTTTTCTTCTAAACATTAAATATACTATTTACTGAAAATCTTATTTAATTTAATTTAATTTAATTTGATTTAATTTTTACCCGTTCCTCATTTTCTGCCCAAACAAAATATTAAATAAACAAAATATTAAATTAGTTACCCACAAATACGAAAAAAATGAGCAAACGAATTTTGATAATCGATGACGATAAGGATATCCGAGAAGCGACTCAAATATGTCTAGAAATTTTAGGTGAATGGGAAATCATAAGTGCTGCTTCGGGTAAAGAAGGTTTAGTTACAGCAGCAGCTGAAATGCCCGATGCTATTCTTTTAGATGTAATGATGCCTGATATGGACGGATTGACAACCTTTGAGAAGCTACAAGACAATCCTGTTACTAAAAATATTCCTGTGATTTTACTAACAGCAAAAGCTCAACCTGCGGAAAAGCGTCATTTTACTCAGCTTTGTGTTGCAGGGGTGATTACTAAACCTTATGACCCGTTTACTTTGGTTGATGAGATTACACAGGTTTTGAAGTGATATAGCAATCCGAAATGAATTGTAAGAAATATATTTTTAGTCTGGCGGTTAAAACCGCTACTACACAAGCTAATTCCAGCGACCTGGACTTCATGTAATAACCCGCTGTCACGGCGGGTTTTGTTTGTGTAGCCGCGACTTACAGTCGCCAGGTTTGAATCAATTATGACCTCTATAACGCAATTAAATCCTAAGTATTTTCTTATATATTAATTAGGATTGCTATAGCTTATATCTAAAGTGGTAAAACAATTTAAGTGACGTACCTGCACTTCTCTTCGAGTGTCGTTACGGCTTCTCAGAGACTCTAGGCAACCCTAGACATTAAATGAGCTTGATTATACAGGTCGTGCGCCCCACGATTCCTGGTGTTGATTGCTGCATTGTGGTCACGGCACAAAGAAGTATGACAAACCGGGCAATTATGCATTCTTTGCGACAACGGTTTCTTTACTTTGTGACCACAATTTGAGCATTCTTGAGAAGTTCCATGAGGTTTTACTGGGATTACCAAATATAAATATCAACTTTTTATTAACAGAGATGCAGTATAAATCATTCTGTATTTGTGATTTATATCACATAAAAAAATACAAAACGTGTTGTATAAACCCAAAATGGAAGGGGTAATAAATTGCAATTATATTTTCTTCACGGGTTATTCACAATATTTACCTACCCTACAAGTTAAAGTTGGCTTGAAAAATATAGCCAACTCAAACTTGTTAGTAAGATAAATGCAAACAGTGAATCATCGACGTATCGTACTTGTTATTGAAAATGAAGACGCTCTACAGGAATTAACTCAGCTTTGCTTGGAAACTGTACTGGGTTGGGAAGTTCTAACAGCAAACTCTGTAAATGAAGCTATTGTCAAAGCTACAACTGAACGGGTTAACGCCATTCTTGTGGATTTGAATGAGATTATATTTGATTTTGACTGGAAAACCATATCGCAATTGCAAAATAACCCGAAAACAGAGCAAATCCCGATAATTTTATTAACTACCACAGAGCAGTATAAACAACTGCCTCAATTGAGTGAATTTGGAGTAACCGCAGCGATTATCAAGCCTTTTGATTTATCAACCTTAGCGACACAAGTGGCTGCTGCATTGAACTGGGAATAAAAGATTTTTTACTTACTGTTTTCTGTTCAAGAATATTTATTAGCGTCTTAATCTCACGTCTACAGCCGTAATTGTAAGCTTTTGTAAATATAACCCTGTTCTTCATAAGTTCTTCAGAACTTTTTCTTATTCTCCAAACAGCAACTAATAGATAAGTTACGCAATTCGAGATTTCAGAGTTTATCTCATTTTGGTAGCTCCGAAATAGATGCGAAAACTGACCGATTAATGTGGAGTAGATAATAAAATTTGATGATGTTGATAGGGAATACATTTTCTCAATTGTTTGATTACACTTATAACGAATTTCAACTCTGCTCCCTACAAAACACTACCTTAGACTCAGGAGCCATTAATTAATGGTACAGTCTGAATTACAACGTATCACTACGACCTCAACCGATAGCGATTTAGTTTTAAAACCACCTTCTCAAAGCAATGTTGTAGAAAAAAGCGATAATTCCCAGGTGTGGGAAAGATTTTGTCAATGGGTAACTAGTACCAATAATCGTCTTTATATAGGCTGGTTTGGACTGGTGATGATACCCACTCTTTCTGTTGCAGCTATCGTTTTTATAATTGCTTTTATTGCTGCTCCTCCTGTAGATATGAGTGGTTTGGGAGAACCTCTAACTGGTTCTTTACTTGATGGTAATAATATTATTTCTGCTGCTGTTGTCCCCACATCGGCAGCGATTGGACTGCACTTCTATCCGATTTGGGCAGCCGCTTCTTTTGATGAATGGCTGTGTAACGGGGGTCCGTATCAGCTGATTGTGCTGCATTTTTTGATTGGTATCTATTGCTATCAAGATAGGGAATGGGAGTTGAGCTATCGTTTGGGAATGCGTCCTTGGATTAGTTTAGCTTTCTCTGCTCCAGTCAGTGCGACAGCCGCAGTATTGTTAGTCTATCCAATTGGACAAGGAGGTTTTTGTGAGGGAATGCCTTTAGGAATTTCGGGGACTTTCTATTTCATGTTGAAGCTGCAAGCCGAACACAATTTTCTGATGAATCCATTTCATATGATTGGGGTAGTTGGAGTTTTGGGAGGAGCTTTCTTGAGCGCTATGCATGGTTCCTTAGTAACTTCAACCCTGATTCGTAAAACCACCGAAGGTAGTCGCAAAAAACCAACTTACAATTTTGCAGCAGCTCGCAATTATTTGGGAAGACTTGGGTGGTATCGTTTGAGCTTCGCAAATAAACGCAATTTGCATTTGTTATTAGCAATTGTGCCGGTGGTAGGGATTTGGTCTGCGGCTTTGGGTGTCGTCTCTATGGCATTTGATATCAATGGCTTGAATTTTAATCACCATATACACGACAGTCAAGGGCACGTAATTAATAGCTGGGCAGATTCTGTTTCCTGGGCCGATTTAGGAATAGAAATAATGAACGAAAGCAAAATTTACTCTTTTCCCTTAGATTTATCATCGAATTGGTAATTGGTAATTGGTAATTGGTAATTGGGGATTGAATTCAAAGAGCATGGGGAAGTTTCAATCAAAATTTAAAACAAATGAATCCGTTGTTAGTATCTATTACCCACTACCCATTACCCATTACCCATTTAGAAAAAGGAGACAATAATAATGACAATAACTCCAGAGCGAGAGCAAAAAGTAAAGGTGGTGGTAGATAAAGACCCGGTACCTACTTCTTTTGAGAAGTGGTCGAAACCGGGACACTTTGACCGCTCTCTTGCTAGAGGTCCGAAATCCACTACCTGGATTTGGAATCTCCATGCACTGGCTCATGATTTTGATACTCATACCAGCGACCTAGAAGATGTATCTCGTAAAATCTTTGCGGCTCACTTTGGGCATTTAGCAGTGATTTTCATCTGGTTGAGCGGGATGTATTATCACGGAGCGAAATTTTCCAACTTTGAATCTTGGATGACAAATCCCACAGGGATTAAACCAAGCGCTCAAGTTGTTTGGCCTATATTTGGTCAAGAAATTTTGAATGCTGATATGGGTGATGGATTCCACGGGATTCAAATTACTTCCGGACTTTTCCAGTTGTGGAGGGCTGCTGGATTTACTAACTCTTTCCAGCTTTACTGCACGGCGATTGGAGCCTTAGTTATGGCAGCATTAATGCTGTTTGCTGGCTGGTTCCACTATCATAAACGCGCTCCGAAGCTGGAATGGTTTCAGAATGTCGAATCGATGTTAAATCATCATTTGGCTGGACTTTTGGGTTTGGGTTCCTTGGGTTGGTGCGGACACCTAATTCATGTTTCTTTACCCACTAACAAGCTTTTGGATGCTGGGGTGGCTCTTAAGGATATTCCTCTGCCCCATGAGTTCATCTTGAATTCCAGTTTAATGGCAAGATTATATCCCAGTGTTGATTGGGGTTTTGTGAGTGGAGTAGTACCATTTTTTACTTTAAATTGGAGTCGATACAAAGACTTTCTCACATTTAATGGCGGTCTTAATCCTACTACGGGTGGCTTGTGGCTTACAGATATAGCGCACCATCACTTAGCTATAGCTGTAATGTTTATTGTTGCGGGTCATATGTACCGTACTAATTGGGGCATCGGTCATAATATCAAGCTCATGCTCGATGACCTGAGAAATCCGAATATGCTGCCATTTTTGAACTTTATTGGTCCGAGAGGTCACAAGGGTCTTTATGAAGTTCTGACAACTTCTTGGCACGCTCAGCTATCTCTTAATTTGGCAATGTTGGGTTCTTTGAGTATCATAATTGCCCATCATATGTATGCAATGCCGCCCTATCCATATTTGGCAACTGACTATGCGACGGTTTTATCTTTGTTTACTCACCATGTATGGATTGGAGGATTTTTAATCGTCGGTGCAGCAGCCCATGCAGCTATTTATATGGTGCGAGATTATGACCCAGCAGTTAATAAGAATAATGTACTCGACCGCGTAATGCGACATCGAGATGCAATAATCTCTCATCTAGCTTGGGTATGTCAGTTCCTCGGTTTCCACAGCTTTGCAATGTATTGTCACAACGACACGATGCGGGCTTTTGGTCGTCCTCAAGATATGTTCTCGGATACGGGAATTCAATTGCAGCCTGTTTTTGCTCAGTGGATACAGCATATTCACACAATGGCAATTGGAAATATTGGGTTGCAAGCGGCTACACCTTTGGGCAATATGTTTGGAGGATTGCAAAATTTACAAACTTCCGGACTGGGAATCACGGCTCCTAGTCTGCACGAGCCTGTAAGTTATGCTTTTGGCGGTGGTATTCTTGCTGTAGGTGGTAAGGTGGCAATGATGCCTATACCTTTGGGAACGGCTGATTTTTTAATTCACCATATCCACGCTTTTACAATTCATGTCACGGTGCTAGTTCTGCTCAAAGGTGTATTATTTGCCCGCAGTTCGCGCTTAATTCCAGATAAAGCAAATCTAGGTTTCCGCTTCCCTTGCGATGGCCCCGGTCGTGGTGGTACTTGTCAGGTTTCGGCTTGGGACCATGTATTCTTGGGACTGTTCTGGATGTATAATTCCCTGTCGATGGTTATTTTCCACTTCTTCTGGAAGATGCAGTCGGATGTCTGGGGGACGGTTGATAGTAGTGGGGTAGTCACTCACATTACTGGCGGAAACTTCGCGATGTCGTCAATTACGAATAACGGCTGGCTGCGTGATTTTCTTTGGGCACAATCTTCTCAAGTAATCAATTCTTACAATTCAGCGCTTTCTGGATATGGATTAATGTTCTTGGGTGGACACTTTGTTTTTGGCTTTAGTTTGATGTTCCTATTTAGCGGTCGTGGCTATTGGCAAGAACTGATTGAATCGATTGTTTGGGCGCATAATAAGTTAAAAATTACTACAGCAATTCAGCCCCGTGCTTTAAGCATTACTCAGGGTCGCGCTGTGGGAGTTGCTCACTATCTCTTGGGGGGAATTGTTACTACTTGGGCGTTCTTCCTGGCGCGAATGAGCGCATTGGGATGAAGAAACATCAAATGATTCAAAATTCTCGTTACTAGACTCTGGCCAGTAATGCATAAAGGGAGGTTCTGCTTCCTGTTATGTAAGCCAGAGCTAGGGAAAGAGAAATCACCAAAACCCTGTAGAGACGCGATATTATGACCGTCTCTACAACCTGAAAATTTTTCCTTACTTAAAACAATAAAAGTCTATGGCAACTAAATTTCCTAAATTTAGCCAAGACCTGGCACAAGACCCGACGACTCGTCGCGTTTGGTATGCAATTGCGACTGCTCACGATTTGGAAAGTCATGACGGAATGACGGAAGAAAATCTTTATCAGAGGATTTTTGCTTCTCATTTCGGTCATTTAGCAATAATCTTTCTGTGGGCTTCGGGTATTGTCTTCCATGTTGCTTGGCAAGGTAATTTTGAAGTGTGGATTAAAGACCCTCTTCACGTTCGTCCCATCGCTCATGCAATTTGGGATGCTCAATTTGGGCCATCAGCGATTGAGGCTTTTACCCAAGCTGGAGCAGGTAACCCTGTAGATATTTGCTACTCTGGTGTCTACCATTGGTGGTATACCATCGGTATGCGGACGAATAATGAACTTTATGCTGGTTCGTTATTTCTTTTATTACTTGCGGCTGTATTCTTATTCGCAGGATGGCTGCATCTCTTACCTAAGTTCCGTCCGCAACTTGCTTGGTTTAAAAACAGCGAATCTCGTCTAAATCATCACCTAGCAGGTTTATTCGGTATTAGCTCTTTGGCTTGGGCGGGACATTTGATTCACGTCGCAATCCCAGAATCTCGCGGTATTCATGTGGGTTGGAATAATTTCCTCGCTGTGGCTCCACATCCAAGTGGGTTGTTACCGTTTTTCACGGGTAACTGGGGTGTTTACGCACAAAATCCGGATACGGCTAATCATGTATTCAGTTCTTCCGAAGGTGCGGGGACGGCAATTCTGACATTTTTAGGCGGTTTTCATCCCCAAACAGAATCGCTGTGGCTGACGGATATGGCCCATCACCATTTGGCGATCGCCGTAATTTTCATTGTTGCGGGTCATATGTACCGTACCAATTGGAGCATCGGTCACAACATGAAGGAAATGCTCAATGCTAAAAGCTTTTTTGGACAAAAGGTAGAAGGACAGTTCAATTTACCTCACCAAGGACTTTACGATACAGTTAACAACTCATTGCATTTCCAGTTATCCCTAGCGCTAGCTTGTTTGGGTGTAGCAAGTTCTTTGGTGGCACAGCATATGTATTCGATGCCACCCTACGCGTTTATAGCTCGCGATTACACTACCATGTCAGCGCTGTATACCCACCACCAATACATAGCTGGATTTTTGATGGTAGGAGCATTTTCCCACGCTGCAATTTTCTGGATTAAAGACTATGACCCAGAATTGAATAAGGGTAATGTGTTAGAGCGAGTTTTGCAGCACAAAGAAGCGATTATTGCTCATCTAAGTTGGGTTTCTCTATTCCTTGGCTTCCACACCTTGGGATTGTACGTTCACAATGATGTAGAGGTTGCTTTTGGTGCAGCGGATAAACAAGTCCTGATTGAGCCAGTATTTGCTCAGTTTATCCAGTCGGCTCACGGTAAAATACTCTACGGATTTAATACTTTGCTGTCCAGTTCAGATAGCATTGCTTCCACAGCATGGCCCAATCACGCTAATGTTTGGTTACCAGGTTGGCTAGATGCAGTTAACAATGGCGCAAACTCCTTATTCCTAACAATTGGGCCGGGTGACTTTTTAGTTCACCATGCAATTGCTTTGGGCTTACACGTCACCACATTGGTTTTAGTCAAGGGTGCTTTGGATGCTCGTGGTTCCAAATTAATGCCGGATAAGAAAGACTTTGGTTACTCCTTCCCTTGTGACGGTCCCGGTCGTGGTGGTACTTGTGATATTTCTGCTTGGGATGCTTCTTATTTAGCTGTATTCTGGATGCTCAATACCCTTGGTTGGATAACATTTTATTGGCACTGGAAACACTTAGCTATTTGGCAGGGGAATGTCGCTCAATTCAACGAAAGTTCTACTTATTTGATGGGCTGGTTCCGAGATTATTTATGGGCTAATTCCGCTCAGTTAATTAATGGATATAATCCCTACGGTACAAATAATCTAGCTGTTTGGGCTTGGATGTTCCTCTTCGGACATTTAGCTTGGGCCGTCAGTTTCATGTTTTTAATAACTTGGCGGGGTTATTGGCAAGAGTTGATTGAAACTCTCGCTTGGGCACACGAACAAACACCGTTATCTTTTGGTTACTGGAGAGACAAGCCTGTTGCTTTGTCTATTGTCCAGGCTCGTTTGGTTGGTTTAACTCATTTTACAGTTGGTTATATTGCAACCTATGGGGCATTTTTAATTGCTTCAACGGCGAGTAAATTCGGCTGAAAAATCAAGTTGTTTTGATAGCTTTTTGGAAAATGTAGAGACGTGGAAATATGCGATGACTTAGCATTACTACGTCTTTACATTGAATAAAAATCATATTTCTTGTTTGTATCAAAAGAATATTAACTTTGTAGCCATAATATTTTAAGATTTAAAAATTGTCATTCGACCTCCTCTGACCTGAGAGCCAAAGCCTAACGGTTAGAGGACTTTCCTGTTTTATATTAATATTAATAAAAAGATGATTTATTTGTTAATTTATTAATAGCAAAAATATTTATTTTTATAACAATTAAACTTAGGAATAAAGCAATTATTATATTATATAAATAACAGATATTTAGTAGAATAGGACTTACGCAAGCTGCACATTTTTATTGCCGTTGCTGTGACACTTTGAAAATTTCTGAACGTAGTAATAATGTGTTCAGTGTCACGCACCAACCGGTTAATATGACAATTGTGTAAGTCCTGTAGAAAATAAAAACATAATAAAAAGGTAAGTATGGCTAATACCGACACAGAAGTTATAAAACCATATCAAGGCAACCCGTTTGTAGCAAATCTATCCACACCTATCAACGATTCTCCTCTAGCAAAAGCCTTTATTAATAATTTACCTGCCTATCGTAAAGGCTTAACTCCTTTTATGCGAGGGCTAGAAATTGGTATGGCTCACGGTTATTTTCTAGTGGGGCCGGAGGTTGTAGTTGGGCCACTCCGGGAAACTGCACATGGAGCTAATTTAAGCGGGTTAATTACCGCAATTTTTATTACTGTATCAGCCTGTTTGGGTATTTCTATCTTTGCCTTGACTACCTTTCAAGGAAATCCTCGCGGTGCTTATAACTCTTATTGCAAAGACCCTTTAAGACCGTTACGAACTCGTGAAGAATGGAACCAGCTTAATGGTGGAATATTTATCGGTTCAATGGGTGGTGCGGTATTTGCTTACGTACTGCTAGAAAATTTTGATGCTCTAGATGCTATGCTTCGCGGTGCAGTTAATGTTGGTTGAAATTTTCAATAGCTATTTACTTCTATCTAAGCAGGAGAAATAATCATGGTAGATATCACGCAACTGACAGGAGAATACGCAGCTTCCTGGTTACCTTGGATAATGATTCCTTTAATTTTTTATATCCTCCCTTTTCCCGTTTTTGCTATCCTTTTTCTTTGGATTGAAAAAGAAGATATTGAAGAAGAAATAACGGATATTCCAGGAACTCAAATGATGGGTAATGTCACAAATATGGAGTGATACAGCATATTTTATCCAAGTGAGGTACACCGAATGATTTGAGGGAGTAGGGAGTAGTAAGTAGTAAGTAGCAAGAATGTACCTCGTTTACTTGCAAAGTGCTGTAACTTCAGATTTAACTGATTGATATCAGTTATGCGAACCCTGATTTTTTAAGGTATCAGGAATGGCCGCAATTTTCACAATACTCGGCTGGTACGTGACACTGAAAACATTGTGACTACGTTCGTGCTTTGTTCAAAGTGTCACAGCACCCTACTACTCCACCACATTAATTTTGAGGGGTTAGGAAGTCGCTCCGTAGCTCCGTAGGTTGGGTTAAGTGGAGCGCAACCCAACACCTGAGTTGGGTTTCACTCCGTTCAACCCAACCTACAATTGAAGCTTACATACCCCGCAAAACTTATGTGGTCTAGTATTACAAGAAAAATATGCCGATTGCGTAAGTCCTAAATATCTCTACCGAAGTTTATTTATTATTTGCATTCAACCTCTCCCGTGCTTTATTACCGCTACTACACAAGTAAAGTCTACGCAGGTAGACTAGTAAGGTCTTAACCCGCTTCCACGGCGGGTTTTGCTTGTGTAGTCGCGACTTACAGTCGCCAGGTCAGGTATTAAATCAGACTTTTAAACATCTTCTTAAAATAAATCCGAATTAATTAAGCTACTAGCATTTCAACAGCAGTATACTCAACTTAATTAAAAGGTGTTGCTCTGAGCGTTCGGGTTCACCAGTACCAATCACATATTCTAATAAGGTTTCTCCGGCCAGACGATTACCAAGATTTTTACTACCAATAAATCCCGGTGAGTTCACGGGAATAACTGGGACTCCAACTTTTTTCTGAGCAGCTTTACAGACAGCATCGAGATCTTCACCAATCAAAGCTGTTACACAGGTAGAGTAAACAAATATGGCTTCAGGGTTGTAATTTTGCTGTACGTGTTGGATAGCTTTATACAGTTTTTTCTCTCCACCGAAGATAACGTCATTTTCGGTTAAATCGGTAGTAAAACCTTTTTTATACAGCATTGGACCGGAGGAAAGACTACCCCGACTACCCCAAGAATTACCCGAACAAGCAATCGGCCCATGTACCAAATGAGCAGCATCGGTAATTGGAACCAGAGCAATCATCGCTCCATCAAAAGAACAACCTCCTTGTGCTGCTCCGGGTTGTGCTTGTTGTTTACAAGCTTTATTCTTCTTTTCCCCGTTTTTTTGATTATTATGTTCGCATCCCGGTTCTGTTAACAGTTCGTTAATTTTGCCTTGTGTTACTTTCATTTTTTAAGCCTAATAATTAAGTGTGATAATGGGGGAATGGGCATGGGAAATTGATAATTGGTAATTACAAACTTTTGATGTTTATTGAATTAATCTATAAATTGGGTTATCAACTTACTATTAACTTGAATTACGATAATGTAATAAAATGCAATCTCGTATTTTTTCAGGATTGAGCGGATTATCAATCTAAAATATTTAAAATAACTCTATATATCCTCCCAATTACCAATTATCAATTACCAATGACCAATTACCAATTACAAATTATTGAAAAAGAAAATGGTAAAAAAGGAAGTCAGAAGTATAAAGAATGAAGGATGAAAACATATGCATATTTCATACTTGAGCCTTTATACTTCATCCTTAATTACCATTACCTTTTAATCAAAAGGTGTACGACACGAGTCGAGTTAATTTAATTTTTAGCGGATTAAGTCGAAGGAAATATCTGTCTTGGAAGGAATATTGGTGTTGCGGTCAATTTCTTCAAAGATAGCGTTTACAACCCAAGTGATTAGGTTAATTGTACCTTCGTAACCAATGGTGGAATATCTATGTAGATTGTGACGGTCCATGATAGGATAACCAACTCTGATTAAAGGAGTCTTGGTATCGCGCTCTAGGTACTTACCATAGGAGTTACCAATCATGAAGTCTACTGGCTCGGTGAACAGTAGAGAACTAATATGCTTTCTATCAGGTAAAATCATATAAAATAATATCTGAAGACAAAATATTGCTGTAAGGTTTGCTATATGGACGTTTGGGGATATGCTCGCGTCAGCACGGATGAGCAAGCAGACGATGAAGGAGCATTGGTTAAACAAATGCGTCGTTTGCGGGATGCAGGAGCGATGAAGCTATATTATGACGTTGAAAGTCGGACTAGCGATAAGAGGAAAGGGCTTTTACGGTTAATTGAGGATATTAATGCATTAGAGAAAGGTCAGGTTTCAAAGTTATTATTTATTAGAATTGACCGTTTAACTTCATCGTCTATGACTTTTTATCGGTTGATGGATGCTTTGAAAAAAAAAGGTATTGAGCCTACTGCTATTGATGAACCTTTTGATATTTCTAGTATTGGTGGAGAATTAACTATTGATGTGCGATTGGCTGCTAGTAAATATGAGGTAAAAATGTTAGGTATGCGGGTGAAAAAAGAAAGAGATACTCGCAAAGCAAATAAAAAAGCTCACTGGAATGCTCCGTTAGGATATCATGTTGAAAATGATAAATATAAAAGAAATAATAGTGCTTGTGTTTGTATTCTTGACGGTCGAATTGAATTAACCACAGCGCAATTGATGAGATTGGTTTTTGATACTTTTTTTGCGGTGGGTACAGTGTCTCAAACTGTGAAAAAACTGCATGATATTTTGGGGATTCAAGCAAATGTTGTGACTAAATCTCGTAACGATAAAGTTAATATTTTAAGGGAAGAAGACGAAATCGTTTTAACAAATATCAATAAATCTCGTGGAACTGGGCTAAATTTGCGTTATCCTCACACTGGTTTGAAATGGTCGGTTTCTGGGTTGCGTTCAATTTTGGTTAATCCTATATATGCAGGAGGAACTCTGTATAATACTGTTGTCCGTTCCAAAGGACATCGTAAACCCTTCGATGAATGGGAAGTTGCATGGGGAACCCATGAGGATGAAGCAATTATTACCCATGAGGAACACGAACGGATTAAAACTATGATTCGCTCGAATCGGAATAATAGATGGAGTAGCGAACAAAAGTATATTAATCCTTTTGCAAATTTAGTTAAATGTCAGCGTTGTGGTGCAGCTTATAGTCGTCAGTGTAAGAAATTTGTTAAGAAAAAGAATTTTATTAGACATCATTATCAATGTAGCTTTTATCGGACGGGTGCTTGTGATAACAAAAAAATGATTTCTTCCGATAGTTTAGAAAAACAAGTTATTGAATATTTAGTAAAAGAAGCGGAACGGTTAGCGGGATTAGTAGAAGCAGAAACAAAGATAATAGAAGAACCAGCACAGGTCAAAACACTTAGAGCATCTTTGAATACTCTTGAAGCATTACCTTCTAATCCAGCAATTGAAAAAGCGAAGGAAGATATGAGGATGCAGGTAGCTGATGCTTTAGCTACACAAAGTAATGATTCCGTACAGTATCTGATTGCGAAAGAGCGAATTATTCGAGCTTTTTCCAATCCAGAATTTTGGAAAGGATTGCGGATTGAAGATAAAAAAGCTTTATTACAAGGGTGTATTCAGAAAATCGTAGTGGACGAGAATCGGGTTGTGAAAATTGAGTTAATTCATCTTTCGTCGTAGTTTGATATCATGCTCGATACTCCCATTCCGCTCTAATATTACCGAAAAATTGTAGGTTGGTTTCACTCCGTTTAAACCAACCTAATTCATAGGAAATCTTCTACTGGGAAGGGAGTAAATCACTTATGATAGCTAACTACAGTTAAGAATAAAATTTGAGCCTATTATTCACAAGCAAAACTAATTTAGGTCAATTTTAGGTGTTGTTCAATAGGTCTATGAATTTCTAAAGGTACATAATAGCAGCCCCCTGAATCCACCAATTATGGCTCCCTTTAAAATGCATTTCTCCCCCATAATTGGGAGTTGGGGGGCTAAACAGAATTTTTATATGGCTAACCCCACGCTTTGCTAACAGCAAGACCGAATTTTAATCTAACCGGAGTAAATTGTTGCAAATTTTTATATTTCATTCTGCATAATTCCTTGGTGTCAGCTTCCACTTATATAGTAAGACTCTAAAAAGTACTTGTTTGACGGGTGATATAGCGACTATGAACACTTCTTCAAGATATTGGAAAATTTGGCGAATTAATCCTGCTCGGGAGAAATTAGGATATAAACAATTTCGGGTCAGCACTGCTCAAGAGTTTGTTAATAATCAAATTTTTAATACAGAAGATAGTGACGGACAAAATACTTTGTTATCGTATTTTAAAAGTGAAAATGATGGAGAAGATACTATTAATCGCGCTCGGGCTGGTCTTTGTCTCAGATGCTATGTATCCGAGCCAATTCTAAAGGAATGCAAAAAACTTGATTCTTTATTTAGTGGTGAGAAGCAATTTAGTTATCGGGACTTATTACCGTTTGTTCTCGATGATGATGGAGAAAAACTAATTGTTTTAGACCAAGATGGTAAAACCCAACTTATAGTAGATGATAGTTCTAAAACTCGCGCTTCAAAATATAATTTATTTTCTGTTAAAGTTTTACAAACATTTAATCTCGAATTACAATCTCGGATGAGTTTGGATAATTGGGCTTACCTACAAACAAAACAAAATCCGGAATTAAAAAAGTTTTTATCAGAGTTTGGTTTTAAGCATTTGAGTGACTGGGCTTTATTAAATAGAGTTAGAAAAAAACAGCTTGAACGTTTATTAGAGCAAGAACGCTACGTTATTCAAGCTTTTCATGCTGTTTACCGTCGTGACAGAGAACAGCAGAAAAATAGAGTTAGTCAGAAATGTCCCGACCCAACAACTGCTCAATTAGAGGAAATGTTGGCTTATTTACAGCAGCAAATCTGGATTAATACTCCGGTGCAGTTGATTAAAGAACTCAAACAAATTGCTCAACAGCTTAGAAAATATGATATTTGGAATTCTAGAGAATCTTTAGATATATACGATGATGAAAGCAGTACATATGTAACTAGAAGGGATTTACCTAACTCCTCTCTCGATGAAACAGACGTTGAACAGCAAGATTTTTTTAAACTTTTTCATCAACTTCTTTATATGACTTTATCACAAACAATTAAGCAGCAAGTAGAAGCTAATATTCAGAAATTACAAAAAAGTAAAAAATATAGACCTTTCGCTACAAAATATATTCAGGGATTGCATTTATATTACGAATCAGCGATGTCTTTAAAAGACATTGCTCCTCAATTGGAAATGACTAGTTGGGACCAAGCTAGACGAATTTTGAATCCCGGAGAACTTTTATCAAAAGTACGTGCAAAAACAGTTGAGCAAATGTTGGAAAGTATTTTGAAAAAAGCCGCAGAAAAAGGTTTAACAAAAATTCCACCGTCAGCAAATTATCTGTTGACTGTAACCGAACAAATTGAATCTTATGTTGATGGAGAAATATTTCAACAAGCTGCTGAAGAAATTAGAGCGGGTAGATATCGGACGATGAGTAGCGTTTACGCTAAGGAAATTCGTTCTTATATTCAAGAATGTTTAGAAGGAGGAGAAGCATAATTATCTGAGAAAATAATCAACAAGGGAATAGGGAGTAGGTTATTTCTCAATTAGACCACGTTAGCGGAACGTAACCTGATGTTTATATGATACTTATATTTATATACATTTTATAGAAAAATAAAACCTGTGTAGAGACGTGAGAGTGTTACGTCTCCCGATGTGATGAAACTGATTCTTTTAGCTTAGTGAAATCAGGCAAATATGTGAAAATCACATTCATCATTTTAGTTACATCTTGACATGCTTTTTGATATTCTTTGATAAACTGCATAAGATTTTCTAATTCACATCTATTTACCTTTGTACATGAGGTAAGATTATGCGAAATTCAACTTATTCCCAAGATTTAAGACTTTTGCTACCAGAAACTATCTGGTTAGAACCCGAACACTTCTCATTAGCCCGAAAAATCTGTTCCTCTGATACCGCTAAATTTGGTGATTCTTGGCAAACTTTTCTTAATACATTAGCACTACTTGCTTTTGAGGAATGGTTGAAAGAACGCTTACCCAACAAAGTCATTTCTAGAGACACTAGTTCTATTCAAGCTGCTGGTAATCTCACAATTGATAGCTTCAAATTTTGTGCGATCGCAATCGAGCATTTGCTGGATGAATTTGTGAGCATACCACAAGCGGTAGTGCAGAAACCGGAGTTAACAGCCCATTTTTATGTGGTGTTAGAGGTATTAGAAGAACAAGAGGAAGTTATAGTTAAAGGCTTTTTATCTTACAAGCAATTGATAGAGATGAAAAGTAATTTTAAACTATCTGTGGATGAAGGTTGTTATCAACTACCACTGTCTGCATTTGATATGGAACCAAGCCATTTATTAGTTTATCAGCGTTACGTGCAGGCATCGGAATTTGCTTTACCCGCTGTTGAGAATAAAGTTAATCAAGCAAGCACAACTACTACGAAATTAAGTAACTGGTTGCAAGGAACAATCGATGAAGCTTGGTTAACAATAGATGCGATTTCTAATCCAAAATTAAATTTAGCTTTTAGTACCAGAAATGTTGATACAGCGACCAAAAAAGCCAAAATTATTGATTTAGGTATAGATTTGGGGAATCGAAAAGTTGTGCTTTTAGTTAATATATCCCCAGAGAAAACAATTGATAGTAAAAATGGAAGCAGTGAAGAAAAAATCAATGTTTTAGCCCAGCTATATCCAATGGGTGGAGAAAAGTTTTTACCGCAGAACATCAAATTATTTTTGGTTTCTAAAGCTGGTAAAATTCTCCAAGAAGTTACTTCTAGAACACAAGATAACTATACCCAATTGAAACCTTTTAAGGGTAAAACTGGGAAAAAGTTCAGCATTCAGATTAGTTTGGGAGATATGGTTGTTAAAGAAAGCTTTGAACTATAAAAGATAATGTTTATAAATGAGAATTTTACTAAAGCATCTGTTTGATGAGGAAGAGATGTCATGCTTTTCGTATAATAGATTAGAGAATAAAAAATAAGTAGACATCTAATTAAATTACATCTCTACTGTTTAATCATATAAAGTTTTTTAAGAATCTAGCGATATCATTAAACCAGTGGAATAATCCGAGTCATATTTCTAGTAACCGTTCCCTTTTCTGATGATGAGTTTGTTTTTCAGGGGAAAATTATTTCTGATTTAATTCAATTTTATGAACCGATTTTAAACCAATTTCTTGTAAAAACTGGTAGCTAGCTTTGGCTAATAATACCATTGCCAAACACCAAAAACAGATTACAACTACAGAGATTAAAGCCGATATTGCTGTAGATTCAGGTTTATCTTTAGCAATATTTTTGTTGGTATATTGTCTAAATTCCGGTTTCAGCGGATAAACGTTATTTTTAGAGTATCTCATCAGATAGATTTTGATTTGTTGATTGATTGATTTATATAGCTATCATTGGCGGATAATATGAGATGTTTGAAGAGTTGTACTATAAATCAATTGCTGTTTAGTTCTATTTCTAATTAAGCCACTACCTCCTATGTTAATAATGAAGATAGCTGCTACCAAACAACATGCGAATATTTCGTTACCAAAATATTTTGGTTGATGTTGATACCTTACTTGACCTTTTTTATTCTCAGAATTCAAGATTCCACTATCATATTTTGATAGATGATAAAAGTATCCCTGCTGACTTTCATGTAAAATACTGCTTACTTCTTTCCAGTTGGATTTTTGATTGTTGCTATTTCCCATACTAGATAAACCTCTGATTAAAAAATTAAACAACAAGTTGATTCTATTTAATCTATGGGGGAAGCCATTGCTCGTTTATGCAATTAATATCCAAGTCATCTATTTTTTTTACATTTGTTAACTAAGATTTGTAATCGAAGTAGTATCCCACCCTTGGAATAACCAATTTATGCAGTGATTTTAGTTATTTGACCTAGTACTTCACCACATTAATTTTGATGGGTAAGTAAGCTTTTATCGTAGGTTGGGTTGAAGTCATGAAACCCAACACCCGAGTTGGGTTAAGCGAAGCGCAACCCAACCTACGGAGTTACTTCTTAACCCCTCATAACTTATGTGGTGGAGTACTAGTAGTCTTTTTTATTAATTTCGATGGGTTTTCTCTTGCCCCAAAGAAGGAATAGGTAAGAGGTAGTAGGATAACAATCAGAAATAGTTATTTTCGCTGAGTTGTAATTGAAATAATCTTAGAATATGCAATATAAAAGATGGTTCTCAAAAATATTTTTATTTATTCTAGCAGTAACATTAAGTTTGATTTGGGGATTCATGTCAAATCCCATTTCGTTTTCTACAGCTTACGCTTTTAAAATTAGTCAAAATAATCTCAATCCACAAGTTTTATTGCAAGAAGCTAAAATTCTTTATGATAAAGGCAAGTTTACTGAAGCCATAACTATCCTAGAGCAAGCAGCACGAATTTTTCAAAGTCAAAATAATTTAGTTAAGCAATCTATCGCATTCAGCAATATTTCTAACTCTTACAAGCAAATTGGAGATTATCCAGAAGCTTTGAAGTATATTACTAGAAGCCGCAAACTATTGGAAAATCAGTCGAGTAGTATTGATTCAAAAGAAAAAGCCTTTGCTCAAGTTTTAGATATTCAAGCTAACTTACAGTTAACTTTAGGAAAACCCTTATTAGCTTTAGAAAACTGGCAAAAAGCTACCGCTATTTACAAAAAAGAAAATTTAAACAGCGCAAAAATTCGTAGTTTAATCAATCAAAATATAGCATTACAAGCTTTAGGACGTTATCAAAAAGCTTTGAAAATTATAGAACCAGTACTTAGTGAATTAAACAAACAACCAGCCTCGCTTCTGAAGGTCTCAGCATTACGTAATTTTGGTGACCTTCAATTATATACAGGTGAAATAGATGCTTCCTTAAAAACTTTACAGAAAAGTTATGAAATTGCTCAAGAAATTAATTCTACTCCTCAAATAGCTCAAACATTATTGAGTTTAGCTAACGTTCAACGTGCAAAAGCAAATAGATTACGTTTACCTTTACAAAGCGCAAGAATAGGAGAAAAAACAACTCCCCTAGTTTATATTACTAAACCAATATCGGTAGAGATAGAAAAATTATATCAGCGAGCGGTAGAAACTTACGAACAGGCTTTAGCCCTATCGACATCACCTGAAATTAAAATTAAAGCAGAATTAAATAAACTGGGTGTATTAATAGAACTGAAAGAATTTTCAAAAGCTGCTAAATTATCCTCTGAATTGCAATTAGGTATAAATCAATTACCAATATCTAAAACATCAATAGAAGCTAGAATTAATTTAGCGCAAAACCTATTATTCTTAAAGCAAGTCAGTCCTGAAAATGCATCGAAGTGGGAAGATATAGCCAAAATTTTGGCTGACTCAATTAAACAAGGGTCGATTTTGTCAAATTCAAGATTACAAGCTTATGGAATGGGTACTCTTGGTAGCGTCTATTTACAAACTGAGAATTTCACCGATGCTCGTAAAATAACTAAAAAAGCTGTTGACTTAGCTGTATTGATAGACGCGAAAGAAATTGCTTATTTATGGCAATGGCAATTAGGATATATATTTAAAACTGAAGATAATATTAGTCAAGCAATAGATTATTATTCTCAAGCTGTGAATAATTTGAATGATTTACGGGGTGATTTATTAGCTCTAAATTCAGATATACAATTTTCATTTCGCGATAATGTCGAACCAGTATACAGACAATTGGTTGATTTACTTTTGCAATCATCTAGTTCTCAGAATATCAGTAATAAAGAACTAAATCGAACAAGCTTAAAGAACAAAAATTTAAACAACACAAACTTAAAAAAAGCTCGCGATGTCATTGAAGCTCTACAATTAAGAGAAATAGAAAATTACTTTCAAGAAATTTGTTTCCAGGCTAAACCTGAAATTGTTGATACGGTAGTTGATAAAACCGATACTACAGCAGCAGTTATTTATCCAATTATTTTAGAAGACCGTCTGGAAATAATTCTCAAACTTCCCAAGCAAAATAAATTTAATCATTACACAACTTATATTAAAGCTGTGGAACTTGAAAAGACTATAGAAAAATTACAATATAGTCTCAGACAACCAGAACAAGTTAATCAGGTTAAAAATATTTCTGAGAAGATATATAATTGGTTAATTCAACCATTGGAAGCTGATTTACAAAAGAATAAAATAGAAACACTAGTATTTGTCTTGGATGGGAATTTGAGAAATATTCCAATGGCTGTACTATACGATAGCAAAGCGCAAGAACAGCAAAAATATTTAATCGAAAAATACGCTATTGCTTTAACTCCAGGTTTACAAATGTTAAAACCAAAATCCTTACAAGCAGCAAAATTAAATATTCTCATGGCTGGAGTTAGCGAAAAGCGGTTAATTAATAATCAACAGTTTAGTCCTCTGAATAATGTGGAAATTGAGTTGGATGCAATAAAATCACAAATACCTAATAGCAAAAAATTATTAAATCAATCCTTCACCGATACCAATTTAGAAAAGCAAGTTGATTCCGCTAAATACAACATAGTTCATATTGCTACCCACGGTAATTTTAGTTCAAATTTAGAAGAAGCTTATATACTGACCTGGAATAAATTGCTTAAAATAGAAGATTTTGATAAATTATTTCAGATTAATACAAATCTAGATTCTCAAGCAATTGAATTATTAGTCCTTAGTGCTTGTGAAACTGCAAATGGAGACAGAAGAGCAACTTTAGGGCTTTCAGGAATAGCAATTCGTGCTGGTGCAAGAAGTACATTAGCTAGTTTATGGGCTGTTGAAGATGAATCTACTGCTGAATTAGCTAGTCAATTTTACCAAGAATTACAAAATAATCAATTGAATAAAGCCAAAGCTTTGCAGCAAGCTCAAATAAAACTTTTGAATAATAGCAAAACACCTTTAGTTTGGGCACCTTATGTATTAGTTGGAAATTGGCTATAACAATGAGTAGTTAATAGTTATCTGAATAAAGACGGGTTCCCATTGGCTTTCTTCTTTTCGGTCTTCCTCGTTTAGAGCCATCATTATCTTTTTTTCGGCATTGTGTTTGTATTTGAAGGAAATTGCTATCATAAATTTGTATTGATTCTGCCACTGCTGGTTTATGAATACTAATAATACTGATAGATGTGATTGCGATAAGAATGCTTAATTTGATTTGATTAAAATTCTTCTTATTCATAATATTGTCACTCATGATTTTTCGTACTTTAATAATTAGGAATTTGTGAGGAAAATACCCATAGCGTTTTCTTCCAAGTAAATGCTTTTCAAATTAACGCAGACACGTGAATCTATTTCTCTACTTGTATGCAGTGAGAATAAACAGTTTATTTAGAAATTATTTTTAGCTGTATGGTTGTAATAATCTATAGGGGATACCTATCCAGAATTGATGCATCAATTTACTATGGATACAGTAGTTTTTTATCCCGAATTTAATTATTCCTATTTATTTATAGGATTCTTGAAATTCAACTTATTCACTTAAACGGTTCCGCTCTCGTTAACAGTTGCGTCGAATGCATCGAGACCACAACATAGAAGCAATATCTTTTACTAGAACATTGTCAATAATACATACACAAAAGTGTATGCTTTGGATGGGGGGAAGATATAAGAGGGGAAAGAGATAATTTATAACTTTTAATTTCTAACCGCTATTCGCTGATTTCCCCGACAATAGGTTTATTTGATAAATCTTGCAATCCTACGTTACTTAATAATTGCGAAAAATCTTTAGCGATACTCTTGTTTTGAGGATTAGATAAACAAATTTTCGCGATTTCTGTAAAAGCTGAATACCAAATACCATTATTAGCGTAAAAAGCAACTCGCTGACCGGGTGAGGTCAATTCACTTAATTGCTGTTTCTGCTGTGGTTGTAGCGCTACCCTTTGCACCCATCCTCGCACGTAAATGGGAGTAGTTGATTCGGAATCTTCGCAATACAGTTTAAAATACCACTGATAGATTTTATTAGTCTCCAAAGATGTCTCGGAAGCAAGACTAACACCAACTATACCTTCACCTTTATTTATCGGGAAATCCCTTCGATATAAATCATTATGATTTTCATCCTGTAAGACAAATTCCCCTTTGGGTATCTTGCTCGATTCGTAAGGAATAAATAACCAAAATGTTGGATTTGCTTCGACTACTTTACCAACTTGTTTTTCTGGAATCAAAGCAGTCAATGGAATATCTGTAGTGGGACAATCATTACGATTACCCATTCCTCTTCTTCTAGTTGGTCTTCCTCTTCTATCCCCGGTCTGCTGCTTTTTTTTTAACCGTATTGGTTTTTTCTTCTTAGAAGCATTTCTACTAATTTGGTTTTTTGGTTGTGCTGCTACTGGTTTATAACAATTTAAACTGGTAAGCATTAATAAGAAAATAAGACTATATTTAAATTGGTTGAATATTTTTGTTTTCATCAAAATAATTCTCTTTCCCTAACAATTTATATTTACATTTATTTTTAATTCAAGATTATATCAATAATTTTTGAATTGAATCATTGCAGATAGCTTATCAAATTATCTAATAGAATAATAATAAATAATTGATGAGGTAGATTTTTCATACTTCCTGTTTCCCCTTCCCCTGCATCCTCAAGCTGTACCTCACTCAGATGAAATCTGCTGCAACTGATATTGTCCTTGACTTCTGCTTCAATTACAACACTAGTCAGAACTGCGTGAATTTGATTTTCAAGTGGTATCTGGAAAATAGAAAAAATATTTGTTGTTTATATTACGTTCAAAAGTGGATAGGTTCATTGCAATGAGTTCTATTTAAGAATATGAGGGGGAAAGACAACTTCTTCACCTTCTACAAATTGACTTAACCGTTTAATCGCGTTTCTTGACCTTCTAACTAGTTGGTTGAAGAGGCAGCATATAACAGCTTTTCGCAAGCAAAAGTATTCAGATTAAAATCATACTTTTGCTAGAGTCATTCGTCCTATCATCGAACAATTAATAAATCAGGAGAAATAATTATGAAGGCTGAAAATGCACAAACTTTAAATGATGAAACAATCGTGAAACTACAAGAAAATCAACAAGAGGGAACAATTGTAAAGATGGAAAAAATAAACCAGCTAAAAGAAGAAATTATCGATACATTTCTAGAATCAATCGATAACCCAAAGTTTATTGACTTGCTAACTAAAAAAGGTCTAGAGGAAGCCTTAGTGCTTGATGTTTCTATTGACTTAACTAAATTACGAGAGCAAGTAGAGGAAGAAGTCAAAGAAGGTGTGATTCAAAAACAAGAATTACAAGAAGTAAGAGAATCGTTACTATCAATTCCCGTGAATTCATTTGCACTATTCAGTTCGTGTTGGTGTACAACATTAAACAAACCTGTTCGCTGTAATCCCTTTATATGCCCACCATCTAATTAGATGTAACTGAAGCATTTTATAAACACTTAAATCCTCGACTTTAGAATAGAAGTCGAGGATATTATTTTGCCATGGCTACTATTGTGGTATTTTGTTTAAAGTGCAATACGGAAATGAATTATGATTGCGAAACGTCATTTTCAGAAGCTAGGATTTGCGATATTTACGATAATAGCAGTTGATGCTAACAACCTGAATGCTCAAATAATTCCAGATGCAACTTTACTTAATAATTCAACTGTAAAAACCCAGGGTAATATCAGAACTATTGAAGATGGAAGTCAAGTAGGAAGCAATTTATTTCATAGTTTTGAACAGTTTTCCATACCAGTCAATCAAATAGGATATTTCAACAATTCTACAAATATTCAAAATATTATTACCCGAATTACAGGCAAGTCTATTTCTAATATTAACGGTATACTTCGCACTAATGGTACGGCAAATTTATTTTTAATTAATCCCAATGGAATTATTTTTGGGAAGAGTGCTGCTTTAGATATTGGTGGTTCTTTTTTAGCAACTACTGCAAGTAGTATTAATTTTGCAGATGGGACAAAATTTAGCGCTACTCAACCGGAAACAGCACCTCTATTAACGATAAACGTTCCCGTGGGATTACAATTTGGCTCAGCAGTTGCAGCAATTCGCAATCAATCCCAAGCATCTGTAAATGGTGTAACTAATTTTTTTGGTCAACCTGTTGGTTTACAAGTACCTACTGGTAAAACCTTAGCTCTTGTTGGCGGCGATATAATCTTAGAGGGTGGTAATTTAACCGTAGATTCAGGACGAATTGAATTAGGGAGTTTTGCAACTAATAGTTTCGTTAATCTCAACTCAACAGATAAAGGTTGGATTTTGGGATATGAAGGTGCGGAAAATTTTCGCAATATTAGATTAATTCAACAAAATATTAATGATTCGACCGTTGGATCGATAGTGGACGTGAGTGGTGAAGATGGCGGTGGTAGTATTAGATTGCAAGGTAATAATGTTGAGTTAGTTGGTAGTTATTTAAATACCGGAACAAGAGGTGTCACAGATGCTGGAGACTTAACAATTAATGCAAGAAAGTTAGTTGCTCGGGATGGCGCACTTATAATAACTGCTACTTTAGGTAAAGGTGCAGCAGGTAATATAACTGTAAATGCTTCAGACTCTGTAGAGCTTATTGGCGATAATTTTGATCTTACTCTATTGTCTAGTGATAGTTTTGGTGATGGTAATGGAGGAAACATTACTATTAATACAACCAAATTACTGATTTATGATGGAGCTTTGGTATCAGTAGTAACTAGTGGTATGGGGGATAATTCACAATTTATTCTAGCTACTGGAAAAGGAGGAAATTTAACCGTAAATGCTTCTGAGCTTATAGAGATAGTTGGTACATCAGCAGCAGGTTTTGGGAGTTCGCTTGCATCTAAAACATTCAATTCAGCGGATGCAGGAAACATAAGGCTTTCTACAAAACAATTGATTGTCAAGCATGGGGGTGAAATTAGCGTGGGTAACGAATCCCTAAAACTTCCACCAAATTTTACAGTTGTCGGCGATACAACTAAACTAGGAAATGCAGGAGAACTCAAAGTTACTGCCGATTCTATACTTTTAAATAACCAAGGTAAACTAATTTCTGAAACCGAATCAGCAAACGGAGGTAATATCAATCTCCAGTTAAAAGATTTACTATTACTGCGTCGTAATAGTCAAATTTCAACTAATGCTGGAAAAGCTGGATCTGATGGTAATGGTGGTAGTATCAATATTAATATTCCCAACGGTTTTATAGTTGCCGTTCCCCAAGAAAACAGCGATATTACCGCGAACGCTTTTACTGGTAATGGTGGTAGAGTTGATATTAATGCTAATGGTATTTTTGGGATTCAACCCCGCAGTCGAGATGAATTAACAGAACTTTTATCTCCTCAGAATCCTAACGAATTAAATCCTCAAGAGCTTATAACCAGCGATATCACCGCAATTTCTCAACAAAACCCGAATTTAAACGGGGAATTAAATATTGTTGCTCAAGATGTTGAACCCACGAGGGAATTAGTGGAATTACCAGAGATACCAATCGATACAAAAGTTTCTCAGGTTTGTCGATTTACTAGGGGAAATCAAAGCGAATTTGTTTATATCAGACGTGGTGGTTTACCCAGTTTACCTGGTGAAGCTTTGAGCGGTGACTCTGGTTTGGATGTTGGTTGGGTTGATGGAGGGAGGGAGAGAGGGGGAGAGGGGGAGATGGGGAGAAGGGGAGATGGGGAGACAAGGGAACGAGGTGACAGGGGGACAGGGGGACAAGGAGATAGGGGGAAATATCAGATGCAAAATCGAATTGTTGAAGCTACTGGATGGATTAAAAATAAAACTGGTGATATCTTTTTTGTGGCTGGGAAAGATAATTTCACTGGTAAAAAATTTAATCAATCTAGTTGTTCGTAATTTAATGTTTTAATAATTTTTAGTCGTCAATCGCTAAGAAAATACGCGAGAATCATAAAATTGTTGACTCTTAATTAATCGGTCTTTTTTTACTCTATAGGTCGCAACAGTTCCACTACCTGCTAATAACCCAAAGACCGATGGAATGAAGGGTACCCAAGCACCTTGAATTAATAAGTTATAGCAAATAAAATATAATATAACCTGGGCTAACCCTAGATTTAATGCTAATTGTAATGATGATTTACTTGGATAAGCTAGTATTCCCCCAACTATTGACCAGCAGTAAATCCAAAGCGCTTCAGTCCATTTTGACCATACCCACAACAACGGTCTATTATCAAGGGCTGCACTAATAATCTGGCTGGTCATGTGAGCGTGTATAATTACCCCTGGAGTTTTATTTTTTGCTGATTTGACATTGCTATAGGGTGTTGACCAATAATTATTAAAACTTTCTGCTGTTGTACCGATGATAACTATTTTATCTTTAACTAAATCGGGTTCTACTTCATTATTAAGTACTTCAAATAAACTTACTCGGTTAGCAATTTCAGGTGTCGAACGCCAATTTAACATGACTTGATAACCAAGACTATCAATATTGCTGTAGCTACCGCTGTTACTCTCTAAATAGGGAACTACAAATTTATGACCCGATTCGGAATTTTCTGGAGGATTAAGTTTAATTCTGCTATTCTCTTGAGCTAAATAACGCTCTGCTAGTTGGAAGCTAAATGATTTATCGGTATCGCAAGGTTCTGCGGGTGTCATCGCTAATAAGTGACGACGTAAAACTCCATCGGAATCCTCTACAACGTCGGTAAATCCCAAACTTTGTGAGGAGACTTGATTTGGTGGTGGTACACCGGGATTTTCTTCTCCTTCGCTGACCTGACAAACTCCAATAAATTTGGAACTTGCTTTCATCCATTCTTTTAGTTGTGCGTATTTGGATTTTATCGGACTATCTCTGTAAATACTTAAGCCAATAACTCGTGGGTCGTGTTTTTCTAACTTATTCACCAAATCGGCTAAAGCACTATCGGAAATTGAAGCTGCACCTCTTTCTTCTGCATTCTGTCGTTGTACATCTAATTCCGTAATTTCAACTATTAAAATCCGACTGTCTTTTCCCTCATCAGGACGCGATCGCATCATACTGTCAAAAGCTGCCAATTCCCAATTCTCCAAGACTCCCAGACTTCTTAATCCCATAATTACTGTTGCAATAGCCAAGCTAGTACTTAAAATAGCAGGTATAATCTGTCGCAGAGATAATGGGAAATAATTCAGTGATTCTGAGTTTTTAACGGGATTCGACCAAACCAAAGGTGCTTCAGTGGGATTTTGACAAATAACTGGTAACCAACTAGCACAGGGGAATTGTGCTTCTAAGCCCTGTAATTTCTCACCAGCTTCACGTACCGCACGATAAAATGATTTAGATTCAGAAAAAGCTGATAGGAAAAACTGTAAAAATCTTTGCGCGACTAAATCTGGTACGGGTTCTCGCATTACAATCATTTGGGGTATGTGCAATGAAGTTAATTGGGTAGCTAATCCCAAACCGTCGCAAGAATTAAAAATAGCTAACCGTAACCCCCGAGCTATAGCAGCTCTCAAACCGTTTTTTAATTGGTCTATTGTTAAACTATCATCTCTATTGATATAAATTTTTCCAGTTTCCCCATTTTCTTGACTAGAACTATGTCCTGCAAAAAATAATATATCCCATCCTCTCTCATCCCAAAGCATCAAATCTAATTCTTGACGCTGAGCTTCCACCAAAAAAGTTGTTTCTACACCGGGTAAATTTTCTAAGATTAGTCTATCTTCTTGAATATCAATATTTTCACTATTACCCAATATTGCTAAAATTCTGATTTTGCCCTTACGAGGTCTATAGTTATTTTGTAACCGTTCAAAATCCGGTTTACTCAAACATAAAACTGCATTTGGATAATCATCAAAAAAGTCCCATAAGTTCCAAGGTAATCGCCGCACCTCATCTAAATCAGTTTGAATAATTACCTGTATTTCTTCCGCAGAATGTAACTTTGTACGTAATTTTTGTTCTAAATCAACAAAAGTTAAAGAATTAAGCCAATGATTAATCTTATCTTTTAAATCTTGACATAGATTATGAAATTCAACCGATGAAATATTAGTTACATCTTCCGAGTCAATTTCAATCTCATCATCTAATTCAAATTGCTGTCGCCAATTCAAATCCGGAATCAAAGAATCATAAAGTAAATTGTAGATAATTCGCCAACGTCTGTAAAGTTCAGTCAGTTCTGGTGCAGGAGGTAAACTTCCGGTGAATTGAATTGGGAAAGAATTCTCTTGCTGAAGGCTATCAAAAACTTGAGCGATTACACCATTAAATCCCTCTTGTAAGCTACCTTGACCCAGATTTACTACCACTAACTTACTCATAATCCATAACAGGAAAAATCTTCGAGTACAAAGTTATTCTTATTTTTACATCTTCCCCGGCTATTTGGATATTAAATAATTTATGAATTTCTGTACCTATGTTAGCGTTGATGGTCAAAAAAGGGAATAGACGAGAGGGGAAGATAATTAACAGAAGGTACAGAATTGCAGATTAAGGAGTAGAGAAAAATTTTTATATCAAAATCAATATAATGGATTATTACTAATAGTCTGTCCCATAAAAAATGATGGGTTTCTATCTTTGTTCGTAGTTGCGCTTAAGCGCCAAATAATTAGGGTTTCAGCCTTTATGTATAAACAATGATTTACCCTTACAACTAATGGGACAGACCACTAGTAGTCCTTTTCATTAATTCCGCTCTGGTCGCGTTTTCTTTGGAAATGTCGGGAGACGTTATTTATAACGTCTCTACATTACGTCCGTAGAAAACAAAACTGTCAAAATTAATGAAATGAACTACTAGTAGTTGATTGCATAAATTCTGAAGGGTTTGTTTTTCCTGCAACCGTAGGGAGACGTAGCACTGCTACGTCTCTACAACCCGTCGGAATTTATGAAAAAGACTACTAGTTAATTTTGCAAGGTTAAATCAGCAGAAACTTTAATTACACTTTCTAGAATATAAGTATTTAACCCCTGAAGAAAATAAAAATATTTGTTATTCATAATTAATTTTGATTTTTTTACTTTTTTATTTGATTAATATTGCTTTGAATTTGTTAATTATTTGCTTTCAACTTATTTTCTAATACTATTAGATAATTATTCAATAAACAGCTTATTTCTATTATGAAACTGACGGAAAAACTTTATAGCACTAATAAATAATACCCAAATACTAGCTTAACTATTGACTTTTAATGTGCTATTCAAGCAATTGCTCTTATAAATGTGACTTTGAATTGCTTCATATCATCTATCTAAGAAAGTATTTTATTGCATTGAAACCTCAACTTATTTTAATGTCATTACAAATCAGATGTTGTTTGAGTTCGTAAATAATATTGAAACTGTAAACCCATGAACATAGATTGAATACAACTAACTCATTCATATCTAATATACAAGCCCTTCAAGTACAAAGTCCTCTTTTATCTTGATTTCCTTAAGAGCTACTTGAATGCTAAAATTTTTCCCCAATGGTAGCTTGAATCGTTTCAATTGAATATAGTTATCGTAACTTCTAGATTCAACAGATTGTAAAGTAGTTCCAGATTCAGAAAGCAAAGCTAACTGAATGCTATCTGGTAAATACGTCTCTCCAGAAGCTGGATAAAGCTGTACTCGAATACCAACCTTATTATCGACCTGGGGTGACAAACCAATTAATAAAGCTACAGAATTACTTTCTAACTGCATTCCTAAATCAATCAGTTTAGCTCCTTTAACGTAAACCTCATTTAAAACAGAATCACTCCTAAATTTAAGAGCTACTGTATCGCTCAAGTTAAATAAATCATCAACAGGACGGAAACCCCCATCAAAAATATTTTCAAACCACAAACTTAAATTTTGTACTACCTTTTGTGTATTGTCCATGAGATTAACTTGCCAATCTTTGGTTTTCTGCTTGTACAAAATGGAACGGTATTTGTCTGAGGCTAATATCGCTCCCCATTCAGAAAATTTAACATGCAAACGAGGTGAATAAGCATTTGAATCCACTAATTTTTTGATAATCTCTTTGGCTTCAACCTCAGATAGACTTGGTAATAATTTTGTTTGTGGTTTATGAAGAGGACAGATTTCTCCTGCTATCCACATAACATCAATATCGGCAATCAAATCCCGATTTTCTACGCAATAGGTTCTATCAATTGAATCATATTGTGCTTTCTGCTGAACTTGTTCGTGACTAATAAATCCCCATATCCTTAACCAACCTTCTTCAATATTTAACTGTACTGCTAGATAATAATTAGCAGCCCAATTAGGAATATCAACCCATTCTTGCGGAATGCGAAACTCAGTTGGAATACTTTGCTCGCTGGGAATTAAAACTAATCGAGCGTGATTTTGATTTAAATTAAAATTTAAATCAAAGTCAACTCCATTTACAAATTTCCATTGATTATCTAAATTATCGGATGATATTGGTATTTGGAATTTTTCTCGTAATTCTGGTTCATCCTCTAACCATTTAACGAAAGTATTTAAACATAAACGATTCACAAAAGCTCTGTAAGTAGCACTATCATTTTGATAATTATGACTTACCGTTTGATTCCAAGCTGCTTCCCGTTCTTGAACAGAAAACTCCATCCATAAATGTTCTGGGTTAATTTCTATCAATCCATCAAAGTCTAACATTTTACTATTATTTAGCATAACAATTATCCTTGTTTGGTACGTCGTATCCATTGATTCACAACATCAGCCAATTTATTGTTTGCGATAGAAAGAGAATCTGGTTCTAAATGCATAGTCCTTTCCATGTAGTGTTTGAAATTTTCTAAGAATCGGATGGGAATTTGTGGTAATTCATTTGAATCTTTTATATAATCAGTTTCTAGTTGAATAATTAAGATATTTTCTTTGTTTTTATCCTCAAAATCTTCAAAAACTTTATCCAATAGAGAAAAAATAAACTGTTGACAATAGATGTGAAAGTACTTGTGAAAAGCATATTTAATTCTTTCAATATCTTTCTCATTATTAATATGTATCTCGGGATTGCTTTGATTCCATTCTGAGGCAAATTTCTTTAAAATATCTCTGTTATATTTTTTTAGCTGACGGGCTACTTGATACTGTTTTTGTAAACCCGAGTATTTATACTTAAGAAGGTGGGCTATTTCTGTCTGAGTTAAATTTAATCCCTGCCATAATTTGAACATTATTTGACACTGTTCTGGCATATTTATGAATAACCTATCAAGAATAACTTTTAGCTGTTGAGATTCTTCTTGCTGTATTAAGACATCCCATTTAGAAGGTGCTGGGTCGGATGCACCAAAATAATCTTCCTCAAAATATAAATATTGCTTGTTGCGATAATTTTTAGCCGCATCTATACAAGTTAAAAGCATTTCTTGAATTACGATATCTGTTGCAGGTAAAATATCAAGATTAAGTTGACTGCATCGTTGATTATAATAATCTGCAATTGCCTTGAATTCATTTTCTCCTATGTTTCGCGAGCCACTGCAATTAGGTGATACCCGAAACATTTCGCAAAAGCACTGCCAAGCTAAACGATGATGAATAATTTGCTGAGTGTAAAAGTTTTGCGCTAATAAAGCATCATTTAATTCCCCAGCACTCAAATCTTTCAATAAGCCGTAACTGGAAAATCTTGTTCTCCTTGCTTCTAAATCTTGTCGATAGATTTGATTGCGAATAAATCTCTTAAAAGCCGTAATCGCATAGGCTTCTATATTAATTTGGTTCCGTTCAAAATTGAAGTTTTTAAAATATTTTGTGGGTGAATTTGCGGCAACGTTTGCTATTTGAAAAAATTCTTCCAAGGAGTATTTATGCTTGATATATTTAAATTCATATTGTATATCCTTTGCTGCTTTAAAACAGGCTTCTTGTAAATATGCAGAGAAATGTTTTTTCGCTATAGAAAAATTACATTCTAAGTTATTGGGTCGGTCTTTAGTTAATAGCACCTTGAGAAAATACTGTGCCCAAAAACTTTCCTTAGCTTCTGAATCTGCTGCCAATTTTAATTTCATATTATTTTCTAGTCTTACATCAACTTTCCAACTAAATTGGATTTGATGATTGTTGGCTGTAAAACAGATAAAACTAGAAAATTTATCAATCAAATTTATACGTTTTTTCACAAGCATAGGTTTTTCTAAAAACATAAATTTCTACCATAAGAGCATTTAAATATCTGCTTTATTTATATTTACTGAAATTAAAAACACTATTATTCCTCTATTTCACAAAAATTAACTATTTATTGTTGCTTTTTGTACGCTCATCACAAAGCACGAACTAAATTGTACTGAATTCTAAGCGTTATATATATTTATGGGAACCTTCACTAGTCGGTTATGCAGTTTTAAGATATTTTTCTACGGGACAGATAAAATATAGAGGTCGAATTACTTTTTGTTCATCCAGATTTAATCCAAACCACTACAGATGCTTCTTGTTTAGGTAGTTAGACTAAATTTATTTGTTTTCAAATTAAATAATATCGGGGATATCTGCAATATCACGGTCGTTGAATCCTTCTTTTTTTGCTCGCTACTCGCTACTCGCTACTCTCTCAAATCACTAGTGGTCTGTCCACAAGTTTTGATGGGTGAATAAAAAATAATTTTTTTCTCCCCCCTCTACCCCCTCTCTAACCTAACCCATCAATTTTTATGGGACAGACCACTAGGTGTACTTCACTTAGATAAAATCTACTGTATATTATCTGCCCTTTTGTAGTTGACATTCATAATTTGTAGTCATGCTCCCATTCTGCTCTAAGATTACCGAAAGATTGTAGGTTGGGTTTCACTCCGTTTAACCCAACCTACTTGATAAGAAATCTTCTACCGGGAAGGGAGTAATCCTGAACACAAAAATTACCCTAACGAAACTAACGTAAATGCGAGCATATATTAATTTTGTCTACAAGTCGATAAAAGACGATAAATCAAACATCACAGTAGGGAGTAGAAAATGAAAATAGATTTATTTGTTGGCTTTGGAAACAAGATATCTTGATTAAGATAGTAATAATAAAAAGATATTATACCCGTTGAATTACTTATAGAAGCTATTTTAATTTACTCAAAGAATCGATGTAAATCTAAAAAGTGTCATAGATTATAAAAAATATTACGTATTTATTCGCTGTTTGAATTACTCTTTTTAGCGTTCTTATAAAGAGTCATTTATTCATTTTATCTTCAACAAAAGTTTAAATATTATTCAGATTAATTAAACATTTAAAGGTGATTTTTTTATCATAATGATGATATAAAGATAATAAGACTAAAACATTAATATAATTTTGTAGATATTACTGTTTGCAGTTGCGAATATCCATGTTTTTTATAAATCACAGATTATCATGTGTAATATGTATCCATAGAATCATACCGATAGCTAAAATTTATAAACGATAGTCTTTTTGCAATCAAATTTAAAAAAAATTATAAACACCAATAATAAAATAAGGATATTACAATGAAGGAATTGAGAATTAGGTTATCAATTATGGCTGGTGTACTAATACTACTTTTGATGCCAAATTTAGCTAATGCTAATAAGAGTCCCATAGAAGAATCTATACAATATGAGTATTTAACGGTAGAAAAAGCTAGCCAAATTTAGCCTTTTATAGTTAAATCTCATAATAAACTTATAAGATTATTAGATAATTTGTGAATCTAATCTATAGCTTGCCAATCATCTCGGAGTATATTTTACTTTTGGGATATTTTTTTTGTTTATCAAGCTGATTTAGTATTCATTATTATTATTAGCGACAATATTGATTGTGACTTATTGTTTTTTATTTCCGACTTTTGACATAAAATTACAACTATAAACAATAAGTATAAAAGCCTAAATATTTAAAAGTTCGCCGTTAACAGAATCTATATTGCAGCTAATTATCATAGTTATTGATAATCGTTTCATAATCATGTCAACACCAGAAACTTTAGCTCAATTAATCTGTCGTACTGTATTAGAATTTGAACAAAGGCAAGCGTCACAATTGCCACAAGAAAAATGTTTGGAAAAAACCATTGTATCTTCTGATATTAATACATCCAATCAAGCTACATCCAAAAAGGACATAGCATAGTACTGAATTTTATTAAAAATTAAATAAAAATGGCTCTTCATTATATAGTAAGCTACCATTCTGACTAAAAAATTTAAAACACTATTCCCTATTCCTTAACAAATTAAGATTATCCAGAAACCCGGTTTGAAAAAATCGGGTTTCTAACTGAATAAAGCCTTACCCCTCAACAATTTTCGATTTTTTTGACTTGATAGCCAACACATTAGAGAACGCATGTGCCACAAGTCTTTACCAGGCCAGAAGGTTGCACCTTTGCCGTAATCATTGCTGGAGCATAACTCTTGGATTTCAGCTTTAAACTCATTGTTAGAGTTGTGAACCAAAACGTGAACGGGTTCAGCACCTAGTTCCATCAAGAAACTGGTCATACCGTATACTAAATCGGGGTCGCCGTAGATAGCAAAACGCTTACCGTGTAACCAAGCGTGAGAGTCAGTCATAGCGTCAACAGCACGACCGCGCTCTTCTTCTAACTCTTGAGGAATGGGCTTACCAGTTAATTCGCTGAGTTTCATTAAGAACTCATCAGTTCCGCGAATACCCCAAGGGCGAACAACTGATGTAGCTTGCTTCCACTCTTTCTGGATATATTCGCGAGTCTTAGGAGTAGAATGTGCTTGCAAGCAAATTGTAGCTTCAGCATTGCAAGAATCAGCAGCATCTTCCAATTTTGTACCTTTGGGGTACATGTTGAATTTACCATCGTTAGGTGCATCAACATAATCGGAGTTATCAGCTAATAAGGTATAGTCAATACCCATTAACTTCGCAATACGCTTAACTTCGCGCAAATTACCTACGTAGGTATCAAAACCAGGAATGATATTGATTTTGCCATTGGTTTTATCTTTCTTCTTACCTTGAGTAAGGTTTTGAAGAATACCCTTCATCATATTATCGTAGCCGGTAATATGAGAGCCTACGAAGCTAGGGGTGTGAGCGAAAGGTACGGGTAAATCTTCGGGAATACCACCTTCGTTTTTAGCATTACCAATAAATGAACCCAAGTCATCACCGATTACCTCAGCCATACAGGTAGTGGAAACGGCAATCATTTTAGGCTTGTAAAGCTCATAAGCATTGGTCAAGCCATCAATCATATTCTTCAAACCACCGAATACCGCAGCATCTTCAGTCATTGAAGAAGAAACAGCAGAGAAAGGCTCTTTGAAGTGACGTGTAAGGTGAGTACGGAAATACGCAACACATCCTTGGCTGCCTTGGAACTATGGTCTACTTAGAGCTTAAAAAAGCCTATAATGTTTGTTACGAACATACTTTAATAAATGTTAGTTCAACTAGAACATTCTATTTTTTAAGCAATATTTAACCAAAACAGTGAAAGAGATACAGGATAAAGTTTTCAGCGATTTTGAAGTTCCTAGCACTTCTGATGGAACTTATAGAGGTATGAAGAATATCTCAGACGAGACAAAGAAACATTTTGATATGAAATTTGCAGAGGAATTGCTCGAAGTCAATCAGAGATTAAAGGCTAGTAAGATTAAAGTCACTTTGAGTGTTACGGGGGGAGCAATACAATTAGTTGCTACACTTCCACTTAAACCTGGTGATACTCACAAGCAAGGTAAAGATAAGAAGCAATACAAGATAAGTTTAGGAATATCAGCTAGTTTTGACGGGCTAAAGACAGCTGAAGAAGAAGCTCATCAGTTAGGAAAATTAATGGCTCGTCACATTTTTCAGTGGACTGATAAATATTTAGGACAACAAGCTTTAAAAAGCAGAAATATTACTTATGATGAATTTTACAGTCAGTTGGAAGATAGATACTTTAGTAAGAGAAAGAAAACTTTAAAAAGCGAGCATACTTTCCATTCCTTACGATATTCATTTCATAAAGCTTTGATAGGTGATGAAATCATAAATGCTGATACTTTAAAGAAAAGAATATTATCTACTCAAGAACCATATACCCGAAATAAGACTATTAGGGCTGTTGATTTTATTTGCAATGAATTACAGATTGAAGCTAATTTTAATGATTTAAAATTAAAGCAAAAACCAAAACAAAGAGATATACCTAGTGACAGTGTGATAGCTAAATCAATCTTGCTGTTTGATGAAAGAATAAAAGTAATATCTAGATATGGTAGTAAGACAGTACCTAAAAATAGAGCGATGAAGTTTATCTATAAACTATTAGCTATTTATGGTTTACGTCCTAGAGAAATAATTAATCATCCAGATTTACACTGGTTAATGTCATCTGAAAATAATTACAATACTTTTAAAGTCCATGAATCTAACAAAACTGGATATAGAGAAGTTTTTCCGTTTGTACCCGAGTGGATTGAACTTTTTGATATAAAAAACGATTTTGAAGGATATATTGCACTAAAGTCATTTTCTCAGTGGAATTCAGAGAGACAGCTTACTGACAAAGTTAGCGCTATCTCTAAGTATTTTTCATCTACTAAAATACCTTTCGTTCCTTACGATTTACGTCACGCTTGTGCTATTAGAGCGCAATTACAAGGAGTTCCTATCAAAGCTGCTGCCGATAATTTAGGTCATACAGTTGAAGAACATACTAAGACTTACCAGCGGTGGTTTAGCTTAGAAAATAGACGTACAGCATTTAATCAAACCTTTGAGGATATTAATGAAATTGATAAACTAAGAAATGAAATCGCAGCTTTACGTAAAACCAATCTAGAATTAGAATTAGAATTAACCAGACTACGTTTAAGTATGCAGATGAAGTAATTTGAAAGCAATATTTGTAGTTATTAACAGGTTGTTAAGCCTGCTTTTTATTATTAGCCTAAGTTTAGCTTCGATATTTTTGAATATATTTACAAGTGTTTTTAATAAACAAAATATAAATTGTATTAAGTTGTCAAAATTACAATTTTAATTAAGCAAATATTAAGCAATTAAATAACAATTTTTATATATACTAATTAGCATTTTGACATAATTGGATAGTTAAAAAAACGTTATTTAAGAAGCAAGATTAAAGCAACCGCCATCTCGATTCATATTAAATCCTTTCTGATTATAAGTGTTTCAGGATTATATATTTAATGCCTTGGACAAAAGGTAAAGTACCTTCAAAACCAGCAGCAGCGTAGATAGCTCCTAAAGGCTGACAACCTTTTGCTGGGTTAACGGTCAAAGCTTCGCGAGCGAAGTTCTTTTCACGATATTCCCAAGATTTAGTCCATTCAGCAACTTTCTTAACTTCTTCGGGGTCGTGTCCACCTTCAAACTTTTTCTTACCTTCAAAAAGTTCTTGATATTCCGGATTATGGAATAGCTCTACGTGGTCTTTAATCTGTTCGGGATTCTGTGGCATTATGTGTTCTCCAAGCTCTTAGCAGTAAGTAAAAATTAGTGGGTTTCTGGAAGTTGGGAAGTAGGAAACAGGGGGATATTCCCCCTTTCCTGTTTCCTCAATCTTTAAGCAGCAGCTTTAGCTTTAGCAACTTGAGTAGTAGCAGGAGCTTCTTCTTTCTTCCAAGGAGTTCCAATCAATTTCCAGGAAGGGTTGTTAATTGCTAGATCCATGTCACGAGCAAAGATAGCGAAGCCATCATAACCGTGATAATTATCCGATTGATTTAGCCATTTATTTAACCTAAACTGTTTCAAATAGAACATTCTGTAGTGATAAAGTGTTTATTTAGAACAGTTTTTTAGTTAAAAAGTAGTTAAATAAATGCAAGAGATGCAGGGTAAGATTTTTAGTGATTTTGAAGTCCCTAGCACTTCTGATGGTTCCTATGTAGGACGACAGAGAGTAACAGAGGAAACCGAAAAACATTTCAAAATGAAATTTGAGCAAGAGTTAGAGCAAATCAATCAACGTTTAAAATCCAGTAAAGCCAAGGTCAGACTATTTTGTATTGGAGGTGGTATCCAGCTTAGAGCTACACTACCTTTAAAGCCGGGTGACACTCACAAACAGGGTAGGAATAGAAAGCAATATTTTATATCCCTAGGTATTCCTGCTAATTTTGATGGCTTAAAAACCGGTGAAGAAGAAGCTTATGAATTAGGAAAATTAATCGCTCGTCAAACTTTTACTTGGAACGATAAATATTTAGGTATTAGAGCTAGTAAAAATAAAGGAATTACTTTCAGAGAATTTTACGATATTTTTGAAAAAAAATATTTTGAAACCAGGAAACGAACAAATAAAAGTGAAGGGACTTTTTATAAGTATAAAACCAAGTTTAAAAAGTACTTTTTAAATGATGAGGTGATTAGTGAAAATAGTTTGAGAAAAATTATTATAAAAATTGATAGACCTGCCATGAGGCAAGAGTTTATTAAGTTAGCATCAATTATTAGTAATATATTAGAGATTGAAATAACTTTCAAGGATTTAGCTTTAAAAGTTATTAAAAAAAAGAGAGATATTCCATCTGATGAAAAAATCATCGATACTTTTAATAAATTTTGCGAATTCACTGAGAATTCAGCATCATTTAATAAAATGACCTTTGACTGCTGTAGAAGAATCAAATTAATTTACGCATTACTTGTAATTTATGGTTTACGTCCTAGAGAAATAATAAATCAACCAGATTTAGACTGGTTAATCTCATCTGAAAATAAGCACAGTACTTTTAAAGTACATGAATCAAATAAAACTGGGTACAGAGAAGTTTTTCCCTTCGTACCTGAGTGGGTAGAATTATTTGATGTCAAAAATATTGAAAATATTGAATTGTTGAAAAAATATAGCTCAAATATCACAGATTATAAAAACTTAGAAAGCAAAGTTAGTAATATCGGACATTGCTTTATCCGATATTCTTTTGATTTTAAGCCCTACGACTTACGTCATGCTTGTGCCATTCGGGCACATTTACAAGGAATACCAATTAAAGCAGCGGCTGATAATTTGGGTCATTCTGTAGAAATGCATACAAAGGTTTATCAGCAATGGTTCGGGTTTGAAAACAGAATTAAAGCTTTCTCTGAAGCATTTCAAGAATCAAATCAAGTAGAAAAGCTTAAATATGAAATCATTCAATTACGTCAGGAAAATGCCCAATTAAAGCTTGAAAATACTCAATTAATTTTAGCAGCTAAATCTAATACAAATAATTAGCTGCCGATACTTTATACTTTATTTTTTGTAAAAATCGGGTATAAAGTATCGATTTTTTACCCATCTAATTAGTAAAACAGTAGTTAATTAATTTCCTCTTGAAATTGGTAGTATTAACTGAATTTTATATTATTTAATTGTTTAAATATAGTTAATAGTTAGATAAGACATGAAAGCAAAAGCTTGAAGAGACTATATATTAATAGTTTTACATAGATATTGTGAACGTGATAAGGACCGGAGTAATCCTTTTTATGCTTTGATATAAATTTGTATCAAATGTCATAAATAAGCAATGTTAATCTTAAATATTGTTTATTTATGACATATTTAATTTAGAATTTAGCTTATTTTTAATATAACGATGCTTGTTCAGGATTAAGGTTTAATAAATATTGGTTTCAAGTTGAATACTAATCTATGAAAGAAAATATTTTATTACAGTTAGACAAAGTAAACCAGCGATTAAAAGCAGCAAAGACAAAGGTAACAATTAGAGAATCAAATGGTAGTTTACAATTACGCGCTACTTTACCAATTAAACCAGGAGATAAAGATACAAGAGGAACGGGAAGAAAACAATATAATCTTAGTTTAAATATTCCTGCGAATTTAGATGGTTTGAAAACTGCTGAAGAGGAAGCCCAGGAGTTAGGTAAACTAATTGCTCGAAAAAGCTTTGTATGGAATGATAAATATTTAGGAAATGAAGCAGCTAAAAAAGATTTTCAAACTATTGGTGAATTACTGAAAAAATTTGAAACAGAATATTTTAAAACCCATAAACGTACAACTAAAAGCGAGCATACTTTCTCTTATTATTTTTCTCGAACCAAGCGATGTACAAACCACTTTGATTTAGCAACCCCTGAAAATCTGATAAATTCAATTGAAAAAATCGATAAAGAATGGGCAAAATATAACGCAGCCAGAGCCATATCTGCATTTTGTCAAACATTTAATATCAAAATTGATTTATCAAAATATTCCAAAATGCCGGAACATAATTCTCGTAAAATACCGACAGATGCAGAAATATCTACAGGATTTATCAAATTTGCAGACTACCTTGATACCAGAGGGAAACAAGTAAATCAAGATGTCAAAGATACCTGGCAACTATGGCGCTGGATATATGGGATGCTTGCAGTATACGGTTTGCGTCCGCGAGAATTATTTATCAATCCTAACGTTGACTGGTGGTTGGATCGAGATAATATAAACATGACCTGGAAGGTAGATAGAGATTGTAAAACCGGGGAAAGAGAAGCATTACCTTTATATAAACAGTGGATTGCAGATTTTGATTTAAGAAATCCTAAATATTCACAAATGCTCGTAGATGCAGTTAATAAAAAAGACAAAAAGAATTATGCACAGATAACCGGATTAACTCAAAGAGTTAGCTGGTGGTTTCGTAAAATCGGATTAGACTTTAAACCCTACGATTTACGTCATGCTTGGGCTATTCGAGCGCATATTCTCGGGATTCCTATTAAAGCTGCTGCTGATAATTTAGGTCATAGCGTACAGGTGCATACTCAAACTTATCAGCGTTGGTTTTCCTTGGATATGCGGAAGTTAGCTATTGATAATGCTTTGAATAAAAGGAGTGAAATTGAGGTGGTTAAGGAAGATAATATTGAGTTGAGAACTGACAACGAAAGATTAAGGTTAGAGGTTGAGAAATTGAAGATGGAAAAGGTTTATCGATATTGATGGGGTGCGCGATAAAATTTGATAATTCATTTTGATAATTAATATAATGCGTTGCACTCCGTGACAACTGCACCCTACTTTATTATTGTTGATTCTATTTAACCTTTTTTTAACATCGAATCATTACGTTACGCAGCATGAAATACGGGATTTCCAACTATTTACCCCATCTTGACGGCAGAGACAATCGATGGGTAAATGAACTCGTGTAAAGCGGAACATTAGAAAAGGGATTTGATTTATGGAACTCGTTCAACAACTTGTTAGCAATCTCGGTGTAGGGGAAGACCAAGCAAAGGGTGGTGCTGGCTTAATCCTAAAGCTTGCTCAGGATAAGCTCGGTGGTGAAGAATTCGCGAAGGTTGCATCGGCTATTCCTGGTTCTGATGTATTGTTAGGTTCTGCACCTTCCCAAGATGCTGGTGGTGGAATGATGGGTGCTTTGGGTGGTATGGCCGCTGGTATGATGGGTGGTGGTCAGGGTGCTGCTTTAGGTAATTTAATGAGTTTGGCTGGTGGTTTCTCACAGTTAGGAATGGATGGAAATATGGTAACTAAGTTCTTTCCTATTGTGCTTAATTTCGTTCAGCAGAAAGGTGGAGCAGATATAGCTGGTATTTTATCCAAAGCTCTACAGTAATTATATTTTTACAGTTCTTTCATCTTGCGGTCGTCTATAGCAAATTTCGGTATCGTTACGTACATACTTCCCCTCTCCTTAACAAGGATACTGCTGGCGAATAGTGGGTCTGACCCCTTATCCCAACGAATCAATAGGGATTCTGAGTTATCACCAAGAGTGCGATCGCACTCTTGAAACCCTTGTTTTTTGGTCATTCAGGGGTGTCACCCCTGAATGACCAGCAGTATCCTTAACAAGGAGAGGGGTGTCCGTAGGACGGGGTGAGGTTAAGGCTGTATTGCACCCAACTGAAAACTACTATAATTGTCTTCATGATTAATTGTTAAACAGCTGTTGTATAAGTTCAGTTTTATTAAATATTTTATCTAATTTTGTAATCATGAAAATTAATACAAGCTGGGTTAAAATTCCCAATAATGATTTGTTAATCGATGCTTATTTAGCTCAACCAGAAGGTAATGGTAGAAAAGGTGCTGTAATAGTTTTTCAAGAAATTTTTGGAGTTAATAACAATATTCGAGATATTACTGAATTAATAGCCCAACAAGGATATATTGCAATTGCACCTGCATTGTATCAGCGTTTAGCTCCGGGTTTTGAATTTGGGTTTAGTCAAGAAGATTGTGGATTTAGTCAAGAAGCTTACCGTAGTGGTTTGCAATATTATCAACAGGTAAAGTATCGGGAAATATTTAGCGATATTCAAGCGACGATTACTTATTTAAAGAATTTATCTAATATTAAACCTGATTCTATTGGATGTATTGGTTTTTGTTTTGGTGGTCATGTTGCTTATATGGCTGCAACTTTACCAGATATTAAAGCAACAGCTTCTTTTTATGGTGGTGGAATCACTCAGCCTAGTTACGGTGAAGAAATTCCAACTGTGAATCGTACTTCTGAAATTCAAGGTACTATTTATACGTTTTTCGGTAATCAAGATTCGTTGATTTCCCAGGAAGATAATCAGAAAATAGAAGCAGAGTTAAATCAGCATAATATTAATCATCAGGTGTTTAGATATGATGCGGGACATGGATTTTTTGGTGGATTTTTTGTTGATAAATATCCATTTTTAGCCCAAAACCCAGCTATAAATAGAGAAGCTGCTATGGACGCTTGGAGTCATGTTTTAGAATTGTTTGAAAATAACTTGTAATCTTTTTTATTTTGTGATTCTATCAAATATCCGTAAATAATTGTGGAATTGGCTTTTATGATTTCATTATCTCGATTATCCCAGAGATTTTGTGGAATTAGTTTTGCTTTATTAACCTCTTTTTCTGTAGTTACTTTTTCGGTCGAATCGGAAGGGTCTCAATTGAAAATAAATCCCAGAGTTGTGAAGAAAGAGGTTAAAGAGAATTTTGAGTTAGAAGAGTCAAATTTACATATTTCAGCAAATACTCTTAGTTTTAAAGATGTTTTTCAAGAGTTTGATGTTGAAGGTTCGATTATAATTTACGATTCTAGTAGAAAGAAAGTTTACGAACATAATTCTCGTCGTAATTTTACAGCTTTTTTACCTGCTTCTACTTTTAAGATTTTAAATACATTAATAGCTTTGGAGACAGGAGTTATTCAAGACGATGTTAGTGTTTTAACTTGGGATGGGATTAAACGAGATTTTGATGTTTGGAATCAGGATACAAATTTACGTAAAGCGTTTAAAAATTCTACAGTTTGGTTTTATCAAGTTTTAGCTCGTAAAATCGGTAACGAGCGGATGCAGGAATTTGTTAATCAAGTTGGTTATGGGAATAGAAGAATTGGTAAACCTGAAAATATTGATAATTTTTGGTTGAAGGGAGATTTAAGAATTACACCCAGACAGCAAATTAGATTTTTACAAAAAGTTCGCAGTGGAAAACTACCTTTTAGTAAAAGGAATTTGAATTTGCTCAAAGATATAATGATTGTCGAGAAAACACCAAACTATATCTTACGAGGAAAAACTGGTTGGGTAAATAAAACCGGTTGGTTTGTTGGATATTTAGAGCAAAATAATCAGGTATATTATTTCGCTACTAATATTGAAATGACAGATGCAAAACTTGCTCCCGCTCGAATTCAAATTACTCGTCGCTGTCTAAAAAGGTTGGGATTATTATAGATTGACATCGAATAAAAATATATTTTCCCAAAAGTGATAAAAATGTGACATAAAAGTAATGTTCGCATTTGATGCTTGGAAAATTATGCTCCGTATCAACTACATGGGCTTTATTATACAGTTAAACTATTTGCCCAAATACAGAGAATGGTTTGTTTCCGTACTAGATTCTAATCGGAAAATCATTGTTAGCAATCAGCTACCTACTCAAAAGCAAGCTGAGGGATGGTCTAAGTATATGATTGAGAATCTTACTTATGCTGATAAGTAAGTCGGTGTTAAAAAATCAATGACGTTGTGTAATTAATTATGTTTAACTACTTGTATTAGTTTGCTATAAATATTGAAATATAGAATTATAAATTAGCTCCTACTCGAACTAATATTACTCGTCTTTGTCTGGAAAGCTTGGGGTTATTATAGAAATTCAAAAATATATATTTTAATCTCCATGTGCTATCTTATCCGTCCGATTGAACCGAGCGATGAGTCCTTTTTATGGGAAATGCTATATCAAGCTATTTATGTTCCAACCGGAACTACACCTTTACCAAAAGAGATTATTTATCAACCAGAACTTGCAAAATATGTTCAAGATTGGACAACTAATGATATCGGTTTGATTGCAGCTTCAGAATCGAATCAAACCCCCATTGGAGCTACATGGATTCGCTTATTTAATATGAATAATCCCGGTTATGGATATATTAATGATGAAACACCAGAGCTTTCAATTGCTGTTTTACCCGAATATCGCAATCAAGGTATTGGAACAAGGCTAATTTTAGATTTATTAGAAATAATAACAGATTTGTACCCAGCTATTTCTCTAAGTGTATCTTCTGAAAATCCAGCACTAAGACTTTATCAGCGCTTAGATTTTGAAGTAGTTAGTCAATTTGATAATTCGGTAACAATGAAAAAAAAATTAAAATAGCTATCTTTTTTTGCAGATAAATAATTAAATTGCATTTAGCATCTAAATCGGGTTTCCGACTCAACAAAGAGTATACGGAAACCCGATTTGTATATTATTAATTGAGTAATTGTATCTAACTATGGAAACTAATCCCTCCTTGACTAAGAAATTTACTACTTTATTCGAGCAAAATACAATTGTTAGGAATTTAGAAAGAGTTCAAAACTTTATTGTTATTTCTTTATGTATTGGTTTATTCTGCGTTATGTTAATTCGATTGGGAGAAATGTTTTTTTCTCTACTCAAACCTTTGAATTTTCAATCTATTACTTCTGATATTTTATCTATTTTGATTTTAGTTGAGTTATTTAGACTTTTAATTGTTTATCTCCAAGAACAACGAATTTCTATCGGTTCAGCAGTAGAAGTTTCTTTAGTCTCAGCTTTGCGGGAAGTGCTTTTAGAAGGAGTTGTGGCAATTCCTTTAGATAAACTTTTGGGAATAAGTGTTTTCTTAATTGTTCTAGGTGGACTTTTGTGGTTGCGAGCATCAATGTTTGAAAAATTTAGTGCAGTTAACTTTGATGCTCATTCTTAAAATTAAAGGTCAAAGGTTAAAGGTTAAAGGTATGATGACTACCAATTACCAATTAACAATTAACAATGACCTATTAACTATTATGCAAATTTCTTTGCTGCTTCAAATCTTTGATTAACTTCATCCCAGTTAATTGTATTCCACCAAGCTTCTAAATAGTCCTTGCGACGGTTTTGGTAATTGAGATAATAAGCATGTTCCCAAACGTCGTTACCCATGACGGGATATTTACCCATCATGAAAGGACTATCTTGATTAGCGGTACTCATCACCTCTAACTTTCCATCTTTATTAAATACTAACCAAGCCCAACCACTACCAAAACGTTTTGCTCCAGCTTGGTTAAATTGGCTTTTCACCTCAGAAAAACTGCCGAAATTATCTTTAATTGCATTGGCGATCGCACCGTTGGGTTCTCCTCCACCATTGGGTTTCATGATTTCCCAAAACATCGAGTGGTTAAGGTGTCCACCACCATTGTTTATTATCGTATTGCGAATATCCTCGGGTACGCTATTAAGATCCCCCAATAATTCTTCCACGCTTTTTTCTTTAAGTTGTGGATACTTACCCAAAGCTGCATTTAAGTTTTTCACGTAACCAGCATGGTGCTTATCGTGGTGAAACTTCATAGTTTTAGCATCGATATGAGGTTCTAACCCATTGTAATCATAAGGTAAAGGAGGCAATTTGATATCACCAGAGCCACTTTGAGTAATTTTAGAGTTATCCGCTAAAGCACAACCCGTACAAGCAAAAGTACTCGCACCAACCCCAAGTAAATATAAGAAATGACGACGCTTTAAAGTCATAATATTGATATTGAGCGTAAGTATTTAACTCTTATTTTCTTAGATTTTGGGTACAAGTTGTCATAAATCTCTCCAACCATTTTGAACCATCCAAACCAGAATTCCCAGAATTTCATCGACTGGTGGAAGCGGATAATCCATCAAATCAATAGTGACCCTCCGGGTTCGCCACTTCGACGGGACAGAAACTGACACCGCCGAGTGGTCTCACAATACTTTCCTCTAACTTCAAAAATCGCCATTGAGTACCGCTGGTAATCGAACCATAAATTACAGAAACCGGACGATTTTTTGCAGCATTGAATCTTTGTGCTGCAACCATTTCTGCCATACATTGTCCGAATCCAGTCCTTAAATCAGCTTTTTTGGCTTCTACAATTACAATTGCTGGAGCTTCAATTTCTAAAACTTCGGGAGAACGACTTAAAAGGAAATCGCATTTTCCATTCAACCCAATTGATTCATCAATAGTGAAATCTTCCCCCGAAAACAAACTAATTTCTCGGTTTAATATCCGTCTGACTTCCAATAATACCGGATAAATAATTCCTTCCGAACGTGCTTTTTCACTTGCAGATGCAGCAAGGGGAAGACTTTCTTGAAGATACGCTGTTAATGTCGCGGATGGTTCAATTGATTGTGTCGGAGGAATAAACCGTCCACCTTCCTTTGTAGTTAACCCGAAAGCTTCTTTGGCTTTGCTAATATTTGTAAACTGACTGTAAGGCATAATCGCGCTAATTCCCGTGCAAGTCTAAACTTATGGTAAATCAATAGTCTTGGGATTCGTTTACTCAAAGAAAGGTAATTTGGTACCATGAGCGAAGTGGACGATTGCAAAAGAATTTGCACATAACATTATGGCTAAGCGTAAGAAAAGCAATCTAAAGTGGATTAAGGAAACGCTTGAACTAAAACCTGACCATCATTGGGAATCTCCACCAGAGCATAAGATATTCGTCGCGGGTAGAGGAGCTGTTCGTTTCAATGTTCCTCATGATTGGCATTTTGAACCCAAGGAAAACTCATTTAGATTTTGCGATAAAAAACCACCGGACGATGATTGTGGTTTGGAAGTATCTTACAATCATTTACCCGAAAGAGACTGGAGTTTGTTTCCGTTAAAGCGTACTTTGAAGAAGATTATTGAAGATGATACTCGCAATCCCTTTGAAGTCGGTGAAGTTGTAACTGTAAAGCGTCAAACAGCCAGAATTGTCTGGGTGGAGATGAAATTTATCGATACTCAAGAAGAACCGCGAGAAGCATTTTCGCGAACCTGTATTGCTATTGGTTCCAATATTCAATGTTTAATTACCTACGAATTTTGGGCCGACCAAGCAGAACAGCTAACACCCGTATGGGATGAAGTTATTCGCAGTTTGACTTTAGGATTGTACATTCGCGACCCCAGAACTGGTTTGGCTTTTCCAGATTAATTAATATCAATATAATTATGCGAAAACTCAAATATTACGTTGCTTGTAGCGTTGATGGATTCATTGCTCGGAAAGACGGTTCTTTTAATGATTTTATCTTTGAAGGGGAAGTCGTAAATGATTATATCGAGTCTTTTAAGTTATTTGATATCGTTTTGATGGGACGGAAAACTTATGAGGTGGGATTAAGTGAAGGTAAAACTAATCCTTATCCGATGATGAAAAGTTATGTTTTTTCTAGTTCCATGAAATCAAGTCCGGATGAGAATGTAGAACTTGTTTCGGAAAATGCATGTGAATTGGTAAGAAGTTTGAAGAATGAAGCGGGAAAAGATATTTACCTTTGTGGTGGTGCGAATTTAGCCACGACGTTGTTTTCAGAAAATTTGATTGATGAAATCATTTTGAAAATCAACCCTTTTGTGATGGGTTCGGGTATTCCGCTGTTTGGGGAAGTTATTCAACCAACTGCTCTTGAATTAACCGATAGCAAGGTTTATGAAAGTGGTGTTTTATTAGTTAGTTATCAGGTGAAATTCTAAATTAACTCGTTTCTAGACTCCGCCTGGAAACGCATATCTAGAGGCTCTGCCTTTTGGTATGATTGAAGGCAGAGCCTTTTAGAAATGCATTACAAGATAGAACCTTGTAACGAGTAATCTTAAACAAAAATATTATATTTGTAGGGTGAGTGACGGCTACCATAACTTACAAAACACCACTATACTACTTTTAAAATGCCGTCACGCACCATCATCATGAAACAAAAGCAGATTTCACATCAATATATTTAAATCCCAACTTTTCAACCAATTCCATCATCCGTTGATTGTACAAGAGGGTACGCTGAATAAATTTTTCAATTAAATATTTTTCATCTTCACCAACATTATCAAAATTACTTTCCTTATAGATTCGATTTCGGAAAAGTTGCTCGCTACCTGTCAGCCAAATTGCTTCAACTTGATTCTCACGAACTAAATTCTTTACCAATTCCGGATATAAAGCCGAACCTTCAATAATTAGATATTCCTCAGAACGAACAATCTTTTCAATCTGGGGTAAAACGTTTTTTTCGTAATGGGATATTACATCTATAAAAAGCTCTTCCGGAGAAAGATTTTGATAATGTTCTACAACGTGTTGTGGAATAAACTTTTTATTATCTTGTATCCAAGGTCTTCCGGGATGTCGAGCTAATTTATCTGTAGAACGATAATTCCAGTTTAATTTCGTAGCTAAATATTGAGCAAGAGTTGATTTTCCAGCATGAGACGAACCACCAATTAAAATTACTCTTGTTTCATTACTGAATTTTAATTGATTCATAAATATCACTGTTTTCTGTTCCTGTAAGGTGTGTTATAAAAGTTATTTTTAAAGCACCACTTAGGGTTTGCAGTGTTTTGATAAGATTTCCACGGATATAAGCAAATATGGAAAGACCGAAATTAAAAAATATCTCTTCAGCAGAAGAATTTAAAAATTGGTACTGGTTAAAAGAAGAATTGATTGCTTACTGTCGCGAAGTTGGAATTAAAACCACTGGTGGTAAGTTTGAAATTGCTGAGCGTATTGTTAATTATTTAAATACTGGTGAAACTCAAATTAATCAAGCACAAAATAAATCAATTCAAAAGCCCGCTTCAAATTTTGATTGGAAAAATGAACCATTAACCGCTGATACGGTAATCACAGATAATTATAAAAATAATTCCAATGTCAGACAATTTTTCCTACAGCAAGTTGGTGCAAAATTCAGCTTTTCTATTGATTTAATGCAGTGGATGAAAGATAACGTCGGTAAAACTCTTGGTGATGCTGTTGTAGAATGGCATCGATTACAAGAAATTAAGAAAAATCCAAATTATCAATCTGTAATTCCAGCACACAATCAATACAATCAATATACCAGAGATTTTTTAGCCGATAATCCAGATAAATCAATTAAAGACGCGAGAAAATACTGGCAATTGAAACGTTCAATTCCTGGTAATCTCAAATATTCCAAATCGGATTTGTTGTTGAATGACGATTGAAGAAAGTAATTATTAATTATCGAGTCGAAATCAATAACATCGCTTGAGAACGCAATCTTTTACCCACCCATTCTAATTCCTCGGGATTATCTAAAGCTGCATCTGCTAAGAGTTGAGGAAGATTCAAAAACCATTCTGAACCCTCTTTCCCCGAACATTTAACTACCACCTCCAATGCTTCATTGTCTCTCCGAGTAATTTCAGCCAAAACATTCCACTGCTCGGAAACAGGTTGCTCGTTACAAAGCGAAATGATTTTTAGGACTAATTGCTTTATTTCCTGACCTGGGTTTCTACTGAAACTGTTAATATTTTCCACAATCGAAAATAATTCATTACTCAAGGATTCTACTGTCTCCTGATTTGTCGTTGGATTGAAAATGATATTGTCTGAAAAAACAGCATAATCTTCTTTCGCTTCCGAATTATCTATCTCAAAACTTGGTTCATCGTGGAAAACATCTTCGTATACAACCTGTTGACTTGAATTATCTAAAAATTCATCTCTTTCCACAACTTCTGAAGTTGTTACTTCAATATCTTCTGTTGCTTGATTCTGAGATTCAACATTTATATTTAAACGTCCTTCTTTCATCGCTTGTCTTAGTTCTAATGCTTCTGCAATTATCTGTTGAGCGCTTTTACCTTCCTCATCCATCATTCTTTGCAAAGCAACACCCGCTGCTTGGTCGTGAATTGGAGGAACCTGACAATATCTTCTACCATCCCTAGCCATTTTCCATATTGATGGTTTTTCTACCCTAATCGGCTTGGGTTTCCGCTGCTTTTTGATTAATTCCCGTACTTTTTCTTGAGTGATGGAAACCATATCAAGAAGTTGCTCAATTACAGGAGCATATTTCTTGCTCTGATTGGATAACAGGAATAAGGTACTAGGTTCAATCTCAGCTAAATCTGAGGGTGAGAATTTTTTAAAGGTTTTAGCGACCTTCAGATATTTCTTATCTTCCTTCTCCCATCTCCATTCTTTAATTAACTTTTTATATGCTTTGCGAGATAGTTCTAGTTTCTGCTTGGCTATATAGAAAGAATTATGTAGAATAAATTCAGTTGCTTTACCCAAGTTTTGGGCACAGTTTGCAGCTTTTAATGATGTTGCGATGACCATTGGTAGACTTTCCTGAAGATGCTAATTGGACTAGTGACTGGTTATAAGTTGCTGAGATTCGTAGCTGGTGATGATGTTGCAATGACCATTGGTAGATTTCCTTGAAAATGTGAATTGCACTGATAACTAGTTGTGGGTTGAATTACTCGATTTTTGGGCACAATCTGTAGCTCGTAATAATGTCTACACATTTTTAGCTTGTAGTAATGCACAGCTTACATCTTGTGGCACGGCACACTTTGCGGCTTGGAGTGATGTTGCGATTGCCATTGGTAGATTCTCCTGAAGATACTAAGTGGACTGGTGATTAAGCAATTACATACGTCTCAGTTGCTGAGACAGATGGAATAGATAAAGGCGGTCTCAACTTCTTGCCGGAAATTGGGGGACCGCTTTTATTATTTCTATAAAGAGTATACAATAAATATATTGATTTTATGATGCTGTATTATTAATAAATATTTTATTAGGGTATATATACAAGTATAAGTTGTAACTAGGCAGTTCATATTTATAGTAGTACAGTATATATATGGGATATATGAGCAAGAATGTGATTCGTTGGAAATTAAGTGAATTAATGGCTCGGCATCGAATAAAAGGAAAAGACCTTGCCAATTATTTAGGTATAAGCGCAAACTCTGTGTCAGCTTTGAAAAGAGCTGAAATAATGCCAGAAATTGGTGGTGAGAGATGGGAACAAATTTGTGAAGCTATAAATGAGTTATCTTGTCGGGATGAAAAATGTACTCCTTTCGATTTGGTAGAGTATGCTCCGAGTCAAGATGAATCAACTAAAAAATACGATTCATCATCTAAAGTCTCGGCAGTGTAATTTTGTTTAAGAACTACGGAAGACATCTAAATTATCTATACATGGACATTTTGAAATTGAATATAGTAGCCTTTTTTTACAATTAGCAATTACCCAAACAAAAATTCCCGATTGACTTTTCATCAATCGGGAATTTTTTTTAACTCAAAACTAAGAACTAAAAACTAAAAACTAAAAATCAAAAAATCAAATCACTTTGATAATTTGAATAATTTACTTCTTCACAGCTTCGCGTTCTTTAACTTCCTTAATTACTTCATCAGCGACGTTTCTAGGACATGGTGCGTAGTGGTCGAATTCCATTGAGAACTGACCTCTACCGGATGTCATGGTACGTAAATCGCCGATATATCCAAACATTTCGCTTAGGGGAACTTCTGCCTTGATGCGAACCCCGGTAGCACCTGGATCTTGGGATTTAATCATTCCACGACGACGGTTTAAGTCACCAATTACGTCACCAACGTGGTCGTCTGGGGTAAATACGTCTACGTTCATTACCGGTTCAAGTAATTGAGGACCAGCTTTAGGAATTGATTGACGATAACCAGATTTCGCTGCAATTTCAAACGCGATCGCACTGGAGTCAACTGGGTGGAAAGCACCGTCAGTTAAGGTAAATTTCACGTCAACTAAGGGGAATCCAGCTAAAACACCTTTGTCAATACTGTTTTCAAAACCCTTCTGTACCGCAGGCCAAAATTCTCTGGGTACGTTACCACCAGTTACTTTGGACTGGAACTCAAAACCGGTACCGGGTTCACCGGGTTCGATTGTATAATCAATTCTACCGAATTGACCGGAACCACCGGATTGCTTCTTGTGGGTGTAGCTGTCGTTAATTGGCTTAGTGATAGATTCGCGATAAGCAACCTGTGGTTTACCAACTTCTACTTCTACACCGTGAGTCCGCTTGAGAATATCAACCTTAATATCAAGGTGTAATTCTCCCATTCCTTTAATAATCATTTCACCGCTTTCTTGGTCGGTTTCAACTTGGAATGAGGGGTCTTCCTGAACCATTTTGCTTAAAGCCATACCCAATTTCTCGGAACTACCTTTTTTAGTTGGTGTCACCGAAATCGAGATTACGGGGTCTGGGAACACCATTGGTTCTAGGGTTGCGGGCTGTTTGGGGTCGCACAAAGTATGTCCTGTTTGGACGTTCTTCATACCCACAATCGCCACAATATCACCAGCTTGAGCCGAATCAATTTCTTGACGGGAATCAGCGTGCATTTCTACAAGACGGCTGACACGTTCGGTTTTACCAGTATAGGTATTGAGTATAGTTTCACCTTTAGACAAAGTACCCGAATAAATCCGAGTAAAGGTCAAAGCACCAAAGCGGTCATCCATAATTTTGAATGCTAGCGCTCTTAATGGCTTTTCTGGGTCAACTACAGCGAATTCGCCGGTTTCATTACCTTCGAGGTCAACTTCTGGCTGAGGTTTAACTTCTTGAGGATTGGGTAAATAATCAACAACAGCGTCAAGTACTAATTGCACCCCTTTATTCTTAAAGGAAGAACCGCAATAAGTGGGGAAGAATGCTAATTCTCTGGTACCTTTACGGATACAGCCCTTCAACTCCTCGATGGATACCTCTTCACCTTCGAGATATTTTTCCATCAACGCATCATCTTGCTCAACAGCCATTTCCACAAGCTGTTCGCGCCAAGTTTCCACATCATCCTTCATGTCCTCGGGAACATTCTTAATCTCGTAATTCATTGGATCTCCGGAATCATCCCAAATCCAAGCTTTACGAGTTAATAAATCGACAACACCAACGAACTCGCTTTCAGTACCGATAGGTAATACCATTACCAACGGCTTAGCAGCAAGAACATTGTCCACTTGCTTGACAACGCGGTAGAAATCTGCTCCTATCCGGTCAAGCTTATTAACGTAGATAATTCGTGCAACTTTGGAGTCGTTAGCATAGCGCCAATTTGTTTCCGACTGGGGTTCCACACCACCAGAGCCACAAAATACGCCGATTCCGCCATCGAGAACCTTGAGAGAACGATATACCTCAATAGTGAAATCAACGTGCCCTGGGGTATCGATGATATTCAATTGATGGTCGTTCCAGAAGCAGCTAGTAGCAGCGGATTGAATCGTAATACCGCGCTCCTGCTCCTGATCCATGAAGTCCGTTGTTGCAGCACCTTCATGAACCTCACCGATTTTGTGGATTTTACCAGTAAGCTTCAGAATTCTTTCAGTTGTGGTTGTTTTTCCTGCATCAACGTGAGCGAAGATGCCGATATTTCGATAACGAGTGAGGTCTTTCATATTTGGCTATATAACTAGGTGCTAGAACGGTCGGTGACTACACTTAAGTAATACTCAAGGGGAATCGGCATTGGTTTAACAAGTCAGCACGGGCTGGAACTATACCATCACAGACATTTTATGTCTTCCTGCTGATGGCGACTATACCATTTGTTAAGTAATTATAAATTATTTATATGACATGATGAAACAGTTCTATGTAGTGGTAGCCGACTTTTCCACGGAGGAAAGACGTAAAGAGGAGTGGGAGAGTGGGGGAGAGGCGGAATGGGGGAGAATACAATAAGTATTGATTAAGTGTTTGTACTCATCACCTTACGCTTTTTGAGATACAAACCTTTATGTATTGAAGCAATTTTTCGTGGTATGTCAAGTGTAGTACTCGAACAAGCCTACATTGGCAGGTGAGATGAGGGAGGGGGGAGAGAGGGAAGAGGGGGAAGAGGGGGAAGAAACAATTTTTTGTCTTGACGATACATCCTGTAAAGTTTCTTTAGTGGAGTACTAGGATTGTTTGAGCGTTACAAAGTAGGTGAATGTGAAGCAGTTTGGCAAGAGTTGAAAAATTTGGGTGAGATTCGCGAGCAATCTGTGAAAGATGAAGCTCTGGAAGTCGCGCGAGAAATGATGCAGCGAGTTAAATACAATTTTAATATTATCGTAAATAACTTGATAAAAGTTGGGTTTGAATTTGACGAACCTGAGAAAGTAGTAGTACCAGCAAAACCCGATGCTTGTGAATATCTTGATGAATTTGAGCAGCAATGGGGGATTTTACCGCTTTCGGTTCGTGCTTGGTTTGAAGTTATTCACTCAATTAAGTTATCACCGTTTAAAAAGTTATCAAGAAATTCGCTTCAATCTCTTGATTCCGAATCGGTAATATTAAAATACTGTTTCCACTGTGATTACGACACTAATATATTTGATGCGGTTTTCGATATTAATGACATACGTTGGTATCCGCGAGAAATCAATTTTTATAGTTTAGAAGAAATTTTAGCAGAACGTATTAAATGTCATGATGAATTTAAAAAGGAGTGGGAAGAGGGGAAAGTTGATGATTGGACAAGAAATTATTATCGCGAAAAAGGAATTGACCCGAATATTACACCCGTACATGAATATTTAAATTTTTTACCCGTTGGAATGAGTGCGAGTAACAACGAATCGATGGGATTTGATATTGGTAAATGTACCGTAGACTGTGAATTATTTAATGATGGTGAGCAAACCGATTTTATTGATTATTTGAGATGGAAATTATTAGATAGTTTGCTTGTTGGTGAATGCTTAACTAAAAATCCTCTTCACTATATATATTGTGGATTTCCACCAGAGTTTGAGAAAATGAATGCTGAAGTAAAAAAAGGAATAATCAAATTTTGATATGAATCTTCTAAATTCTTCCAAATTCCTCCCTCTCCTTAATAAGGCTACGGTGTACACACAAGTACTCTCAGCATACGTTTCAGCAATTTTAACCTCCTTAAATCGTCATTACGAGCGAAGCGAAGTATTCAGCGAAGCTGTGGATCATCGCATTAATGCGGAGATTATTGCGATTGCTATGTCCTGACGGACACGCTCCGCTAACGTCGTTCCTCCTCGCAATGACAGCTTTTGAGCTATTTTTACTTGAGTTCAGAAGTCGCTTCTAGGTAGGGTTTTAAGACTTCTGTGTACACGGTAGCTTAATAAGGAGAGCAGTGCGTTGCGGTGAGTTAGTGTGGTCTTGGGGGTTTCCCCCATGAACAACTAACGAACCCGTAGGGAGGTTCCCTCCGTTGTTAGCGGAGCGTCTCCGTAAGGAGATAGCAACTGCGGGAGAGGGATTGAGGGTGAGGTTAAAACAATGTTGTAAATAACAAACAATTTATAAAACACCAATCATGTCTAACTTTATAAAAATCAAAGGAATAATCAAAAAAGGTTACGGAGTCGCATCGGGGAAAGGTGGAGATAAACGCTTCCCTAACGGAACAATTGAAATGCAAAAGCCTTTCTTTTATCAACAAGGACTTGATTTAGAACCTTATTTTCCCGGAACCTTGAATATTTCCATATCTCCCCATCAATATTTCGTTAAACAAGCTAAATATACTTTTAAAAATCTTAAATGGGCAGAAAAAGAGCCAGCAGAAGACTTTTCATTTTTTGATTGTAGAATTCATCTCAAAAATGGTGAAGTAAAAGAAGGATTGATTTATTATCCCCATCCTGAAACAAAACCCGAACATTTTCAGGCTGCGGATATTTTAGAAATTATTACTTTTAAAATAGATAACTTAAATTACGGTGATGAAGTGATTTTAGAAGTTGATAGTCAACAGATTGAGATTAATTAACTTTGATTGCATCAAACTAATCAACTATAAAATATTGTCTTGTAGGGTGTGTTACGGCTTCGATATCTGATATTCAAAGCGATAAATTTAAACATACCGTAACGCACCATTTAAACTAAAAAACAAGATAAAAATTACAATATATAATTTAATTAATCAAAGTTCACCTTCAAGGATAAATTCGTTTTGTTCTGGATGTCTGAACATGAAATCACGTATAGCTTCAAGCATATCAAGAAAATTAGAAGGATTATCTTCTAACTCAATTATTTCTTTTTCTAGTTTTTCGATATCGCTACGATTTAAAATTAATTCATCTAGATTGCTATTATTTGAAGAATATTTACCAATTCCTAAGTCATCATAAATTCTATGCATTTCAGATGGTTGAGAACCAAATCTATACTTCCAGACAATTTTACGCTCATATTTATGTCTTTTGCTATTACTATTTTTAACTCGACACATAATATATCTTCCCAAGTTGGACTCCTTGTATAAAACCAAAATTAATAATATTAAATTATTTTTATTATGGTGCGTCACGGCATGATTAAACTGATAACATCCATGATAATTAATTCATGCCGTGGCACACCCTACAATAAAATCGAGAAAAAACCATTTACCGTACTATTCCGGTTAACATTTACATAAATTCCTAGATATCATCATTTGCTATAGGGGTGTTTTAGGATGGTATCGCATGAGTAAAGGTGCGCGTATAACGATTGGAATATTTGCATTACTTGGTGCAGTTGGTTTCTTCATTACTGCATTAGATCCAGAAGGTTTACCAACAGGTGCTGCTGGGTTTTACGCTATGACAATATTATTTGTAATAATTGCAGTTGCTTGTTTTTTTCCAAAAACTCATCCGTTTACTTTACGAATGATTGGTACGGTAATTTTCTGCGGTTATGCTGCTTATGTTTATGACAGCTTCCAAACTCAAAATTTTTCACGAGCTATTAAAGGTTTTATTTTCTGGGGTATTCCTTCAGGATATTTAGCAATCATGGGTAAATATCCATTGTGGGGAACAGCATCTGCTGGTTTGAATGGAAAGCAAGAAAAAAATAATAGGTGATAAATTGTGATTTTCAAAAATGTTCCACAACTGTGGAAGAATTTCCTCAACGGTTAATAAAAATTATATATAAATATAAAAACACTCAAAATATCACCTTATTGGATTAATTATTGATGGATAAATTAACATTTATAGTTGATATGCTCTCACTTTTATTTAATCACTTTAATAGAGCGATTCATACCAACTACAAATTAATTAAAACTGATATTGTGAAGTATTAAACTTATCGAAATACTTCTACAGGCGAACATCTTCTAGCATTATCACAAGTTACAAATTTAGCTGAGCCATTAGGGTTTATTTGGAACAGGAAACTATCAGCGCTGTATCCTGGGTAACGAGTTTTCGTACCGGGGAAAACGGGATTATAGCCCAATATAATTAGCCCATTCGGAGTTGAACTGAGTCTCATTGTTTGCTGCACAATACTAGAGCGTTTATAGTTTACGTCATAAAATCTAGTAAGCATAATACCTGAGTAGCCGTTCATACGCAGAACGCTCTCATGGACTATCCCAGCGTTGTTAAATCTCAGCTTCCATTGTCCACGAATAGGATTAACTTGAGCAACCTTGAAGGATGTATCAGACGGAAGACTCTGGGAAGGTGTTCTTGTTGATGTCTTTTGAGATGAGCTTATAGCCTGAACCTCTTGCATTCCAATAGATAAGGTTAGAGCTAACAGAGAAACGAAACTGGCTGTCGAAGTAGTTAAATTTGCTTTAAGACAATTCATAGTTCAGTTCATCAAATTAAGTTACAAATTGAGGTAGCTTGGGCATTCTATACTGTGCAAACAGAATAAAATGGTGAGATAAACAACATTTAATATTACGTTTCTATACGTAAGCATCAGTTGGTCGAGTTCCCTGTTTTTGTCTAGTGAATATAGTGATTTGTTTGATAGACCAATTCCACCTGCTATGTTGTATCGGTCAAAATCTCAAAAAAAACGTAATTTGAAACATATCTTAATTTTTTGTCCAGTCTCAAATATTGCAATAAGCTCTGGATACTTTAACGTACAGCAAGATAAGTAACCGGATATATCTATATGAAAATAAAATCAGTAATTACCCTTAACTTAAATCATGTTTTACTCTTTAATATCGAGATGTTGGGTTACGACGTGAATCAAAATTATTTGCTAATCATTAAATATTTTTGTGGGTCTAACCCAACCTACATATTACATATTTTAAATAATAAAAAAATAAAGAAAGATGGTGCGTTACGGCATGATTAAATTGATAACCTTTATTTTGACATATTTGTGCCGTAACACACTCTACAAATACATTTTTTTGATTATATTATTTCAAAACTAACGAAAACCAATATTTAATTCCCCATTCTCTAACTTTGATAAATAATCTTTTGTCAATTCCACATACTTACCTTCGATAAGAATAAAATGCGAATATTTATCAATTTGTTTAAATCCCTGTTTCTGTAGTTGGGATTTAAGAATTTTCATTGTAGAAGTTGTTTGATGATGCTGTGCTACTAATCTAATAATATGGGGAATCGCATAGGGAGGTAAAAGTTCTTTGAGTTGATGCAAAAATTCATCAAGATTACTTTCAAAGTCAGATTCTACAGCTAAAAGAGAAGCCATCCCAACTTTACCCGATGCTCTGGGAATCTCAACTCCATATACAACCGCTTCTTTAATACCAGTTGATAAAATTGCTTCTTCTACTTCCTGACAAGCAACATTCTCCCCCTTCCAACGAAAGGTGTCTCCCATTCGGTCAATAAATTTGAAGAAACCGTCAGCGTCTCTAGATAATAAGTCTCCGGAACACCACCATAAATCCCCCGGTTCTAATAAATTCTCCCAAATCTTACTTTCATCTAATGAAGAATCGAGATAACCACGATATTTATCACCCGGAACTCTTAATAAAGCTTGTCCAACTTCTCCCATGGGAACGGTTTTACCTTGTTCATCAACTAAAACCACATTTTTAGCATTAGGATGATTCGGAGGAATAAAACCACAATAACCGGGTCTTCCCGTCCAGTTTGTTAAAGCTGATGCTGGCATTTCTGTAGCACCAAAATGTTCTACAACTCTTTCAATACCGAATCTTTCGATGGTATTTTCCCACAATCCAGACGATAAACCATTACCAAATATTACCTTTAAAGGATTATTTTTATCTTCCGGTTTTTGGGGACTATTAGCCAAATATCGCCAAAGTTCTCCGATATAAACAACAGAATCGCAATTATAATTACGAACATCATCAAGAAAAGCTCGGACTGAAAATTTTTCTCTAACTACAGCACAAGCTCCCGCTTCTACACAGCTAGCAAAAGCAACAGCTAAACCATTCCCATGATATAAAGGCAAAGTTATATAGCAATTACTTTCAGAAGTCATTTGAGTTCGTAAAGACCAAGCAATTCCCGCACCAATCATCCGACGATGATTAAAAAGTGCTGGTTTACTACGACCGCTGGTTCCGCTGGTGAAGATGATTACTACAGCATCTTCCATAGTAATTTGATTGCGATGTTCTTTAGGAATTCTTCCTTCCCATTCTGCTGATAAAATTAAATTCGGGTCGTAATTTTCTAGCGATGGAATGGGTTTACCTATATTTATCTCAACTCCGGAATCTTCAGCTAATATTGATAATTTCTGCTCGGATTCTCTAACATTAAATAGTACTGCGGTAATTCCGGCTTTAGCTAATCCCAATACGGTAGCTAGGAAAATAGCGCTGTTACTTTGATGAACTCCGATATATTTATGATTTTTATTATTATTTTTAATTTGATTTTGATTTAAAGAAATAGCCCAGCTAGCAATTTTATAGGCTGCTCGGTCGAGTTCTTGATAAGTCCAATATTTTGACGAACCGACTTCACGAACAATTGGTTTTTCTGGATGTTTATCTACAGATTGCTGCCAAACATCAGCCCAACTATTTATATTTTGCTCGGCTAATTCTTGGAATCTTTGACTCTCGTAATCTAGATATTTTTGATATTTTTCGGTGATATGTTGAATATTATTTTTCATGATATTTTCTAATTGTAAAATTTATTTATATTGGTTCGTAGTTGCGCTTTAGCGCCAACAATATTTGGCGCTGAAGCGCAACTACGAACTTAATTCATAAAATTACTCAAGCTTTCAGGAACTAACACTTCATCAGAACTATAATTAATTTCAACAGATTTATGACTATCCAAACTAATCCGACCAGCTTCTAAAATCGCTGTTGTTTGTAATGTTTTTGCAGCAGTTGCGATAACGTTATCAAAATCTTCGGGTTGACCTCCTTTATTAATACCTGCTACTGCATCAATAAATTTTTCAATACTTTGATAACCATAAGCTCCTTGTCCAGCAAATCTACCATTAGAAGGTTCATATTTCATAAACAAGGGATTGATACTTCCATATCCTCCCGATACCGTCGAAGATGTATAACCCCGATGAGCTTGGTCAATTTGTAATTCACCTTGATGTCCCATATAAAAGAAACGCTGTTGGGAATGAACGTCGGATTTAGGAGCAATCCACGAAGCTGTATGAACGGAAATTCCTAAATTACTAGTTTTAACGTTTTCCCATTGAATTGTAGTGGTAATGGTATCTTCGGTATTGATGTCAAACTCGTTTTTCGCAACTCCGGTAGCACCCAAAGCAGTTACTTTAATTGGTCGAGCAAAATCGCTGACCATCCAATCCAATAAATCGATGTGATGGGAATTCAGATAGTAGTTGATATCGGAAGATTTTCCAGCCCACTTACCAAAAGTATGCAGTTGAGAGCGGGGTTGACTCATATAGCTGTTCATATAGCTAAAATCACCAAAACTACGAACGCGATCGCGAGCGTCGGAGTACATCGGGTCATACCTTTTATGCATTTCGATTGCGACCAATACATTATGTTCTTTCCCAGCTGCAATTAATTTCTGATGCTCGTCTAAAGTTTTCACCAGCGGTTTAACGACTAAAACGTGTAATCCATGACGAATCGCTGTCATAGCCATTTCAAAATGAGTATCATCGGGAGTAACGACAATTACCGCATCCCCAGGTTTCATTTTTTCAATTGCAGTTTGATAAGCTTGGGGATTATATTCATCATCATTGGGAAAAGTATTTACGCTAATATCTATTCCCTGATATGACCGAGCAATTTTCTCAGTAAAATGATTGCGAATACCCGGAAAAGTCTTGCCATCACGACCGCATAAAGCAATTTGATTTACCTTACCACGACTTCTCAAATCAAAAAGCACCAGTCCTATAACACCAGCACTTTTATCCGAATCCGCAGCTGCTCCCCGGACAAAACCCGTAACATATTCCCCCGTCCCGATAACTAAAATATCTGTCATTTGATTTTGGATTTTGGATTTTAGATTTTAACAACGGATGTGTTTCTTTTAGATTGGTAATTGGTAGTTGGTAATTGATAATTGGTAGTTGTTAATTGTTAGTTGGTAATTAGCTTCTCCCCATCTCCCTATCTCCCCATCTCCCTATCTCCCCCTCTTTCCCAACACCCTATCACTATAGGAATTACCAAATAAATTATCTGGATCTAATTGATAGCGTACTTGCTGAAAATCGTTCCAGTGAGGATATATTTTTGCTAATTTATCTGCATCGGGACCAAATCTTTTAGCCCAATGAGGACGACCATCAAATTTAGCCATTATCTTTTCATAGTCATTAAAATAATCTCGACAATCAACACGTTTCCCATAAGGCATATAATTAATAATTCCGATATAACAGCTATCTCTTCCCTGACAGGGACTTAACCATATATCATCGCCTTTTACAAAACGAACTTCAATCGGAAGATGCGCTTTATAATCTTTCTTTTGAATCAAATCGCGGATTTCTTCTAAAGCTTGAACGGTATACTCTATGGGAATAGCCCATTCATTTACCTGCTGTTTAAATAAACAATCAAAATTGAATTGACTTAAACTATCACCCCGCGATTGTTTTGGCTGACTAAACATTTGTTGAGCATACCAACGATTAATTCCAGGAATCAAATTTTGATTGTAAGTTGCTAAATATAATAAAAATTGAAAAGTATAAAATCCAATGAGCTTTTGTTGATACCAATCCCTCAAACGCTGAAGAATATTCTTCTTGACTGTACTCTCTTCCGGTAATTGACGTGTAGCAGTCCATTCCCAAGCCATATCTACATGAGGTAAATACCAGAACCGATAATGGTCGGATTTCAACGATTCTGGTAAATTCTCAAATACCGTAGCCAAACTTTGCGGCTGTTCTTTTACCTCTAAATCAAAACTTTCCGTGACCTTTAATTTATATTCCGTAATTAACCCCAAACTTCCCAAATGACATTTAACAGCATTGAAGAATTGAGAATTTTCATTTTCAGAAACTTTGATAATTTCTCCCTTACCATTTACCAAAGTAATTTCTTCAATAATCGTCGGCATTGTACCATAACCCAAACCAGTTCCATGAGTCCCGGTAGCCATTGCACCGGAAATTGTTTGAGCAGAAATAGAGCCTAAATTTGGTAATGCTAATCCATATCTTGCCAAATTTTGACTTAATTCATAAATAGTAACTCCCGCTTCCACAATAACGGTTTGATTTTCATAGTCAACATCTTTAATAGTATTTAAACCATCAAGACAAACTAACTCTTCATCGCTCATAGCAATATCGCTAGGAGAATGACCGGAACCAAATACTCGAATTTTGCTTCCTCGTTTTATCGCTTGACAAACAATTTCTCTAACTTCTACATCGGTTCTAGGATGATGTACTTTGGAAGGTGTGCATCGATATTCCCCCGACCAATTTATAAAATGTTCTTGATTCATGATTTAAAGAACAGTAACGATTCCCCGCTGAATATTCGAGTATTTTAATTGTATTTCTGCACGGGATAATTTGGAGGACATTTTCTGTTCGTGGTACTTTTTACGTTTTAGATCCTTCCAATCGTTAATCCACTTTAGCTTTGATAAACTCACCAACTTTGCATGAGCTTCATTGGGATAAAGCTGTTGGAGTAGCGAAATAGTTGTTACTTCTTCCATTCCCCCAGGTACATCTTTAAGAAGTCCGCTGGAAACTCCTAAAAATCCCGTGATATTCAATTTTGATAAATTCCACAAAGCCAAAGTATTCCAAGGAGAAGTCATTCCATCTATCGGTTTTACCCCTGCATCTCCTCCATGACTTAAAATCATCTTTGCTCCAACTACTAATGTATCTGCGGTTAGATGCAAATCTAGTATTTTTACGTCTGTCGAATTAACATGAACTTCTGGACTTTGCAGTAGAAGTTTGCTCCCACCCAAAGAAGTCGCTTCATAGACGATTGCATTTAGAGGATGAGCGAATCCTTTCCAGGGGTTGACCAAAAGTGAATGTACTCGCTTTCCAAAGCAGGAAACAGTCTGAGTAATTTCCTCAAAAAGGTGTTCGTCAGTGGCTATAACCACATAATCTGCGTACTTTAATACTTGGTTACACCATCTTTTTAGTCGAGATAAATTAGGTGTATGGGTACCACAAGCACTATGAATTCTAGTTCCAATAATTAGAGACATGGATTTGGGTAGTATTAAGTTATGTAAATTAATCATTATTTAACATTATAAATTGTCTTGTCAAAAACAAACACATCTAATTGCAGACAAATCCTTACTAATTGCTACTTCCAAGCTAATCAATAAGATTATTAGTTTTATTCTTAAACGAAATATTCGCATCAATCCTAAGTTAGATAGTATTGATGAGTTCTTTGTATTCGGTATTTCAGTGGTTGTAGTGATGTTTTCTGTAACCGAAGTAAAAATCTTCCTAGGCTTAATAGGCTATTGTCAGTACTTGTTTTATTGTTTATAATGAGTGTTTATAAAAAAATATCTTATATAGCAAACCTATATGAGTCGTGAGAAAGATAGGTGTCAGAAACCCGGTTTTTCCAAAAAACCGGGTTTCTCAAATCTCACAAATGATTTAGGAATGCTATATCTATTTACAGTGAATCTAATAGCTTCAGATTTTATTGGTAAATTGAATTAGATATGTGACAAATTTGGTTGTTAACCCATTATTTTATCGCTTCGTAATCCAAAATTATTTAATAAAATGGTGCGTTACAGCATAATTAAATTGATAAACTTGATTTTGATGTATTTGCGTCATAATACAACGGCAATAAAGCGGGAAGAAAATCTACACAGCTTTTTGCCTCCCCTATAAAATCAAAAATTGAGTAATCAAAATTTAGTCTAAAAAAATCACAATCAAAAAAGTTTGCAAATTTACAGTTTAGATTTCACGGATTTTAATAAAAGCAAATAACTTGATAAAATAAATTTTTTATGATGTCGATTAAAATAATTATATGACTGTAAATAAATCTAATTTTGAATATTTAGGCTAATAATAGTCTAGTTAATTGTTTAATCTCTATAAACCCTGTATTTAATAACTTAAAACACCATAAATTAGCTCGGAGTAATCCCAAGAGTGCATCTGTCTAAAGGGAAGACCCATTTTTTGGAAAACATATTTCTCTTTAATACCAGCACCAACGATGTCGGGCTTAAGTCCTTTAACAAACTGCTCGAATTCGTAACCAGTTACGTCATCGTAAACGATGGTTCCGTTTTCAATGTAGTTTGTGGTGCGCTTATAGTCATCGTTATGAGCGAATTCATAACCAGTACTTACAAGCTCCATACCCAAGTCTTTGAATGCGGGTACTACGTGACGAGGACGTAAACCACCAACCATCAAAGCAACAGTCTTACCTTTTAGACGAGAACCGTACTTTTCAAGGATTGCGTCTGTAGAAGCTTGGTATTTAGCAATTACCTTCTCAGCGTTCTCTTGAATTTTCTCGTCGAACTTAGCAGCAATAGCTCTTAAAGATTCAGCAATCTTGGTAGGTCCGAAGAAGTTATATTCCATCCAGGGAATTTTGCATTTAACATCTTGTTGGTAGTTGGTAGTTGGTAATTCGTAATTGTTAATTATAAACAATGCTCGTCTGAAACTGTTGGCTTTTTAAAGCTAAGCTTTAATACAAAAGTCTGGCAATTAGAAAAGTGAATTGTCTTTAATAAGATAGCAGTTTTTGATACTTTTTAGTTGTCTTCTGCTACCAAAGCTACAAGGAAAGTATGAAGCAAGTTGAGATAACATATATTGATTTAAAAGAAAAATTTGACCAAGAAGTTGTTAAAGTTAAAACCAGATTAAAAGAAGCCAATATCAAAGTTGGGATAGTAGTTAAACATGCTTCGATTCAATTACAGGCTACTCTTCCTCTAAAACCGGGAGATATTGATAAGAAGGGTAGCGGTACAAAGCAGTATTCGATATCATTAGGTATTCCGGCAAATTTGGATGGTTTAAAAACCGCTGAAGAAGAAGCACATGAATTAAGCAAGCTGACTGCAAGAAAATGCTTTGAATGGAATGATAAGTATCTGGGAAAAAGACGATTAGCTACTAAAGAGCAAATTAAAACTATTGCACAAATGCTTCCTGATTTTGAAAAGCAGTATTTTCAAACTCGAAAACGCACGATGAAAAGCGAACATACTTTTCACTGTCATCAAGATTATTTAAAAAGAAATATTGGGCTAAATACTTTCGTTTGTAAGGAAGAAATTTTAGCACGTCTGAATAATTTAGAGCCTAAAAGCAGTACCCTATATAATACAGTCAAGACCCTCAAGGTATTCTGCAAAATATTTGATTTAAGTATAGATTTATCTGCTTATTCGGGTAAACCCACTGTTCGAGACAGAAATATACCGAGCGATGAAGAAATTATCGCAGCTTATGCAAAATTTGCAGACTATGCTTCTAAACGCAAAAAAACAATCAAAAAAGCCTATTTAAATAGCTGGAAGCTCTGGCAATGGTGCTATGCTATGCTGGCAACTTATGGATTGAGACCTAGAGAATTATTCGTAAATCCAAATATAGAGCATTGGTTGAGTGCGGATAATATCAACAATACTTGGAAAGTAGACAGTGAAACTAAAACAGGAAGTAGAGAAGTTTTACCCTTTTATCCAGACTGGGTGAGACTATTTGATTTAAAAAATCCTGAATATCTGCAAATGTTGAAAGAGATTGTGGAAGACAAAAAAACATTCCAAGATATTAATACTGTCAGAATTAATTGTTCATCCTGGTTTCGTAGAGTTAATGTAGGTTTTGACCCCTATGACTTGCGTCATGCTTGGGCCATTCGCGCTCACATGAACGGGATTCCAATCAAAGCTGCTGCTGATAATCTAGGACATTCTGTAGAAATTCACACAGAAGTATATCAAAAATGGTTTTCGTTAGAAAATCGTAGAAAGGTAATGAATCTTGCAGTCGAAAATAAAAGTCTAGTTGAAGAATTACAGAATCAGAACCAACAGTTGAAACTACAGGTAGAGAAATTAAAGCTAGAGAATCTACAATTACAGATGAAATTTAATATTAGTGCTTAACTGATACGTTGTACCAGTATCAGAAACCAGGTTTTCTTTTATATACTGCCTTGAATCTCTGATACATTAACGGTGGTAAGACAAACAAGGTCGAAATTCTGATGATGGTTTTTAACATAATTCGCCATTGCCAAACTGATGCATCGTAGCGAATCGTATTGCAAAAAAATCGCATCGCAGCGATAGAATTTTGACTTGAATTCTTCGACTCTAATGACTTATGAATCAGATAATAGTAGAGGATTCCAGAAGCTCTTTTTTTTAAATACTGAAAGGATGCAGGGGCACGATTAAAAGCTTGTTCAATCAATTGCGAACAAACTTTTTCCATTTTCAAAACATTAGTAGAACCAGAATGAGATAAAGTACGGTACAAAATTTGAGGAGATGGTACCGTTACAAAGTCATAACAAGCCGCTAAACGCAACCACATATCCCAATCTTCGGCAGGTGTTAATGACTGATTAAAACCGCCAACCTTAAGTAAAGCATCTCTACGAATTAAAGGATTTGAACCATTTTCTAAAACATTTTCTACCAACAGTTGCTTGTAGGCATTTCCATTAATAGTAGTATGATTCCCATTATGTAGAAATTCACCGAATTCATTAATATAATCCACCCAACTGTAAGCAACTGCTGCTTGAGGATTTGATTGCAAAGCTTTCAACTGTGCTTCTAGTTTATCTGAAGTCCAGAGGTCATCAGCATCTAGAAAGGCAATAAATTTACCACTAGCTTTTTTAATTCCACGGTTGCGACTAATGGCAACACCTGAATTATCATAGGAAAATAATTTTAAACGCGAGTCTTTAATATTGGAAATTATACTTAAACTTGAATCCTTAGAACCATCATTTATCACTATCAGTTCTAAATTGGTAAAAGTTTGATTTAAAACCGAATTAATTGTTTCTTTTATCGTCGCTTCAGCATTGTAAACCGGGATAATAACAGATATTAGCGGCATAGTAGCTCTCATGAAATTTATCTCCCTATCGATTGATTTTTCATGCTTAGCCCAAAAGACGATAATGTCTTTATAAATACATGAATTTAACTTTTAGCCAATCGGTTTTACATAAAATCATTTTTGTCAACAATCCTTAATTGCGAACAAAATTATGATTATTATACCAAAGTAATAAAAAAAGTAACCATTATGAAATTGATTATTTTTTTGATAAATGGAAATAACTATTTAGGGAGATTTCTATCGGCTAATTCAATAAAATTAACATCTAACTTCAGACAGATTTAAATCAATATTGCATATGGACTATTTATGATAAAGTCAAAATTTGGTTTAATTTAGGTTTAATTTAATTGAATCTAATTTCGACTCTATCCTCAATTATTGTCACTTATCCCATTCCTGTAACTTTTGTTTTACTGCTTTAATCTGACTATAGCTGTTAGGAATTTTCTTGAGCAAATCAATAGCTTCTTGTTGCTGACCGCTAGAAGCTAATACTTCAACAGCGTATTTATGCCTTATTCTACCTAAATATTCTTCTAAACAAACTGGTTGCTCGTTATTTTGATACTGTGTCTCTATTTCATCAAGAGTTCTCTTCAATGTGGATATTGCTTTTGAACTAATATTTTGATTATTATTCTTGATGGATTGGTAATTTTGGATACCTGCTTGAGCATTAGCAATTGCGCGATCGCAAATTTGTTCTTTTGTTTTTGGAGGTGTTCTATCAACTGTATCTCTTCTGGAATTAAAACTTATCCAAAACATAAAACCAAACGATAACATTATTAAAGGTAATAGTATTAATCCCCCTAACTTCCAATAATTTCTGTTGGGTTTATCAATAGGATTGTGAATGACTAATTCTTCAGATGCAGGTTGCTTGATATCCGGTAAATCTAATTTCCAAAGCTTAATTGTTTCATCACCGCTTACAGATACAGCATAGTGATTATCTTGAGTCAAATTTACAGAAGAAACAACATCTGTATGTTCTTCAAATACTTTTAAACATTCACCCGTGCTAATATCCCAAACTTTCAGAGTTGCATCTCCGTTACCCGATATAGCAAAGCGGTTATCATGAGACAGAGAAACTGAATATACGTCAGCATCTTCTTTAAGTGTCAGCAAACATTGACCAGTTTCAATATCCCAATACTTTAAAGTTCTATCAAAAGCACCGGATAAAGCAAATTTACCATCGGAACTAAAACAAACTGAATGTATTTCACCAGTATGTCCGATGAAAGTACGCAAGCATTTATTCGTACTAATATCCCATAATTTTAAACTGCAATCAAAACTACCGGATAGAGCGAAATTTGCATCAGAATTCAAAGCAACCGAGCGTACTGCATCTTGATGTTCATCTAAAGTAGAAACGCATTTTCCGGTTTTGACATCCCATATTTTCAAAGTTCCATCGTAACTACCTGATAAAATTGAATTATTATCGCGACTCAAGACAACTGAAGTTACTGTATCGGTATGTTCTTCAAATATTTGAATGCAATTTCCGGTTGGAATATCCCAAAGTTTAACAGTTTTGTCAGAGCTTCCAGAAACTGCTAATTTGTCATCGTGGCTAAGATAAACTGAATAAATAGCATCTGTATGTCCCTCAAAAGTAAGCTGATAATCGAGTAAACTGTTTTGGGGAGAAACTTCCCAAAGCTTAAGCGTCTTATCAAAGCTACCAGATAAAGCCTTTGTTCCATCCGAACTTAAACAAATTGAGCTTATATAATCTGAATGACTAGTAAAATCGGGTTTTGCTTCTAATTGAGGAGATGTTTTTAGTATATGTGAGTGATTGGTAATTTCGGGTTCTGCTTCTAATTGTGGAATTAAATCTTGTATCTGTGGAAGTAAATCTAGAGCGTTAATAGTATCTGCTTGTAAAAGTGCTTCGTTTAACTTATCTTTGGCTTCTGGATTTCTTTGCTTTTTCAAGAGTAACTCACCACTTTTAAGCAAAACAATTGCCATTGCTTCAGGTGAAATTTCTTGCGTGTTGACTTCTGTTTCTAAATATTTTAATAGACAGTATTTATCATCAATGGTAGCTTCTAAAGCCAAACCTCGCTTGAAAAATTGCCAGCGCTGCTTATACTTGATTGTAGATGTAAAAGCAATTGCATCTTGCAAAAGGTTACGCGCCCAGTTAATATTATATTGCCATCCTAATATTAAAAATTCTGTCAGCTTAGTATCGTTCCAAACTGAATTTTCATCATATTCCTTTTCATCGCGCCACTGCCAATGATGAATTATATTGCTGATTGTTTCAGTAACTTCTTGTTTTTCTAATTTCTGCTTTATAGTTAAACCTTCAGTCAGTAAATCCAAACGTTGTTGGTAATAGTTTCTAGCTTGTCGATTGATATCTAATATTTCTGAACTCAACCGCTGTTCTGGCTCTAATAAATACTCTTGAATAAATGCTTTGTACTGTTCATCTAACTTAAATTCATCCGGTGAAACAAATGAATAGCGGAAATGAAGTTGTTGTAATCTAGATTGCAATTCTGCATTATCTTGAGCTTTGAGCGTTTTTCTCAATAATTCTTGTTCGGGACGACGCATTATTGCTAATGCATAAACTGCTTGTTTATCTTGTTCGCTTAAACAGCTATTGAGAAAAAGTTGTGCTACTAACCGTTTTTTCCCTTTCGTTAGAATCGGTGCTTCTGGATGATTAAAAATTGTATCTTTCGCAACGCCATCGCGCCACATATTTGCTAGCATTTTTACTGCTAAAGGATTGCCAAAGGTTAGCTTTTTAAACTTCTGAGCATCTGAATCTGTAATCGGTCTGTATTCGACAAACTTATTAAAATATTCTTTGATATTATCGGAGCTAAATTCGCTAACCTGCAAACTAACAATATTTTGCGGGAAATCTTGGGTATAACCCCGAAAATCAACACCTTCATCTAAATCGGCTATGGAATTAACAGCTTCATAACATACATTAGCATCGGTATCTTGGTCTTCTAATAGAGCAATTAGTAACTCAGAAGCTGTAGGGTGGTTTATCTTACTTAAAGCTCGTGCTGCTTCTATTTTAGTTTCTGTTTTTATATGAAAAATTTCTTTTTGGAGAAAATTTATTGCTAAATAATCTCGCAATATTAAATGCCTAAAACTATAGCTTGCAGGATTTTGATTGGTAGAAAATATTAAATTTAACTGTTGGGATAGGGTAATTAGTTCATCAATTTTCTGTTGAGCATGTTGATGATAATGTCTTTGAATCACAAGCTCAAAAATATTTGTATAAATTTCATTATCATCGGGGTAGGAATCTCCCATTATTGCGACAGCAGCATGTCCTAATAGCTTTTTGAGTTCATCTAAAGATAATGGTAAATTTTCTTGATGAGTTTCCCAATGTCGTTTTTCTAAACGCTGGTAAGTCTTGTCTAAAAAGCTATTAAATAATTCACCTATATTACCAATTGCTGCGATTTTATCAATATCCTGAGTACTTTTACAAGTTTCTACAAAAATATTCAATAGTAGGGGATTGCTAACCATTTTTCGCAATCCTCTATTTCTCCTCAGCAGGTTCCAAAGTGTTTGATTAATTTGACTATCATCATTAAAGGCTTGGTTTATATAATCTTGAATATCCTGGTTTTGTAAAGCTTTTAGTTCTACTGCTCCTTTGAGGAGAATTTTTTGATTATTATTGCTTGTGATATCTTGATAATCTTGACTTCGACAGCTAACTAATATTTTTGCACTAGCAAATTCTTGAGTAAACTTAGATAGTTGTTGCAGAAATTCTAAACGATAATCTTGCTTTTCTGAGTTAGGGTCTTCTGGTAATTTAGAAACATTATAAGGAAGCTCGTCTAGTCCATCAAATATAAATACAACTTGTCGCTCTTGAATTTTTTGCTGTAATAATTCTTGCGAATAAGCTGTATGATAAGCAACCCAATCAAGGATAGGTAGTTGTTTATTACTCCAAGTCCAAATTTGTAAAAATATTACTGGATAATCTGCATTTTCATTTTTGATATTTTGCTGAAATTCTTTCAATAAAAAACTTTTACCTATTCCCGGTTCGCCAAGTAATAATAAACTGCCATCATATACGTTGAAAGCAGTTTGTAAACTATTAAAATAATCCGCCTCTGTTAAAGAAACACCTTGAACGGAATTTGGTTTATTTTCTAGGTTGCGAGAGAATGAAAAGAAATTATTTTGGTTATTCATAGTATTTTATATTATTTATAATACCTACTTAATTTAACCTCACCCCAGCCCTCTCCTTATTAAGGAGAGGGTACATATTAAATTGTTTGCTATCTCTACAGCCGAATTTGCACGGATTTTTTGTCTTCAGCTAATTCTTCATCAGTCATTTTAGTTAAGGCTTTTTCAAAATAAGCATCATTTGGTTCTCCTGTATTTATTATGCTTTCAAGTAATGCAGGACGTTTATCTTTTGGATAAAGAGCAATCATATAATCCAAGTAACTTGGCATTTTGTCTTGTGGAGTTTTAGCACATTCTATGCTGTAAGAAAGAATATCTCCTCTACCATGAAATCTGTTGTTAAGCTGTTTAAGTTTTTCTCCTATCATGTCAATTTGTTCGTGACTCGCACCAGCAGCAGCCGCAATTGCTAACACTAAAGCGCTTCTTTCTTGAAATGAAGCACAAGCACCACCCGTGCAAAATCCCGCGTGTGCATCATTTGCTCGTCCTTCTAAAGCTGCTGTTCCCCTACCGGTCATAGGAATTTTGCGCTTTTCACCCTTCGGAGTTTTAAAGTTAACATTACCAGCGAAGTTGACTCCATTTTCGATAAATGGCAATAAGTATGCTTTTATTTCTAAAGGTAGTACTAGTTGCTGCAAAGTTAATTCTAAAGCAGCAGTATCAGTTGTTTTTTCACCTAACTTTGTTCTATCCCCATCAGCTTCAGTGTAGGGATTACCTGTTTCTGGAAAGTTAATGATTAGGTTGTTACCGATAAATTGAACACCAAGAAAACTGAATGCTTCTCCTTGCGTTTGAGGCTCAGAAATTTTGGTGAATGTTTCAGATATACTCACAAGTTTTCCTTCTGATGTAGGATAAGAATTCCCTTCTCTAGCATTGACAATAAAGTTCATTTTGTTCTCCAAATATTTTTACAGTTATCAGTTATCAGTTATCAGTGACCAAACAATTGTTAATTGCAAATTACTTTGACAAGTAGTAAATTAATAATTATTCTCCTTGTCTCCCCATCCCCTTGTCTCCCCATCCCTCTCCCTCCATCCCCTCAACCATTAACAGGTAGATGATATTCTTTGAATAGCAATTCATATTTTTCTCTAATTGCATCGTTGGTATAATCTGGATAACGTTTTAAAGCTTTATATGCAGTTGGGTGCTGTGTACGTTGATATATTTCAGATAATGCATTTTCAACAGCACTTCTTACGGTATTAATTGGGTCATTTCGCCACATATTAATCAACCTTTCTATAATTTTAAATTCATCTAATTCTTGCTGATTAGCATTGATATTACCTGATGCAATCACAGCCGATTCTCGCTTGATTCTGTCTTGATTGTTTAACTGTTCAATTAACTCTTGAATTGTATAAATAGGAAGCGGCTGTGGATTCAACTGCTCTAGATAAATTGCAGCCTTTTCTCTTGCTTCATCCGATGCTGTTGCTATGGATTCTAATGATGCTTGAGCCGGATTCCGGACGCTGCTAAATTTATCTTCACGGCAGACTTTATTTAATGCATCTATAGCTCCTGCTATTTTGAGTTTACCTAGCGCTATAGCTGCTTGTTTTCGCACGTAAGAATCGGGTTCTTGTTCGTAATCTACTGCTTGAATTAATTGCTCAACGGTGGTTGTGTCAGCTATCCCAATTTCTCCTAGTGACTGTGCTGCTGTAGCGCGGATATCGGGTTCTTGGCTTGAAGTTCTAAGTAATTGAAGGAGTTTTTCGGCCGCTTGTGGGTATTGGCTCAACTTTTGGGCACTGTTTACTCTTGTATCTAAATCGGGACTAGATAAACCTTCAACGAGTATGTCAAAAGGTGGATTGCTAATTTCGTGGGAATCTTCTTGATTCAATTTACCTGCAAGTATCAAATTTCTTTGAATTTCTTTGATGATTTCTACAGGTTGAATTTCTCTTGACTTGATTACCGTGTATATTTTCTGTAGTGCTTTCGCTGCTGCTTCGCGAACGTTGCTAATATAGTCGTTTCGCATTGCAGTTACTAAACCTTTAACTGCTTGGGATATTTGTGACAAACTTGTTTGATTTGTAACTATTTTGCCTAATTCGCGGACTGCTGTTTCGCGCACGTAACGGTCTGTTGCTGCGTTGTTCTCGGAAGGATGTGCGGGTAATGAGAGAAAGTTGATTAGTTCGGTAATTGTAATTCCATCATCATACTTTGCTAAGGCTTTAATGGTTGCAACAACGACATCGGGGTCTTTATGTTCTAAAGTTTTTTGCAAAGTTAATTTGGCTGCATCGTTTCTCTTCCCGCTATCTGCAAGGTTTCTTTGTGAAGCGATTACCCATACTACTTTGCCGCTACTTTGATTAATTGCGTTACGGAGAATGTAATCGCATTTAAGTGAATCTACGATTTCGTAGGTGTCAAAAAATATTACTAGTGGTGTTTCTTGAGCTATATTGGCAATTCCAATTCCTAAAGATACGGCTAGATGTATTTCTTGTTGTGGAAAAACTTCTAATTCTTGTGGTGAAAGCAGCAGCTTGATAAATTCTTTTACCTGTTGAAATTCATCAAGTTCTTCCTCATCTAAATTTCTTTCGTCTTCATTTAATAAATAAGTAATTCCGTCAACTCCTAAAGGACGCAAATTATCGATAAAATCTACATCTTTGACAGTCAAATTTTTGAAAGCGGCTGTAATTTTATTATTTGCATTTTGACATAAATACTTAATTTGACGATAATTTTCAAAGTAATTCTCCCAACCTTCAAAAACGAATTTTTGGTAAATTACTTCTAAAACAACAGTGGGTTCAATATTATCGTGCCCCACCCTTAGTTCGGGGTAGCGCTCGTATTCGTAAGCCCAATCTAAAAGCAAATTGTTGACTTTATCTTTTAATTTTTTTTCCCCAACTATTTGATGCAAGCGGTGAATAAAAGCAGATTTACCCATTCCCTGATGTCCATAAGGTAAGAAAATTTGCGGACTATTATTTTTAGAATGAGAATTTAATAGAGAATCTAAAATTTGTTTAAAACTTTCTTGCTGCTCCTCACGTTCTATAAATATAGACGGTGCCCCATCGGCTTCGGGGATAACATTTTCATTGAATATCCACTGATAAATTGGGTTGAAAAATTCTAAATAATTCCCTCGACGCGTTACCAGCCCGGTATAGCGAAACTCTAGCTGTTCTGGTGTTTTATCAATGGTAATTTGACCATTCTTAAAAAGTTGATGACAAAGATGCCGTAACTTATTACTATTTTTACTATCTAATATTCGGCGATAAATAGTTCTAAAATGTACGGGAGAATCTTGCTTATCGCTATCCCAAGACTCAACTATATTTTGAATACTGTTTTTAACTGCTTCTGATTCTGCACCTGGATTAATTAAGTTTCCTCCAGATAAGATCCGACAAATTTTCTGGGTTAAAAAAGGTTGACCCCCAGTCCATTTTAATATTTCTTCTAATACAGCATGAGGATTATTTGTTTTTGTATTCAACCCCGTACCTAAATTTAAAGCTTGCTCTAATTTAAAACCCCTTAACTCAATTGCTCTACCAATTCCAAAAGTACTTTTCTTAACTAATTCATAGGGAGTTGCTCCACCAAAAAAAGCAAAGGAAATACGTTGATACTCCGGAGAATCAGCACGTTTATTATAAATAGCTGCTATTTGTTTAAAGAATTCATCGGCTGGGTTAAAATCCAACTCAATGATATTATCAATCTCGTCTACAAATATAATAATATTCTTCGGAATATATTTTAATAACTCTTCAAAGAAATCTCGAAACTTACTCGCAGGTCTACTTTCATTTTTGTGAGAAAACCAGTCTTGAAATAGATTTGATTCTAATTCTAATGCTTCTGCAATACTAAAGATGATTTGTTCGTACCAGTCTTTACGGGTAATGTCTTGCTCAATAATCTCCGACATATCAATCCAGCAGCAAATAAAGCCTTCAGCTTGGAGACGGTGCATTGTCTTTTTACCCAAACTAGATTTTCCCATTTGACGAGCATTAAAGACATAACAATACTCCGCTGCTCTGAGAAAGCTGTAAAGCTCGTGGTCTGCTTGACGACTTACATATGTAGGAGAATCCTTACTTAAAGCTCCCCCAACTTCATACTGAAAGTTGTTTTGTATATTCATTTTTATAATCCTAAATACTGGCTGAAGTAGAGACGATATAACTGACAAAAACATTCAACTTTATTCGGATTTTTTTTGTCACGTTTAATTAATCCCATACCTTCTAGAACATTCGCTTTTTGAGCATCTATCTGTACCGCTGATTTAGTAGCTAATACCTTTTTATACTCCTGCTTGATATGATGTTTTTCCAAATTATTCCACTGGTAAAGCAAGTCCTCTGCAAATGGACCTGCTTCGGTTGCTGCTAATTCTAAAAACTGAGAGAATGTCATTTCTTTATTAGCAATTTTATATAAAGCCACGCGCACCATATACGGGTGACCTCCAACTAATTCCATTAACTGTTTAATTTGTTCGCGTTGCCAATTCAATCCATGTAGTGCTACTAGTTTCTTAATCTGTGATTCGTCGAATTCCGGTAGCTCAACAGATTCCCCAACGTTAAAAGGTGATTTATTTTTACTGGTTTCTGTATAGTCCTGAGAATGTACAATAATCATTTTTAGTTTTTGCCAAATCGCTTCTGATGCACTTCTTTCGTAAAAAACTCGTAAAAGAGCAAAGAATTCGACATCTATTTGAGAATTACCAAATATTGTATCAACTTCATCTAAAACAATTACTAAAGGTTTATTGATGACTGTGAGTATATATTTTTGTATATATATCCGACATTTCGCTTTATTATTGGGAACTAAAGATTCTTTCCAAAACTTAGCAACATTAGTCTCTATTTGTACTTCTTCACTATTTAATTCTAAGATAATACTTTCACAAAACTTTTGTAAAAAAATGCCCAAGTTTTGCAATGCCTCTGTATCAAATTCCCGAAAATTTAAGCAAACAGTATGAAACCCTTGCTTTCGTTCTTGTTCTTTCATGCGAATAGTTGCAGAGGTTTTACCCCACTTTCTTGGAGCTTTGATGCGCCGTAAAGCTGTACTGCGACTATCCATATTACTGTTGCAATTTTCTATGTAAAACGGCGAATTTAAACGAACCGGCCCACTGGGAAATTCTATCGGTGGAACTGTATTTAGGTCAGAACTTTTTGCTAAAAATGGAAGTGGAGAAGGGATAGTTTCTTCACTTTCATAACTACTATCCGCAATTTTTAATAACTCTTCCCGCGCTATTTTGGCATTTTGATAACGCTTAGTATAATCAAAAGATACCATTTTGCTCAAAAAATCGGCGAAAGCATTACTAACATAATCGCTGACTTCATCGCGCCAAATTACTGTACCCTTATCTTTAGATAATTCTATTGCAGATATTCCGGTTAAAGCTTGAATTGCAGTAATTCCCACCGCATAAATATCGCTGCTGTAAAAATGTGGCTTACAATTTAACTGTTCTATTGGTGCATATCCGGGGGTACAAAACACAAGAGAGTTCGGATTGACGCGAATTTCTCCATTTTCTATTACCTGGGTACTAGTTCGCTTTACAGAGCCAAAATCTATCAACATTAATTGGCGATCGCCATTTCTCCGCATGATATTTGCCGGTTTAATATCCATATGAAGTATTCCCCGATTATGGACAAAGGCAAGTATTTCGAGAATTTCCGTTAAAAATTTCTTGGTTTGAGCTTCACTCCAGCGTTTTCCCGGTAGAATTTCGTGAGTCAAATCATTTCCATCAATATGCTCTTGAATTAAATAATATTCTTTACTTTGTTGAAAATAATCATAAACTTCAGGAATCAACGGATGGAACTGTCCTAATTCTTTAAGTACCGATGCTTCTTTAGAAAACTGTTTCCAAATTCGCGGGTCTGTGATGGTTGGCTTGAGTTTTTTCGCCACATACAATTTATCATCTCGGGAATTTAGACTTTCAGCAATAAAAGTTTCCCCAAAACCTCCTTTTCCTCCCAAAGAATGTTTAACTCTGTATTTCTCGCGCAGTATCTTACCTTGCATGGGGTTATCTTCGTTACCTTTCCATGAAAATATCCTATTTATCTTAGAACCGATTTGCCAGTTGATTTGAGGCTTTTTGTAATCGTTCATAATTAATAATATTTTTAGCCAAAATTTATATAGTCTCTGCTTTCCATCTTGTAATATTGCTCGCTACTATATGTGGTTCAAAGGTATATCGTTGTTTTTAAGTATAATTACGATTTTTATAAAATTTCTTTACATAGTACGGTCAGCCAAGACTCAGTAATGAAATCCAAATGGTCTCAGTAGCAGCTACTTCCCTCAACCAAATTTTTAAATCTTCAAGTATCAATGTAAAGTATATAACCACTACCCTTAACCGTTTGGAGAAACTTTGGTTCCCCAGAATCGGTTTCTATTTTATTGCGAATGCTCCAAATCAAGCGATTCACTTCCGCATTAGTATGACCAAACTTTTCTAACCAAATTGCCTGTAATAATTCTTCATAACTACACATTACTGGCTCATCTTTATTTTCATGATTGCATTGAGCCATATAATGGATTAATCTTCTTTCTTGTGGGGTCAAACTAATTTCTTCTCGGTTGCGAGACGTTTGACGAAATAGCCTTTCTTGACTCAAACTATATTCCAAAGACTCTACATATTGGAAATTTTTGACTTCTTGAGTTTGGCTTGGATCTCTAAATTTCAAATGCCAAAATATATAATCATCCGGTTCGATTAATTTACCCAATATCAGAATTTCATCCCCATCAGCCAAAGCTAACTTTCCATCACTGCGAACATCAAGAAAATCTTCTGTTAGAGTACGCTGGACAAAAGTACCATTAGCACTACCTTCATCTACAACCCACCAGTGACCAATATTGTGTTCTAAAATACAGTGTCTTCGAGATACTTTTTTGTGTGGGTCTGGTAATACAATATCATTTTCTTTAGAGCGTCCAATCGTGACAACATTTTTATATTTTTGTGACTTAACAATATCTTCGATTTTGATAATATCTTCCGAGCCATCAGGTCTTTGAACTTCTAAAAATGGGTATTCCGAATCCATTCATTTATCCTTTTAGCTGTGCTTCTCTGCTTTACTTATCAGCTTAGCACCACCTTCTTTTGAGGTATATTGAAATTGAATTGAAATTGAATTGAAAATCCAAGAACTAATTAGATGGCTGTTGGATGGTTCCTATCTTTTTTATTCTAAGTAGGTGCGTGATAAAATTTATAACTATAACTAATTCATGGCGAGCGAAATAAAATGAAGCGTTAGCGGAGCGTCTCCTGAAGATTGCTATATATTGCAATAATTGCATTCTCCAACCCAAAGATAATGCAAGATTAATCTAAATATCTATCATTTTATTTACTATTTCAACTGGCATTCACTATATTAAAACGAATCCGATTTAAGGAATAAATAATTCTATTAAAAAAGCAAAATCTCAAAACCCTTTGATATAAAGCATTTACTCCTCACCACTTTATCCAGGGAATACCATAAGCTTCTTCCATGTGACGAGAGATGTAGTTCATAGAACGGTAGCAATGAATCAAGTTCATTTTTACCTTGGGAGTCAACATCATCTCGTTCAATGTTCCATCACCAGACCATTGAGCGACCACGCGCAAGCCGATTTCTTCTAAGAGGATACGGCTAGACCATGCATCACCACCGATGTTGTAGTCACCAATGATTGCTACATCATAAGGACCTTGTTCGTAATCTAAAGTATTTTCCTTAGCAGCTTTATCAGCAGCAGGGAATACCCAGTCACGAATAGCATCGTTAGCAATGTGGTGTCCTAAAGATTGAGACACACCACGGAAACCTTCACAACGAGCGGGGATAACAGGCTTACCAATATCTTTGGAAGCTTTCTTAGCAACCGCTTCGATGTCGTCACCTATGAGACCGATGGGACACTCAGACTGAACTGATACACCTCTGTTGAGGGGGAAGAGTTCTTCGATTTCGTTAATCATTTTGGCGAGCTTCTTATCTCCACCAAAAACGATGTCTCTTTCTTGGAAATCGGAAGTGAAATGCATTGTACCAAAGGTATCAACACCAGTGGTTCCAATATAATAGTTACGACGACCAGACCAAGACCAGTAACCACAACCAACTGGACCGTGGCTGATGTGGATCATGTCCTTAATCGTGATATTTTTCCGCAGCTCAAATATCCTGTTGATAGTACTTTCTTAATTCTGAACCACAGCAGAGCCTAAATTTACCCTAAACATAGCTCTTACAAATCAAAAAAACAAATCAAATGACTAATTCAATCCAGATTTGATAAATCCTGAATCTACCCTAAAATTTGATTGGAGAATAGTATATCTAATATAGTAGCGATATGTTTATTTGTCCCATACTTTTAATAAGAGGATATCTGCTGTAATTTATCTAGTTGATATTTGAGTCGTTGATTTTCTGCTATTAACCTGATGTTTTCAGCCTCTAATTGTTCTCGTGATTTCCGATTAATTGCAGATTTCATGACTTGCTTACGATTTTCCAACGAGAACCACCGCTGATAAACTTTAGTATGCATTTCTACAGAATGTCCTAGATTATCGGCTGATGCTTTAATTGGTAAACCTTGGATATGCGCTCTAATCGCACAAGCATGTCTTAGATCATAAGGTTCAAACGGTAAATCTAGAATGCGTCTAAACCACCGAGCATTAGTTTGAACTAAATGTGATAATTCTTGAAAACTAGTTATGCTCTGTATTTTTGCTTTCAATAAACAAATAGCTTCTGGATTTTTCAATTCAAATAATTCTACCCATTCTGGTACGAAAGGTAAAACTTCTCTGTAACCTGTTTTATTTGACTTATGAACTTTCCAGATATTATCAGTATTTTCATCATTCAAAAACCAATCCAAATCGGGCTGGTTAAATACCTCACGGGGTCTTAAACCATAGGTAGCAATTAATCCGAATACTAATCTATGTAGCTTCCAGGAGTTGCGATAATCTTTTCTAATTTTTGTATTTTGACCTTTTTCTTGGTATTTTTCAAAAGCCTCTATAATTTCTATATCAGCAGGTACGTATCTATCATTTGGAATAATAGGTAACTTTAAGTCTTTTAAATTTACTTCTATACAATGAATTTTTGAAAATACCCTCGCAATTCTAATTGCTTGGTCGCGGGAGCTTGGAGAGGTAATACTTTTAATAATTTCAACTATATTTTCGCTTGTTACTGGTAAATCTGATTCAAAATATTGTTTATACCGTTTATATAAATGCCAAAAACTATGTTCGCTTTTTATAGTCCTTTTTCTAGTACTAAAATATTCGCTTTCTAAAGTTTCTGATACTTGTTTAAAAGTTTTAAATTCTTGTTGATTTGCTTGTTGACCTAAATACTTATAATTCCATTCAAAACATTTTCTTGCAATCAGTTTACCCAATTCATAAGCTTCCTCCTCAGCAGTTTTTAAGCCATTAAAATTTGCTGGAATACCCAAAGAAATAAAATATTGCTTTCGACTTCTTCCTGATTTATTTGTATCACCAGGTTTCAAAGGGAGAGTAGCTCTTAACTGTAGAGTATCTCCGACTTTCTTAATGCTAACCTTAGTTTTACTTGCTTTAAGCCTTGCATTTATATCCTTCAACTTTTCTTCAATCTTTTTATCCATATACTCTTGCGTTGCTTTAACTTGATTCTGCGTACCCATGTAGCTGCCGTCGGTACTTGCTGGAACTTCAAACTCATCAAATAAATCCTCTAGATGCACCTGTTTCATCCTAAATATGCCTTAAAAAATAACTGCTTATAACGAACATTTAAGAGCAATAGAAAATGTTCATTACAAGCAGTTTAAAGGATTTTATTTTAAAGATAAAACATATTTTTAATCGGACCCCAAACCACACCTTTAGAACCTGCATATGCACAACCACGAGCGGTCATAACACCAGGAAGAGACTTGACATTGGATTTTACGCCGCAATCACTCTTACCTTCTTCATGAACGTTAAGGTGCTTAGTACGTCTTTTCTTAGCTTTCTCAGGATAAGCGTCTAAAACTTCGTTAACTAACTGCTTTCTTTCTTCGACGATGTTTTTCTTATCTGCGGGTGACATATTTCTCTGCCTTTTTTACTACTGGTAACTACTTGGGATTTCAGAAATAGTAAGAGTTGATTGAAGCATTTTGGTAAAGGGTAAAGGGTAAAAGCTAAAATATATAGTTTTACCTTTACCTTTACCTTTACCTTTTGTCGCTAGGACATCAGTTACTACTAGGTAGCAGGAACTTCTTCAGCTTTTTTACCAATGATGTCTGCGTGCTTGGTATCATCATCCAAGATACCGAACTCAACTAAGAGTGCTTCTAACTCATCCATTTCAAGAGGTGTAGGAATAGCTAGATTTTTGTTGTTGATGATTTTTTCAGCCAAAGTAGCGTACTCTTTAGCTTGGTTGCTGTCAGGTGCGTACTCGTTAACAGTCATACGACGCAATTCAGCGTGCTGAACGATGTTGTCGCGAGGTACGAAGTGAATCATTTGAGTGTTCAAACGCTTAGCCAAGGTTTCGATAAGTTCAACTTCTCTATCAACCTTACGGCTATTACAAATCAAACCACCTAAACGTACACCACCAGAGTGAGCGTACTTGAGTACACCGCGAGCGATGTTGTTGGCTGCGAAAACAGCCACAAAGAAGCACATTAAAGGGTAAAATGTTTATATCACACACTTTTCAATGATTAATTGTTCGGCATAAACATTTAAAAAATTAGTGCAATTTTAGTGCAAAATCATGAAAGATATACAGGGTCAAGTTTTCAGCGATTTTCAAGTTCCTGACACTTCTGATGGAAGCTACAGAGGTAGGAAGAAAATAGCAGAAGCAACTCAAAAACATATAGAAATGAAGCTCTCTCAAGAAGTAGTACGAGTCAATCAACAATTAAAAGCAAGCAAAATTAGAGTCAGCGTTGTTTTGAGAAATGGAGCTATACAGCTTCGAGCTACACTTCCTCTAAAACCAGGTGACACCCATCCTGGAGGTAGAGAGAAAAAGCAATACACTCTCAGCCTTGGTATACCAGCTAGTTTTGATGGTTTGAAAACTGCTGAAGAAGAAAGTCACGAGTTAGGTAAATTAATCGCTCGTCAAACCTTTGTTTGGACTGATAAATATTTAGGGGTTCAAGCTAAGAAGAAAGAAAGTGTTACTTTTAAAGAATTTTATGAAAAATTTGAAGATATATACTTTTCCACAAGAAAACGAACTCTGAAAAGCGAACATACTTTTCGGATAACTAAGAACAGATGTCAAAAATATTTTTCAAGTAATCAAGTAATCTCAGCCAATGAGATAAAGTCAATTATTAATAATATTGAGACTCCAGCAAATAGAAGACATGCAGTTATAATTTCAAGAATTATTACTAATTATTTAAATCTTGACATAGATTTAAGTGACATTGATTTAAAATACAAACCTAAAACACGAGATATACCAACTGACCAAGATATAGTCATCCTAATCAAAAATATAGATGAATATATTAATTCATTAACAATTAACCGGACACGTGCTGCTCAAACAGCTAATAGAAACAAGCTGATTTATGGTTTAATGGCTGTATATGGATTGCGACCGAGGGAGATATTTAATCAACCATTATTAGACTGGTTTACTTCACCAGATAACCTTCATAATACTTTTAAAGTTCATGAATCAAATAAAACAGGATATAGAGAAATTTTTCCATTTGTACCGGAGTGGATTGAACTTTTTGATTTAAAAAATCCAGCAAATATCACTCTGCTGAAAAACTACTGTTACGACACAACATCAACAACAACTTTATGTGCAAGAGTAAGTCATTTATCTTGGTTTTTTAAAAAATATAAATTACCTTTTAAACCTTATGATTTACGTCATGCTTGTGCTATTAGAGCGCATTTACAAGGAATTCCCATTAAAGCAGCTGCCGATAATTTAGGTCATACGGTAGAAATACACACTAAAACATACCAAAGATGGTTTGGATTAGAAAATAGACGTAAAGCTTTTAATCAAGCCTTTGAAGAACAAACAGAGGTTGAAAAATTAAAATGTGAAGTGACCTATTTAAGAAAACGTCTAGCAGAAACAGAAATAGAATTAGCAAGATATAAACTAAAAGAGATTATTTAAAGTAACATTACTAACAATAATAGTGGCAAAAGTCAGAAGCTACAGATACAATTAGGCTTCTGACTTTTTTTATGTATTCGACTAGGGAAAAAGTAGTGCTCAAAATGTCAATAAATTTCTGATTTTAATTGATGTTTATTGCTGATTTAAAAAAATTATGTAGGGAAAAAATAGTGCAAGGGTTATTTAGTTTTACCAAACCCAAATACTATCAATAAATCTAAGTTATATCAATATTGGCTGCGTACATAGCCATCATCTCACCAGAGGTAACGATGTAGATTTCTTGTGCTTTTCCTTCGCGGATAGGCATAGCAAATCCACCACATACAACGTCACCTAGTACGTCATAAGATACGAAATCTAAATCTTGGTAAGCGCCATTTTCTTCTAAGAAATTGATGGAGGTGATAATACCACGACCTGCACAACCTACTCCAGGCTCAGGACCACCGGATTCTACGCAACGAACGCCGCGAAATCCTTCGAGCATTACTTCTTCAAGTTCTAAATCTTCTACTGCACCGCGCTCGGCAGCCAAGCTAAGTACGGTTGTTTGTGCTTTGGAGTGGAGCATCAAACGGGTGGAATCTGCCTTTGGATCGCAACCTACGATCATAATTCTTTGTCCCATCTCAGCCATTGCAGCCAATGTGTTCTGAGATGTGGTGGACTTACCGATACCACCTTTACCGTAGAACAGTATTTCTAAAATATATCAAAGTCTTACTAATAAAGCTTTTCGATTCTTTCTCTGAAGTTTGACACTATTTCTCCCCTAAATAAGCCATTCCAAAAACATAAAACACCAACTAAAAAAATAATTTAACTTACTTTCTCTACACTAATAATTCACTTTAAATAAATGTAATTGCAATTATGATTCATAATATACAAAAGAATAGTATAAAAAAGAGATATATATCGTTTATTAAAACTAAAATAGAAAAAGTAGGCGTTTATAGCCTACTGTTATCAAATCAATAAAGGAAGATAAAAGTAAATTACATCATTACCTTTAGCTTATATCTAGCTAACTCAGTTTCTAATTGATTTATCCTCTTGTTAAGACATAATACTTCATCTTTTAATTTATCAACTTCATTGTTATTCTCAGCAGTTTGTTGAAATGCTTTACGTCGATTTTCTAAACCAAACCATCTTTGATAAACTTTTGTATGAATATCTACAGAATGACCTAAATTATCAGATGCTGCTTTAATCGGAACTCCCTGCAAATGTGCTCGAATGGCACAAGCATGTCTTAAATCGTATGGTGTAAATTTTAATCCTATATTAGAGAAAAACTTGGAAAGATTAGTTACCATTCCAGCTAAAGAAGATGGTGTTATTTCTCTATCCACATAATCTTTTAAAAGATTTATATTTTCTGGATTTTTGATATCAAAAAGCTCAACCCATTCTGACACAAAGGGAAATACTTCTCTGTATCCAGTTTTATTAGATTCGTGAACTTTAAAGGTACAGTTTTTATTTTCAGATGAAACGAACCAGTTTAGATCGGGTTGATTCATGATTTCTCTAGGTCGCAATCCATATACAGCGATTAAGCCATATATTAGTTTGTAAATTTTATTGCTTTTAATACTTTTAGGCTTAACTGCTTTGATTTTTTGTAAATGTAAGTCAAAACAAAAATATCCCATCGTGATATCCTTATCCGATGGAATATTGCGTTCATTTTTTTCTATCTTTAACTTAAGAATCTTGAAATCAATTTTTAAGTTAAATTTTTTAGCAATTATATATCCTAGTTTGATTGCATGTTCCCTAGTATGAGGAGTTTTAGAAGTTAAAATGCAATTTACTAAATTTTCTGAATTAATTGGTATATCTTGCAAAAAATGTCTTCTGTAACACCTGATGACACCTTGATAAGTGTTTTCGCTTTTTAAATTACGCTTCCTAGTTGAAAAATAAAAGCTTTCAAATTGTTCGTAAAATTCCCTAAAACTGATGCTTTCTTTCTTATAGGCTTTAATTCCTAAGTATTTATCAGTCCATGCAAAAGTCTGACGAGCGATTAACTTTCCTAACTCCTGTGCTTCCTCTTCAGCAGTTTTCAGTCCGTCAAAACTAGCTGGTATACCGAGACTTATGGTGTATTGCTTTCTATGTTTTCCTTTCAGGTCTACATCCATTGGTTTCAAGGGGAGAGTAGCACGTAGTTGAATAGTTCCCTTTCTTGAATGAATAGTTACCTTAGTCTTACTGGTTTTTAATCGTTGGTTTACTTCTACTATTTCTTGTTCGAGCTTCATTTGCAAATGCTTTTGGGTTGCTTTAGCCACTGTTTGTCTTCCAGTAAAACTTCCATCAGTGGTAGTTGGTGCTTCAAAATCATTGAAAACTTCACCCTGTATATCTTTCATTTTTACACTAAAAGTACACTATGATTTATGCTGTTTACTCCGAACAATTAATTAACTCTAACTGTTACAGATAAACATATCATGAGATACTACACTTCTAGTTAACAAATGCTGTAGAACGCTATCTGTCTGATTTTTTCTTCAGTCATTGTTTTCTCCTGCAATTAATTGTTTGCTAAGTGGGTGCAGTGCTTCTTGTTAATTGTCACACAATTAGAGAGGGTGACTCGCTTATAGAACGTGGCAGGTGGCGCACGCTCTACAACTATTTGCTGTAGATTCATAATTGGTTTTTAGTTTCTTAGTTTTTGGTTGTTAGTTGAAGCGTAGATATTTATTCATTTTCTACTAACTGTTAACTGCTTCAACTGTAATGTTGTTGCTAATGCGTTCTTTGAGTTTTGCTTCGATGGCATTTTTGAGGGTTGCAAAGCTGCTAGAGCATGAACCGCAAGCACCTTGAAGGATTACTCGGATTGTATCGCCTTCTACATCGTAGAGTTCTACATCTCCCCCATCGGCGATAAGGATGGGTCTTATTTCTTCGTCTAATACTTTTTGTATAAGTGCTATCTTTTGCACTGGTGTCAGCGGTTTATCGCTAACTTGAGTACTGGTATTGTTATTACTGTTATTTGATTGTGTCTCAGGGGTAAAAGTAGAATTCCGTTGGTTTTCGATGATAATGTCATCAATCGTAGCCAAACAGGTTCCACATCCACCACCAGCTTTAATAAAGTTTGTAACTTCTTCTGCGGTTGTAAGTTTGTTTTCTTTTACGATGCGTTGAATTTTAGGTTCGGTAATACCGAAGCAGGTACAGATGATTGCTCCTTCGTCATCTTCATCATGAGCCACAATCGGAATACCTCTGTAATTAGAGATTGCTGCTTCTAGAGCTTCTTGACCCATTACCGAGCAGTGCATTTTCTCTTGAGGTAATCCGCCTAAATATTCTGCAATGTCTTTGTTAGAAATATTTAGAGCTTCGTCTAATGTCTTGCCCTTTACTAATTCTACCAGAGCTTCCGAAGATGCGATCGCACTTGTGCAACCAAATGTTTGAAATCGAGCATCAAGGATTTTATTTGTTTCTTCGTCTACCTTGATATGGAGTCTTAAAGCGTCACCACAAGCGATGCTACCGACTTCTCCGACAGCAAGTTTAACACCTGCTTCACCTTTGTCTTCAAGAACACCTTGATTTTTAGGATTGTAAAAGAATTCTAGTACCTTATCTGTATAGTCCCACATAGCCGTATTTCGAGTGATGAGTAATTAATTATGAATAACAAGTAGAGAGAGTTCGGGAAAGAGTTAGAGAATAGTTAATTATTTAACTCTTAACTCCTAAGTCCCGTCCTCTTAACTTTTAGTGTTGAGCCAGTGCTTGTTCTTGGTCTTTAAGCCAAGCCGCATCATCGTTTTTGAAGGGTGATAGTTCGCGCAGACGGCGGACGATGGCGGGTAATACTGCTAATACTGCATCAATATCGGCATCTGTATTGTATCGAGAAAGACTAAAACGGATGGAACCGTGTAATGTTGTATAGGGTACTCCCATCGACCGTAAAATGTGGGAAGGTTCTAAAGATCCAGAACTACAAGCAGAGCCGCTGGATGCACAAATTCCGTGCTGATTTAATAATAGTAATATTGCTTCGCCTTCGATATATTTGAAACCAATATTTGTTGTGTTGGGTAATCTCTGCGTTCCGCCACCATTGATTTCACATTCACCAACTGACTCTATTATAGCATTTTCTAGTCGGTCGCGTAAAGTTTTTTGTCTTTTTCCTGCTTCTTCTAAATGTTGCAATTCGAGTTCGGCAGCTTTACCTAAAGCAATTATAGCTGGTACGTTTTCAGTACCCGCACGTCTACCACGCTCTTGTCCACCACCTATTACCGAAGGACGGAATCTGACTCCTTTTCGCACGTATAATGCCCCAATACCTTTGGGTCCATGAATTTTGTGACCGGAGAGAGTCAGCATATCAATGGTGCTGTTTTTCATGTTAACGGGAATTTTCCCTACAGCTTGAACACCATCAACATGAAACAGAGCACCGTATTCTTTAGCTCGCTTACCGACTTCCTCTACAGGGAAGATTACTCCGGTTTCGTTATTTGCATACATAACGCTAACCAAAGCCGTATCATTTGTGAGAGCATTGTCTAGCTCATCTAAATCTAACTGTCCCTGACGATTCACTGAAAGATAGGTAACTTTATAACCTTGTTTTTGTAATTGCTTGCAAAGATTGAGAACAGCGGGATGTTCTACCTGGGTTGTAATAATATGTTTTTTGCTAGGTTGTGCTTGAAGTGCAGCCCGAATAGCAGCATTATCTCCTTCAGTTCCACCACTATTAAAGACTATTTCAGAGGTTTCGGCACCGAGAAGGGCTGCAACATTTTCTCTAGCTTGCTTTACCGCTTTACCGACTTGTCCCCCAAAGGTATGCATACTGGAAGGATTGCCGTAATGCTCGGTTAAATAAGGCAACATAGCCTCAACAACCTTCGGGTCTACCTTAGTGGTAGCATTATTGTCTAAGTAAATACAGTCTTTTTGCATAATTTCGATATCTCTAATATACTTCGGGATAAAATGTTTTCTTTTTTACTGTTTTTTTATAACTATAGACAGGGAAGAGGGAGAGGAGGATACAAGAAGGAGGACAAGGAAGAATTAATTTCTTATTCGCTACTCGGTACTCTCTACTCCTCACTTCTTACTGTTAACCGTTAACTGGTAACTGTTCGGAGTATTTTTGGGAATAAGTATTGAACCACTTTTTCCAATATTCTGTTTTATCTGTTTTATTTGTAAGTTGCGATTTTAGATTTTTGTAAGTATCAAACCAGTTTTCCCAATAGTCTTCTGATGTTTCTTTAACACAGCCGTCATATGTAGGACAACCTGCTTTACATTGAGGTACTGAATAAATGCTATCGACACAGTTTTTACAAAGCTTGGGGTCAATCCACGGACGCTCATCAACCATTTTGATAGCGTTAGTGGGACATACAGTTTTACATAAATCGCAGGAAATACATTTGCTTGTAATTTTGTAAGCCATTTTTTACACCTTTATTTATGTTCTTGAATTGAGGTAATGGCAGTGGGTAATGAAAGATTCTGGATTTAAGATTTTAGTATTCAAGTAAAAGATAGATTTGTTTTGGGTAAAGTTTGGGTAGAAAACCAGAATAGATATTTCTACCCTAAACTTTACACGGACGGATTTTAGATTGATTTATAGTCTTATATTTATCTTTGTCATAATAACTTTTGACTTTTACGACTATTTACAACCTGTTTCTCCGTAGAAATTAGTATAAATCTAAAACCTAAAATCTAAAATTTCTACTCGCCAATTGCTTCTTTGTAAAACTCTAAAGCAACTTTATCGATTAAGTCGTAAGCTTCAACAGCTTGGATTCCTGCTTTTTGCAGTTCTTCTTTGGGACAATCGCCAATTTTGGAAACCAATACTGCTTTACAGTCAGCCAATGCTTTAATGATATTTTCCAAAGTCGCTTCTTCGCCGTATCCACCTTGACAGAAGGTGACGATATTAGTTTATATTCTTTATATATAAGAGTTATTTCAATATAAAATCTATTTTTACCTACAAAATACCTAAATAATCAATAATATAATCAAAAATAGCTTTTTTTGAAACATTAATATAGTAACTAATTTATCTTAAAAACTCAAAACAGTAAATATAATTACTGTTTTGATTAGATAATTATATTTTTGTGTTTCCCTAATTGATATTCTGTAGGTCAATATAGCTGGTTATTGACCTTCTACTATTTACCAGTTGTTTGTGGAAGGTCGCAGCATCTCTATTAATTCTTGCTTTTTCTTTTTTGAATAACCTGTAATTCCTTGGTTTTTAGCCATTTTTTTTAGTTCTGCCACTGTTAATGATTTTAGTGACTCATAATTTTCCTCTGCTTCAGATTTTGCTTGAGGAGTTAGGTAAAAAATTTCTTTCAGTGCATCTAGTTTTCTTCCTTTACCGATACCACTCTTTAGCTTTGTAATTGGATCTAAGGTTTTCCAGAATTTACGGGGAGCTTTATCAATATTAGTGGTTGCAATATTTAATTTGACTCCCTTCTGTAAGGGACTACCCGGCTTTTCAATTAGATATTGCAATGCAGCCTTAATCTCGTCTCTAGTTGCAATAGATAAATTGATTTTAGGCAATGATTCCCCAGTCAAAACTCTAGTAGAGTTCACAATATTCTCATTTGAATCTGCAATGATGCACCAAATACGCTCTAATCCAGCTTCATCTGCAATTGCATAAACATCTGCATTACCGATAACCTCATACTGATTCTCACCAATCTCTTTAACAATAACTGGTACCCAATTTCTTCCACCCGCTTCCATAAGCACTTTTGCTGAAGCCTTAATTAAAAATTCTGGTGAATCTGTACCTTCACTTAGATTAATTTCATCCATGTAAAGGTACATCAAATTTCCTACATTACTTAAACTCATCTATATATATCCTCTTATTGCAAAAAATATTCTTTAGCTAATGCTTCGTAATAACTTAAAGCTGTCCGATTTTTACACACAGCCGGTGTGTGAGAAAATGCAGCGTTAGCAATATGTGCGTAGCTCGGGATTTCAAAAATATGTTGGTCTTTCCTAGTTCGAGTTGATTTAGGATAAAAATATTGCGTTAAATCAATAGAATTTAACTTATCATTTTTTGCCTGACGTATTGTGTTATTTATGGCTTGTTGTGCAGTAAGCCTTTGAGAAGCGGTAATAGATTCGCCATTGAAAAAAATCGGTAGAGCTATGGGGCTTCCATCATTTCTGATTTTATTGATTTCAGGAATATAATCTTTAATAACTGTTGCGACATTTCGTAGAGAAGAAATACTATTATGTTTAGTTGGAATTAATACTACATCTGCTGCATAAATAGCGCTTTTGCTGAAGAATCTCCAATTTGGAGGAGAATCAATTAAAATGTAATCGTATTCAGACTTAAAGGATTCTAATGCTTGTCGTAACCTACGATGATCTATAAGTTGAAGTATTTTTTCTTCTCCAAAACCCAAAAGTTTTTTGTCACTGGCAATAATATCAAATTGTATTTTTTTCCTAATAGGGAAATTAGAATTTATTGGAAATTTGCATGGCATTATCAAATTATTTGGGTACTGGTCATTCTTATTTACCAGCCAAGAATATAGAGCATCTTGACTAGGTTTGATACCTAGGGAATTAGTTAAGTCTTGCTGATTAGGGTCAAAATCTATTATTAAAGAACGCTTTCCAAAGTTAGCCAAAGTAGCGGCCAAATTTAATGTAGTAGTAGTTTTCCCAACGCCCCCCTTATTGTTATAAATAGCTACTGTTAAAGCATTGTAGGGACTGTCTATCTTTTTCTTTATTTCTAATACAACTTGATCTATATTTGCAGTTGTTATTTTAAAATTAAGACTTGCAGGATGAATTACCTTGCCATGCTTTCTAAATAATTGAATATGTTGGGAATTGGTAACTATTCCCCATTGAGCAGATTTGCAATTTGAGGCAAGCAAATAGCGCTTCAATTGCTTGACTGTTTTGTTGTATTGAGAGGAATCATCACTTAAATTACTGTCTCTGCCTTTTACCTCAATCAACATATAGGGGTTGGATTGGCTATGAATAAATTTATCTTGTTCGGTGTTTTTGCGAACAGCAAAATCGACAGTATCGGTGCCACTTCCAGTAGGAAATTCCGGAACAGTTTCAGTTTGCCCAAAGCCTAGAGCCTTTATAAGCTCCAGAATGAAAATATTAGTAACTATTGATTCTCCTGCTTTATGAGGAAGATTACCTAGTGCTTGCTTAAGACTATCCATAGGTTTTACTAGGTTATACAAATAACCTTTAAAATATAAGTATAGTTAAGAATAACCTATGGTTAAGTATAGAAAAAAGTAGTTTATTTGCAATAGTTCATAAATTTTTATGAATTTTGTTAGGTAGTTAACTAATCTGTTGAAAGTAAAAAATTGCCACGGAATAAGCCTTACCGTGACTATTTTGCTCGGTGTTTTGAACTACTTCATTAATAACTAAATAAATAGATCCAAAATGCATCAAAACTTGTTCATCAACTTCATCCTTTGCAACTCTACACGAAGCTGTTCAATTTCTAGTTTTAATTCAGCATTTTCCTTCCGTAACATATCAACTTCGGTCATTTTGTCAAAAGCAGCATCAAAACCAGTTTTACGCTGTTCAAGAGATAACCATTGCTGATATGTTTGTGTATGCATTGAAACACCGTGACCAAGATTTTGTGCTGCGAGTTTCACGGGAATACCATTGAGATGAGCGCGAATTGCACAAGCATGACGTAAGTCATAGGGTGCAAAACCAATATCCATTTTTAACCAATGACGTGTGTTCATTGAATTCAAAGCTTTAATTTGAAGAAAAGTTAAATCCCTGGTTCTTTCCTTGAGTAACATTAAATCTTCTTCATCTTTGAGCTTAAATTGCTCAACCCATTGAGGTACAAATGGTATAACTTCCCTCGCTCCAGTTTTACACAATTCATTGACTCGCCAAGTATTATCAATATTTTCTGTACTTAGAAACCAATCTACATCAGGCTTGACTAAAACTTCTTTTGGTCTTAAACCGTAAACCGCAATGATACTGTAAATCAAGCGGTATAACTTCCACATTCCTCTAGTGTTATCGTCTTCGGCATAATCTGTAAACTTTTCCCAACCTAGAACAATATCTTTATCTGTAGGAATATTTCTCTGTTTCGGTTTGTAATTTCTGGGTCGAAGATGACTAAAATTTCCTTCTATATTAAATAATTTGCATATAACACCAGATGTACCAATAACTTCTCTTTTGACAGCATCAGAAGTTATAGCCTTGATGACTGTTTCAATATAATTAGCCGAAACTGTTTTTTTCAAATCAAAGTAAAGTCGAATCTGCTGTAAGTGTTTGTAGACTGTACTTTGAGATTTAAAAGTCTTTGGATTGAACTCATAATATTTGTTTTCAAAATTATCGTAGACATATTGGAATGTTATTTTTTGCTGCGATTTTTGACCAAGATACTTATCATCCCATTTAAAACTGTGACGAGCTATCAATGTTCCTAAAATCCGTGCTTCTTCCTTAGCCGTTTGACACCCATTAAGATTTGCTGGGATTCCTAATGAAATCTGGTACTGTTTCTTAGAACGTACACCTTTATCTCCTGGTTTGAGTGGCAATGTTGCTTTAAGTATCAGTGAAGTTCCTTTACGAGCAACGGAGACTTTAGTTTTTTCGGCTTTTAGCTGACTATTAATATCAGCAATTTGTTCGTCAACCCTTTGCAATAATTCTTCACTGCGTTTTTCAACAACTTTGGATCTACCAACGAAACTCCCATCATAATTTACGTCAGTCATTCCCTTAATGATTCCCTAAAAAAGCTAATTTCGCTACAAATGATAAATAGCTGAAAGTTAAGTCAGCCACAAATAAATTGTATCTCAATAACATAGCTAGTAGAACATTTGACAGAAATGGTCAACTTTACGATGTCCTACGAACTCAACCTTTCTACCATCGACTTCGTAAATTTGAAACTCTTTAGCATGTCCAAAGTGTTGGTTAACGATACCACCACCTTTGGTTGCTACTGCTAGCAGCATTTTTTCACCGGTGAGTTCTAAATCGAAAGTTTCAAGCTCTTGCTTAGCTGCTTCGAGTTGTTCTCTAGTTTGTTCAATTCCTTGATGAACTTCTTGACGCTGCTCCAAATCATATTCTGGAGTCATTTCCATGAATTTATCTTTGGTAAATTCTTGGCTGCGGTCTTCTCCTAATAATCCTACTGCGTCTGCACGACATTGACGGCAGTGACGCATCATTTTCATGTTACCAGAACACTTATCCTGTACTTCTTTTAATTCTTTGGAAGTAGGACCTCTTTGTCCGTTCAATCCAAAGTGAGTACCGTGTTCCGGAGCGCTAATCAAGGGCATAATATTATGAATAAATGCACCTCGTTCGCGGATGGCTTTATTTACCTCGGGAAGATGATGGTCGTTGACTCCTGGAATCAATACAGAGTTAACTTTACAAAGAATATCTGCTTCGCGAAGAAGTTCTAAACCTTCCATCTGTCTTTCGTGCAGAATTCTTGCTGCTTCAATTCCTCTATAGCGCTTGCGCTTATAGTGAACCCAAGGGTAGATTTTGGCTCCGATTTCTGGGTCTACCATGTTGATTGTAATAGTCACATGGTCAACATTTAATTCTTTAATCCGGTCTACATAATCCGGAAGCATCAAACCGTTAGTTGATAAACAAAGTTTAATATCTGGAGCTTGAGAATTAATTAACTCAAAAGTTTTGAAAGTCTTATCAGGATTTGCTAAAGGATCGCCAGGTCCAGCGATTCCTAACACTGTCATTTGAGGAATTTTACCTGCAACTACCAAAACTTTTTGTGCAGCTTCTTCTGGTGAGAGTAATTCGCTAACTACTCCAGGACGGCTTTCGTTAGCACAGTCGTATTTGCGATTAATACCATTTGAATAAATACTCACTAATAGCTTAAAATGTTCATCCATAACGGTTTAATTTAACTAACTGTTTAATTTGAACTTTTAATTTTTTAGTCAAAATTTAGTCAAAAAATGGATGATATACAAGGTAATGTATTTAATGATTTTAAAGTTCCTAACACTTCGGACGGAAGTTATAGAGGTAAGATGGAAATCGTTAATGAGCAGAAAAAACATTTCAATATCAAGCTCAGAGAAAAACTTGCGGAAGTTAATCAAAGGCTTAAGCAGAGCAAAACTAAAGTAGCTATAGAGATGAGTTCGGGTTCTATGCAGTTAAGAGCTACTTTACCCTTAAAACCAGAGGATGTATCGAAAAATGGTAAACAGACAAAACAGTATAAAATTTCTCTAGGTATTCCAGCTAACTTCGATGGTTTAAAAACCGCTGAGGAGGAAGCACAAGAGTTAGGAAAATTAATTGCTCGCAAAACTTTTGTTTGGAATGATAAATATTTGGGAATTCAAGCTAGCTCTAAAAACAACATAACTTACAACCAGTTTTATCAGACTCTTGAAAAAAGATATTTCAGCACTAGAAAGAGAACAATTAAAAGCGAGCATACTTTTATGATTGTTGAAAGATTTTTCAAGAGGTATTTTTTAACTGACAGTGTTATATCTCCTGAAACAATGATAGGTATAGTTAAAGATATTCCACTAGCAACTATACGCAATAAAGTTATATCTTTATGTTCTTTTATTTGCGAAGAAGTAGGAATACATGTAAATCTGAATGATTTCAAGCTTGAATATAAACTCAAAGAACGCACTATACCATCTGACAAGGAAATAATAGAAAGTATTGATTTATTCAGAATCCGCTATTCAAATCATATGGTTAAGACCAAAGCTAATCAACAAAACTGGATTGTATATAAACAAATTTATGGTTTGATGGCTACTTATGGCTTGCGTCCTAGGGAGGTAATTAATAAACCGGATTTAGATTGGTTTGTATCTAAAGAAAATATTCATCATACTTTTAAAGTTCATGGTGATAATAAAACTGGTTCGAGGGAAGTATTCCCCTTTGTTCCTGATTGGGTTGAATTATTTAATCTAAAGTCAGAAATTCAATTAAATTATTTGAAAGAATTTGCAGAATCTTGGCATAACGTCAATCAATTAGAAAGCAGAATTGTCAAAATTGCTGCTAATTTCAGACGTGCTGGAATTAAATTTAAACCCTATGATTTACGTCATGCTTGTGCAATTCGGGCACATCTCCAGCGAGTACCAATTAAAGCAGCAGCAGATAATTTAGGTCATACTGTTGAAATACATACTAAAACTTATCAAAAATGGTTTTCATTAGACAATAGGAGAAAAGCCTTTGATACCGCTTTTGAAGAAGAGAAAGAGAATGAAGAATTGAAAACTGAGATTATTACTTTGAAGAAAAAAATATTTGAATTGGAGGCTGAATTAGCCTTCTTTAAAGCTTGAAAAACTTATATAGTATCAGCTTGGATATATAATGTAGCAATTCTAAATAATTCGTAAACACTTTAGAAACCCGTTTTTTTGAAAAAATAGGGTTTCTAAAACTTTCGTAAATTACATGTAACTATAATATAAAAAAAGTTATAAATGAACATTATTCTGATTTAACTTAAAACTTAAATTTTAAATTTTAAATTAATATCAAAATTATCTCTATTTTTATTTTAAAAAGCAGTATATATTACAGTATTTTAAAATAGTCATTTTTTAGTAAATGAATTTATTCAATATCTTTAGTATTTTAGTTGATTTAATAAATTTGACCATTGTGATTATAGTCAAATTTTAGTTAATCCTTAAATCATCAAAATTATAAGTCATACGAACAATAGCTTTTTGGAACTTTAAAAATATTTGCGATTACAGTAGTTACATTGAATGTTGCAGGCAGGAGCTACGGCAACATGCATTCTTGCATAGTGGTGATGAGCTTCTTCACTATAACAAGGATGTTTTGCAATTCGCTCTTTTGTTTTTTCATCGATTTCGACGCTAGGGCTGCTATCGTTACAGCCAGTTCCACAACCACCTTTTTTCGCTTTTGCTGGTGTAGCTGTAGATTCGCTCTCGGAAGGGGTGAAGATTCCTGTTGAAGTAGACGGTGATGTCATTGAATGAATTTCGCGTTCGGTCACTGGACAAATTGCCAAGTGGGAGATGCCATCGCTTCTGCTTAAACCCAGGAATCGAAGTGGCAGCGGTTTCGACTTGAATCGAAAAACTAACGTTTTGGAGTGTGAGTTTATCGAAATGTAAAATCCGGCGTTTCTCGGCTGGTGTGTGTCAACGCTTGAGAATTCCAGGAATTTACTTTTTCAAGCTTTTACCACTGCAACTTCTTTTTACAGGGCATGGTGCTATCATCCCTCCACTCACCAAACGTGTCTTTATATTTGTTTGACTCGCTTGGTGTTTGGCGATGTCTAAGTTATATCAGTGGCTTTTTCCCGAGCTTTCAAATTTCGTTCGCTTATATTTATTTAGTTTATTAAATCTGCACTCAAATCCTGAAACCCTTAGTGTGAGATAGCTATGAAGTTTTAATCTTTTTTTTCCGGGTGGGGGTACTAGTATTATTGCACTGGGGTTCTTGTATTTATGTAACGAGGTACTGGTATTGCTGCACTCGGCTGAAAACAAGTCTTGTAGGGAGTTTGAGCCGATTTACCAACTTTACACGCAATCCATCCCACTGTACTCGAAAACCCTTTAATTATTGCCTGAAACGTTTCTTCTATATATATGAACCAAATAAATTAACCAATTACATCAACAGATAGATAATTACCCTTCCGAATTGATTCAATCTAATTGTGTAACTAACATATCACTTTTTTTTTGAACAGAAGACGCAAATACTATTTTCTTAACTTTTACTTCATAAAGCAATGTAAATTATCTGAGAAGCAAGCTACATAAGGCTTATGAGCAAATACCTGTTTTGCCCTTAGTGAGAATTATTTTCTATAACTTCTTATTTATTATATTGCCACAGTCTACTTGCGATTGCAATCTCCGTTGGGGAATAAAAAAATGTCAAAGTAGATTAAGGGAAATACAACTCGGGGTGGAAGAAGAATTATGAAAGCAATGGTTATCTACGAATATGGTGGTGCGGATGTGTTCCGGTATGAAGAAGTCGAAGCACCACAAATCAAACCCGACGAGTTGTTAGTGAAAGTTAATGCTGCTGGAGTAAATCCGATTGACTGGAAGATTCGTAAGGGGATGCTCAAGTTTATTAGCGGAAATAAATTTCCTATGATTCTGGGATTTGATTTAGCTGGAGAAGTTTTAGAAGTTGGTTCTCAAGTTAAGAGCTTCCAGGTAGGGGATGAAATTTATGGTTCTCTGAGCGTACCTGGAGGAGCTTATGCTGAATTAGCAACAGTATCGCAAAAAGTAGCTGCTGTTAAACCTGCAAATATCAGCTTTGAGGAAGCAGCAGCTTTACCCGTCGCAGCTCTTACCGCTTTACAATCGCTCAGGGATAAAGCCAATATTCAACCATCGCAAACCGTACTTGTTAACGGAGCTTCGGGTGGAGTAGGTATTTTTGCAGTTCAAATTGCTAAAGCTTTATCGACGGAAGTTACTGGAGTTTGCAGCAGTAAGAATCTAGATTTTGTTAAATCGCTCGGAGCAGATTTTACTATTGACTATACCCAGCAAGATTTTACGGAAAATCAGGTGCAGTACGATATTATTCTTGATGCGGTTGCTAAGCAGACTTTTGATAACTGTAAAAAAGTTCTTAAACCCAACGGAGTTTACGTTACGACTCTACCAAGCTTGCAAAATATGGTTTCTATCGGATTAACAAGTTTGTTTGGAAGTAAAAAAGCTAAGTTTATTTTGGCTCAACCAAACACCACCGATTTAATTTATCTCAATGAGTTAATTGAAGCAGGTAAACTGCGAGTGGTTATTGACCGCACCTATCCTTTACAAGAATTAGCAGCCGCTCATATATATAGTGAAAGTGAAAGAGCGAAAGGTAAGATTGTGATAAATAGAATGGGGGAGTAAGTATAATTCGTAATTCGTAACGGGAAGCAGATAAGAATTTTGAGTTTTTTAATTAAGGAATCATTCAGCAGAAGTTGATAAATAATAATACAATACTTCCTAAGTCAATAATTTGACACGAACCCTGATGAAGAGACAAGTTGATTCGCTCTGGCTTCCATACGCACAAATGAAAACTGTTGCTCCTCCGTATCGAGTAGTTCGAGCAGAGGGAGTCAAACTTTACCTTGATGATGGCACAGTTGTGATTGACGGTATCTCTTCGTGGTGGTGCGTTATTCACGGGTACAATCACCCCGTACTCAATAACGCGGTTCATGAGCAACTTACAAAATTTGCTCATGTCATGCTTGGGGGTCTGGTTAATGATCCAGCTATTAATCTAGCCGAGACCTTAGTCAGAATCACTCCTAAAGGACTCAATCACGTATTCTTTGGTGACAGCGGCTCAGTAGGGGTCGAGATTGCCCTAAAGATGGCAATTCAGTTCTGGCGCAATCAAGGAATTTATCAAAAGAGCCGTTTTGTATCGCTGCGACTGGGATATCATGGCGACACGACCGGAGCAATGTCGGTAAGTGACGACGACGAGGGAATGCACCGATTGTTTAAAGGAACCATACTCCCCCAGTATTTCGTTGATGCACCGGGTGGGAATAATATAGATTCTGAGGAATGCCAAGTATCGCTTTGTCAACTTGAGGAGCTTTTGAAATCGAATAACACCGAGATAGCTGCTGTGATTCTCGAACCCGTATTTCAAGGAGCCGGTGGTTTTCGCTTTTATCCTCCCGAGTATTTATTCCACGTCCGAAGACTTTGCGATGAATACGGGGTACTACTAATATTCGATGAGGTTGCGACGGGCTTCGGACGAACAGGAGCCTTATTCGCAGCAGACCTTGCTAATGTTACCCCGGATATCATGGTGCTTAGTAAAGCGCTCACAGGGGGATATTTCGGACTATCGGCAACTATCGCTACAAGCCGAGTCTATGAATCCTTTCTTGGTGATGACCCGGAACTAGCCTTTATGCACGGGCCGACTTTCATGGGAAATGCAGTTGCTTGTGCTGTGGCTTTGGCAAGTATTAACCTTATTGAAACCGAAAACTACCTTAGTAAAATTAAGATTATTGAGCAAATACTCAAACAAGAGATTCAGGGATTGGAGGGAGCATCGCTTTGCGACGCAAGAGTACTTGGAGCCATAGGAGTATTGGAGTTTGAATCTCCGTCGAACCTAGTGGGATTTAGGGAGTTTGCTCTTTCTAGGGGAGTTTGGCTCCGTCCCTACAGCAAGTGGCTGTATACTATGCCCCCATACGTGATTAGTGAAGAGGACTTACGACGAGTTACCGGAGTAATGAAAGAATGGGTTTTGCATCAAGGTCACAAGTAGCAAGTACCGCTACGCTCAAGTAGTAAGTAAAGCTACGCTCAAGTAGCAAGTAGCAAGTTTTACCTCTTCCTAAAGAAAAAGGATTCGCGCAACAGTTCTCTCTTTAATATTAAATATGTTGTTTTTTCTCCTTCAATTTCGGAGCTTTATTACTTATTACTTATTACTTATTACTTGCTACTTGTTACTTGTTACTTGTTACTGTAGCTCCCTATGAGCGTGGTAAAGGCATCTAAATCATATAGCGTTTCCCAGTCTATTAAGGTACTTTATCCGAGTGAGGTAATCGCTATAAGCCTTTTGTTAAACATAAACAGAATCTAAAAAAAATATAAATAACCGCTTTTATCCTAGATTCTTCACAATACAATAATTAGTAGCTGCATATACAAACAGGTCACTTTATCAGCTTGACTGTCTTACTTTTCGAGTACAGTTTAATCGTGTTTTTTTATTTATAAATTACGAGTTTAAATAGCTTCAAAGTATTGCTATTAATGCTTATTTTCATGAGTACAAAAATGATTGTACCTTGACTGAAAAATACTAGTACCCATTACTATAAATACTAGTACCATACCCCTTAAGAAATGCTGAAGTCACTACCCACATTGAATTTAAGGTTGGTGAGTACAAAATTAATAAAATAAAATAAATTTAATCGACATTGAAGAAGCTAGTATTAACAGTGCCATCTGATATAAGCAGAAAATAGCACATCGCTTAAATAATTTAGACATTACCGATGCCACAATCGGAAGAGAACATCAGCAAATATCAATTTGTAAAAAACGCAGGTGGTAAAAATACCTCTGCGGGCGAAAATCAATCCGAAGCTAAATTTTTCAAGCTTCTAAGCCATGATTTTCGTATTATTTTCGAGCGCGACCCAGCAGCACGTAACTGGTTAGAAGTTATATTTTGCTATCCTGGATTTCACGCTTTATGTTTGCATCGTTTAGCCCATTGGTTATACCATCGCAAAATTGGTTTGATTCCCCGCTTAATTTCTCATTTCGCAAGATTCATCAGTGGAATTGAAATTCACCCTGCTGCACAAATTGGCAAAGGTGTATTTATAGATCATGGAATGGGGGTTGTTATCGGTGAAACCGCTATCGTCGGAGACTACACTCTGATTTATCAAGGTGTCACTCTCGGTGGTACTGGAAAAGAAAATGGTAAACGCCATCCTACTATAGGTAAAAACGCTGTAATCGGTGCTGGTGCTTCGGTTTTAGGTAATATTCAAATCGGCGATCGCGTTCGTGTTGGAGCGGGTTCGGTTGTATTGCGAGATGTACCGAGCGGTTGTACTGTGGTGGGAATACCGGGTCGTCCAATTTCTCGCAAGCAAGATGTTAGTCTTTCACCTTTGGAACATGGAAAACTTCCAGATGTTGAAGCTACCGTAATTTGTTCGTTACTGCAACGGGTAGAACAACTAGAAAGACAGTTACTTTCGTCTTCGCAAAACTCCAATATCGAGAAAGGGGAAAAGGAACTTGTAACCAAGGAAGGTTAATTATGTTACCTCCATCTGGCTCTAACGTTCTGCGTCAAATAGTGCTAATTCCTTACCATCAACGCTGGGAGATTTACCATCGCTTACAAGAGTTGAACATTCCCTGTTCTTGTAGGTCAGATGGTTCTTTACAAGTACAAATAGATAATTGGATTGCTGCAATTTTGCTTCACTCTACCGTAATTCAATTTACAGCATCACGTCAGTCATTAATTGATTGGCTACAAAGATGTTGGGATAACTAATTACTTTTTACCTACCTGGTTTATACTGTACGCGCAAAGATAAACAATCTCAGAAAATTCAAGTTTAGCGATGAAGGTTTCCTGAGATATAAAAGGTAGGTAACAAGGTTTCCATTTACGACAAAAATAGTCAGTTAAACTAAGCCGTGTTTATTAATAAATATAGAGGTTGGTTGTTCTATGATGCTAACACCTCAAAGCGATACGAAATTTATCAATTTTTTGAAAAAGGAACTGTTACTTACTAGTTGCGATATTGCAGTTGCAATGCGAAAAAGCGAGTTAGATAATGGACCGTTACCGATGCTGCTTTGGCAGTATGGTTTAGTTGATATAGAGCAGCTAGAGCAAATTTTTGATTGGTTAGAATCTCACAATTAAAATATTTATAGCTTTTTTTATCGTGTATTTACCACAGAGCAGAAATAGCTGAAAAAGAATTTAAATTGCTAATTCATCACAAAATCTTTTTTAGAAACAAGTTATATTTATCTGCGATTTTACTGAATATAAGTATTTTGATTAGTCAGCCAATTTAAGACTGTAATCGCAGTTGTTTTTGCTAGCCTTGGATGCACGACTAGTTTGGAGGAAACAACCAGCAACTCAATACTCCGATTATAGCCATATCAAATAGTTGATACAGGCATGTTCTAGTATTAGCATCTTGCTTCTATTATATCAGTCAGCCAAAGAAATTGCCCCCTGTCCCCTACCGGTTAATTTATGGAATTAATTTACTGTTTTCCAAATTGGCAACAAAATGCCGAGTTTTAATGTTAATCAAATATAGTCTAGAGATTCCTAGTAAATTAATTTTTTAGTTTATACCAAAATCTGGTTCTTTCTCATACAGAAAGATGGAATTGATTGGATAATAATTATCAAGGATGAATGTGGGATTACGAGAATTGTGAGAATTATAATAACTACCATAATTATAATCATTATATTTTTTCGTAATTCATAATTTATCATTCCGGATTCATTCCTTGCCAATGCCATTTACTAATATTTACTCAAAGTTAAAGCCGTAATTATTCAGGGGTGCTAAAACAATCCCTAGCAAGAGGTATTTTTTGGAGATGAATCAACCACCTGTCCTAATAAATGACACAACACTCCGCGATGGCGAACAAGCTGCGGGTGTCGCTTTTAATTTGCAAGAAAAAGTTGCGATCGCGAAATTTCTTGATGCTGTAGGAGTGCATGAAATAGAAGTCGGTATTCCAGCAATGGGTGAAGAAGAAACCCTGGCTATTAAAGCAATTGCTGACTTGAATTTGCAAGCAAAACTTCTAGCTTGGAATCGGGCTGTGATTTCTGATATACAGGCTTCTATTGCTTGTGGGTTAAAGCGCGTACATATTTGCATTCCTGTTTCTGGGGTTCAAATTAGCACTAAATTTCAGGGACAATGGCGCATAACCTTGCAACAGCTTCGAGATAGCGTCAACTTTGCCTTAGATAATGGACTTTGGGTTTCTGTTGGTGGAGAAGATGCTTCGAGGGCTGATAAAAACTTCCTGCTCGATGTTGCGACCTTTGCTCAAGAATTAGGCGCTTCCAGGTTTCGCTTTTGCGATACAGTCGGAATTCTCGACCCTTTCGCGACCTATCATCGAGTTAAAAAGCTAGTTGAATCGATATCAATTCCTGTAGAAATCCATACTCACAATGATTTTGGTTTAGCCACAGCTAATGCTCTTGCGGGTATTGAGGCTGGGTGTTTAACTGCGAATACAACAGTAAATGGCTTGGGAGAAAGAGCTGGAAATGCAGCTTTAGAAGAAGTCGTCATGGCTTTGAAACGCATTTATGGCTTAGATGTAGGTATTGATACTACAAAGCTGCTCGATTTATCTAGATTGGTTGCAGATGCATCTCGCTGTAGCGTACCACCTTGGAAAGCTATAGTCGGAGAAAATACTTTTGCACATGAATCTGGTATTCATGCTCATAGCGTATTGCAAAATCCTGCAACTTACGAACCATTCAGCCCAGAAGAAGTTGGTTGGGAAAGACGTGTAGTAGTAGGTAAGCATTCTGGCAGACATGCGGTTACTCAAATGTTGGAAAAGCATGGAATCAAGCTTAACTCCGAAGAAACCAAATCTGTTTTAGATGCAGTACGTCAAGAGTCAGTGAAGAAAAAACGCAGCCTAACTACTAAAGAGGTATTAGATTTAGTGCAAAACGGTAGATATTCCCATGCCATCAGATGAATTAGAACTTGATTTACCACCAATTTATGACCTAGGGGATAAAGTCAAAATTATCAGTGAAATTAAAAACGATGGTACTTATCCTGGTAAGAAATTAGGAGAAGTTTTAATCGATATTGGAGAAGTTGGGTATGTCATAAGTATAGGCACATATTTACAGAGAGCTTATATTTATGCAATCCGCTTCATGGAAAAAGATATTGTAATTGGTTGTCGCAAACACGAATTAGAACTTATAGAAAGAGGGGACCAACATGAAAGTAATGCTACGTAAAAACGGTGCGGGTACTTTAGTAGTATATGTTCCGAAAAAAGATTTAGAGGAAGAAGTTGTTAAACAAGCTGATGGCGAAGCTGGTAAAGTTTTGACCTTAGCAAACGGTTGGGAATTAGAATTTTCTGATATGCCAGAAATGCAAGATTTACCCAAAACTGTTGAAGCAAAACGACTCTCATAAATTTTTTCATAAAGATAATTGGGGAGTAATGCTGAATAATGCAATCGCTCCCTACTCCTTTATTTTTCTCTTAAAAATTTGCTCTACAACTTCCGCTACTCTCTGCAATCCTGTAAATCCTAGCTAGTAAAAAATAAACATATAAACTCCAAAATACGGAATTGAAATGGTAGATAATTATCGGACTTTATCAGAATTTAATTTAAAAGGTGAATTTTTTGGTTTTGATGGGAAAAATCTCGAAAAACCTAAATTTTTAAAGTTAATAACTCAAAATGGCGAAATTAAACTGAAGCTTCCTAAAGTTTTACGAAAGTCAGCTGCTTCACTTTTAAAATACGGACAAAAAATAAATGTTTTCGGTGTTAATAAATTAAATTTACGCACGGGAAAAACCAAATTAAAAGTATACGGGATAAAACCCATAGAAACTTGTCCCAAGCAAAGTAATTCACCTAAAGCTAAACCAAAGATTCTTGTATGTCAGAAATCAGGTTGTCGTAAAAGAGGCAGTTTAAATGTATTGCCAGAATTAGAAAAGATTTTGCGAGAAAAAGGACTGTACGACAAAGTTTCTATAGAACAAACCGGCTGCTTAAAATGTTGTAGTTCGCCGAATTGTATTTTGAAATTAGGTAAAAAAGAATATCGCAAAATTCAACCAGAAGTGATTGCGAAGATGTTGGAAAAGCATTTAGGTTAATCTAAATTTTTATATTAAAACAAATAACTAATGTAGAGACGTAGCAGTGCTACGTCTCCACACGTTTAGGAGAAAATAAATCACTCAACTTCATGTCATTGAGTATTGGTAGTGCATTTGATTTCTTCTAATTATTTCCTTCCCACAACTCAAGGGAGAAATGATATTAATAGTATATTTTATTTATTATAAAAATTTTGTTTTTCCATAACTGTAAGGAAACGTACCAGTGCTATATCTCCACATCCCATCAGAATGAATAAAAAATCAATTATTTTATATTTATCTTGCATTTATTTTTTGCACAATATGTACTAAATACTCATTTTTTTTAATCATATTAACTACTAAAAAAATATCTATCATATGACTATAATCACTTAGATTACAAAAATTGGTCATTTGAATATGAAACAGTTTTTTTACACGGCGATTATAAGCGTATTTTGTCTCGTTCTACCTCAACCTATTTCTGCTCAAGAAAATCTCATAGAAAAACAAAATAATCTTGATGCAAAAGAAAATTTAATCACAGAAAAAACTAACAATTTAAACTCAGATACTCCTCAATTAAATCTAACCAGTTTAGAAACAGCAGATATCGAACCCATCATTACAGCACAAAAACAACCTCAACAATTACAGGATATCCCCTTTATTTGGAATGTCATTTCCGAACGAGAAATCAAACAGATTCTAATTAATTATCTTGGAGATATTGCCAAAAAAATCGCTAGATATAACTATTCCCCCAAATATGAGCGTGGTAATGAGTTAGGTAATTACATCACTTTGCAGGGATTAAAAAACCCTAAACTTCTTACCGCTCGGGACAGAGCAGCTTTTTATATCGATGATATTCCGGTTGACTATAATAACTTCCTGCTTCTCTCTTCTGTTGAATTAGACAGAATACAAGTATTGGGAATTCCCCAAAGTAGTTTAGTTGGTAAAAATAGTGCTGGGGGTATAGTTAACGCTATTCCTCGTCAAGCAAGTTCAGAACCAGAAGTCATAGTCAGCACAAGTTACGGTAAATATAATAGCCGCGAACTACAATTTTCTCTGAATGATGCTTTGGTTGAAGATAAACTAGCGTTGCGAATCGCTGGAGTTTACGAAGGTCGAAACGGATTCATTCAAAACATCGCTACAGACGAAAAAATAGGTGAGAGAGCGCGATTCTCAGCCAGAGGACAACTTTTATGGACACCTACATCAGATTGGAGGATATCTTTTAATAGCTACAACAGCTTTATAAATGATGGTCATCCCCCTTTCAACAAACTCAATCCTTCCGAACCATTCAAGGTTGATATAAATACAGAAGGCTACAACCATTACAATACAAATACTCAAGCTCTGAAAGTTGATTATCAGGGTAAGGGTTTTCGAGCAACATCAATTACAGCACGTCGTTTCAGCCAGCAAGAATTACTGTTTCCCGGAACTACAGGAGCGACACAAACTGTTGATGACTTGAAATTAAAATTATGGACTCAGGAATTACGCTTTCAATCTCCGAAAAGCGCTGAGAATTTTCAATGGTTATTAGGTGCTTACTACGAATCTCAAAATTATATCGTTGATGATGCTCGAGTTGACATTCCGGGATTACCAGAAGTCCGACGTTTCGGAGACGATTCTCGTAAAACCTATGCGCTATTTGGACAGGTCGATTACAAACCTGTCAAACCATTAACCCTCTCTGCTGGTTTACGTTACGAATATAGCGATGGTTCTTTAGACAGTAGTTATAGTTTAGTAAGTTCTGACGGTAGTTTAAGTCCAATTCGTCCGGATTTTGAAGATGAAAAAGTCAGCGATGAAGAATTGATTCCTAATTTCGGTTTGAAATATCAAATCAGTCCCAACTTGATAGGATACGCGAATATTGCTAAAGGTTATAGACCCGGTGGATTAAATTATGGAGCGGATACTCAAGATACCCTACTATTTGAAGAAGAAAAAAGCTGGAATTACGTAGTGGGTTTACAGTCAGTTTGGCTGAATGGTTTTTTGCTTGCTGGATTGTCTTTTTTCCACAAAGATATAAACGACTATCAAGTATTGCAGTTTGATGAGAACGGAGTATTAGGTGATATTAATAATATCGATTTAAAAGCCACTGGAGTTCAATTTGCACTGCAAGCAAAACCAACACCAGGACTTGATTTAATTGCATCAGTTGGTTACATGAATAGTAAATACGAAAACTATATAAATAGCGAAACAGGTATAGATTTAAGTGACAATCAAGTTCCTTTTCTTCCGCAATTGACCTATAATTTAGCCGCTCAATATCGTACTCCGGGAGGTTTGTACGCACGTGCAGAATTACGCGGTTATGGTCTTACTTATTTTGATGATGATAATACAATCAAGCAAGAACCATACGCTCTAGTAAATGCTCGCATCGGCTATGAAGCTGAAAAATACGGTATTTATCTATATGCAAATAACTTGTTTGATACTCGCTACCTGACTTCGGGATATTTATTTCCCGTACCGGATGGAACCGCAGAATTTGGCGACCCCGCGATATATGGTATACAAATGAAAGCGAAATTCTAGTTTTATTGTTGTCTAACTTAAAACATCAAAACTTCTAAAAATAATTCAATTAATTTGTAGCCTAAAAAACAATATCCACTTTTAAATGCATGTTTGACAAACTGTCGTTTGACACAGGTATTTAAGAAGTAAATAATATTACATTAACTAATTGTAGCGTTACAAATAATGCTGCAATTTTTTATTTGTATATATTTACTTATTTAGTGTGGTGTGAGGATATTTTGAAGTTAAAATTTTGGTATGCGGGAATACTAAGTATATTTTATTTAGCTCTATCTCAACCAGCTTTAGCAGAAGAAAAGCAGACAAAGATAGATATCGGTAAAGATAAAGCTACGGTCGAGGAAAAAGCTGAGAAATCAAATTCAAATATTCTTCAGTTGAGCGAAATTCAATTTCCAGAAACCAATGCTTCTTATTTACTGACACAGGAAAATATAAATCCTGCAATTATTCAAATAACTGGTGTACGTTCCCAACAAACAAGTAATGGTTTAGAAATTGTTTTAGAAACTCTCCAGGGAAATTTATTAACACCGACAACAACAACAGATGGTAATACTTTAATTGCAGATATTCAAAATGCGGTATTGACTTTACCTAATGATGGAAACTTTCAAACAAAGAATCCCTTAGAAGGAATTGCTTCAATAACCGTTACCCAGGTAGGTAACAAAGTACAAATAAGAATAACTGGTGTCGAAAATGCACCCACTGTAAGAATCTCCAACAGCCAAAATGGATTAACTTTAAGTTTAGATTCCACACCTCAAGCTGATATCGAGCTTACCGTCACAGCACAAAAACGACCGGAAGAACAGCAAGAGATTCCTTTGAGTTTGACAGTAATTCCTCAAAAGGAAATCGCAGACGCTCAAATCGATTCTTTTCAAGATATCGCAAACTATACCCCCAACTTTAGCTTTGCTCCCACATCTGGTGGTGGTACTGAGTTCAGTAACTACAGTCTCAGGGGAATTAACAATGCTAATTTTCTTACCGCTCAAGATAGTGTAGCCTTCTATATAGATGATGTTCCGGTTGATTACAATGGCTTTCTAGATTTGGCTTTTACCGACCTCGAAAGAATAGAAGTACTCAGGGGACCTCAAAGTACTCTCTATGGTAAAAATAGTTCGGCTGGTGTAGTTAACGTCATTTCTCGTCAAGCAACTTTTGAACCCGAAGTTACCTTTGGTTTGAGTTACGGAAAATATGATAGCCGCGAACTGCAATTCTCTATCAACGATGCTCTAGTTGACGATAAATTAGCATTCAGAATCGCTGGAGCTTATAGAGGACAAGATGGATTTATTCAAAATCTTGCTACAGGTGAAAAAATCGGAGAAAGAGCGCGATTTGCAGGTAGAGCGCAACTTTTATGGACACCAACATTAGATTGGACTGTATCTTTTAATAGCTATAACAGCTTTACGGATGACGGGAATCCTACTTACAACACACTTAATCCTGAAGATGCTTTTGAAGTAAATTTAGAGACTGAAGGGTTTAATAAGCTTAGTACTAATACTCAAGCTGTGAAAGTTGATTATAACGGTGAAGGTTTTCGAGCAGCTTCGATTACAGCACGTCGTTACAGTCGTCAGGAAAATGTGGTTCCTGGGAATGGGGGAGGGTTACAGATTATTGATGACGTTAACTCAACAACATGGACGCAAGAATTACGCTTCCAATCTCCGGAAACTGCTGACCGTTTGCAATGGTTATTAGGTGGTTACTACGAATCTCGCGACTTTAAGGTTGATGATGCTCAAAGCGAATTCCCTGGATTTGGCAGATTTCGCCGTTTCGGAGACGATTCTCGCGAAACCTATGCAGTATTCGGACAAGTCGATTACAAACCCATCGAACCATTAACCGTATTTGCTGGTTTACGTTACGAAACCTCCGAAGCTTCTTCCAGGAGTACTTCAGAATCCGCACCTTTTGATGGTGATTTTACTCCACGTCGTCCAGAATTTAATCAAGAAGTCAGCAACGATGAATTGATTCCCCGATTTGGTTTGAAATATCAACTCAATCCCAACTTAATGGCTTATACAACTGTAGCGAAAGGGTATAGACCTGGTGGATTAAATTATCGTGCTGATGACGAAAACACATTGAGATTTGGAGAAGAAAAAACTTGGAGTTACGAAGCGGGTTTAAAATCTTCTTGGTTGAATAATCGTTTGATTGCTAACTTATCGGTTTTTCATAACGATGTAAACGACTATCAAGTATTGCAATTTGACGAAAGTGGATTTTTTGGAAGTGTTAGTAACATTGATGTAAAAGCGACTGGAGTTGAATTTGAATTAAAAGCAAAACCAGCTACAGGATTAGATTTAATTGCATCAGTTGGTTATGTGGATAGTAAATACAAAAACTATTTAAACTCAGATACCGGAGTAGATTTAAGCGACAATCAAGTTCCTTTTGTACCGCAATTTACCTATAATTTAGCCGCTCAATATCGCAGTCCGGGAGGATTATATGTTCGTGCTGGATTAACTGGTTATGGTATTACTTATTTTGACGACGATAATCAAATAAAACAAGAACCATACGTGCTTGTAAATGCTCGCATCGGTTATGAAGCTGATAAATATGGCATTTATTTATATGCAAATAACTTGTTTGACACTCGTTACATTACCTCTGGTTTCTTATTCCCAGTACCAGACGGAACCGCAGGATTTGGCGACCCCGTGACATATGGAGTCCAATTTAAAGCGACATTGTAATTTAATTATTTTGGTGATAGAAAAAGAGTTCAATATTCACCACATTTACAACCTCACCCCTTCCCCTCGACCTATTAAGGAGAAGGGTAACGGAGACGGGTTGAGGTAAATTATTGATGCATCATTAATCGCAAAATAAATCTTTATAAATAACAATTTATGCTTTCTAAACTAATCCTTCTGGCTGCACTTTACACCGCTCAATTTATTCCCACAACCTTTTTTATTCAAACCGTACCTGTTTTTATGCGGCAGCAAAATATGTCGCTTGATGCAATCGGTTTCTTAAGCTTTTTAATTCTTCCTTCAGCCTTAAAATTCCTTTGGTCGCCATTTATTGACCGCTATAGTTTACCAAAATTAGGACATTATCGCGGCTGGATTATTTTCTTTCAATTATTATTAGCAATTGTCACATTTGGATGTGCATTTATTGATATTGAAAATAATTTTAGTACCTTAGTTATTTTCATGTTCTTGGCTTTTTTACTCTCCTCCAGTCAAGATATTGCAACAGATGCATTAGCTGTTAATTTACTCGAACCAAACGAACGCGGAATTGGTAACGCAATTCAATCTGGAGGAAATATATTTGGTGCAATTATTGGCGGTGGTGGAGTATTAATTTTATTAGATAGAGTCGGTTGGAAATACAGTTTAATGATTATGTCAGTTACTATGCTGCTGACTTTGATTCCCGTACTTCTATATCCAGAAGCTGTTAAGAACAAACCCAAAAAATCAAACTTTTTTAAATCTTATTTTCACCCTTTCATTACTTTTCTTTCCCGTCCCAAAGCACTACCTTGGCTTTTAGTTCTTGTACTGTATATGGGAGGAGAAATGATGTCCGGTACAATGTTGCGTCCCCTATTTGTCGATAGAGGTTTATCCCTGTCAGAAATTGGTGTAATGTTAGGAATTGTTAGCTACAGCGCTCGTATTGTCAGCGCTTTGACTGCGGGAGTTTTAATTACTAAATTAGGAAGAATTAATTCGTTAATTTTATTCGGTTTAGCAGCAAGTATGGCAACACTTTTGTATATAATACCCGCGAACGGTGTTAGTAATTTACCCATATTGTACGCCGTCACAATTATCGCAAATGCTTTGCAGGGTATGGCTTATACGGCATTGCTTAGCGCGATGATGGATAAATGCGATCGCAATACTGCTGCGACTGATTATACCTTGCAAGTTTCCGTAGTATCTATCGGTGGAGTTGCTGCTTCAATGTTGAGTGGTAAAATCGCTAGTTCAACCGGATATGCGGGAATGTTTATTATCAGTGCAGCGGTAAGTTTATTGAGCGTATTAGTAATTTTTAAATTCTTTCGTAAAGTAGCTATTGAAAGTAGATAATTTTTGATTTCTGATTTCTGATTTCTGATTTTTACTTCTCATTTTATTGTAAAACAACTATTTCTAATTTATTCAGGAAGCGAATAAACTCTACGAAGATGATTGCATAAATAATCGTATGGATTGTCATTTATATCAATAGGTTCTAAATAAGCTGAAGCAAGAGTTAGCCATGCTGCAAAAAATCCATAACCTCCACAGATAGCACTACCACCATCACCACCTCTTATAATATTGGGTTCGGCGCAAAATTCATAATTATAAGGATTGCTAGCAATATGTAAACCAAAAGTATTTCTTTGACGATGAATATTCCACTCAGACTTATTAATCGGATAACAATCTACCGGACAATCGTTTCCCCATCGGAAAATAGTACGAGAACCTGCGCTACAAGCATATTCCCACTCATCGGAAGTTGGAAAACGAAATCCTTCTTCTGTAATTTGTTCTAATAATTCACTTCTTTCGCAATCTTTTTTTAATTCAGTTGCAGTTACTTGGATTAAAAAAGGTTTGATAGCGACTTTTCTTAAAGATGTCATACACTTATCAAGAAAAAAGTTTAATTCCAAACCATATTCTTCACGGGTAAATTCCCATGCTTCAAGCTGTACTTCATTAGGAATAAAAGGATTATCTCTATCATAACCAAGAGTAGATTCACCACCGGGAATAAGTGCAAATTTGATATTATTCCAATCAAGAAACGCAATAAAATTCCTTTGTTTACCGAATTCGCATAGTTGAATATCTGTAAATTCAAAATTAAGTAAATTCTCTGATAATTCCTGAGCTAAATCCGTGCGTTGTGTGGGTGAAATTTGATTCCAATCAGGTAGATTAAAAAACCGATATTTCATATATCATGTATAAAATTACTCATCAAAATTAAAAGATTTATAAACCATCCAGCTAAAAGGATGTCATAGATAATTCAATGTACTACCATATGTAAATCACCTGACATTTTTCAAAGCAAAACTTATCTCAATACTCCATAACATAAATATATGCGTTTACCATACTGGCTTCCAAATTTTCGTTCCTGGTTTAATGCCGTAGCTTTAATCTTACTAATGATTGGTATAGGCTACTTAATGGATTATGCTGGGGATATTATCAGCATTTTGCTTGATAAAGCACCCTGGTTAATCGGAACATTCTTATTTTTATTATTTGCGTTTCCGATAGTGTCAATTGCATTCTTGCACCATTGGTTACACACCTTCCTAGATGTGTTTTTCCCAGCAAGTAGATTTCCTGAAGATGAATTACAAGCGGGATGGTTCCCCAGTATATTTAGCTGGTGGGAAGCGATTTTTGGCTGGACAAGCTACGTATTAGCTTCAGTTTCCGTGCTGTTCTTCTTAGGAATCTTTACTTCATACTCTAATTTGTTCCAATTAGTATATATTTGGGGTCAAAGCTTTTCCACATCTGGTTTCTCTCTACCTTCTGCTCGCTTTACAATTTTTCAAATTATTGTAGCAGCTTATTTATATCAGCTTGAGTTTTTAGTTAAACAAAGATTAGTTACAGCAAATAGACAAGAGATTTAAATTTTTTTATTAAACTTATGATAGGAACCCAGTATTTCTTTTAGAGGTGTTGGGTTTTTTGTTTGTTGATTTAAATCTGATAGATATTGATTATTTTAAGGGTTATACATAAACTCACTAGTGTACTCAAACCCAACCCAATCACCTGTAGAAGTACGACCAATATCATAACCACAACCAACATCCCAGAAACTGAATGTAAAACACTTACGTTTTGTAAGATATCTATTCATAAATCTACCAATTCGTTTTCCATCTTTATAAGTATCATCATCTTCATAAAAAAGTTCATAAAGAGTAAATTTACCATCTATATCAAGCATACTACTTGCTCTGAGTGCGAGTTTAATAGATTTATGTTTCTTCGACGATGAAGTACAAAAAAGTTGATGGTAATAACTATAAGAATAAGAACCATCATAATGTCCATAAATTTTTCTAGGCTTTATTTTACGAATAATTTTATTAATTTTTTCTACAATATCCTGCGTCTCTTTATTTCCCGAACGACAAGCTGTTATTGAAGAAATATATAGAGATTCATTCCTGTTGGAGAAATCCCAAGATTGGTCAATCATTGTAGGAGTTAGACAAATCCAATCTTTACTTTGTGTTTGACCTAAAATAATATAATGCTCAAATCTTACTCTGTAATCACTATCGTAAGAATTATTAAAACCTTTGATTACATATGCTTGTAAATTTTGTAAGCTTTGTTTGAGAAAATAAGATAAAGCTTGATAATAATTTATTTTCTGCTGTCTTATATAATTATTCCAATCATCATTTTCACGCTCTCTACGCAACGGTGCATATTGAATATCATTATATTTTTGATTAGTTATAGTACCCCAAAATTCAGTTTGTAGCCAATGTTTGATAGCTTTGTCTGGTTCAGATTCTCTTACAAATCCTTCTGAAATTAAAAGCTTCCAAATATTAAAGCTTCCTTTGATGCTCTTTTCCCAAACAAACATTCTCCCGTGATTATAAAATTGTAGAATACCAAGAAGTTTTTCTGTTTCGGAATTCATTTTTACATTTACTGCAATCAACCTTAATATCCGACGGTGCTACAATTTATTCATTATAGATTTATTAATTATAACTAGTCCTCTTTAGAGGACTTTCGCTATTAGCCGGGGAATTGCATTCCCCGGTGATGTTGACAACAACGAAAATGATTTATTACCAAAACCAATACCAATATTAAATGATGGATGTTTTATTTCAAATTGATTGAAATATTTTTCAACATCAAATGGTGTGTTACAACATAATCAAATTAGTAGTACAAAATCAAAATTATCTAAGCCGTAACACACCCTACAATTTATTATTAACTCCTAACTCCTAACTCCTAACTTCTAACTTCTAACTCACTTCCCTACAAGCTCGATATAAATCCTTCCAATCATCTCTTTCTTTGACAACAGTTTCTAAATACTCTCTCCACACAACTTTATCCTGCACCGGGTCTTTAATCACCGCTCCAATTATTCCCGAAGCAACATCGGAAGCGCTTAAACTACCGTCTCCAAAATGTGCTGCTAAAGCTATTCCGCTATTCACAACTGATATTGCTTCAGCGGTACTCAATGTACTTGTGGGAGATTTAATTTTAGTTTTCCCATCTTCTGTAATTCCACTTCTCAATTCCCTAAACACCGTAACAATACGTCTTATTTCTTCTAAAGCTGGTGGTTCTGCTGGTAATTCTAATGCTTTTCCTAAGCTTTCTACCCGTCTTTTTACAATTTCGATTTCTTCTTCTACTGTTTTCGGTAACGGTAAAACTACTGTATTAAAACGTCTTTTCAAAGCGCTGGATAAATCGTTAACTCCTTTATCTCTATCGTTCGCTGTAGCTATGACGCTAAAACCTTTATTTGCTTGAACTTCTTCCCCTAATTCTGGTATCGGTAGTGTTTTTTCGGAAAGAATAGTAATTAATGTATCTTGTACATCTGCCGGAATTCGGGTTAACTCTTCTACTCTGGCTACTTTCCCATCTTCCATTGCTCGCATCAAGGGACTAGCTACTAAAGCTCCCATCGATGGCCCATCAGCTAATAATTTAGCGTAATTCCAACCGTAACGAATCGCTTCCTCACTAGTTCCTGCTGTACCTTGAATTAATAATTTTGAATCTCCGGAAATCGCAGCGGCTAAATGCTCGGAAACCCATGATTTCGCGGTACCGGGAACTCCGATTAACAACAATGCTCTATCGGTCGTCAAAGTCGCAATGGCAATTTCAATAACTCTCTTATCCCCGATATATTTTGGAGAAACTTCAAAACCGCTATCGAGTTTACCACCCATCAAATAAGTCATTACGGCCCAAGGTGATAATTTCCAATTTGGTGGACGTTGACGTTTATCAACTTTTCCTAATTCTTCTAATTCTTCAGCAAATTGATTTTCTGCATGTTCTCGAAGTAATGTTGTTTGTTTATTTATTTCTTCTTTATTTTTAGCCATATTTTCCTCCCATAAATTTAATTAAATATTTAATTTGCCTGTTTTTTACCTAAGTAAAGGAGACGTAGCACTGCTACGTCTCTACATTAGTAATGCTTGTTTCATTTCAAATCTAAACTTTAACTGTACTAGAAATTTATCAATAGCATCAATTACAGATTCGTGAATATTTTCAGATTCTTCAAATGTTAAATTATCTTTGGCTTCATGATATATAGAAAATGAAATTTTGATAGAAAAACGCCCCAATGCCGAGCTAAACTGCCAATTATTAACTTGATTATTATTTTTAATACAGTTTTTAATGCTTGAAATTACTTCCCGACTAATTTCCTCATTCCAAATATGTGGAGTATGAATTAATAATGGAAAAGCTGGACTAGCAGAATTAAAAGGTGGTGTATTCGATGATTGTTGCAAAACTTCCAAAGTCAATGTTTCAACTTGAGAACAAGGTAAGATTTTGAGGAAATTTACAATCGAATTATCTATATGATTTAAGTTTTTATATAGTCTGGCAGATGATTTAAGTAAAGCTTCAGCCCAAACTATATCTTTACTTCTAACCGTTGCAGTTGTCCAAGCTTCTAAAAATAATTTTTCCCATTTGCTACCTTCTATAATTTTGATTAATTCAATAGGTTTTTTCTTCCATTCATTGCTCCAGATACTTGGTGGAACACAACCAAGCATTTGTAATAGCAAGCTCGCTTTTTCTCCCAAAGAAGGTATATATTTTGATTCATCAATACCGTCTTGAGTCATTTCCAAAGTACATTTTTTTGGTAATTCCACCTCTATACCTTTACTATCCAAACTTAATAAAGGACGAACTCTTTCTATCATTCTTTTGACAAGCTTTGATTCTGGAATTTGTGCGAGCAATCGAGCAGCAACATCTCGTACCAGCTTGCTTCTATCATCGAGTGCATCTTTTAAAAACGGCTCATCATCAACGTTTACAGAAACCTCTAAAGCTTCTAATAAACTACTTCTCTCCTGCGCTCTTTCCTTACTCCAAATATTTTGTAACTGTTCGCGTCCTTTTTTTGGTTCGGATTGACGCAATTCTTGCAACAATTTTTTTCTAGCTTCTAAACTACCATTCTTCCAAATTTTATCTGTATTTTCACCGCTTACATAATTCCAATCTGGATTTTGTGCTGCTAACCAAATTCCTCGTTTACCTAAAATAGGTAAGATATCTTTCCGTAAATGATTGTTTCTTTTTCCGAAGGCTAATAGTTCGGGTAAATACTTTGGTAAAACGACTTTTTTAGTTTCAGCTAATAATTTTAACCATTCAGGTAAAGCTCTGCTGTCTCCTCCGCTCAGCATCATTCCTAAATGTTCTCCTGAAACTTGGCTGCAATATGGTAAATCATCTAAATCACAAGTGTTTAAAGTTTTTTTACTATCAATCGCAGCTGCTTGACCGGCTTTTCTATAAAGATAAATTGTTCCAGCAGCACTTAATAAACAGCCTTCTTTATCGCTAGTATCAAGACCGCTCAAAACTTCACCTAATTGATTATCTTGAGAAGCAATTTTTAATTTTTGTCTCTGAGTACCTATTACTGATGTTTTTACTAAATCTTGCCAAATTTTCATTTATATAATTGGTAATTGGTAATTGCTAGGTAGTTAGATATTTACTTACTTTGAATTAATAACTCTTTTAATCTAAAATCTATAATCCAAAATCTAAAATCTAAAATCTAAAATTAAAATATCCGTTATCTCCCCAAACACTTACAGGTACAAAATATTCTCCATCCCATTCACCGAATATATTTACTGGATATCCACCGCTAATTGCTAATAGCTGCCAACTATTTTTAAACTTTGATTTCACGGGAATTAAATGTTTATCTTCATCCCGTATAAACCAGTTATCATCTTGTTTAATGGGAATTATTCCACGTATCGGGGCAGGAAATTTTTCTATCCAAGGATTTTTAGCTAAAGCTTGAGAATATTCCTGTATCATGTTTGAGATATTACTATATCCCGGCATTGTATCTATTTGAGTCAATTCATCTTCACGAGTTTTAACTATTGCTCTTAAGGGATAAGCACTTTCAAAGAATACTAATTCCGCATTTATACAACTTCCAGGTACAAGACTAATATCTAACGGCTGACTACCGTGAGCGAAGTTAATAATTAATGCTTTTTGTTGCGTTTGTTTACCCAACAACCAATTACGCTGTATTTTCAAACGGTCTTCTTCTGCTAAACTTTGACCTAAAATCAACCAAGAATCATTTACTCCTGACTGCGTTAATAGCTCTTGCTGATTCTGGGAAAAACCAATTTGAGTCCGAATATCTGCTTGAATTGGAACAGGTAAACTTTCCAAACCCTTGAAAGCTTCAATTAAAAGATATACCCTGCCTAATTGCGATAATAATCTTTCCTGCCATCCCGTACCCGAATGAGAGATACTTCCCATTTCCCTGACTAAACGAGCGACCCCAGAAGCTTGTGCATCTACTAACCTTGCTGCTGTATCATCCCAGAAACTTAGTGGTTGTTCTTGCGCTGCTGCTAGCCCATTACTGACCAAATCCCGCAGCCACACCTCTAAATCCTGCATTCCCCCAGTAACTTTCTCGAAACGCTTTGCTGCTCGTTTTGCTTGCGCTTCGGGGTCTACTTCCTTCTTGGTTTTTTCTTCTGTCTTTAATTTTTCTTCCTTCTTAACTGTTCTTTCCTTGCGAGCTTCCAGCCAATCAGAAACCCGTTCCGGGGGTGAATTTTGGGTAAATAATTGTTTTTCATTCACCAACAAAAGAAACAAACCAATACCGTGCTTGCACGGAAATTTTCGACTGGGACAACTGCATTTAAAAGCAGGTTCAGTCAAATCTATTTGAGTCTTATAAGGGTTTTTCCCGCTTCCTTGACAATCACCCCAAGCCGCTTTTTCATTGCAACCCAATGAAGACCACTTACGAGAAATAGCCAGAGCTATACCATTTTTGGCAGAACTAGCATCTGGTGCTAGAGCCAAAATTTGTTCCTGCGTCCAAGTTGCAGACATTAAATTAAATCGCAATTAACAGAAATTAGATGAGAATTGACCTCCCAAGCAATTGTACACAGGGTTGGGGGAACAGGAAATAGGTAACAGCCAACAGAACAATAGCTTTTGTTAAGCTAGCCTCAAACATGGTATTTGGTAAGACTCACTTCTTGTCTTTCTTCATAAAAACGGCAGCCATCACACGGACCGCTTGGGTTAACCGCACATCTGATATAGCCCGAACGAGCATTATATTCGCAGCTAATATCACCAACTAGATAACCTACTCCTTCCAAATAGTACCTATCGCGATTATCAATCCTGTCATTGTGACTTGGGCTTCTTGACTGTCTGGGATAACTTGTAACCGCAGTTCTTCTAAGAAGCGCGCGCGTCCTAGCCCTGCTTTTACGCATTAACCACAGGGAAAATAGAGACGGTAAGAAACCAATGGTAACTACCAAAAGAGTCTTTAACACGTTATTTTTCACCTCCGAATCTGTGAATCAGACGTTATCAAGGGCTTAGACTCTGTGCAAAGCAGATAATTTACCCTTAAGCAATTATTCCAGAATTGCCACTTCTACTTAAAACAGGATAGCTTTAATAACCAGTTCTCGCGAATATTACTTCAATTTTTATAATATTTCTTGTATAAATGATGATTTTATCTGCTACCCGATTTACCATTCTTAAAAAAATAGCAAACAAAATTTATATTTCCTGTCCCTATTCCCTATTCCCGACTCCCTATTTTTACAGCTATTAAATACCTTGAAACTTTGCAATATTAAAATTAACTTTTCACAAAAGCCGATAAATAAAAAACTTATTTGATACAGATAATATCAAGTATGATTAATTGCTTTTTGTCTAAGTCTCCACTCTTCCAAGTGACCTATAGAAACTGATTTAGTAGTCACATTTATACTATTTCCACGCCAATCAATTTCAGGATCAGTTGTAAATACACCACACTCCAATTCTTCTACTTTAATATTCCAGTATTGACCAAAGCGATTTTTTAAAGTAATCACCTGCTCAAAGACTTTATTTCGATGCTTATTTCTTCTCTTCCTTTCCGTAGCACCAGATGCCGTCGTATCAATAAACTTAGTCTCAATCAAAAACAGCTTTTTATCCGAAGTTAAATAGACAAAATCGCATTTACCTAAATCCGTATAGTCAGAAATTGGAGACTTTTCAAACAATAGCAACTCCGAACAACTAGGAAACAATTTTTTTATATTTAAATACAAATAAGACTGTAACAGAAGTTCCTTGTCGTAAGGAAATCCTATCACACCCTCGAAAAACTTTTTTATATCGTCCGGACTTTGAGGTTGAATCCTTTTGCAGTATGAAACAAACTGATCTAATCCCTCAAGCGTCATTAAATTTTTACTCCTCACCCTGCTTGCCGCTATAAAGGTCATGGCATCAAAATATACCACTCTTCAAAATGAGATATCATCAGCAAAAGTACTAAAACAATAGTTTATCCAATGTTTTGGTCGGGTAAAATACTGTTGACGATTTCCAGACTACAAGGTTAAACAGTTACATAGCAAAGTAAGTATTAGGACAAACATACTTAGATAATTGGGGATGGAGAATAGGGAATTGGAAAAGGGAGAGGGGGAAGAGGGGGAAGAGGGGGTAGAAAATTGAGTGAGAGAAGAAAAGTCTCATACTCATTACTTATTACTCATTACTCATTACTTCTAACTCCTAACTGTTCACTGCTCAGCGGTCATTGCCAAGGGTTGAATGCGAGCAGAGAAATAACCATTATGTAAAGCCATAATTGCGGTTCTGGAATCTTGGACCCAATACTGTCTGCCAAAGCGAACTAGCTGACGCGAATTTTCGGTTTTAATAATTCCGATAACGGGTATTTTCCCTTTTCCTTTTTCACCAGATTGTTCTTTTAATTCTTTTAAAATTGTTCTCAGACGATGATGTTGTTCAATGGTAGTTGCTTGCTCGGGTGTCATTTCTATGACTATTAATTCAATATTTTCTACTGGTTCTGCATCGTCAACTAGTAATTGTGATTGGTCATCTTTCTTGTCAACTTTTCCCCAAATAATTAGCTTTGCATCAACTTGTAAAATTTCACTAATTCTGTCGTAAGTTTTCGGAAAGACTACAGCTTCTCCCGTAGTAGTTAAATCTTCTATTTGTAAAATTGCCATCGGGTCGCCTTTTTTGGTTATCACCTTTTTCACATTATTAAGCATGACAACCACGCAAACCTTTGCTTCTTCTCTTTGATTTTTTAACTGTGCCATATTAATCGGAGAAAGAATTTTCATCGATTTACTTATCGATTTCAATGGATGGTCGGACACATAAAAACCTAAAAGCTCTTTCTCCATCCGCAGCTTTTCTTGAGGAGGAAAATCTTCAACATCCTTTGCTTTCGGAGGACTTAATATAACATTTCCAGATACATTATTCGTATTTGTATCTCCGCTCCAAGCACCACCTAATAAATCAAATAGATTCCCTTGTCCGCTTTCTCTATCCCTAGCGCGAGACTGTGCCCAATCGTAAACAAATTCTAAATCTTGAGTTAACTGATTGCGATTCGGATTAATTTTGTCAAAAGCTCCACAGTAAATCAAAGACTGCAAAGCTCGACGATTTACCGTACCCAAATCAACGCGATCGCAAAAATCAGCAAGTGACTCAAATCCTCCCCCTTCACTTCTAGCCTCTAAAATACAATTCCTCGCGTTATCTCCCACATTACGTATTGCTGACAATCCAAATAATATCTTTCCATCAGCAGGAGTAAAATCCACCTCCGAAGAATTAATATCAGGTGATTCTATTTGAATACTCATATTCATACAGGTTGCAATATATTTTTGCACCTTATCCTTATCACCGCTATTAGCAGTCAACAGCGCGGCCATATACTCCAAAGGATAATTAGCTTTAAGATAAGCAGTTTGATATGTTACATACCCGTAAGCAGTAGAGTGAGATTTATTAAAGCAGTTAGAAGCAATCAAACCATCTTTAATCACAAAATTATGGTCGCGTTCCACCCCAATATCGTATACATTCTGAGTATTTAGAGCTTTTCGAGATACGATTTTGACCATAATTTCCAACCCTACAGAATCAGCATTCGTTAGTTTAGTCCATATATTTTAGTTAACAACAAAATCTTTTTACAAAAATTGATGAAGGTAGGGAGTAGGGAGTAGGGAACAGTTAGGAGTTAAAAATATTTTCTACCCCCTCTTCCCCTTCTACCCCCTCTTCCCCCTCTACCAATCTCTAATTACCAATATTATTCAAGATGTACTAAAATCAAACATTTGAGTGAGTTAGTAAATAGGGTAATAATGCATGGCATCCATACGAGAATTACATAATCAATTAGTTAATAAAGAACGTTCTGCGGTTGAAATTACGCAAGAAGCTTTAAACCGTATCGAAAAATTGGAACCTCAAGTTCATAGTTTCTTGCACGTAACTCAAGAAAAAGCCTTGGAACAAGCGCGACTCGTGGATGCCAAAATCGCCGCAGGGGAAGAAATTGGTTTGCTCGCTGGAATTCCTATTGGTATTAAAGACAATATGTGTACCAAAGGAATCCGCACAACTTGCGCTTCCAAGTTTCTCGAAAATTTTATACCACCTTATGAATCGACAGTAACCCAAAAACTTGCCGACGCTGGTGCTGTGATGGTGGGTAAAACTAACTTAGATGAATTCGCGATGGGTAGTTCTTGCGAATCATCTGCTTACGAGATAACAGCTAACCCCTGGGATTTATCCAGAGTTCCCGGTGGTTCTTCCGGTGGTTCTGCTGCTGCTGTCGCGGCTCGGGAATGTACTGTTTCTTTGGGTTCCGATACTGGAGGTTCAATTCGTTTACCTGCATCTTTTTGCGGTGTCGTGGGAATGAAACCAACCTATGGGCTAGTTTCTCGTTACGGATTAGTAGCCTTTGCTTCTTCCCTAGACCAAATCGGGCCATTTTCTCGGAGCGTAGAAGATGCAGCCATACTTTTAAATGAAATTGCGGGGTATGACCCCAAAGATTCTACCAGTTTAAAAGTTGACATACCTAACTACACTGAAAGCTTAAGACCAGATTTAAAGCCTAGAAATAAACTGCGAATCGGTATTATCAAAGAGACATTTGGCGAAGGTTTAGACTCCCAAGTAGAACAAGCAGTCACCAAAGCCATAGATACCTTACAAGAATTAGGAGCAGAAATTCATGTTATTTCTTGTCCTAGATTCCGCTACGGTTTACCCAGCTACTATATAATTGCTCCATCCGAAGCATCAGCAAACCTCGCTCGTTACGACGGAGTTAAATATGGTTATCGTGCAGAAGAAGCTGATAATCTTTTATCTATGTATACTCGCACCCGCTCTACAGGTTTCGGTGCAGAAGTAAAACGCCGTATTATGATTGGAACCTATACATTAAGTGCAGGTTATTATGACGCTTACTATTTAAAAGCTCAAAAAGTTCGGACATTAATCAAGCAAGACTTCGACAACGCTTTCAAACGAGTAGACGTATTAGCTTGTCCCACAGCACCAATTGCAGCATTTAAAACAGGGGAAAAAACTTCAGACCCCCTCAATATGTACTTAACCGACTTAATGACAATTCCCGTAAACCTAGCAGGATTACCCGGAATCAGCATCCCCTGCGGTTTCAACGATGAAGGAATACCAATCGGACTGCAATTAATTAGTAACGTACTCCGGGAAGACCAGCTATTTCAAGTAGCTTACGCATATGAGCAAGCTACAGATTGGCATTTAAAGACACCGAGTATTGTCAGTTAACAGTTAACAGTGAACAGTTATCAGTTAAGAGTTAGGAGTTAGGAGTTAAAAGTTAAAAGTTAATCAACAATTATCTGTGTAATCAGCGTAATCCATTTAATCAGTGTTCGGAGTTAGGAATTAAGGATTATGAGTAATTTCATTTTGGATTGGGAGCTAACCTTTGACCTTTGACCTTTGACCTTTGACCTTTGACCTCTAACCTCCAATACTTTAACTTTCTTATCGGATGGACATTCTTGTTCGTTCGATTTTTCTTTGTGATTTTGGAAAACCCTAGCGCTAGAGAAAGTTGTCTCTAAATCCAAATCAAGAATATTTAAACAGCTATAGAAAAACTTGTGATTTTGGAAAAACCCTAGCGCTAGAGAAAATTTGTTAAACAATCTAAAATCGTCAATCCAATCGTCAATCCAAAACAAATACATCCGTTGTTAAAATCCCAATTGTTTGACCTTCATGTGAATAAGTTTAATTAATGTAAAACTAATACATAGTGCATATCTAAGTATTAGCCGATGACTGAGGAAGAACTGCTACAGGTAATCGAAAAAGCAGCAGCAGAGGAATGGGAAGAATTAGACCTTTCTGGTAAAGGATTGACAGTTTTACCACCAGAGATTGGTAAGCTGAAACAACTGAAAAAGTTGATTCTCGGTAAGCTTGATGAAAAAAAATGTAGATATATCGGTAATAACTTGAGCGAATTACCAAAAGAAATAGGATTGCTCGCTCAACTTGAAGAACTTCAGATAGCTGACAATCAACTGAGTAGTTTACCAGCAGAAATTGGAAAACTCATCAATTTACAATCCCTCTACCTCAGAAGTAATCAACTGAATAGTTTACCAGCAGAAATTGGACAACTCACCAGTTTACAATCCCTTTACCTCAGAAGTAATCAACTGAATAGTTTACCAGGAGAAACTGGACAACTCACAAATTTAAAATCTCTCAATCTCAGAAGTAATAAACTCAGTAGTTTACCAGGAGAGATTGGACAACTCACTCATTTACAATCCCTTAACCTCAGCGAAAATCAACTGAATAGTTTACCAGGAGAGATTGGACAACTCACCAATTTACAATCCCTCGACCTCAGTAGTAATCTACTCAGAGATTTAGCAAGAGAAATTGGACAACTCACCAATTTACGAAACCTCGACCTCAACAGGAATCAACTGAATAGTTTACCAGGAGAGATTGGACAACTCACCAATTTACGAAACCTCGACCTCAGCAGTAATCTACTCACAGATTTAGTAAGAGAATTTCTCCAACTCACCAATTTACAATCTCTCTACCTCAGCGGAAATCAACTGAGTAGTTTACCAGCAGAAGTTGTTCAACTCACCAATTTAAAATCCCTCTACCTCAGCAGTAATCAACTGAGTAGTTTACCAGCAGAAATTGGACAACTCATCAATTTGCAATCCCTTTACCTCAGAAGTAATCAACTGAGTAGTTTACCAGCAGAAATAGGACAACTCACCAATTTACAATCTCTCTACCTCGATGGTAATCCCCTAGAATCCCCTCCACCAGAAATTCTCAGTCAAGGTACCAAAGCAATCTTAAACTTTTACAAGCAACAGTTAGAACAAGAAACCGAACGTCTATACGAAGCAAAATTCTTGATTATTGGAGAAGGGGGAGCGGGTAAGACTTCTTTAGCTAAGAAAATAGAAGATGAAAACTACCAACTCAAATCAGATGAGGAATCAACGGAAGGAATTGATGTAATTCAATGGAAATTTCCGTTAGATAATGGTAAAGAATTTCGGGTCAATATTTGGGATTTTGGTGGACAAGAAATCTACCATCAAACTCATCAGTTTTTTCTTACCGAGCGTTCTCTTTATGCTTTAGTTGCTGATACTCGCAAAGAAAATACTAACTTTTACTGGTGGATGAAAGTTGCGGAGCTTTTAAGCGATAATAGCCCGATTTTAATTATCAAAAACGAAAAACAAGACCGTCAGTGTCAAATCGATGAAGGACAGCTAAGAAGAGAGTTTTTGAATTTAGAAAAAGTTTTAGCAACTAATTTAAAGACAAATCGCGGTTTAGAAGAAATCAAACAAAATATCAAACTCTATATATCTAATCTTCCTCATGTTGGTACAGAACTACCGAAAACTTGGGTGAAAATCCGTTCAGCTATAGAAGAAGATCCCCGAAATTATATTAGTAGAGAACAATACTATCAGCTTTGTGAAACTAATAATTTAACTGACCGTAAAGACATGCTGTTCCTTAGTAGCTTTTTACACGACCTCGGGGTTTGTCTGCATTTTCAAGATGATTCTACATTAAAACACTATGTAATTCTCAAACCGGAATGGGCGACAAATGCGGTTTATAAGGTATTAGATAATAAAGCTGTTATAGAAAATTTGGGATGTTTTACAAAAGAAGAACTGGCTAATATTTGGAACGATAGCAAATATCGCGATATGCAAGATGAATTGCTGCAATTAATGATGCGGTTTAAACTTTGCTATCCAATTCCCAATCGTCTCGGTAATTATATTGCACCACAATTACTTAATATTGAACAACCTAATTACAACTGGGACAATTTAAATAATATTATCTTGCGCTACAAATATGATTTTATGCCCAAAGGTATTCTCACCAAGTGAATTTTTAAGGTCAGAAGCCCCCGGATTTATCCGTGGATTTGTCATGTAGAAGCCCCTAAATTATATTTATGGGGCTTTAATTACGAATTACGAATTACGAATTACGAATTATGCTCACCCGTTTTATTGTAGAAACACATCCTTTTATTAAAGAACAAAAATTAGTTTGGAAAAGCGGAGTTGTGCTGAATAAAGATGAAACTCGTGCTGAAGTGATTGAAAATTACAATCAAAAGGAAATAAAAGTTAGAGTATCCGGAACTCGTAAAAAAGAATTACTCGCAGTTGTCACTCACGAATTAGATAAAATTCATCGTTCTTTTGAGAGATTAGAATATGAAACTCTTGTTCCCTGTAACTGTAAAGAATGTTTGGGAAGTGAAAATCCCTATAGTTATCCTTTGGAAGATTTGCTTAAACGTTTAACTAAAAATAGATTTCAAGTTGAGTGTGGTAAAAGTTATGAGATGGTTGATGTCCGGAGATTGATTGATGATGTTAATTTTTCTGATTATCAAGAATCTCGGAAATTTCAAGTAGAGTATACACCACCATTACAACAGGAATTAGAAAACGAGAGAAATTCCAATTTAAATATTAGTTATCAATACCAAAATCAAAACAAAAATATTATGAATCACCAATACCAAGATTTTCAATTATTAGTAGATAAAAATAACAATATTCGTGCTTCTTCAGAACAAGGTGATGAATCTGGAAAATTAAATTTAGATATCAACGAAATTAATCTGACTTTAGAATTAATTAAATCGAAACAAACTAATAGCGGATTGCTAAAAGGATTAGGTCAAAAACTCTATCAAGCACTATTCCCTAACGATATTAATGCTCAATTCAAAGCTACATTTGCAGCAGCACAAGAAAATAGTCACAAGGTTCGATTGCGATTAATATTTGAATCTCCCCAATTAGCTTCCCTACCCTGGGAATTTCTGTACTATGAAAGAACCAATACCTTTTTAGGAAACAATACTGAAACCGTTCTTTCTCGCTACATTGATGTTCCCCTAAAAAAACGCGAAATCAAAGCTGCTAATCTACCCCTCAAAGTTATAGTAGTCATCTCCAGTCCCACTGATTTAGCCACATTAGACGCAACTGGTGAAGAAAACTTGATTCGAGAAGCTTTGAAAAAACACACAGACGCAGGTCAAATTGAATTAGACGTATTAACAGAAGCCACAACAAGCAATATCAGACAAAAGTTGCGAGAAAAACCTTATAACGTCTTCCATTTTATCGGTCACGGTGATTTTCAAAATCAGAAAGGCTATATCTTTCTGGTTGACGACAATAATAAAGCTAAATTATTAGATGACGAAACATTCGCCAATTTCTTTTTAGGCGATCGCAATTTAGGATTAATAATTCTCAACTGCTGTCGGGGAGCTACAGTATCCTCAAATCAATCCTTCGCTGGTACCATATCCAACTTAGTACGTCGAGGAATACCAGCAGCAGTAGCAATGCAATATACAATATCCGATTCTACAGCCAAACTTTTCGCAGACGAATTTTACAAAACCCTAGCGCTAGGGTTTCCCGTAGATACAGCAATCCAAAAAACCCGCAACGCTATTTCTATGGATGTGGGATTAGATAAACGCGATTTTGGTACACCAGTACTTTATATGCGAGCAAAGGATGGAATTATTTTGGATGGATTGAATTAAATAGTGTTTAATTTTAGATTTAGGAGTTAGGAGTTAGGAGTTAGGAGTTAAGAATTAGAATTAGCAAGTAAAAAAGTAGCAATAACTATTATTTTCCACTTGCTACTTGCTACTTGCTACTTACTACTTGCTACTCCCCAACAACTTCCGGAGTATAAGTAACAGTTTTCGGATTATCTGGGTCACCCAAAGGAACGGGTTTATTCTGATTCACCGAAACTAATACCGCTCCAGCATTACCCGAACGTATAACTAACTTTTCCTTTGCATCAAAGCTTCTTTTATCCCCTTTCTGTAACGTTCCTTCAAAAACTTTCTTTCCGTCAGTAATTACTCGTACCCAAGATTCATCTTGTACGTCCAAACTAATTTTTACACCTTCAGCGGGTTTTGGTTTTGGTGTTGGAGTTGGTTTTGGTGTTGGTTTCGAGCTTGATGCTACTGGTGAAGTAGCAGGTTTGGGTTTTGATTGGTTTTTTTGGTCTACAATGTTCGATGGATATTGACTTTGACTAACAGCTTGTTCTGCTCCTTTTGGACTCAGTACGTAAAACAATCCTAAAGAAGCACCGATTATTAATAAAACGTAGGGTACCGCTAAAGGTACGTATAAATTTGCTTTATTGTTTAATTCATTGTTCTCTTGAGGAACTGGTGGGGGACAAGCAATAGCACCAAATTCTTGACCTAAAGCTGTACCGTCAATTCCTAAAGCATCTCCGTAACGACGGATGAACCCTTGAATGTAAACTGGTTCTGGTAATTCCTCAAATCTGCCTTCTTCTAAAGCATTTAAAAAAGCAGGTCGGACAAGTATTTTAGCTGCGATTTGCTCTATATGTATTCCTTGTTGTTCTCGTAGTTGTTGTAATTTTTTAGTTATGTCCTTAAGTTTCTCCCCTTGTTCTTCGTTTAACAGATTCACTGTCGTCTCCCAATAGTCTTTAATGTCTTATATTCAACAGAGAAATTACCGTAAAAGATGTATATAATACAACCTTTAACGTCAAATTATCAAAAATTATTTTTCAATAATACATTTTTATCGCTAGGCTGCTTGTAAGGAAGCATCCAGCATTAAAAACGTATTAAACTCCTTAAAATACTTTGTCTTCTTGTTTAGACCTCTATCTTTTAGATATTAGTACTTATCTAATAACAACGAAAAATATGATGTTCTCTTCAACTTATATCCCCTAAGCCCCTAAAAACAAGAGAAATAAGTAACAATCCTAATAATACAAAGATTTAGCTGATTTTTTTTCTAGAATGCACTCCTAATCATCAATAATTTTCTATATTAAATTGATAGAAAACATAAATAATTTATGCTTCTTGCAATTAGTTATGAAATTATAAACAGTTTCAGAACCAATACATAATGCAATACTTAACAAATATAATACTAGATTACGACCAATAGCAGATGTCGTAATTTTTGTTATCAGATATCACCTATAATAAATGACCTTCGCAACGCAAATTACATATTTTCTTTAGATTTTAGCAAAGGATGACGCTACTACAGACTTGGGAATAAAAGATAAAATTATTTTCTAATTGTCATCTCTCTCAGGTAATATTTGCATCTAATATAAAGCAATTTGATGAAATAGACAATTGAAATCATTATTTCATCTAACAGCTTAGTATAAATTAATAATTAATCTTTTGTATTAAAATATCCTGTATTTCCTGGGTATGGATAGAGATAAAAAATATACATAATTTATCGAAAACAGGGGAGATATAGATTTATTTGGATTGTAGTAATGATAGTCCCCCTGCAAATATTGGGAACAAAAAAATACTTATAAAATCTAGACTCATAGCGATGGATGGTAGTGAAAAGTTTTTGCTAAGAATTTTATGATTATTTTTCAAAAAAGGATATGGGGTTTATACGCAACAATCCGGAAATGTCAAGAAAAGTGAGAATAAATTACACAGGTAAAACTACCCTGTTGCCTTAGTACTCTTCATTTATCCTTGTGATTATGGTTATGACATCTATGTATTCTTTAACAGTACCCGGACAGCCCAATATTGAAATTTCTCAAGATGAATTGCGCTCGCTATTAGGTGAAATAGAAACAGAACTACACAATAGCAAAGTTTATCGTCGTGCAGTCGCGACCGTACAAAAGTTACTGGGTTCTTCATCCGAACAAGCAAAGCTGTTATTCAAAGCAATTGGAAGAGAAGCAATCGGTGTTGCTTTTCGTCAGCTTTCGTTACACAGTCAAACAGTTGCGGACACAACTCCGAAAGTTGAAGAAGAAATTGAAATTGAAATAACTTCCGAGCCACCCAATAACGAATTATCCAATTGTTTAACAACTGTCGGGCCATCTGCAACAACAGATATTGTAAACCAAGAACCCGTAGTCAAAGAAACCGCAATAAAACAGGGAACAACCAATCCGGTAAATCGTCAAAATAGCTCAAAAAATCACAATCCTTTAAAATGGCTCCAATCTGGGAAACCTTCTAAAGCTGAAATTGCAAAGCAAGCTAGATTAGAGCAGCGTTTAGAAAAGTTTCGTGAAATTGGTCAACAATTAAAACAAGGTAGAGAATCCCGAGGTCTTTGTCTGAACGACCTGCATATGTATACCCATATTCCAGTCCGTCAAATGGAATCTGTAGAAAAAGGTGATATAGAATCCTTACCAGCAGAAGTTTACGTTCGCGGTTTTATTCGAGTTATGGGTAATGCTTTAGGATTCAATGGTACTGCTTTAGCTGCATCTCTACCATCATCGGAAAAACAAGAATCCCTCGTTCCTTCATTGTTTCAGTCCGAGAGCAAAACTCCTAAATTAGGACTAGATATCAGCCCGATGCATTTGTATGTCGGTTATACAGCGCTTGTCGCTGGTGCTGTTGGAGGATTATCGTTAGTGTCTCAACAAACAGCAGAAAAACCTGTAAATACAGACGAAGCTCCAGCTTCCCAAGTATCGGAATCATTCAAGGAAAAAGAAACTAGCGCAAAACCTGGTATAAAGTCTAGTAATGCTGGAATAACCATTGGTTCCGATATCGCTCCACCAGAAGCACTTTAATAGTTGGATGCTAATGGTTATTAATCGAAAAATGATTGCGTGTAATCGTAGATTGAAAAGCGATTACTATTCTACGATGCACGCAATTAATTAATTACTACTAAGCTTTGAGGCTCCAATAGTTATATCCTAAATTTACTTAATATTCATTAATCTTATTAAAAATATCCACAGCCGGTATATTCTATGAAACTATAAAGATATTTCATTATTTACCGACTTAAACTAAATAATTAGACAGCACAAATAAGGTTGTTTTGACCTGAAAAAGCTGCTAAATCGGCTTGAATCAGTTGGTTAATCAAGAGAAATGATTCGCTGAAAAATCTGGGATTTTTTTAATTATTACCAGATAACCCCGTTTCTTATTTATTAACTTTCTTACCAATAGTCCCTGTTCCCTTTTTTAAATCAAAACCAAATTATCTCGATGGACAACAGTTTCCACACCTTGGTAACCCAAAATTTCTGGGATTTCCATTGAACGTCGTCCGCGTATTTTGTCTAGTTCGCTGCTACTGTAATTAACTAACCCTCTAGCAATTTCTTTACCGCTCTTACTGCATAATTGTACGGCTTCGTTTGGCTTGAATTGTCCTTCTATTGAAGTAATTCCGGCTGGTAATAAAGATTTTCCCCCACCAGAAATTGCTATTACCGCACCAGCATCTAAATACAATTTACCTTCAGGAAGTAATCCATATGCTATCCAACGTTTTCGGGCTGAAGTTGGTTCTGGTTGCGGTTCAAAATGCGTACCAATAGATTCACCTTGGATAATTTTGTGAATATTATCTGGTTGTTTTCCTTCAGTAATTACCGTTCTCACTCCAGCAGTAGTTGCAATTCTCGCAGCAGAAATTTTTGTTTTCATCCCACCCGTACCCCATTGAGAACCAGACCCATTTCCTGTTTCTAGCTGCAATTTAGTTAATTCTTCAATACTGCTAACCAAGCTAATCGGTTTAGCATCGGGTACTTTTCTAGGGTCGGCTGAATATAGTTTATCTACATCTGTAAGTAAAAATAACCAATCTGCATGTACCAAGCTAGCAACTAAAGCTGAAAGAGTATCATTATCACCAAATTTCAATTCTTCTACCGCTACAGTATCGTTTTCATTAACTATCGGAATAACATCTAGTTTTAATAATTCTTGGAAAGTATTGTAAACATTGAGATATTTACTCCGCTGTACTAAATCTGTACGGGTTAGTAAAACTTGTGCAATTGGCTGTTGCAAACTGGTAAATAAATCGTCATAAACTCGCATCAAACGACCTTGACCAACTGCTGCAACTGCTTGTTTTATACTAATTGCTTTGGGACGTTCGCTCAAACGCAATCGCGCACATCCTACACCTACAGCACCAGAAGAAACCAATATTACTTTGTAATTATTCCTTCTCAAATTACAAAGAGTTTCAGCCAAACTTGCAATTGTCGCAAGTGCTAATTGTCCGGTTTCAGGACGAGTCAAGCTAGAAGTTCCTATTTTAACAACAATGATTTGGCTCATTTTTTTATTGGTTTTTGTCAAAAAATTTTTGCCTTCTTCTAGCAATACCTTATTAATTACACAACTACAAGCTTTCTACAGAAAAAATATCAATGTATAATAAACAACTCTAAATCGAAAATAATTTAACTTATCTTAAATAAAAATATTAGCGATAAGTATCATTACTAATAACAATCTATGCAAGACTTTTCCGGTCAAAACCTCAATGGTCGCTCTTTTCGAGGTCAAAATTTAACGGGTGCAAATTTTAGCAAGGCTGATATTCGAGGAGCTAATTTTAGTAATGCTATTTTAAAAAATGCAAATTTTAGTGGTGTTATTGGTGGGCTACCAAGAGATTGGCTAGTTGTATTAATCTTAATATCCCATAGTTTAACAGTTTTATCCACGCTTTCTTCTATTAGTATTATAAGTGTTATCAGATATTCTATTAGTAACGATTTTTTTGAAAGTAACCTGATGCTTTTAAGTATAGGCATGGGTATATTTTTTATATCAATAGTCATTGCCGCTAAACACAATTTTTTAAAAACTATAGCTTTTATAACGATAATGATAATTGCCGGTTGTGGCATCATTTTTGCTATTTGTAATAGCATTTTAATTGAGTTTAAAACAAAAATTGTTTTTATAAGTCTATTAATAGGTAGTTTTTTGACTATAAGTTCGATGTCAATTATCAGTATTGCCTTTTCGACTACTTTAGTTAAAACACTTAGTAAAATATATTATCCAATAGCCATATTTTCTGCTTTGATTGCAGGTTTTGTGGGAACAATATTTAGAATATTCCTTAGAGGTGGAAATAGAGTAACACTTACAGATTTAATTGGAAATCCAGTTTGGAATTGGGCTTGGATAGATATGATTTGGGGTTCTATATGGTCTTGGGCTGTTACTATAATTGGAGTTTACATTGGTTTAAAATCTTTTAAAGGGCACGAGGAATTAACCTTAATAAGAAAAGCTGCTGTTGCTTTATCAACAATAGGTTCTACAAATTTCTATAAAGCTGATTTAGGAAAAGCAAATTTTGCAAATGCTATCCTTAAAAATACAGATTTTCGCTTTACTAATTTAAAACAAACTTGCTGGTATCGAGCAAAATGCTTACATATAGCGCGTGTTGGAAATAGTTATCTGAAATATTCTGTAGTTAGACAACTATTAACTTCTGGATTGGGAAAAAGTCAAAATTTTGACCGATTAAATTTAAAGGGTATTAATGCAAAAAATGCTTATTTAGATAATGCTAGTTTTATTGGAACAGATTTAAGTGAAGCTAATTTACAGGGTGCGGATTTATCTGACTCATTATTAGTACAAACACAGCTAGATAAAACAGACTTTATAAATGCAACACTTACAGGTGCTGTAATTCAAGATTGGAATATTACAACTAATACTAACTTTGATAATGTTAAATGTAAATATGTTTATATGCGAGTTTCTACTGAAGAGAATCCTAACCCATTACGTAAACCAGATAATAAAAAAGAAATATTTAAAAGAGGAGAATTTGGAGATTTTATCAAGCCAATTGTTGACACTCTCGACCTATACCACAATCAAGATGTAGACCCCCGTGCTATTGCTATTTCGTTTAAGCAGCTAGCCGAACACAATCCAGACGCGCAGTTACAAATTGTGGGAATGGAAGTTAAAGGAAATGATAAGTTCTTACTACGAGCAAAAACGAGTAATATCGTTGATAAATCATCTCTGAGCGCTGATTATTTTACAATTTATAATCAGATAAAAGCATTAACTAAACAAGAATTTAAGGCTCTGATAGCAGAAAAGGATAGTAGAATTCGTAGTTTAGAAACTATGGTCACAACAGCATTACAACGTCCTAGCTTTTATGTAGAAAATCAAATTAATATTGTTTCCCAACAAGGTATATCTTCTGTAGCTACAGAAATTCAAGTAATCTTAGAAAAATTGGATAAACAAAAACATCCTATTACTGATATTGAAAAACTAGCTACTGTTGCTTTAGCTGTTGAAGAAATTAAGAAAAACCCGACATTAGAAGCAAGAGTTACTAATGCGCTCAAAGCAGGTGGAATACAAGCATTTAAAGAAGCTGTTAACCATCCCCTAATGAATATTCTCATAGCAACTATACAGGGATGGTCAAATACTAAAAGTTAAAAGTCAAAGGTATTTAATATCGTGATAATAAAGTAATTTCATTCACTCCTTACCAATTCCAAACCAATTACCAATTACCAACTACCAACTACCAATTACCAACTACCAATTACCAATTACCCATTACCAATTACCAAAAACTGTAAAGCGCCAATCCCTCTAAAAAGTGAAGGTTGACGCTTTACAAATATATTTGTTCTCTTATTATGAGCAGAGTCTTTATTTGGCTGACTCCGTTTTATCTATATATATAATCACATATGTAGGATATTTAACTTTTATTCTTTATTATTTTTTTAGATTTCCGATTCTCAAGTTTCGTCAAGATTTGTAACCCTACGCTTTTTAGGGGTGATAGAGGCTCCTAATATTTCCGATATCAAAACCTCAATGTTACGTATGGGGTGAATACGTATAGCTGTATCGGGATGAACGATGGGTTCAACGAAGATGGAGAACATGTCCAAACGATTACCAACAATCACATCAGTAAAAAGGCGATCGCCAACCATTCCGACTTGATTTGGGGGTAATTCCATCTGTTGAAGTGCTTGTCTAATCTTGCGTCGCGAAGGTTTAGCGGCTCCAAGATAGTAAGGTAGATCGAGGGAGCGAGCAATAGAACTGATTCGATTTTCGTTGATGTTATTACTAACGAGCCAAATTTTGACCAAAGGACGAATTTGATTTATCCACTCTCGTAACTCACCGGAAGCAAAACCTACAGTAATGGGAACCAGAGTTTCATCTACATCCAAAACTAATCCTTTGAGTTGGTACTGCTGAATTATTTCTGGTGTCAGATTCAATATAGAACCTTCCAAAATTAAATCGGGCTGTAAAAGTTTATTCCAATTCATAGCCAATATTTAAAACACCAATGGCAATTATAGGGAATAAACAATTATAAATGATGACTTACAGATAAGAAACAAAAAACCAAAAATTACCGATAACTGCTAACTGTATGTCCCTCCGGGATACCCGCTCCGCTAAAACTGTTCGCTGATGATCCACACCCGACCGGTGAACAACAGATTACTCTTCCACTGGTAGACCCAGCAATAACAAAAATTCTTCATTGTATATTGCTTTATCCCAATTAACGGCTGATTTAAGTTGCTCTTCAGTTAAATTTAGAGCATTCGTTAAATTGGTACCGCTCAAATTAGCATTTTTTATATTTGCACTACCAAGGTTAGCATTGCTGAGATTTGCATTTCTTAAATCGGAACTATTAAGTTTCGCACCAGTTAAATCCGCATTACTAAGGTCTGCATCTTTAAGATTTGCATATCTAAGATTAGCTTCTTTAAGGTCAGCATTAGCTCCAATAAAATAAGCTTTGAAACCAGTAATAGAGAAATTTTGAGGAAACTTAGTTTTGTCATCGTACAAACAACCTTTTAAGTATGCACCTCTAAGGTCTGCACGAATCAAATTTGTTCCTCTGAGATTAGCACTAGTCAGATTTGCTCCTCGAAGGTCTGCATCGCTAAGATTAGAACCTCTGAGGTTTACACGAGCTAAATTAGTATCTCTAAGATTCGCAAGCGTTAAATGGGCACCGCTAAGATGAGCATAAGCTAAGTCAGCATCCTTTAGGTCAGCATTAGGAGAAATCAGGTACATTTGATGATTCTCTGGTGTAAAATTCTGCGAGAACTTAGTTTTTTCGTTGTATAAACAACCTTTAAGATTAGCCCCAGCAAGTTTAGCATCTCTAAAATCTGCACCCCTAAGATTAGCACCAGCGAGTTTAGCATCTCTAAAATCAGCACCTCTAAGGTCTGCTTTTCTCAGGTCTGCATTTGTTAAATCAGCACCATTAAGATTCGCATAGCTAAGGTTAGTATCTCTAAGATTGGCATCCCTAAGCTTTGCACCGGCAGAAATGCGATACATATTATAATCATCAGGATTAAAATCTTCAGGAAACTTAGTATCTTGGTTGTATAAACTTCCTTTAAGGTCTGTATCCTTGAAAATTGCATTTTCTAGCAATGCACCCCTGAGATTCGCGGTTCTAAGGCTAGCACCACTGAAGTTTACACCTCTAAGGTCTGCATTATTAAAATTCGCACCTTGAAGATTTGCATGATTAAATTTAGCACCTTTAAAAATTGCATTACTTATGTCAGCATCACTAAGGTTAGCGTAACTAAGGTTAGCATTTTTAAACTTAGCCTCTATAAGCTCTGCACAACAAAGATTGGCTCTTTTCAAATTAACTTGACTTAGGTTTATTTGCTGTAAATCTGTATTTTCAAGATTTAATCTTTCTAAAGAAATTCCATAATCTTTCAAAAATTCTAGCGCTCTAATTCTTGCATAGCTTGTTGCGACGTTTGCTGCTGCTGCATTATCAATTACCTGCCATGCTTCATATATTCTTGTTCTTATCCGTTCTGGACTTTCTAAAACATATAAAAAAGCGGCGGATAAAATACTAAAACCTTGAACATATTTAACTTGAACTACTGAAAAAACTTGAGAGCAAACTGACTCAGGATTATCACAATTAATAGATGACCAGTTTTCAAATCGGTAGACTAATAAAATTACCCCAAAAGCAATACTAAGAGCAAGTAATACACGCACGCAAACAGTTAAAATCCTTCTTCCCCAGGAAAAAGATAATCCATCCATGCTTTCAATTTTCCCCACACTTCTACCCAGACACTAAACAAAGGTAATATATTTTTTGATGGGATGGTTGTTTATTTACCTACAAATATCATTACCATTTCAACTTTTATACTATTCATAAATCAATTAACAAAACTTTAAGAACAATAATCTTTTAATAAATTATTGATGTATTGCAATACAGCAATTATTTATCAGCAATTTATAGATTAAGTATTCTAACTTGCCTTTACAGTCGCAAAAATAATTATGGAAAACAGAAAATAAAATTAATTCGGCTCTAAATTCAACATGACTATATTACAAATATATAAATAGGTTTCAAAGCTCTACTTGCTACTTACTGCTTACTACTTCCTACTTACTACTTACTACTTCCTACTCCTTCCCGATAATGTGGTTCTAAAAGATTAGATATATCCGGGCCGCTTGGAATAATACCTCCGGGATTGAGCGGAAACAAATTTCCGTAATAATCTCGTTTCACGCTTTCTAAATCGCAAGTTTGAGCAACACCAGAAAGCTGATACAAATCCCGCAGATAAGCCCCTAAATTTTGATAATCTTGAATCCTGCGGCGATTGCATTTAAACAAACCGTAATATACTACATCAAAACGAAACAAAGTAGTAAATAAACGTATATCAGCTAGAGTTAACTTTTCACCACACAAATATCTTTTATTTTCTAGCGCTTCATCAATTTCATCTAATACAGTAAATAATTCATCGCAACATTTATCGTAAGCTTCCTGAGTTTGAGCAAAACCGCAGCGATAAACACCATTATTTACAGCATGATATATTTTTTCATTCCATTCTTCTATTTCTTCCCTTAATTCTTCCGAATAAAGATTAAGTTCGGAATTCTTCGCAAATTGGTTCAACTGAGAATTTAACATCACGATAATTTCCGCACTTTCATTATTAACTATCGTGTTAGTTTGCTTATCCCATAATATCGGAACAGTAGAGCGTCCTTGATAACCAGGTTGTGCAACTTGATATAATTCCGGAACAGTTCGACAATTTTCTTCAGGACTATTTAAAACCCAGATTCCTTCATCAGTCGAAGGATACACAATAGATACTTCCACAGCATCTTCAAGTCCCTTCAAAGCCATAACCACCAAAGTTCTATGTGCCCAAGGACATCCCAAACCAACATATAATCGATAACGTCCCGATGCTGGTTGATAAAGATTATTTTCTTCCTCACCTAGGTCATTCCGAAACTGACTTGAAGGACGAATATATTCACCTTTCTTATTCCTAGGTGCAAGTTGAGACATCATGATTTGCCACATAGTAGTCCAGACAAACTTTCCCAACTTGATAATTAAACCAGAAGGTAACGACTTACCTTTTTTTTTCAGATGATTATTATTTTGATTATTATTTTGATTAACATCTTCTTTCGGAGAACTTATAGAACCTGACATAGCAACATATCCACTAAATAGATTTCAATAAAAAAATAATTCCAACCTCCCTCTCCTTAATAAGGAGAGGGATTGAGAAGTCACTGCGTTGCGGAGGTTCCCTCCGTTGTAGCAAGTGGCGTGGTGATGTTTCTTACTTAGAAAAATAACTATAACTTAGATGCAATACTCAATTGTAACCACTCACTCACCCCTAACCGTTATAGAAATTAAATAATCAAAAAAATAACAACAAAATTCCCTATTACTTACCAATCTTTTATATTCACATAATTAATCCATAATTCTACAGTATTAATAAAAATAACTAAAATATCTCAAAATAACTAAACATAAAATTTTATTAATAACTCCTTCCATAGACATAGTAATAAATCATATCTGGGATAGAGCGAAAATAACCACGAAATGTAGTTATCTGGTATTGGATAATTACTCAAACAATCGAGTAAATCAATTAGAAAAATAATTACATTAGGTAAAATTAACGATGAATTTCCAAAAAATATTAAAGCAGCTAACAACCGCAGTTCTAAGTGGTTTACTAATAATTACCGTTTGGCTAGGAGCTATACCTTCAGCCCAAGCAGCAGCTACGGTCACTCCAGTAGTACCAACAACTCAAAACAGCAAACGCATCAAAGCAATTGCATCCTGCTTACCCGAACAACTAACCATTCAAAACAGAGACGTAGGTAATCGCGTCGCTCGTGCATTCTCAGAGATGAACAACGACCAACTGGAAAGAATATTTGACATTACCGATACCCCCAAACTAAGCGACGCAGAAGTTGAATTCAAAACTTGCTTGCAGCAGAAAGGTTTCACACCCCAAGCACAGCTACGAAATAGTTAATTTGACCAGATAAGAATGTTGGGAGACAAGGGGAAATTAATATTAATTTCTTACTCCCTACTCACTACTTGCTACTTGCTACTTGCTACTCCCCATTTTTAATTTGCATCGCTTATCGCTACAATTTTTTGTGATGCAAAATTAAAAGGTTGACTTCTGTTGCAGCAACTAACCAGACAGTATCCCAAAACAAAGGGTCGTCCAACAGAAAATCTTGCTGGATATCTTTTCCTAGCACCAACTATTCTGGTTTTGGGAATTTTTGTGATTTTACCCATACTTTATGCTGTATTTCTTTCTCTACAAAAAGTGCAGCTTCTGGGTGGTATTGAGTATGAATTTGTTGGTTTTCGTAATTTTAGCCAGCTAGTTGAAGATGAACGGGTGTGGATTGCTCTGAAGAATACTGCTGAATATGTGATGATTGTCGTACCTTCACAAACTATATTGGCTTTATTTTTAGCAGTCACTCTTAATTCCGGTATTCGAGGTAAAAGCTGGTGGAGAGTTCTGTTCTTTTTACCTACAGTTACTTCTTCTGCGGTGTTGACACTGATATTCATGTGGATTTACAACACCAATGGATTGCTAAATGATTTTTTAAGCGCAGTTGGATTTCCCACATACAACTGGTTGGGAGACCCTAATGTTGCACTTAAAGCCATCATGATTATGAACATCTGGTCAACAGCACCGTTTTTCATGGTGATTTATTTAGCTGGTTTACAAGATATACCCAAATCCCTGTATGAAGCAGCAGAATTAGATGGTGCTAATGGATGGCACAAATTTATTCATATCACCCTTCCCATGCTCAATCCAGTTACATTTTTTGTAGTAGCAATGGGAATAATTGGCACCTTTCAATTATTTGACCAATCCTATATATTCTCCAAAGGAACTGGTGGTCCGAATAACGCCACTTTAACCGTAGTTTTATTAATATATCAAGCCGTATTTCGTAACTTACAAATGGGATATGCTGCGGCTATTGCTTTTCTTTTAGCAGCAGTAATCATAACTATAACCTTGATTCAACGGCGACTCTTTGGAGGCGAAAAAAATTGAATATCATATTAAATAAAATTAAGAGTCTTACATGGCTCAAAGTACTGCTTTACTTAGCTTTAGCACTCTATGCAATTATTACTTTAATCCCCTTTTTATGGGCGCTTTCCGCATCGTTTAAACCGCTCGCAGAAATAGTAGCAGGAAAACCAAATTTCCTACCTAACAACTTTACCCTTGATAATTACAAACAAATCTTTATAGAAGAACCATTATTTCTACGTTGGTTTTTCAACAGCGTAATCATAGCCATTAGCGTCACAACATTAAACTTACTATTCAACTCAATGGCAGGTTACGCGCTAGCAAGATTAACATTTCGGGGCAGACGCTTTTGGTTTTTTCTAATTTTGGCAGTATTAGCAGTACCAATACAGGTTACACTTATCCCCACATTTTTAATTTTAAAAACATTCGGCTGGTTAAACTCCTACCAAGGGATGATTATTCCCAACATGGTAAATGCCACATTTATTTTTATGATGCGGCAGTTTTTCGTTAATTTTCCCAAAGAATTAGAAGAAGCAGCTGCTTTAGATGGTTTAACCACCTTTGGAATTTTTCGTCATATCGTACTTCCCCTAGCCAAACCAGCATTAGCAGCACAAGCAGTATTTATCTTTATGAGTAGCTGGAATAATTTCCTACTTCCCGTAGTTATTTTATTCGACCCGGAAATGTTTACCTTACCCCTGGGGCTAAACAGCTTCAAAGGTCAATATATCAGCTACTGGAACTACATCATGGCAGCCTCAATGGTATTTACCCTACCAGCTTTAGCTATTTACGCCTTCTTCAACCGCTACTTTATCCAAAGCGTCTCCTTCACCGGAACCAAACAGTGAGCAAGTAGCAGGTAGCAAGTAGCAAGTATCAAGTAGCGAGTAAAGAATGATTATGGATTTTAGTCCCCTTGTCCCCTTCTTCCCAATCCCCAATTCTGACAACTTCAAAAAGTACTTTGAGCAACAAATTGCACGCTTGGAGTGATAATTGTATTACAGTGACTTAATCTTATTGTCTGAGTTAAGAACCATTATGGGTTTTACAAGCCTAGCAATCGCGGGAATCATGGTCTATTACAGCTTAAAAAAGTTGAATCGGGCTTTCTTTATGCGTCTGGATGAGAATAATTTACAAATATTTATATAAATTTTTATATAAGTACTTACAAATTCCTTCATTCTGACGTTTGAGAATACCGCAATTTATTTATTTCCTAATTTTTGTCTGAAACAACCGCTCTCGATACGGTACCTGGTTTTGAATTAAACCGGAATTACCTGTAACCAGCGGGTTAATAGCAAAAAAACTTTTTGTATTGACTCTTAACAATAAGAAATTAAGCTATCGCTGTTATTGCTGTGTTGAGCATTTGAACTTTTGAGGGGAAACATGATATCGAGATTAATTAGCATTTTTATTGCTGGTGCATTCCTTAGTTTTCAGTTGTTTGTCGGTAGCGCTAGTGCAGTAGAACTTGATGAAGGTACTCGTACTGTAACTTTGAACGAAGATGGTGATACCTACGTACTGAGCTTAAAAGAAGTTCAAAGAGGTAAACGCTTATTCAATGACACTTGTGCCCAGTGTCATGCTGGTGGTGTAACTAAGACAAACCAAAACGTGGGACTAGACCCTGAAACTTTGGCTTTGGCAACTCCTGCACGGGATAATATAGACGGTTTAGTGGACTATATGAAAAATCCCACTACCTACGATGGAGAAATCGAAATTTCTGAATTGCATCCCAGCCTAAAAAGCGCAGATATATACAAAGAAATGCGTAATTTGACTGAAGAAGATTTAGAGGCGATCGCCGGTCATGTTTTGTTGCAGCCTAAGATTGTAGGTGACAAATGGGGTGGTGGTAAGATTTACTACTAAACTCTGACAAATCAATTAATGATTAATCCTTAGTCATTAGTCTGTAGTAAGTAAATCAAAATTAATGATTTGCAAGCTATAGGCTAATGATTATTCTATTTATGCTTAGAGAATAATGTTGTATCAATTTATATCTCGTTTTTTCTTAGTGTCTACTGCTGTAATATTTATGGCTGCTAGCAGTTGTTTACCCGCCCAAGCTGGTGGAGTTGAACCTTATATAAGCCGTTACTTAAGGGTTAGAGAGCCTATTGCTTTGGAATTAGATGCTATGGGCAATACGCGAGAATTTTCTCCGGAAGAGTTATCTGATGGTAAAAGATATTTTGAAGATAGCTGTATTAATTGTCATGTCGGTGGTTCAACATTACCCAATCCAAAACAATCTTTAGCCTTAGACACCCTCAAAGGTGCTAATCCTTCCCGCAACAATGTTAACGCTTTGGTTTCTTATATGCGTCAACCCATGACCTATGACGGTAGCGAAGAAACCTTTTGGTGTCGCGAAATTACTCCGAATATACTATCTCAACCACAAGTGGAGAATTTAGCCGCGTTCGTTCTTACCGCAGCTCAAAAGGCTCCCGGTTGGGGAACTGACACCTTCGGACTTGATGAATAAAGGAGGATAGGGAATTGGGAATTGGGGAAACAATACAAATAATCAATCTGTTTGTTAGCCAATGATTATCTTAATACCTGTATAGCAAGTCTTTCAGAGCTTTTTCGCAACTAATTTAGCAACTACAGAAGAATCAAAAAATCTACTTTTTATATTTTTCAAAACTGTTTCTACTACTCCACCACATTAATTTTGCGGGGTTAGGAAGTCGCTCCGTAGGTTGGGTTAAGCGGAGCGCAACCCAACTCGGGTGTTGGGTTTCACTAGGTTCAACCCAACCTACCTTTTTCCGTTACTTTACCCCTCATAACTTATGTGGTGGGGTACTACTATTCCACCACATTAATTTTAAGGGGTTAGGAAGTCGCTCCGTAGGTTGGGTTAAGCGGAGCGCAACCCAACGCGGGTGTTGGGTTTCACTCCGTTCAACCCAACCTACAATTGAAGCTTACATACCCCGCAAAACTTATGTGGTCTAGTACTACTAGTCCTTTTCATTAATTCTGAAGGGTTGCGTTTTCTTTGGAAATGTCGGGAGACGTTATTTATAACGTCTCTACATTACGTCCGTAGAAAACAAAACTGTCAAAATTAATGAAATGAACTACTACTCCACCACATTAATTTTGCGGGGTGTTGGTAGTGCGACCATCTTGGTCGCTAGCTACTACTAGGGAGTGAGACGCTACCACTAATATTGCTTTACCCCCGATCATTAATGTGGTCAACCACTACTCCTTACTCCCCACTCCCCATCACAAAATCAATAACCACATTCTTCGTAAATTACGTTGTTTATTTACAAAAATTTTTATCTATGACAGATTGTCGTATTTGGGCATAATTTTATTTACAATAGAAAAAAGATAATAAAAACTGTTGTTAGGAGAAACCAATGAAATTCATTGCGTCCACTTTACGTCGTTTAGGTTTAGCTGCGTTGACTATGCTATTAGTCGTTAGCAGCTTCGTTGCTTTTACCCCTAGTGCTGCTGCTGAAACACACACTATTAAGTTGGGTAGTGATAAAGGTATGCTGGCCTTTGAACCATCTAAAATATCAGTAAAACCTGGCGATACCATTCAATGGCTCAATAACAAAGTTCCTCCCCACAACGTTGTATTTGATGCCGTTCAAAACCCTGCAAAGAGCGCGGACTTAGCTAAAGGACTTTCTCATAAGCAATTAGTAATGAGTCCCGGACAAGAATTTACAAGCACAATTCCAGCAGATGCACCTGCTGGAGAATATACTTTCTACTGCGAACCTCACCGTGGTGCTGGTATGGTCGGTAAAGTAATTGTTGAATAGAAAATTTTAGCGTATTAATCGCTAATACCATTTCTCTATAAAGATTTGCTTAATTCAGCCCCTTTACAGGGGCTTTGTTTTTATAGCCCCAGGCTTATAGGTCGCAGGTGATTGAACGCAATTTAAGACAGATTTGGTATGAGAATTCTGACGTATTTAACGTAGATGAAACTGTAGGGGATAACTACTTCGTCACCTATTTTATTAATGACCTTTGACAATAAAAATGCAGAGACGTAGCACTGCTACGTCTCTGCATTTTTATAGCGTTTCTGGAAAAAAATATTTAATTAGAATTTTCTCTGCGCTCTTGAATTTTACGTAACCGCTGAATAAGGTTCTTAGAGTCAGAAGTTTTTTTATTATCTTCAGATTCTGAATCTTTTTTAACATTCCTTAATCTAGAAGAAAGTGATGGCTTAGAAGTAGCTTGCGGTGCGGGTTCCTTAACATTAACTCTAGCTTGAGGCTTGGGTTTTGATGGAACCTTGGGCACTTCTTGAGTATTTCTTATTCGTACTTCGACCGGTGATGTAGCAGATGGCTTACTAGTTCTAATTTGAACTGGCTGCTTGATTTTAACTGGTGCAGAACTATCAGTAGTAGGAACAACTACCGAACCGCGAGCAGGTCTTGCATCAATTTTGATTGGGGTTGAACTTCTAGATAAGTTTTCAGGTTTTTGCTGAGATGGCTCATCTTTATCGCGCAAACGGTCAACTAATTTACCATCTTCAGGTTTGGAAAACTCAACAGTTTTAGGCGCATCCGATTTGAAATCAAGAGCAAATGCGTATACTTTCGCTGTACCATTTTTTCGGATGGTATCGCGATTTTCCTTGATATACTTCCGGAAATAATTTCTAGTTTCTTTGTCTAGCTTAGAACCAACTGACCTATCAACATACTTAAAGTAGTCAACTTTTCCGCGAGCATCAACAACTATAGTTCCTTCTACTTTTCCTTCCTTTCCTGGCTTTGTTTTGATAACCTCAGAAATTGGTGGTTTTGCTTCAACGTTCTCAAAGCGTTGTTCAACTTCTGATAACTGTCTTGCCAAAGCTAACTTTGTTGGATTCTTCGGTGATGCATTGCCGTTTTGAACTGCTGGAACTGTATTTACATTTCCTGAAGGTTGATTTGGTAACTCAATTCTTCTAGACCCAGATGGCTGCGAACCCCATTGGCGCACATTTTGTCCTGCAAAGGTTAGTTTGTCGCCAGCTTTGGGGATATTTCTGTTGGTAGGGGCAATAAATTCTTCAGGGCTGATTCTCCTGGGTTGATTTACAGGAACATTATTACCAGCATTAGGACTAATTTGTGAACTAACAGCCACGCTATTACCCGCATTAATGCCTGGATTCCCCATAGGAGGAAGAGGTGGTGGTGCTGGTACTCGGGTCAGTTCTGGTGGTAATGGTGCTGACTGTATGCCAGGTATATTACGAGAAGGTGTCGAGTTTCTCGAAGGTGCACTTCTTCTAGAAATTAATGGTGTGGGATTTCCTAATTTAACTCTAGGATTGAAACTACGAAACGAACCGCCAGACTTCGCTTTAGCGTTAAATGAGGAGTTAAAATTTGGTTGGCGAAGTACTGGTAAAGAACCACTTTTTGGTAAAGACGAAACATTGGGAGTCGTTCCCGATTGAGGCAAAGGTGGTAATATCACCCTTGTAGAATCCAGACCTGCTGGTAGGTTCGGCAAAGGAGTAGGTTGAGTCGCGAATCTAGGTAGAGTAAGCCCAGGTTGCAAGGAAGCCTTGGGTAAAGCTGAAATTTGAGGACTCTTGTTTTGGGGTAACCTACCTTGTTCTGCCTGAGATAATTCCATTATTCCGACACTTGCCGGAGATTCTTTTTTATTTGATTCGGAGTCAACAGGCATCAAAGGCAGGATGAAAGCAATAGCACCATGTATGCCTACTGATGCTATGGCTGCTATTCCAGCTGGTTGGCTTAAGAATTCGGGTATATTTTTCAGTACTGAGACGTAAGACATGGCTGTTATCGCTCACTTAGCTTGGTTGCGGTTGACTAGCAATTTAATATATAAGGCAGTTATTCCAGGCAATAATTATTGATTGCGGCAAGCCCTTTCAGATGCGTCCCTCACGGATAGCATAACTTTTTATGGCAAGACTAATAATAGCAAGATTGCCAGTTGGAGGAACGGTTAATTAATTCAAAGGATGGATATGTATAAAAAAATCTGAACATATTTTACTTATAAGTAACATTCCCGATATTAGTATTTGACAGAAAATCATCATCTTAGAGCTTCTTTATAACTATATATTCCAGTTTGACGCTAAGAACACGCCTAAGTATATACACCGCTGTCAATAATTAAAACCATATACTTTTTTTACAAGTTTTTTAACTGAGTCCGGAAGTTTTCCTTTTTTTATGCTTATTCTTTGTGTTCTAGCTGTAGTTGATAGTCCTGTTTTATATTATTTATCGAAGAAAACAAATAATTCAACAAGCATTACTCCTAACTGATTGATAACCGAAACTGAAAAATTAAATATCCTCTAAGCAACAGAAGTTTGAGTGCTATTTCAAAAAATACTTTTCAAGCAGTAAGGCTGAGACAATCATTAATTATAGATTATCTTTACTCACTAATAATGCTCGCATAATACCAATTTCAGTATCTACTTACGTATAAGTTATACCTTACCGATTTTTTTTTGCAAGTATCAACTCTCAAATCCCGCACCCAAGAAATAGAAGAATGCCTTTACCCACAGTTATTTTACCCGGATTTTTGGAAAGCGCTGATGCTTACCGTAGCTTAGAAGAATCTTTACAAAATTTAGGTTTTCCTACAGTTACCGTACCTTTACAACGGCGTGATTGGATAGCAACTTTGGGAGGAAGACCTGTAAATCCGATTTTAAAACATTTAGATTCTACTGTTGAGCATATATTACGGCAAAAAGATGCTTCTCAAATTAATTTAATTGGTCATTCCGCAGGAGGTTGGATATCGCGTATTTATTTAGGGGAAGTAGCTTATGGAAAAGCTAATCTCAACTTATCGACGTGGAAAGCTCATCCAAAAGTTGCCACTCTAGTAACTCTGGGTACACCTCATATTAGTTCGGAGCGTTGGACTCGCTCAAGTCTAGATTTTGTCAATAATAATTACCCAGGTGCATTTTATAAGAACGTTAATTACGTCTGTGTTGCAGGAAAAACAATTTTCGGGAAAAGAAAGTTGGGAAACTGGCTAGCCTACAACAGCTATAAACAAACTTGTGGTGAAGGTAACACTTGGGGGGATGGAATTACTCCTATTAAAGCTGCTCATTTGGAAGGAGCAAGGAATTTAGTTATCGAAAATGTGATGCATTCCCCAAGAAGTCCTAAACCTTGGTATGGCTCGCAACAATCTCTATCCATTTGGTCGCAATACTTAGCATGAATGTATACTTTTTTATCAAAATTTAATATTTCTTAGCTAGAATGATAATAAATGTAAACTTTTTTAAGAAAGGAAGGCTCTATGATTACCCAGGAAAGCCGATTCGATATCGTAATGCGGCGGACGGCAACAATTCTATCGGTAGTAATTATTACTTTTGGTTTAATTGCTGCTAGTACGGGAATTTTGCTTTCAATTTACTACGAAGCTGCTTCTGGAAGGGCTTATCAATCATTAAAGATGATAACCGAAGAAATCCAGTACGGTTGGTTATTTCGTAAAGCTCATCACATTGCCGGTAATGGGATAATTGTTGCTGCTTTAATTCAGATTGTAGTGATGTTTTTGGGCAGAAAATTTACCAAAACTTGGTACACAGCTTGGGTTAGTGGAATATTTTTGACTTTAGCTGTAATTGGATTAAGTTGGACATCGATGATTTTGGGTTGGGATCAGGTTGGATTTTGGCGCTTTAACATTGAATTGGGAACCATTGAAGCAATTCCGTTTGTGGGTCAGCAATTAAGAGAAATTCTGACTGGAGGTAGTGGTGTTAGTACCTTGACAGTTCAACGTCTGTATACAATACACAGTTATATTCTATCGACTGCTGCCATTGTTTTGTCAGTAGTGCATTTAGTCAGCGTACTTTGGGTTGAAAAACAAGTCAGCAGCCCGAAAGAATTGGTTCAAGGTGTTGGTGCATCAGTCGCAGAGAGTTGAGATAATTTACCTATGGGTATTTCTTCAACTTCTGGTAAATTTTCCAAAGAAAGACGAGTCGATTGATTACCACCAGACAAACGTTTAAGAAGATCCGGTCTGGGGTCATGCAACAAGTAAATTAGGCGATCGCCAACTTGCCAAGTATCACCAGCAGCCATCAAGTTGATTTTATCGTCTCTTTCTACGAATAATGGCAGTAAGTCTCCAGTCCGGATTAATGCTTGTAGCTGAATTTTTTGCAGAGAAAAACCAGGGTCTTTTAAAATCATGCTTCCCAGCTTTACCTGTTCATCATTAAGATGTTGGTTCCAAGTTTTGATTTTAAACTCGGGAAGAAAAGCTTGGAGAACTTTACTTTTATTTTTTGCCTGTGGGTCGCGAGGGTAGACAGCTAAGACACGAGGTGGGTCAAATTCTTCTGCGGCCCGTTGAGCTAAAACAAAATTTACTTCACCATTTTTAGTCATGGCCAGAAAAGTCCCGACAGAATCAAGTCCGGCTTCTTCAAGGACGTTGGCATCTAAAGCACTGCTAGTCAAAACCCTTAGATTTTGCGCTTGTGCCTGCTCGCTTGCTTCTGGGTCTGTGTCAATCATGACTACAGTTTCGCCGCGTTCTTGAAAGAATCGGGCAATTAATATACTTAAAGGATTGCAACCAACAATTACCGCTCCAGTTGCTTGTTTTGAAGTGATTCTGAGTAATTTCGCAACCCAGCCAGCCGTGAGTCCCTGACAAAATACTGTCATTAATATTGTCAAAAACACCAACGCTTTAATAGCATCACCACCATTGATACCGCGCTGCGTCAGTAAAATACCGAATAACGAAGCAACCGAGGCTGAAACAATACCTCTGGGTGCAACCCAGCTAAGAAATACCTTTTGTCTCCAGTTAAGGTCGCTGTTCCAGGTACACAAAAGAATATTAATCGGTCGCACTACGAACATTAGCGCCAAAACCGTAAATAAACTACCCCAGCCCAAAGCAAATACACTAGCGATAGATAAATCGGCTGCCAGCAAAATAAATAATACTGAAATACACAGCATTGTTAGCTGACCTTTAAAGTGGCGCAACAAGCGTTCTTCAGGCACAGATGAATTCGCAAAAACCGCTCCAGCCATTACCGTTGTCATCAGTCCCGATTCGCTGCGAATCATTTGCGCCAAAGTAAACAAGCCCCATACAGAAGCAAGTACTACCAGATTTTTGAGTTCAAATGACAAAATGTTGGCTCGCTTGAAAAATAACGATAGCAGCCAACCACCGGCTCCACCAATAGCCGCACCAATACCCAAACGTACTAACAGACCTGTAATCGCATTAAAAGGGTCTGCATCGCCATTCAAAATAGTATCGAGAACCACGACAGCAAGAATTGCTCCTACGGGGTCAATGAGAATCCCTTCCCCTTCTAAAAGCGTTGCTACCTGTCGGTCTACTTTAATTTGTTTCAGCAGCGGGGTAACCACGGTAGGACCCGTCACCACCACGATTGAAGCGTAAAGAAAAGCAATTGGCCAAGGAAACTCTCCCAGCCAATGAGCCGCCATACTTCCGCCCACTAATGTAACTAAGGTTCCTAGAGTTACAAGTAGTTGCAGGCTAGTAGAAACCCGACCTAACTCTCGTAATTCTAAGTCTAGCCCGCCCTCAAACAGAATTATTGCCGTTGCAAGAGCAACAATTACTTCTAATCCAATGCCTAACAAATGGGGATGTAATAACCCGATGCCATCCGCTCCGAGAAAGATACCAAACAGCAGTAAAAAAACAATGCTGGGCACTTTAATATAGGCAGCCAGCACTTGAGCGCTAATGCCTGCAACGACGGCAATCACCATTTGTAGGGTGATGTCAAAAGATGCTTCCATATTGGAGATTTTGAGCTGTATATTTCAAAATCTGTAATTTAAGAATAGAAAATATTAAATTTGATTGACGAAAGGCAAGCACCCTTCATAAGGAATTGAATTGATAATTTTTTCCTAGATTCGTTATATTACAGCATTTTTTTAATCTTTGTAAAATAGCTGCGAAATGCCTCCGCATTGAGCTATGAAGACGAATGGGAAGTATCGCGAATTTTTTTGAGGAAAATAGCCTCTATTTAATATTACTTTCCACCACTTTAACCTGCTATGAAGCAACATAGGGTAGTTATTAATATTAATCATCAATATTGTTCGATGATAGCTGTGCTTGAAATTCGCCTTGGTTAAAGCCTGATGGGGACTTAGGGAGTAAGGAGTAGGAAATAGGTGAAAACTAATGTAATAACTAGTTTTGCGAGCCAATTGCTTTATAACGCTTATGTGTCAATATGTTCGGAGTTTTTTTGAGACTTTATAAAATTATAAAACTTGATTGTGGTATTGCGATAACTTCGTGGAGTTATACCGCAGATGAAAGCTTGTAAGCAAGTTATTGTATAAACTTCCAAAGAAAGATTTTTTTGCACAAGACTATTGACAAATCTTCAGAAAGCCGTTAAATTAATAAAAGTTAAGAACGCAGGCCCCCATCGTCTAGAGGCCTAGGACACCTCCCTTTCACGGAGGCGACAGGGATTCGAATTCCCTTGGGGGTACTAAATTTTAAAAGTTTCTAGAATTGATTGAGATATGAAAGGGTAGGTTTGAAAAAACCTGCCCTTTTTAATTTGACAATTCTTCCACACGTTGGCGAATGGCTAGAAGATTTGACTGCATGTCTTGAGAAAGACGAGGTTCGATAATTCTTATCGGCATAGTTAATTTGGGCCAGACTTTTACTGTATAGCAAAGTAACGTACTGGTTTCCTGCTCCAAAGTGCATTTATCCAAACACCAGCTACCGGAAAAGTCTTTAAAATCTCCCTCTACCATTTGAAAACTAATTTCATTCGGGAAAGATTCTTGCAAATCTAAAACAACTCTTGCGGAAAAATTAAACCGCAGTAAACGTTGCGAACCAATTTGTTCCAAACGAATACCCCCATCAGGGTGTTCTAGTTTCTTAGAGGAAGAAAGGCTAGGAACAAAATCAGATAAGGCTTGATAATCTGTAAGTACTTGCCAAACTTTTTCTACCGGGTGAGGAATTTGAATTTTAGCTGTAATTTGCCGCTTGCGCTCCGTGATTTTCTCTACTTCGACAGTTACAGCTTGTAAATTTGGATTTTGGCTGTTACCAGCAGATGAGGAATTTAAATCGGATTGGGGCGTGTTTTGTTCTTGAATCATGAAGGCTCCGGGTCTTCGCTATCATCTGAAAATTGTGGGAAAGTTAAAGTGAAGCAGATTTTGCTTAACTCAGAATCTTCGATAGAAGTACTTTCTACAATTATTTCTCCATTGAGATGCTGTACTAATGATTTAGCTAAAGCTAATCCCAATCCAGTACCGGGAGTCCATCGACCTTTACCTCGACGGAACTTGTCAAATATAAAGGTAGCTTCTTCTTCAGATATACCACGTCCGACGTTAATAACCTGAACTTGTAGCTGGTTGGTTTTATTTTCGGTTTCGCAAATTTGACAAACTCGCAGTTCTACACAGCTGTCATGCTCGGAGTACTTGTAAGTATTCGTGAGCAATTCTTGGAGAATACGGTCAAAACTTTCAATTTCAGTTTGCAGCTTTAGCGGTTCGTCAGGTAATTCTACAGAAATACTCAACCCTTTTTCTGCTAATTTCTTTTCAAAAGCAGCTGCCGTATCTTCAATTTTTGTATTTAAATCAATTGTTTCAAACTGCGGACGTTCTTGATGAGTTTCTAACTTCTGGAGTGTAAGCAGGTCATTAATCAAATTAATTTCCTTAGTACATTCCTGTTCCAGAATATCCAAATACCTTGCTTGACGGTCTGCATCAATTTTTGGCTGACGTAGATTACGCAATGCCATACGCATGTTGGTTAAAGGATAGCGCAAACGGTCGCTCATGTTGCTCAAAAACTCATCCTTGAGTTCGTTAAGCTCGCGCAACTGCTCGACGTATTGTCGAGTTCTCTCGTATAGCTTAGCTTGTACTTCCAAACTGCGTTGTAGTTGAGCCGTGCGTTCGTCTACAAGAGTTTGAACTTGCTTAAGGGTTTGGGTTTGAATAATCGCATTGCTAATTTGAGCGCAAACCATTTCCACGATATTTAATTCAGCTTGCTGCCAATTGCGGCGCTGTTTCTGCTGTAATACCAAGAAACCCAATACTTTCCCTTGGCTCTCTAAAGGCATTAATAGCGCTGCTGGTAATTTGTCTAAAATAAACACTGGAGCAATTGTAGAAGTATCTTTACGCCTATCTGAATTATCATTTATCGTTACGGGCTTAGAGGCTTTAAAAGCTCGCTTGGATATACCGCAATCTTGGAGCCAGTAAGACTCTTCAAGAGATTGTAATTCCTTGCAAAGCGCCGATTCTGTCTCGCTACACCACTCACTAACAACAGTAGCTTTAGCTTTAGGAATTTGTGCCTTAGCCCGAATTCTAAATAAAGGGTCTGAGTATTTTAATAATATTAATAAACCACGGTCTGCACCTAGAGCTTCTCCTGTAGAGGAAACCACCAACTGAAGCATTTGGTTGAACTCCAAATTACTGCGGTTGAGTATGGTTAGCTGCTGAATCAAGCTTTGGTGCTGCTCGCTTTTACGTACCTGTTGCTTTTGTGAAGAAATTATCTGTGCTTGTGCCACCTGAGCAAAAGCAATCCCACAGCAAGATTCCACAGTCCTTAAAATTTGCCTTTCTGAATTACTCCACTCATAAGGCTCGCATTTGATCAGACTAATTACACCGTTGTTCTTATCGCCAAAGCGAGTCGGAATAGCTAATACAGATTTTATGGGTAAAGGGAAATTTTGACATCCAATTACCAAACTTTCCTGAATTGTGGAAATGTCCTCAATAGTAAAAGGTTCAGCAGCACATTCGACTACAGGTAACTCTAATTGTTCTATTGAAAACGCTTCCTGCTGATTGGATAAACCAAGGTAATCTTTTTGGGCACCCCAACTAGCACTAGTCGCGTCTCCTCCATCACGGTCGGTTACCAAACAGCAATAATCCACCTCGAACGCACTTCCCACTAGTCGAGCAATTTCTTGCAACATACAGTCGGGAGGTGTGCTACTGGCGATAATTTGATTGATTTCATATACCAATCGATGGGCAGGTGTTTCCTGATGCTGCATCAGCTTAAAATGATACTTTTCTAGGTCTTCTTGTTCATCCGGGCGCTGTGGCGGCGATGTTATTATACGCTTTTTCATTTGTGGCACACTTTTGGATAATGACCTCATTGTCGTTTTACCCAACCTCCTGGTACTTTATTTACCTTTGTCTATATAACTGCACCCTGATGAACCGATTTGGATTTGACAAATAAATTCTTCCACCTGTTATAGCCCCTTTCTTTGAAAATGACTTTCGTCATTGGTATATAAAAAATCTTTCCGCTAGTAAACAAATATTATTTAGTATACTGAAATGCTTCTCACAATCTTGGTAAGTCGCTTTAAATGACGGTCAGCATTTTTTGCTTTTCTCAGACCCAGAATATCCTCATCCACGACTTCAGACAAACCGTATTTTCTCTATAACAGAATCAATTCCCCTGTAAGTATTATCCGCATTACCACTGATGTTCATAGCTAAAACCGTACTATTTATTTCTATTTAAATCATCTATGGGGACTTGTTCTATATCAGTAGTCAGAAAACTTTTGAGCTAGGAACAATTCTGGAGTTCGGGGGGCAGGGGACAGGGCAGTTTATTTCCCTTTATAGTTTTACTCCTATTCTTAACAGTCATTTACTTATTATGCTCAAGACTCCCATCTGTCAAGTATTGTCATACCCCCTATAAATTATCAAAACGCTACAAAAGCTTATCTTAAATAGACATACCTATTGAGTAAGGAAATCTGATGAAGTCTATCAAATATATCTTTGTTAATTATTATTATTTAAATATTTAATGATTATTTATAAATTAATAACCCAGCCCAATGATTGCTGAAATATAATCATTGGGCTGGGTTGATAGAAGAAAAACTAGCCAGCTAAACTCTCTACACTTAGAGGAATCATATCCCCAGTTTTCGTGAGTCCTAGCAGCATCGGTTGTTGGGCTTGAATAACTTGACCTGTGAGTACGCACCGCTCTTCTTGCTCGGATGTAGCAGCTATGGTAGCTCGAATATCAGCACGCGAAAATCTCGGCTTCCACTCACCCGATTTTTGCTGAACATAATTCCATAAAATATCTCTAATCAATGCTTGATATCCTTGATTCCCAGATAATTCTTTTAACTTATCTTTTAGCTCCCGCTCCAAACGGATGCTAGTTACTTCCATTTCGGTGGTGGGTGTGCGAGCAATTGTATGCATGTTTTTTCTCCTTAAAACTGTAGACAGGATAGTAATACAAGTGTAGTATGTTTATAGAAATGTTCAACAAGTCAAAAGTTCTTAGTTTCGTTTCAACTCCAAAAATTAATTTAGGAGCCTACAATCAAAGACATTTGGCCGCTTTCAATACTTGATTTTTAACTTAGGTGAAATTTTCTGTGATTTTTATTCAGCCATACTCCACTTCCCCAGCGATTTCCAACTGTTCTGCCAGTTGGGAATTGACATCAAGGGGAGTGGAGTATTTATTTATGGGCGAATGTAATCGGAATCACGGGCAATCGGCACAAAATAATCGAGATTATGAATATATCAGAATAATTTACTTATTAAGTCAACTGAAACCAGATAAAACAAGCGGGAGGTACTGGCAAGAAGGATGCCATACCAAACATTAAATAAAGACGTCAAAGTCAACATTTAACCCCCGCTTTCTTGATGAAAAAAGAAGCGGGGGTTTTTCATGAGGAGCCAAACTGCGATGAGCATAACGCAAGTACTAGAAAAATCTGTGGTCGTGTTTTCACAAAACTATTTACCGCTGTGTCGAGTGAACATTAAGCGAGCAGTCGTGCTTTTGGTAACCCAGAAAGCAGAACCATTGGATATTACCACGGAAAAGGGGTGGCATATCAGTTCCCCGAGCTTGATAGTTTACGTGCCCAAGCATATCCGCTTAAAATTTTCTTCTCGCGAGCGGATGTGGAAGCTACCACCAGTAAATCGTCGTGGAATACTGCGTCGAGACCACAATAGCTGTCAATACTGCGGTAGTAACAAAAATTTAACCTTAGATCATGTAATTCCCCGTTCTCGCGGTGGTCGTCATACCTGGGAAAACGTTGTAGCTGCTTGTTCTGAGTGTAACTCTCGCAAAAGTAACCGCACCCCTTTAGAAGCTGGGATGCCACTTCGTACAAAACCAAAATCACCCGTCCACCCTACTGTTTCTTTTGCAGAGCAGTTTTGGAAAGGTGTTGTGCAAGCAAACCTGGAATAACAAGAGAGCATGAAGAATGCTGAAATTAACTTATACAGAAAACAGTTTTTACCTAGAGCTTTTAACTGAGTCCGTTGAGGAGTGGATACAAGCGCGAGTCATACTGACTTTAAGGGTTGGTCAAAGTTTATGTGTTGAACCCAGCACTGCCTCATTTTTACTTCCTGTTGATTTACCAGGACTAGCAAAATTACATACTCAAGTTGAGCAAGAGAATAACCACGAAGTCATAGAGTTATACGCTTGCGATACAGAATTTCTAGAAGTCTCTTTGCGGGGTTATTGGCTATCAGTAAACGCAAAAAGTATTAGCGGTGGTTTTGTTACGACTATGAGTCACAATACAGAATGTTTCCTCCACAAACTTTGGTTGGAAGCCCGTAAAAGCGCTTCTTTTGCAATCGAATGAAGGGCTTAATACGGGAATAATTAGGCAACCTAGGCAAGTAAAAGTTTACTTATATCTAGTCTGGTTTGTCTTCTTATTTTAGATTTTGGATTTTGGATTGCGAAATATATAAAATAACTTGTTTATAAAACCCCTTGACTTTTATGTAGTATACGTGTAGTATTTAATTATTGAAGCACAAAATAAATATCTAAAGTGCTTGAATAACTAAGAAATATATTTGTTTATTGGCGAAAGTATAGATATAATTCCGAACCTTGAAAATTAAATAAGATATTGTTTTAGATATTGGATTTTGGTTCAATTATTAGATAATTATTAATTGATTTTTTTATTTTTTGATAAATGATTTTTTATTGTATATGACGGTTGAAACCGCGTCTATAAAGTAAAAGTCTACCTTTGTAGGCTGAGTATTAATTAATAATTCACCTCGTATCCCAACAGATAAAGCTTACATACTTTGAATAACGGTTCTAAGGTAGCGAAGTTCGGGTGACCGAATCAGCGACAGCGTTCACAGTCTCTAGATAGACTCCGGATGCGTGCCCGCTGCTTGAATAAAATCAAGTAAGAGCGGCCGTAATAGGTACAAAAACGCTTTTTTAACTTATATGAGGAGAAAATTAAGTTAGGAGTTAGGAATTAGGAATTAGGAGTTAGAAGTTGTAACTAATTACTAAAGACTAACAATTAATAACTAATAACGAATTATTCATTTCGCGCCCCGATATAAAAAGCTTACATACTAGCTCATTGGTAGAGCATTCGGCTATTAACCGACTGGTAGCAGGTTCGACTCCTGCGTGTGAACAACAGCTTTTTAAACTTGCGCGAGATGATTAAAAAATATAAATAAATTAGCCGTAATTGGCTGAAAATGGAAGTTTATCATGTCCGCTCAAATTGTAGAAATTGTAGAACAATTAAAAGCGTTAACTTTAATTGAAACTTCTGAGTTAGTTAAACAGATTGAAGATACTTTTAATGTTGATGCTTCTCGCTCTCAAATAAATTTACCTGTTGTCATTGACAATATTACAGATAAGAAAGAAGCTGAAAATCAAAAAACAGAATTTGATATAGTTTTAGAAGAAGTTCCATCGAATAAAAAGATTGCGATTCTGAAACTGATACGAGGAATTACAGGTTTAGGTTTGAAAGAAGCCAAAGACTTTGTTGATTCAGTACCTCAAACTGTGAAAACCGGAATTGCAATTGCTGAAGCTGAAGATATTAAACAACAATTGGAAGCTGTGGAAGCAAAAGTTTCTCTCAAGTAATTAATTCTTAAATAATTGATGATGAGTGACGAAACTAGGAATTACAAAACAGAAGCTGATATCAAGAGTTTGATTGCTGAGTTTGAAAATTGTACCTTACCGCGTTCGGAATGGAATCATCAAGCGCATTTAACTATAGCGCTATGGTATTTGAATCTTTACGACGAACAGAAAGCTATAAATAGGGTTCGTCAAGGGATTCAACGGTATAACGAAGCGATAGGTATCAAAACTACCAAAGATGGTGGTTATCACGAAACTTTAACTCTGTTTTGGATTCGGATGGTAAGTCACTATTTATCGATTAGTGAAGAAAAAAGTTTTAATTTAGAAACGGCAATTGCTATTTATAAAACTTACAACGATAAGCACTTACCGTTTCAATATTACACTCGGGATTTACTAATGTCTTGGGAAGCTCGCAATCATTGGGTTGAACCAGATTTGAAACCTTTTATTTGAATCTTTTAGTAAGAATTAGGGGACAAGATGCTTCTACTACATAAATTTATTTGAATTAGCGGAAAGTTTATGGGGTCGGTTTCTGAAGCCACTGCGTTGCCGAAGTTTCCTCGGTTGTAGCAAGTGGCGTTCCTATCAAACTTTTCAAGATATAAATTGTTGCCGTGTCCCAACTTTGAAAGCTTACATACTAGCCAAACGGTAAGGCAAAGGATTTAGGTTCCTTTATTTCCGGGTTCGATTCCTGGGTATAAACAAACAGCTTTCTTAACTTGCATGGCGACATTTAAAATAATAATTTCTATTATCTAAATTACAGTGATTGTTGCCGCACCCTAACAAATAAAGCTTACATACTAGCCTAATGGTAAGGCAAAGGATTTAGGTTCCTTGATTTCTAGGTTCGATTCCTGGGTATATCAACAACAGCTTTATTAACTTGTGCGGTGATATTTAATCATTGAATAAGGAATAAATCCTTTACTACGAACAATTAATGATATCAATTAAAGATAGTTGTTGCTGCGCCCAAACGAGCAGGAGCTTACATACAAAATCTCTCTCCGGAAGGTTTTAATTAAGTAAAAAAGCTCCTCAAACTTGCGCGGTGATTATAAAAATCATTGATAAGCGTGCGACTTCTATCTCCTTAGATTTTGCAACGGATACGTTTGTTTTAGATTGCAATCCAATACATACGTAATAATCCAAAATCTGTCTTGGAAAGTTTTGGGGGAAGAGAATCTACACCCCAAACTTTCCGCAAAATCCAAAATTGTCAGAGGAGATAAAAAATGAATACAGCAGAAAAAGATTTACGTTTAGAATTAATTAATACTTTACTAACAACTCCTCACCGCGAGTTAGAAAAGGTAGCAGAATTTCACAAAATAATTATTGAACTTGACCCGCTTTTTTACGGACACTTGGCTATTTGGTATCAACAAAATGGTGATGTTCGCGACCATAAGGAAGTTTTTGTAGGACATTTATTAACTAGCAATATTGAAGAACATCGGGACGCTGGTTTTGTAATGTTACAGCAATTCCCTCCTTATCAAGTTGCTCGGATTGTGGACTTTATGAAGCAACAACGTGGTAAAGTTCCGCGTTCCACACGTACTGCTGTGACTCGTTATTTGAAAGCACGGGAAATCAACCCGCAATTTTTTGACCGTGCTGCTTTACGGGGACGGAAAGCTATGAAGCATCTTTACGCGACATTACACATCAAACCCGGTCAGCGTGCGGATGCAGTTCTGTTTAAAGGGACACCACCGGAAGACAGTCTTGCCTATATGTTGAAGCAAATTGCAAAGGCTGAAACCCCAGCAGAACAAGCAGCTTTAATTGTCGAGCATAGTATTCCTTACACCATTGCTATCGGTGCTGTGAAGCAATTAACACCGACTGTATTAGTGGCTTTAATTAACTCCATGTCACCGCAAGAGGTAATTAACAACCTGAAATCTTTGCAAGCTCGGGGTGCTATGGAACATCCAGAAGTTAAAGCTTTGATTGATGGAAAATTGGAAGAAGGTGCAGTAAGTAAGCGGGTATCTGCATTCAAAGCGACTGTTGCTAATGATGCAGTTAAATTAGATGCTACAACTGCTCAAAAGTTAGAAAAAGTTACCAACGAGCAGGTTAAGAAGCGCGGAAAAATCCGTAAATCAACAGCCTTATTAGTTGATAAATCAGGTTCGATGGATAAAGCGATTGAAATCGGTAAGCGTTTAGCTGCAATGATTTCGGGGATTACAGAAGCGGATTTGTTTGTATACGCTTTTGATAATATGCCTTATCAGGTAAAAGCAGAAGGAAGCGAGTTAACCGATTGGGAACGAGCTTTCAAGATGATTAAAGCTGGTGGTGGTACAAGTTGCGGTTGTGCTGTGGAAGCAATGTATTTGAGAAAGCAAGTTGTGGAACAGTTCATCATGGTGACTGATGAAGGTGAAAATTCGGCACCTTATTTCGCAGAAGCTTACAGCAAGTACTGTCGCTTATTAAATGTTGCACCGGAAGTAATTATCGTCAAAGTTGGTTACGCAAGTGATTGGGTAGAAGCTCGGTTGAAGCAGAAGCAGGTACAGGTAGATACTTTTACTTTCAACGGTGATTATTACTCTTTACCTAACTTAGTTCCGTTGTTATCTCGTCCGTCAAGATTGGAATTGTTGATGGAAATTATGGAGACTGCTTTACCTGTTCGGGATGATAAATAAACAGGTCAAAGTTCGTAAATGTTTAATTAGGAGCTAGGAATTAATAATTTTAAATGGTTTGTTTTACCTGAAATTGTCGGGAGACGTAATATATTACGTCTCTACAGCATAAATCCAAAAAACAAAAATATCCGTTGTTAAAATCCAAAATTGAATAATGGTTAATATAAATGCAAAAATTGTCCAGGAGTTACGTCAGAAAACTGGTGTAGGAATGATGGACTGTAAAAAAGCGCTGCAAATAACTAATGGTGATATTGAAGCAGCTATTATATGGTTACGAAAGAAATCATTCGGTGTTTCTGTTGAAAATGAAAGAATTACATCTGAAGGAATTGTTTCTAGTTACGTTCATACGGGTGGTAAAGTCGCGGTTTTGCTTGAGGTAAATTGCGAAACTGATTTTGTAGCGAAGACTGAAGCTTTTCAAGTATTGGTAAAAGATATTGCAATGCAAATTGCTGCTTATTCTAATATAAATTACATAAATGTGGAAGATATTCCACAAGAAATAATTGATAAAGAAAAAGCAATTGAAGTCGAAAGGGATGATTTAGCGAAGAAACCCGATAATATCAAAGAAAAGATTGTCAAGGGACGGATTGAAAAGCGTTTGAAAGAAATGACTTTAATGAATCAACCTTTTATCCGCAATCCTAAGTTGACTGTGGAAGAACACATTAAACAAGTAGCTTCTGTTGTTGGTGAAAATATTCGAGTTCGTCGGTTTGTGAGGTTTGTTTTGGGGGAAAAGATTGATTAACCTCACCCCAACTTTCTCGTGGTTTGTTTTAGAGAATAAGGTTGATTAACCTCACCCCAACCCTCTTCCGCAATTGCTATCTCCTTACGGAGACGCTCCGCTAACAACGGAGGGAACCTCCGCAACGCATTGCTCTCCTTATTAAGGAGAGGGAGCCGAAAAATTGACACAGTTTTATCTGCTGATTACACTTGTAATAAGTAATAAAATCATTTTCCTCCCAACACAGATTTAAATTTTATAAACTACCTATAAATAGATTTATTTATAGCCTCGTGACTTTCCAATAGAGGTGAAACATGAGCATATTCAAAGTCGAAGTTGTTGAAATTAATCGCGTCGAATCTCATCCTAATGCTGATAGATTAGATGTTATTTCCATCAGCGGAATGGGATATCAAGTTATCTCAGCAAAGGGAAATTTTCAAGTAGGAGATTTAGCTTTTTATTTTCCTATTGATAGCGTTATCCCCGATAAGTATGTAGAAGAATTCGGGATAGGTTCTTACTATAGAAAAAGATTGCGTGCTGCAAAACTGCGAGGAATATTTTCAGAAGGTTTACTAATTCCTGTGGGTGAAGATTTTGCAGGAAGTATCGGAGACGATTACACCGAACACTTCGGAATTACTAAATATGAATATCCAGTTCCTAAAACAATGAATGGGGATATGGAAAATCATATCGGACATTATAAATTTCCTGCTCCTCAGCATCTAAAGCGCTATCCAGAAATGTTTGTTGATGGAGAAGAAATAGTAATCACCGAGAAAATACACGGAACTAATTTTACTGTTTTAGTAGATGAAGATTCTACAGTGAGAATTGGTAGTCATAACTATTTTTGGAAAGACAACGAAATAAATAAAAATCTAGTTTATATTCGTGCTTATCACGAAAACGAAGCTTTACAACAACTTCCCCCAGATACTCAAGTTTTTGGAGAAATTTACGGCGTACAAGATATAAAATACGGTTTAAAAAACGGTAAAATCGGTCTTGCTTTATTTGCTGTACGTCGAGGTAAAAATTTCCTCAACTATCAAGATTTTGCTGCTTTCTGCCAAGAATTTAATTTACCCACAGCACCTTTACTTTACTCCGGTGCTTACAGTCGAGAAATCGTTTCTAAATTCAACAATAAAGATAGCGCACTTTGTCCAGATTGCATGATGGAAGGTGTTGTAATTCAACCCGCAATTGAAAGAACTCATCCGCTATTTGGAAGAGTAGCTTTAAAATTAATTAGTGATAGATATTTGCTTCGTAAAGGTGGAAGTGAGTTACATTAATTTAGTAATTGGTAATTGGTAATTCACAACTAATTGATTATCATCTACTTTTACCAATTTTTCTCCTTCTCTCTGCGAACCTTTGCGTTATACATAGCGTTCCTTTGCGTTACAAAAATGAATAATCAAACTATACTCTTCAATTTTTTAAATCATTTATCCCTTCACAATCAACCTTTTGTATTGCGACATAACGGTAAACCACCGGAATGGGATGATGAAGCTTTGCATCAAGAAGCATACAATTACAATTCCGAATTATATGCTCTTTTCAGCGTTACAGAAACAGTTACACCAGAACAGCGTTTACGCATCCTTTTCCAACTTTTAAAAGCTTCTCGAAAAGGATTTTCTCACAATCTCCGTTTAACTCTAGAAAGCGTTACCAATTTTCTATTAACTATTCTGCATCCAGATAAAGTATTAACTGTATTTCTAGCTTTAAAACGAGTCAGAGCAAATCACAAACATACAACCAGAGCCATTCTAAAATACATTTTCGAGCATTCTCAATCATTAGATATGATAGTCTGTCGTCGTCCTGCAATTGTCGATTGCTTGGAACATGCTTTAGGTAAAAATGTCGCTCGTGCTTGTGCCAAAATCATCTCTTTGGGTGGAGATGAAACATATTTGAATCAAAATTTATTCCGGTTTATCAACGATAGAGAAAGAGTAAAAACTATTTTGCAATTGCTTTACCGTTATCAAGGATTGCAAACCACAACTGGTGATTATCGAAAATTACACAAAAATTACGTCCAAATCTTAGACAATCAACAGCAAAGACCTAAAACCGTTACAGCGACAAATCGCGGTGATATTGCAGCAACCATAGTTCACCTTTACCGTGGTGGTCAATCCGAGCAACTTATGGAAGCTGTGGATAATTACGTTAACCAAGCAGCTGCGAAATTACCTCGTTTTGATAAAACCCTAGCGCTAGTGTTTGACGCTTCCGCTTCCACGAAAAGTTATGGCGATCGCGAATATTGCTGTTTAGCCCAATCAGTTGCTCTGAAGCTGGTTTTGGAGAAATGCTGTAACAAGGTCAAAGTCTATCAGGTGGGTGGAACGGTTGATGAATTACCGATACCACAGGGATATTCCGACATTGCAACATCTGTATTAGATGCTGTTAAAGGAAATCCAGACGTAATCGCAATAGTTTCTGACGGTTACGAAAATCTCTATCCCGGTGACTTGAGTAGAGTTGTAGCATCGTTACCTCAAATCGGGATTGAAACACCGATAGTATTTTGTCACAGTAAATTTACTAACCAAGACGATTTAGAATTACGTCGTCCAGCTATAAATCTTCCTCAATTAGAATTTTGGCATCAAGAAGATTTTCGGAATTTACTACTTTCCTTAATATCAATAGTTAGCGATAAAACTGAAGCTAGCTTACGCGAGTTTCTATCAGAACAGCTTTCACAATTTGAAAAGCAATTTATTGTGTGTAAAAGCGATTTAGAAAAATCAAAACTAGAAGTGATTGCGAAATAAAGGAATTTTAATCATAAACCGAAATACAAAATCGTATTGGGAGCGTCTTGCTCCCTATTAATTATTACCAATTACCAATTACCCATTACCAATCATGAATCATGAATTATGAATTACCATCAATTAGTACCACAGGCTTTTGATTTATCTTCTTACCGCTTCGGTATTCCTCAAAAGTCGGGAGTTATGACAATTGTCCCTATTTTTGGAACTAATATAGAAAATGAACAAAAATTTGCTCCACCACTTTCAAGTTTAAAATTAACTCAAGTACGCGGTTACGGGAATATGGAAATCACCAATCATTCCCAAGGTATTGCAATCGTTCCTTTACATATGGGCTACATTCAAGACAAAGCCCAAAATCACGCTTTATGTCGTAGTGCTTTTATTGCTGAAGGACAAAAGCTGATGTTTGAAGATGCTTGCTGCGTCCAATCTGGACAAGGTGGATTCCTAGAAGAACGCGAACAGTGGTTTTTTATTCTACCTTTATTCTTACGTGAAGAAGCACTCAAATTACAAGGTCAAAAAAGCTATAGTAAGCTGTGGAATGCTATTAGTAAACTTAACCAACTCTTTGGCTTACAAAATCGCGGTCATTTAGAACAAATTCTCAGTCGAAAACGAGCATTTTTAACCCAATATCAAAGTCGTTTTGAATTACTTCCAGGACAAACGGGAGCTTTATTTATTCTTGGTGATAAATTAGCTGGAATTGAAATTGCTCCAAATACAACTTACTTTCAAGAAGTTTGGATGTCTTTAGTTTGTTTCTGTTATGGAGTTGCTGCTATGCATTTTGAAAAAGATGATACATCACAGCAAATTACTCCGTTCTCTGCAAGTAATTTAGCCGAATTACGCCAGCAACTAGTAGAAAGTCGTCAGCAAATGTACGCTGAAGTTCAAAGTAATTTAGCAAATACCCCACCAGAAAAATTTGAAGTCACCAAACAAGAAAAGTTTTTGGATTTACAGTTGAAAACTTTAGAAGGTACGAACTTTGCTGGTGAGTTTGTCGAAGAAGATGGAAATTTAGTTTATGCTTCTGTTTTTGCTAAATCGGAATATGTTTTGAGTGTTTAGAATTATCGGTATTCATCAAAATATTTGGAGACGTAGCACTGCTACGTCTCTACATTACTAATAGGCTTTCTACGAAATTCAAAAGTAACTGAAAATTTCTTGACAAGATAGTTAGACCTATACTACAATGTAATACATAAGGAACTGAGTTAGGTAAAGTATTCAGCCCCCCTGATGCCAAATTCGGGAAAAACTGCACATAGCGGTCATATGAATACTATTGCGCTAACCACCTATCCTTTTCAACTATTTACATTTATCTATTTTTTATTTCTAATTTTTTCAATAGGAACTTTATCGGACTTAGTATTTCATCCCCCCAGATTCCAAGTCTGGTCATACTGAATAGAAAGCAGTTTAAAAGAAATGCTTAAGTGCTGATTACCCGTCCTATCAAAAAAATATCAAATTAATTTATAAATTCCAGAGATTTAAATAAATCATTTGCCTGTCCTAACAGTCGAGAGCTTACATACTTTAGTCGGGTGAGAAGCAAGAAAGACGCTGAGAACCTCGGAGGTGAACTTTAAAAGTAGTTATCCTTGAAAGAGTGTGTAACACTCACCAGCGGAGTTTCTTTTGAGTGATGAACACTTTGCTCTGACGACTTGCACGCAGGGGTTTCTCTATTTGAAATATTATTAACAATGCTTTTAATTACTTAATTTATAAACTATAATCTTATATCCTTTTGCTTTTGCTCAAAATCTAAATCAACGTATCCGTTTTTAAAATCTAAAATGGTATAAGCTTATCTTTTACTGAAATCTGAAAACGTCCTTAAACCCGAAAATATGGAATTTGACTATTTTGGTCAAGAGAATCGTGGAAATAATAATCGCCAAATTTTGCTAGCTAGCGGTTGGCGACCTTTTTATAGAGAATTAAACTGGGAATTTTTGTGGCAGTTATTCTCTAACGATTCTCAGGAATTACGTCAAAAAACATTCAACTTAGCCAGCAGTCTAACTGAGACGTTAGGAAGAAACCATTATGCTTGGTGGGCTAATTTAATGAGCCTTACTTCTGAAGATACTCGCTACGAATTTGAGAAGTATTGGAACTATATAACACCAGACCCGCTTACACCAGACCATAGATATAAAGACGTTTTAAGCACTGAAACACCATTAGTTCAATTTGTTAGCCGCAGCAGTATTCCAATTGACTATCTTTTAAATAGACTTCAAGAAATTACTGTTTTTCGAGTTCTGAATTTATTACAAGTTCCCGATTTAATTACTCAATACTATCAGGAAAGAGACTTTTTTTTACCTAGCGAAAAATTCCATAGCTGGGAACGCTTGGAAGTTATCAACACGGTTTATGCTTACTGGTCTAAATACGATGTTTGGCTGCAAATCGAGCCTTACGAAAGAGGAAGAAGACAATATACTTTAATGGGAAAAAATTTATCGCCATTAATAAACAAAGCAACTTACGATTTAGCAGTAATGTTGAGCGGATATCAAAGTCGTGTTGGTAAAATCAATACTCAGTTTGCGATTAACAGTTTTCCCAAAGATATCCAGGATTTTAGCGATAACGTACAGCAAGCAGTTTTAAATCAAAGCCAATTAGCTGTGTTGGTTCATGGGGAACCGGGTACGGGTAAAACTGTATGGACACAAGCGCTAGCAAGAGAAGTTTTAGTACCTTTGGGGTACGTGATTTTTATCTTAGACCACGATGCTATTTCTAACTTTGTTCCACCAAGTTATTTAGAAAGAATTTGTATCATCATCAACGAAGCTGATAATTTAGCTCAAGACCGTTCTAGTGAAGTAGCGCAATACAGCAATAAAACAGAGCATATTTTGAGTTTGTTTGATGGAACCTTGTATCAAAGCGTGATTGAAGATTCCGGATTTCAAATTAATCAGCGACTCGCTATATTAATGACTTGCAATACCACTGAGAGATTAGATAAAGCAATGTTGCGTAAGGGTAGAATTGATTTGATGTATGAATTCACCCATAAGTATGTTTAGGTCTGCATGTCAAAGGTTAGAGGTTAAAAATTATCAATTTCCTAACGGAATCTGCTTTTAAATACTGCTGAAATTGTAAAGGTAAATTGTTTTTATAGATCATGCGTAAAGCTAAATCTTGCGGGGTTATTGTGATGAGAAAGCAACCTGAGAAAAGCTTTCTTTTGATGCTTAACAATCCTGGTTCCAAAAATCTCTACGATATCCCTAAAGGTCCAGCCCTTTCAACGCGAACAAAAGAACTATATTCCCTTCATCCTGTAAGAAAACCGATAATATAGTATGAATAATTACATGAAAGATAATCTTTTGAGCGGAAGAAGTAATCTGTTTTCCCAGAATACTCGGAAAACATTCCAACACTCGGGGGAACCCCAAAAACAACAAATCACCACCAATACTATTATCAATGAATCCATATAAGCTATAGATTTGTTCTGTTTTTGGGGTTTACATAAAATTTGTAGTTATTGATAATTAATCTGTTTGAGCAGAAAATTATATATGTATGTATTTATTGATATAATCCTAAATTAAAAGAAGCTAAAATAAAGATTTTCAATCAAAAATAAACAATAAAGGATATCTAGTTATACTAATTCAGTATGCTAGGTAAACTAGTTTTTTATCGCGATTAATTGTATTTTTTACGAATGATTTTAATTTTGTAAAAGTCGCTTTGTTGAAACATGACCTTTTTTACTATCATAAATTATTGTAACTTTCGGTTTTTTTGCTCCTCTAGTTGCTTTTAAAAACTGTTTGAGATTAACACCAGTTGATAATTTTTGTAGAAGTTGTACGATTTTATCTTGTGAAAAAGTTTGGAATATCTCCCACTCAGAAGTAGGAATTGCAATCATCATCCCTCTATATGTGCCTTGAATTTCATCAACTAAATAAAAATTAGATAAGCCTGCTTCAATTTTTTCTATTCCATATATGCCTGCTAAAGCAGCTCTTAAAGTTGTAAGTATATTGTAAGCAACTAATGCCATTGAAAATGAAAATAGCGCAAACTGGGCGGTGTCGGTTTCCGTCCCGCCCAAGTTTGTAAGAGGAAGCTGCTTTTGGATAAGCTAAAGTCTGAATTTCTCCATTGAAATTTTGAGTTACTGTTTGAAATAAGCTCTCTATAGTCCATCTATTACGATATATTTGAGCTATCTTAGCTGCTGATACAGTTTCCGGTAGATTACTGAAAATTGATATTTCCCATTCCTTATCTCGGGTTGGAGCAAACAACTTTAATACAATGCGTCTTAATACTAAACTTTCTCCTTCATGATTTATTTCTACTTTTTGCTCAAATAATTCTCCCGTTTCTGTTGAACCTACTTGTTTCAATTCTTCTAGTTCTTTAAATCCCATTCTTCTATGTTGCCTAATTGCGAAGAATGCTTTTTTATTTTGAATTGTAAACAAAAACTTTTGGGAAGATAAAATTCCGGTTTCAATCGCTTGTAGCAATCGTTATACTCCTAATGGTGTTGGGATAAATATGGTTTATACACCACCAGAATATCGGAAGAAAGGTTATGCAAGTGCTTGTGTTGCTGGTTTGAGTCAAACTTTGCTGGGTGAAGGTTATAAATTCTGCTTTTTATTTACTGATTTATCTAATCCGACTTCTAACAAGATTTATCAAAAAATTGGTTATCAACCTGTAGCTGACTGGAATAATTATTCTTTTTCTGATTAAACAATATAGTCGTAAAGAGGACAAATTTTTTCTCAAAGCTTCACAAAACCAGATTTACGGAATTAATCTTAATAAAATTAAAAACAGCAAGTACAAGTCTCAACAGAATTGTATCAGAAAAAAAACTAAAATTTTGACAACATATTTATACAGTCACTCTAACAACGTATTTACGTCAATTTAATGACAACGCTTGCATTATTAATGACGCTATTCTCAATTAAAAAAATTTTGATTACTTTTCATTACAATATACGTCGTTAAATCCACAAATCTAATTTTCAAATATTTACTTTTGTAAATTAAAATTTTTTTAATACCAAAATCATTTTGAGAAAGCAGTATTTTAACGCTTGAAAAATCGAATATGTTTCAGGTGGAATGTAATACAAATTAAAGACCACGACAAAATAATATTTAGTTAATACAGTTAACTAATCAAAAGATTAATTCATAGCAATATGTCAATATGTAAAACTTTAACCTTCGACCTTTAACCTTTAACCTTTAACCTTTAACCTTTGAATTTATTCAGGTTCTTGAGGAATATTCAAACGTCTTCCGAATCGGTCGTAAACCAAAATATCCCACTGTCCGTTCAAAGTATACTCAAACGCAATCTTGTTTCCATCAGCACTAATTGTAGGATTGCGGACTTCCGCTTGAAGATTACCTGTTAAATTACGCGACTGACGAGTTTCCTTGTCATAAAGAAAAATATTGCTTCTTCCCTCGCGAGATGCAGCAAACACAATGTATTTAGCATCTTGAGAAACAGAAGGATGACTGGCGATCGCATCAAAAGAGTTGAGTCCGGGTAAGTTGCTCAAATTACGAGTGACCCTATCAAACAGATAAACATCTTGGCTTCCCCGACGGTCGCTAGTGTAAACAATATATCGATTAGAAATCTGTGGATTTAACTCCGCAGCACCAGAATTAAGACCCCTACCACTATTGTCAAAAGGGAAACTTAAAATGCGTGGAGAACCACAAGCAGTTAATAAACAGAAACTCGTAAATAAACAAATTGAAATTAATTTGGGGATTGGGGATTGGGGATTGGGCATGGGAGATTGGAAATAGGTAATGGGTAATCAGTAATTGGTAATTGGTAATAATTTATTTTTTTCTTCCCTCCCTCACTCCCTCACTCCCTCCCTCTCATTTACTCCGGAGGGGCACTAACTGGGGCACCATTAGGAATATCCAATTCTACATTCGGTCCTCTATCAATTACTTCAATATCCCACTGACCGCGAATAGTTGTTTCAAATACAACGTACCTTCCATCGGGACTGACGCTGGGGCTTCTTACCCAACCGTTGTAATTTTGAGTCAGGATTTGCGACTGTCCGACGGCTCGGTCGTAAAGCCCAACTACCGGTCTTCCTCGGTCGCTAATGCTGTAAACGATGTAGCGTCCGCTGTAGCTGAGACTGGGACTTTCGGCGATTGCGTTACGTCGATTCAAACGCGGTGTCGGAATCAACTTTTGCTGCTCTAAATCGTACAACAATAATTGCTGGGTACTGCTGCGATTCGATACAAAAGCTAAAAAGCGACCGTTACCGCTTAAAGCTGGTTGTTCTTCGGTATTGCGAGTATTTAAGGAATTAGAACCGATGGGAACTTCGTTATAACTACAAGATACTAGTAAACCTGTTAAACAAAGACAAAGACTCCAACGAAATTTTAATTGGAGCCGAAATAAACCTTTTAATTTTTTCACCTGATATTATCTACTAGAAATACCAAATTTTACCTATTCGTCATCCAACTTTACTTCTGGTGGCTCGTCCTTTTCATCTTCTAAACGAACAATTGGGTTGTAATCTTCATAATCGGTAGGTATAACTTCATCCATTCCCCCACGTTCTCTTCTAGAATCCGAATCTCTTCTAGGACGGCGTTTTTTTGCAGTTCTTGGTTGAACAATATCTCCGTCATTTCTACGACGGGTCGGTCTATCAGGTCTATCATTACTGCGACGAGGTGTTCTTCTTTCTTCACTAGGGGAATTAGAAGGATTATCCCAATCATCAACTGGTGGACGAGGAGATGCATCCCAATCGCTTTTTTCCAATCTTGATGTGCTACGACTTGTAGTTCGTTTAGCACTAGAAATACGACGACGTGGTGGTCTGTCGTCTTCAATTCTTTCTATATCATTACGACGTTCCGGACGACGGGGTGCTGGGTCATCGTAATATTCGCTCCTAGATGGACGACTATCCCTACTACCTCTTATTTGAGGACGAGAAGTCGGACGCTCATCTTCATAATATGGGTCGTAAGGTAAAGGGTCGCGGTCATAATCTTCAACCTCAGCACCATATCTACCACGGTCATCGTAATCGTAGCGGTCGCTGACATCTCGCTCCCGGTCTACAATTGGAGTACTCCGCTTGGCTTGCTGAGTCGCGATACCGCGCAAACGAATACTTTCATAAGCGAAATATACCGTAGTACCGACCAAAAGCAATTGACCGAACTGTAAAATAGGGTCTAATCGCCAACCTTGGAAAATAAAAATAAAACCACACAATAAACCGACAGCGGCAAAAAATATATCTTGGTCTCGCGAAAGTTCCGGACGTATAGTACGAAGACCATAAAGACCAGCCCCAGCAATAGCTAGAAAAATTCCTAAAATACTAGCTGGGTTAGTCCCTATATTTACCTGAGCCAGAACGCTGGCTGAGTTCAGCCCATAAGTTAGCATTGTTTTTTATCCCGATATCAAAATATATGTTAACGATTCACAGTTAAAATCTCTACGGTCTTCCAAACATAAGCATAAAGACGCGAATTGTCTGACTCCTAATTGGAGTTATTCAATACCGCGTCTTTACATTTTTGCTTAAAGTTTACAAGACTGGGCGTTTCAATCAAGTATAACTTGCCCTCTGTATGAGAATTAGTTAAAACCCTGCCAAGTTAACAATTAGCTGACGATAAATTGTTTGTTACTTTACGAAATGCAGTCTCCTGCGTCTGTAAATAAATCCTAAAAGCGTTGGATTTTATCTCTTTGGCTAATAAAAATTAAGAAGACTGTTGCGGGGATAACAACAATTGCGCTACCCGCAGCCAAACTCAAAAGAAAATTTGATAAAGAAGGAGTCATAGTTACAACCTTTTTTTTACATCATATATCTATTATCTTAATACCACGAAATCAAATTTAATAAGCCTTAATCTTGAATAGCGAGTAGTAAGTAGGAATAGGAGAAGCTTATTAATTCCAACATGCTGAACCTCTGAAACCAGTTTGTTGATGAATACGGAACCGGAAAAATCTAAAATAATTGTAAAAACTGGATTTATTTGCACCAGAATAAAGCTGTATGGGAAGTTAATTACAGATAAAATAGTATAAAGACTTTACAAATCTTAAACTTTTCTCTCAGATAAACTGTTTTCTTCTAACCATGAGTACCCTTGACATTACCAACTTGATTCTCAGCCTTTTACTGGGACTGATGACCTTCTTGTTTATTTTCCGAATTATTTTAACTTGGTATCCCCAAGCCGAACTGAATCGTTTCCCTTTTAATATCATCGCTTTACCCACCGAACCATTTTTGGTGGTACTGCGAAAATTAGTACCTCCTATCGGTGGTGTAGATATTACGCCAATTATTTGCGTGGGAATATTCAGTTTGGCACGGGAAATCCTATTGGGTCAGCAAGGACTGCTGACCATGTTGGCTCGTAACAGCTAATCTGTTTGTAGTTGCGCGTCAGCACCAAAAGCTGTATTTTATTACACCAACTTAAACCTATCTTTCTAAAGAGAATTGCTGATTTCCTGGATGAAATTGGTATAGACATTTCCTTCCAAAAATTGAGGAATATCCATCACCTTTTGATGAAAGCCAACGGTTGTAGTCAGTCCGGTAATAGCACATTCCCTTAAAGCACGTTTCATTCGATTAATTGCGGTGGGACGGTCGGGACCCCAAACAATTAACTTCGCGATTAAAGAATCGTAGTAAGGAGGTATTTGGTAATCGGTGTAAATGTGGGAATCAATCCGTACTCCTGGGCCACCAGGGGGAAGATAGCCACTAATTGTTCCGGGACAAGGGCGAAAATCATGGTCGGGGTCTTCAGCATTAATTCGACATTCAATTGCATGGCCCCGTAAAACAACTTTGTCTTGAGTAACACTGAGTTTTTCTCCCATAGCTACGCGGATTTGTTCGGCAACCAAATCAATTCCGGTAATCATTTCCGTAACCGGATGCTCAACCTGAATTCTGGTATTCATTTCCATAAAATAGAAATCACCAGACTTATCAAGCAAAAATTCCACCGTACCCGCACCAGTGTAATTGATATACTTAGCTGCTCTAACAGCAGCTTCTCCCATTTTTTGGCGTAATTCTTCACTAAGTGCGGGACTTGGGGCTTCTTCTAAAAGTTTTTGATTGCGTCGCTGAATTGAACAATCGCGTTCGCCTAGATGAATCACATTACCATGACTGTCAGCTAAAATCTGAAACTCGATATGACGGGGACGCTCGATAAATTTTTCCAGATAAACCCCTCCATTACCAAATGCAGCTTCAGCTTCTCCTTGTGCTGCTCGATAAGACTTAGTAAATTCTTCTTCGGAACGAACTAATCGCATACCTCTACCACCACCACCAGCGGTAGCTTTAATCATTACCGGATAGCCGATTTCCGCAGCGTTTTTTAATCCTTCTTCTTCAGAATTCAGCAAACCATCGCTACCCGGAACAGTAGGGACACCAGCTTTCTGCATCGTTTCCTTAGCAGTGGATTTATCACCCATAGAGCGAATTGCTTCCGGAGATGCACCAATAAAAGCAATATGGTGGTCGGCACAAATTTCCGCGAAACGAGCATTTTCGGCCAAAAAACCATAACCGGGGTGAATAGCCGTAGCATTGCGAGTTAAAGCCGCTGCAATAATATTAGGAATATTTAAATAAGATTTACTGCTTGCAGCCTCACCAATACAAACCGCTTCATCAGCAAGCTGTACGTGAAGAGCATCACGGTCAATAGTTGAATGTACAGCAACAGTAGAAATTCCCATTTCCTCACAAGCACGGAGAACCCGAAGTGCTATTTCCCCTCTATTAGCAATTAATATTTTGTCAAAATTCATAAGAAAATCTTGGTAGCTTGGAAACTCAGTCTTTTTAAATCTGAGAGGAAAAACGCCACATGTGGGTTTTCACCACAGTGGGTTTTTCCGTTGGGTGGTTAGCCCGCAATTAAGTGATGTTAGCTTTCTCCCGAAGGGAGACGCTGCGCTAACGACAAAGTTAGAGGTCGGTACTTTCCAAAAGACAATAGCTTAACCCAATAAACTTGTTTAATCTTTCGGTTCTAGTTCTTTAACACTTGCCTCTAACAAAAGTCTGGTCAACTATTATCTAAATTCTTAGGCTAAAAGCAAGCGTATCTTTAGACCTGGGTTGTTGACGTTTGTAATTTCTATATCGTCGTATTTAGATTGAGATTTCCCTCTCTTATCAAATAAGCGGAAAAATACTTTCGCTTTATTTCCTAAATTTGACAAAATATAGATTTATACGCTTTGTTGACAGAACCCTCGGCTATAACGAAACACCCATAAGGCATTTTAAATATATGCGCGGCCTAAGTTAACGTAACCAGTATTAAGAAATAACTCAGCCGGTTAATAATTATACGCATCTCCTTTGGACGCTAGGCATTTAATTTGAGTTATCAGAGTTACAACCGTTCCTAATATGACTGGTGCTGCATTAAATTTCTGTTTACCAGCTATCTTGATTGAGCAATTGCATTCAACGAAGACAATTATTTTCTCAATAGGGAAGCAACTTCTTACTATATTATTTTTGTTATGCTATACTTCATTTCTAGATAAATAAAAAATCTATCATGCGGATGTGGCGGAATTGGTATACGCGCACGCTTGAGGGGCGTGTGGCCTTGGCCTTGCGAGTTCGAGTCTCGCCATCCGCATTTTTTCATGGAATATTTCGAGAATAGTGAGTAGCAAGGAGAAAGTAACAAGTAGCAAGTAGCAAGTAGTAAGTAGCAAGTAGTAAGTAGCGAGTAAATTAAAGCTGCGATTGCTTCCCAACCATTACTCTTTAATCCTTACTTGTTACTCGTTATTCGTTGTTCGCTATTCGTTAATTTATATTTTGTGCTTTGATAGAATTAGATAAAGTATTGTAAAGACCAGAGCATTGACTGCAAATTTTTCAGAGAAAGAAGATTTTACTTTATCTTGCTCGTGGCATCGATTAAACGCTATTTGGCAAGGTGGAGAAGAGGTCGTTCAGCAAGGTTTACCTCATGATAGGCTAGCTCCGAGTTGGCAGTTATTGCTATTGGGTGATGGTTCTCCGACGCGACATTTAAAATTATTGACGGGTGAACCGACCGAAGTAGACGTTATCGATATGTCATTGATTGGCATGGATTCCGATAATGCTCCCGATTTGATGCAGGTGGTACCGGGACCGAGATTGCGAAGACAAGTTTGGTTGCGTACTGCTAGCGGTCAAAGATTAGCTTATGCTGCTTCTTGGTGGGAAGCATCTCATGTTGATGAATATTTGCAGAATCGCTCTTTGACGATTTGGGCAAGTTTAGCCCGTCTTCGTACTGAGTTGTATCGAGATGTTCAAGGAATTTATTGCGGTGATTCTCCCGCTTTGGAATTAGGATTTAATCAAAAAGGTCCTTTCTGGGGACGACACTATTTATTTTGGCATCACGGACAGCCTTTAACTTTGATTTATGAGGTATTTTCTCCTTATTTGACTAAATATTTGGGAAGTACAACACTTTAGGGAATAGGGAGTAGAGAATCGTATTAAGCTAATTCAGAGAGCTTGTTACCTTTATATAGGGCTTGCTGAAAAAGCCTAGAAATTTAAAATAGAACCCACAAAGCTTAAAAATATTAGGTTTTGCGGCTTGAATTCTAAATTTAAGCAATAAATTTAGAAAAAAGTCCAAGGGTTTTGAGCTAGTACATCACATAAGCTTGCACAATAAAGAGATAAAAAGGTCTGAAAGTCTTATCTGACAAGACTTATAATTTTATTCAGCAAACCCTATATAGTAGGGTTTTCAAGCCTTTTCGCAATAATTTTTGTATGTTATGTACGTCTATAACCACAGTCACAACAATTATTACTACAATTTGATTGCTTCCGCATATTTTTTTGTATGGGAATAATTTTTATTTGTTCGTTTACGGGATCTTACCCCTAATTCAATTATTCTATATAAGCGATAAAAAGTTATAACCTTCTTCCAAATTTAGGAATATTTTTTCGCCGATCAGTTTATAACTAAAAAAACATCTCTGTTCGTTCATCAAAATATTTGAAGATAAACAAATTATTGAAAATATTAAAGTTTCCCGAAACTATAAAGTTTGATAGAAGCTTGTGTAAGTTGTGAAGTCAGTCGATAAAGCCGGAAAAACTGATAGAAGTTTATGCTATACCCCAATTCCGTGGTTTTCTGTGGTAAAAAAGTAAATATTAATCGCAATTAAGCACAAGAGTGCGAAACAGTAAAAACATTATTTTCCGATAATTGTAAACTATAGACTATCATCTAATGTTAATTGCAAAGCCTGCAAACTGCTCGCCGTATATGATAAATAATCTTCTAAGCGAATGTTCTAGCAGGACATAGTTATAGATTGTAATAGTAGTGTTAAACTTGCTGCGGAGGTAAATTTATTTATGGAATTACCACAGTTAAGAGAAATAATAGAATATTAGTAATCTAAACTACATTTTATGTAGTTGAATACAGAGAAAGCCTGCAAACTACTAATAGTAAGTAGGTAAAGTCGATTAATTTACGAGCATGTAATCAGCAACCCTAGATATTAAAAATAATTTTTGGTTAGCTGTTTTCTATAAAGCAATTGAAAAGTTCGGTTTTATGAGGTATTGGTTTCAATGACACTGCCTGTCGTGTCTATTTCTGGTAAGACAAAGAAGAAACCGTCTTTAGTTTTGACGCTTTCTGGAGCGGGTTTATTAATTGGTAGTGGAATCGCAGCTTATTGGCTTTTTACTCAGGGGAAACCTTTGTCCAGAGACATGCCTGTAGGTGCCAATATTATTCCCCAAGATGCCCTATTTACGGTTTCTTTGAGTACGGATTCTAGTCAATGGGAAAAATTGCGTTCTCTGGGAACTAAAAAAAGTCAAGCTGCATTGGATAAAAATTTAATTCAACTGCGCGACCGTTTTTTAGCCAAAGAAGGTTTTGATTTTAAAAAAGATGTAAGTCCTTGGGTGGGAGAGCAGGTAACTATTGCAATTTTAGCTCCTAAAACCCCGGTTACTGCATCTAAACCAGTGGCTACTGATGGAAAATTAGCCGCTGTAGACCAGTCGCTGGTGATGGTTTTACCAATCAAGAACCAAAATAAAATTCAAACTGCTTTCGCACAACCAAAAGCTTTAAAAGGAAAATGGGTTGACCGAGAGTATGAAGGAATTACGATTAAGGAAGGAAAAACACAGTCTGGAGAAAAGTTATCTACAGCAATTATAGAAAACCGTTTTTTAGTTATTGCAGATAATTCTAAAGCTACAGAAAGGACTATTAAAGCTTATAAGGATAAAGCAACTTTGGCATCTAGTAATGGTTTTGCCAAGTATTTACCGAAAATAGCAACTTATCAACCCCTGGCTCAATTTTACGTTAATGTTCCGTCTGCGGCTCAAATCGCAAGTGCAACTTCTGCTAAACGTCGTTTACCAGCGCAAGTTTTAGCACAGTTGAAGAATAATCAAGGTTTGGCAGGAACTGTTAGTTTGGAATCCCAAGGACTGCGTTTAAAAGGAATTTCTTGGTTAAAACCTACCAGCAGACGAGTGTTAGCGGTGGAAAATAAAGCTAATACTATGACAACTCGTTTACCAGCAGAAACTTTAGTGATGTTTTCTGGTGGGAACCTGCGTAGATTATGGGCTGATTATGTTTTAACTTCTCAGAAAAATTCTCTTTCCCCGATTAAACCAGAAAAGTTGAGAAGTGGATTTAAGGATTATTTGGGTTTGGATTTCGACCGGGATTTGCTCAGTTGGATGGGAGGTGAATTTGCGGTATCCGTAATTCCCCAGGTTCCTAATAAAGATTTTCCCCAAGACGTTCGCGCTGCTTTAGTATTTATGGTGCAAGCTAGCGATAAACGTAAGGCTGAGACATCTTTGAAGCAGTTAGATGACGCGATGAGAAATCAGTACCAATTTAAAGTTAAAGAAGATAAAGTTGGTGAAATACCTGTAACTAGATGGATTGGTCCTAGTGGTACTTTAACTGCTACTCACGGTTGGTTGGATGAAAATATTGCTTTTTTAAGCTTAGGAACTCCCATAACCGATAAAATTATTCCCAAACCAAAAGATATTTTAGCTAATGCTGGTTCATTCCAGAAAGCAGTTCCATCAGAACTTAATCCGACCAATACTCAGTTTTTCTTGGATATGGAAGCTGCTGCGACAAGTATGTCGATACCCGCTCTATTTCCCGAGCAGCAAAGTTTTCTTAATGCTTTAAATTCAATTGGTGTAACAAGTGCCGTTACAGATAGTCGCACTACTCGTTATGATATTTTATTGAACTTAAAGAAAGGTGAGAAACCAAAAGAGCTTCCCCCACCTGAAGCAAAAAGCGAATAAATATTATTGTAAAGACATAAATAAAATTTTACGTCTTTACCACGATTACAGAAAAACAAACCCCTAATAATTGATGTGGTTGAGTGTTAGTAGTTAAATGTTAGAAGAGGTGGAAATCTTAAGGGATTGCTGCCTCTTCTAAGTGGGAGTTTAAAAGACAGTAAGATAAAAAATTATAGTAATTTAATGGGGAGAACACTTTTATGGATTTGGTTGTACTCCAGAATTGGCTTGATAATACTTCCTTCCTTGTCCTGTTCGTGACAATGTTGATTTATTGGGTGGGAGCAGCTTTCCCAAATTTACCAATATTGGCTGGTTTGGGAACCGCTGGAATGGCGATCGCCAATTTGTGTATGGCAGCTTTACTTGGTGCAAGATGGTTGGAAGGTGGATATTTCCCTCTCAGCAATTTATATGAATCTTTGTTTTTCTTGGCTTGGGGAATCACCACCGTTCATTTAATCGCCGAATACAGCAGTCGCAGTCGGTTGGTAGGAGTTGCAACTGCTCCGGTCGCAATGGGAATTAGCGCTTTTGCAGCTTTAACGCTTCCCGACCAAATGCAGGTTTCCGAGCCATTAGTACCAGCGCTGAAATCAAACTGGTTGATGATGCATGTTAGCGTCATGATGTTGAGTTATTCAGCTTTGATGGTCGGTTCTTTAGTCGCAGTTGCATTTTTGATAGTTACCAAAGGTCAACCGGTTCAGCTTCAAGGCAGTTCTGTTGGTAATGGTGGTTATCGTACTAATGGTTATCGGTTGCAAAAAGCTGGTGAATTAGTTACCGAACCCAATGCATTTGCTTTTGAAAATAACGGTTTTTCTCCCGTTCAAAGTAGTAGTAATGGTAAAACGGCCACAGCAGTTGCGGCTCGGATAGAAACTTCCCAATCAAATATTGCAGAAGGAGAAACTCTTTCTCCTCAGCGATTAAGTCTTGCAGAAACCTTAGATAATATTAGTTACCGTATTATTGGGTTGGGTTTTCCGCTCTTGACAATTGGGATTATTGCTGGTGCGGTTTGGGCTAATGAAGCATGGGGTTCATATTGGAGTTGGGACCCGAAAGAAACTTGGGCTTTGATTTGCTGGTTGGTATTTGCAGCTTATCTTCATGCAAGAATTACTCGCGGTTGGCAAGGTCGTCGTCCCGCGATTCTGGCCGCTACCGGATTTGTTGCGGTTTGGGTTTGTTATTTAGGTGTAAATCTTTTGGGTAAAGGTTTGCATTCTTATGGGTGGTTTTTTTAATTGATTTGATTTAATTCCCTCAGACTCGAAGTCTGGGGCTACATTAACAAAACCCCTTCGGGTTCGCTAGTTTGGGGGACGGAAACCGACACCCCCAACTAGTCTCACCGTCTCCACGGGTTAGATAAAGATAATTTTAAATGCTCTTTTCCACATGTTGGGAAGGAGTTTTTTGTATCTGTAATTAATGTTCGTATTTATGATGGTTTTGCAGCCATTGATTTATTATTTGATGCAACCACTGTTTTTCAGAATTATAAAGATATTTACCAATAGCAATGTTTTGATTATTAAGGATGATAAATAATTTCAAGCGTTTTTCAACAGATTCAATTTTAATATCTTGTATTTCTTGCTTTAGAAATGTAATAGTAGGTTTGCCAAATATTATTGTTTTCCAATTTGAGATAAACTTAAACATCTCCTGGGTTTCAAATTCATCATATTGCTGACGCTTATCTTCAAATAAGGACTTATTTCTTGAATTCAAAAATAGTGGGTCTTGTCCTTCTTGATAAATAATTTTCTTATCATTAAGAAGTATATATGAATATCCAGTTCCTTGTATAAGCATCAGTAAACTCAAGGTTGGATAAGAAATAATATAAAATAAAATATATAGAAAGAAACAAAAAACAGCTATCATCAATATAATTGAAAAGCATTGATAAATAAAGCCAAACAAATTTAAATTTTGAATAGGATTAGCAGTAAACCATCTAATTAATATGTTTGTTGGTATGCCTAAAATATATATTAAAATTGCATTCAAGAATATAAGGTAAAAAAATAAAAAGATACTTTTTGAAATTCTTTCTAAAGTACTATCTTCTGGATGCTTCCAAATTATTTTAATATTGCTATCCGCTAAATAAACCAATTGGATTTTTCTACCTGGAAATGGATTAGTATTATGCACTTGATTAAAAATTTAGTTTTTAACCAGTATTTTGTCACAAATAAAATCCAAAGCGCTATATATTTAACCTTTCAAAACCATCTGCTTTACCATATGGACTGTAGCAGGAGGCTTCCGGATGAGGATGCAAAACCGAGCAGATGAGAATTATATTAGCTTTCGCTAACTCTAGGTATCATAATCCTCAAAGTTAGGTCTAATTAAAAAACTCTTTCCCACACTATGGAAAAGAGTTTTTATGAAATTGATTGACTTGAATAGCTTCTATAATTACTCCTATCAATTAAAAATCGTTTGCTGAATTAAACTTTGACAATAATTTTACCGCTTGCTTGATTTGATGCCATCAATTCCATTGCATCGGGTAGGGATTCAATACCTTCAAATTCCCTATCTATAACTACAGGAAAAGAGCCATCGCTTAATCCACCTGCAATAAACTTTTTCGCTCTTGCAAAAGCTTCCTCATTCCCTACCAAACCTAAATTACGATTTCCAGTGAAATCAAACACTTTGTAAAGATGGAAATGTGGACTGCGGATAAATGCTCCCCACCAAGGAAATCCAGCGAGATTCATATCTAACGTACCGTAGACAATGTAATGTCCGCGAATTTTAATCGCTGCAACCAGTTTTTCTAAAATTCCACCCCCAACAATACAGTCGTAAATAACATCCGCTCCTTGATTATCTGTTAATTCCAAAATCCGCTCGGTTAAATCTTCCTCTTGGGTAGCAATTACATAATCTGCTCCTGCTTCTAAAAGCACATTTTTTTTCTTGCTGGTTCTGGTTGTAGCAATTACGGTTGCACCTATTTTTTTAGCCATATAAATAGCTGCTAACCCAGTTGTGCTGGTTGCTGCGGTAATCACAACTGTTTGATAGGGTTGTAGATATGCCAATTCCAGTAACGCAAAGTAACCGGTAAAGTAAGCAAAGGCAAAACTTGCTCCTTGAGTGGGAGTAAAATTATCTGGAGTTTTCATCAAACCACGAGCAGGTAAAATTGCTGTCTCACCAAAATTACCGTAGTCGCTGATAGAAAAAGCAGGTATGGAACTTACACAGTCACCTATCTTGAATTCTGTAACTTCTCCACCAATAGCTTCTACTACTCCTGCAATTTCATAACCCAAACGAGAAGGCAATTGTGGAGTTTCAACATAAGTATTTGCCATCCATAACTGGTCGGCTCGATTCAAACTCATTGCTTGAACTCTTACCCGAACTTCATCAGCTTTGGGTTCGGTCAGTGGTAGAGAATCTAACTTTAAGACATCTGAATTGCCATATTCATGAAAGCGATAAACACGAGTAGTATTTGTCATGGTAATTTTCCTTGTTTAAATTTCTCTCTGAGCCATATTTCTATTTTTTATCTAGTGATATTATTTGTCCAATAGATTATTAATATAAAAGTCATTCATGAAATCAATAACAGAACCAATTCAACACTTCAGCTTGGCTGGAATAGACTTAAATTTGTTGGTTGTCTTTGATGCTTTAATGACCGAACAGCATTTAACCCGTGCATCTGAAAAAATCGGGTTGAGTCAACCTGCTGCGAGTAATGCTTTATCGCGACTCCGAAAACTATTTAAAGACGATTTGTTTATCAAAGCTTCTAGAGGAATTACCCCCACAGCAAAAGCCGTAGTTCTGTGGGAACCTATTCGTCAAGCTTTGGTACAAATTCAAGAAGTAGTTAGCACCAAACTAGAGTTCAATCCTGCCACAAGCGAACGTATTTTTCGTATTGGTATGGATGACTATACCGAAATCGTATTTTTATGTAAACTTTTACAGGAACTCAAGCAGCTTGCTCCTCATATAAGAATTCAAGTCCGCTCTAGTAATCGACAAAAAGCACCAAAGTTATTAGATGCAGATGAAGCGGATTTAACAGTAGGATATTTTACTGAGTTTTCATCTTGGCATCATTACCAAGAACTTTATTCAGAAACATTTGTTTGTGTAGGGAATCAAGAATATTTTTCCAATCGTCAAAATTTGACTTTAGAAGAATATGTTAGTGCTTCACATTTATTAGTTTCTCCTAAAGAGGATATGGTCGGTGTAGTTGACGAAATATTAGCAGAACGAAATTTAACCCGAACCGTTGCCTTATCCGTACCTAATTTCTTAATCGTGCCTTCTCTTCTCTCAAATACAGAATTTATAGCGACTTTACCCGCTCAAATTGTGGCTTTAGCTCCTAACTCGAATATTCAGACGTCTACCTTACCTTTAGAAATACCAGGTTTTTCTGTTGGTATGTTATGGCATCGTAAAAACGATAGCGACCCAGCAAATATATGGTTACGGGAACTGATTGAGCAGTTATGTCCGGATTAATTTTTTTCTATCTAATTCATCTTGTCAGAAAAATCTGTTAGAGGTGAATTAGAAGAACAAGAATTGTCAATCGATTTAAAAACTTTACTCAAATCCACTCGATAATTTATCATAAAACCCTAGCGCTAGGGTTTATTTTATATGATGGTCGGAACTGAAGAAGCTGCTAAATTATTGAGAATTTGTATCCAACGGGTACGACAACTGATTTATGAAGGCAGAATCAAAGGAGCTAAAAAAGTTGGTAGATTTTGGAAGATTCCTTTATACGGTACAAAACCCAAGGTAAAGAAAGGTAGCAGGGGTCCTAAAGCTAATTGGACAAGTCGGGTTAGAACCGAAACAATTATCCACGTTAACCAGCAACGAATTAGAACTAATAGAACTCAAGGTAAAAATCAGCCCGTGATAAGGGTTCAACGGGGGAGTAAGGTAAGGCATTATCATGAGATTGAAATTGAAGGTAGATGCAAAGTCGTATATCAAAAGAAGCCTTTAAGTTGTGGTGCTTGTGCTTGGTTAAAAGTTGAGCCACATATAAAAGTCAGACCTTGCTCTACTTCAAATAAATCAAAGGTTCCTTCCACAGCTTAAAAATATAGGTAGATATTCAAAAACCTCTCTCAAATTAAGAAAGAGGTGTGGATATTATTTAATTTAATTTGATTATTTAATTCAATTCAGTGAGAAAGAACTATATAAATTGATGCTTTATCAAAAATTCTCTGGTAATAGTATAAATTTGCTGTGTTTGTTGCTTGGTAAAATAATTGTGAGTTGCTCCTGTAACGGTAAATAGTTGATTTGTAACTTCAGCTTTATCAAGTTTTTCATGGAGTTGAACTGCATGAGCATAAGGTACAACGGTATCTTTATCGCCGTGAATAATTCAAATTGGTGGTAAGTTGGAGCGAACGTAATTAATTGGAGAAACTTTTTTTGCCAATTCAATTTCCGCATCGGTGATATTATTTCCCAGCCATTCAACCGCGTAGTTTCTTTTGTCATCACCTGCAATTAAATCTTCTACATCTGTAATTCCAGACCAATTAACAATTGCAGCTACTTCAACTTTTTTATTCTCTAAATTATTGCTGGAACATTGTTTATCAAATCCTGCTGTTTGAGGTATCATTCCGGTGGTTAATGATAAATGTCCTCCAGCAGAAAATCCAGTTGTGACAATTTTAGTGGTATCGAAATTATATTTTTCTGCGTTGTTAATCACCCAATATAAAGCACAGCGGGAATCTTCTACAACTGCTGGAGCAAGAGCGGTACTTGCTAATCTATAGTTGATATTAATTACAGAAAAACCCCAGTTTAAATAAGGGTCGAAAAAAAAATTGAATGTATCTTTGGATTGTTGATTCCAACCTCCTCCATGAATAGCTATTAATGTAGGATGTAAACCAGGATTTTTGTTTTGATAGCGGAAAGTTTGGGGTGTCGGTTTCCGGAGCCAAAACTTTCCAAGACAAGGTCAAGTTTTAATTGTGAGTTATTAACTTGGTGATAAACGAGATTGGGAGATAGTTGATAATTCCGCTGATTATCTAACATAGCTGATGTCTGGTTTCCGAAATACTTCCAAGACATAGTTAGCCCAAATATTATTGAAAATATTGTAATCAGCGTTAAAGGTCGTGATAAAAATTTTTTCAACATTTTATAATGCTAAGAAAAGGGTAAAGGTTAAAGGTTTAAGACTTAGTTTTCATCAATTTCCTAAACTAGTTTCGCAATACTATATATAGATAGTTGTTTTAATTGTTTTTGGTAGATATTAGTTTTTCAGAGAGTGAGAATTATTTATAAGTTGTAAAACAATTAATTTCTATTCTAAACTAACGGGTAAATTCAACCAGTCACTCAATTCGGAAGCTAACCATTCAAGTTCGGATTCGTGAGCAATCGCACCACCATCTTGAAGTTTATATTTTCGGACTCCGGTACTTATAATTAATTGAGCAAAAACTTCTGTTTTCTCACCATCGGAGTTTCTCACAAAGTGTCTGGGAATATAGGTTAATTTATTAATATCCTTTTTGAAAGATGCACCGGGACGTTGAAAATCGAATCCCAATATTTCGTAAAATTTAGTAATTCGCTCTTTAGTCAAACACAATCTAACTTTACCAAACAACGAAAAAATAAAGCTGTAAATTAAGAATAATCCAGAACCCCAAAAAGGAAGAGAAAGAAGAACAAATAGTAAATTTATCGGAAAAGTGCTGCTACTCAAAGCACCAACCGTCCATAATAATGTCAATGAATTCCAAGCAGTCGCAAATAAACCCAAATAAATTAAAGATGGTTGAAAACCGATTGCTGGAATCAATATTTCTAAATTATCCTTACCTTTGTGAAGTATAACTTTGCTTCCAGATGGTTTACTTAATTTGATTGCATTGGATTTAAATTTATCTTGAAAGCTGTTTAGTAATAAATGCTGACTTTTAGGAATCCAACTTTTACCATCCCAAGACCAATCACCTCGAATAATTTGAGAAAGTGAGTTAGAAAGAGAACCTGAAATAAAATTTGAAGCAGAACTAATGTCTAAACTAATATCTAATTTTGGCTGTTGTAATGCTATTAATGCTTCAGAAGCAGATTTTATTCTGCTTTCTAAAGTAGGTTCTGTAGTCGCTTTCAACCACCGAGTTAATTCAGGACTCAAACTCGTCGTTACATCTTCAAACTGAATGCGTCCGTCGCGAACCGGTAAATCTGCTGGATGGGTACCAGTAACCAAATAAATCAATGTCGCACCCAAACTGTAAATATCCGAAGCCGGTACAGTGCGATCGCCAAATTGTTCGAGTGGCATATATCCATAGGTTCCGACTACAGTACGAGTCCCAAACTCTTTAACAGCAGCAGTTTGTACCGAACCAAAATCAATTAAATGTACATCTCCAACATGATTTCCCGACCTATCGGACAATAAAATATTACTTGGTTTGATGTCGCGATGAATCACGGGTGGGGAAATTGAATGTAGATAAACTAAGATATCTAAAATTTTCGTCGCAATTTGTTTAACTTCTACTTCGGTAAAACAGCGTCCCGAATTTAGATGTTGTTCTAAAGTTTGTGCTTGGATATAAGTTTGTACTAAAGCAAATCCAGATAGTGGTTTTTTTAGTTCAAAATAATCGATATAGCCGGGAATTGACCTATGTGATAAATTTTTTAAGGTTCGAGCTTCCCGTTCAAATAACTTGAGGCGATCCCATTCAAAATCGTTGTGAAACGAAAGTAACTTAATTACAGCCAATTCTGCGGAGTTTAAATCGCGAACCTTTAAAGTTCTCCGTCCGGTCTTTTTTCCTAATATAGAAAGTACTTCATAGCGATTATCCAATAAATCACCAATCATTTTGACGCACCCCCACTTGAGTTTTAATACTTCTATGCGCTATAGACGGCTTTAACAGTTTTATATTAGTAGCCCCAAAAAAATTATTATATCTAACTAACCTTTTTATTATGACGTCGAAATTGTGGCCTTATATAACTCCAGGAATTCCAGATGAATTATTTGAGCGTTTACCAGGAATCCCCTTAAGTAAACGAGAAATCCGATTATTGCTAATTTCCCAACTGCGACTGCAACAATCAGATGTACTATGGGATATTGGTGCGGGTACGGGAACCATCGCCATTGAAGTGGGATTACTATGTCCCCAGGGAAGGATTATCGCCGTTGAAAGAGATGAAGAAGTTGCCAATCTGATTCGTCACAATTGCCAGCGTTTTGAAGTCAAAAACGTGGAAGTAATTGAAGGTAGTGCACCGGACTGCTTGCACCATCTTAAAGATACACCCCAAAGGGTTTGTATTGAAGGAGGTCGCTTTGTCAGCGAAATCTTACAAACGGTTTGGAATTACCTGCCCTCCCATGGTCGAGTAGTAGCAACAGCTGCTAATCTGGAAAGTCTGTATGCTATTTCCCAAAGCTTTGCGACCTTACAAGCTCGCAACGTTGAAGTAGTTCAATCTGCTGTAAACCGTTTGGAAACAAGGGGATTTAGCCAAACCTTCAAAGCTGTAGACCCAATTTTTATTCTCAGCGGTGAAAAGTTGGATTGACGAAGGCTGGGGAGATGGTCAGACCACTCGCGTGGGTCCTCTCCCGACCTTGAGCGAAGTGGCGTTAGCGCAGCGTCTCCGGAGAAGATACCCGAAGGGGGATGGGGAGATGGGGAGATGGGGAGATAAATAACTCTTAACTCATAACTCCTAACTCATAACTCCTAACTTATAACTCCTAAATCCCGTTCGCAATCTAAAATCTAAAATCTAAAATCTAAAATCCAAAATTCTATGTCTTTGTCTCGGGTTCTAAGTGGAATTATTGCGATCGCCTTAGCTTTGAGTGGAACTATGCTCGGAGGATGGTACTTTACTTTTTTCTATGTAATCATCATCTTTTTGGGGCAACGAGAATATTTTAATTTGGTACGAGCCAAAGGCATAGCTCCAGCAGGTAAAACTACAATGGTTGTCAGCCAAGTTTTGCTGGCAATTTGTACAATCGATAGTAGCTTAGCTGATGCTGTGATGCCAGTAGCCGGTACATTTATTTGTTTTTACCTGCTGTTTCAACCAAAAATGGCATCGATAGCCGATATTTCCGCTTCAATTCTCGGTTTGTTCTACACCGGATATTTGCCTTCTTATTGGGTACGTTTGCGAGCAATCGATACTGCTAATTTCAGCAATTTACCTTTAGGAGGTTACTTTCCACCTTCGGTGACAGCATTTATTGGTAGAGAAAATTTTTCAGCTTTACCATTAGGATTGGGTGTCACCCTACTAACCTTTATGTGTATATGGGCTGCCGATATCGGAGCTTATTTTGTTGGTAAATACTTTGGGAAAACACCTTTATCCGGTATCAGTCCTAAAAAAACTGTAGAGGGAGCAATTTTCGGAATTACAGCCAGCGTAGTAGTTGGAATTGGAGTAGCCTACTACATAAATTTACCCGATTTTTACCTTACCGGAGCCGCACTAGGTTCTCTTATCGGAATAGCAAGTCTTTTAGGAGACTTAACCGAATCAATGCTCAAACGAGATGCAGGAGTTAAAGATTCTGGAGATATCATTCCCGGTCACGGAGGAATACTAGACCGTACCGACAGCTATATATTCACCGCTCCCTTGGTTTATTACTTTGTCACCCTTTTGTTACCATTGCTGAGCTAAGGGGATAAGGAGACAAGGAGACAAAGGAAAATTCTAACTGTTCGCTGTTTGCTGTTCGGTGAAAATATTCGTTAAAAATAAATAATTTTCTCCCTATATTAGCGATTGGTCGCTTATCATGGGTTTACATTAATCATTCCTCGACAAATAATTTTTCCTGGGATCAAGTTTAGGTCTTGAATTTCTACATCAGACCCTAAATCAAGATACTCGCCGTCGCTACTTTCAAACAGAGTTTTTGTATTGCTTGTAACAGAAATCGGTGCAATTCTTAACTCATGGGTACTGAGTAAATTTAATCCTACACAAATATCTAGGGTTTGAGGATTGTTTTCCTCATCAATTGTGGCTTTTATTACAAGCTGATTATCTTTAATTTGTACCTTTTGCCAACTAATTGAATTGTTATTTAAGCTATCTGACCATAGGAACTTAGCGAGAATATCATTCAAAGCAGTTGATAGTAATGTACTAGATAAAGAAGCTGATAAATCTTCTTCTATTTGACTTAGTTTACAGGATACTGATACTTTTTCTAACAATCGTAGCTGTTCTCCTTTGAGGATAGAGCCGATATTAATACGAATATTTTGTGCGACTAAATCAATAAACGATAAATGAAGACCTTGATAAATAGCTTTTTCGGCAACAATTGATACACTGGGTATATAGCCAGAAAGTATTTGGCGATTACCTGCTTGAATATCAAGTTGAAGTTGCTCCATATGGCTGACTTGTGTCCTTAACCAGAACTTAATTGCTTCGGTCAGGACATTTGTAACTAATTTAAATTTATTTTTTTTCAGCATTTGATAGCCATAAAGGTAACGGGGGTAATTTTAAACCGATAAGCAAAGAAACAAATACTAACTGTATCAAAACAGCTTTTCAATTACAAAACATCAATACTATATTCTTATTTAGATATGAACTGATGGGATATCAGTAAAAATACATGGGGGTTCGGTTACAGAAAATTATTTCACAATGGGGAATTGCCTCACGTCGTCAAGCGGAAGAAATGATTAAGCTTGAAAGGGTGAGGGTTAATGGCGTATTGGCACACTTAGGGCAGAAAGTTAATCCTGATACGGATACAATTACTGTTGATGGAAAAAAAGTTTCTCCCAACGAACGCCCAATTTCTACTTATTTGTTAATCAATAAACCACCTGGGGTAGTTTCCACGTGTTACGATCCTCAAGCAAGACCAACGGTATTAGATTTATTACCAGAGGATTTACGTTTTGGTAAGGGCATCCACCCAGTTGGTCGTTTAGATGCAGACTCTACAGGAGCATTAATATTAACAAATGACGGGGAACTGACGTTTAAACTGACGCACCCCCGACATAGCATACCAAAGACCTATCGCGTTTTGGTTAAAGGGCATCCACCAGAAGAAACGCTACAGAAGTGGCGAGCGGGTGTTTTTTTAGACAAAAGAAAAACGCGACCAGCAAGTATACGGTTACTAGATAAAAAAGCCGGTAATAGTTATTTAGAAGTTGTCTTGAAGGAGGGGAGAAACCGCCAAATTCGCCGTGTAGCTAAGTTATTAGGCTATCCGGTAATTCAACTGCATCGTACCGCTATCGGTTCGATAGAACTAAAATCATCAAAAAAAGAATACTTGTTAGAGGGTAGTTTTCGCTACTTAACAGATAGCGAAATTATCTATTTAAATTCAACCATTACAGAAAACCCCTATTAATGAAGCTGGCCAAGGAGCGCACAAACAGATGAAGTGGTTTAAGAAGAAGGAAGAAAAAGAAAAAATAGCTCCTACAACTTCTATAGAAGAACAAAGAGCGGAGAAATTAACACAGCTCGGGGCACAGCTAAAAGCTACACGTGAAAAGTATGGCTTTACCTTGGAAGACGTGGTGAACTATACAAAAATTCCCCGAAAGCTGGTGCAGAGTATAGAAGAAGCGAACTTGGATGATTTACCAGAACCAGTTTATATTCAAGGTTTGCTCAGACGCTATGCTCATGCATTAGGTTTTAACGGGGCAGAATTTGCTAATACATTTCCTATCGGTACGAGTAGAGTAGTTCTCAAACCCGTTTGGAAAAATCCGTCATTTATCAAACTGCGTCCCGTTCATTTTTATTTATTGTATGTATTGATAACTGTTGGTTCTGTGAGTGGTTTATCAACTTGGTTGAATGGAGCCACAATGATTGCGAATCAGAATCAACAGCAGCAAAGAACAAGTGCTTCTGCTAATAACAAACCAACTCCAAGTAAACCAGAATCGGTAACACAAACAAATAGCTTTTCAAAAAATAAAAAAGAAGTTCAAATTGGAGTTACCCTCAAAGAATCATCTTGGATTCAGGTCATAGCAGATGGTAAAACCACCTTTGAAGGAACTTTAGAAGAAGGAAGTAAACGTACTTGGAAAGCACAAAAAGAACTTACCGTTAAAGCAGGAAACGCTGGAGGAGTTTTAGTTAGTGTCAATCAGCAAGAAGCCAAAAAAATGGGTCAACCCGGAAAAGTTGAACAGCTTCGAGTCGCTTTGAATTAGGTAGTGGGTAATAGGTAATCGGTAATTGGTAATAGGTAATTGATATAGATAAGTAAAAAGTTGTAATTCACAATCTTTAACTTCTTATTTCTTGCGAATTACGAATTACGAATTACGAATTACGAATTACCCCTTACCTCTTACCCATCTTCTCAATTTGGTGCTCTTCCGAAAAATTGGACGAAATGCTTCATCCGGTCGGAGAGTTCGGGATTCATTGCTTCAGGTCGATATCTCCATTCCCAGTTACCTTCACCAAACGACGGAATATTCATCCGAGCATTGGAACCCAATCCCAAAATATCCTGTAGGGGGAAAATTGCGACATTCGCAACCGAACCCAAAGCTAAACGAATCAAATCCCAATGCACACCGTCGGGACTAATAGAACCTAAATAGAAATTTAAGTTGTATTTTTCGGTATCGCTGGCTTGCTCATACCAACCGACAGTAGTGTCGTTGTCATGAGTTCCGGTGTAAATTACACAATTATTTTCTTGGACGTTAAAAGGTAAATAAGGATTGCTAGCATCTCCACCAAAAGCAAACTGCAAAACCTTCATACCGGGAAATTCAAATTTATCGCGTAAAGCTTCGACTTCTGGGGTGATAGTTCCTAAATCTTCAGCTAGTACGGGTAAAGTACCAAGTTGTTTTTTGATAGTTTCAAACAACTTATCTCCAGGTGCTTCAATCCACTTACCATTTACAGCAGTTTCTTCACCTAAAGGTACGGCCCAATAAGATTCAAATCCTCGGAAATGGTCGATACGAATAATATCAACATAATCGAGCATCGCTTCAAAACGCTGTACCCACCATTTAAACTTTTGCTTTTCTAACTGCTTCCAATCGTAAACGGGATTTCCCCACAATTGACCGGTAGCGCTAAAGTAATCTGGTGGAACTCCAGCCATTAACGAAGCTGCTCCGGTATCTTTATCCAAACAAAAATTCTCTGGATTTCCCCAAACATCGGCGCTATCGTGAGCTACATAAATAGGAATATCGCCGACAATTTGAACATTACAATCATTAGCGTATTTTCTCAAATCCGACCATTGACTGTAAAATTGAAACTGAAGAAATTTGTGATAAAAAACTTCCTTTTCTAAATCTTTTTTTGCCTTTTCTATGGCTCTGGGTTTGCGTTTAGCAATATCCTTATCCCAACTATTCCAGCTTGCTCCTCCGGTACTATCCTTAAGAGCCATAAATAAACTATAATCATCCAGCCAATAAGCTTTGGAATAGCAAAATTCTTCAAATGCTTTTAGCTGTTCTTTTGTATGATTAGCTTTGAAATTAGAACAAGCTGTTTTTAATAAAGGAATTTTAGCCGATTCTACCTGTTGATAATCTACCTTATCGAGCGGAAACTCAGGTAAATTATTAAAATCATCATCATTTAATAAACCGGCTTCGTGCAACTTATCCGGGCTAATCAACAACGGATTACCTGCTAAAGCTGAATAGCACATATAAGGAGAATTACCAAAACCAGTCGGACCTAGAGGTAGAATTTGCCAATACTGCTGAGAACCATCTTTAAGAAAATCAATAAAACGGTAAGCTTCATTACCCAAGTCGCCTATACCAAAGCGACTGGGAAAACTAGTAGGATGAAGTAAAATACCGCTGCTTCTAGGAAAAGGCATAAATTATCCGCACTATAGAAAAAGCGTATCCAATCGAATCTATCACAATCTTAGTTGTTAGTTGTTAGTGGTTAGTTGTTAGGAATTGGGAATTGGTAATTATCTTCCCCCTTTTCCCCCTCTTCCCCCTCTCTCCTATTCCCCATTCACATTATTATGACCTACCGAAATCCTGCTCCTACAGTAGATATCATCATCGAGTTAATTGATAAACCACATCGACCAATAGTATTAATCGAAAGACATTACGAACCCCTCGGTTGGGCTATTCCTGGCGGTTTTGTTGATTATGGTGAAGCTGTAGAGACCGCAGCGAAAAGGGAAGCTTTGGAAGAAATTGGTTTGGAAGTAGAGTTGGTAGAACAGTTTCACGTATATTCCGACCCCAAACGCGATTCGCGCAAACATACTATCAGCATTGTGTTTATTGCGACTGCAAAAGGAGAGCCGAAAGCGGGTGATGATGCTAAAGATGCAGCGGTGTTTGAATCTTGGAATGTACCCGGTAATTTATGTTTTGACCATTCGGAGATTTTGCAGGATTATTGGCGATATCGTCATTATGGGATAAGACCGAGGGTTTAGGAATTTTGGATTTTGGATTGTTTGGGGTGAGTTTTAACCGGCGGTTGAAACCGCGTCTAGACAAGCAAAACCCACCTGCGTGAGTTAATTTATCGGGTGTGTTATGGCGCAATTATAAATTTGGATTGTAACAAGATATGTATGTTTCATGCTTAACGTACTGTTTTATGGATGCTTTGACATCAGGATTTACGGTGCGTTGTTACCATCTAACATTTAAACACCCGAAAGGCGATCGCCCATTTTATAAATTACTCGTAGGTTGGGTGGAACAAAGTGAAACCCAACATCCTATCTTGAGTCACCTTTAACACAAAATAACGCGATTATACTGGATAAATTGTATTTAAAGGTGCATCATGAACGCTGAAGAACTTTTAGAAAAATATAAAGCTGGTGAGAGAACCTTTAAAGAATTAAACCTGAGAGGATTGAATTTTCAAGGTGTAGATTTAAGTGGAATCAATTTAGAATCAGCGGATTTAGCTGGATGTGATTTAAATCAAGTCAATTTGAGTGAAGCAAATCTTTATTCTGCAAATTTAAGTAGAGCATCTTTAATAGAAGCAAATTTATGTGAAATAAATGCTTGTTATGCAAATTTTACTTTAGCTGAGCTTAATGGTGCTGATTTAGGTAAAGCTAATATGAACAATGCTAAATTCAATAATGCTAATTTGGACAATGCTAATCTTAGCGATACTGAACTAATTAATGTAGAGTTCAATAAAACGTCTTTATTCAAAGCCAATCTTGTAGGGGCTAAGTTAAATAGTACGAGGTTTATTCAAGTAAACTTAGCTGAAACTGATTTAACTCAAGCAGATTTAAACAATACATCATTTAAAAATACCAATCTCCAAAATTGCAAACTCAGGGGAGCGGATTTAAAGCAATGTGATTTATCAGGAGTGAATTTAGCTAATTCTGATTTGGTCGGAGTATATCTAAATAAAGCAAACCTAACAAAAGCTTGTTTACAAGATGCAAATCTCCAAGGAGCAGATTTACAAAACACTAATCTCACGAAAGCCAACCTAAATAACGCAAATCTAAAAAAAGCCGATTTAAGCAACGCGAATATTTATGGAGCGACTTTTGAAAATGCAGACCTAACTGGTGCGATAATGCTTTTCGGGGGAAATCTATCAAACACAGATAGAATCCCATAAACAAAAAACTGATTTTTCTCAGGTAGTATCTATGACTCGTAAAGTTATTAAAACTGATAATGCTCCCGCACCCGTTGGGCCTTACAATCAAGCTGTAATAGCATCCGGTCAAATGCTTTTCGTTGCTGGACAAATTGCTATTGACCCGAGAGCGGGTAATGTTGTCTATACGGATGATGTGACGAAGCAAACGGAACGGGTGATGAGCAATTTAGAAGCTATTTTAACTGAAGCCGGTGCTAAGTTTGAAAATGTTGTAAAAACTACCGTGTTTTTGAAAGACATGGGTGATTTTGCGGCGGTGAATGCAGTTTATGCAAAATACTTTGATGAAGCTACCGCTCCCGCACGCGCTTGTGTTGAGGTTTCGCGTTTACCCAAGGATGTTTTGGTGGAAATTGAATGTATTGCGATGGTTTAAAGGAAGTAGCAAGTAGCAAGTAGCAAGTAAAGGATAGAATTTATGATAAATTGTTTTAAAATTATACATAAATGTATTTTTTGAAACATAATATAATCACCGTATTTTTCCGAAATAGTTTAATTTCAAGTTGAATCTATAAACAAGTAGATTTGGCGAATACATTATAATGGTGGGTTTTGCTCACCTTTTTTATTTAAATTTTATTTATTAGATTTAAGAATATTATTGAATTGCTTTAATATAATTTTTTCCTCTATTTCCTATTCCCTGTTCCCTTTTCTCTATAATCATAACTTTACTTCAACCAAGTAAAACTGAACTTTGTACCTTGATTCAATTGTGATTCAAGTGAAATTTTACCACCTTCAGTTTCAATAATCTTTTTAACAATAGCTAAACCAATTCCGGTACTATCAGTTTTGTGTTTTGATTCGAGGGTTTGGAAAATACGAAAAATTTTATCATGATATTCCGGAGCAATTCCCGGACCATCATCTATAACGCTAAATTCATAGAAATGTTCTAAATCTCTAACTGATATTTCTACTTTTCCATGGTCGCGATGATGATGCTTGATAGCATTACTAATTAAGTTAGCAAATACCTGTTGTAAAATAATTTTTCTACCTTGTAAAATAGGCATATTTGGATTGATGACTATATCAAACTCTGATGATGGATGAAGATAATTAATTATTTCACAGAGCAAATCATCTACAGAGATATTTTCTACCGCTGTTTGGGTTCTTCCCACTCGTGAATAATTTAAAAGACTATCTATCAAATTTTGCATATGGTGCAATCTCGCTTGCAAAATATTAATATGATTTTGAACTTCAGCTTCGACTTTATCCCCTAAATCTTCTACAATCCAATTCGAGATATTAGCTATTGCTCGTAACGGTGCTTTCAAATCATGAGAGACTATATAAGCAAACTGGTCTAATTCTTGATTGCGCTGCTTATATTGATTGGTCATTTCTAATAAGCTAGCATTCGTTTCTCGCAAACTTTCTTCGCTTTCACGTAATGCTGCTTCAGAACGCTTTCTTTCTGCAAGTTCTTGCTGGAGTTGATGATATAATTCCGATTGCTGAATGGCTATACTAACTTGAGTTGATAATTGTTGAAGCAATTCTATTTCTACCTGCTGCCATTTTCTCCCAGCAGAACAATGATGAGCAATTAATAAACCCCACAAACCTTCATCTAACAAAATTGGTACAACTAAATTAGCTTTTACCTGAAACTCAGCCAACATATCAACGTAACATTGACTTAATTTTGTATCATCAAGGTTTGATACACTTCTCACATGTCCTTGCTGATACTGTCTAATATAACTTTTACCAAAACAAGGGTCATATATTTCTTTTGATAATATAGAGATATATTCAGGAGCTACAGATTCACTTATTGCTGCACCGCTCCAATCTTTATTAAAGCGGAAAATTACGACTCGGTCGGTTCGCAAAAATCTTCTAACTTCATTCACAGTTGTATCGAGAACTTTATCTAATTCAAGAGACTGACGAATTTGTTGAGTAATTTGTAATATTAAACTTTCTCGCTGAGCTTGTTGTTCAATTTTAGCTTGTAAATCAGCCGTTTTAATAGCAGAATCTACAGCAAATCGTAATCCTTGAGATGTAATTTTTCCCTTAACGAGATAATCTTGCGCTCCTGCTTTTATAGCTTTTACCGCTATTGTTTCATCTCCATGACCTGTAAGAAGAATAATTGGTAAATTTCTTAAATGTGGTTTTGCTTTTAATTCTCTTAAAAGTTCTAAACCATCAAAATCAGGTAGCATAAAATCGAGTAAAACTGCATCTATATTATGTGCAGATAGCTCTAATCCTTCCTCTCCCGATTCAGCTTCTAATATGGTGTAACTGTTTTTATTATCTTGTTCAAGGTATCGTCGATAAATTTCTCGGTCTTCCAAACTATCATCTACAACAAGCACAATACGCTGCTGATTTTGAGACATAATTAATCTTAAAGGTAATGTCTTTAATTCATTTAAACTGCTGTGTATCTCCAACTATTGTCAAAAATACTTTAAAAATAGCTAAAGTATGAAAGTTAAGAATAAAACAGCAGAAGAGTTTAAGACGTTACTAAGAAAGACTTTTATTCTTATCCCATTTATCTAAAATCATTCATTAAAAATAATTTTAGAAGACTAAAGACAAAATGATTAGCTCAAATTCTATGCGAGTTAGATATTCGGATAGTCTTAGAGCATACCCTTATAAAAAACGCTAATACTCTTGTGCGATTAACAACTTGCTTTATTAAAGCAAATATTTCGATAAATTCTCAATTATTCTATATTATATTAAATTTGTTGTAATTTATTTGCGCGGTAAAACACTTAATCTGTATAAAATCAATATTTATAAGAAATATGGCAAAATGATTTTTGAACATAGTTGTCCTTGGCAGCAAGATAAAGTAGTACATTATAGCCAGCTGATGATGTCAAGTTACCAGCATTGGACTATTTTACCTCAATGCCTTCACGTAAGTCAGTAGAGGAATTAGTTCAAGAGGAACGAAATAGGCTTTTAACCGAAACTACAGCTAAAGGTTTTAGCAATTAATTTTTCAGGAGTTCGTATTTCCAGCAGCGGAAAGCGTTTTCAGATAGAAGATGGTATTATCTGGAACTAATTAGACAAAGAAATTCACGAAGTAAGAGGGAAGAAAGAAGAAGGAAGAAGAACTCACGTTTTAAAACGTGAGATGATCCACACGCTCCGCGTGAATGAAACAAGGACGTAAATATTCCCTTGCGCTACGCTCCTTAAAATATTGTTTTTTTCAATAATATCGTTTTAGACTCATAACGCGCATTTTTTAAAAATATATTACCTTCTTCCTTCTTCCTCCTAACTCCTTCCTTCTTTTATAAATATTGCGGTCAAGCTGCTATTTGGGAGCATCCCAATTTTGCAAAATTAAGATTGTGATTGTCATTGCGTTAGCGGAGCGTGTCCGATAGGACATACGAAGTGAAGCAATCTCAAAGTCTTGCGATGAGCCACACCCTTCGGGTGAATGCGTCGTTCCACTTCGTTCCACTCGCAATGACAAATGATATTTTTACACATTTGGGATGCTCCCTGCTATTTATTCTAATTACAAATTTCTTGATTAAATTAAAATAGGTAACAGAGAATAGGAAATACTGAAAAAACCCGGTTTTCCTGAGAAACCGGGTTCTTAAATCTTGCGATATCAATTATGAAAACATGAAAATTATTGTTTAATTATCATTCTTGTTTAGTTGAAATTTTATTGTGTATCCTGAGATGATTCCGGAGAAAATTCGATTTCACGATTATCTAAAGATTGTTCCGTTTCTGATTCAGGAGCAACTTCAACTGCTTCTACCGGCTGCTTTTTTTTCTTAGATGAAATAATTTCTTGCATCAAGCTTTCAATCACTTCGGTTTGCTCCACATTACCTTGTTTGCGATATTGTTTATGAGCGCGTTTAAGAACTTGTTGTGCTTTTCTATATTCCCCTTGTTCGTATAAAGCCATTCCCAATTTATGATAAGCAGTAGGATTATTTGGAACCCGACGAATCGCTTGAATATAAGTCTCAATTGCTTCAGGAGTTTGACCTCTAGCTGTCAATAAACTACCTAAATTATTGTATGCTGCAACATTTTTAGGACTTAACTGCAAAACTTCACGATAAGCAATAATCGCTTGAGCGGTATTTCCTTGTTCTTGTAAAGCCAAACCTAAATTAAAATAAGCATTAGCATTGCTTCTATCAAGATTAATCGATTGCTGATAAGCAGCTATAGCTTCATCACTCTGTCCTTGTTGGTACAGTGCCAAACCGAGATTATAATTTGCATTAGCCATAGTTGGTTCAACCACCAACGCTTGACGATAAGCAGTAATAGCAGCTTGATATTGTTCTTGTTTATGCAGCGCTAAACCCAAATTGTAGTAACCTTCAGCCAAGTTAGGGTTGAGACGAATCGCTTCCCCATATTCTTGTATCGCTGCATCCAAACGATTTTGCTTTAAAAAAATATTACCTAAATAATTCCGTGCTGAAGCAAGCTTTGGATCGCGACTTAAAGCAGCACGTAAAGCCAATTCAGCTGCTTGAAAATCACCACTGTTATAACGCATTACACCTTGCTGAAACAAACCAGCAGCTTGCAAATCTTGAGTAGCAGCAGTTACTGCTAAAACCTTGGAATTAGATAAATCAGCGATATTTAACCCAACGAATGTAGCACAAGAGCAAAATATTAAAGAAATAGAAGCCCGAACAACACGCTTAATTTTAGGTTTAACTTGAAAAAAATTTTCAGACATTCTCATCTTTCCCCGCACTTATTATTAGATGCTATTTAAGTTAGAATGCCCAAGGTGAAGGGAAAAATTGAAGTTTTGCTGGATAATTCTTTCTAGGAGAGGGGAGACAAGGGGATAAGGGGAATAATCATTTACACTTTTAACTCTTTACTCGCTACTCGCTACTTATTATTTCCTATTCCCTATTCCCTATTCGCTGTTCACTGTTAACTGCTTCCGGTAATATCAACATCGCATCACCGAAGGAGTAAAAGCGATATCGGGATTCGATTGCTTCTCGATATATACTCAATAATCTTTCTCTTCCAATCAAAGCGCTGACCAACATTAATAAGCTTGAACGGGGTAAATGAAAGTTGGTAATCAAACCTTCTACTACTTTCCATTGATAACCCGGATATATAAATAGGTTGGTTTCACCACAAAATGGCTGTAATTCTCCTTCTTTAGCTGCTCCTTCTAATGCTCTAATGACTGTGGTTCCTACCGCTATAATTCTTCCACCTTTGGCTTTGGTATCGCGGATTTTCTCTACTGTTTCTACCGGTACTTCAATCCATTCTCCATGCATTTCGTGGGTTGTCACATCTTCTACTTCTACCGGACGAAAGGTACCCACTCCCACATGTAAGGTGACGAAAGCTCGATTAATTCCTGTTTCTTCCAGCTTTTCTAATAACTCAGGAGTGAAATGTAATCCTGCTGTAGGAGCTGCTACTGCTCCAGGATTCTCAGCATAAACCGTCTGATATTGCTGGCTTTGTGCTTCACTCGCTGTGATGTAAGGAGGTAAAGGAACTTCCCCAAATACTTCTAATAACTGTATCAATGACATTCCCGGAGGTACGTAAAATTTGAGTAACCGTCCTCCGGTAGCTTCATCTGTCTCTAAAACCGTAGCAACTAATTCTTGAGGATTATTGGATTCTAAATTATTTGTCTTTGCTGTAAAAACTATCTCGCTACCCTTTTTAAACCGCTTTCCCGGTTTCACTAAAGCTAACCAACAATTTTGCTGTTTCTCTTCTAATAATAAAACTTCTATTTGCGCTCCCGTAGATTTACGTCCGTAAAGTCTCGCCGGTATGACTTTTGTATCATTCATCACTAATAAATCATGCGGACGGAGTATTACTGATAAATCTCGAAAAATTCGATGTTCTGGTATATATTTTATACCAGTGTCTAGAGAATCTACTACTAATAGCCGCGAACTATCTCTCGGGACAACAGGGTTCTGAGCAATCAGTTCGGGAGGCAGATTATAATCGTATCCATCCAGGGAGCGGTCTAAATTAATATCTGTGCTATCTTGATTTAGAGAGTAAGAACTGCTGTCGGAGTCGATTTCCGAATTTAGAGGGTTGGATTTTCCGTAGTTCATCATTTGCTGCATTCCCATAAGAGTTTCTTAATACAAAAACCATTGATTATAGTTTATAAAAGAAATCTAGACTATTAACCTTCAGTAAGATTGAGCATATTACATCAGAATGATTTTTAAGTAATACGCAAACTTGAAGATAAAAATTGGGTAAACCTCCCCATCGAAAAACGGGGGCTTTTACCCTACCGAATGCATAGGTCTATATATCAATAATAGAGATGTAAAATTGGCTTTGAATCCCAAGCACAAAGATGGAATACTTGTATTACCTGGCTAATGCCAGCTTAACTTTGAGGGTAGTTCAATATTTGCACGCTAGACCCCGGATACCTGTTTCCTTCATCACCGTAATTCATCAAATAGATGGTTGGGTGGTTAGAGTCAAGCTTGATTATCCAATTAATCTTAATGAAGATGGTGATATTCGAGCTTTCTTGAATGAATTAGGAATTCGCTACGAACCTCCAATGCGGGTGCAAATGGCACTATGGAGTTTAGAAGCGCAGCAAAATCCCGTTGAGGTCATGCGTCGCTATCAAGTGGCTATTGTTTCTCATGGTAGTCCCGATAAAGAAGAAATTGAAGCATTCAGACAGCAATTCGTTAGAGGATTGGGTTACTGTCCGGAAACACTGGCGTGATAATTACTGCAATTTCTTGCTACCACAACTGAGTGGTTATTAATTGATAGTCAGTAATTAATGTTTTTATTTACCACTAATATTACTAATTGTCAATTAAATATTCAAATGCTGCGGGAATATATTCTTGTAACATTAAATAAACTCCCTGAGTCGATAAACTGGCTAAATAATTTGTAAGCGTGATTTTTCTCTCACAGCAAACAATGGCTACATCAAATCGACACGAGTAGTCTGCTTTTTCCGGAAATGTTGCCAGAAACATGGCAGCAGTCCGACTGAGTTTAGCTTGCTTTGGAAGTGCGATCGCCATTCTTCCACCAGCATCCCAACTACCGGTCGAACGGGTTTTAACTTCTACGAATACTAGTATCATCGTGCCCGAATTATCTTCCTTTTGGGCAATAATATCAATTTCTCCCCAACGACAGTTCCAGCGACGATGTAGAATCAGCCAACCAGTAGATTCCAGCCATTGAGTTACTAGGTCTTCACCTAAAGTACCGATATCGGGATAATCTGAGGAAGGACGGTTTGCCATGAGCAGTTAAGTTATCATGAATTTTACTAGAAGTAATTGGATTAAACTAAGTGTACTTAGTTTATTGTTTTGGGGAATGGCTTGTATCTTGCCATTAAATTTAACTTTTGATTCAACTTTTAATTTAACTCCCCAAGCTTTTGCACTCGATTACAACAAAGAAATATTAATCGAAGCGGATTTCTCGGGAAAAGATTTAACCGACTCTAGTTTCACTAAAGCAAATCTTCGCGATAGCAATTTTAGTAATTCTAATTTGCAAGGTGTAAGATTTTTTGCCACTAATTTGGAATCAGCAAATTTAAGGAATGCGAACCTCAGATATGCGACATTAGATTCTGCACGTTTAGTCAAAGCAGATTTAACCAATGCAGTTTTAGAAGGTGCTTTCGCATCTAATGCTAGATTTGACGGTGCAATAATTGATGGTGCTGATTTTACAGATGTGTTGTTACGTTCTGACGAACAAGACAAATTATGTAAATTAGCAAAAGGAACGAATCCTACAACCGGAAGAGATACCCGCGATACTTTATTTTGTTCTTAAATAAGTTCGTATTTTTTAAGGTGTGTTGTCGCAAAGCGCAACGCATCCTATAATTTTGCAACAGTTTCAGAAACCCGGTTTCTTTTAGATTTTATCGCGAAATAATAATGCTTTTACGACTAGAAACCGGGTTTATTTGAGCTTTTTGAGAATTATGTATTTATTATCATAGTTAAATGGTGCGTTACGGCAATACTTAATTTTTCGTTTTTAAGTAAAGTTATTTCAGCCATAACACATCCTACAAATAAATTTTTAACTCTTAACTCTTAATTCCTAACTCCTAACTCTTAAAATTCTCCGACATTAAAACATCGCTGTTTATCTAGTTCGCTCAGTTGTTTTTTTTCAGCCATAAAAGCTTGATAATAAGATTCCCATTGTTGTGATTCTTTTTCTGGGTCGGTTCTTTCCCAAAGTTCGCGGAAATGACGGTAGCGTTTTTCGCGAAGTACTCTTTCCATGCTCAAAGTAGCTCTTAGAATCACTTGGGGAGTCCGAATTATTTGTTTTTGGGCTGTTTCGTTTAAATAAAATAGATGGGAAATCATTTCCATTTGGTCGGGAAACTCTAAATATCTATCTTGTAAACTAGAAATTAATTCTACAGATGCATTATTATCCGAAACATCTAAAATTTGCTGCCATAAAAATCTATGGTGAGATAAACTAAATTGTAAATCCCTTTCTTCTAAAGAATCATAAATTGATTTTCTGTATTCAGAAGAATGTAAATAAATTAATAATAATAAACTTTCTGCTTCTTCTAAAAGGCTATGTTCTGCGCTTACAATCGGATTTAAAGCAGTTACAGAATTATCTTCTTGATAATTGTTATAGCTGTTTGAAGAGGAGTATGTATTTTTATAATTATGATTTTTATAATTTTTATTTTGATAACTTCCTCCCCATTGTTTGCTACTAGGAGGAGAAACTTGAGTTAGTAAATTTTCTGCTCGTAAAGAGATAAGTTGAGCATCTCCCAAACTTAATATTTCCGCACAATGAGAAACATAATAATTTCGCGTATCGGGATTAGCTATATTTTTTAATAACTTAACCATTTCCTGACAGACTTGCTGAAAATCTGTAGCCTGTCTCAAATCGGCATCTTTAGTCATCTGGTTGATTTGCCAATCCAACCATAAAGGTGCTTTTTTCAATAACTGCTGATAATCTTCAGAACTATTATTAAATAAATATTCATCAGCATCCTTACCATCAGGAATATTTAATATCTTAAGTTGAACTTCACCCTTATAAGCCAAGTCCGCGACTTCACCAATTGCTCTTTCAGCCGCTATAGTTCCAGCTTTATCAGCATCAAAATTGAGAATTAACTCCTTGGAATCGCTGTAACGCATAGCCAAACGTACTTGTTCGATACTCAAAGCAGTACCCAAAGAAGCTACAACATTTTTGATTCCAACAGCATGAAGAGCTATGACATCAAAATATCCCTCAACCACCACAGCTTGGTCAAATTGAGAAATACCATCCTTCGCTTTATCCAATCCGAATAAAGTTCTACCTTTGCTAAAAACTTCAGTTTCCGGTGAATTTAAATACTTAGGTTTATCTTCCCCTAAAGTTCTCCCCCCGAAACCAATTACTTTTCCAGTAACATCATGAATGGGAATCATTAACCGGTTGCGAAAAGCATCATAATAACCTCTACCTTCAGAACGAGGTTTAATTAAACCAGCTTTTTCTAATAACTGAACCGGATAACCTTTATCTCCCACCAAATAACTATACAAAATATCCCAACCAACGGTCGCATAACCTAATTGAAACTCCTTGATAGTTTCATGTTTTAACTGACGCTGCTGCTGAAGATATAGTAACGCAGCCTCCCCCGAAGGCTGCCATAAAGCATATTGATAAAAACGCGAAGCCACCTCAAGAATTTCGTATACTTGATTGCGTTCCGATATTTTACGCTGTAATTCCTGTCGCTGTTCCGGTTCTACAGTTTGTACCGGAACCTGATAGCGTCTTGCTAAATCCAACACAACTTCAGCAAAAGAACGCTTATCCAACTCCATCATAAACTTGAAAGCATTCCCACCAGCTTGACAGCCAAAACAGTAATACATCTGCTTACTAGGACTGACACTGAAACTAGGAGTTTTTTCATTATGGAAAGGACACAAGCCCAAAAAATCCTTACCACGCTTCTTTAAAACAACTCGTTCCGAAATCACATCAACAATATCAGCACGGTGTCTAACTTCATCAATCGTATCTTGGTGCAAGCGCGGGATTTGCATAGTTAGTTGTTAGTGGTTAGTAGCAAGTAGCAAGTAGCGAGTAGCAAGTAGTAAGTTAAGAGTTAGGAGTTAATAACTATAAAAACATTTGTAGTGGGAGCCGAAAAGCTCCCTTTTTTGCTTTTAATATCCAATTGGCAATTATCAATTCGCAATTACCCATGCCCCATGCCCAATTCCCAATCCCCACATCAAACATTTCCATTTAAATAATTATTATATGCTTGTCGCGGTGGTCAAAAATGTTGTAAACAATCTTTTACGATAACTTTTATTCAGAGGAAATACTTATAATGGGACGTATTTTTATTTCGGCTGGACACGGAGGTAAGGAAGCTGGTGGTATTGACCCAGGTTCTATTGCTGGGGGGACGACTGAAGCCAAGGAAATGATTTTCCTACGGGATTTAATTTTAACTGAATTAAGGGCACGTGGTTTTGAAGTTCTTTCGGTTCCAGATTCTTTGAGCGCTAGAGCTAGTATTCAATGGATTAATTCTCGCGCTCGTCGTAATGATGTGGCTGTGGAAATTCATGCGGATTCTGCTGCTAGTCCGGCTGTAAACGGCGCTAGCGTCTACTATATTGCCAATAACGAAGTACGTAAAGGCAATGCCGAAATGTTGCTGATGGGGCTGCTGCGTCGGGTACCGCAGTTAAATAGCCGGGGTGTGAAGCCGGATACTTCTACTGGTATGGGTCGATTGATGTTTACTCGGGAAGTAGCTATTGCTTCGTTACTGATGCAGGTAATTTTCTTGACTAGTCCGGATGACCGCGCTCTATTACAAAGTCGTCGTCGGGAATTTGCTGTGGGAATTGCCGACGGAATCACAGCTTGGGCACGTGCTATTGACCCCGGTTCGGTTCCCGCTCCTGCTGAAACTCCTACTCCTGCTCCTCAGCCAACTTATCCGTCGGTAAATATTAAAATTAACGGTCAAAATTATCCAGAGCAGGGAATAGTAGTTAATGGTAATGCTTATATTCCCATCGATTTAGTAGATAGATTAAGAATTGATTTATCAAAAGCTGAGAATGTACGTCGTATTAGCTACCGCAGAGTGGTTTATGTCAAAGCGATAGAATTGCGAGAATTTAACGTATCGATTGGTTGGGATGCTGCAACTCGTACTGTAGTTTTACGTTCTAATTTGGTCATTTGTCCCGGTCAAATAACTCAAATAATGTCTCGGGGAACGACTTCGGAAGTACAGTTACAAATATTTTTAAGAGATAACAATCAAGACGCTTTAGTTAAATTTCCAGATATTCCAAAACTCTATCGCGAGGAAGCAGCGATTGAAGGTGTGAATCACGATATTGCTTTTTGTCAGATGTGTTTGGAAACGGGTTTTTTACGTTTTGGTGACGATATAGAACCACAGCAGAATAATTTTGCAGGATTAGCAACTATTGGTGGTGGAAATGAAGTTGCGACTTTCCCTAGCGCTAGGGTTGGAGTTCGCGCTCATATTCAACATTTGAAGGCTTACGCTAGTTTGGAACCTTTAGCTCAGGAAAATGTAGACCCGAGATTTCGGTTTGTAACCAGGGGAATAGCACCGTTGGTGACTGATTTATCGGGGAGATGGGAAGCAGATTTGCAGTATGGGGAGAAAATTGTGGCTTTGGTGAAGCGGTTGTATGAGTCGGCTGGGTTGTTGTAGGGAAGAAATTAAGACAGTGGTGGTGGAAATAGAGTTGCAGCTTTTCCCTAGCGCTAGGGTTTTATTTTTAGTTTTTATTCAAATTTAGATTTTCGAGAATTATTGTTGATGTTGGTTGAGTAATGGGTGAATTTCTCTAGCGCTAGGGTTTTGGTTTGAGTTCGTATTCAGATTCAGATTTCCAAACATTACAATTGGTGTCGGGGATGTAATGATTTATTTTTTCTAGCGAAGCGGGTTTGATTTCAAGCTTATATTCAAGTCTTTGAAAGCTTGCTCAAGTTTGAAATCCTTAGCTCATAATTTAGTTGACCACAAGTTTATGAAAATAATGTATTGATTATTTAGTGATAGATAAAATTACTATTTATATTTTATTTTGGTCTTCATAGGAGATAAATTCTAAGGGAATAATAAGGAAATACCTATCAAGTTTTAGTATTTTCTTAATTTATGTCTAAAAATCACGAGCGTAATTCCGCTATTAATGCGTTTGCCAATATCAACATTCATCATGCCAAAATAAAAGATTTACCTTCAAACGTGGCTCGAAAAATGTACAGAGGTGGAATTCGTTCTGGTGAAGCTTCTAGAACTATCCCCCAAGCTAAAGAAATGCTAAATAAAGTACCTACATCTCAACGAGCAGGTATTGACGGTAGATCCGCAGGTCGTAATGTTCAAGAATATCTATCTGATAAACATGCAAGTCATATAAAGCCTCATAGCAAAGGTGGTTCCAATCATCCCAAAAATATCAAATGGGAAGATGCTAAACAAAACACTGCTCGTAGTGATAAGACCATGACTTGGCAAGAGCAAATGAGATTGAATGCTAAATGGCATTTTGATAACCTTACAGGTGCGCTAAAAGCAGGAGTTAAAGCAGCACCTTCAGGAGCAGCTATTGGTGTAGCTACTACAGTTCCTTTTTCCATACTTACCAATGCACTACGGGTAGTTAGAGGTGAAATTTCCGCTCAACAAGCCGCTATCGAAACAGTAAAAGATACGGTAATTGGGGGTACAGTAGGGGGTGTAACAGCTTTTACCGTCACGACTATTGCAGCAGCCTGTCCACCGATTGCGATCGCACTTACAGCAGCAGTACCAGCTTTAACTTTCGTGGGAACTGCGGGTATGATTTACGAGTTTTTCAATATTCTTGAAAATCATAAGCAGGAAGTTAAATTTTATTATGAATCTTTAACTCAGCAAGAATTAGAACATTTACAAGCAGTTGAAAATGAATTAATTTACGAACACGAAAAAAAAATAAAATTTATAGATGATGCACAAGCTGTTAATGAAAATATTAAAAATAGACCAATTAAACCCGGTATTGAAGCAGCAGTAAAAAGGTATCAAGAATCCATAGCTATTGCTCAATCTTTAGGATTAACTTCAGCAGATAGTCCGTTACTTAGTAATTCCCAACTTCGTTTTCCTACTTCATAAATATAAAACTTTAAATTATGATACCCTTTATTTTCGGCGCTATTGGTGCAGCTGTCGGAGCAGTTGCTGGTACTTTTGTTACCCACGCTATTGGTGAAAGCGATAGACAAGCAGCCAAACATCATAAAGCAGTTGCCAATGAATTATGTCATAAATACGCAGCTTTAGAAAAGAGATATAACGAATTAGCTGATAAAAGTAAACAACAGATTATTGACTTAACTTTTCAACACGCTTTGGATGAAGTAGAAAAAGATTGTTTGCGTTTAGCAGTAAGATTGCAACAGAATTTGATTTCCTTAATGTGGGAAATTGATAGAGAACCAACAGAAAATGCTTTAAAAAAATTTGTACAAGCAGTAGAGCTAACAAATCACGTACTTAATCAAGTTAATGAAGAGTTAATTTCAGTTCCTAGCGATTACTATGCACGTAATTACATTGCTGCTTGTAAACAAAGATTAAAATCATTTTCATGAAAAAATAATCAGATTATTAACAACCGAAAAAACACTGAAGTTTAATATTTCTGTTTGGCTTAAATTGATGATTGATTAACTACAAAGTAACCCATCTTACGGTGGGTTTCGCTTGTGTAGCTGCATATAGCCATTGGCAATTTTATCATTTAGCATCATCTCAATATGTCAACCCAACAATTTGAGCAAACTTATAAGCAACTTCAAGATACCGGTAACAGACTTTTAAACTATTTATTAGAACTTCGTAGTGGAAGACATAGTGAAGGGGATAATACTCCAGGATTACAAAGTGTTGAAGAAGATATTAATAAAGCGCTGACAGCTTTAAAAGAGCAGAATTACCAAGTTGCTGTAATTGCTGCAATGAAAGCAGGTAAAAGTACTTTTTTGAATGCTTTAATTGGTGCAGATGTTTTAGCCAGCGAATCAGAAGCTTGTACTGTTTGTCGTACAGATATTTGTCCAATAGATGCGGAACAAATTCCTAGATTATTGGAATATCAAGAAGGAAAAAGAAAATCAATTGTTTTAGTAGAAGGTGAAGCTGAAAAAATTAGACAAGCTTTTTTAGAACGTACTCGCAAAATTAGAGAAACAAATAATCCTGAAAATACTATCCGCTTTGAATTAGAATATCCTATTGAAGCTATAAGTAAAATTCCATCTTTAGCTGGTTTTAGATTAATTGATACTCCCGGTCCGAATGAATGGGAATCAGAAAGTTTTAATACCACAGCTTTAAAACAAACAGCTTTAGAAGCACTCCGAACTTGTGATGCAATTTTATTTATCTTGGATTACACATCATTTAAAGATAATACTAATTCTGAGTTGCTTAAAGATTTGATAGAACAACGCAGCGAGCTATTAAAACAAGATAGGGGGAAAATTTATTTCATTTTAAATAAGGTAGACAGAAAATCAGTAAAAGATAGAGATATACCAGATGTTATCAAGGATTTACGTAAATATCTAATTAGTTTTGGAATACCAGAACCTATTATTTATCCAGTAAGTGCATCACAAGGTTTGCTATCAAGGTTGATAATAAATGAAAGAGCGACCAAAGAAAATAAAGCTGATTTTAAAAACTTTTTTCTTGGTAGATATATGGAAGAAGATGAAGACGGTGATATTACAGTACCAAAATTAAATCATATTGCTCCTCAAGCTTTACAAGATAGCGGTATTTTAACTGTAGAAAATGCTGTTATTCAAAATATAGTTCAAAATTCTGGATGGAATTTATTAAGTGATGTCTTGGCTAAACTTGATAAGAATGTTCAAGCCATTGATGAAACATTAATGACTGAAATTCAAGGTTGGGAAATAAGCTTTGAGCAGCTTCAACAACAAATTGAGGAATATATACAACGTTCTGATTCTGCAAAAAAAAAGGTTGCAAATGTAAAAATAGCTATTGAAGAACAAAAGAAAATATTAATAAATAATTTCAGTCAAGGAGTTGACGAATTTGTGAAAGATGCTAAAAATCGTATCGAAGAAGTAATTGATGAAGTAGCAAACAACCAATATGAATCTAATTGGTATCCTAAAAATCAAAACTTATTTCATTTAATAAGATATAGTATTAGTTCTTTAATTTATCAAAATACTGACCCTTATAAACTTAGATTCAAAAATAGCGAAGATTTAGATAAAATTTGTCAAACTATCAATGAATACTGTTCTCCCATCATTCAAGATTTTTGGTTAAATACTCAAGATAAACTAATTAGAGAAGGAAAAACTATTCGTCAAAACTTAGTTCAAAGAATTCAAAAAGATATTCAAGCTATATCTGATGAACTTTCACAATATCTAGGAAAGAGTTTACAGGTAGAAATAGGTACTAATTCGATTCAGTTCCCCGATTTTGAATTTTCAGGACTTGATACTCAAATTAAAAAGCAGCAACAGATATTTGATAGAACTAAAAAGGAAACAAGGACAAAAAAAGGTTGTTGTGACTCTAACGAAAGCTACGAAGTAGATATTCCTTATCAAGAATATCAAATAGATTTACGGCTTATTTCTCAAGCATTTCATGAAAAAATAGACGAACAAATACAGAGAAACAAACAATTACTTCAGCGAGTTATTCAAAAACTGGTATCGGCTGATTTTCAAAATGCTGAAAGTCAAATTAATGATTACATCAATAGGTTTCAATTTGAATTTGACAGCTTACTTAAGCAAAGAGCAGAACAGGAATTAATTGCTGATGATATTGTTGCTACTCTTACAAGTCAAAGAATGGAAGTAAATCAATATCTTAATGAATTAACAGCTATTCGAGAATTACTCAATAATTGGAAACCAATAGAAAACCAGGAAGTATCGCTTGAAATAAACCTTGATACAGACCCTTGGGACTAAATAACGATGCGTTAGGACAAATATCCATAACGCACCCTAAACCCTACATACATTAAATAATAAGGAATAAATTCCTTACTACAAACCGATATTTTCAACTCCCAAATTTTTCACTAAAAACGCCCATTTATCAGCAACCTCTTCAATAATTTTCGCAGTAGGTTTCCCGGCTCCATGTCCAGCTTTTGTTTCAATTCTTATTAATACTGGTGCTTCTCCATCGTGTGCTGCTTGCAATGCTGCTGCAAATTTGAAACTATGAGCGGGTACTACTCTATCGTCGTGGTCTGCTGTAGTAATTAAGGTGGCTGGATAAGCTGTACCTGGTTTTAAGTTGTGTAGGGGTGAATAAGCGTAAAGAGTTTTGAATTCTTCGGGGTTTTCTGAGGAGCCGTATTCAGGAACCCAAGCCCAACCGATGGTAAATTTATGGAAGCGCAACATATCCATTACCCCTACTGCTGGTAATGCTGCACCGAATAAATCTGGACGCTGTGTCATGCAGGCTCCGACTAGCAATCCTCCATTACTACCTCCGGCGATCGCCAATTTCTCAGACTTCGTATAACCATTATCTATCAACCATTCTGCGGCTGCGATAAAGTCATCAAAGACGTTTTGTTTTTTGTCTTTCATTCCTGCTTGATGCCATTCTTCACCATATTCACCACCACCACGTATATTAGCTACGACGTAAACTCCACCCATTTCCATCCATATCAAGCTACTGACTGAGAAACTAGGTGTTAGAGAAAAGTTAAAACCGCCATAAGCATAAAGATATGTGGGATTATTTCCATCTAGTTTAATTCCTTTTTTATGGACAATAAACATCGGTACTTGAGTACCGTCTTTGCTTTTGTAAAAAATTTGTTTGGTTTCGTAATTATCGGCATTAAAATCTACTTTTGGTTCTCGAAAAACGGTGCTTTTATCGGTTACCATATCGTAACGATAAATGGTTCCTGGTGTAGTGAAGCTGGTAAAAACATAAAAAGTGTCGGTGTCAGAGTTCTTGCCATTAAAACCACCTACGGAGCCAATACCAGGTAATTCAACTTCTCGGACAAATGCACCTTTAAAGTCATAAATTTTAATTTGGCTGCGAGCATCTTTAAGATATTCGGCAACAAATTGATTGTTAATTGTACCGACGCTTTCTAATGTTTCTTGAGTTTGAGGAATAATTTCTTGCCAATTTTCTTGTTGTGGATTTTCAATATTAATAGCAATAACTTTTCCACGGGGTGCATTCAAATCTGTTTGAAAATAGAATATCTTGCCATCATTATCAATAAAGCTGTAAGATGATTCAAATTCGCTTATCAATTCAACAACTTCACTGGATGAATTCGTTAAATCCTTATAAAAAACTAAGTTTTTAGAATCGGTTCCCAGCCAAACTGAAATAATTAAATAACGTCCATCTTCGGTAACATTACCATTAAAGCCCCATTCTTTTTCATCAGAACGTTCGTAAATTAAAGTATCTTCAGATTGAGGCTGACCTAACTGATGATAATAAAGCTTCTGATAGTAATTAACGTCTTCTAATTTGGTTTGTTCGTTTGGTTCATCGTAGCGACTGTAGAAAAATCCTTTGCTATCGTTTGTCCAAGAAGCACCAGAAAATTTAATCCATTTCAAATGGTCTTTTAAATCTTCACCCGTTTCAATATTTCTGACTTTCCATTCTTGCCAATCAGAACCAGCAATTGATATACCATAAGCTAAATATTTTCCATCATCGCTGATAGATGTACCCGAAAGCGCAACTGTACCGTCTTCAGAAAGTTTATTTGGGTCTAATAAAACTTCTGGTTTATCGTCAAGATTTTTTAGAGTATATAAAACGCTTTGATTTTGTAAACCATTATTTTTAAAATAAAAATAGCGATTCCCCTCTCGAAAAGGGATGCCATATTTTTCGTAATCCCATAACTTTGTTAACCGTTTTTTGATATCGTCTCTAGCTGGGATTTGCTTTAAATAATTAAAAGTAATTTTATTTTGTGCTTTTACCCAAGCAATGGTTTCTTCAGAATCGGGATTTTCTAGCCAACGGTAAGGGTCTGCAACTTCAATACCGTGGTAATTATCAACTTGTTGACCTTTGCGACTATCTGGATAGTTCAGTTTTACTTCAGCACTCATGTTTTTTTGGGAAGAAGGTACTGTTACATGGTACAAAAAAGTGCAAGCAAGAACAGTTGTCAAGAAGATAACTAAAAATTTAGGTAAAGGCTTAAACAGTTTGTCCATTCAGAAGTTGCGTTGAATTTCAAACACACAGATTTAGTACGTTATCGCTCATAACGTCTTTCAATGATATACATAAGAGTCGAATTTTTACTAATTTCGTAATTTATCTAATCAATGCTGAGTAGGAAGTAGGATATTGTATTTTCTCTGGTTAAATGGAATTGAATTATGTTTGATTGCTTCGATGAACTGAAAACTAGTTTTGAAAAAGAAGTTAAATTAGGTAAAACTAAATTTATTTTGAATGCAATCGGACAACCTTTTGAAGTTCCCGAATCTGCTAGACCATTACAGTTAATTCAAGATTTTCACCCTTTAAATACTCGGGTTGTTTTAGATGAAGGTATTACGATTGAAGAAAACTGTTGGAAAGTAGAGTCTTATTCTACTAAAGAAAATAAATTACTTGTATTTGAATATCCCGAATTCAACCCAGCAGAATGCTTGCTAGTATTTCAGGTTAAGGTTAAAGTTATAAATTCAGATGAAACAATAAGTTTATTTTTAAATGGTTGTGACTTTCATGGGTTACCTTTTAAATTAACTAGAGCAGACAAGCCACTAACTATAACGACAGCTTGGAATCTTTACGAATTTCCATTTCACTACCGGAAGAATCAGTTTTCACAGAGTTTTATCTTTGGGCTAAAAATCCAGAGCAAAGGATTGTTTTGGTCAAAAATATCAAGCTTTCTCAAGGTTTTACAACAGGAACTGAGTAATTTAGTTATTTATCTAAAAAGAAAGCAGTAGAGAAAAACGAAATATTGAAAGTTTAATTCTCAGATAACCATTTAGATAAAGCTTTGTCTTGGGAATCAATTTCTGCTACCGAAGTGTAAAAATAATTTTCCCAACCGACTTCTGGTAATCCAGCAAAGAGCATCAGGTTGAGGGGATAAAATTCACTATCGGTACATTTACGAAAGTCGTCTCTAAATAGAAAAATAGCTTTATCAAGTGCCATTGCAATACCTAACTCAATCATTACCCCTTCATCCGGGGGTGTACCGTTAACAATAGCGAATATACCATCACAGTTTTTAACATCATCCAAATCTGCTCTAGCTATTTTATAAGCCCAACCTGGTTTTGAAAAATCCAATTGATTATTGCGTTCAAATGGTTCCCAAACTTCCGCTCCTAAAGACTTTAGCTTATTAATAATAGGAGGAAGAAGTAGTTCTTTCTGTTGTTGGGAAAATCCATAAGGATTAGCTAGATAAATTTTTTTATTCATGATTAGAAGTTGGTAATTGGTAATTGGTAATTATTAAATATCTTCCTCCTTACTCATCACTCATTACTTATTACTTATTACTCATTACTCATTACTTATTACTCATTACTCCTTACTCATTACTCATTACTCATTACTTATCACTCATTACTTATTACTCATGACTCATTACTTATTACTCCTAACTACTAGCAACTAATTTTTCACCCTTAAGCATTCTAACAGCAGCTTCTAGTAAGGCTTCTTCTAAATAAGGCTTGGTGAAATAACCGCTTGCTCCTAGTTGAATTGCCATTTGTCTGTGTTTATCGGCTCCACGAGATGTCAACATTGCGATTGGTAAATTATTCAAGTCATCGTCCTTCTGGATTCGCGATAGCAATTCTAAGCCATCACAACGAGGCATTTCGATGTCACAGAAAACTATATCGCAAGGTAAACCGGAACGCAATTTATCCCATGCTTCTTGTCCGTCGCGGGCTTGTTCGACGCGATAACCTGCTTTACTAAAGGTGAGAGAAAGTAGCTCGCGGACTGTAATTGAGTCATCCACAATGAGTACCGTGGGGTCAATCTTCGCTTCAGCAGGTTCTACGGGTGTAGCTGTATCTTTTTGGTCCCAAAGGCTAACGCTACTTTGTCTGGATGTACGTCCCTCAAAGATATCTATTAATTCTAATACGTCAACAATCGGCATAATTCGACCATCACCAAGCACGGTAGCACCTGCTACACCTATTGGCTTTGGTGCAGGACCTTCAAATTGTTTAATTACGATTTCTTGTTCGCTGAGAACCTGGTCAATTTGTAGCGCAATCATAGTATTCGCCGAACGTACTATAATTACCGATACCATATCATCATCTCTGTTACCCCCGTAAACGTTACCGCGACTCAGTAAACGGTTAAAGGTTAATAATTCTTGTAGAGGACGGAACGGTAGTTTTGTATCGCGCCAGAATATATACTTTTTACCATCTTTACTTTCCTGAATCTCTTTTACTGACATATCCAGAGTATCTTCTACACCATCCATAGAAAAGGCAATTCTGGCTTTATCCGATACGCAACATAAAGCTTTACAAATACTCAAAGTCAGCGGTAAACGAATAGTAAATGTAGTCCCCTTACCCAAACTAGAATCGGTGTTAATAGTTCCTCTAATTTCACTGATAGAAGTGCGAACTACATCCATTCCGACACCACGTCCTGCTAGTTGGTCGGCTTCATCTTTAGTACTAAAACCCGAATGAAATAGCAACTCGTAGACTTCCATCCGAGACATCATGTTTGCTTCTTCTTTGGTAATTAAACCGACTTTGACAGCTTTTTTCTTAACTTTTTCAGCATCAATACCAGCACCGTCATCGCTTACAGAAATAACAGTTTGATTACCTTGATGGAAAGCACGGATTCTAATGGTTCCTTGGGGAGGTTTAGCTTTTGACTCTCTTTCTTCAGGGGTTTCAATACCGTGAGCAATGGCATTATTGAGAATATGATTCAACGGGTCAGTTAGATGCTGAAGAATCATTTTATCGATTAAAGTATCCTGACCTTCAATAATCAAATTAATTTGCTTACCGCATTTAATCGAGTTATCCCGGACACCCCGTTCCAAACGAGTTGTTACCTGAGAAAAAGCTTCCATTCTTGACCGTGTGATACCTTCTTGTAGCTGTGAAGTCACCTGACGGAATTGACGTGCAACTCGCTCGTTTTCTTCAACGACAAAATCAATATCGCTTGCTGATTCTCGTACCCGTACAATCAATTCAATCATTTCTTGGGACAGGGTATGAAAAGGAGTAAACCTATCCATTTCTAATTCGCTGAAACCCATGTCACTATCAGAGTTAGAATTGGAACCGAAACTAGAATTAAAACCGCTATCTTTACGACTGGCTAACAAAGATGCTTCGAGCAACGAACGCTCGTAGAGTTCTTGCATCCTCGCACCCACATCGGAAAGATTTTGTATTTGATGAAGCAGGTTATCAAGGGATTGTCGCATGCGTTCTTGGTCTTGCTCCAAGGTATTACGATTTACCACTAATTCCCCGACTAAGTTACTTAAGTTATCCAGATGTTTCACTGGAACCCTCATTAGTTGTTCACCTTTGGCGCTACGAGTAGTTTTTGGAGATGTTTTTGCAACTGTATTTTTACGAGGTACGGATGTATTTGCTTGTTCTAAAAGTTTTTCTAAATCGCCAAATTCATCACCTATACTTGGCTCGGGTGGTGTATTTTCTGTTTCTTGTGTATCGGTTGCTGTTTCTTCGGAATTATCGTTATCGACAACAAGTAAATTTTCTAAAGCTGCAAATTCGTCATCTCCAATGAAATCATTATTTTCTTCAGTTGGGAGAAGTTCTTGTCCTAGTAAAGATTCTAATTGAGAAAAATCATCTACTACTTCTTCAGATTCTTTCTCTAGTACATTTTCTTCTGCTTGTGCTTCTACTACGTTTTCTTTTTGGCCAGAAACAAAAGGTAAAAATGTAATTTCTTCTTTTTCTGATGTTGCTTGTAAAGAAATCTCATCCTCTAAAGGAATATCTTGAGCAAACAAATCATCAATTAGTTGTGCTTGAGAATTAGTTGTTATATCTTCTAAATTTTCCGATAAATCGCTACTATTTGCGTTTACTTGTTCTGTGAGTTCTAACTCAGTAGATTGTAGGGATTGTAAAGAATCAGTTAAATCGATATTTAAAGATTCTTGTTCAAGAATATTATCGGGAGTTTCAATTTGGGAATCTTCAGTAGTTGGTTCGAGTAAATTATCTGCTGGTGGAGAAATCGCAAATAAATCGTTTTCTATAGACTTTTCTTTACTTTGATTTTGGGAATCTTCAGTAGTTGGTTCGAGTAAATTATCTGCTGGTGGAGAAATTGCAAATAAATCTGATTCTACAGACTTTTCTTCAACTTGGTTTTGAGAATTTTCAGTAGTTGGTTCGAGTAAATTATCTGCTGGTGGAGAAATTGCAAATAAATCGTTTTCTACAGACTTTTCTTCAACTTGATTTTGAGAATCTTCAGTAGTTGGTTCGAGTAAATTATCTGCTGGTGGAGAAATTGCAAATAAATCGTTTTCTACAGACTTTTCTTCAACTTGATTTTGATAATCTTCAGTAGTTGGTTCGAGTAAATTATCTGCTGGTGGAGAAATTGCAAATAAATCTGATTCTACAGACTTTTCTTTACTTTGATTTTGAGAATATTCAGTAGTTGGTTCGAGTAAATTATCTGCTGGTGGTGAAATTGCAAATAAATCTTCTTCTACCTTAGATTGCTGATAATTGTCTAGTTCAGAAGAAAATAACGAGCTATCATTCGTATTATCAAAAACGTCTTCATTAGCAGTTAGGGCTGATTCCAATAAATTATCTACAGCATCCGCAGAGAAAATTGAATCAATCTGCGTATCCAGAGCCAAATTATTAGTATCTATATCTCCTAGTTCAAGATTTGCAGGTTCAGCTTCAGAGGACTCATCTTCAGCAAAAATATCTTTAGAACTAGTCGCTTCAATTAAATTTTCCTCTAATACTTTAGCAACATCCTCATGGGGAATAATTTGCGTTTTTTCCCAGATATTAGCAGAATCATCTAATACTGAATCAGAAGAATCGTCAAATAAATCGCCATCACCTTCATCTGATTTAAGATTTTTAAAATCACCAAATAATGTATCTAGCCCGACATCACCAAGGTCTGATAAATCAAATTCTTTCTGCTGCTCTGCATTTTCTTCTGTCGTCTCCTCAAGAGATTCACCAAATAAATTCTCAAAACTACCCGTCTGATTTAAATCTTCAAAACTATCTATATGATTATCCAAATTATCCGACTCATCGCTGCTAGAAACAGTTTCAAAAAGCGAATCTAATTCAACATCACTGGAATTATCATTGTCTTGATCTAAACCAAGTTCTAGTAAGTCATTAATTTCTTCTTCATCACTAACTTTCTGTGAATTATTGATTTGTTTGCTTGCAGTATCTTTTAAATTGTCTAAATCTTCTTCTACAAAATCTTCGCCAAACAACTGCATTATTGTCATTTCTTCCTTTGCAGCTGTCGGATTATCCTTATTACTATCCTCTTCAAATACAAGGAAATCTGCAAATTCGCTATCAGTATTTTTAGATTTTTCAATATTGGCTTCTACATCACCTTTTTCTACTTTACTAGCTTGTGAATCAATAATTTCTTCTTGCTGCCAACTTTCATCAAGTTCGGGAGACTCACCTTCAAATAAATCAGCAAGAGTATTTAACTCAGCGACTCCAACTTCGGGCCCATGAACATCCAAATCGTGAATTATTGTTGCTGCATCGCGGTCAACATTATCGTCAATATTTTCGGATAGCTCAAACAAACTTGAAATATTATTTTCTGCTTCAACGCTCGGAATTTCTGGAGCAATATTTTCATCTATATCCGTTAAAAATAAAGCCTCAGCAGCAGCAGCTTCTTGATAATCGTTGGGTGTTGACTCTATAAATAATTCCGCATCAAGTTCTTCAGATTCATCAACTTCATCAAGCTGTAAATCATCTAGTTCTAATAACTCAATTTCTGCGGTTGGTAATAAACTATTCAATTGCTCGCTAATGGCAATTTCACTTTCTTTCGACGCTAAAACTAATTCTAAAGCTTGCTTAATTTCGGTAATAACAATCTTAGCTAAAGTCAAATAAGTATTTTCTTCATTTCCAATAGCGCTTGTAGCCGAACGACACAAATTACTCCAGCTGCTGAGATTCCGATTATCTCCTAGTTCTGCTAAATAATCAGTACATTCCTGTAGACTTTTCCTATTTTCTGGTGTTGCTGGCTGCTTGAACAACTGCAAAATCTGCCGCAGCTTATTCAAGACTTCTGCTTGTAGTTGAGTATTGTTTTTATCTCCAGAAGCAGCAGCCTTTTCTACCTTTGCTTGCGCTGGTTTACTATTAGTACTTTCAGCAACCCCACTTTCACCAGGAGACTTTTTGACAAGCCGATCTAAATGTTCGTTAAGCCAACCAAACACTGGTTCTGCTTCAGACATTAAAGTTTCTGCGGTCTCCTCGGTCAAACCAAATGGCCCGCTTAAATGTTCTAATAGCGCTTTAAGCGTATCGGAAACCCCAAGAAATAAAGATTCTAGCTTTTGGTCAATTTTAACTGGATTGTCTTTAAGAACTTTGAAGCAGTCTTCAAGACGGTGAGAGGTACGTTGAATGCTACTCAGACCAAGCATAGCTGCTCCTCCCTTAATAGAGTGAGCGGCCCGGAAAACCTCATTAATCAAATCCGGGTCATTAAGAGTACTTTGAAGATTTAACAATCCCTGTTCGATAGTGTTGAGATGGTCTGTTGCTTCTTCAATAAAGTATCCTAAGATGCGCTGTTGTTGTTCCGGTAGCATAATCGTCCGTCTCTATGATTTATGAGTTAATTCGATTTTAGATTTTGGATTTTGGATTTTGGATTGCTCTCTACTAAAAGCGAAAGAACAATTATTAATACACCAGATTTTGGACTATTTCTTGATTCTTAGATTTGATAGTTGATAGCTAAATTTCTTGTATAATCTAAAATCTAAAATCTAAAATCCAAAATCATCTTGATTCAGCAGTTTCCACTCGGAAGCGTTCCACTGAGGAAATCAAATCGCGGGATACTCCCACTAAGTGCTGCAAGGCTCCAGATACTCGCTGTGCTTCCTGGGAAGTTTCTTGTGCGGTTAATTCCACGGACTGCATTACATGAGCAACAGCACGGGATGTTTCCGTTTGTTCCACAGTATCTGTAGTAATAGAACGCACAAGTATATCGATACGATTCGCAACTTGAATAATGTTTTCCAAGGAACGTTTTGCTTCTTCAGCTAATTTCGTACCTTTGATAACCTGTTGCGTACCTTCTTCCATTGCAGTCATTACAGAGCCGGTTTCGCTCTGAATTTGCATTACGATTTGTTCGATTTCCTTCAAAGATTTGGCAGATTTATCAGCTAGCTGACGTACTTCATCGGCTACAATGGCAAATCCCCGTCCTGATTCTCCCGCACGAGCAGCTTCAATACTGGCATTAAGAGCTAACAAGTTAGTTCTCGAAGCAATCTGAGAAATCAAAGCGACAATTTTGGAAATTTCTTGGGAAGACTCTGCCAATCGCTTAACTTTCCGAGTTGTCTCAGCAACAGTTTCTCTAATTTCTAAGATACCTGCCACAGTATTTTCCACCGCTTCCCCACCTTTAAGAGCAATTTCACTTGCATCGCGGGCTACTGCTTCGGCTTCTCTGGCTGCTTCGGCTACCCTTTGAATCGAATCAGTCATTACCTGTACGGAATTCAAGGTGACTGCTAATTCTTCGGCTTGTCGTAAAGCATCACTTGACAGAGCGCGGGCAAAAGTTTCGGAATTTGTCGCTCCCTTGGTAACTTCTCTTGCTGCTACTTTTACCTGTTGGACAATATCCCGGAGGTTCTGAATCGTTAAGTTGAAAGCATCAGCTACGGCTCCGAGTACGTCTGCTGTCACTTCAGCCTGTACCGTCAAATCTCCTCGGGCTGCTCCTTCCACATCATCGAGTAAACGAATTACCTGACGCTGTAAATTCTCTTTGGCTTCTTCTTGTTCTTGAGCTTTACGTGTAGCTTCATGGGTTGTTGTAAAAATCACCCTTGCCATTTCATTAAAGCCAGCAGCTAATTGTCCGAATTCATCTTCAGAATAAACTGTGGCTTGAGCGCTCAAGTTACCCTTACGTACCGAGTTAAACTGGTTTTCTAAATCTTTCGTGGTGCGACGAACTTGTTTAAGAGTCAGGTGTCCCATTGCTCCAGTAGTCACAAAACCAGTTACTCCCGCAGCTAAAGCCATCATCCAACCAGTGTTGCGTATGGATTCCCGCTGATTGGCTGGGGATAGACTGGTTGCTCCAAAACTAACAACTGCTACTACTACAGATGAAGCAACACCTACTATTCCAGCAGTTAACCATTGTTTAGTTTGCAACGGAGCATTTTCTAAAGCTGCAAAAGCCCCTTGTTCGACATTTACCTGGGCTTCAACTTTATCATTATCATTCTCAATAAAAACTGGAACCGCTTCCTGAGAATTGGTAATACTGAAGAGTTCTGCATCCCTTTCTTCTAGGGGAGCATCACCATCTATATCATCAATACTATCTCCTACTCCTAATTCATCATTGGAAATACCCGTACTAATTTCGCTAGGGGGAGAACTTTCTGTATACTCTCCGCTTAAACTACCGTTAGTTCGTAATGAGCCTGAATTGGGCATCATTTCCGAAAATGCCGGACTTCCACTAGATAAATCAAACGCGGAAATATTTCCTAAATCATCAAATTCATCAAAGTCATCTAGATACTCAATGTTGCTTTTATTACCATTAGCACTAGTGTTAGTGCTACTATTACCATCAGCGGCTTTAGCAATACTCTGTGTATCTTCACTATTATGAACGAAATCTTCAGCCCCAAACACCTCTTCAAACGCATCTAAGTCAAAACTGTCTTCGTTTGGCTTATTTGGTTGAGATACTGAAGATTCTTCGGAAAATTGTGAAGACTCTAGTTGAGAAAAATCATCTTTAGGGGAAGATACTTCAGAAAAGCTATCGGGGATATTTCCTAAATCCCTTGCTTCTAATGAAAAGCTTTTTGCTTGACTATCATCTACTGAAAAATCATCGCTAAAAAAATTACTTGGCAAACTAAAGCTTTCGCTATCTTCTGCTGGATTATCCTCAAAAAATAAATCTTCCTCTTGCAAACTGTTGCTAGGTGGTAACTCCGTTTGTGCAAATGCACTTGATTTAGGATTATTATCAACTTCTGAATTAGAAAAAGGAGAGTATTCTTCACCGAAAGACGATGATTCTTCCGCTGACTGTTTTGAATTACTGTCCGAGATATCTTGCTGCCAAAAAGAAGGTAATTCTAGTTCGGGTTTTGAGGCCCCTTCATCTTGATTAATATCCGTATTTTCTGCATCACCTTGAGCAAAAGGATTATCCGGATTCAAACTCTCCTGTTCAATATTAGGTATGGCATTAAATATCTGGCTATCGGAACCGATATCAAAGGGACTCTTTGAAGCTGATTCATTCAATAAACCTGTAACTTCTTCTGGGTCGGAATTATTCTCTGAAGAAAAATCAAAACTATTATTATCCGAATCGTTGCCAGCACTCAAATCAAAGAAATTTTCAGCAGAATCAGCAGAAGGTATTTCCTCTAAAGAAGAATCCGATGATAGATTAATGTCTTTTATATCTTGCCCATTCTTGCTGCCATCATCATTTTTTACTTGAGCATCCGCAGATTCAACTTGATAATGACTGATATTTTCTAGACCATTACGAGCAAAATTAAGTAGTTCTTCGTCTTCAGTTACAGTTAAAACTTTGTTATAAGCAACTTTAGCTACATCATACTTTTGTAAAACATAATATATGTGACCCTTTAATAAAAAAGCATTAGGGTCTTGAGTCAAATGCTGCACTACCTGGTCAATAAGAGTTGCAGCTTCTTGATATTCTTGATTAACGTAGGCTTTATAAGCCTGTTGATACATTTGAGCGTAATCTATACTTGGTGCCATTTGTTGCCTCCCTTCGGTTATCCAGCCCACCGGGCACTCCGTAAAATTGCCATCTGGTCGAGTAGTCTTAAACACCGCTCCACGTCGGCATCTGTTGACCACTCACCCTTTAAAAAAGGAGTCATAGTATCCGGTACGTTGGTAGGCGCACTTAGATGCTGTACATCAAGCCAGTCCATACCCCCGATTTCTTCAACTGCTAAGCCCACAATCGTGTCTTGTTCTTCAATTGCGATTACTGAGATTTCTGCTCTATCCGTATTCAATGGAGTTGTGTCTCCAAGGAACTGACCTAAGTCGGCTACCCAAATTACTCGTCCGCGTAGGTTTAGGGTACCCAAAAGCAAGGGAGAAGCATTAGGAATCGGGGTAATTCTATCGGGACTTAATTCAATTACCTCCTTAATGCCAGTTGCCGGAAGTGCAAACTCCTGATGCGAAGGAATGAAAAATCTTAAATGTAATTCACCGTCCTTACTTTCTACTTCCAATTCCGGACGGAACTCATCTTGTGGACTACTTCCTAAAAAGTCCGGTTTGCTATCCATACCCAAATCATCCTTATCCTCGCAGCAGTTGTTTGACTGTTCCGACCAATTCAGTTGGCTGAAACGGTTTGGCGATATAAGCATCCGCCCCTTGCTTCATTCCCCAGTAGCGGTCAAATTCTTCCCCTTTGGAAGAACACATCACTACCGGTACATTTTGAGTTTTTGGGTCGGACTTGAGCCGACGGCAAACTTCATAACCATTCATTCGGGGCATGACAATATCTAAGACCACTAAATCGGGACAAATACTTTGAATTGTCTGTAGTGCCTCCAGTCCATCCGAAGCGTGAGTGACCGACAAGCCACTTGCTTTCAGGAGGTCTGTAATCATTTCCCTTTGCGCTATCGAATCTTCCACAATCAGAACTGTACTCATAAATATCTCATTACCTCCCGATGTAGATGTCCCCTATGTAGCGGAACATTCCCTAATCTCCCCGAATCATGTTGTATAAAAAAACTATTTATTCACAGATTTACAAGTGTATTTTGATAATTGGCTTAAATTCCAGTTCGTGATAATATTTTTTACCCTATATTTGCTTAAATCAACAAGTACTGCTTTCTATTTATTGACTTTTGACCCTCGCATTTATTCAGATATTTTTTGATTAGCAGCAGTAATTCAGTTGACTCAAAAGGCTTTGTTAAATAATCCGTAGCCCCAACCATATTCGCCCTAGCTCTATCGATATAGCTACTTTTAGCACTAAGCATAATAATCGGTACGAGCCGGAATGCGCTGGAGTGTCGTAACATTGCACAAAGTTGATAGCCATCTAAATCTGGCATCACAATATCGCATAAAATTAAATGTGGTTGGAGTTGAAAAACTCGATTGAGTGCCTCCAAGGGATTAGTAAAAGCGATTGCATTATAGCCTTGCGGTTGCAAAATAGACTGCACCGTTTCGCAAATAGCCGCTGCATCATCAATACACACTATGGCTTTTATTGATGGGTTTTCCTCCGAATGCTGCATGCTCGAATTATTCTGAGTTGATGAAGCCGTATTACTCGCTACTATATGTATCAAACCCTGCTGTACGTATGGATATATAGCTTTCGCCAGTGTCAAAACATCTCGATTAAGAAAACGAGCCAGCTGGCGCAAAGAAGTTTTACCATCGGCCCAATGCTGTAATTTTTCTACCGTAGAAGAAGCCAAGGAAGAACGCAAACGCTCAACATTAGTTAATACTGGACATTGGTCTGGAGACTGAATATAGGGATACAGCAGTTTCCACTCTTGCACCTGCTTGAAAACTTTATTGACTAGAGGAGCAATTTCTAAACTAGTCAATTGAGGAGTTAGGGGTTTATCCAACTCAAAAATAAAATTGCCTTCACGTAAACTCAATAAATCAAAAAGAGTTTCATGCACTAAACCATGAATGATACTACGAGCCTGAGTAGGATTAATAATATCTTGCTCTAAAAGTCTCCATAAATAGCCATACTCCGGTGCAGAAAACGATTTATCAGAATCCGGATTTGGAGGTGTTTCTTCTCCTTGCAAGTTAATTCGGTAATACCGCAAATAATCTCGAAGACGAAATACATTGCTATTAGCTTCTTGAGAGTAAACTATTTGACCTTTAAGAAAAAAAACAAACCAAGTCCGGGTTAATGATTCCTCAGTGTAAGCTTCAACAAACAATAACCCCGTTCGCTGCCCCAACTCAATTAATTGCAGGATACTGCGTACATCAATTTCACTTAAATTTCCCTGCATTTAGCAATTCGGCACTCCTTGTTGTCTAGTTTACATTCTTTGTTCATTGTGCCCAAGTTTTGCAACAGTTAACACTTCGCCATAAAATAATTAATTCAAAATTCACCTCGGGACAACATAAATCTATTCAGGACAAGACTTTTAGCGATTTATTATTTTTTAATTTTTCAGCAGGGAGTGGGTAATTGGTAATTGGTAATTGGTAATTGGTAATGGGTGATGGGTCAGAAGTAAGATGTTTGTAAAATAAAAATTAATACAGATACTCAAGTTCGCTACTCGCTACTCGCTACTTGCTACTCGCTACTTGCTATTCGCTACTTGCTACTTGCTACTTGCTACTCGCTACTCCTTAAAAATTATGAAAAGTGTTGGTAATAATACGGTAGCCATCCCCAGCTTTGTAAGTCCAGAATGTAGAGACGCGATGGAAATCTATTATAAATAACACTATGCGATTATTCAGGGCGCATATGAAATTTTCACTTATTTTCTAAAAGCTGATTTAAGGTGAAATAGGGCAAATTATTGCTTACATCTATCGTATAAATTAACACTTATTCAAGTACATCAATAAGGGTTTGCGGTGTGCTGTATTTAGCTGAAGTACAAAAACAAAAGGGTGGCTTACTAGGTAGTGGAGCCAAAACCGAACTAAAACTGCTGGCTTGTCAAAAAAATGACCAGAGTTGGAATACGGTACCAGAAGAAGTGATTGCTGCTGACGAAGCCAGTAAGTTAAACGATGGAGCGCTTGTATTAGCTGAACTGAACGCAACTCGTCAGGTGCAGCGACTGCAAGAAGCTGGTCGTCCATTGGTAACTATTTTACAGAATTTTTCTCGTCAATTGGAAAAGTTTAAACTCAAAGAGGAAGAAATAGACCAGTGGAAAGAATCGCTGACATTCCAAGGACAGGAAATCAGCCGTCGTGAAATGGAGTTGGAAGCACGGGAAGAAGAAGCACGACAAATCCAAGAAGAAGCGCAACATATAGACGCGAAAATTCAGGAAGTTGAAAGCTCCCGTCAAGAAGTTGAAAGCTCCCGTCAAGAAATTGAAGGCTTACAAGAAGAAATCAACCGCAGTCGTGAAGAGCTTGAAGGGGCTTGGGAGCAATTGCGCGGCGAACAGCGTCGCTTAGAAGAATTCCAGTCGGAAGTTCAGCCGGGAGCGGTTTTAGATGAAGAACAAGCTAAGGTAATTAGCGATTTATTAGAAAAACTATCTAATAATATTGCTCAACCTTCGAGCGTTCGCGAGCATCTTGATAATGCATTTGAGATGGTTGAGAATCAACAAGCTATTCTTAATCCCCATTGGGAACAGCTAGAAAAGCAAAAAGCCGAAGCGAACGAGCAGCAAGCTCAATTAGAGGGTTTGTCTGGGGAACTTCAAGAAGCTAATTCTGATTTCGAGCAAATTGAAAGTTCGCTGCACGAACAAACAGCAGAACTAAAAATCAATACTGCAACTCTTGAGAGCAAGCAAGATTTCATGCAGGTGCTACAAGAGCAGTTGGAACAAAACCAAAAGTTACAAGAGCAGCTTGATTCTTGCAATAATCAAACTTCTAATAGTTCTAATGAAGATGATTTAACTTTAGATTTTGATGCGGAAGCTTTGAAATCGATGTCTACAGAAGAACTGCTAAAAACAATTGAAGATTTGCAGGAAAAATTAAAAGTTGATTCTAGTTTTGTTGAAGAACAAGAGCAGGAACTTAACTATAAGCAGCAAACAATAGACGAACTACAAGAAAGGATTAATTCAGCTTCCGAAGAAGAACGTGGTGCTATAGAAGAAGAACTTACAGATGAAAAAGACAGCTACCAGATGCTCAACGAAACTTTAGTTGGTCAGCGTCGTAGTTTGGTTGAGCGTCAAGAATCGCTCGAAATTCATCAAACTGTGCTTTCTAAGCGAAAAAAACAAGCCAGCGGACAAAGCCAAGTTGATTTAAGTCCGATAGTAGAGCAAATAGAGCAAGGAAGACAAAAGTATTCCGAACAACTCGAAAAGTTAGAAGCTGAAATAGAGCAAATGCGTGATGGTATTCAGCAAGCGCAGGAGACGATTACAGCGAAAACTGAAGAACGCGATACCAAGCGTCAAACATTGCAAGCGATGGAAGAAAATTTATCTGCGTTGCAAACTGCAAATGCTCAACTGTGGGCTAGAGTTAATCTTTATGAAGAAACACTCCAGCCGATACAGGATTCCTTGGAAGGTTTGCGACACAAATTGCAAGCTATCGGTGATGCTTTGACGCAAGTACAGGAAAGTGGCGATTATCAAGTGCAAGCAATTACAGATATGCGTTCCTCTATCGAAAGTTTAATTTCTCAATAGCTCAATAAAAAATGAAGTTAAATTTCACGCTGTATCTGGCGACTGAAACCAAAACTAAACAGTTAAATCCGTCCGCACGGATTGCAAATTTTGTTTGTCTAGCAAAGGTTTCAAGCGCCGGATAATTACTCCAAATATAGATAACTATTTTTTTAAACAAATCCATTCGCTCTCGACTACAGCTAAAGTACCTCCAGGAAATGGGTCAGTCTGCGAGCGATTTGGAGCGTTAATTAAAGCTACCAGTTTTTCAATATGCTCAAAATTTGGAGCATTAGGCATTATTTTTTGTAATACTTGACGTATCGCACGACGTTGCAATGCTAATGGAGCTTTCTGTAAGACTTTTCTATTCAAACGTAGCAGCGTTAGGGAATTTTCTTCTTGATTTATAACTTCAGCTTTTTCCCGTAATTCCTCAGCAGCTTGCTCTAAAAATTCAACTTCGGCTTGTAACAGTTCTGCTGTTCTAGCTAAATTCGACTCAACTTTCGGATTAAATTTTTCTTGTAAATAAGGTATTAATTCCTGACGGATACGATTGCGAGCATATTTTAAATCTTGATTTGTAGAATCTTCCCAAACTTGCAATTGAAAGTCTTGGCAAAACTGACCTGTTTGAGTCCGAGTCACTTCTAAAAGCGGACGTACAAGCATTATTTCATCATCAAGCGGACGCTGCCAAGTAAGAGCCTGCAAACCATCCGCACCACTACCACGCATCAAATTATAAACCAAAGTTTCTGCTCTATCTGTTGCAGTATGTCCGGTAATTATGGATTGATAATTATTTTGATTGGCTATTTTTAGTAGAGCTTGATATCGCCAACTCCTTGCTGCGGCTTCACTTGGCAAAGATTGAGAAGCAGTTTCTAAATAAAAAGGTATACCAAAATTACGTGAAAGTTGTTCTACATGGTTGGCATTTGCTTGCGAATCTTCGCGCCAACAATGGTCGCAATGAGCAATACCAATAGACCATCCCCATTTAGATTGTAAATCTAATATTAATTGAGTCAAACACAGGGAATCTTGACCCCCAGAAACCGCAATTAACAACCTTTGATTGCGCTCTAATAAGCCACGCAACCGGATAGTACGATGTATATTTGCATGTAAAGAAGTCCACACAGGAATTTTGGATTTTAGATTTTAGATTGAGAGTTAGGAGTTAGGAGTTAGGAGTTAGAAGTTAGGAGTTAGGAGTTGTTATTTCAAGACTTTTAATTATTTATTGATAACTGTTAACTGATAACTGTTAACTGATAATTGTTAACTGATAATTGTTAATTGTTCGCTGATAAGTGATAATTGATTTCCGGTTTCCCTGCTTGACGCAATGCAGAATTGATTTGTGAAAAAGGTTTGCTGCCGAAAAAGCCGTTTCGAGCGGAAAGTGGGGAGGGATGTGCTGATTGAATTACGGTGTGACGATTAGTGTCTATTAATTTCAGCTTCTTTTTTGCGTAACCACCCCATAGTACAAAAATAACTGGTTCTTGTTTTTGGTTAACTTTGCTAATAACTGCGTCGGTAAAGGTTTCCCAGCCTTTGTTTTTATGAGAATTGGCTGTATGCGCTTCTACAGTTAATACTGCGTTAATCATCAAAATTCCTTGTTTAGCCCAGGGTACGAGATATCCATGATTGGGAATATCAAACCCAATATCATCTTTTAATTCCTTATAAATATTAACTAAGGATGGTGGAGTTTTGATACCTGGTTTTACCGAAAAGCATAAGCCATGTGCTTGATTATCGCCATGATAGGGGTCTTGTCCGAGTATTAAAACATTTACTTGTTCAAATGGTGTTAGTTCAAAAGCTGAAAATACTTCTTCTGATGGAGGATAAATTGTTTTAGATTTTCGTTCTTGTGCTACAAAATCTTGAAGTTCTTTAAAATAGGGTTTATTAAATTCTTCTGCAAGTTCATTTTTCCAGGAATCGGGAAGTTTGGGAAAAGACATTGGATTTTGGATTTTGGATTTTAGATTTTAGATTTTAGATTATATTGCTTAATTCAGCAAAATTGGAACCCGGTTTTTCAGATTAACCAGATTCCTTAAATGCGATATATTCCTTCTTCCCTCTCTTGAAAATTCGCGACTCTTGGGGAGAACCCAAAACTACAATTTCCGCTGCTCCCTCTAACAAAATATGAAATTAAAATAACCAGCACTATTTTAAGTAAAAACTATAAAGCACAATGACTAATTAATGCAGCAAGTTCCATTAGATAATCCCAAGTTTGAGAACCAATTACTCCATCCACCACTATTTGTTTATCATTTTGAAAAGATTTGATTGCAGCTAGAGTTTGAGATCCAAATACAGCATCAATCTTTCCAAAATAGTAACCGTCAAAGCCTAAAGTTTCTTGAATAAACGGAGAAAATTTCAAAACGCTTTGGATTTTAGCGACATCATCGCAGTAGCTACCAGGATATAGCAAAGGTAAGTCGGGACGTTGACCAATGTAGAGCGCTTCCCAAGTCACGACCCCAACAATACCATCCTGCTTTAAAAAGGTGCGATATTGAAAGATTTCGACTGCAAGTAAGGTTATTTCCCCGAATACACCATCAATTACCAGACTTTGAACATCAGGAACTCTTTTGATTAAGAATTTTTGCAGTTGCTTAACTGAATCACCTGTCGCACCGAATTTTAAAGTAGGTTGCTTGATTTGAACGGGACTTTGAATCATGAATCTCTCCTTGAATTCGTTTCTGTCATAGGACATCAAGTCGATGGTTCGGGATTCCGTAGATTGACAAGGTACACTTACGGGTACTTTTGTTAATTATAAGTATTTATACATGCATTATGGCAGTATTTAATCTACATGGAGAAAAGTACAATTGAACATTGTTGATAACCTAGTGCGTAGTAATACCCAACTTAAAATAATCATGTTTCCCATTTCAGGACATACAATGCAAAACTAATTTTTCTGAATTTCGTCAAATTTTGCTCTAACAGCTTGAATATCTTGCCACATTAACCATTTTGGACCACCAACTTCCCTCGAAGAATTACGTAGTAAGTAAGAAGGATGGAAAATCGGCATGCATAAACGTCCTTCCCACTCTATCCACTGTCCGCGAATTTTGGTAATTCCACGTTTTTCAGCGAGTAAACCTTTAAGTGCTGTTGCACCTGTCAAAAGAATTATTTTTGGGTCAACTAAACGAATTTGTTCGAGAAGATAAGGTTTACAAGCTTTGATTTCTTCCGCTGTTGGGTTGCGGTTATCAGGAGGACGACATTTATTGATGTTCGCTATATATACGTCTTGTTTGCTATCAAGCTTTACTGATGCCAAAATTTTCTCAAGAAGTTGTCCCGCTCGTCCTACAAAAGGTAGTCCGGTTTCATCCTCGTTTTGACCGGGTGCTTCCCCGATAATCATGATAGATGCTTGAAGATTTCCTCTGCCAACAACGACATTTTGACGAGTATCTCCAAGTTTACAACGATGACAATTGCTGCAATGCTCTGCTAATTCCGCCATCGAAGGGTAAGTACCTGGAGGAATGGCAATTTTGGCATCCTTTGGAATAAATTCTTTTTGATTAAAAGTTGACTCTTCAAAAAGACTTAGCTGATTTTCACTGCTCATTTTAAATAAAAATTGCGTTTGACAAATCTTTTGTAATATTGTTCGACTACGCTTTTTTCGCGTAATAATATCTATAAACCCTTTATTATATCAGCCCTAACCGAGTATACGACAGCGAGATGTAAGGCAATGCCGTTGTAAAGTACTTGAGTCAATCATGTTATACAACCCACTTTTTCAGAATCGCGAAGTTGCTGGTGAAAAGTTAGCGGAGGTAATTCGTACTCAATTAAACAAACAAGCGGTTGAATCAGGATTACAACCAAGCCCAATTGTTTATGCTTTACCTAGAGGGGGATTACCAGTTGCTTTACCTGTAGCGCGTTTGCTTGATTGTCCTTTGAAAATAGAAGTTGCCAAAAAAATCAGTCACCCACAAAATAAGGAATTAGCCATTGGAGCGGTGACAGCTTCAGGAAGTGTTATTTGGTCGAACAGTAGAATATTTCGCTTTAGATTTGATTCGCGAGAAAAACGCCAAGCAAGTTTAAATTTAGCTATGGATTGTGCCAAATCTTTGGAGACAAAGCTAAGTCCGGGTTGTTCCCAAGTTTCGGCTGAGGGAGCAACTATTATCTTGATTGATGATGGTATCGCTACAGGTATGACCATAGCAGCAGCAGCAACCGCTCTGAGAAAATTAAATCCTGCTCAAATTTGGCTTTGTACCCCTGTCTTACCTCAAAAATTAATACCTTGGCTGCATAAGTGGGGGGAACAGATTATCGCTTTAGCAACACCTGAATCTTTTTTGAGTGTGAGTAATTTTTATGTGGAATTTCCTCAAATCGAAACCGAAGAAGCATTGAGATATGTTGAGCAGCAATCGGTTATCAGAGGGATTCGGGAATAGGGATGATAAAAAATAATAACTGTATTTCCTTTTTTTATAGTTCCCTTTTCCCTTTTTTAGTTATAGCGAAAATAATCTATTAATCGTATTTCATTGCTCTGGCATAATCGCCAATAGCATAACAAGCAGTTTTCAAACTAGCACGAGCTTGGTCTTGACTGCGACGGTCTTTAATCTCCTTAGCTATTCGCAAACGTTCTTCGTAATAAGACATTGCACCCTCATAGTCTCCTAAAGCTTCACAAGCAACTCCTAAACTTCCTAAAGATTGTTCTTGAGCGCGCGTGTCTTTAGTTTCTTTTGCTAATTTTAAACGTTCTTCATAATGAATAATTGTTTTTTGATACTCACCCAAAGCATAATAAGCATTACCAAGGTTTTTTAATACTTGAATGCTAGTGCGACGGTTTTTTAGCAAGCGGGATACGACAATACAATCTTCATAATATTTGGTTGCTTTTGAGTAATTCATCAAAGCATACCAAGCATTACCTAAATTCTTTAATATTTGTTCTTCTCCCCAGTTATCCTGAAGTTCGCGCACTAATTTTAAACTTTTTTCTTGATATTCTATTGCCTTTGAAAGATTATTTGAGGCTTTATAAACTAATCCTAAATTATTTAGTGCGGCTATCTGAGAACGGCTATCTTGGATTTGTTCAGCTTTTGCTAAGCATTCTTCTAAAAAGTTGATAGCTTCAGGTTGCTGTTTTAAATGACGATAAGCATTGCCTAGATGTGAAAGGGCTTGTATTTGCAAGCGCTGTTCTTTATTCTCTTTAGCCAGAGACAAGCATTGCTGAGCGTAGGATATAACACTTTTATAGTCACCAGAGCAATAAGCTACTAGTGCTAAATAGGAAAGCGCTTGGGCCTGCTTTAAAGAATTACCATAGGCTTGGAACAATGCACTAGAGTGCTGTAAAGCTTTGATTGCAGCATTGTAGTCACCAGCTTGTTGCTGTTGAATTCCTTGTTGCAATAACTGGGATGCTTCAAAGGACTGTTCTTCATCTTTAAATGAGACATCTGCTTGTAAAGCTTCATCAATTTGCTCAATATCCCTATATTCTTGATTTATTTTGAGAAGTTCTGTGGGTATATGTAAAGGAAGTGTATTTTTTAAACTTGAATTCCATTTATTTTTTTGCATCGACCGCTTGCTCCCTGTATTTAATCATTAGTAAAGTTATTATTCCCAAAATTTATCTTTAAATTTCATTTCTAGAAAGAAATTAGATAAATCCTATAGTTAAAACCATTTATCCGACTTGTTTATCCAAAAATAAACTCAAATTTATATTCAAGCCTCTTGAATAAAAGTGATTACCTTTACCAGACTTAAAATAATAGTTTTTCTATTAATGATTTAAAAATTTGAAATGAATTGACATTGATATTTATTTGTATCAATCGATATTGTAAGCTATTATTTCCAAAAAAATCGTAAAATCAGAGTAAAGAAAATAGTATTTATTTTCAACTATTATATTTTCAGTATGTAAGATGTACTGATAGTATTAATACGGTTTTATAGCGTTTTTCGGTTGGGTGAAATACACCTTGATAGACCTCACCCCCAGCCCCTCTCCCGCAATTGCTATCTCCTTAAGGAGACGCTCCGCTAACAACGGTCGTGTTCCTCCCTCCAGGTTCGCTAGTTCTACGGTGTACACACAAGTACTCTCCGCATACGTTTCAGGGATTTTAACCCCCTTAAATCGTCATTGCGAGGAGGAACGACGTTAGCGCAGCGTGTCCGTCAGGACATAGCAATCGCAAGGTGTTGGGATTGCTTCGCTTCGCTCGCAATGACAGCCTTTGAGCGATTTTTACCTAAATCCGAAAGTCGCTTCCAGGTATGATTTCAAGACTTGTGTGTACACCGTAGGGTTCGCTAGTTTGGGGGACGGAAACCGACACCCCCAACTAGACTCACCGCAACGCATTGCTCTCCAAGTCAGCGGAGAGGGGTGTATTCTATCCAACTGAGAACTGCTATATTTGATTTAAATTCATAGCTAGAACCATACCTATTTGTCGTCTTAAATAAAAAGGGTTAAAGCGGAAAGTTTCTAAAATATATAAAAATAAATATTTCCGAAGAGGTTGTCATTTTACCTCTCTACAACCTCTTGGAATTTATGTACTCAGGTACTAAAAGGTACTAATAATTATCAACTGCGGCTTTATCAAGGTGAATCCCTATCAAATTAGCACCTTGAAGTTTTGCGTTCGTAAGATTTGCACCTGCGAAGTTAGCACCTTTGAGATTTGCCCATCTTAAATCAGCACCTCTCAAATCTGCTCCGCTCATATCAGCTTGCAATAAATATGCACCGCTCAGGTGGGCTTTGCTTAAATTGGCTTTGCTTAAATTGGCTTTATAGAAATAAGCACCCATTGCTTCTACTTCGTACAAATTAGCATTTACTAGTTCAGCACCAATTAAATTCGCATCAAATAGTCTTGCTCTCCAAAGATTAGCGCGGTTGAGTTTTGCTCCCCCTAAATCAACACCTTTCAAATTTGCGTCTTTTAAATTAGCACCAATTAAGTTTGCTTGATTCATAAAAGCATCTTGTAGATTCGCTCTTATTAAATCAACTCCAATTAAATTAGCAAGACTTAGATTAGCTTTTGTGAGATTAGCGCTAGTTAGTCTAGCCAAACTAAAATTAGCTTTGATTAAATTAGCTTCTTGAAAATTTGTATTGTTAAGATTAGCGCTATTAAAGTCAGCTTCAGTTAAATTTGCTCCTCGGAGCATTGCATTTTCTAAATTCACATGGCTCAAATTAACTTTTTGAAGATTTGCACCTGCAAGATTGTATCCATATAAATTTGCCGAACTTAAATCTAACTCAACTTGAGGATTTTTCTTTCTCCACTCATCCCCTTTGAAAGTACCAGTTCTGAGTAAAGTCAGATGCTCTAAATTTGCCATGATTAATCTTTACTGCTGACGCTTACTTTGGGAATTTACCCGACCAGATACGTTTTCAATCGCCGCTAAGGCTCCATCTGCACCTGCAAGTATATCCTGTTCTTGTCCCCCTAAATAAAGCCTACCAAAACTACCTACAGCATTTACAGCCAAGATATTAATAGCAGCAGCCTTTTCGGCTTCATTTGCAGCTAATGCAGCAAAAGCAGCAGGTTCAACTTCGAGTACATACAAAGTTTGTCCCGCTAATAACATCTGTCCCCGTCGAGTCCGATTAATAAGTTGTGTTTGATAAGCGTCAACATTGCGAATAATTTGACTTGAAACCACCCTGGGTTTAAGACCTTCGTCTCTTTTAACTCCTAAAGCTGCTAAAATAGCCGCTCCCGCAGTCCGAGTTTCTCCTTGAGAGCTAGAATGCACTTCTAGCAGACCATACAGCCTTTCTACCATCTGTACCCCCGGACGAACCGAAGCCGATTTTAGGGCTACATCGGTAATTCGATTGATTTCTATTCCAGGAGAGATTTCAATCCACAAAGAAGTATCTCCAGGTAGTGGTAAAAAACCTTGGGCTACCGTTCCCATATATGCTGCATGTTGAGGTTGCAAATTATCGAGATATACATAACTGCGTAGTTCTACACCCAAGATTTCGCTCCAGCCATAAGGATAAGAAATATTTATTATATGGATTTAAGCTACCATAATGCGGTTACCAGTAGGGAGTTAGGAGTTAAGATTATCCTTGTTAAGGTATGTGTTATTTTTTTTATACACCTTCACAGGTCTACTTCTAAATCTTAGTCTTGAACCTAAATTTATTTTAATTTCTAACCAAAATGGTACGACTTTATCACGTGTTGCTGGGTTTTATATTGATTCCAGTAGGAGTTACCGCTGCATCTTATTTTTCTGCAAATTCTCCAAATAAAGAAGATTCACAAGCAAGTTCGATTAAGACACCTATTCCAACTGTAGTTAGTACAGAAGAATGGAACCAAAATAATATTTGGAAGAGTCTAATAGCAGATACTCCCCTTCCACCTGGTTGGAAAATTAATCCTTGTCAGGATAAAAACTCTGTACTGTGTGTTTCTGCAAATGCGAAACTTTTAGGAACGGTAGAATTAAGGATTTTACCTTTGAAGACTCAACCTAATTTTGAAAAGATGCTGGTTAATGCTGGTATTCCAATTGATGAAAATATAAATTATCAGAGTCCTGAATACATTTCACGGGTGACAACTGCGCTTAATTATTGGGTAAAAAATCAATATGATTTATTAGCTAAAAACAATAAATATGTTTATGATGATAATTTAAAAACTGCGAAAACGGCAGATGGTGTTTTATTTTCCGCTTATCCACCACAGAAAACATCGGTTGGTAAACTTCAAGGAATACGTTACGGTTTTGTGGGACTTGAACAAAAAGGTAGAGTACACGAACAACATACAGGTTACGTCGCTTTTGATGGTAAATCACTTTATTTAATTAATACTGCTTTCGACCCTGCTTCATCTATTGCTAAATTTGAAAATTTAGAAAATTTATCCGTTTTTATACCTTATTTAAATACTCTTGTAGAGAATTTGAAGTTACCAAATTAGGGGATTGGTAATTGGTAATTGATGATTGGGAATTGGGAATTAATCGTTCGGTATGATAAGTAGACAATATTTACTATTCATTTCTAAGTCTTAGTTTCAATCCACAATCCTAACTTTTAACTCTTAATTTCTAACTCCTAACTCCTAACTCCTAACTTTTAAATCCTTCCAATTCCCAATTCCCAATTCCCAATCCCCTATTTATACATAACTAATCTGATTCATAAAACCTGCCATCAAATTAATTTCGGTATGTACGCTCTTGAATTTATCTGCTAGTTCCTCGAAGGTGATTTTTTCGTGACCTTGAATTCCTACTAATACTGCTTCATCACCCCACCTCACCGGTTCGGGAACATCGGTAATATCTACCGTGGTTATATTTAGGGATACTCTTCCGACTACGGGACAGCGATGACCTTTAATTAGAACAATACCTTTATTGAATAAAGCACGGGGATAACCTTCACCAAAACCAACTGGTAAGGATGCGATTAAACTGTCCCGTTGAGTAGTGAATAAGCTACCGTAACCAATAGTTTTCCCTGATGGTACTTTTCTCACCTGAGCTATATTGGTTTTTACTGACATTACTGGCTCTAATTCGGGAGGATTTTGAAAATCCTGAGAGGTTCTTACACCATAACAAGCTGCTCCGACTCTAACTAAGCGATTGCTTTCGTTATTGACGCGCACGGTTGCAGCACTATTATGAGTGTGGGTTAATACGTTATTATCTACGTAATCTTTAAGGGCTTGACGTGCTTTGTAGAAGTCTTCTATTTGTTTATGAGTAAAATCTAATTCTTTGCCATCGGAACTAGCAAAGTGGGTCATGATACCAACGATATTTATACCGGGTAACCCGCAAACTAGTTTGAGTTCTTCTATTTGATTAGAAAAGAAACCGCTTCGACCCATTCCTGTGTCGATATTGATATGTACCGGAATTTGTTTTCCTCTTTTGACTCCTCCTTCAGAAAGGTATTTCGCTGCTTCGATGCTCCCTATTTGTTCTTCTATGTTGAGAGACTCGATAGACTCGTTCAATTCTTCAGGTAAGGCCATTCGCAATCGCAACAGTTTTATATTTTTTGCTGCGTCCGAACCTAAATTACGAATAATTGTTGCTTCTGGATTAGTACAAATACCTATATAGTCTGTACCTGCTGCAATTGCTGTAGGGGCTAAGCTTTCTAAACCATGTCCGTAAGCGTTAGCTTTCATAACTACGCACAGCTGAGAGGGCTTAACTATATTACGGATGTGGCTAATATTATTTTTGAACCTATCTCGTGAAACCTTTACTTGGATATGATGCTGATTCATTTGCGCGAACTAAATTATCTCCTACAGACCATGAATCAAATAATCATATCTATTTTTTGCTACATTTGTATGGTATACATAAGACAATTGCGATATCATTAAATCTAACTATTTTTACTTTTTAAAAATAAATTTATTTTTACTGATAATGAGCTTTTGATTAAAGATTATTATTAACGATAACTATTATTAATTATCTGAAGAAAGAATAACTAGATTAACTAATTAATAAAATAAAACCCCCTTGAAATAACAAAGGGGCTTAGGAGTTTAGAAAACTATATTTTCCGTTACTGCGTAAATCCTAAACTAAATTTCAGCTTCAGCGCGTTCGATTAAGCGCTTTGTAAGGGTTTGCGTACCTGTATGCTCAAAATAGTTTGTGCTGAGGTCAATGAACGCAGCTAGATAATCTAGTTTGTCGTCAGCGAAATCAACAAAACCGCTCAATTTACTTGTAACTTTTTGAGGAGTCAAATCATTATTTGATACGGTTTCACTCATCCAACCTTTGACTGAATCAAAGCTTGAACCGATAAAGTTAAGCTTACCTTCAGAACTACCACCGGGAATTTCATCATTCATCTGCTGGAATGTGGAATTATCTTCCAACTCTTTAGGACTCATTCCATTGAGAGCAGATTGAGCTTGTTGAATAAAATCGGGACCTAAAGGAACTAAACCATCGAGACAAACTAATCCGACCATACGAATATAAGATTCACCGCTATATTCGCCCAAGGAAGCCACAAAATCGCCGATGCTATCTCCAGGAATACCGTTGATGCTACAAAAAGCTAGCAACTCCGCGATTAGTTTCAAAGATAAATCAATAGTTTGAGCTTTATCAGCTTTAGGAGTAAATTTGTTTATTAAACCTCCAAACAAAGGAATTTTGTCGCTTACTTTGTTAGCTAAAGCTGCTGCACCCAAAGCTTTATCGGTGCTATCAACTGTTTGGTAGAGCCATAAACCTTTTTGGTAACCTTGGGAGCGGTCATTGTAAAGATAAATTGCTCGCTCACCAATCTCTTGTATTACATCTTCATCTTCTTCCCCAGTAACTTCTTTAATGGTGTTAACAAAACCGACTGTATTTTGCCAATGACCGGGGGTGATCGAATCGAGCGCATTCAGCACCGAAACGGTAATACCGCTAGTTGGTAGTTCATCAACCAATTCAAAAACTGGTTTACTCATGGTAATAGATTCCTATTATTGACTTTTTGCTGGGAAGGTATTTTTAGTTAGGAGTTAGGAATTAGGAGTAGGTTAAAGGTTAAAGGTCAAAGGTGTTAAACTTCTTCCCTGTTCCCTGTTTCCTGTTCCCTTTTCCCTATTTCATAAGTTTATTAAGAGTTAGGAGTAATGCAAGCAACTAACAACTAACAACTAATAACTAATAACTATTAAGCTTTGACTCGTGATAAGCCACTAAGGTCAAATTTCTTCAGCCAAGCTTCTCTATCTGCGGCTGTAAATACAGCAGGGTCGCTGGAAATTATCTTTACTTGATAGCGATTGTCTACTAACACTGCTGTTTGCTTTCCTCTCTCAATCGCTGGATAACCGGAGATTTTTTTAGAACTCTTGTCAAATTTCGCTGCTGCTGAAGGGTTGCTGGTAGTATCGTTAACGGAAATTTTAGCTACCTCTTTACCGTCTTTTTTCAATTTAGCTTGAGCAAAACCTTTCTTTTCTTGAGTAAAGACTCGCTGATAACCATCAGATGCTGCCGGGAAGAATTTGTTAAATTTGCTACCTTGAGTAGCATCTTTAGCAACTGCTTGTCCCTTTTTCTGCTGGGTGCTTTCCTGCTGTACTTGGTCAAAACGTCCTTCTGTTTTTTGAGCGCAAGCGGTTGTGAATAGTAATATCGAAAGAACTAGCGCAGCAAGTATTCTGCGGGTGCGCGTAAAATTCATCTTTGACTCCTAATTTAAGTTAGACCGAATAAAGTATAAAGGATTTACAATTTATACTTTATGACTCATCCTTTATACTTCATCTGTCAATCAATAAAAATCTTTTGTGATAACACTTGAGTATGTTTACCAACAGTTAAACTTTTTAACTATTAGGTCAAAGGAGTCAACTTTCAAAGGTTTTCTCTCACCTTTGACCTTATTAACTGTTAATTTCGATGAGCTATAACAGCATAAAATGGGTCGCCACCTCCCGCACCTAACCACTGGAGGAAATTTGGTGCTGTTGATTGGTTTTTGATTACTTCTGGAGGAGTAAATCCGGGAACTACTTGAAAATAGCTTTTCACTAATTGGACTCTTCCCATTTCGCTACTATCGCGCCATGCTTGAATTGCTTTCTGAGAAAACATTCTGTTGGAAAAGCTGAAAATTGCCACACCACCGGGTTTGAGAATGCGATGGATTTCAGTAAATATCGCTTCTGGATATTGTAAATACTGTACGGAAACGCAATTGAGAACAGCATCAAAATCCTGGTCTTTTAGCGGTAATTTCGGATTTTCGTTAAGATTTTGGACGAAGTAATTGCTTAATCGAGGATTACGTGCTAGCTCTTCTTGATTGAGTCCATGTCCTTCAACGTGACTGAACTGTATTTCTTCGGGTAAATGAGAAACCCAACTGCTCATCATGTCCAAAATGCGAGTATTGGGTTGGAGACGTTGACGATATAAATCCGTCAGTTGCTGGATAAACCTATCGTCTACATGGGTAACGAAACGAGGAAGTTCGTAAAATAATTTATCATCCGTATCATCTAACTTGATACGTTGATTTGGTCGAAGCACCATAAAATCCCCCATAAAATCAGTGAACAGTTACTACTGGTTGTTTTATCCTCTTATTTAATATTGCAGCATTGTTGTGACAATCATTTGAATCTTGCAGCGTTTTGAGAAAATAGCGAAAAAAGTAAAGCTTTATTTTCGTACATTCAATTAACTTATTGATTCAAATTTCGTTGTAAACGCATTAATAAAATTTTCATCTTTAGTATTGTCTAAAACTGCAAAGACAGTTTTTTCAAATAAACCAGTAAATAAATTATTTTCTACAAGATGATAGTGAAAATATCTTGCGACATCTTCGGAATTATTTTTAAATACACCGCATCCCCAAGCACCTAAAACCAAAACTTTGTAATCGTTAATTGCTACAACTGATAATAACTTTTCTGTACGTTGCAACATCGTACTTTCAATTTTATTTATTTCTTGTCTTTTACCATTTTTCCTTACAGCACCAGCATTAACAGCAGGTACCGTTAAAATCGAAACTAGAAAAGGTTTATCTAACAATTTATCATCATCATCTCTAATTACAGGTACTTGTGGAGAATAAATCATATCATCGAGATAAAGACAAGAGCCGTAATATCTGTTTTCCTCATACATTTCAGTCATTTGAGAAATACAAGGATAAAGTCCGGTTGCTCTAGCTAAACTTTCTTCCTGTGCTTGACTACCGTTTAAGAATCCACCACCAGGATTTTTAGCTGAAGCGAAATTTAGACATAATACTTTGTCAAAGTTTTCTTGATTTACTAATCTACTTGCAGCATTGAGAGTAGTTTCATTGTTTATTTCAATCTGGATTTGATTTTGATTTTCTTTTACTTGCTTTTTCTTTAATTGAGAAAAAACTCTTGAAAAATCGTTTTCAGAATAATGAATTGAATTTTCTATTGCAGCTTGTAGATATTGTTGGATGTTGATAGTTTGTTGTTGGTGATTTTGATAAAATCCTGTTTCGAGAATGTTAATAGTTTCTTGAGCAATTAAAGAACGTTGGTTTCTGTTTTTACTCATGTTTAATTTTAATATAGGATTATTCTATAAACTTTTGTTCGCGCAACTTGTCCGATAGGTAAAAAATTTAGGGTGTGTTATCGCGCAGCGTAACGCACCATTTTGTAAGATTCTTTATTTCAACAACCCACTCAAAGCCTCAACCAAAACCTTATTTTCTTCATCCGTACCAACAGCAATCCTTAACTTATCTTCCAACCCTTCCTGTTTAAAATACCGAATCAAAATACCCTGTTCTTTCAACTTCAAATACAGATACTCAGCATTTCCTTGAGGTGGTTGAGTTAATAAAAAATTCGTTTGAGAATCCCAAATTTTAAAACCTAATTTTTCTAAATCTTTCGATAGCCTTTCCCGCGATATTTTAACCTTTTCTGCACAGCTATTTTTATAATCTTGGTCGCGCATTGCAGCAGTACCGATTGCACAAGCGATAGCATCAATGTTGTAACTATCTTTGATTTTATATAAACCAGATAACAACTTTGGATTAGCAATTCCAAACCCTAATCTTATTCCAGCTAGCGAATATCCTTTTGATAAAGTACGAATAGAAATAACATTTTCAAATTCTTTTACAACAGATAACGCATCATTAGCAGCAAAATCACAATAAGCTTCATCAATTACCAAAACACCAGATAATTTTGATGCTAATTCTCGTAAATCTTCAACTGGTACAATATGTCCCGATGGGCTGTTAGGAGTCGCTATAAAAGTAACAGCACCATCAACTTTGACTAATTCATCTATCGGTAATTTATAATCTTGTGGATAATCAATTTCTATTGTTTGGGCTGGCTGCATTTCAACCAAAGTGCGGTAAAGCACGTAAGTAGGCATGGGATAAACCACTTTTCTACTAACATCTGTACAAGCGCGAATGACTAAATTCAGAACTTCATCGCTACCGTTACCAACAATTATCCAGTCAGTAGGGACATTTAAAACTTCACTAACTGCTTTACGAAAATCCGTAGCAGAAGCATCGGGATATCTTCTTAACCATTCCCAGTCAAAGTTTTGTAAAACATCTTTAACTTTTGGGGAAGGAGGATAGGGGTTTTCGTTACTATTGAGTTTAATTATTTTGCTATCTGATTTTGGCTGTTCTCCAGGGATATAGCCAGTCATTGCATCAATTTCAGCACGGAATAAGCTAGTCATTTCAGTTATCAGTTATCAGTTATCAGTTGTTCACCCGGAGGGTGTGGATCATCAGTTATCATTAAAATTAAAATAGCTGATAAGAGAATTATGCATGAATATAGTCCCCAATGGGTTGCCAATTTCTTTGATGATTATGGTGAAAAAGAATGGGAGCGTCTAGTTAAAACACCGACTGAAGAAGTAAAACTTTTTATTCACGCTCATTATTTAAAAGAATATATCCGGAGTGGTGATTATGTTTTAGAGGTTGGCGCTGGTGCAGGGAGATTTACGCAAATTTTAGTAGAATTAGGTGCAAATTAAACTTAAAATTTACAACATTAGATGTCCAAGTACCGTTATATCACATTGCTAAAAAACAATTAAAACCTGTGCAGTTACAAGTTATTTTAGCATCTGAAGAAAACCCACCTGCTGATGTCAAAGCTATTAATTGGTTGTTACTTACTACTCAACAAATAAATGATTTTGATTCTACTGCGCGATGCGTTGAATGCTACACATATCGTTGGTTAATTGAACGCTACCATTATGTATTAAAAAGTGGTTGTGGAATTGAAAAATTACAACTTGAAACCGCAAAGCGAATTCATATGGCACTTGCGACATATTCAATTATCACATGGCGCTTGTTATGGTTAACTTATCAATCCAGATTTAATCCCTCAATACCATGCGATGTAGTTTTAGAAACCCATGAATGGCAGTCATTGTGCGCCACTATTAATAAAAACCCATTGCCACCTCCACAACCACCTTCTTTAAAACAAGCAGTACGAATGATTGCAAAATTGGGTGGTTTTCTATGTAGAAAAAGTGATGGTGAACCTGGTCTTAAAACAATTTGGCGCGGATTACGACGGTTACATGATATTGCTCAAACTTGGAAATTAATTAAATCTAAAACATAATTGCTATTACTAGGATTTTATCTGCTTTTATCGTATTTTTGTGTAGACTTATTTATATTTCCAACGAGTAATTCAGCAACTGAGGAAGATTGGGCGGCGAAGCGGAGTGCCAGATGCGGGCTGCCACTATTTATGCTGCTTATGCTAAGTGTAATAGCCCGTATCTGGTACCGCTCAATAAGCGCAAAGCGTTCCTCTGTTGCCCCGACGCTAGTCACCCACCCGTTTCATATCTGTTCTTATACTCACCTAACTCTTTCTGTACAAGACTTACGCAAATGTTAAGAAAGATGTGACTAATGCATAGCCAATTTAACGGAGAGGTTGCGAGTGTATTGGACTCAACTGAAGACTGCTGTAAATACCACAAATGTTTACACCTGTTCTCAATTACCAATTACTAATTACTAGATATTGAATTATGAATAACAACTCATCACAAACCCTTTTAATAGATTTTAATCAAGAAAAAGAAGCAGGATATAAACGTGTATTTAACCGCTCTCCTCTAGTTTCCAGTCAATCTGTTGGCTGGGATAACCTAACTATTGTTTACGATAGACAACCAGCAATTGAATTACCAAAAACTTCTCTAAAACAGCATTGTATTGGAATTTTGACCGATATTCCATTACCGATGCGAACAGAAAGAATAATTGACGGACGTTTTCTTGAAGAACAAAATGTTCAAGGTGATTTGATTATTGTCCCTGCTAACACCACCCATCAAGCAGCGTGGTATAGCGAAGGTGCTTCTGTTGCAATAGTGATAGACCCGTTGATGTTTTCTCAAGCTATTTACGAAGTAGTAGACCCAGATAAAATTGAACTTTTACCCCAATTTGCGACTCCAGACCCATTTATTTATCAAATTGGAGTAGCGCTGAAATCAGCTTTAATAAAAAATGGTTCCACCAGTCGTCTTTATGCAGAAAGTTTAATTAATGCGCTGATTCTTCATCTATTAGAAAATTATTCAACTACTCGTAAAAATTACTTTGAACCGATAGCAGGAACATTACCTCAATATAAATTACAGCAAGTAATGGATTATATTCAAGCTTACCTCGACAGCGATTTAAGTTTGAATCAATTAGCTAAATCGGTGCAAATGAGTCCCCATTATTTTTCGCGACTATTCAAGGAAACTACAGGATTTACACCACATCAATATGTAATTAATCGTCGCATCGAACGAGCCAAAGAATTGTTAAAGCAGGAAAAAATATCTATAGCTGAAATAGCCAAAGAAGTCGGTTTTGTAGACCAAAGTCATTTAAATCGTTGTTTTAAACGTAAAGTTGGAATTACCCCAAAACAATTCTCACAAAAATATTAAAAAACAATATATTAACCTCCCTCTCCTTAATAAGGAGAGGGATTGAGGGTGAGGTTTTTGATACTTACTTAATAAGGAGAGAGATTAAGGATGAAGTTTTTAATACTTAATAATGAGAGAAGTTGAGGGTGAGGTTTTAAATATATGGGAATCAAAAGAGAGGGAATGAGAGTAAGGTTTTAAATATAGCGCTTTTCGGTTGAGTAAAATACACTTTGATAAACCTCACCCCCTTCCCCTCTCCTTATCAAGGAGAGGGGTGTATTCTATTCAACTGAAAACTGCTATAGCAAGAATATCCAAAAATCGGAAGAACTTACAATATTGTAAATAAATTTTGTTTCAATACTATTTATAAGAACATAAATTAAAAGAGTAATAACAATTATGCAGGTTAATAATACCACTCAAATGTTACAAGGTGCGCCTTGGTTATTAGCTCATAAATCGATGCTAAAAATAAATCAACCACACAAAATATCTCTTTACGGTCAAGACTATGTAATGTGGAAAGATAGCATCGAAAATATTCAAGCTTTACCGAATATTTGTCCTCACATGGGTGCGATGTTATCGTCAGGTTGGTGCGAACAGAAGGCAGATGGAACAAGCGAAGTTGTTTGTCCGTTTCATGCTTTGAAATTTGATAAGGATGGTTGTACCGTTTTACCGGGAACTGATAAAAAAACCTTACCTCAAATGCGACCTTTAGAATTAATTATTAAAGATGATTTTATTTGGTCTTATGGAGATTATCAACCTCAAATTCCCATTCCCGATATTTTAGAAAGAATAGCCGATAGTTACGAATTTATTGGTCATACAGCAGATACAAGCGTTAAAACAGATTTAAAATCGATGCTATTAAACATGCACGATTACAATCATCAAAACGGTACCCATCGCGATTTATTTGAAATTACCGAAGTTCGTTTTGAAAAATTTACCGATAACGGTCATTATTCCGAAGCCTTTTTTAATGCTCCTACCGCTCCAAAAACTTTTTTTGAAAAGCTTAAACAACCCAAACAGTTTTTACTTCCCGATGTAATTCAAGCTCATTTAGAAAACTATTTTCCTTCGTTAGTTATTTTTCATGGTGATAGCTTTTTTGGAAAAATTGCTCAATGTCATCTTTTTGTTCCAGAATCATTAACAAATACTCGAACCTATATTTTATTGTTCGCGAAAACAAATAATCCTTTAGCAAAATTATTGAAAAAGCAATTTTTGGAATTAAGTAAAACTGTAGTAGAACAAGATGCAGATATTTTACACAAAATTTATCCTAATGCACCGCAGAAAATTAAATTAAATAATGAAGTTGGGATGGATTGGGTAAAACGTAATTTCGATAATTGGGAAGAATCAAATTCAGAATTAACATTTAATGCAAAAGTTAATTTGAATAAATAGCAAGAATATCCAAAAATCGTAATTAATTACAAGCTAGTGACTCAATAAATTTTCAATACTTGTGATTACAATAGTATTGAAATAGTAAGAACAATGAAAATTGAAAGCCAAACTCAAATGTACGAAGGTTCTCCTTGGTGTTTGGGTAGATATGAAAGTTTTGAAATTAACAAACCTCAATTAATTACTCTTCTCAATCACGATTATGTGATTTGGAAAGATAAACAAGGGAATTTAAATGCTTTAGATAATATCTGTCCTCATGCTGGAGCAAATCTAGCTAAAGGTAGTCATATTGTAGAATTCAAAGAAAAAAGTTGTCTAGCTTGTCCCTATCACGGTAATAAAGTTAAATTTTTAGGAGACGGAAAAGTAATTGTTGACGGAAATATCTCCACGAAAGAGATTCAACCGGTTTTACCTTTACAAGTTGTTAACGGTTTAGTTTGGACTTACGGACTTGATTGGGAAGAACAAAACGGAAAATTAAGTTCTCAACCAATTGAACCCAGATTAGCAATTCCTGATTTTAGTAACATTGCTTTTTTACCCGAATATAATTCCCAGCTAAATCTCAGCGAACTTAATCATATTTATTCTTTCTCCGAATCATTTAATGGTGATATTCAACAAATGATGTGGAATGCACATGATGGAGAGCATTTTGCTAGTACTCATTATGATTCGATGCTTACAAAAGACATCAAAATTGAGAATCTAACCCAAAATGAGAATAAAATTTCCTGGCAACTTTTCTTACATAAACGAGACGATAAAAAAGCAAATAAAAGTAAAATGAGTCCGTTTGTGAATGATGTCATGATTCAATGTTTTAATTCATTTTTACCAAGTCTACTCATTCTTACTAACGAAATTGCCAAAGGAAAGCTTTTTGTCGCAGTTGCTTATGGTTATCCAGAATCACCTACAAAAACTAGATTCTGTCTAGATGGCTATTTTAATTTTAAATATGCTTGGTGGCACAAACTACTAAACTTTCCTCAAAAAGGAAATAATTTTCGCGATACCTTGCTTTTTGAAGATTTAACTATTTTAAATAACTTGTATTCCACATTTAATAAAAAGATTGCACTCAAAAATGATACACCTGCTGAATTAGCAATGAATTATCTGAAAAATTGGAACTATTAATCATTTCTATAACTTCCAGCCAAGACAAAAAAACTAATTTCTCATCAATAATATAAATAAGTTATTCACAATGAGAAAACATGGCTAAAGTGCATTTACGTAAAATAACCCTCGATAATTTTCAAGAATGTGTCAGTTTAGAATTAAATGAGAATCAAAAAGAATTTCTTGCTTCAAATATAGAATCATTAGCTCAAGCTTACGTCAATCCGAATCTTTTTCCTTTAGCTATATATGACACTGCTGTCATTGGTTACGAAGAACCACAATTACCAATGATAGGCTTCGTAATGTACGAAATTGTTGCTGGTGTTGGATTCATTTTGCGTTTGATGATTGATTATAAATATCAGCAGCAAGGTTATGGAAAAGCTAGTCTATTGGAAACAATTAGACGCTTGAAATTGTATCCAGAAGTTGAGTTAATAGCTACTAGTTATAAAAAAGGTAACGAAGCAGCATCAAGATTTTACCGTAATCTTGGATTTGTCGATTGGGATATAGAATGGGCTGTGAATCATGAAGTTGAAGTTTATCTCAAATTAGATTCTTGAAAACAGCTTTGATATATTGATTTTACATATTTCCAGAAACCCGGTTTTTCAAAAAGCCGGGTTTTTCAATTCTCAATTACCTGTTATAGGTTTATAATCTTAATTTTTATAAGTAAAATATCAACTAAGCGATGAATCAAAATCATATCGAATACAAACAAACTCGCAATATATCTATCGACGAAATCTTAAAATTATATAACTCTAACAACTGGTCGTCAGCCAAAAAACCCAACGAACTATACAATGCTTTAATGAATTCTCATTCACTTGTAACAGCTTGGGATAAAGAAAAACTAGTCGGGTTAGTTAATTCAATCACCGACGGTTATTTAGTTGTTTACTACCCGCATTTATTAGTATTACCGAAATACCAAAAACAAGGTATCGGCTTAAATTTATTAAAAATAATTACACAAAAATATCAAGAATTTCACCAACAGATATTAGTCGCAGAAGCTGAAACCGTTGAATTCTACAAAAAATGTGGTTTCACAAAAGCAGGAGATACCCAAGCAATGTGGATTTATCATGGATAAACATCAATTTCACCCCAATAGAATAGTGAATTTATCACGGATAACCGTCAATTCGACCCCAATAGAATAGTGAATTTATCACGGATAACCGTCAATTAGACCCCAATAAAATAGTGGATTTATCATGGATAACCGTCAATCATACCCCAATAAATATAACTAATGTAGAGACGTAGCAGTGCTACGTCTCCCCGTATTTAGATTAATAACGAGAATTTTAATAACGAGAATTTAATGAAATAATGAAATTGGTATTAATCCTATCTAAATCTATTCATAGTTATAGATTTTCTTCATAACGTAAAGAGACGTAGCACTGCTACGTCTCTACATCAGTAATAGGTCTATTATTTATGCTACAGGTTGAGCAGCATTTTCGCGCCACCATTTAACAGTGTTTTTCAAACCTTCCTTGAAACCAACTTGAGCGCTGAAATCAAATTCCTTCTTCGCTCTTTCGGTATCCAAACAACGACGGGGTTGTCCGTTTGGTTTGTCAGTTTGATAAACTATCTCACCGTTAAATTCCATAACTTCGCAAATTGTACTAATCAAATCGCGAATCGAAATTTCATAACCAGTTCCCAAATTAACTGGCTCCGCACCATTGTAAGATTGAGTACCCATGACAATACCCCGCGCTGCATCTTCAGAATATAAAAATTCTCGGGTAGGACTTCCATCACCCCAAACCGGAATCTCTTTATCTCCGCGTTCTTGGGCTTCCTGAACCTTACGAATTAAAGCCGGGATAACGTGAGAACTGCTAGGGTCAAAATTATCTTCTGGGCCATATAAATTTACTGGTAATAAATATATTCCGTTAAAACCGTACTGCTGGCGATAAGCCTGTAACTGTACTAATAAAGCTTTTTTCGCAATACCATAAGGAGCATTGGTTTCCTCTGGATAACCATCCCAAATATCATCTTCCTTAAAAGGTACGGGAGTAAACTTGGGATAAGCACAAATAGTACCCACACAAGTAAATTTCTCTACACCAGCTTCATAAGCAGCATGAATCAACTGGGTTCCCATCATCAAGTTGTCGTAAAACAACTCGGCAGGTTTTTCACGATTCAAGCCGATACCACCAACATGTGCTGCTAAGTGAATTACAACATCCTGCTGGTCAACTGCTCTCTTGCAGTTTTCCATCACCGTTAAATCGTAATCTCTCGAACGAGGTACGGTGATTTTATCAGCTTCTGCTCCAGCTTTTATCAGTTGGTCTACTACTTGACGACCTAAAAAACCCGCACCACCAGTTACCAGAATTCTTTTATTCTTTAAGTCTAATGCGCTCATATTTTCTTTTCGTCCTCGTTGGTATTAAAAGCGTTAAGCAATCAAAATAATTAAGCCAGCTTTTCTTTAATAGAAAGTTAAGCTGGCTGTATAAATTTACATATGTAGTGCGCCTAATTCTTGACGAATCATCGCATTATCCTTAATTGCCGAAGCGACTTTATCACCAGGGGAAGTTAGACCCAAAGCTTGTAAATCTGCTTCTACCATCAGAGCAACAAGTTGTTCAAAAGTTACCGATGGAGTCCAGCCCAACTGGGTTCTAGCCTTAGTAGAATCTCCAATCAACAAATCTACTTCCGCAGGACGCAAGTAACGCTTGTCAAACTCTACATATTCTTCCCAGTCAAGATTTACATAATTAAATGCTAATTCCAGAAACTCGCGTACAGAATGAGTTTCGTTAGTTGCAATTACATAATCATCAGGTTGCTCTTGCTGCAACATCATCCACATTGCTCTGACGTAATCTTTTGCGTAACCCCAGTCTCTCTTGGAGTCTAGATTACCCATATAGATTTTCTTCTGCTTACCAGCAACAATACGAGCAACTGCTCTAGTAATTTTACGAGTTACAAAAGTTTCACCGCGACGAGGTGATTCGTGGTTAAACAAAATACCATTACAAGCGAACATATTGTAAGATTCGCGGTAATTAACAGTTTGCCAATGACCGTAAACCTTAGCACAAGCATAAGGGCTGCGTGGGTAAAAAGGAGTTGTTTCTTTTTGAGGTACTGCTTGTACCAAACCAAACATTTCTGAAGAACCAGCTTGATAGAAGCGCACTTCAATACCAGTACGCTGCTGATAATCGCGGATTGCTTCTAATAAACGTAGGGTTCCCATTCCTACAGCATCCACGGTGTATTCAGGTGAATCAAAACTTACCCTTACGTGGGACTGAGCGCCCAAATTATAGATTTCTACAGGCTGAACTTCTTCGAGAATGCGGCGTAGCGTCGTACCATCGGTTAAGTCACCGTAATGAAGAAATAATTTAGCTTCTTCTCTATGAGGGTCCTCATAAATGTGGTCAATGCGGTCTGTGTTAAATGTAGAAGTTCGGCGAATAATACCGTGTACTTCGTAACCTTGTTCTAATAAAAATTCACTTAGATAAGAACCATCCTGTCCGGTAATACCAGTAATCAACGCTCGCTTTTGTTGGGTCATTCTCCTTTATTCCTTATTTATTTTAATGAAATTAATACATGTCGCCTGGTATAAGCTAACAGGGATACACTTAGTTGACCTGCGGGGAACCTACGAATCTTCCACCAGTAATATCTCGCGCACCTAAGTAAATATACTAATTAGTATGTTTTCTCGTTAAGCCTCTAAAACGGTAACGAGAGATTAATAGTGTTTCCAGTACATTTTCTTAATCTTTACAAACCCTTTATAATTCCGATAACTTTATAAAGATTAAATTTTTTTTGAATGAATATTTTTTAACAAAAATACATACAATATTGATTTCGATGTTTTACAAATATCTTTAATTTCGATACGGAATTCAGCAATTTTTGTTCTCGAAAATACAATTTCAAAGCATATCAAAAAATATGATGATATACATACTTTTAATTCTAATTTTTTATCCAGAATACTTATAGTACTGTCTACAACAATTATCAGGCTATAAGCTTAATACCACAGATAAAAGTTTATCTAAATACATGTATTTATAAAGTGATAAGAAGTTTTTGGCGATATATAGCAGTTCTCAGTTGGATAGAATACACCCCTCTCCGCTGACAAGGAGAGGGGCTGGGGGTGAGGTCTATCAAGGTGTATTTCACCCAACCAAAAAACGCTATAAATAAAACGTAAATTATGAATATTTTTTAATGAAAGTCAATAAAACGGTCAGGTTTTTACAGGTATGATTTACTACTTGCTTTATAAAATTTTTCTGGTTAAAATATAATATTAAATCAACCGTTTAAAACTATTTAATTAATCTTCCATCTCTTCTATTTTGGAAGTTATATTATCTACTCTTCAGATTAGATTAGTCAGACTTTTATCGGGGCAACTAAGCTGCCCCAGAAGACGATGATAAATCGAACCTTACGTTTAATAAGCCCCGTTATCTGTTGGTATAACAACAACAGCAATTGTTTTCAAAACAATCCATAAATCTAACCACAAATTTCTAAATTTTACATAGTACAAATCTATTTGGACTCTCCTAGGATAAGGTATGTCATTGCGCCCAGAAACTTGCCATAATCCAGTAATTCCTGGCTTTATAGTTAGAATCTGATTAATATGACAACCATACTTCGGTAATTCTTCTGCTACCAAAGGTCGAGGTCCAACAACACTCATATCCCCTTTAAGAACATTCCAGAACTGAGGAAATTCGTCCAAGCTGGTAATTCGCAAAAACTTACCGATGGTAGTAATTCTAGGGTCTTTTTTAAGTTTAAAATTACTTTTCCACTCTTGTTTGAATTGAGGCGATGTTTCCATCATCTGTATTAAAACTTCATCGGCATTGCTCACCATCGTGCGAAATTTAATACAATTAAACCGCTTGTAATTTTTCCCAACTCGTTCCTGAACATAAAATATAGGCCCACGGGAGCTTAAAGCAATCAATAAAGCCAGAATTAAATAAACAGGAGAAAACAGAATTAGTACTAACAGGGAAAATATTATATCGAACAGTCGCTTAGCTTTCTCTCCGTTTAAAGCTTGCAGATAAAAACCTAGGGGTTTAAATTTTGGCTTCTTTTTCTGGAAACCGCGTTTAAAGAAAGTACGCGCAATCCTACCGGAGAGGAGTGAGGTCTGTGCCGTCATCATACTCCTTACAATCCACACCACACATAGTCCCAATCTTAAAGCTTATAAAGCTTTTAAAAGTGCCTGGGAAGCAAATTTACATCTAACAAGTCAAACCATCTTACTAATTGAATTTCTATTTTTCTTTTATCGATTTTTCCTCGCACTTATGGACAAAGTTGAGATAAGTAGAAGCAAACATTTGCCTTGAAAATTGAGCAGCGTGCAAAGAAGCATATTCAGAACTAATTTTCTCTCTATTTGCTTCAAAAGTCTCCACAGCCTCGATTAAAGATGCTTCTGTTTGCTTTTGGAAAAATATCCCCGTTCCAGTATCACCATATTGACGAACATCTCGCACAGTTTCCAAAGCACCACCAGCACCGTAGGCGATTACCGGAGTACCACAAGCTTGCGCTTCGACCAAGGCAATACCGAAATCTTCACAAGCAGCATACACAAAACCTCGGGCATTAGCCATATATTTTTTTACCATATCGTCCGGCTGCCATCCTAGTATCTGTATGTTGGGTTTCGCTATCTTCAGGATTTTATCCATGTCGGGGCCGGTACCAATTATTACTAAAGGTTTTTGTAATTGATTAAAAGCCTTGACAATTAAAGTTACTTGTTTATAACTTACTAACCGGGAAACAGTAAGGTAAAAATCTTCTTTTTGAGATAAAAACGGAAAATCTTCGGTATTTACGGGTGGATATATAACCTTAGCGTCTCTTCTATAACACCGCCAAATTCGACCTGCGGTATGAGCGGAATTAGCAATAAAATAATCGACTCTATTAGCACTCAAAACATCCCACTGCCTTAAACGGTGGAGTATGTAGCGCGTTAACCATCCAGCCATACCTCTGCCAAACTTGCTCTCTCGCAGGTAGTCAAAAGTTAAATCCCAGGCATAACGCATAGGACTATGGCAGTAACAAATATGCAATTGGTCGGGAGTAGTCAAAATCCCTTTTGCAACGGCATGTGACGAAGAAAGAATCACGTCATGCTGCCGTAAATCCAGTTGTTCTATAGCCAATGGCAGCAAAGGCAAGTATTTTTGGACACCTGCCTTGGCTGCGGGTAAATACTGTAGAGGAGTGGTTCCAATTTGACGCTTATATAAATAACTTTCCGGATTACTCGATTCAAAATCAATGAGAGCATACAATTGAGCATCAACATGGCTCAAGATTTCTCGTACTACGAGTTCCGAACCACCTGTTGCATTGGGTGTAAGCCACTCATGCACCACAGCATACTTTGAAGGTACAGCTAACATTTATAAATGAAATCAAAGGTCAAAGGTGAGTCATTGCGGTCTTGGGGAGCCACTGCGTTGCCGAGGTGAATCTAGTTGGGGGTGTCGGTTTCCGTCCCCCAAACTAGTGTTAGCGGAGCGTCTCCGGAGGAGATACCCGAAGGGGTTCCCTCGGTTGTAGCAAGTGGCGTGGTTTCCCTCATGTGAGCCGGAGGCTTTCTCGCAGAGTGCAAATGGCGAACCCCGGAGGGGTAAAAGGCTCAGATTAGAACTCCTAATCATATATACGTATATATATTGAAGATAGCTTAAACTAGGAAGCTCGATATATTTACCTTTAAATGTAAAGTTTTCCCGTTTTTTGAATCAAACAGAAAGTTAATAACCCTTGTGGTGACGTAATTCCCACGATACAAGTTCCCACGGAGCGTTACCTCCAATCTGATAATCTCAAATAAGGAAGAAATTTTGACGTTCGTAACGTTATGGGAGAATTAACGATTAATTCTCAGTTCTTCATTCTCAATTTTTGCGGACAAGTAGCATATATAGCAGGGGTTCTATGCGAATTTTAATCATGGGGGGTACTCGGTTCATCGGTGTCTACCTCACTCAATTATTGGTAGACCAAGGACATGAAGTAGTACTGTTCAATCGTGGAAACCGTCCCTCACCAGCTGAGAAAGTCACCCAGATAATTGGCGATCGCACCGACCCAAATCAGTTAAAAGAAAAATTAAAAAACGAAAATTTTGATGTAATTTTTGACAATAACGGGCGCGAATTGACTGACACTCAACCATTAGCAGAAATATTTCAAAACCGCGTAAAGCATTTCGTATACATGAGTTCTGCTGGAGTTTATCTCAAATCTGACAGCTTACCTCATATAGAAGGAGACGCAGTAGACCCAAAAAGCCGTCATAAAGGAAAACATCATACCGAAAGCTTCCTTACAGAAAACGACTTTCCTTTCACCTCCATCCGTCCCACTTATATTTACGGACCTCAAAACTATAACGATTTAGAAGCATGGTTTTTTGACAGAATTGCAAGAAACCGTCCCCTTCCCATTCCCGGAAACGGATTGCATATTACCCAACTGGGTCATGTCAAAGACCTAGCTAAAGCAATGACTCAAGTCATAGGCAATTCTAATGCAATCAAACAGATTTATAACATTTCGGGAAATCGTTACATCACCTTCGACGGTTTAGCTCGTGCTTGTGCTGTAGCTGCGGGTAAGTCACCTGAAGACATTCAAATCGTGCATTACGATCCCAAAAAATTTGATTTCGGCAAGCGTAAAGCATTTCCAATGAGAATGCAGCACTTCTTCGCGTCCGTCAACAAAGCCATGACAGAATTAGATTGGCATCCAGATTACGATTTAACATCCGGTTTAAAAGATTCATTTAAAAACGATTATTTAGTATCCGAGCGAGACAAAAAAGAAATTGATTTTTCAATCGATGACGAAATCTTAAAAGCTATCTAATTAACAGCTTACAAATCTCGTAGGTTGGGTTAGACACGAAAAACAAAATTAATCATGTCCTAACCCAACATCATAATTACCAATTACAAATTACCAATTACCTCTCTCAATAAACCATGAAAAAAGTCGCAATTGTAGGAGGTGGCCCAACAGGTGTAACTCTTGCCTTAATGCTTGTCCAAAGAGATATCGTAGTCACATTAATTGAAGCTGCTTCCGACTTCCATCGAGTCTTTCGTGGAGAGGCTTTAATGCCAAGTGGTTTAAATGCTTTTGATGAGATGGGATTGTCAGAAATACTGGAGCAAATTCCTCATCGACAACTCAATGCATGGGAATTTATTTTAAACAAAAAATCATTATTCAAAGTTGATGAACCCATAGAAACTGATACTCAATCCTGTACTTTATTTCCTCAACCACCTTTACTCGAAACCTTAATTTTAGAAGCTAGAAAATATCATCATTTTGAATTTATCCAAGGTGTAGCTGTTAAAGATTTGTTATCAATTGATAATCGGATAGCGGGTGTTAAATTAGCAGATGGAAGAGAAATTACAGCCGACATAGTAATTGGTGCAGATGGTCGTAATTCTATTATTAGACAACGCGCGGGACTAGAATTAAAACAACAGCCAAAAAGCATGGATATCCTGTGGTTTAAGCTAGCCGCACATTCTAAATTTGTTACAGAAAACGTATTTTCAGCTATTGGAGACGGTGAAAATGCATTTGCTGTATTTCATGGAGCCGAACCTGGAAAATTACATCTTGGCTGGACTATATCCGAAAATAATAAAAATATAAATACTAGTAAATTAACAAAAGCAGAATGGGCAAAAATGTTTGCATCAATATCGCCCTCGTGGTTAGCAGAACATTTTATAAATAATGCAGAATCTATAGAAAAACCAATTAAACTATCAGTTGTAGTCGGTCTTTGTCCATTTTGGTATGCTCCAGGGTTATTACTTTTAGGTGACGCTGCTCACCCCATGTCTCCCATTCGCGCTCAGGGAATTAATGTTGCATTACGCGACGTAATTGTAGCAGTAAATCATCTTGTACCTGTATTAAGCAAAGAATCTGAAAATAAACAGATTGATAAAGTATTATCGCAAATTCAGAAAGAAAGAGAACCAGAAATAATTCGCATCCAACAGTTACAAAAAGCAGAAGCTAGGCAACACGAAATATTGCCCAAAAATCTCTTTTTACGCAAAATTGTTTTTAGATTAGCTCGTCTTGTAAATCAAGCAGTTCGTCTATCTTGGATACAGAGACAAAAGAAAATGCGTCAAGGTGTGACGCAGGTAAAATTAGAAGTTTGAATAGTAATTGGTAATTGGTTATTGATAATTGATAATTGATAATTGATAATTGATAATTGATAATTGGTAATTGGCATGAAAATTCCCTAACGCACCATAGAATTATTACTCAAAATATTTTTATGATTCAACGAGCTTACAATAATAATTGTCTATAAAATCATATAAATCAAGGTGAAAACTCCGATGAATAAAATTATAGTTTGAAAATAGATAACAGATAAAATTCATTTTAAACATAAAGATACTTTGTTGATGATTTTTATTAAACCGAACTAAAATATCTGGAAAATCAATCAAAATAAGAAATGCAATAATTACTCTAGCGCAACAATAGTCTTTCTCTTGATTTTGTTTAATTAGAAAATTAATCCACATTAAGATAAATTTATCGTAACGTTGTTCGGGGTCGTTATTAACCCAGGCTTCAGCTACTTTATAACCATCTAAAAAACGTTCTAAACGCATTTCAAAAATACAGAAACCCGTCCAGCTACGATGGATATACAGCCAGTCATCTTCAAGATAAAAGAACCATTTATCATCCATCGACACGGGAATTAATCCCCAACTTAAATATTTATATTCTTCCTTAGTAAAAATTTCCTCAACCCGTAGCTGAGTTCGTAACTCCGACATTGGCTGTATTTTCCAATCGCTACGAGTTGCTTTTTTAGGATGCATAAATTCAGTTTATAAAATTTACCGTTTTCCTATTCCCAATTCCCAATTCCCTCTCTTGAAAATTTGCGACCCTTGGGGAGACCCCAAGACCGCAATTTCCGCTATTCCCCACTTGCTACAACTTGACTATCTTCTTGTTTCTTTTCCGGTAAAAGATAAATAGCACCACTAATCAAAGTCAAAGCAACAGATACCCAAAAAGCAATCACAGAAGGTAATTCCCATTCTGGAGATAAAGGAGCAATTAACAGAGCTATCGCAACTATTTGAGTTACAGTTTTTAGCTTTCCCCAAACATTTGCACCACTAATTTTCGGTTGATTAACTCTCCAACCAGCAATCGCTAATTCACGTCCCAATATCAGAAATACTCCCCACGCTGGAATTTGTCCCAACTCAATTAAAGATAATAAAGGAGCAAGAACCAGCAACTTATCAACCAAAGGGTCAAGAAACTTTCCTAAATCGCTGACCTGATTAAGCTTCCTGGCTAAATAACCATCTAACCAGTCCGTACAAGCAGCAACTACAAAAATAGTAAAACATATCCACCTAGCTTGAGATGTCGGGTTTTGTAAACCGTAAATAATAAACGGTATCCCCAGAAGACGAGAAAAAGTAATCCAGTTTGGTAAAGTCATTCGATTTTGGATTTTATATTTTAGATTTTGGATTAAGACGATGAGAGTTAGGAGTTAGGAGTTAGGAATTAGTAATTACTGTTCACTGCTCACTATTCTCAATTCCCCATTCCCCATTCCCCATTCCCTACTCCCTAATTAAGAATTAATAATTACTAATATCTATTATTCACGCTAACTGGTAACTGTTAACTGATGACTGTTAACTGATTATCATGAGTGATTCACAATTTCGTATCGAAAGCGATTCAATGGGCGATCGCCAAATTCCAAGTAGCGCTTATTACGGCATTCAAACGCTGCGGGCTAGGTCAAACTTCGCTATTAGTGGAATTAAGCCTTTACCTACTTACGTGGATGCCTGCATAATCATAAAAAAGGCTACAGCAATCGTAAATGGAAAATTGGAATGTATCCCCCAAGATGTCAGTCAAGCTATCGTACAAGCTGCTGATGAAGTATTAGAAGGTAAGTTTCGCGACCAGTTTGTAGTGGATGTATATCAAGCGGGTGCCGGTACTTCTCACCATATGAATGTTAATGAAGTACTAGCAAATAGAGCTTTAGAAATTCTTGGTTCGGAGAAAGGAAATTATAAACGGGTAAGTCCTAACGACCACGTTAACTACGGTCAGTCTACCAATGATGTGATTCCCACTGCAATTAGAATCGGTGGAATTTTAGCTTTATCCAAAACACTTTACCCTGCTTTAGATAATGCAATAAATGCAATGGAAGCAAAAGCTACAGAATTTAAAGATATTGTCAAGTCAGGTAGGACTCATTTACAAGATGCGGTACCAGTTCGTTTAGGTGATACTTTTGCTGCTTGGGGACAGATTCTCAAAGACCATCGAAATAGAATTAATGCCGCAGCAGCAGATTTACAAGTCTTGGGTTTAGGAGGAAGTGCAGCGGGTACGGGGTTAAACACCCATCCCCAATATAGGGTAAGTGCGATTAAAATTATTTCAGAACTAGTTAATTCTCCTTTTAAGGAGGCAACCCATCTCATGGCTGCAATGCAAAGTATGGCACCTTTCGTTAATGTATCCGGTGCTTTACGAAATCTGGCTCAAGATTTAGTCAAAATATCTCATGATTTGCGCCTGATGGACTCGGGACCAAAAACTGGTTTCAAAGAAATTCAATTACCACCAGTGCAACCGGGTTCCTCGATTATGCCTGGAAAATATAATCCTGTGATGGCTGAGATGACATCAATGGTTTGTTTTCAGGTAATGGGTTACGACACAGCCATTAGTTACGCGGGACAAGCAGGTCAACTAGAGCTTAACGTAATGATGCCTTTAATTGCCTATGATTTTATTCACAGTATTGAGATTCTTGGCAATACACTTCAATCACTTACTTCCCGTTGCATTCAAGGAATTACAGCCTTACCAGAACGTTGTTTAGACTATGCAGAAGCCAGTTTGGCATTAGTAACAGCATTGAATCCACATATAGGATACCTCAATGCAGCAGCCATAGCAAAAGAATCGATGGAAACTGGAAAATCCCTACGCCAAATTGTATTAGAAAAACAGTTGATGAGCGAACAAGAATTATCCGAGGTATTGAATCTCAAACAAATGAGTACCATTGTCAGGGAACCGCGAACAGCGACCACTAACTCCTAACAACTAACTCCTAACTAACAAGTCTCAATCCAAAATCCAAAATCCCTTTGGGCTAAGCTGTGATAAAACCGCAGAAGAAAAATTACACCTATGCAGAGTCAAACACCATCTGTCAGTTTAATTAAGGCTACTTCCTATGAAGTACAAGCGTTAAGGGAATCTTTGGAAACCTTACTCGAACCTTTGGGTGGAATCACAGCATTTGTTAAAAGTGGTGACCGGGTTTTACTCAAACCTAATTTGCTTACTGGTTCGCGTCCTACAGGTGAATGTACGACTCGTCCGGAGATGGTTTACGCTGTAGCAACTATGGTTATCGAAGCTGGTGGTAAACCTTTCTTGGGAGATAGTCCTGCTTTCGGTAGCGCTAAGGGAGTGGCTTTAGCGAATGGGTACGAGCAAATTTTGGAAGAACTCAATCTTCCGATTATCGAGTTTCATGGTAAACGCTACGAAATCGTCAATGACAAATTTAACCATCTGCTGCTTTCTAAGGAAACCATGGAAGCTGATGTGGTGATTAATTTACCCAAAGTTAAGTCTCACGCACAATTGGTGTTAACTTTGGGAGTCAAAAACTTATTTGGTTGCGTACCGGGAAAGATGAAAGCTTGGTGGCACATGGAAGCGGGAAAAAATGCCAACCGCTTTGGAGAAATGTTGGTAGAAACTGCAAAAGCTATTAACCCTAACTTAACAATTATAGACGGGATTATCGGTCACGAAGGCAACGGTCCTAGTGGTGGAGAACCCCGTCCTCTAGGGATTTTGGGTTCGTCAACAGATGTATTTGCTTTAGATAGAGCAATGGTAGAAATTCTAAACGTTCTTCCCCAAGAAGTACCTACTGTAGCTGCATCAATGCGATTGGGAATTTGTCCGGAATTAGATGCGATTAATTTCGTCCGATTACATCCTGACTTGCTACAAATTGACGATTGGAAATTACCTTCACAATATATGCCAATTGATTTTGGAATGCCCCGCGTGATTAAATCTACTTTTAAACATCTGTATATTAGATTTATCAAAGAAAAAATGAGCGTTTATAGCCAAAGTTAGGCGAATTGTTCAAAGCCGCAAAATTGGTAAGGAGAGTGCAAACTTGGCTACAGCAATTATTAGTCCTAGCAGAGTAATGTGTAAATACCCTCCGATTGCTTAACCAAACCGCCCTATTTTAGTGGCGGTTTTTTTAGTCCGGATAATTATTGTAAATTGTTACATTCTTTTCATCTGAAAGTATTTTGATTTGTCGGGTTAATAGACTCGCTTTAACCTCTATTCAAAAAATATTTAATCATAGATAACATGCAGGAAAATCATTTAAAAATTATTCAAAAATTATCCGGATAATTATAGCCTGTTATTAAGATAACCATAACCGTAATATTAACTGAATTTATAATCATTTTTACTGAATCAAATATAAAGATTATCAGCTAGTAATGGTCACTTGCTGCTACTTAAAAGCAATCGATTTTTTCTGTACTTCTTCGGTATAGAATTATTATTAAACTATTTTATTCAAAGCATATAGTCAGTTTAATAAAATGAGTGTAATCACTGATGATGATAAAAAAAAATTAAAGTATACTCAAATACTTTTAAGTATTAAGCAATAAATGATAATCCTTGAAAAAGCTTAAAAGCCTTGCTATATAACATTTTATATACCTTCCGGAAGATGATATTGACCCCTTTTTGGTTTAAAGTTAATATTAACGAATAGAGAATATGTATTTTTTATTGCATGAATAATAATTGATATAAGCAGCAATCATAATAGGTAATACTGAAGTATTAAGCGAGATTAGTTACAAGTATCAAAACAAGATATTTCTAGGAACGATGGTATCAACAGTTTCAAGTATAAAGAAATATATAAAGTAACGTTACTAACTCATTTAAATTCTTAAACAGTAGAGAGTTTACGGTCAGAAAAAAAGCTAAAATAATATCAACACTCTCACACATGAGAGAGTTGTAGCAACTAGTGATGTAAAGAGCTAAATAATTTATATGGATTCTAACAGTCAGTCTGCCAATACAGAGGAATTACCTTCGCAACGGTTGGCAGACGTTGTAGGAACAGCGATTGCTATGTTAACCCTGACGCTACCGATGTTTGTAATTGGTCATTACTCTTCAAGTAGCTTTCAGGGAAACCGGCAACCATTAACCTACAACATGCAAGAAGCTGACAATGATACTGAACTAATAAAAAGTGAAATTTCATCCATTTATAAAATGAATAAAAACGCTTCGGGCTTATCGGGAAAAAAATAATTTACAAGAGCGATTAAAATAGCCACATTCACATTGAAATGATGATAATCTTTGTGCAAACAGTTTAAATGCGATAACAATATTAGTGCAGATAGGTAAGCGGAGCATATTGATATTTTGCCCGCCTATAAAAGCCTTGTGAGTACAAAGCCTCTTCTGCCCTTATCTATATTTATTTGCTGGCTTAAATACATAAACAGGATTTAGGCCGCGATTAAAAAGCATTGCAGATATTTTTGAGATATTCTCAGCCCCCTTTTTTTTATTAAGGGGGCTTTTTATGTCAAAATAAATAGTAGTTTAGTACTACTAAAGTCTTCAAAAACTTACAGCTAAAATTCTTTTAGGTAGCTTGTAGTGCGGTTAACTTAGCTTAGGAATTCGTCTTTTTTTATTTCGAGCCAACAAACTACTTTGGGATAAGTCCATATTGACCTAAAATTCTACACGGGAGCCTAGTACCGCTTCGCGGAAGTAAGAAGTAAAAAGTAAGAAGTAAAAAGTTTTATTTTCTAAACTTTTCAGCCATTTTTAATGGTTGCCTTATTTAAGCCGTGATGTACTAATCGCTTCTCACCGATAATTAATTTAGATGAACGGAGTAAATCTGTGGACTTATCCATTATCCCAGCCCAACCAAAACCCGGTTTGATAAACGTTTTAATTGAAATTGCCGGGGGAAGTAAAAACAAGTATGAATACGACAAGGATTTACAAGCTTTTGCCTTAGATAGAGTGCTTTATTCATCAGTACAGTACCCCTATGACTATGGTTTTGTGCCTAATACTTTGGCTGATGACGGTGACCCTCTCGATGGTATGGTAATAATGGATGAGCCAACCTTCCCTGGTTGTGTAATTGCAGCGCGACCAATTGGAATGTTGGAAATGATTGACGGTGGCGATCGCGATGAAAAAATTCTTTGCGTTCCAGATAAAGACCCGCGCTATACTCAGGTAAAATCTCTTAAAGATTTAGCCCCACATAAGCTTGATGAAATTGCAGAATTCTTCCGGAGTTACAAAAATTTAGAGAAAAAAGTAACCGAGATTCTTGGTTGGCAAGATGTTGAAAAAGTTGCGCCTTTAGTAGAACAATGCATTAAAGCAGTCAAGTAGAAAAACAACGCCGGTTTTGCTAGCACTGTAATTCTGCCGTGCGATAATAAATTCAAATTTTCAACTAATTCATCGTTTAGATTTTTTCTTCTAAAACCTAATTTGCCCAATGCACCGCACGCTTCTTTTCGCGAAAATTCACAACTGTACTCTCACCGAAGTTAATCCTAATTACGTGGGTAGTATCACCATAGACCAAATGCTTTTAGAAAAGGCTGGAATTTTGCCTTACGAGCAAGTGCAAGTGGTAAACGTGACTAATGGCGAACGCTTTGTTACTTATACAATACCGGCACTAGCTAATTCGGGAGCTATTGAGCTAAATGGAGCTGCGGCCCGTCTGGGCATTAAAGGTGACCGCTTGATTATAATGTCTTACGGGCAGTTCACGAAGGGGGAAATCGAAAGCTTTTCTCCAACAGTTGTCATCGTAGACGACGAAAACAAATTATTAGAAGTACGACACTACGATGACCTGCTCGGCAAGACTATTATGTAACAAAAATGTCACAGATAGAACCGTCTCGCCATCCCAAAGCAGACCTCAGTAAACCTCTAAGCGACTGCGAAAACCAAGCCGACAGATTTGTAATAAAATTCTGGGGAGTTCGAGGTTTAATTCCTACTCCAGGTGAAGAGAATAATCGTTATGGTGGTAATACTGCTTGTGTAGAAATGCAAGTAGGTGGAAAAAATTTAATTTTTGATGGTGGTACTGGTCTGCGGATTTTAGGAAAAACCTGGCACCGACAACAACAAAAAACAACAGCCTACTTATTTTTTACCAACGCTCAAACAAATCGTATCCAAGGATTTCCGTTTTTTGCTCCTGCATTTGCATCCGGAAACTGCTTTCATATATACGGTACTGCTGCTTCTAACGGTGCATCAATTAAACAGTCACTTAGCGACCAGATGTTGTTACCGCATTTTCCTTATCCCTTGCAAGTTATGGAATCAGAACTGCAATTTCATAATTTGACTACGGATAAAGTAATAGCCATAGATGACGTAACAGTACAAATGGTCTCGATTAATAATAGTACGAAGTCCGTTGGCTATAGAATTCAATTAAAAGATTATAGCGTTGCTTACATTACCGATTTACCATTTGAGATAGACGATTCAGAGCAAGAAAGCTTAATGAAATTAGTTCAAGGAGCAGACTTGCTAATTGCAAATCCCAGCTACATCAGTTCTAATTTTTGCGAAAGGCAAACACCAATTGATTGCTATTGGCAAGTCGCGGTAGACTTAGCTCGCAAAACTGGTATCAAACAACTGGTATTTTCCAACCACCATCCAAACGATACCGATGATTTTTTAGATAAAATTGAAATAAATCTTAAAAAAGAATTTGAGCAAGGATTTTTAGCCCATGAAGGTATGATGATATCTATTAATTGAAGCGGCTTTCAAGCATTGATATTAGAGATAAAAGTGCCTTTTCATTGCATAGTATGGTTAGTGATAACCAGAAAAAGTTGAAATACTTAACTATGCAATAGTTTTTAACATAGTGAACTTATTCTGATTACTAACATCATTATTTTTACTACTCCCTACTCATAACTCTCCTTGTACTGAATAACCACAAACATTCATCAAAAAAATTAACTTCTATGATGATTGCTGCGGATAATCCAGTAACTGATTGATAAAGATAAAACCGCCACTCCCAAGCCAATTACTTTGAGTCCTTCCGTGTTTTTTAAATCTAGTATAATAATTTTTCTCGCCACGGCAATTAAAGAAGTAGCAATGACTAACTCTACGTGAATCACGCTTTTTCTCAAATAGGCGGTAATATTTTCTAAAATTTCTAACGCAATTAAAATATTTAAGAAAAGTCCGAAAGCTGTAAATAAGTTTTTATTAAAACTCGCGTCATTAAAATTCCAAGTAAGCAATTTATTTATAATAAAAACCACTAAATCTGCTATGGCAATTAATATCAATACTATCATCGCAATCGATAGTAGTTTAGAGACTAGCACCTGAAGATTCTCTACTATATGCAAGAAATTATCATTTTTACTGTATTCACGAATCTTTCTAAATAGATTCCTCATGGTTGATACCTTGCGATTAAAAGTTATATATTAGTTAGCGTACTTGGGAAATGTAAAAGTAACTAAAAACAATTAAGAATCAGGAAAAAATTTAGTTTGCTGAAATTAGACCTTATATTTATAACTATAAACAATATTGGTACATTAATAAATAAGAAGATAATAAACGCAAAACATAAGCAAATAGCAAATAGATAAACTTCTGGGAAATGTAAACTTTCTCACTCATCCGCACATTTTTGTTAATGGAGCATGCTCATAGCAGATAAAAAAGTTCAGCCTTGTTTCTATTCTTTGTTTCATAGTTTGAAAAGTTTATTATTAGTGATTTTTTCAATAACGTGCTTTATAGCAGTTCTCAGTTGGATAGAATACACCCCTCTCCAAGTCAGCGGAGAGGGGCTGGGGGTGAGGTCTATCAAGGTGTATTTCACCCAACCGAAAAACGCTATATATCGCTAATAGCCCTATGCCTTCCGGACAGGCTGAGCCGTACATAAAGGTGAACGCTAACGCTACTCCCTATTACCTTTATCAAGGAAATGTTATGGCTGTATAATACTGTGCTAGAAACATTCAAACTCCATTTCTCGATATTTTGTATTTTGCGTCTTATTTAAGAAATCACAAACTGTCATAGCTTCTTAACACTTATTCTTGCTATTAACAAAAATAATATTTTTCAATATTTATTTGATAAAAATCGAATATAAATTGACTAGAACACCTTGTTTCAGAGTGTTTAAGTAGAATTCTAAACATATTGAATTTAATAAAGAATTGATAGGCAAAAGCATATATGTAATATAAGTTACTAAAAATTAGGTAAAAAATACGTTAGGTTAAATTTGTTATAAATATAACGATTAGCGACTTTAAAATGCGGCTAGAACAGTTGCAAGCCTTTTTGGCAATCGTTGAGAGTGGTAGCTTTCAGAAAGCAGCGCAAAAATGTAGTGTTACTCAATCTACAATCAGTCGTCAAATTCAGTCGCTGGAGGCAGATTTGGGGTTTGAATTGTTTCATAGAACCAGCCAGTCAAAATTGACTTTGGCCGGTGAAACCTTATTGCCTCGTGCCCGTAAAATTTGTTTAGAGTGGCAAACAGTAAAACAAGAAATCTCAGATTTAATTGCAGGAAAACAGCCAGAACTTTGTATTGCTTCTATTCCCTCAGTATGTGCTTATTATTTTCCACCTTTATTACAATCATTTTGCAATCAATACCCTGATGTGCAATTAAGGGTAACATCATTGGGTAGTGATAGAGCATTGAAGGTTCTTAAAGATGGACTAGTTGATTTAGCAATTGTGATGAACAATCGTTTTCTTACTACGAGTAAAGAAATGGTTGTCGAAACACTTTATGAAGAGAGTATAGAAGTTTTAATATCAGCCAATCATCCATTAACTGAGTATGAATGTATTCCTTGGTCAGAATTAATTCGCTATCGACAAGTAATTTTCAAAGAAGGTTATGGAATGCAGCGTTTGGTACAAAATCAATTTGACCAAACTCACACATTACTCAAATCAGCCTTAGAAGTTAATACCTTAGATGCTTTTCGGGGAATAGTACGTCAAGGAGAATTAATTGCATTATTACCAAGTTCGGCATTAATAGAAGCACGTACCGACCCCAGTCTTGCAATTCGTCCTTTCGTTATTAACAACAACGGTTCCTCCGTCCACAGTACATCTTTAACTCGCCAAGTAGTCATAGTCACAACTCAAGACCGTTTACAAATTCCTCCAATACAATATTTTTGGCATTTAGTAAAAGAACAAATTCCCAAACAAATCAACATTAACCAATTATGAGTGAGGAGTTATAAGTTATAAGTTATTAGTTAAAAGTTAGGATTTAAGAGTTAGGAGTTAAATTTCTCCCCCTCATTTCCCCAATCTCCCACTCCTCTAAGTGTGTTAACTTTCACAAAATATGAGCAAATTATTTAGAGATTTACTTAAAAAAATAGGTAGCGGTCAACATACTTCACACAACCTAACTCGGACTGAAGCAGGATTAGCAACAAAAATGATGTTGTTAGGGGAAGCAACACCAGCACAAATCGGCGCTTTTTTGATTGCACACCGGATTAAAAGACCTACCAGTGAAGAGTTAGCGGGAATGTTGGATGCTTATAACGAACTTGGCCCAAAATTAAAGGCAATTTCGGGCGAGCAACCGGTTATTATTTTTGGTGTACCTTATGATGGCAGAATCCGTACTGCACCAATTGCCCCAATTATAGCTTTACTATTGGCTTGTTCGGGTCAAAATGTAATCATGCACGGTGGAGGTCGTCTTCCAACAAAGTACGGGCTGAGCTTAGTAGAAATTTGGCAAGAGTTAGGTGTTGAGTGGACAAAATTAAATTTATCTAAAACCCAGCAGATTCTAGAAGAAACAGGAATCGGTTTTGTTTATACACCACAGCATTTTCCCTTACTAAAAACTATTTGGGAATATCGCGACCAAATCGGCAAACGCCCAACCTTTGCGACAATGGAACTAATTTGGTGTCCTTATGCTGGTGATTCTCATATAATCACTGGGTTTGTTCATCCACCAACAGAAGAAAGGTTTCGAGCAACATTGTCCCATATGGGAATAAGCAAATTTACAACTGTAAAAGGTTTAGAAGGTAGTTGCGATTTACCACGAGACCGTACTGCTATTATTGGTTTAGGAAATGGTTATAAAACTCTTGAAAGACTACTTTTAGTTCCCCGCGAATATGGTTTTACAACTAAAAACGTACCTTTGAATAGTACCGAACAATTAATATCAGAGATGAAATCAGTTTTGACGGCTCAACCATCCGAATTGATGGAAACAGCAGTATGGAATGGCGGATTTTATTTATGGCGCTGTGGAATTTGTGCGAACATAAATGAAGGTTTTGCAAAAGCACAAGAGCTTTTTAACAGTGGAGCAGTTTTACAAAAACTTCGAGAATTACAGTTAGCTATAAATTCGACACAAGAAGCTTTTTCTAATCACTAAAACATATTAGGAGTGACCGCAACTGGCATATTTTATTATAGGGTGCTGTGACACTTCTAAAAATTATGAACGTATTAACAAGACTTGTGGTGTCACGTACCAATCACTGATTGCGACACTTCCGTTAGTCCTGTATATTACAAAGAAAATTTGATTTCACCTTTGACTTCTAAGCTTTAACCTTTGAACTATAAACTGTTTTCGTTCATCAGGGAGAAAATGTACTATGGCAGGTCAGAAAATTTTAATGATTATTGGGGACTATGTGGAAGACTATGAAGTCATGGTTCCTTTTCAAGCTTTACAAATGGTCGGACATACGGTCGATGTAATATGTCCTGAGAAAAAAGCTGGTGACAAAGTAAAAACTGCAGTTCATGATTTTGAAGGAGACCAAACTTACAGCGAAAAACCCGGTCATAATTTTACTTTAAATGCTGATTTTGGTACGGTAGACGAAAAAAGCTATCATGCTTTGGTTATTCCTGGAGGAAGAGCTGCTGAATACATCCGCTTGAATCAAAGAGTATTGGAAATTACTCAGCATTTTTCTCAAAATAATAAGCCGATTGCTGCAATATGTCATGGCTTACAAGTTTTAGCTGCTGCTGATGTATTGCAAGGCAAAACCTGTACTGCATATCCTGCCTGTAGTCCGGATGTACGAAGTGCTGGGGGTCAATACGTAGATGTTAATCCTTCAGAAGTAGTCGTTGATGGTACCTTAGTTACCGCACCTGCTTGGCCAGCACATCCTCGTTGGCTCGCTGAATTTCTCAAAGTTCTTGGTACTGAAATCGAGCATCCCGAGATGGCTAGACTTGCTTGATGAATGAGTACATTTTTTATTTTTTAGATATATCAGCTTAAATGATTCGTTAAATAATAATTCATCATTAATGCGTTTGCATTCTTTGCTGTCTATGTAAAAGATGTGTATGCTACATCTTGCTGCCATGAAAATTATAGATATTATTTTTTATTTACGGATTATTCAACAAAGCTAAATATTATTTGCCAGTTTTATATTTGTCTTATGCTGGCAAATCTATTAATTAAACTACAAAATTCCTCTGTCCAAATTATCTTTTGCTGAAAGTTGAATATTAGCTAAATATTTACACAAAGAAATTTATACAGAGAATAAACTTCCAAGGGAATCTATCTATTTACAATCTGCCGATTTCATAAATAATTTTTTTTTAAAGTCAAGACTATAAATATACAGTTAAGCAAAACTAGGTCAATTAGTTTTTTGTAAATTTTTTGATAACCATTATTTTGATAACTATTACAATGCATAAAATTTATAATTTAATCAGGGCAAAATACTCTGTAGTAGCGTAAACTAGGATGATGGGTGTTTATGCTCGCATTTTTTGCGATATTGTTCCTAGGTTTAAGTTTGTCAAAGGTTTTCAAACTGGAGACATCATAAAAGCTGTTGTAACAAAAGGCAAAAGAGTTGGTGAATATATTGGCAGAATAGCTACGATAAGTACTGGCAGTTTTAATATTTCAACCCGTGAAAAACGGATATAAGGTATTTCCTATAAATACTGTAAAACTATCCATAAGAAAGATGGATATTCATATTGCTTTTAACTCACATGCACTTGTTACGGCAGATACATCTGCTCATGTCACAGTTCCTTGGTGTTCTAAAGACATACAGTTTCACTCCTCCCGGAGCTTTTTAGATGACAGGCAAAAACGCAAGACAGAATGCATTTCTGCGGCTAGTGTCTGGTAAGGAATTAGAAACACGATCCGTTCGTCAACGCTACTCGCTAATTCCAACTTCAGAGGCGGTTATTGGACGCGATCCTCACTGTCAAGTTGTATTAGATGCATTAAAATATCGCATGGTATCTCGCCGTCATGCGGTAATTCGTCCTTTAAGTTTATCCCCCGATGGTGAAGTTAGTTGGATACTTTGCGATTTAGATAGCGCTAACGGTACATACCTTAACGGAAAACGCTTGCAAGAATGTCAGCAAGTTTTACCCGGTGACCGAATCACTTTAGGCTATGATGGGCCGCAATTAGTTTTTAGTAACGAAATAGCCGGACGAAAAACCACAGTTCCTGCGAATACAGGCCAAAAAGGGACAATAAATTCCCAAAACTATTCCGCTTCAGACTCAGTTAGCTTCACTCAATTATTTCCCATAATTTCTACAGGTAAAGACCTAACTAGTAAAGCCTACTTAATACCAGGAATTTTAACAGTTGTATTTGTAGTACTAATGTTTGCTACGGTGGGAAAACCAGAAGCGAACCAAGTTATAGTTGCTATTTATATTGCTTTCGCTGCCTACTATTTTATTTATCAGCTATGTGGGAAGCATAAGCCTTGGTGGGTCTTATTAACTGTAGCTTTATCCACGGCTTTAATTTTACTTAGCCCTATATTAGATTTATTTCTTTTTCTATTTCGTGAAGTCCTCCCTGGCAGATTACCATCAGGACAAGAATCAATCACTTTTACAGAATTGCTGGTAAGAATGTTTTTCGGCGCTGGCTTAATGGAAGAATTGCTTAAAATATTACCAGTTATAGCTATATATTTTATCGGGTTAAAATTATCTTCGCCTTGGAAAGAGCGTGTTGGTATATGGGAACCTTTAGACGGTATCTTGCTTGGTGCAGCTTCTGCGGTGGGCTTTACACTATTAGAAACACTTGGTCAGTATGTACCGCAAGCTACTCAGAGTGCAGCAATTCAAGCGGGTACTGAAACAGGACAACTAGTTGGTCTACAATTGCTAATTCCCCGAATTTTAGGCTCTGTAGCTGGGCATATGGCTTATAGTGGATATCTTGGATATTTTATCGGTCTAGCTGTCCTTAAACCAAAATTAGGAGGACAAATTCTGCTAGTTGGTTATCTTAGCGCTTCAGCACTTCACGCTTTATGGAATACAACTGGCGCGAATAATGCTCTACTTTTAGTTATTGTAGGCGTATTGTCTTATGCTTTTTTAATGGCAGCAATCCTTAAAGCAAGGGTTCTTTCACCTAATCGAGAAAACAATTTTGCCACTCGCTTCTTTGGAAACAAGTAATTCAATTGTCAATTGTCAATTATCAATTATCATCAACTGTTTAATTTTCGTATTTTTGCTTGAGCCTTTCGTAGCATCGTCGTTCTTCCTCCTCAATAAAACCTGCTAGTTCTCTTTTCTCGCTTATTGGTTTATTAACTTCCGGTACCTGAACTATTTTAATATTAATTTCATCTCCAATTGTTAACTGACGGTTAACCCATTTGAGGTAAACGTGATTAGCTTCTAAATCATCACTAAGTCCTCCAACATCTAAATAAAGTTCTTCATCGGATGTCGAATCAGTTCTTTTTACCCAATGAGTAATAGCGCTAAGGGAACCATTCTGTTGAATACCCGCAGTACAAATATATTTTTCGTTAAGCCATATTTCAAAGCCAATCATTTATTCATCTATTTAATTTTTTGATTTATCTATTATTTGTTTAGCTAAGATTCTTATTAATTTAGCTTTATATTTAGATTCACAAGTCATGATTAACAACTAACAACCAATAACTAACCACTAACCATTAATTATTAATATATCTTTTGATAGATGGGGCTAGATAATTTTCTATTTTATCCTATATATATGGTGGGTAAATCTACCCCAAAAAATAAAAATACGAAAACATAGAATAGCAAATAGAGTAGCCCCAGTCATAAGGAACACGATTAGATTGCATTTGTCCGACGCAATGAAAGTAGGAAATGGCGAGAAAGTTTATAAGCTTTTATAAGCGGGAATATTTATTTTTCTGCTTGAGAATTATCTAATTGATTTAATGCATGATAAGCAACTGCTAAACCAACTTTTGCTTGCTCAATTTCTGATAAAGCCGTCCACTCCCGGTCTTCATCTTGATTAAAGTTAGCAAGGGTAGATTCAACTTTATTCGGTTCTGCACTTCTGGTTGCGTAAGCTAAAGGTCTTGCTAAAACCATAATGTCATCAATTTCTAAACTTGGTACTACAGCTTGCACGCATTGGATGAGTTGCTCGGTCATTGGCTGCTTATCATTAAAAATTTCTGCTGCTTTTTGAGCAATCAAGTTTATCCAATTTGAAGGCATACTGTTGGAAAACTGTTTTTGTAAACTTTTCTGAAGCTTGACAGCAACTGTAGTATTCGTATTACAATTGAATTGTTCGGAAGTCTCAACTGTCTTCCAAAGCGTATCTAATTGGTTATGGAAACCTTCACACCGCGTGTTCAATTCCTCATCTAGCAAATCTTGCATCACAAATTGCTCTTCGATTTGATTGAAGTAGACGGATGCATCTTCATCATAAGGATTCCAGGGATAACTGTTATCTTCTGGTTCTAATAGAGTCGCGAGTAAATCCATCTCGCTTTGAGAAAGTGAATTGTTAAATTTTGTTGATTTGTTGATTTTGTCAGTCATGTGTTGTCTCCTTGAGTCTTATCTTTTGGGGTATTGACAGCTACAGTACCTGGTTTATGATTTCCGCAAACTGAAATTTTATTTTATCTACTTAAAAAAGTTGTTGATTTTAAGTACCCATGTAGCGTCTATGTTAATACGTTAACAAGTAATATTACCAACAAGGGCAAATATAGTAAGCTGTTTGCTAACATCTAAAAAATACTAGCCTAAGCTTAGGATTCCCCTCATGCGAAATTTTCTTCTACCTCATTAATAGTTACTAATTTTCAATGCGAAATTCCCAAGTTTGACTTTTAGTACTACCAAACTTCAAGTGCATTCCCGACTCTAAAGGTACTTCCCGTCGGTAAATTTGTTCCCAACCACCGGAACGTAAAATCCAAGTAGTGCCATAGGTTGATAAGTCTTGTAAATAGTAACTTTGTACTTGAGCCTCGCCGTTGAAGTTATTGCGACGTAGAATTTCAGCGTGACGTTTTGAAACAGAAGGTTCTCTAATTACAATATCATTTTCTCTAATGCGACCAATACGGGTAACAACTGGTTGGAGTAAATAGCTTTTACCTCCCGGTTGTAAAGAACGTAAGGAAACATTTGCGCTACCAGGAATAAAGGTTGTTGGTATTTCTGTAGCACCTTCCTCAAAGCTTTTTAGCAATTCTCCATTAAAGTGGGGGTGGAGATAAAGAACTGGTAGAGTCCAAGCGGGTTGATTGAAGTGATAAATAGTTAACAATCTTTTTCTACCTTCAGCAACCGCTTCGTCAATGGGTTTACGGGTACGTAAAGCTAAGGCAAAAGTTTGAATAAAACTATGACTTTCCTCATCGGTAATTTCATCACGCATCCCCAGTACTGCTGGTACACCTTGACGTATAATAACTTCAGCCAAGCTGCTATGAGCAATGGCTCTATTTTTATCCGAGAAAGGTTGCGCTCCCCAACAAGCGTTGAAAACAGCCAGTTTTACATCGCTACGGGTGAGAGCTTGCGCTAATTCCATGCCGTTAAAAGTCATGTCATCTCGTAAAAATAGAAACCCGCCATCAGGCCCCGGTAAACCATGACCGGCGTAAAAGAAAACATTATAGGCTTTGGTTTCTAATTCCGAAATTAGCTCTTGCTGAGTTGGCTTCACCAGCGTTTTTACCATACAAGGGGCGTATCCAGCAGAACCGCTACCAACAGAATTACCACCAGAAAGAGTTTGTTGGAGGATAACTGCTTCCTCTTCAAGTTGCAGGTTTTCATCTTCTCCTAAAACGAGCAAAATATTTAAAGCTTGGTCGGTCCGCGAGGAAGACAGGGGTTCAACTTGAGAAGTAGTACGGCTGAATAATAGATGTTGGGAAAGCGACATTGCAGGTTGTCCGGGTTCGCGCTGCATAATTTCCCAAGGAAGCGCAATCAAATCTGGTTCGCGAATTTCTAATCGAAAGCGCAAGCGCGTATGCTGACCCATAGCAATACCGCGACTTCGTTCCAAGCTACCAAGAATTTCTGCTTCAAATACCCAACGCCATAAATTAACTCCCATATATTGCATCAAGCGGCTGCTATAACTGGTTTTTTTACCAGAAGTAGTCGGTAAGGAATTTAATGCAAGCGGCTTTGTACTTTTCGACTTATTTTTTGGCGATATATCCAAGCGAGAATGTCCGGCAAACATTTGTTGCCATTCTTGCCAAGCTTGATTTAGTTCTTCCGACCACAAACAATCATGTAGAACATAGCCACTGGGATAGGGAGCATTCACAACCCAAATGGCGAAATTGTCGGTGCCAGTATGAACGAGACGGGCGATCGCCAGGTTTAGGGATGGCATGGATTCAAAGAACTTAAAGGTAAATTTTTTCAGGCAAAATGGCTGCCTAAAAATAATCATTTCAGGCGATTACCTGTATTATTTTACTTTCTTATAGTTTATCGATTTGTGGAATCAGTGTTGTTACCCGATTGAGGTAATGTTGTTCGAGTGGGTGTATTTCCGGGTGTTCTCTTAATTGAAGGCTGAGCGGGGGGTAAAGAATCCTCAACCGGTAAGGAAATAGAAGAATCTTTGATAAGAGGAGGCAAACTATCTGCGACAGAGCATTCTTCTGGAGCAGTAGCTGGCTTGGAAACAGAAGCTTTTGACGGTGTAAGTTCAGAGCTTTTCAACCATACTTGTTCGCCCGGTTTAAGTAAAGTTTTACTGCCAGTAGTTGATGTATTGCCAGGGGAATCTACTACTCCCTGGGCATCTCCAATTGAGCATACCTTAATCTGTAGCCAGTAGTCTTGTGATGATGAATTCTGCTGTTTTTCGACAACTTGTAACAAACTTGTAGGTGGTGCAAACAATGGTAGCGGCTGTTGGGAAGGAATACCCTCCGAGGCAGGTGGTAAAGTGCTTTTACTAATATTTAATTTTGTTTTTGCGTTAATTAACCAGCCTTTATCAATTTGGGTAAGTCTTTGAGCATCAATTTTTGAGGTCGGCTCCGGACTACTAAGTGCTGGTTCTGCTGCTTTGCTATCAACTTCTTCCGGTTCGGGATTCTGACTCAGCCATCCCTGTCGCCATACATACCCCAAACTACCACCCGCGACAGTTAGTAAAGTAATTATTCCCAGCATTAAAGGCAATTTCAAACCTTTAGAACCAGCTTTTTCTGGAATTACTTGAGTTTTTTGGCTGGGAAGATTTTGCGTAACTGCGGCTAAATGTGAAGAATCAGCTACCGGAATTGAAGAAATATCGGCAAGACTCGCTTCCAATGCTGCTTTTGGCTCAGAATATTTAGCTTGGCAATACATGGAGGCAATAGTCACATTATCATGACCATTTTGATTGTTAGCAATCTCTAACAATTGCTTAGTAACGCTGGCTACATCGCCATGATTGTTAATTAGCGGCAAGATTTCGGCTTCCCAGTATTGTTCTACACGGTCGAAATCACTTAGACCATCCGAACATAGTAGAAAAACGCAGTCCTCATCCAGAATGAATCGCTGTGCTGTTGGGTGTAAAGCACTACTTGCATTCATGCCTAATGCTTGTACCAAAGAGCCAGAAGCAGCTTGTCCTACGGCATCTCGATAAACTGCATAGCCAAGCCGTACTTCCCGTGAAGCCACATCATCATCAAGAGTTATTTGGTGACAATTGTTGCGCGTGATTAAATAAGCTCGACTGTCCCCTACATGGGTAATATACATTTCATGGGCAATAGGTAATGCCATGACCAAAGTGGTTCCCATACGCTGCCGACCTTGGCGGTTTTCACTATCATTAAGCTGACTAATTTTGTCGTTAGCAATAGCAGCAGCTTGTTCCAAGTCCGCAAGTAATATAGATGGATTAATCCGGTCTTCTGGTAAAGAAGCTAGTTGGGCTACAGAACTTTGAATAGTTTCAATTGCGGACTTTGAGGCGACATCGCCCCCTTCATGTCCGCCAATACCGTCGCAAACAATAGTTAAAGCCGATTTTGATGGTGGCTTAGAGATATTTGTACCGCTTTGGGGATAACAAGCATCTTCATTTCGTTGTCTTGAGGGACCGGTATCTGTCAGCGCGAAGACGTTAATATTAATTTTGTTAAACTCACTCAAGCTAGTTAAGCCCTTATCTAAAATGGCTGTTAACTGTTCGCTTGAATGTATTTCCCCTTCAATTAGCAAACGACAAACTTCGCTCATAAAATTGCGAATTGCCGGTTTTGCGCTCTTGAGTAATTTTTTTTGCCAAAAATCCCCTAAAGCCGCCAAATTCGGTGTATTTTCACCATCATCATTTAATTCTAGTAAGCGTACTATTGAACCTTCCGCCCGAATTAAATTTTGCGTCAGCAAGCTAGAAGCAACACCAACACTAGCCAAAGGTTGCCACAATTGAGCTATTTGCCACAGCCAATTTAGTTGTCGCAAGGAACTCGCATTCTTAATCGCACCTGTCAATTCCTCACACAATTGCATTTTTGTTGGCGATTCATCAAGAATAAGCGGAGGCTTTTCTAGAAGTAATATTTCTGATTGGGTGTTCCCGGTATCTAAAGAAAGCAGCCCGTAAACTTGAGGAACGTGCAATCGATAGGGAATTAATCTCAGATAAGATTTTATATCATCTAACTTTTGCTGTTCGGGTATTCCAGGTAAAATACCCGGTTTAGTATCCAATAAAACATTCTGTTCGATAATTAAATAACGCTCTTGTAACAATTCCCCAGAATTACCCACTGCCAAATCATCCGCAACAGCCCAAAGATAACGTTTAGGTAAAGGTGTGGAGCATCGCTGGCAAAACTTGTGGGTAAGGGGGTTAGCAGCTTGACAAAGTTCATTTGGACAGCAGAGCGTTGCCGCATCATTTTCCATAGTTTCCCACCGAGAAGGCGTTAAGCTTCATTTTTCTTTATTCATAGAGAACGGCTATATAACCGTTAGCGTTCGCATAAAACGATATATTCCATTTTGACTCGGGATTTTATAACAGACACCCTTATAATCGGGTTAGTAATATGAAGGTTTAGAAATCTAGCCATTTAATTATTAGTCATAATACGTCCTTTAGAGAAAGTATATAAAAAATTACTAAAAGAAGGGATGATGCTTAATACTATTTGCCATTGCCTTGTAGAATCATTAAAACAGTCTTGCCATACATTAAGAGTCAATGCTCTAACTTTATCTGTTTTTTATATATTGCATTGCTAAAATCATTGGACAACTTAAATCCAAGTATTTATCTTAATAATAGTTACTTTAAATACTACATTCCTTAAGTAATTAAACTGAAATGAGGCTGGTTTGAAGGATTTGCTGGTCTCAGTTGAGTTATAGTTCCAGATTTTTAACTGTATAAGAAAAAATTAAAGTCCAGATGAAAATTATATAAGGCGAGCCAAAGACTCACCTTAAATAATCTACCTTGCTATCTTCACGAATTTTTAACAATTTGGCTTGAAACAGCAGAGACGGATATTACTTTTCTGGGTCTTCAACTCGGGGAAGTCCCATACTGTAGTTATTGACTCGTGCGGATATGTTGTAGCTTATTTCGCCTTTTTGTAAAAGCGAACGCACAAAATGTTCTAAATCTGAGCCAATACGGCGTAAATTATAGTCAGTTAGGTCTTGGCCACTGTTAGCTTCGACTAACTCATCAAATTTACGATATAAAACCTGTAGAGTATCTTCGTTCCAAGTAAATTCATTATCTGGGTCGATATCTAAGGTCAAGACTTGATTGCTAGGAACCAATTCGCCATCCTCAACTTCTGCCGCAAAAATACGGATATGGCGAGTTGTAGATTTGAGCAGCATCTGGTTATCCATAGGAGGCTTTCGTTAGATTTCTTAAGTAACACTCCAATTATTGTAGACTCTAAATTCCTGCTTGAAACCTTAATATGACAGCATTGTGTGTGAGTCTCGGACTGGGAGCTATAGTGATATATTTTTGCGTTCGTTACTCAAATAAACTTTTATTTTTATATTTCGTAGCTCTTCACAAGTGTTGCTTTGATAGATTGGGGAACCACTAATTTAGGTAATGGGTCAGTCTGGTAAGCTTGAATCGCGATTTATTCTCGCATACTTTTCGTCTACGGACATTACAATAATTCTCATAAATCTCCTGTAATCGAAGAAATAATTTAGCTAATGTGCTGTTTTATGCTAAAAAACTAAGTTTACCCTTAAAATTTTTGGTCTCAATGTCCAATTGTGTTTTTTTAATGAATAAAACTTACATCTAGTAATTTCACGGAATTGCGAAACAACAACCGTAGGCTATAGTCGAATAAAATGATTTCAGCGTTTTTACTTACGTAGTATTACTTCAATTTTAGTTAAAAGTAAAACTGTTATTGACGTGGAGATAACTTTGATGTAAAAACCTTTAAAAAGCTCTAGCAAGTTCTTACAGAAACTTCATTGTATAGAAGTTTAAAAACTGAATAATAGTTTAGGGTTTGCTAGAACTGTTACTGGTGCATGAATATAAAATTATAGATTCAGTTAGTCTACCGACGAACCATCAATAGGAGAGTGAAATGCAATACAGATAATCCAAAATGATTTTTCTTCTTTCAAAGTCAGAGACTACTTTCGATTTCAAACAAAATATATAGAACTTTTGCTTGAGATAAAACTTCTCACCCATATGACCACTGAGTAAAGGAATCGTAAAAACTATGAACTCGAAAGCATTACCACGCCAAATAAATAACCCTGAAGTAGGCGTTTATGAGTGCGAAATCAACCTCAAATTCCGATTAATTGAGGAAAAGAGTTTACTGCGCGACCGCGATCAGCTCTTGCAAGTCCTTGTAGAAGCTTTAGCAGACGGTTCTGATGACTTTCTAGAGATGTTGCAGCAGGTCGTAAAGGTTCATCAGACAACAGAGCTAAAAGCATCACCACAAATGCGTCGTCAGCTAATGCGTTTGCGTAACTCTAATGAAATGGGTCAATAGTTCACACAGTCCGTGCGAACAACACGGCTTTGATGGTGCAGTTTTTTTAGAGAGAAGCAGGTAAATTTTTAAGTTTAAGTCTGAAACTTAATTTTTTTTCCACAACAAGTTAATTGGTACAACTCAAGCAAAAGCGTGTTCCCAAAGCTGAGTTTCGCCTCTGTATCCTCACAAGTCACATATAAGCGTGTGTCTACCCAGCCGCATCTACGCATTTTTATGACGGGGCTGCGTCTACAGCAACTTCCAATAGTTGGTCAAATTGTCAAATTATTTGTCTTAAAAGTAATTGGGTGCCTACTAACTAGCAATTGTCTTTACTAATGAGGTTTTAGTTAAGGTTTACAAGAAATATGGAAGTACCAGGGAAGAAAATATTTATCATTGCATGACCGTCATGATAGTATTTTCCGCTTTAGGAAGGCACGTAAAGACTGATAAGCGACTTTCATTTTTCGTAATTTTCGTCACAGAAGAGCATCTCACAATCGGAATTTAAAGATTCAAATGGCTCAAGATAGTGTTGCCATTCAAAAAGTCTTCCGTTATAAAAAGTACCGCAGTTTAGTCACGCAAGCTTCTCAATTGGGTTTGCTCCCATATCTCATGCTCTAATCTGACTAATCCGAAGTATCCGCGAAAGGCAACAATACTGTTCTGAAAAAGAATATACTCTCCAGATTGTACGATTTGATAAGGCAGGAATTTACAAGCTCATCAACCACGAGTCTGGGTTCAATCTATAATCTGTTCCAAGAAAGTTTGCTAGACAAGAAAATCAAATTCCATACCAATTTTTGATTGGGGATACACAATCAATTATTAGAACCGAGAATAAATCGGCCATCAAAGTGTTTCCCCAAAACTTTCTTCTGCTCAACTTGAAGCAAAATCTAAAATTGGTTCCCTTGGTTCGACTAAACCTTCAATTTTGATAGCTCCAATTGTTGAATAGGATACTTATGAAAAACTATACATCGTCTCACGTCATTCATCTCTAATTAGGGCTTGCTCATAATTGATGCTCTATAAGCTTAAAGCCATTGCTGATATTAATGATTAGTCGCTGCAACAGATAGTTTGTCTCATAATTGGTTACTTAATAATTACTCATCTTTTCATACCTGTAAATACGGATAATTACTTAAAATGATGTATATTTATGAAAGTAAGTTCCTCGTTTTATCTAGATAAATGAATTTTTATCCAATACTACGAAGATAAAAAACACCCATAAGCCATGTTCTGGGACAATTTTGTATAAAGCACAACAAGAAAAAGTTTTGAGAAATATAAAAATTTAATTTATCTATAACTCAATCAGGGTTGAAAATCCCATCCCCTACGGGTTGTTTGTTTTGTGTTGGGGTCTAAATCCCCATTACAAAACGTAATTACGAATTACGAATTATTTAATTCCTTTTATATGTTGCACCAGCGCTCTATTCCCAGTTTGTCTGGGCTTCTTAAGAGTAAACATAAAGCTTTTGCTCTAGCTGCTTTTCCTGCTTCTCATCATTATCATTCAGTATCTCAATGCAGTTGAGTCGCAGGGTCAAGCATATTAAGCTAGCTTTACAATCTATTTATAGCTATAAAAAATAATCAGAAATTTGTAATTTATTCCTGTCGGTCAATTAGCTAAACCATGTTCTAGAGCAAATCGAACCAACTCAGTACGGCTATTTGTTCCTGTCTTGCTAAATAAACGACTGACATATTTTTCGACATTACGAACACTTGTATCTAAGCGTCGAGCAATTTCTTTATTCATTAATCCCTCAGCAACCAGATTTAAAACGCTTTGCTCTCTTGGAGTTAAGTCTATATTAAAAGGTGCGCTGGTTTGAGTAATTGCATTTTTTTGAGTCAGCAACGCTTCGATTCGAGCCATCTGAGACGCTAATTCCGCTAAATCTGGGGTTTCTCCTTCCTCTACACTTTTAGTGGTCTTAGCAGCCCGACGAGCAAGCAAGTTTTCCACAATTGCGACTAATTCATCTGGGTCGAAGGGTTTAGGTAAATAAGCATCAACACCAGCTTGATAACCTTGAATGCGGTCACCGGTCATACCTTTAGCGGTTAAGAATATAACTGGTAGTGTTTTAAAGCGAGTATCATCCCGGAGTTGCTTGAGAAATTGGTACCCATCTACTTGAGGCATCATAATATCGGAAATCACCAAATCGGGTGTATTCTGCTGCATCCAATCCCAAGCATCATTAGCGTTACTGGCAACTTGAACATTGAAATTACTAGTTTCCAAGTAATCTTTCACGGCTTCACGCAATCCGGGTTCATCATCTACCAGTAACAGTTGTGCTGTCATCTCAATTGTCCTATATTCTACATTTTCCAATTTAGCGAAGTTTGGTGACAGTTTGCTTATAGTTTTTAGTGGTTAGTTTTTAGTTGCTAGTGGTTAATTTAATAAATTCTGATGGGTTTGTTTTCTCCTAAACGTCGGGAGACGTAAAATTTTACGTCTCTACAAATCTTTAAAACTAATGGGACAGATCCCACTACTCGCTACTCTTGACTTTTCATTAATAACTTTTCACCGAAATCGCATCTACTAAAAGAAAGAGTTTAGGTTAAAAACGCTGTTGTAAAATAGACATAGATATATATGGGGGACTAGTTAACTAGTTATAGGTGCCTATAGAAACTATTTTTGGTAATCTCCAGGGTCTGAAACACAGTCAACAAAAGCAGTTACAGCGACTGTACCACCAGCGCATACCGGCCGATAGTTTTACAACTCCGGAATTCGCTCAGCGACTGGCGGCTATTAGTACTGAAATAAATCAGCCAGTGTGTGCCTATCTCAACCGTCGCGGACAAGTGATTCGGGTTGGGGTAGGCACTCCACGTAAGACCCAAATTCCGCTTACAGAACTGCCGCGTTATGGTGCAGAAAGACTTAGCGGTATCCGTTGCATTGCTACGCAGCTTAAACCAGAACATCCTTCTGATGGTGCTTTGACTGCTATGGCACTGCAAAGATTAGATGCTTTAATCATACTTAATGTTACGGGAACTGGATTTCAACGTCGGGGTGGTGGAGCGACTGGATACGTTAAGGAAACTTATTTAGCACATTTAGCACCCCAAGATGCTCGTACCTTAATTACTAGCCAAACTTCTGGATTAGAAGAGACGGATTATTCTTCTCCTAGTTGGAGTATTTCACCAGCAATGAGTCTGGATGCATTGAGCAAACAAGACTTTTTAGATTTAGTCGAAGGACTTGAAGAAGAATTTCGACGGGAATTTGTTGGGAGGGAAGTCGATAGCGACCGCGACCGCGTTGTCATAGTTGGAGTTGTAACTCAAAAGGAAACTACTCAACAATTTCAAGATACCTTAACAGAGTTAGGTCGCTTAGTAGATACTACTGGGGGAGAAGTTTTGCAGATGATGCGACAAAAGCGAACCCGAATCCATCCCCAAACAGTAGTTGGTGAAGGTAAGGTGCAGGAAATTGCTTTAAGCGTTCAAACACTGGGAGCGAATCTTGTAGTTTTTGACCGCGATTTATCACCAGCACAAGTCAGAAACCTAGAAGCTCAAATAGGGGTTCGGGTAGTTGACCGTACTGAAGTAATTTTAGATATCTTTGCTCAACGCGCTCGTTCCGGTGCTGGTAAGCTGCAAGTAGAATTAGCTCAGTTAGAGTATATGCTACCGCGACTAACTGGCAGAGGTCAGGCTATGTCCCGACTCGGGGGTGGTATTGGTACCAGAGGTCCTGGTGAAACTAAGCTCGAAACCGAACGTCGTGCGATTTCTCGGCGCATTAGTCGCTTGCAAAAAGAAGTAAATCAATTACAAGCGCATCGAGAAAGGTTAAGACAAAGAAGACAGCATCAAGAAGTACCGACAATTGCAATAGTAGGTTATACAAATGCTGGTAAATCTACCTTGCTTAATGCTTTAACTAATGCTGATGTTTATATAGCAGACCAGTTGTTTGCAACCCTTGACCCAACAACGCGCCGTTTGGTAGTTCCCCACGCTGTAACTCAAGAAGCTCAAGAAATTCTAGTTACAGATACGGTGGGATTTATACACGAACTACCAGAATCCTTAATGGATGCTTTTCGTGCCACTTTAGAAGAAGTCACAGAAGCAGATGGCTTGGTGCATTTAGTCGATTTATCTCATTCTGCTTGGCTGAGTCATATTCGCTCGGTTAGGGATATATTAGGACAAATGCCAGTAACACCCGGACCTGGGCTGGTAGTTTTCAACAAAATCGACCAGGCTAATAGTGAAACCTTAGCTTTAGCTAGGGAGGAATACCCAATGGCTGTATTTATTTCCGCAGACCAGCGTCTTGGTTTAGAAACTTTAAGAGAACGTTTGGGTAAGCTAATTCAATACGCAACCACTTCTGGGTAAACAATTGGAATATAAAACTTAAATAAATCTACACTCCTGGGGAATTTTCTTCAGGAGTCATTTTATGGGTCTACGCGAAGGTTTCAGCCTTCTTTTATTGAAAATTCAATTCTTTTCTTCCCCTACTTCCTGCGCTCCCTCTGCTTCCCCGCTTTCCCTACTCCTCTGCTTTTCATATCAGGAAGGAAGTAAGAATTAAAAGGCTAAGACAAAAACCTATTATCTGTTATTATTTGTTCCTCGCTTAATTAAATACCTCGGTAAATACTAGGTATACTGAAAAGACAATATTAATATATCAGTGTCAATACTGATGTATACCGTAATTAAACTGAAATATTATGAAATTGTTACGCACCTGGATTACAGCCAACACAATCACTGTGGTTAGTGCCTTTGATGGGTCTATTATTTCTCCTGATAGTAGACTCATTCGCACTTACTTCGTATATATATTTAAAAATAAGTCTAATTTAACACTCAATACAAAATAATATAAAGTAATTAATTAGACCGAGATAAAAACAGATTAAATATTTTTAATGTATTAAAAGTATCTTTAAATACTTATAGAGCATTCACAGCTAATATAACGTTCTAGAATTAAGAATTGCGAAGTCAATATGAGGACGTTATGGCTGCCAAAGTCGAGATTTACACTTGGGCTACTTGCCCGTTTTGTATACGTGCTAAAAATTTATTGAGTCATAAGGGGGTTGAATTTACTGAATACGCAATTGATGGAGACCAAGAAGCACGGGAAAAAATGGCCCATAGAGGAGACGGAAGACGCTCCGTACCACAAATTTTCATCAATGATGTTCATGTTGGTGGTTGCGATGATATTTACGGTTTAGAGTCTCAAGGCAAATTGGACGAACTGTTAGCTTAACGAACAAAGAAAGTATGGCTAGTAGTTTGAAAATTGTTTGATACTGAGTTCCACCCCGTAAAAAGGGTGGTTTTTTTTGATTTTGGATTGGATAAAGGAGTTAAGAGTTAGGAGTTAAGAGTTAGGAGTTAAGAGTTAAGAGTTAAGAGTTAAGAATTAATTAATTAGTTTAAACTTCTCCTCGTCCCCTTGTCTCCCTCTCTCCCAATCTCCCCATCTCCCCATCTCCCCATCTCCCCCTCTCTTCCTTTTTAATGAAACGGTATTACACAAAGGAGGGATAATTTTAATTGAATCACCACAATTTTTTTGAAGGGTAAGTTGAGGCAATCCCGTGAAATTGGCTTTTATTATTGATCCCATCCATAATTTAGACCCTTGTCATGATACTAGCGTGGCCATGATGGAAGCAGCTTGTATTTTGGGTCATGAAGTCTGGATAACTCAAGCTTGGGAGTTGAGTGTATTAGGTAGTAGTGCTTGGGCACATCTCCAACAAGTAGATATTATCCCAGTTGAATTGACAGATATGGGCTATAAAGCCGCAAATCCCTGGTACAAGTTGATTGGTGAACAAACCATTATCAACCTCGAAAGGATGGATGCTGTATTTATGCGGACAGATCCACCTGTGAATGATGTTTACCTCTATGCTACTTATATTTTGGACTACATCGACCAAAGCAAAACTTTAGTTGTTAATAGTCCTAAGGGTATCCGGAGTGCCAATGAAAAAATGTATGCTCTCCAGTTTACTGAAGCTATTCCAGAGACCATTGTCAGCGCTGATAAACATCTAATCCGACAATTTGTAGATGATAAAGGTGCTGCTGTTCTTAAGCCACTGGGAAACAAAGCAGGAGAAGGAATTTTATTTCTACAACCCGGCGATCGCAATTTTAATTCAATAGTGGAACTAAGTACTCTGCGAGGAAAAGTACCAGTAATGCTACAAACTTTTTTACCGGAAGCAAAACAAGGAGATAAACGAATTATTTTAGTTGACTCTGAACCTGTAGGAGCACTCAACCGTCTTTCTGCACCTGGAGAATTCCGCAATAATATGGCTGCTGGAGGTACAGTTGCTAAAACTGAAATTACTTCCAGAGAACGAGAAATTTGTACTCAATTAGCCGCTACTCTACAGAAAGACGGTTTAATCTTTGTGGGGATTGATGTAATTGGCGGCTATCTTACTGAAGTTAATGTTACTAGTCCCACGGGTATTCGCGAAATTGATAGGTTTAGCAATACAAACTTAGGTAACAAGTTTATTCAATGGGTAGAACAAGCAGTCAAAAACCTGATGTAAAAATTAAATTAGATTTGAGGTTTGGGTTTTAGGTGTTACACCCTGCAAAAAATAAGCTTTTGTAAAAAAGTTATCGATTAACAAAGGTACAAGCTCAGCAAAAAAGTAACTAATTAATAGTTGATAACACCAGCAAAATTTTCTCCGTTTATTCAGATAAATTTTGGCAGAACAAAATTTACCGCCAAATATGAATTTAGCAATTGCATTCAGTAATCAAACTAAATTTTTCCGAACCACGGGAAAGTTGTTTATGGAACTCTGGGAGGCAATGAATTTATCTAAGACAAGACTTCGTGCCCCCGTTTTCCGATACCTTGATGTTAATTAGTTATTCGGATTGCGACGTTTCTGAAGAAACGGAGGAATCTCTAATCCGGGTTTCTGTTTTGGCTCGGCTTGGGGTTGTTTTGGAGAATTGGCACCTGTTGATGATGGCTGTGGCATTGGTCGCCGTTGCTGTTGCTGTTGTGTTTGGGGAGTGACTACTCGATTGGGAGTAGCATTTTGCTGCTGTCTTTCTTGGATTTCCCCTGTAAACCCAGTGGCAATCACGGTAATTCTGACTTCTCCTTCAAGTCTGTCATCAATAACCGCTCCAAAAATAATATTGGCGTTGGGATCTACCACTTCGTAAATTGCTTCAGCCGCAGCATTGACTTCATGTAAAGTCAAGTCACTACCGCCTGTAATATTAAACACAACACCCCTTGCACCTTCGATAGAACATTCTAGTAAAGGTGAAGAAATAGCGGCGATGGCTGCTTCCCGAGAGCGCGATTTGCCAGAACCAATACCGATTCCCATTAGAGCAGAGCCTGCATCTGCCATTACTGCTCGCACGTCGGCAAAGTCAACGTTTACCAAACCGGGAATTGTAATGATGTCGGATATACCTTGTACACCTTGACGCAATACATCGTCTGCATAGCGGAAAGCCTCTTGTACGGGAGTTTGTTCGGGAATCACTTCCAAAAGCTTGTTATTGGGAATAATGATTAAAGTATCTACCCGACTTTTCAAAGCCTCAACACCTTGCTCTGCTTGAGTGGTGCGACGACGACCTTCAAATACAAACGGACGGGTAACTACACCAACCGTTAATGCTCCCATTTCCTTGGCGACTTCAGCGACAACGGATGCTGCACCAGTACCGGTACCACCTCCCATTCCAGCGGTAATAAATACTAAATCGGCTCCTTCTAAAGCCGTAGCAATTTCATCCCTGGATTCTTCTGCTGCTTTTTGACCGATGGCAGGATTACCACCTGCACCTAGACCTCGTGTTAACTTTTGTCCGATTTGCAAGCGACAAGGAGCCGCAGCCATGGTTAAAGCTTGAGCATCGGTGTTAATTGACCAAAATTCTACTCCACTCAAATCGGAAGCAATCATGCGGTTGACGGCATTTCCACCGCCACCACCGACACCAATTACTTTAATATTGGCGACTCTGCCGGGAATAATATCCCCAACTGGATTTTCTTCGGGAGAATGGTTATTATCGCCATTTTGCCCCAAACTTAGCCCAGAATGACCAAAAGGGTTATTGGTACTAATTCCTGCTAGGGAGATTCCTTGCTGTCCGGGAGACTGCGAGTTTTTATAGGTAAGCCCTTGGTTATTATCAAGTGTCATTGGATTTACGTGCATTCAGATAAACGACTTTTGGGGGTCACAAGTTCCGCAAAAATAAGGGGCAGACTTTTCGTTAGGGTTTCCTTAAAGGGCCCTGCGGACAGAGGGTTTGGGTTTGCTAAAGCCTCTGACCGCATGACTTAGGAAATAAAATGTTGAGTGTTGCATAAGTTAAATGGTTTCTCAAGCCTACCCATTATTTTTAGGTTCCATCTCGGGGTGCGATCTACCCGCTCGCGTCAACTCTCTTTTCGTCACTCTTGTAGGTAATGGTCGCAAGAATGTTATGACGGTGTTCCCATCAACTTTTAACCAGATGCTCAATTGAGAACGCGAACTATTTTTTATTAGTAGCTCCTAGCATTCCTTTCGAGCTAGTTCTAGAGAAGTATACTTAATATTTACTTGAAGAAAGAACTGTACAAGTTCTAGCGACTTTGCTATTTCTAGCTGTCATTGCCTCCATGTATGGCTGAAGCACCCCCCCTTGTTGTTTTTTATCTATATTGGTCATCAATTTTACAACTAATAGTGTTTGTTTTTTTTAAACTTATAGCCATAAATACCGGTTTAATTTTAGAAACATTGAAAACAATTAAACAAGTACGACACTGGTATAAGCATGTAGATGATATCGTTTAAATGCTTTTATCAATAGACTTTGAGGGTTGTAAGTACATAAACATAATTTATGTAAAATAAATTTTTAACTCCCAACTTTACTTTCTATTGCTATAACTGCTTTCATACGCATCACCCCAAGCGTCCAATTATTAAGGTGATGGTCATCACCGAAGCTTAAATTTACACTCCTTGACATCATCATCGATTTTCCTACATCTTGCACCCTTGGATAAGAGCGTAACTACAACAATAAGGATGTTTATACTTCCTAATGGTAGGTTTTTGAATATTTTTTCAAAGAATACAACAAACAAAGAATGTTATGGTTTTGGTTGCTCCGAAAACAACAATCATTAATATATATTTATCAGCATAAATCTTATTAATAAACCAGGAGTATTTTATACATTCGTGTTTATTCAATATTTTTTAAGGATTTTTATCCGTCTATTTTCACTGTTTTTTGGTTCACATGTACTAAAATTGTTTCTGGATTTGTTAAATCTATAAACTTAATTTCATTCATATTTACTTCTGCTGGTAAACGACGGATTTTTGCTAGCGATTTAATTTTTTCAGCCAATTTAGATGTTGGACTGCCAATATGTACCAATCCTAGTTCTGTTTTTAAAATTATATTATTAGGCTTTCGGCAATCAACCTGCATGACTTTAACTGAACTCTTGCTAACTGCTTGATAAAGCTGCGTCCAGAAACTACGACAAGAGGAAACTTCACCAATAAATCTTAGACTGGGGAATTTATCGGCTTTGATTGATTTAAAGTTTTCCAAGGAAACCCAAACACCATTTATATCTAATAATCCCTTTATGACTTTTTGCTTTTTAGAATTATCACTGCTCTTAACCAAAGTTTGAGTAGTAGCTACTGGAAGTATTTCAGATACCTTAACTTTCAACCCCGGTGGAAACAAACGACGAGTAACCGATACTTGGTTTATAGCTGGTTGCTGCTTTAAAGATGCACTTAAGCGGCTTGGTTCAACTCTCCATAAAGATTTGGGATAAGATAATTGCATTTTTGACTGTACCACTTCATCGGAAAGTAGTTTATTCCCAGAAACAGTAATATCTTTCTTGCTTTTGAGTACCCATATTGGTTGAATCAAAAACCACAGTAAACCACCAGCTAATCCTGTAAGTGCGAAGGTACGCCAAATAGCACCAATAATTTGTATTTTTCTGTGACGACGTAGTTTTTCGCGACGTACTTCTAAATCTGTAGAGGAAACTGATAATATCTCTGGCATTTAAACCTCTTCGTAAATTTTGGTTCAAGAAGATTGAATGAAGATTGTAGGAAATATGCCGCTCTTTACAATCCGATTCTAAATTTTGAGGAGACAGCGAAACCGCAGTGTCTTCTCGGAAGAAAGCAAGTATGGTGGGTGCTTGCTAAGTTAGTAAGCTGCGGTGGAGTATCCCCCGGAAGCTATTTCCGGCGATTTGATCTTACATACTCCCGGATTCGCACCAATTACTTCAACGGATGAAGTGAGACAGGGAAAGGGATGTCGGTTTCCGGAGCCACTGCGTTGCGCCGAGCTTTTCCCGGAGGGAGATACCCGAAGGCTAGGGATGCTCTGAGCAATGAACACCTCTGTAATCACAAATATTGAACCATTTTTAATTTCGGATTTTTCTCTCCAGATTTTATTCAATGGTTATTAATAAATTACGATTTGAGAATTTGAGATATTCCTCGTCAACCTAAATCGGTGTCGTGGTTAAATCCAAAATCTACAATTTTTGGTCTAGGGAACCCCTCAAGACTTTTTTAGCCGCTAAAACCTAAGAATAAAAATTGGTACAGATGAACCCTTATATGTATAAGTAATAAAGTCTTGTATTTTTTTACTAATGTAGCCTTTTTACTTTAGAGTGACCTTTATTTTCAAGTTAAAGGGCTACAAATACTACGATAATCACCACCTTTTTCTTGTTTACATGTATCTTAGGAGCATATTAATCGCTGTTATAAGGTCATTATTTTTGTTTGTCATTCAATTACTATTCGATATTTAAATCCCATATTATACACGCCAACCCTTACTGTATCGAAAACTAACATCAAGTTATTCCTTTTTGAAAAAACATACTAGATGCCCTTGTAGCAACTTGACGTTTTCAGAAATAAATGATATGCATGATTGGCTACAATTAATACTGAAGCATAAATTGTGTAGTTGTATAAAGCAGCTTTTTATACAAAATATCAGCTAGCAATTTGATACAAAAGAGTTATATTTGAAGCTACGTATTTTTATCATGGGCTTACCAATGCGGTTATAGCGGTTATAACAGTACAAATGCGTATTTTTAATCATCAGGGGAAAAAATTGGTCGCGAGATGGAACCAAAAAAAAATGGGGCGGGCTTCCCGTTCTGGGTCGGAGACCCAGGATGGGCGATTTCCTGGGCTTAAAACCGAGGGCTTGTTAAAAAGTCCGCCCTATTTTTTTTGCGGAAATTGTAGATCAAACCTGAGTTTCTATTACTCGACCAACCCTTTATGGATGAGGAGTAGAAAATAGGAAGTAGGTAAAAAATTCCTAGTTTTTCGATTTTCATTCACCGTATCTGCGAGCTTATCATCTCCCAAATTCCAGAACTAAGGCGTGCATCTACATGAAAACTCAATTAAATTTGTCAAGGTTTTTTAAAGCCTGTAATCCAAGCAGAACACTGGTTATAGGCGATGATTCCGATAGAAAATATTACATAGATTTTTCCGAAGTACGGGGTTGCAAAATAGTCGAAGAGTTGCAGCGAACCATTGTCCGTATTTCTCCAGATGAACCAACTTGCCAATTATTTACAGGTCATATTGGCTGCGGTAAATCAACTGAGTTACAGCGTTTGAAAGCAGAATTAGAACAATCGGGATTTCACGTAGTTTATTTTGAATCCAGCCAGGATTTAGATATGGCTGATATCGATGTCAGCGACATTTTGCTGAGTGTGGCTCGTCAAGTCAGTGCTAGTTTAGAAGCAATTAACATTAAATTAAAACCGGGTTATTTTAGTAATTTATTTCGAGAAATCGGGGAATTTCTTCAAACTCCAATAGAAATTGAAACAGAAGCAGAATTCTCTCTGGGTATTGCGAAAATTAGCGCCAAAGCCAAGGATAGTCCGCAGTTACGTTCTCAGTTGAGACAATACCTCGAACCCCGCACCAACAGTATTTTGCAAGCGATTAACGAGCAGGTGTTGGATAAAGCGACCCAACAACTACAGATGAGAGGACAAAAAGGTCTAGTTGTAATTATTGACAATTTAGACCGAGTTGACATGCGCCCAATGCCGTCAGGACGCTCGCAACCAGAATATTTGTTTATTGACAGAGGAGAGCAGTTACGTCGGCTCAAATGCCATGTGGTTTATACGATTCCGCTAGCTTTGATTTTTTCTGGAGAATACGAAACGCTGAAAAATCGTTTGGGTGGTGGTATTGCTCCCAAAGTTTTGCCCATGGTGTTAGTGCGTCAAAGAGATGGAGATGACTGCACACCAGGAATGACTCTTTTGCGTCAGTTGGTTTTAGCAAGGGCTTTTCCCGAAGCTTCTGCCGATATCAGATTGAGATTAGTTAATGAAATATTTGATAGCTCGGAAACTTTAGACCGTTTATGTAGAGTTAGCGGCGGTCATATTCGTAATTTACTAGGGTTACTTTACAGCTGTTTACAACGACAAGACCCCCCTTTCGAGCGCTCTTGCTTAGAAGCAGTAATCAAGGACTATCGCGACGATTTACTTTTAGCTATTGATGATGAAGAATGGCAATTGCTTTATGAAGTTGTCAATCAGCAAACTGTTAGAGGTGAATCAGAATATCAAAGATTGCTGCGAAGTATGTTTGTTTTTGAGTATCGAGATGTAAAAGGACGCTGGTTTGGCATCAGTCCAGCTTTAGCAGAAACTGAGAAAGTTTTGGCTTGGGAGCAATCCGAATATAGAATACCGGCGACTTTTTCTTAGTAGTAAAAAATAATTATCTATGTGTTTTGGGCATATTTCCCCTTCTACATTAGTTGATTAATACATTAAGCAGAAGAACTTTTAATTCAAGTAGAGCAGAAAAAATCGACAAATAATTAAAAGTCAGATAAAACAATAGATGGTCTACTACTGTTTAAAATTTTTAATCAATAGTATTAATTAATCTTAATCTAATTGGTTGTATTTATCTGTATGACCATACCTATCTATTTTGATATTTTGAATTTCTAATTACTGGCTTTTGGTTAAAACCAGCCTCGAATTTTAATAACTCTTCCGAGCAAAATCTGCCGATGCTTGATTAGGATGACACTAATTTCACCCTAATTTGTCTCTCCCAACTTTCTGCAAAGGTCAAACTTTAATTTCAAACCTGTCTTGGAAGACAACAGTTCTTCTACTTGGGAATCCAAAATTGAATTGACACAACGTCAAATATAAATATTGCAGCTATGAGTGAAAATACTAGTCTTACGGATATTGTCATTTCCAATCAGCATTCCCTAAAAAGGCTGATTCGGGCCATTGCGCTATCTAAAGGTCAATTTTCTCTGATTCTGGTACGGTGCAATTACAAGGAGTTGTCCAAGCAAGTATTAGATAACATTCGCTTGCAAACTAAGGATGTAAACTTACGAGAAGTTTTTCTGTCTCCTTCAACCACCGCTTTACACAGCACTATAGTCTCAGAACTATTTTTGGATATACCTGCTGTAAAAACAGATTGCTCACCAACAGCGGTCATGGTATTCGGATTGGAATCAGTAACCAATCTAGAAGATTTACTTAGCGGTATTAACCAAGCACGAGATATATACGCCGATACTTTTGCTTTTCCCATCGTTTTATGGCTTAAAGATGAAGTTGGCACATCGCTTTCACGATTTGCGCCGGATTTCAAAAGCTGGGCCGCAACCACAATTAAATTTGAAATGGCTGCTTCGGATTTAGTTAATCTGATTCAGCAGCAAACACAATCTTTATTTGACAAAGTTATAGAAGCGGGGGCACAAAAGTTTTTACCAAATGCAGCTTTACTTTTAGACCCTAAATCCCAACAGCGTCGAGAAATTGAATCAGCTCGTAATGATTTACAACGAATCTACGAAATCAAGCTCGAATCCGAACTAGAAGCAAGTTTAGAATTTGTCCTCGGACGCGATAATTACGTTAACGACAATATTGACGAAGCGTTATTACATTACCAGCGCAGCTTGGAACTCTGGGAAGAAGAAATAAAAAGTAATTCAAATTCTCTATCTCCATTGATTGAAAATAGGGAAGAAACAGAAAAAACTGAAAATTCCTCTCCTCCCCTGGTCGTTGGTTTTCTAATTCGTAAAGCAATGGTGATGTTCCACCTCGGATTGTGCTACCGACGTTTAGCAGATTTGCAACCAGCGGCTAATATTAGCTTTTGGCAAAATGCTTTGAATTGGTTTAAGCAATGCTTGGATATATTAGAAATCACAAAAAGAAAAGACCTTTTGGCAAAATTCGTTTTTCCTGCTTGCGAAATGCTGCAACGCTTGGAACAGTGGGATAATTTATTCGAGCTAGCCACCTACTCCTTGGAGTTGCATCAAGCATCTGGAAACAAGACTTTAGTTGCTCAAGATTATGGATTTCTCTGTGTCGTAGCTGCCGAAAAATCTGATTGGGTCAAAGCTCATGAATTAGCAAACACAGCCCTTTCTGTTGCTGAAGAAGTTCCAGAAGTATCCCGCCAGCAAGAAAGTTGGTATTTATTACTACTAGGTCGGACCTTAAGAAATTTGGGTGAATGGGACGAAGCTGTTAACACCTTGGAATGGGCGAAAGTTGTTTGTGAAGCTCAATACGAAGCTTCTTTATATCTAGAAATTGTCGAGGAATTACGCTCGCTCTATTTTAATGAGCGTCACGACTACTTAGAAGCATTTAAACTCAAACGAGAGAAAATTCAGATTGAGCATCAGTATGGATTTCGCGCTTTTATCGGTGCTAGTCAATTACAACCGCAGCGTTATCGAATCAATCCAGTTTTACAACCGCAAAAAATATCATCGACTCACGACCAAGTTGCTCAAGAAATTGCAGCATCGGGAAGACAGCAAGATGTTCATCAGCTTTTAGAAAAGATGACCCGTGCTGACTGTAAACTTACCGTGGTTCACGGGCCGTCGGGGGTTGGTAAAAGTTCGATTATCAAAGCAGGTTTGGTTCCAGCGTTAAAACAGAATTCAATTGGAGAGCGGATAGCCCTACCAGTTGTTTTATCTGTTTATACTGACTGGATCACAGTTTTAGGACGCAGTTTAAACCAGGTTATCGCTCATACTTCTATATCTTTGGCTATAGACATCACAGTAGAAGTAATTTTAGAAAAGCTGCGGTTATTAGCAGATAGTAATTACACGGTGATTCTAATTTTTGACCAGTTAGAAGAATTTTTCTTTGTCAAACAAGATACGGTACAAAGGGTTGAATTTTACAAGTTTTTTAATAAATGTCTGAATATTCCCTTTGTGAAAGTAATTCTTTCTTTGCGGGAAGATTATCTACATTATTTATTAGAATTTGAGCGTTTAAGTTACTTGGAACGGCAAGATTCTTACAATTTGGGAGTAATTAATAAAAATATTCTTGATAAGAACATTCGTTACTATTTGGGTAAGTTTACTTGCCAAGATGCTAATAGCATTATTCATAGTTTGACAGAGCGTTCGCATTATCAGTTAAGCGATGAGTTAATCCATAAATTAGTAGAAGACTTAGCAGGAGAAACTCATCAAGTACACCCAATAGAATTACAAATTGTCGGCGCTCAATTAGAAGCACAAAATATTACTACTTTAGGTGAATATCAGCGCAGCGGCGGTTCTGAGAAACTTGTCCAACACTGGTTAGAAAAAGTTATTTTTGATTGCGGTCAAGAAAATGAACAATTAAGTTGGAAATTACTTTTTGAATTAACTGATGAAAAAGGTACGCGACCTCTAAAAACCAAGGCTGAATTAGTCACCGCTATTTTTAGAGAAGAAGATAACTATGATGAAATTGAAGAAAATCAAGCAGATAATATACTCATAAATTTTAATCAAATTAATCCAAAAAATCTTGATACTACTTTTTCTCATATCTTAAAACAACCTAAAGAGCAATTTACAGTGGATAGTCATGAAGAAACTGAAGAAGGCTTCATGCATTCCTACAATATCAGCACCGTAGAATTGATTTTAGAAATTCTTGTGGGAAGCGGTTTGGTATTACGAGTACTTCAAGAGTCAGGAGAACGCTATCAATTAGTTCATGACTATTTAGTTAAACCAATTCGCATTCGCAACGACTATGGAATTATTGCTGAATTAGAAAAAATTCGTTTTGAAAAAACAAAAGCAGAAGTTGCTCAAAAAATATCCCAAGAAAAGCTAAATTCAATCCTGCAAAAAAGATTGCGGGAAGCACGTTTAGCTGGCTTTGCTCTAGCGGTTATGTCTGCCACAATTGGTGGTTTGTGGTGGCAAGCGGATTTACAAAAAAGAGCAGCTATTAACCACGGTTTACGGGCTGAGCGTAGCGAAAATAATTTAAAAATTGGTGCGATAACTGCCGCTTCTGAGGCTTTGTTTGCTTCCAATAAAGAATTTGATGCTCTGATTGAAAGTTTACGTGCTTGGAGAAAACTTAAAAATGGGCATGGAATTCAAGCAGATACGCGGATGCGAGTGGTCACAGCTTTGCAGCAAGCAGTTTATGGAGTCACGGAAGTTAACCGTTTGGAAGGACATAAAGATGTTGTTTGGGATGTTAATTTTAGTCCCGATGGCAAGTTTTTAGCTTCGGGGAGTCGCGATAAAAGTATCAAAATATGGCGTACTGATGGGAGTTTATTACAAACTCTAAAAGCAGCTCATGATGAAAGCATTACTAGTTTGAATTTTAGCCCTGATGGTAGTTTAATCGCTTCTGCAAGTCAGGATAAAACCGTAAGGATTTGGCGTAAAAATCTAGCTACGGGAAAATTCGGTTTGCAACCCGTCACAACTCTTCAACATCAAGATTGGGTTTCCACGGTTAGTTTTAGTCCCGACGGTAAGTTATTAGCTACCGGAAGTAATGATAATATCGTTCAAATTTGGCGTAATGACGGTAAGTTATTGAAAGTTCTTCGAGGACATCAAGGTTTAATCAACTGGGTCACCTTCAGTCCTGACGGTCGGTTTATCGCTTCAGCCAGTGAGGATAGCACCGTAAAAATATGGAGTAGCGATAGTGGTAGCTTATTAACTACTTTGGGAGGTCACGAACAAGAGATAACAGTTGTTAGTTTCAGTCCCGATGGTAAGACTTTAGCCTCTGCTGATAGCAATGGAATTGTTAAACTTTGGCAAGGAGTAGAACAGGAAGAATCTGAAAACACCCTCACATACCGTGCTTATAAAAATTTAGAGCAGCACAAAGGTGTTATTTGGAGTCTAAATTTTGATTCTAAAGGTGAAAAACTTGCTTCAGCAGGAGATGACAATACGATTAATTTGACTGATGTTAAAAGTGGTAAGTTAATTAAAACTTTTAAAGGTCATAGCGATGCTGTTGTCAGCGTTTCATTCAGCCCCGACGATAAATTATTAGCATCTGGAAGTTATGACAAAAGCGTCAAGCTTTGGAGTTTAAAACCTCCCAAATTACCAGTTTTAACAGGACATAAAGACCGGGTTTTAAGTGTTACTTGGAGTCCTGATGGTAAAACTTTAGCCTCTTCCAGCCGCGATAAAACAGTAAAATTGTGGCAGAGGGAACAAATTAATACTGGATTTGATACCCGCCTTTACAAAACTTTATCAGGACATTCTGATAGAGTCACCAGCGTCAGCTTTCATCCGAAGGGTCAAATTTTAGCTTCAGCAAGCTACGACAAAACAATAAAACTTTGGCAGCAAAATGGTCAATTACTCAAAACTCTTCAGGGACATAACGATAAGGTAACAAGTATTAGCTTTAGTCCCGATGGACAATTGCTGGCATCTGCGAGCAATGATAAAACGGTAAAATTATGGAATCAGCAAGGTAAGTTGCTCAAAACTTTAAATGGTCACCAAGCAAGGGTAAATAGCGTTAGCTTTAGTCCAGATGGTCAGATTTTAGCTTCTGGTTCCGACGACAAAACCGTAAAATTGTGGAAACGAGATGGTGTGTTGTTACAAACTTTCTTACCCCATTCCGGTTGGGTTCTAGGAGTCAGCTTTAGCCCTCGCGATAACTTGCTTGCTTCTGCAAGTTGGGACAATACTCTGAGATTATCCCATTGGAATGGTAATGTATTTAAAACTGTGTTAAAAGGTTACGGTGATAGCGTTAGCAGTGTTTCGTTTAGCCCCGAAGGAAAAATTCTCGCTGCTGGATATTGGGATAGTACAGCTAAGCTTTTGAACACTGAAGGTAAATTAATCAAAACTCTTAGCGAGCATCAAGCTCCGGTATTAGACGTTAGCTTTAGTCCAGATGGTCAAACTTTAGCATCTGCGAGCGACGACAATAACATAATTCTATGGAATTTGAATTTAAAAAATCTACTAGCACAAGGTTGTTACTGGGTAGGTGACTACCTCCGGTATAATAGCAATGTTGAAGGATCGGACCGCAAACTTTGTCAAGGTATTAGTTAGGTGATTTGGGAATTGGGGAAACTCCCAAGACCGGACTTTTAAGATAAGGAATTGCGGTATTGGGGTCTCTCTCTTCGGGTTCAGCACTCCCTTCAACCGAGGGAACCTCGGCACAGGGTTGGATTCACCAAGTAGAGCAAATCTCCAAGACAGGGAGTAAGAATATAATTGAAGCTATATAAATAAAAACAGCTTGGGATTTTCAACTATCTTCTTCGTCAATTGTTTCCAAGTTCACCATCAAATTTTGAATTCTCATACGCTCAATATAAGGCCATCCTCCTTCGGTTTCGATGTCTTTTAAAAGTGAGTATAGTGCTTGGCGATTTGATGGTAAGCTTTCTTGAAAAATCCCGTCTCTAACTTCTCTATGCAATTTTTCTAGCTGTCTAAGCAGTGCCAAAATAGCTAAAATATCTCCTTGAGAAATTGCTGAGTATTCATGAATAGAATCTGCAATTTCTTGTAATTTATAGGATAACTTATCGGAATCGAGACTTTTACCGTTGCTCATAATATTATTAATTAATTATATTTACCGCTACTTCGAGCTACACAAGACTAATTTTAACTTTGTATGGCTGTAGCAATGATATTTTGAAATCATGAAAAACCGACATTAAAGACAAGGGTCTATTTATCTTAACTGCAATAGGACTCCTATCTAAAATAAAATCAAATTTTGAAGTATTTTCTGCTTTAAATTATTTAGGATTTTCTCTCGGTAAAAATAGAAATAGATTTGTGTAGCTGCGAATTTGTCACGCTCTACTTCAAAAGCAAATTCATGCCATCCAAATTTTGACAATATAATTTAAAGAAAATTTATAATATTAAGTAATGTATAGAAAAGCATTGAGTAGCTATCAGGTGCGGATTATTTTCTTCTTGATTGGATACAATATAGAGTTTAAAGATGGTTGAGAAACATATACAATCTCTTATATCTATATAAAACCCTTTAATTTGACGGCGAGTCAATCGTCTTCCCTATCAATCTGAGATATTCTATGTGTTGAGAGAATATGAATTTACCCTCCTTGTGAGAGAATAGGATTAGTCCAATTTTTTGAGGGAGAACTATAGGAATTTTTTGTAATAACACAACTATTAAAAAACATTTACTGGTTCGTTGGTCGTTGGCTTTGACTAGCTAACTGCTAATAATAAAAATGCATTCATTACTCATGCTATTGCTGTAAGAGCATCTTATCAAGATGGTGCTTGGGATGTTATATAAAAGTTAGTTTGCTTTTGTATTGTCTTAAATATTTCACCTTTCATGGGACTGTATAAACTCCTTGATTGGATTTTTCGGCTTGAAAAGTAAGGGTCAGAAATAATTTTGACATGATTGCTTTCGACGCTTACCTGTCTCGAATTCATATGGACGTTGAGCCATAAATATGAAGGAGAGACGATTAAATGGCAATGTGTACAAGTTCGAGTAACAACTCTATGCTTGAGAATTGAAAACGCACTGAAAATATTAATTTTTTACTTGAGGTTAATCATGAAGTATCGCGCTTTAATAGCTGGATTAATGGCTGTGATGTTGGGCTTATTAACAGCTTGTAATTCGGGTCCGGATATGGCTAGTGGTGATAGTAAAGAGTTACTCACTTACGAAGATATTAGAGGTACTGGTTTAGCTAATAAATGTCCTCTACTTTCTGAAACGAGTCGTGGTTCTATCCCTATCGATTCAAACCAGTCCTACGAAATCAAAGAACTTTGCATGCAACCAACAAATTACTATGTTAAAGAAGAACCCCTCAATAAGAGACAGGAAGCTGAATTTGTAGGTGCGAAGATATTGACTCGTAAAACTTCATCCCTCGACCAAATTCAAGGTGATTTGAATGTTAACTCGGATGGTAGCCTAACTTTTGAAGAAAAAGATGGTTTTGACTTCCAAGCAATTAGCGTACAGCTTCCCGGTGGAGAACAAGTTCCTTTCTTGTTTACCGTAAAGAATTTAGTTGCTAAAACCCAACCTAATTTAACTAGCATTAATACCTCAACCGATTTTGAAGGAGATTTTAAAGTTCCTTCTTATCGTGGTGCAACTTTCTTAGACCCTAAAGGTCGTGGTGTTGCTAGCGGTTACGACAATGCAGTTGCGCTACCTTCCCAAGCAGATAGTGAAGAACTCAGACGTGCCAATGTCAAGAGAGTTGAAACCGGTAACGGTCATATTTCTTTAAATGTTGCCAAAGTTGATAACATAAGTGGTGAAATTGCTGGTACTTTTGTCAGCGAACAGCCTTCAGATACTGACTTAGGTGCTGGTGAGCCTTTAGATGTAAAAGTGCGCGGAGTATTCTACGCTCGTGTGGAACCAGTTTCATAGTTGATTGTAAAAATTGACTTAATGAATTTAAAGGGCTAAACATAGCCCTTTTTTTTGGCGTAGCTAAATACAGATATGAATATAAGACAGGTATCTAATCTTTCTCCCCCTAAATTGGGGGACTTTAAAATTTAAAGCCCTACATTTCTCCCCCAGAATTGGGGCTTGGGGAATTAAACAGAATTTTTATATAGCTAAGGGTACACTTCGCGCTTCAGCAACGCCCTTTTTTTATCTAATAATCGTTACAAATCAGCTTACTCCTTACTCGCTATTTATTATTTTAATTAAGAAACCTTTTTATATTAAGTATTTTTTCTGAATAAATTATTTATCTGAATATTTATCAAACAACTTGATTGTTGTATTCGTAATTTAGTCAAAACTTCTAAAAACTAAATTAGGTAATAATTCGGTTTCAGATTGCTAGTGTTTTTGTATATTTTTTTATATGTAGCCCTTTGCTACTACATACAGAAAGCTAAGAAACGCTCTTGTCAGGTGTTAATAATTTCCAAGCAGATTAAATTTTAATCGCGTCAAGAAATAGATATTTTGCACCGACACACAAATAAGCGTATAAGAATTTTTCGGTAATCAAAAGTGAAGCCTTTTCGCTGTACCCGAAAGAAATTAGCTTTCATCTTAAGTTGCATTACTTTGTAAGTCTGCTACCGATTAACTACCGCGTTCTTTCAATCAGCCCTCTCGAATCATAGTCCAATCTTCGTCCGTTATTGATACTTGCGGAGCGGGAAAGTATGTCGTCTGCATTTTTAGTGTAAATAAGCCTTTTTCAGTGCATCTCCAGATATTCAAAATCCCGGTCTGGTTTAAATACTTTTTTTTATAAATCATCAAGGTGCTATGCCTACTACCTTACTCACCAAAGAACTGAAGCATGAAATTTGGCAGTTATTGCGAGAATTTCAGCAATCTCAGTCACCCGATGTTCGTAATAAACTGGTAAAGCTTAATTTTGGGCTTGTGAGAAAAGAGGCTTACTATTGGATAAATCAATGCCAAGAAAGTTATGATGACCTGCTCCAAGTCGGTTGTCTGGGCTTAATTCGTGCTATCGAAAGATTTGATATTTCCAAAGGTCACGCCTTTAGTTCTTTTGCTATTCCCTATATTCGCGGTGAAATTCAACACTACCTGCGGGATAAAGGTGTAACAGTCAGAATACCAAGACGTTGGTTGGCCATACAGCAACAAGCCGCAGGAGTTTCTCGTTCTTTGCGGGAGAAATATAATCGCCAACCTACTGACTCTGAAGTAGCCGCAGCATTGTCTATTTCTCTAGCAGAATGGCAAGAAATTAAATTAGCTTGGGCAAATCGCGCTCCTTTGAGCTTAGACGTACCTGTATACGATGGGGATGAAGGCTCTGCTAGTTTGGCAGAAATGGTACCCGACCATAATTACCGCAGCTTTCAACTAGCCCAAGAAGACCAATTACGCTTACAACAAGCGTTACTTCAGCTAGAAAATCGTACTCGTCAAGTGGTGGAATTCGTGTTTTTACACGATTTAACGCAAAAGCAGGTAGCTGAAAAACTTGGCATTAGTGTAGTAACTGTTTCACGTAGAGTCAAAAAAGGGCTTAATTCTCTTAAACACCTGATGGTTACACCAGAAGATTAGCAGCGAAATGAAGCTGTTTGCTCAGAAAGCCTTACCAATGTATAAAATAACCCTTGACCCGAAAAAAATTAGGTTATAACTATATCAGCTTTCACTTTGATACAAATTTCAATCAAATTGATTTCATTATGAAGCAACATTTTTCCGTCTTCTCTTAATAGTGACTAATGGGCAGATATTTAAGAATTACAATTGCATCTATTTTAGCTTTGGCAATGGCCGGATGTTCTGGCGGTGGGGACGATTCAGCTGTTGTTGAACCAGTTCCCGAAGAAACAGCCGAAAATAACCCAGATCCAAAGACAGAACCTTTCAAAGAACCGTTGGTGCCACCTAAGCCTAAAATTGGTGGAACACCCTCGAATTTGATTGAACCGACCAATCCGACTGAAAGAGTAGGAATAGTGTCAAGAGGTCGTACAGACCCCTTTGACGATATTGTTCCCTCTGTAAAGTTCCCGACTAATAATCAAGATTCAGAAGATTCTGCTCCTGCAAATACTACTAATACTGCTACCAAGCAAGTGGCAAGAAAGGTTCCTAAGTTGCCTCCTTTGCCAAAATCTAATGCTAAAACAGTAGCATCAAGACCAAGACCTCGTAGGGTTGCAGTAAAACCTCGTAGGAGTGCAGTGATTTCTGCAAGAACTGGAGGTAATGCTAGAAATCCGAATTCAGGGAATCTTAATTCGAGAAACCAACAGACAGCCAATAAGCCGGGTGCCAATGGTTCCAAAGGTACTGCGTCTGTACCTGTCGTACCTCAAAAACTACCTGGAGTAGTAGCGCAACCAGACTTAACATCTTTATTACCACCACCACCAGAACCGAAATTAGCTCAAGCTGTTTTAGTTTCGGGAGTAGTTCAAGTGGGGAATCGACCTCAAGCAATCATCAAAGTACCTAGCGAACCGACTAGTCGCTATGTTCAAGCTGGACAAAGATTAGCAAGCGGACTACTTGTTAAAAGAATTGAGATGAACGAAGGTTCCGAGCCAGTTGTTATTCTGGAACAGTATGGTATTGAAGTAGCTAGGTTGGTTGGAGAAGCACCTATGGGAGATTCTCAACCAGCTACAGCTGCTACAGAAGAAACTGTTTCAACATTACCATCGTCACCAAAATCTGCATCGGTCGGTGCTTCTTAAAATATGGAGACAAGGGAAAAGATTGTATTTGCTGGTTTACCTTTGGCAGTCTATCGCGAGATTGCGGCTCATTTAAGAACTGTTACGGGAGTAGAAGTGGGATTTACAGAACAAACTTCTACAGAATTTGATTACAACCAAAGCCAAGTCGGTGGTTTGTGGATTGATTACGGGTCAAGCTCTAATTCCCAAACCAGACAATGGGTTAAGCAAATTCTGGCTTACTATCAACATCGCTATGGTGTTTAACAGACTACCAGTATTTCCCAATTGAGCCAAGCTGCAAACAAACCTCTCTTCTTTATTCGTGGAGAGGTTTTTTCTGTCTAAATATTTTTGGCTACAAGTGATTAGAGTTTTTGAACAAGCTTTGAGTACAAAATTTTTCGCCAATCTAAATAATCCTGATGTTAGGAGGCACACACTTTAGATAAAGCAATATTACAGAAAGTATCAAGATAATGATACGGCGAATAACATCACATCTTGTTTAAACTGAAATTTTATTGTATTTGCAATATCTGACGAAATATAACATCTATCGCAGTCAGTACAAAGCAGTTGAGATGGAACTAAACTAAACTACTAAAATCACAATTCAATAGAGTTTAGAAGAAAATTTAAAATAAAATGTTAATCTAATTACACTTAAAACTAGCAAAAAAGTGTGTTTTAATAAAAACAACAATTTATGCTACCAATTACAAGTCTGGCACGGTAAACTTGCAAGCAAGGTAACGCAAATAATACTACGGCTGTTATCAGTTTTAGGCATCACTCACAATGGAACAGTGGCAATTTCTGATACAGAAAGAAGGCGAACGTGCTTGGCATCCTCTGGAGAAGCCAAGCATACAAATCAATGAAGGTCGGTATCGAGTAGTTGCTCGTTCTAACCGTACTAATACTGATGTAGAGGTACGGGTAACTCATTCTTCCCCGTTAGAGACTCCACCAATACGTCGCATTCAAAAACGAATCAGACGTATTAATTCAGAAGGTTTAACGGTTATAATCCCCTTTACCTATCTCAAGTCGGGAGTCTGGGAGTTACAATGCTCTGGCGATTTAATGTCAGACCTTCTTGGTGCATCCTGGCAATATACTATTAATCTGACTGTGACCCCTTCTGAAGTTGAGGGAAAGATAGTTTTGCCGAAAAAACCGAAACACGATTCAGATAAGCAAAAAAAATCTGTTCGGAAGAATATACAAAAGAATCAAGCCAAATCGAAAATCACGAATATTCAATCTAGCCATAATTCTTCTCCTGTTCGCTCTAGGGATTTAAAAACAAATGATGCTGGATTGATATCTTCTATTTCTATAGAAGGAGCTGCTAATAAAAGTCGTGGTATTACTGGTAAATCAAGCTCGACTTCTCCCTCTGCTAGTAAAAAAGCTGCTTTGAATAAAGCGGTTGCAGAAAACGGTAAAGAAAAACTACGAGAGTCCCTCGAAGCAGCTTCGGAAAAACGAAAAAACGTTAGCAAAAAACCTGCTCAAAAATCTACTCAGCAATTTACTCAAAATAAAACTTTAAGCAAAAAACCTGCCCAAAAACTAAGAGATTCTGTTAAAGGCTTACCTCAAAAAGCTGCTAGTTCTTCTGTTCAAAAAAAGCAGTCAGTCAAGAACACAGCAAAATTAAATCAAGAAAATAGTCAAACACCAGCTAAAAAATCATTAAATGAAAACCTTAACGAAAAAGCAGTTCAAAAACCATCAGAAAAACCCAAAGCTGTAAATAAACTATTAGAAGCAAGTAAATCTTTAGAACCTAATCAAAAAGAAATATTAGAAAAATCTCCTCAAAAAGCTGATTTAGCAATAATCGAGCAAAATAATGACCCGGTAAGAGTCAAAGGAGATACCGCAGAACAGATTTTACAAAATTTAATAGAGCTAGCTTTACCGTCTTCAGAAGTTTTACTTCCCGATGACAATATTGACGATACACTAGCAACCCCACCTCCTTTACCGCTACAGTTAATCTTGAGTAAAGTTAATTACGTTGCAAGCTGGGGAGAAACTATTACTGTTGAAGGAGAAGTTCTTCTCAAGCAAACAACAGACCAGCGAATCAATCAGATTTCTCAAGCCGAATTACAAATAGAATTACGTTCCCCTCAGAATTCCCAACTATTGCAGTCCTTTCGGCTACCCAACCCTAATAAATCAATTCCATTTGCGATCGCATCTTTAATTAATATTCCTGAAGAATGTTCTTCTAAGTTGATTCTCGGAGAAGTGAAGCTGTATGGAATACTTGGGAATAGTAGAACGATAGAATTATTAGCTGCTCAATCTTTCACAATTACGGCAGAAATTAAAGAGCTATTAGCTATTACTGTGGCAAATCCGAAAGGTGAATTGGAAAAATTTGCTTATTCAGAAGATAAATTATCCGCACAAAATTTAGAGCAAGTCTCGGAAAACTCCGTATCTTTAGATTTAGAGCTTTTTAATTTAGTCAAAACATCAAGACCAGAACAATCGTTAGCGGGAGTAAAATCAACCAAAAAATCTTTACCGCTCCGTGCAGAACCTCGCAAGCTTCGTCGAGGAAGAATGCACTCACCAAAATTACCCAATGTCCCAGGTTATCAAGAGAAAATAGATGAATATATTAATAACGGATATATAGAGACTGCTTATATTTCAGATGCTACAGGTACCAGTTTTCCGTTCTTACGAAAGCTAGAAGCAATACCTGAACCTTTGAGAGAAATTGACGAAGAAGTTATAGAATACGAAACTCCCGCTTCAGCTTACAAAACCGTTATAGATAATAAGAACAATTTTGAAACAGTTGAAACAGTTGAAACATCAATCGAAGCTGATAAAACTTCTCAAGCAGAATTGATAGTCGATAGACTTCATAAGGACAATAATTTAAGTTTTGAAGAACCAATTACTCCTCGTAATTCAGAATTAATTGCAGGGGAAAATCTCAATACATCTCCTTTAATTAGACAGTGGATGCAATCGAGAGGATATTCCCTACCAGAACCCATTGACGTAGAGTACGAAGACTACGATATTCAAGTAAGCAATCAAGATTATCAGCAACAAGCTTCGCCAAGTCCAAACCATGAAAAGACGGAAAATTCCCAAACATTACATCAAGAGAAAGCACAAATAGAGGTAAAACCATCATCTCCTTATTTATCTATCTCCACTTCATCAGAATGGCAAGTCAGCCAAATTGCAGCACCATCAAATCAAATAGCTCAAGAATTCGTAGTCGATGATACTGATATTTTTGCAGATAATATATTAGAAACAGAAACTTCTAAATCAGATGCTGTGGATGATAAAGCAGAAAAATCATCAACTTTAGCATTAACAATAAATACTCAAAAAATTGAAGAGTTACCGATTCCTCAACTCTACGTACCGCAAGGTGAACTTATTTCAGGTAAATCCCTTAACGTGCGAGTGCGTTTACCATTAGGAAATTCTCATCTTGCGGTTAAATTATGGTTGGAAGATTGTCAAACAAGAATTTTACTCGATGGTCCCCATTTACTGACTAATTTAACCCCTAACAAAAACCAAGAATTGGAAGTAATAACTAAGTTAAATATTCCTTTTGGTTGTTTAGAAATTCGTTTGGAAGCGGTTGCGATAAATAGAAGTACCCAGCAGGAAAGCCATAAATTAACTATCCAACGAACTGTAATACCTCCAGATTTACCCAATGTTCAATTAGATGCAATATTAGGAATGTGAATTTGGAATTGGCAATTGGTCATTGGTAATGGTAATTGGTAATTGGTAATTGGTAATGGGTATTGGACTGCTGACAACTACTAATAACTAACCGTGTATGTTCCTGTGTCCTATAGGACACGCTGTGCTGCTTACATGGGGGAGACCCCAAGACGGCGCTGCTTCACCACTAACAACTAAAAACCTCTGATAAAAAGACGTTGTGTTAAAAATATGTACGATTTTGGCTTAGGGCGGTGCAATTTGGAGTAAGCTCGTGTTGAATTGCAATATGATTTTTAGGAGGTTTAACTATGGCTGCATCTTTTTTGCCATCCGTCCTCGTACCTTTAACTGGTCTTATTTTTCCAGCTGTAGGAATGGCATTTATGCTGTTGTACATGGAACGTGATGATATCGGTTAGGTTCTAACTTGATTAGATCAGCAGGCAGGAAACTACCCACTTGAATACAAAAAATACTTGTGGTGAGGGTATCCTGCCCGTTTTTAACATTAAATTTACTTCATAAAGACTTTGTTTAATCGCAATATGAAATTATGATTTCACATTGTCGGAGACCTAACACTGTTACGTCTCTACATTGGTTTTATTATTTAATACCTTTAACCTAAAAACCGCCTACCTACAAGAGATAGACGGCTTTTAGATATTAATTTCTAATCAAATATTAGAAAAATGAAAAATTGGACTTTTAGTAGATGGTTCAAACTTCTTTTTAAATCGAACAACTTAAATTGAAGAACCGAGTCCAGCGTAAGCACCATAAAAGAAAATGCCTACAACAGTAATTACGCCCAACCCTGCGATTGTAGCGACAACCCATAAGGGAATTTTTCCGCCTCCAGACATGATAGTAACTTGCCTCCTAAGCAAAAAAGTCCAGTAAAGTCAAATAAACAATGATTAATTAATAAATTAATCCCAGCCTTTCTTTGATTAGTTAAAGAAGTAGCTGGAAAAAAGAATCCCTAGAACAAACACAAGTAATAGTCCAAGAAAAAGGGATGTCCGGTTTAACTCTACCGGTACACTATTGGGATTAGTATTTTTATCCATGAAAACTCCTAACGTTGAATAAATTGCATAGCCGCAATCGCACCCAAAAAGAATACGGTGGGTACTGCTAAAGTGTGAACCGCTAGCCATCTAACGGTAAAAATTGGATATTGTATTGGTTGGTTGATGTTATCTGAGTTTGTCATAACTTAAAACTACTTTCCGGTAAATACGTCAACTTGATTTTTAGCTTCAAAACGGTCGTTCACCAGTGGAACTTCCTGTCTTTCTTGAGTGAAATAGGTATCTGGGCGAGGGGTACCAAATGCATCGTATGCTAATCCGGTACTAACAAACAACCAGCCTGCAATAAATAATGCTGGAATTGTGATGCTGTGAATTACCCAGTAACGAATACTGGTAATAATGTCTCCAAAAGGACGTTCTCCTGTAGTTCCACTCATTTTGCTTAACCTATGAAAACTTATCTAATGTGTTTATTATCCTACAAACTTAAGAAAGAGTTACAAGTTGCAACAAATTCTCATAATTTAGGATAAACATTTACGGTCAATTCACTACCTATTAGTCTCTAAAATCATCTTAAGCTTCAGATGACTCTATTGGCGGTGCAATATCAGGCTGATACTTCAACAGAAAGCCCCGGTCCCCGATAATAAATCCTTTCTCAGGAGACAAGAAAACGATTTTGTAAAAATTTGTTGCGACGTTTTCGACATCGCGGTCTTTTTCCCAAGTTTCTCCTCCGTCGGTGCTGTGAAGCAAGTTCGCACTACCTCCGCTCAGCCAAACATCGGATGGGGTACGGTAAGCTAAGTCGAGTAAACCCCAACTGGTGGATAATTCTGGATATTGAGCGTCTTGCCATTCTTCTAATTCGTTGGGTTCGCTAAATTGTACCTGCCCACCTCGCGCTAACATCCACATTTGCCCATTCTGAGCAAAACCCATGTTTTCTACTTTGCGAGAACTGTTGCGGTTGTGCTGAACCCAAGCATTTTGTCCTGGGGCCCAAGTAGAATAAAAATTTCCTTTTCCGGAAACAGCAATATATCTACCATCTTCGGAACGTTCAATATTACGTACAACACCTACAGATTCTGCTACTTGAGCTTTCCAGTTTTTACCACCATCTGTGGTTCTGTATATTGCTCCGACATCGGTAGCCATTTCAGCTTTGTTGTCACCAAAAGCCACAATATTTACCGGATTACCGGGCAATTTGTCACTCAAAGGAATACTCGTCCAAGTTTTTCCTTCATCGGTGGTATGTAGCAGTACGGAAGGTTCCGCAGCTATCCAGCCTTCATTTCCATCAAAATCGACTGCGTTAAAACGGTAATTTTCATCACCAACCTGCAACGCAATCGGATTCCAGGTTTCACCAGCATCTTTTGTTTCTAGAAGGGTAGCTTTATTACCCACAATAAAACCGTGTTTCGGGTCATCTGTAAAAGCAATATCAAATAGCTTGGCATCGGTAGGTAAGGAAATTACTTCCCAAGGGTTGTAACTCATGGAAGGAACGCTACTGCAACCTACACAGAGGAGTACAACCACCAACAAAGCTAATATTCGTTGGCTAATTCTCATAATTGGCAACATTTCTATCAGTTTACTTTTGATTATTTTTCTGGTATATGGCGTATTGAAAGCTTCGGTAGCTGCAAATGAATTATGTGCTTAGCTTTACGTAACGAGTTACTTATTTTAAGCCATACAGACTAATAAAAAACAAGAAACCCAGAGCCAATGCACCGAATATCAAAAGATTTTTTTGACCGGGGGTTAATGTATTAACGCCAAATCCATAGCCGAGATTTTCCGAAAAACCAGAAGCAGTCCCAGCCGGACCAACGTTTTCAAATGCTTTCTTTTTAGCCGTACATACAGGACAGCGCCAGGTTATAGGCAATTCTGCAAAAGCAGTATTTGCAGGAATGTTACGACTGTCGTCTCCTTTTTCTGGTTCGTAGACGTACCCACAGGCACGACACTCGTAACGGTCTAGCTCAGTACTTTCAACAATTTGTTCGCTTTGTTCGGTCATAAGGCCATTAGGGTGCAAAGCTTAAATATACGTTAAAAATTATGACATAATTGGCGGGTATTTCTATGAAAAACGAAAACTAATCAAATCCTCTAAGTGTTTGTTTTCTAGGTTCCAGAACCGCGAAATCGATATAATGTAGTGTAAGAATGTAAAAGAAAATTACGAAAATTAGCTCAATAACGGATTTGTATTTATTGTGTTTGTCCTAAGCGGTTACGAATACCTTCTAGGCTTCTTGATATTGTGCAGCCTGGTACCTGCACTAGCTTTGTCTGCTTCTAAACTTTTGCGACCGAGCGGTCGCAGCCCCGAACGAGTTACGACTTATGAATCAGGTATGGAACCCATTGGTGGAGCCTGGATTCAGTTCAATATTCGCTACTATATGTTTGCGCTGGTGTTCGTGGTCTTTGATGTTGAGACCGTGTTCTTATATCCTTGGGCAGTAGCTTTCCATCGTCTGGGTTTACTCGCTTTTATTGAAGCGCTTGTTTTTATCGCAATTCTCGTAATTGCCTTAGTGTACGCATGGCGTAAAGGAGCTTTGGAATGGTCTTAGATAATACAAAAGACATAGCACAAAATCAAGAACGTATTCTCAATCCGGTACAGCGTCCCGGCGTTACTCAAGAGTTATCGGAAAATGTTATTTTAACTACCGTCGATGACCTCTACAACTGGGCACGGCTTTCTAGTTTGTGGCCTTTATTATTCGGTACTGCTTGCTGCTTTATCGAATTTGCCGCTTTAATTGGTTCTCGATTCGATTTTGACCGTTTTGGTTTAATCCCTCGTTCTAGTCCCCGTCAAGCTGATTTAATTATCACTGCTGGTACTATCACCATGAAGATGGCACCCCAGCTAGTGCGTCTTTACGAACAAATGCCAGAACCCAAGTATGTTATTGCTATGGGTGCTTGCACAATTACCGGTGGTATGTTTAGCGTTGACTCTCCTACAGCAGTCAGAGGAGTAGATAAGTTAATTCCGGTAGATGTTTATTTACCCGGTTGTCCTCCACGTCCGGAAGCAATTATTGACGCGATTATTAAATTGCGGAAAAAGATTGCCGATGATTCCATGCAAGAGCGGGGTCAGATTAAACAAACCCATCGCTATTACAGCACCACTCACAGCATGAAGCCAGTCGATGAAATCCTGACTGGTGAATATTTACGTTCCGAGACTCGTATGGCTCCACCGAAGGAATTAACCGAAAGTATTGGAATGCCAGTACCACCTGCTTTATTAACTTCTAAAAAGTCAGAGGAGGTATAACGTGGCTGAAGAATCAAAACCAGTACCAGCTGAGGAACAGACCCCTGTAGAAGCGGGTAAAGTTTCTAAATGGCTAAGTGAAAACGAGTTTGCTCACGAGTCTTTAGAAGCAGACCATGCTGGAGTCGAAATCATTAAGGTAGAAGCAGATTTTCTGCTACCAATTTGTACTGCTTTATATGCTTATGGGTTTAACTATCTTCAGTGTCAATGCGGTATTGACATGGGTCCCGGAGAGCAATTAGTCAGCATGTATCATTTGGTAAAAGTCAGTGATAATGCCGACCAACCCGAAGAAATACGTGTAAAAGTATTCTTGCCTCGCGAAAATCCGACCGTACCTTCCGTGTACTGGATTTGGAAAACAGCAGATTGGCAAGAGCGCGAGTCCTATGATATGTACGGAATTAATTACGAAGGACATCCCAATTTGAAGCGTATTTTAATGCCAGAAGATTGGGTAGGTTATCCTTTACGTAAAGATTACGTTTCACCCGACTTTTATGAATTGCAAGACGCTTATTGAAGCAATTTGCTATTTGAATCTGTCAAATTAAATTACCCCTCGGATTTTGTTCGGGGGGATTTTTATATTTTGGATTTTGGATTTTAGATTTTGCGGAAAGTTTGGGGTGTCGGTCTCCGTCCCCAAAACGCATCCTCGACGGATTTTGGATTGGTGATTGGGAGTTAGGAGTTAGGAGTTATGAGTTAGGAGTGGGAATATTTTGAATTCCCCCCATCTCCCCATCCCCTTTTCTCCCCATCCCCTTGTCCCAAATTAAAACCCAGCCATCGGGTCTACTTGTGAAATTTCAGTTGGTGGAGTGGGACTTGATTGTAAATGTTGCAGAAAATCGAGTAGTTCTTCTTCAGTAAGTAAAGTACGTCCTCGCTTGTTATAAGTTTGGATTAAAAATTCTCTTCCTTGTTGTGGAGTCCAATCGAGACGTTCCATTTCTACATCGGTTTGAGCTATCACGTCAGATAAATCATCAATTGGCTGGGATTTTTTCTTTTTTTTAGTTGTAGCTTTTACGGTTTTATTTTGATTTAGTGAACTTTGACTTGGTGAACTTTGACTTGGTGAATTAAGTTTTACCCCACTTGGATTATCTAATTTTGTTTCCGGTGTTGGTAGATATTGAAGATACCTAAGAAAATCAAGTAGTTCTGCTTGGGTAAGTAAAGTACGTCCTCGTTTTCCATATGTTTCAATTAGAAATTCTCTTCCTTTCTGTGGAGTCCAACCAAGACGTTCCATTTCAACATCTGTTTGGGTAAAAATTTCAGATAAATCAACGGGTTCGCTCATTTCAATTTTGGATTTTAGATTTTGGATTTTAGATTTTAGATTTTAAAAACGGATGCTTTTGTTTTAGATTTCAGGACTTACGCAACGAAGATTTGTCATTGCGACGGTCACTACGTGTAGGGAAGCAATCGCAAGGTTTTTGCGATGATCCACACCTTCGGTGAATACGTCGCTTTCACGCGAAGCGTGTGGCTCATCGCTCGTAATGACGGAATTACGTTGCTTTTGCGTAAGTCCTAGATTTTTAAATATTTAGAAGTACCACCGGAGTTAAAAGTTAGGAATAAGGAGTGAGGAATATTTTAAGTTCTCCCCATCTCCCCATCTCCCTATCTCCCCATCTCCTTGTCTCCTTGTCCCAATTTAAAACCCTGCTAGTGGGTCTGCTTCTGAAAGTTCTTGTTGAGGTGTAGGAATAGATTCTAAATGTTGCAGAAAATCGAGTAGTTCTTCTTCAGTAAGTAAAGTACGTCCTCGCTTATTGTAAGTTTGGATTAAATATTCTCTTCCTTGCTGAGGAGTCCACTTCAAACGCTCCATTTGAACGTCGGTTTTGGCTATTACGTCTGATAAATCAATAGGTTCGGGTTTCTTTTTTCTTTTGCTTGTAGTGGTTTTTGTTGTTTTCTTGGTGGTTCTTCCAGTACTGCTTTTGCTCGTAGAAGTAGTTTTGGCTGGGGTTGGTTCTTCTTCGTTTGGACTATCGAATGGTATATCTGGATTTTCTGCTGGTGTATCAATCTCTGGTTCGTTATCTGTTGGAATCGGTAATGGTGTATCAAATTCTTGGCTGTACATATCGCTGTAATCTTCTCCAGGAAATACATCGGGAGTTTCTGTTTCTGGAGGAGAACTGATTGGTGGAGTACTTGAAACCGAAGTTGGAGCTTCTTGAGGAGAAATAATTGGTGGAGTTGCTGTTTCTGGTGTTTGGGTTTGAGTTTCTGGAGGAGAACTGATTGGTTGAGTATTTGAAACTGGAGTTGGAGTTTCTTGGGGAGAAATAATTGGTGGAGTTTCTGTTTCTGGTGTTGGGGTTTGAGTTTCTTGAGGAGAACTGGTTGGTTGAGTATTTGAAACTGGAGTTGGAGTTTCTTGGGGAGAACTGGTTGGTTGAGTTTCGGATACGGAATTGTGAGTTTCTTTAGAATTTGTGCTTTGTTTCGGTTCCTTTGCTGTTGTAACTGCGGTGGTTAAGGAACGATTTGGTAATACTTCTAAGCTTGGGTTTGGAGAAGTTTTAGTTTCTTTCTGTGTCGCTTCTGCTTGCGGTTCTTCAGCTTTCATTGCTAAAACCATTAATGCTCTAGCTCTGGATCTATCTTCTGCTTCTTCAATAGTTTCAGCCGCAGCCATTCCAGTGGCACGGGTTACACCTTCAATTTCGACACTGGAACGAACGATAAATTTACCGTGATGAATTTCTAATAATTCTGTGGTGAGGCTACTTGTAGGATACAAGTTCTGAAATTGAGCCAACATAATTTACTGCCTATTTTAAGTCTGCTTGATAGTGTTGCGATGCTTGCTGGGATGATTTTTTAATTCTTATATTTACAACTACTTACAACTAAAAAAGCTAATATAATCTATTACTAGAACTATTCAAGCAAGAGTTTTTAGTTACGACAATTTTCCCTTTTAATGTATCTGCTATTGTGTATCACAAAACTTGTTACAAGCTTTTGATGTGTTATGGTGTTTACCGAAGGTGCCTTCATAAGGCTGCAATAGCTGCAACATATTATTTTTCTCTAGGGAAAAATAGTAAGGGTCTAACTTCTTGCCTAAACCAATATACCGAGGATGCGGTGGTGGTGACTTTTTAAATATCCATCGTCAGCTTGCTCCGGTTTTGCATGTTAGTACTAAAATACCAGATTACTGTACTTTGTTTATTAGTCGATAATTTGGATGGGAGAAATTAGTGCAAGGTTTGGACTGGAACTTTCATGCTTTGGCTTGGGTTCTTTTCTAATAGCTAGACAAGAATTCTTCTCAAAATTATAAGAGTGCAAAAGCCCCACTATTAAAATTAAATCCTTCTAACAAGTTGTGCTAAATGTTCCGATTGTAAGACAAAGCGGAGTCAGTAAAGCAATTTTTTGACTGCTGCTGAGTAATTTTTAGTAGTATAGAAGATCGGTGCTATACTAAATACCCAAATTGCTATCCGGAACTATTTTCTGGAAGTACCCTCCTTATCTACAATAAGAAGTAATGGTTTCACCTCACTGCGCGGTTTCGCTGCTTGCCTAATTGTTACCAATTCTACATAGGAGCAGTTTGGTGCGTCGGCAGTATCTCGGAGTAGATTTTTAGAGTTTAGTGGTGTCAAAGTACCCGATTTGTGGCTAACAATTGTTAACTTGTTACCGCAGACCAATGAACGGAAAACTAGCAATAAATTTATTCGCTAGTGACCTTTTTTACTCTGCTATTCGTAATTACAAGAGTCGGGGTAATAATGTTTTCAGGTGTGCTTTGTCAAATTGGTAATAATGTTGGATCTTTTTGCCCAACAAACTCTGAGATAATCGTGTAATACCCTCTATGGGGGCGGGTAATTCGTTTCTAGATGACCGAACCAATTTTAGATTTTCAGGACACCATGTTATGGACGTTTATTCCTTCGTAGCAAATGTCTGGGATTTTGGATGATGGTTTCAAGCGAAGTGATTTTAGTAGACATGGAACCAAAAGGCTAATTGTCGTTCTAATTTTATGTTTAGCTTTCTAGAATCTTTTAAACCCAGGGAAAATCAGGGTTTTCCATCCAAAATCGTAAATTGCTGACAGTTGTACCCTACAGGAAAGCGTTTCGCTCGCATGAGTGGAGCTTCCAAAACCGCACTGTCCTCAAAATCCGAGATTGATTTACTTCTTTGCAGGTGGTGAGGGTATTAGCAAGAAGACTAACGAATAAAAAAAACGATGTTTTGACCTCTATGTCGGTTCAGTGCATGGAATTTTCAATCGCTACACTCCTTGCCAATTTTACTGATGATAAATTGGTAGCTCGTAAACTTCTCGAAAAAAAACTTGGTTGTGAAGATGAAGACAGTATACAAAAACTGGAAATTGCCTTAGATGTTTTAGAAAAAATCGGAATTTTAGCGAAAGAACGGGGTAAATACCGTCGTCTTTCTGAAGATTCTTTAATTGAAGCTAAGCTGCGCTGTTCTTCTAAGGGCTTTTGCTTTGCTATTCAAGATATTGAAGCTGCTGAAGATATTTATATCCGAGAAAGCCATTTGAGTAATGCTTGGAATGGCGATCGCGTTTTAGTTAGGGTTCTAAAGGAAGGTAGTCGGAGACGTTCTCCTGAAGGTGAGGTAAAGCTGGTTTTAGAGCGTTCTAACCATACTTTACTAGCTCGAATTAAAGAGATAGAAGGTGGTTTTCGAGCCGTACCTTTAGATGACCGGTTGCTGTTTGAACTCAAATTACGGCAAAATGGTGTTGCTTTAGGCAACGCTATTGACCATCTCGCTCACGTACAAGTATTGCGCTATCCTTTGGCTCAGTATCCACCTTTGGGTAAGGTGGTGCAAATCCTGGGTAGCGATGCGGAAGCGGCGGCTGATATCGATTTGGTTACTTGTAAACACGACCTTTCACGTACTTTCTCGGATAATGTTGAAGAAGTAGCTGCTAAATTACCTAAAAGGATACTCAAAGCAGACCGTAAAACTAGGCTGGACTTAACAGACAAGTTTACTATTTGCATTTGCGCTAATGCGGATTCTTCAAAAGTTAGAGAAAATGCCATCTCGCTCGAAGAAACCGATGAAGGAAATTGGTTGCTAGGTTTCCATATCGCCGACGTTTCTCATTACGTAAAGCCAGATGAAGCTTTAGACCGCGAAGCTTTGAAGCGCGGGAGAAGCGTTTACTTAGGAAAGCTTGTCTTATCTATGCTACCGGATGCTGTAGCTGCAAGAAGTTCACTGGTTACCGGAAGCGACCGTTTAGCGATTTCTTTTCTCACTACCTTAGATGGGGAAACGGGAGAAGTTCTCGAATGGGAAATTCAGCCAAGCGTAGTTAACGTTGATACGGATTTAACAGCAAAGCAAACTTTAGGAGTTCTTGCGGCTGAAACCAAAGAAGAACCTGAAGTAGTAGAAATGCTGCAACAGTTGCAAGCCTTAGCAATTGTTCTTAAGGAGCAACGTTTGACTAGAGGTAGCTTGCAATTAAATCTGCCTTCAGGTCAGAACCCCTTTTATGACGAAGGTGGAAGTGGATGCGTTACAGAAACAGATTCACCTGTTAGTTCTTTGTTAACGGAATTAGTGCTGTTAACAAATCAGTTGATGGCAATTCATTTGGATGCTTTGGGTATTCCAGCAATTTGGCGAGTTCAAGGAGCACCAGACCCGGACGACGTTCAAGAAATGCTCAAACTAGCAATTAACTTGGGTGTAGAACTAGCGCTACCGGATGATATCGAGATTCAACCTTTAGATTATCAGCACTTAACTAAAGTGTTTGCTGAATCTGCTTCCGAACAGGTTCTAACTTATTTATTGCAAGATACTCTAAAGCCACCAACTTACACTACCAATCAAGGAGGACACTTCGGTTTAGCTTTACCAGACGGCTACCTCCACTGTACTTCTCCCTTGCGACGTTATCCCGATTTACTGATGCAAAGGGTATTTTATTCTTTAATCGAAAACGGACGCGACCGTCGTAATACTCGGGTGAAAGAACGAGTGAATTTACGTTCGAGTAATTGTCACGGTGAAATTAACTGGAACGTCTTACCCCCGGAATTACAGCAAGAACTGCAAACCGATTTGGCAAGAGTAATTACCCAAATTAACGATAGAGAAAAAGAAGTCCAAGAAGCTGAAGCGGATTTAGAAGGTCTCAAAAGAGCCGCTTTAATGAAACAGCGAATTGGTGAAGTTTTCAGTGGTGTAATTACCGGTGTCCAATCATACGGATTCTTTGTAGAAATTGAGGTACCGGCTCAAGAAGCTGAAGAAATTAGCAACATACCTTTACGGGTAGAAGGGCTGGTACATGTTAGCTCTCTCAAAGACGACTGGTACGAATATCGCGCTCGACAGCAAGCATTATTCGGTCGTAAAAATCGTGCATCTTATCGACTCGGTGACCGCGTATCCGTACAGGTGAAAAGCGTTGACTATTATCGTCAACAAATTGATTTAGTGACTGTAGGTAACGACGATGGAGGAAGCGAGCGCGATTCGGATTCCCCCGGTTACTACATGCCAAATCATTACGAGTCCGAAGATTTAGAAGACTACGAAGAAGATTAAAAATGGGTAATGGGTAATGGGTAATGGGTAGGAGGTAGGAGTTATTGGATTTTGGATTTTGAATTTTGGAGTTAGGAGTTAGAGATTTTTATTCTTATAGAGTAGTTTCTTAAGCTTCTATTATTTACCAATTACCAATTACCAATTCCCAATTCCCAATTCCCAATTACCAATTACCAATTACCAATTACCAATTACCAATTACCAATTCCCTTATTTACAATACAAGTGTCCAATCACGCCAAACCATTGATATTAGGTGTATCAGGTGCATCAGGTCTTATTTATGCAGTTCGCGCCTTAAAGTATTTATTAGAAGCAGATTACACCATCGAATTAGTCGCATCCAAATCAAGTTTTATGGTTTGGCAAGCCGAGCAAGGTAGCCCCATGCCGAGCGAACCCAAAGCGCAGGAGCAATTTTGGCGAAAGCAAGCTGGTGTGGAATCGAGCGGTAAACTACGGTGTCATCCTTGGGCTGATGTGGGAGCAAACGTTGCTAGTGGCTCTTTCCGGACTCTAGGAATGATAATTATGCCTTGCAGTATGAGTACTGTAGCTAAGTTAGCTGGTGGTTTAAGTTCCGATTTATTAGAAAGGGCTGCTGACGTTCAAATCAAAGAAGGACGCAAGCTAATTGTGGTACCCCGCGAAACTCCTTTTAGTTTGATTCACCTGCGTAATTTAGTTAGTTTAGCCGAAGCGGGAGCCAGAATAGTTCCGGCGATTCCTGCTTGGTATCACAATCCCCAAACTGTTGAGGATTTGGTTGATTTTGTTGTCGCTCGCAGTTTAGATCAACTTGATATTGATTGTGTTCCTATTAAACGTTGGGAAGGTCGTTAAGATTGATTTGTGATTTGTGATTATGGTCTATAAAAAATAGTAATCTTCACAGCAGACAATTTTTGTTTGCTTAAATTCTGTATCAATCACATTTTTTATCTTTCGACTTTTTACTTATTATTTTTAATTATAATTTTTAATTAGAGTAATAATAACTTTTCAACTTCATAGTTGTTCTTATTCCTATGGCTGTATTTCGCTTAATTTTCTTAGTAACAGTATTGGGAGGGCTTATGCTACTGCTAGCGCAGAACTGGTCTCCCGCTGTACCGTTGGTCTTCTTGGGCTTGCGAACTAGACCGATTTCTTTGGCTGTGTGGATGTTGTTAAGCACTGCTGCTGGTGCTTTCACTTCTTTATTAATTAACAGTTTGCTTAAATTATCAAGCCGTTCTGTTACGCAACGTCAAAGAACATCCTATGAGCCATCAACTTCACCAAAAGCCAATCAAAGAAACAAAAGAGAAAACGAATTTAAAGAGAGAAAATTTACTCCCCCACCAGCAAGTTCACCACAGCCACCGGATGACTATGAGGACAGTTATGATGATTGGGATTTAGACCGAAACGCTGATGATTGGGATGATGATGAAAAAGAATATTCATACAGTAATCCTCGTTCGAGCTACACAAAAATTCAAGATGAAAGAGACTACGAGGAATTTCGGGACAGTAATCCTCGTTCAAGCTATACAAAAATTCAAGATGATAGGGATTACGAGGAATTTCGGGAACCAGAAGAACTAGAAGATGATTACCCCAAGGTTGATTCTTCCTACTCCTATGACGAAAGCGAATCAAATGACTCTGGTGAAGAAGAAAGAAAAGTAGATTCAGTATATGATGCCGATTATCGGGTGATTATACCCCCTGCAAATCCATCAACAACTTCAAGTACCTCAAACGAAGAAAAAGATAATAAAAAAGATAAAAATGATGATGACGAATGGGGTTTCTTAGATGAAGATTTTGAGTCGGATAAAAAATCGCCGTTGTAATGAGTCAAGAGAAAGACTACAGATATATCAAATACAAGCTAATTTTTATTTTATTCCACAACGTTCGCGAGATTCCTGCTTGACTCTACCATTCATGGCTGCTTCTTGAAGAACTACGAAAGCGCTAAAATCTTCCCAGTCATATTGAGTGGATAATAATTTACGTAGCTGATTTTCTGCTTCTACACTCAAATAACCAGTTACTAAAGCTTGTTGAACTACATCACGAATTCTAATCATTTTTTTTAACCTCTGCTCTACTACATTTACTTGTTCGAGCTTTCTCAGATAAAATATGCAGCTATCAAAATTTTTGCGGATATTGGGGCAAATAAAGTCATCGCTTTAAGATAATAGAAAATTATTCTCATTTAAGACACTATATAAACTTACATAGATTCGCTTTCCATAAAATCGGCTTAATTATGGAAAACTTGAATTTCCAGTAATTTGGCTGTGATAGAAGGTTGAGCGTGACTTTAAAGCAAAATTACTATTCGTAAAATTTGCTTTCCTAAACCCTGAGTTAATGACTTACAACAATTCAATAAAGTTTCAAAGAATTTTTATTAAGTTTCCGTTAAGTACAAAGATACCGAAGTCAAGACCAATAAGTCACCTAACAAGCGTTATTAAAATCGTTATAAATTCGTTATAAATTCATTTTTATTTATTCTTGCTTTAAAGAAAAATACCTAGAAACTGGTTAAGATAAGCCGTATTCGGTGAAAAAAAATCAGTAAAAATAATGAGTACAAGTAGTCGTCGGAAGTTAGAAGAGGATTTTATAGAAGCTAAAAACAATTGGGACTTAGAAAAGTTATACATTGATTTAGCATCTGCCAAAGGAAAAGCTTTAACACCAGTCGAAAAAAAATTTCTTCGGGGTTTGCTATGCGGTTTCAGTCCCGCAGAAATAGCAAACAAGGTTTATAAAACTCGCAGTAGTAGCACAGTGAGAGTTTATCTTTCTAATGGATTATATAAATATATAGAAGAAATGCTGAGTAAGCAAGCTCAAGAATCCATCAAGGTCAAAAATTGGAGTCGAGTAATTCAACTGCTGGAAAAAGCGGGTTACAAAAAAGTTTGGCTGCAAATTGAATCAGCAACTTCTACCAGAAAAAAGTCAGCAGAAGTACTCCCGAAAGTGAAAACAGTTCCAGCACAAGATTGGGGAGAAGCTACAGATACAAGCATTTTCTATGGAAGAACTAAGGAATTAAACCAGGTTAAAAAATGGATTTTGCAAGAGCAAGTACGTCTGGTAGTACTTTTAGGTATGGGGGGAATTGGTAAAACTACTTTTTCGGTAAAGTTAGCAGAACAAGTAAAAGATAATTTTGATTTTATAATTTGGCGCTCTTTACGTTTTGCTCCATCTCCAGAAGTTATTTTTAATCAGCTTTTAGAAGTGTTATCCATACAAACCCTGAAAAAAGAACAAACTATTTCTAGTAATATTTCTACTTTAATTAGCTGTTTGCGCTCTTCTCGAATTTTAATTGTTTTAGACGATTTTGATTCAATTTTATACAGCGAAAATAATTATAGTACTGAAGATTATTCCCAATTATTATCAACTAACAGTGACATAGTTGGTAATTCTCACTTAGAAGGTGTCCCACAGATTCAATATCTTCCCGGTTATGAAGCTTTCGGGGAGTTTGTTCAACGTTTGGGAGAGTCTCAACATCAAAGTTGTTTGCTATTAACAAGTAGAGAGAAACCCCAGGAAATTGCTGCTCTTGAAGGAAAAACTTTACCGGTTCGCTGTTTAAAATTAACGGGATTGAATCAGCTACAGACCTCACATATACTTCAGTCAAAAGGATTCTCTGCTGTTAAAGAACAAGAATCAAAACAAATCGTGGAACAGTATGATGGAAATCCTTTATTCATCAAGTTAGTAGCTACTGCTATTCATGAGTTGTTTGCTGGGAAGATAGATGAATTTCTGCAACAGGAAACGGTAGTCTTCGGGGATATTCGCGCTTGTTTGGACGAGCAATTTAACCGTTTATCTGTGTTAGAGAAGCAGATTATGTATTTGCTAGCTCTTAATAAGGATTTTGACCTACATAAATTGCAAAACAAATTGAGATTAAGGGTGTCGCAAAGATTAACCCTTGAAGCAGTAGAACTATTGCAAAGACGGTCTTTGATTGACAGAAAAGCATCTAGTTTTTCGCTGACTCCGATGTTAAAGGAATATTTGATTGAAAAACTGATAGAGAAAAATTTGAAATTTAGCCAAGACGAAGCGAGTTCGCTATTGTTCGCTCATCCAATTTTCGAGAAGCAATTAAAGAACCAACTGAAAGTCAATCGCTTAAATGCCGAACTTTAAAGTAAAGTGAGAATTAGGAACTGATTCTTACATTCTCCGTGAACAACTTATTACAAGGAATTAACCTCTACTTAGTCGGAATGATGGGTGCTGGTAAAACAACTGTAGGACGTTTACTAGCAAGCGAACTTGGGTATGGGTTTGTAGATACCGATGAAGTCATCACTGCATCTGCTAAAAAAAGTATTAATAATATATTTGCTGAGGAGGGAGAAGCTGAATTTCGTAAATTGGAAAGCGATGTTCTCTCCCAAGTTAGCGCTTATACGAAGTTAGCTGTGGCGACTGGAGGAGGTATTATACTAAAGCGAGAAAATTGGAGTTATCTGCATCATGGTTTAATTGTCTGGTTGGATGCGACTCCCGAGTTATTGTATAACCGTTTAAAACAAGATACTACAAGACCGTTATTACAAGATAGCAATCCTTTATTAAAAATAACTAATATTTTGAAGGAACGAGAATCTTTATATGCTTTAGCCGATTTACGAATAACTCTTCAAGAAGGGGAAACCCCCGAAGAAATTGCTAAGCGTGTAATGAATCAGATTCCTAGTGTTTTGAAACATTCTGATGCTGTTTGATTTGATGTTTAATTTGATGTTTGAATTGAGTTTTTGAAAAGCTTTTAGTTAATTTTTTAGTGCTGGTTCATTAAAATATTAAATGATGATTTCACATTGCTGGAGACGTAGCACTGCTACGTCTCTACAATAGTTTCGGGTTTTATCTAAAATTTTGATAGAAAAAAATATTAAATGATGATTTCACATTGCTGGAGACGTAGCACTGCTACGTCTCTACAATAGTTTCGGGTTTTATCTAAAATTTTGATAGAAAAAAATATTAACTAATGCGTTGAGTTGTTGTATCGTAACACCAAACTCTTTTAAACTATCAGGATTCACATTTAACAAAAAAACGTTGCTAAGTAAATATGACGGTTGTTAAAACACACGCAGCGTTTTCCCTTTCTACTGAGAATTTCTATGATGGTTAATGATACTGAATATATTCACCAGGATGCAGCCACTAGGGTAAAGGTACTAAGTGAAGCACTACCTTATATACAACAATTCGCTGGTAGAACCGTAGTAGTAAAATACGGTGGTGCGGCTATGAAGGATAGCAATCTGAAAGATAAAGTTATCCGCGATGTCGTCTTTTTATCCTGTGTCGGTTTGCGACCAATTTTGGTTCATGGTGGTGGCCCAGAAATAAATACTTGGCTCGGTAAAATCGGAATTGAACCACAGTTTAAAGATGGTTTACGAGTTACTGATGCTCCGACTATGGATGTGGTGGAAATGGTGCTGGTTGGTCGAGTCAATAAAGAAATAGTTGCCAAGATAAATCAAGCTGGTGGAAACGCAGTAGGTTTATGCGGTAAAGATGGTAATTTAATTACAGCTCGTCATCAAGGTCAAGAAGGCATTGGTTTTGTCGGAGAAGTCAGTTCTGTAAATACCGAAATTCTTGGGACTTTGGTTGAAAGTGGTTATATCCCAGTAGTTTCTAGTGTTGCTGCTGATGATACGGGACAAGCTTATAACATTAATGCTGATACTGTAGCTGGAGAAATTGCTGCTGCTTTAGGTGCAGAAAAGTTAATTTTACTTACCGATACAAGAGGTATTTTAGAAAATTATAAAGACCCTTCTACTTTAATCAACAAAGCAGATATTAAAGAAGCTCGGGATTTGATTTCCAAGGGTATAGTTGCTGGAGGTATGATACCCAAAGTAACCTGTTGCGTGCGTTCCCTTGCTCAAGGAGTACGTGCAGCACATATTATTGATGGTCGCATTCCTCATGCTCTTTTATTAGAAATATTTACCGATGGTGGTATCGGGACTATGATTCTTGGTTCTCAGTTGGAATTTTAGGGAATTGGTAAAGAGTAGTGCGTTTCATTAATTCCGACGGGTTGTAGAGACGTAAAATTTTACGTCTCCCAATAATTGGGGGAAAAACGAATTCTTCAGAATTTATACAATCGAATAGTAGATGCACTTTCGAGGTTTATTAATTAGTTTATGAATTTAGTTAATCCAATTAACTAATCAATTCGATTGTCAAAGTTTACGAATTACCAATTACCAATTACCAATTACCAATTACCAGGGAGAATTAATCAAAATCCGCGAACCTGATTGACGATAAATTCTTCGTCGCGAATTTCGGTAGCGTCTTTTGTTCCGGGGAGTCTTGATTATTGTTGGGTTAACTAAAACTGGATTAATAAAGGTGGAATTGTAAACTCTTCTTCTTCTTCGTCGATGGGGTCGGGAAAAACGACTTTGTGTAGGTGTGTGTCCGGTGACTGGATTTACCGGTATAGGTGTAGCGATAGGACTACCGTAAATAAAATTACCGACTGTAGGACGGTGGTTTCTGCCGTAATAAGGAGTACTACCATTATTGATAATAATTATAGACTGAGCAGAAGCCGGTGCAGCTAAAGCACCTAATAAAGCAACAGCAGCTCCTAAACCCAAAAAATACGGTTGCGTTTTTGCGTTCTTAAACATAATATCCTTTCTAGCTAACTACTTTGGGGTTAGATTATCAGCGAATCTACTTACTTTTAATTCTAGAGTTTTTCTCTGGTGAAATACTTACCTTCACAAAATATTCTCAAAATGTTGCATTGAAACCGCAAATTAAGGTAGTGCTTATTTGTATTGTTCAAAATATATTTCAAAGTGAGTTCTGAAAGTTTAGAAATTGCCAAACAGCGCTACCGTAATGGTAAAGCTGCTTTTGAAAATGGGAAATATCGCCAAGCTGTTGAGGAGTTAAAAAAGGCTTGTGCTTTATTAGAGCGTAATTCTCGTTTGGGAGGTGAGGTGCAAATTTGGTTAGCAACTGCTTACGAAGCTGCTGGTCAAAATCAAGAAGCTATAGACCTTTGCGAACAGCTTAAACGTCATCCTTATCCAGAAACTAGTAAAGAAGCTAAGCGATTGCAATATATTCTTAAAGCACCTAAATTGGAGCGTCCCAAAGAGTGGATGACTGAAATACCCGATTTAGCAGCATTATCTGATAAAAGCAAAATTCGTGTGAGTGCTTCTCCTAAAAAATCTTCCACACCCAAGGAAGCTGATGAAACAGAATTTATTGACCTGAGTCAGGTCAATACTCAAGATAATCGCTTTATCTGGCTGACATTAATTGCGATTGCTATGACTTTGGTTAGTTTAATTTGGTTAAGTTTTTAAACAATTTCTGCTTATAGCGTAGCTGACGATAACACAATTATGGCTGATGCGATAACAAGAAAGGATTTGATAGGAATACTATTTGATTTCTGTTAGCTTTAGGGTCGCGTGTCCTATAGGACATACCGCAAAGCACGAGTGTATCATTGTTTCGGTGCGTTAGGCTGAAGCCGTAACACACCCTACAAATACCTAATTTTTTAATATTCAAACCGGATTCCTACAGATTTAAGTATCCTTCAATTTGTTTTTAGAAGACCTGCTATAAGTAAATTCAGAAAAATCTGTAAACTGATTAAAGTTAGAAATTATGTCCAAATTTAGCTCTCAAAGGTATTCTTCTTCTATTTCAAAGCGATTAACGAAAAGCTTTGTAAAACGAATAAGGCTTGTATGCATTTTACTGTTAGCATCTCTATTATTATCTGGGTGTGTTGATTATGATTTAGGAGTAAATTTGAACAATGCTAATTACGGAAAATTCGTACAGCATATCAAATTAGGAGAAAAACTAACGAGCTTTAGCGGTGACTCCGTTTATGAATGGTTAGATAGCATTGAAAGACGCGCTCGTGAATTAGAAGGAAAAGCAAAAAGAATTTCCGAAGAAGAAGTCATCGTCACGATTCCCTTTAGTAACGGTAGGGAACTAGAAAGAAAATACAACAAGTTTTTCAACTCTAGAAATGATTCCAAAAATAATTCTAAATCGCGCTCTAAAAAATCAACATCGGAATCAGAACTACCGAAAATAGATTCAAATTTACTTTTAAAGCAGAGTAATTTTTTACTGTTAGTTCGCAATCAGCTAGTTTACGATTTAGACCTGCGTTCCTTGGCTTTAATTTCGAGTAAAGGTAACGAATTAACTAACACAAGCTCAATTATTGATTTAGAATTCAGTTTGAAAACTCCTTGGGGTGCATCCAGCATTCAACAAACAGAAGATTCCATCGAACCAGAAGTAGATAACAAACAGCTTTCATGGAAACTCAAACCAGGACAGTTAAATCATCTTGAAGCGGTTTTCTGGCTTCCCAGTCCAATCGGAATCGGTACTTTGTTAATTGTTCTATTCATTGCATTAGGATTTTACCTTAGATACAGTTTTATGCCAGACCCAAGAATTCAGTTTTCAGCGAACAGCGAACAGTGAGGAGTTAGGAGTTAGGAGTTAGGAGTAATGAGTAATGAGTAATGAGTAATGAGTAATGAGTAATTTGACCTTTGACCTTTAAGCTCAAAATTCTTGTCAATTCTAAAAATCCGTGTTAATAATACGTATCTTATGATACGCAGGTAATATCTGCTGTTATAAAAACCATTCATCTGCAACGGTTGTGAAAAAAAGGCTTATATTAGTATCCACTTTTGTCGCGATAAGTTTTGGTTCTGGTTATTCTGAAGCGCTGATTTCAAGTTCTCGGAGAACTGAGAAACCAATTGTTGTCGCTGTATCCGATTCAGAACAGTTAAATGAACCAAAGTCTGATGTGGAAACAGTGCTAGCAAACCTGAATCGAGTTGATGAAAGCTTTAACAGGATAGTTTTCTTTCTGGCAAAAGTGCTAATTATTTTGCTGAGTCTAATTGTTATCCACAGAATTGTGGTGTTAATTATTTCTCGCTCGTCCCAGTTAATTATTGATAATTTTACTAATGCTTCTGGTGCAGAAGGTGTTGAGTTTGTTTTACCGGGTTTAAGTCAGTTGGGACGGGAAAGATTGGTACGAGAAATGAAGGGAGTTCACCAGCGTCTCAAGGAACATATTGGTAATAGTGGGTTGCGGACTTATCGTCGTCCGGATAAGCTACCTCTACCACAAGCAACTCCGGATGAAAGACTTTCTAATTTAGTCGCTTCTTTAAATGATTTTACACCGGATAAAATCGACCCTTTGCTAAATCTTCTCAGGATTGTTTTTCCACCTTATGGGACCAAAGTAACTAGTATTTTGCAAAGCCAAGGTGAGGATTACAATAAACTGGGAATAACTTTTGAAGTTTGTGATATTCAAGGTCGCGGAACTTCTAGACTTTATACTATTTGGGAAGAAACAACTACAGAAAGTGTAACTGATACGGTAATTAAAACATTATCTCAAAAGGTATCTCAAACTGCTGATGAAGAAGAGGAAATGGATTTACCTTTTGAAACATATCCCGAACTAAAAGACCGGTTTCGTGGTTTACTCAAACCTGCTACTCGGTGGTTAGCATTGGAACTTTCCAGACGAGAAATGCTAGCTAACGTACCTTGGTATTACCTCGGGAATTGGTGTAAAAGATATCAATCTCAAATACATAATTTTTTTGGTGTAATTAATTATGCTAGCGCTCCAACTCATGGGAATTTCTTTTACCAGCTAGCAATTGAAGATTTAGAAGCAGCAATAGAATTTGACCCGAACTGGTACCAACCTTACGAAAATTTAGGGGATACTTATAGTACAAAAGGAAGAGATGTTGGGGAAACTAGAAGAGTTAATCTTCAGCGACAAGCTATTTTGCAATACGAAAAAGCGCTGGTTAGATGTGAAGACGATACTGTAAGACGAAGAATTAAAGTTGGTAAAGCAATGGCTCAATTACTGACAAAAGATGAAACCCTCGTTAAAGAAGCTCAAACAGAAATAGAGCAATTAGAGAAACAGTGGAATGCAGAATCCGATTTAAGTTCGCGATTTTTGTATAACTTAGCTTCATGGTATGCAATCTTCACCGCGCAAAATAACGGTGATGAGGAAACAAAACGAAAAGCCCGTCGTTACTTAGTTTACGCCTTAATTCGAGACGGCGATCGCAACTTGTGGGATTGGGCCAGTAAAGACCCAGATTTTCAAGGAGTGCGTGAAAGATTTGCGGATTTGCGATTTGCACTAATGAAGAAATTAAATGAAGTTGATAAATTACCTGAATTCACAGGAAAAAGATTTATGAACCACATCGAAGAAATTCTGAAGGAAATGAACTGGAAGTAATTGCGGAATTTAATCGTAATTTAATTAAATATAGGAAGAAATTGTCATGTCTGAGAACAAAGACAAAAAAACAATCAAAATAGAAACTTTGAGTCCAAAATCTCAAGAAAATACTATAAATCAACCTTGTGAAACTGAAAATAATTCAGAAATCATTGAGTCTGAAAAGACCCAAGAAAATAGCAAACCTCGTAGAAGTGGAATCACAACCGAAATTGACCCTCGTCCAAAAATAGTTGGAGGAATACCACCGTGGGATGATGATGACGATTCCCAAAAAGATGACGAATATCAACCCCAACCTCCAACAATTACAGCAGAAATATTGATTGATGAAGAAAAATTTAATACGACACCAAGAGCAACGGGAGAAATTCCTCCTTGGGATGACGAGGAAGAAATAAAGAAGTAATTATGAATTCCTCGAAGATATTTAGAATGATTTTAAGAACACGACAATTGTCGTGTTCTTTGTTTTTGTATTTCACTTGTAGATAATAATAAAAAATTTTTATTGATTAATAATTTAGGAGTTTTAAATAGCCTTAACCTCACCCCTAACCCCTCTCCTTCTCAAGGAGAGGGGAAGTAGGAAAGATTTATCTGTATTTAATTCAAATAAAAAGAGGTATATTTTTTAAATGATTATCTTGATTACTAAAAATATTTTAAATTAAATATTTGACATATTTACTCTTAACTGTATAAAAAATATTAGGTTCTTAATTCGTAGCTTGGGTTAAGGGTCGCTAACTCAACTCGGGTGTTGGGTTTCTCTTTTTTCAACCCAACCTACCTTCTTTTAAAGCATACCTAATTTAAAGCTTTGACATATCTATTATTAGCTGTATACAAAAATTTATAGGTTCGTAGTAAGAACTTTAGTCCCGAATCCAAGGACTAAAGTCCTTACTACGAACTAAGGAGACAACCGCTCAATCTTCCAACTACCATCTTCAACTTTTCTATAAACCAAACGGTCGTGAAGACGACTCGAACGTCCCTGCCAAAATTCAATTTCTGCGGGTATAACTCGAATTCCCCCCCAATGAGGTGGACGGGGTACATCTTTGTTGTAATACTGTTGCTGTAATTCTTCTAATTGTTGCTCTAATACTTCTCGATTTTCAATAATTTCACTTTGATTTGAAGCCCAAGCACCTAACCTACTGCTAAAAGGACGACTATAAAAATATTTATCGGACTCTTCATTTGAAACCTTTTCTACCCATCCGCAAATTCTAACTTGACGTTGCAACTCAGCCCACCAAAAAACCAAAGCTGCTTGGGGATTTTCTGCTAATTCCTGTGCTTTTTGGCTATTGTAGTTGGTATAAAATACAAAACCGCGCTCGTCGAAATCTTTTAACAACACCATTCTCGCTGATGGTTTACCTTGTGTCGTTGTAGTTGCTACCATCATGGCATTTGGTTCTAAAATATCAGCATTCAGCGCTTGGTCGAACCACTCTTTGAACTGTAAGAAAGGATTAGAATTGACATCGGTTTCTCTTAAACCTTGCAGAGTGTAATCTTGACGCAGGTCGGCTATAGTTTTATCCATTATGATTGTTTGAATGCAAAATTATAGAAATAATACAAATAAAAATTATTTATGCGGATGCACCGTTGGGCTTCCCTAAAAAACTTATTAATCTATGGCTTGAGCGCCCCGATTATAGCTCTTAATGTTGGACTGCTCTCTGTAATTTTTGATTACTTCCGCCGTCCGCTTACTATTTTAAGTATTGCAGCAATCCTAGCTTTTTTGCTCAATTATCCAGTTAGATTTCTAGAACGCGGTCGTATTTCCCGTCAATGGGCAGTAACTATAGTATTATTGCTAACTTTAATACTGATGACTCTTATCGGTATTACCCTCGTCCCCCTTGTCATCAATCAAACCATCCAGCTAGCGGATAAAATTCCCGATTGGTTAAGCAGTTTTAGAGACCAGTTAGGACAACTACAAGAAATAGCTAAAAGACGAAGCTTACCGCAGATAGACGTAAAAATATTATTCAATCAAATAAATGCCAGCATCGAAAACTTACTTAAAGATTTACCGCTTGGTGCTGTGGGTTTTGCAGGAACCTTAGTATCAACTTTAGTAGATACCATTTTGGTTATAGTGCTAGCATTTTACATGCTTTTATATGGCGATAAAGTTTGGTATGGCTTAGTAAATCTCTTACCCGACAAAATCCGACTTCCCTTAAGTAATTCATTACGGCTAAATTTTCACTACTTTTTTCTCAGCCAATTTTTACTTGCACTATTCATGGTAGCGAGTTTAACCCCAATTTTCTTAGTTATTAGAATTCCATTCGCTTTTTTATTTGCTGTAGTCATCGGTATATCCCAACTCATACCTTTTATTGGAGCGACTTTAGGTATAGGTTTCGTTACCATACTGCTGTCACTACAAAATTGGTGGTTAGCCGTTCAACTAGCATTTTTCTCAATTTTAATCCAGCAAATTAAAGATAATCTAATAGCTCCAAAACTCCTAGGAAACTTTACCGGACTAAATCCCATCTGGATTTTCGTTGTCATTTTAGTAGGATTCGAGATTGCAGGATTATTAGGAACATTAGTTGCAATTCCCATAGCAGGAACCATTAAAAGCACCTTCGACGCAATGCGGAAAACAGCCAACAGCGAACAGTGAACAGTGAATAGTTAGGAGTTAGGAGTTATGAGTTATGAGTTATGAGTAGTAAATTAGTAATTCTTCTACCCCTACGGGTTGCGCCACTCCCCTCAACCGAGGGAACCTCGGCACGGGGGTGGCTTACCATCTCCCCATCTCCTTGTCTCCCTTTCCCCTTGTCTCCCCCTCTAATTACTAACCTCTTCACTCACTAATTACTGTTCACTGTATGTCCCTCCGGGAAACGCTACGTTAACACTGATAACTGTTCACTGCTCACTGCTCACTGTTCACTGATAACTGTTTCCCCAATCTCTACCCGATTAGTATTCTTCAATACTGGTTATCAAAATCAATTGTAAGTAGGGTAAAGAGGAATATTATCAGCACCCATGAAAAAATATATGCGATTCTTCAGGATGCTAGAGAAGAAAAGTTAGGGAAAATTAATTTAAAATTATGTCTTTAGCTTCTTTGTAGCTATTTTTTACCTTAATTCTGTATAAAGACAAATATAAAAATGTTATTTTTTTCTGAGTAAAGGTATAAAAATATCGTGATATACTTTCGGGGTGAATTTTATTCTTATACTCTATTAGTCTTATATTTGTAACTGCTGCATTGATACCAATCGTTTCATATCAAAGTTACACAACTATACTTAGCATTCATGGCGAGTATTGATTACAAAGACTCGAAAAAATAACAACCATTAACTACTTAAACTGGATAGTTGACCATGAGACAGGTAAATTTTGCGATTATTTTTATTTTTTGTTTAGCTTTCGCTTTATTCAGCATAGAAAATACAGAATTAGGAACTATACATCTAATTCCAGGTATGGAAGTACAAGCACCAATTTCGGTTGAGTTGCTGATTGCATTAGGCTTAGGTGGAGTTTTAGCTTGGTTGTTTAGCGTTTGGACTCATTTAGAAAGACTATTGTGGTCTGGTCAAAAAGTTCGTCAAAAAGATGCTCAAATCCAGGAATTAGAATACAAAATTGAAGAGTACCAAGCTCAACTACAATCTTTACAGCCAACTCTACCAGCAGCTAACGATTCAGTTAACGCTTGATGGAGAGATGGGGAATAAGGAGACAAGGGGACGAGGAGATAATTCTTAACTCCTAACTCCTAACTCCTAAATCCTAACCTTTAACCTTTGACCTTTGACCTTTCACCTTTGTCCTAAAATAAGCGTATTTGTCGATGGATGCTTCTGAGCTTTTAGAAACAATCACCCAACTGATTCATCAAGCCGAACAAGGGGAAATTGACCCTTGGGATGTGCAGGTTGTTGAGGTGATAGACCGTTACATAGAACTCATGGCACCTGAGAAAAGGAGGAGGGGGTACGAAACAGATTTGTCTCAATCGGGTCAAGCATTTTTATCGGCTTCGATGTTGGTTTTATTCAAAGCCAATACTTTGATGGAATTGCAATCAGCAGAAGATGAACTCGATGCTTCTCTGGAAGATGATTTTCTTGATGATGAAGATGCTTTGAACGAGCGTGTGGCTAGACTCCCCTTGGAGAAACAGTTGCGAAGACGACGTTCTGCAATGCCACCACCTGCGCGTCGGGTCAGCTTACAAGAGTTAATAGACCAGTTGCAGGTAATGGCTAGCCAATTGCAATTAGTGCAAAAAACTAAGCCAGTGGCGAAAAAACGTCAGCCTGGGATTAGAACTCTTAAAGCTGCACTAGAACTAGCACACCAAGAAAATCTGACAGAGGTTGCGGGAGAATTAGAAAAGGTTTTGCAGACCAAAACAGCAGAACTACATCTGGGAGAAAGCTGGATGAATTTGGAGCAGTTGGTAGAGTGGTGGTCTCAACAACAGTCCATAACGAATTTAAGCAAAGACCATTCTCACGGTGTCAATTCTCATACAGTAAGTGTATTCTGGGCGCTATTGCTGCTTTCGGCTCAATCAAAGGTTGAGTTGTATCAAGAAGGTTTTTATCAAGAAGTAAAAATCCGCTTGCTTTCCGAATCAAGCAGCAATCCCATGTCTCAAGCAGCGAGTTAATGTTTTTATAGAAATTATCTATTGCGAGCATGTAGAAAACTTAGAGGATGTTTAAAAAGTCTAATTATGTACTTTACCTGGCGACTGTAAGCGACTGTAAGTCGCGGCTACACATATAAAAACCCTTCGCCAGTGTAGTAGCGGTTTTAACCGCCGGAGATAAAACATCCTCTTAGATGCTTTAAATCGCATTTGTACCTGCTTTGGGTTGAATACTCAAATATTAGTAAACTGGAATATTGGCAATTTCTTATCATTTAATTTGCCAAGACCCACTTATATAAGTGCATTCTAGGTGTATTATCCGTGCTTTTAGGGATGACTTCACACAAATTAAAACAGATGATGAAGTATCGCTTAATCTACGTAAACTGGCTTGTGGTTGAGGATTAATTATTTATGAAAGCAATGATTTTAGCTGCGGGTAAAGGTACTCGCGTTCGTCCGATTACCTACACAACTCCCAAACCAATGATTCCCATCCTGCAAAAGCCAGTGATGGAATTTTTACTCGAACTGCTACGTCAGCATGGCTTTGACCAAATTATGGTCAATGTAAGTCATTTAGCTGAAGAAATCGAAAGCTATTTTCGTGACGGTCAGCGGTTTGGTGTTGAAATTGGTTACTCTTTTGAAGGTAGTATCGACGATAACGGTAAATTAGTCGGTAAAGCCATCGGTTCCGCTGGTGGTATGAGAAAAATTCAGGACTTTAAAACATTTTTCGACGATACTTTTATTGTGTTGTGCGGTGATGCTTTAATTGACCTAGATTTAACAGCAGCAGTGAAATGGCATAGAGAAAAGGGTTCTATCGCCACCATCGTCACTAAATCCGTACCGAAAGAAGAAGTTTCCAGCTACGGTATTGTTGTTACTGATGATGATGGCCGCGTCAAAGAATTCCAAGAGAAACCTGCTGTAGAGGAAGCTAAAAGTACAAATATCAGTACCGGTATTTATATTTTTGAACCAGAGATATTTGACCATATTCCTTCTGAAGTTGAGTATGACATTGGTGGTGATTTATTCCCCAAACTTGTAGAAATCGGTGCGCCATTCTACGCTAAAGCAATGAACTTTGAGTGGGTAGATATTGGTAAAGTTCCTGATTATTGGCGAGCAATTCGCGGCGTACTTTCAGGAGAAATCAAAAACGTCCAAATCCCCGGAAATCAGGTCAAAGAAGGAATTTACACCGGCTTAAACGTTGCCGTAAATTGGGACAAAGTAGATATTACCGGCCCAGTTTACATTGGAGCAATGACCAAAATAGAAGATGGAGCCAAAATTGTCGGCCCAGTTTATATTGGTCCTTCCTGCTGCGTATGTAGCGGTGCTACCGTAGAAAACAGCGTGATTTTTGAGTATTCACGGCTTGGTCCGGGAGTAATGTTAGTTGATAAATTGGTTTACGGTCGCTACTGCGTCGATAAAACCGGAGCATCAATTGACGTTCAGGCAGCTTCCTTAGACTGGTTGATTACCGACGCTCGTCAAGTACCACCCGCTCACAACCCCGCAGAGCGTCAAGCTATTGCTGAGTTGTTAGATACTAGTTCTAGTTGAACCAGAATTACGAAAATAGAATTAAATAAAACCCGGTTTCTTGTTTTTGAGAAATCGGGTTTTGTAATTGGGGATTGGGAATGGGTAATTGGTAATTATTTGTAGGGTGCTGTGACGTTGTTAAGAATTGTGGAACGTAGCGAGAAATGTTGTTACAAACGTCACGCACCAATCACTTAAGAAACCTCACCCCGCGCTAAAGCGCACCCCTCTCCTTGTCAAGGAGAGGGGAAAGAGTTCTTACACCCCTTAACAAGGAGAGGGGCTGGGGGTGAGGGTCATATTCCATCCAACCGCAACAACAAATATTCTTTACACAAAACTTCCTATTCAAACCATAAAAATACTGATAAATTATCTGGTGACTAAAAAATATTGCATACCCTCCACTTACCAAGATATATAAAAAATTGTTAGTAAAATCTTTTTTGGATTGAATCATGAGCTACAGCCTTAAGTTGCTTGCTGCAACCGTGTTTTTAGTTTCCTCACCCGTGGAAGCTGTAGTCACAGACAACCCATCCGTTACCAACAACCTATCCGTTGCCAAATCCGCTGTTAGTGAAAAAGTGAAGATAGCACAGGTAGAAGGGGAGAAACAGCGTAGAGATGAAGCGTTGCGGTTGAATAAATTAGGTATGCAGAAGTTTAAAAGGGGTAAATATCGAGAAGCGTTAAATAATTTTGAGCAAGCTTTGGTTATTTTTAGAGAAATTGAAGAGCGTAAAGGTGAAGGTGTTATTCTCAACAATGTTGGCTTAGTTTACCGCAAGTTGGGAGAATACAAAAAAGCATTATATTACTACCAACAATCTTTAGAAATTGACAAAAAAGTTGGCGATAAGGCGGGCGAAGGTATTTCTCTAAGCAACATTGGTGGCGTTTACTTTCATTTAGGAGAATACGCCAAAGCATTGGATTACTATCAACAATCTTTAGCAATTCACATAAAAATTGGCGATAAATCTAGTGAAGGTACTACTCTCAATAATATTGGTGAAGTTTACCGTAATTTAGGAGAATACGCCAAAGCATTGGATTATTACCAGCAATCTTTAACTATTAGAAAGCAAATTACTCATAAACCTGGTGAAGGTACCACTCTCAACAACATTGGAAATGTTTACTACAATTTGGGAGAATACGCCAAAGCATTGGATTATTACCAGCAATCTTTAACTATTAGAAAGCAAATTGGTGATAAACCTGGTGAAGGTACTACTATAAACAATGTTGGGGAAGTTTACCGTAATTTGGGAAAATACTCTAAAGCATTAGCTTATTATCAACAAGCTTTAGCTATTGCAAAACAAGTTGGTAATAAAGCAGGTGAAGGTAAAACTCTCAATAATATTGGAAATGTTTACTACAATTTTGGGGAATACCCCAAAGCATTGTTTTATTACCAACAAGCTTTAGCGATTGTCAAACAAGTTGGTAATAAATCAGGAGAAGGAACTACTCTCAACAATATTGCTGTTTTCTTAGAAACCCAAAAACAACCCAAACTAGCAATAGTATTCTACAAACAATCCGTCAGCACCTACGAACAAATCCGCAAACAACTAAAAACACTCCCCAAACAGCAACAAGAATCCTACACCAAAAAAGTTGCTTCCACCTATCGCAATCTTGCCAACTTACTAATATCACAAGACAGAATACTCGAAGCACAACAAGTATTAGATTTATTAAAAGTCCAAGAATTAAACGATTATTTAACTCAGGTACGGGGAAGCAATCAAAAACTTGTTATTCTCAAACCCGAAGAAGAAATTCTCAAGAAATACAACCAACTACAAACCAGTGCGATCGCCATTGGTCAAGAACTCACGAAACTACGCAAAATAACGGAAACCAACCGTACTACAAATCAACAACTACGCATTGCTAAACTAGTCAAATTACAAGCAGAACTCAACCAGCAATTTAACCAATTCAGCGAACGAAAAGACGTTATTGCACAATTAGATCAACTCAGTCGTCAAGCGCAAAAAATGGCGGTTGATTTATCCGATTTGGATGGATTAAGGGATGATTTAAAACGTTTAAATGCGGTGATGCTATATCCTTTAATATTAGAAGACCGTTTGGAATTAATCATCACTACACCAGATTCCCCTCCGCTTCGTCGTACCGTACAAGTCAAACGTAGCGAACTCAATCAGGTAATTACAGAGTTTCGTCAAGCTTTACAAAATCCCGGTAGCGATGCCAAAACCCCCGCGAAAAAACTTTATAGCTGGCTAATTAAACCTTTAGAAAACGACTTAAAACAATCTCAAGCTAAAACTATTATTTATGCTCCCGACGGACAACTCCGCTACATACCTTTATCCGCACTCCACGACGGAGAACAATGGTTAGTCCAACGTTTAAATATTAATAATATCACCGCTAAATCCCTGACAGATTTTACAGCCAAACCCCAACCACAACCAAAAGTTTTAGCGGGAGCGTTTGTAAATGGTAATCATAATATTCAAGTTTTAGGAGATAGTTATCGCTTCCGAGGATTACCATTCGCTGGGAAAGAAATTGAAAACCTGACAAAATTACTTCCCAAAACTACAAAATTAATCGATAAAAAATTTAATAAAGCAGATACCACCGTCAAAATGAACGAATACAATATTGTTCACCTTGCAACTCATGCTGCTTTTGTACCGGGAGATGCTTCCAAGTCGTTTATTTTATTCGGTGATGGTGAAACAGCTAATTTAAAAGAAATCGGAAACTGGACTTTAAATAATGTTGATTTAGTAGTATTAAGTGCCTGTCAAACTGGAATCGGTGGTAAATTTGGAAACGGTGAGGAAATATTAGGTTTGGGATATCAATTTCAAAGTCGTGGAGTTAGAGCCACAATTGCTTCCTTGTGGAAAGTATCCGACGACGGAACGCAATTATTAATGAATGGTTTTTATAATGTTTTGAAACAGCAGAAAATTACTAAAGCCGAAGCATTACGACAAGCACAAATTGCTTTGATTACTAACGATTATTCCGCTGTCGGTGGGGAACGTGGTGGGATTTTTGTTGAAGGTAATGGTGATGATAAATTGAAGCAGACTGGTAGTAAACTTCAACATCCTTATTATTGGGCACCGTTTATTTTAATTGGGAATGGATTGTAATTCGTAATTCGTAATTCGTAATTAATTGATAATTAATTGTAGGGTGCTGTGACGTTGTTAAGAATTGTGGAACGTAGCGAGAAATGTTGTTACAAACGTCACGCACCAATCACCCAAGAGACCTCACCCCGTCCTATGTCCTGATGGACACGCTCCGCTAACGGACACCCCTCTCCTTGTCAAGGAGAGGGGAAAAGCTAAGCTCTTACCCCCCTCTCCCTTAATAAGGAGAGGGGCTGGGGGTCAGGTTCCGAGATGTTGATTCAAGAAGAAAGATAAGTATATCGACTCAAACTTTGTTCATAGGTCTGCAACAATCGCTGAGACTGTGCGATGGTTATTTGATTCTGCTCTAAAGCTTCTTCGCACCGCTGACGGATTCTTTCTACCATGTCTTCCGCATCATACTGTACGTAACCAACCACTTCACTCATGGTGTCGCCTTTGACTACGTGTTTAATTTGATAACCCTTTGGTGTTAATTGAATATGAACGGTATTAGTATCGCCGAAAAGGTTGTGTAAGTTACCCATAATTTCCTGATAGGCTCCATTCAAGAACATACCTAAATAATAGGGTTCTCCTGCTTTAAAAGGATGTAGTTCCAAAATCGATTTAACGTCTCGTAAATCAATAAAATTATCAATTTTTCCGTCACTATCGCAGGTTAAATCAGCTAAAATACCCCTTCTAGTAGGTTCTTTATCTAAACGGTGTATGGGCATTATGGGAAATAACTGGTCTATTGCCCAACAATCTGGTGCTGATTGAAACACTGAAAGATTGACGTAATAAATAGAAGACATGATTAATTCCAAGTCTTTCATGTCATCTGGTACGTATTCTTGCTGCTTTGTGATGTTCAAAATTTTATAGCAGCAAGCCCAGTATAATTGTTCTGCTTTGGCTCGTTCTCTTAAAGATAAAATTCCTAGATTGAAACGACTAATGGCTTCTTCTTTGAACTGAACCGCATCGTGATATAACTCTTGATAATTCTCTTCGTTGATAGATTGGTAGGTTTCCCATAAATACGAAATCAGATGGGATTCGCCTTCTTGAACTGCTTCGGGTGGTTCGTTTGGTACTTCGCTGGTACTAAGAACATCAAAAATCAGTACCGATTGATGAGAAGCAACTGCTCGTCCGCTTTCGCTGATTAGTGTCGGTACGGGTATCTCTTGTTCTTTGCAAGCGTCTTTTAGTTCTGCGACAATATCGTTCGCATAATTTTGCATATTGTAGTTTTTGGAAGCGTAGAAATTGGTTTGAGAACCATCGTAATCAACTCCTAAACCTCCACCGACATCGAGATATTTCATGTTAGCTCCCAAGGAAGCTAACTCTACGTAGATGCGGCTTGCTTCCTGGATAGCATCTTTAATTACATTTATCGCCGAAATTTGCGAGCCGACATGAAAATGTAAAAGCTGTAAAGAATTTAACAGCCCTGCGTTTCTTAACTTATCAACAGCGCGAATAATTTCCGGAATATTCAAACCAAACTTAGCGCGATCGCCACTCGAAGTTCCCCACCGTCCCATACCTTGAGTGCTAAGTTTGGCACGAATTCCCAAGATTGGTTGAATGTTTAGCTGATGACTAACTTCAATGACTAAATCAACTTCCTCAATTTGCTCTAAAACCAAAATAGGAGTTTGTCCAAGTCTTTGAGCCAACATTGCAGTCTCAATATATTCACTGTCTTTGTAACCGTTACAAATTAACAGAGCGCCTGGTGTATCGAGCAGTGCTAAAGCAATCATTAATTCTGGCTTAGAACCCGCTTCCAAACCAAATTGATGGGGTTTGCCAAAACGAACCAAATCTTCAATAAAATGTCGTTGCTGATTGCATTTGACGGGAAATACCCCTTGATAAACACCTCCGTAATTGTAACGAGCTATAGCTTTAGCAAAACAAGCATTGAGACGTTCGATTCTATCTTCCAAAATATCTGAAAAGCGAATCAGCAAAGGTAAACCCAAATTACGTAGCTTCAGAGCTTTGACCAATTCATACAAATCCAGAGAACCACCACGCTCCCCCTTCGGAGAAACAGTAACATGACCGGCCGCATTTATCGAAAAATAAGGCTGTCCCCAACCTTCAATACGGTAAAGTGCTTCACTGTCTTCAATTGTCCAATTACTTTCAGGTGAACCTGTAATTGCACTAGGTGGCAGAAGTTTCTGATTTCTTTGATTTTTACTCGCTATCTTCTTTTTGACACTCAATGAGAATTTACCTACCCCAACCGATGTAGCACCATCAACACCCATTTACTAGTCACCTTCATACTTCTCTACCCACGGATTTCAATTTAACGCATTCGTGCCTGTGTGGGAAGATACATTAAATTTATTTTTGGGAATTGGGGAGAGGGGGAGAGGGAGGAGATGGGGAGATGGGGAGATGGGGAGATGGGGAGAGGGGGAGATGGGGAGATAGGGAGACAAGAGGACAAGGAGAAAGGGGGAGAATAAATAATTATTACCAATTACCAATTACCAATTACCAATTACCAATTACCAATTACCAATTACCAATTACCAATTACCAATTACCAATTACCAATTCCCTATTCCCTATTCCCAAATTAACTATTGACAAAAAACGAATCGCGACGGACAAATAACAAGTGATGAGTTGATTAATTTACAGGAGATAGTGATGGAGCGCACGTTTTTAGCAATTAAGCCCGATGGTGTACAGCGCGGACTGGTTGGTGAAATTATTAAACGCTATGAAAGTAAGGGCTTTACTTTGGTTGGTATGAAGTTTATGAAGGTCAGTCGTGAATTGGCTGAATCTCATTACGACGTTCATAAAGAAAGACCATTTTTTGCTGGCTTAGTGGACTTTATCACTTCTGGCCCGGTTGTGGCAATGGTTTGGGAAGGTGAAGGTGTTGTTGCTGCTGCTAGAAAGATAATTGGTGCAACTAATCCTTTAACAGCAGAACCTGGAACTATTCGTGGTGATTTTGGAGTTGATATCGGTCGCAATATCATCCACGGTTCGGATGCTGTAGAAACCGGACAAAAGGAAGTTTCTCTATGGTTCAGCAATGATGAATTAGTAAGTTGGCAACCTCAGAATATGCCTTGGTTATACGAGAAAACTGCGAAGTAATTAGTGGCTAAGAGTTAGTCGTTTCGGGAGATGGGGTAGAAGGGGTAGAGGATGTAGATACTTCTTTATTAATTTCTAAATCCTCGCTGTCAATTCCTGACTTCTCACTCCCAACTCCCGTATTTGCTGGTTCTTCTTCTGTAATTTCGGAATCTGTGCGCTTGGAAAATCCCCAGGCTAGAACGATAGCAATAGCGGTAATTATTAACCACTGAGGAGGAACAAGGGCTTCGTTGATAACCCTCAATAACAAGCGTAAGCCTACGAATGCGACGGTAATATATCCCGCATCTTCAAGGTAAACATATTCATCTAACCAGCGGATAAATAAACCTGCCATAAATCTCAAAGTAATAATCCCGATTGTGGTTCCGGTGATTACCAACCACTTTGTATCTGAAACCGCAATGGCTGTGGTGACGCTATCTAAGGAAAAGGCTAAATCTGTAAAAGCAATTACTGGTATTACTTGCCACAATGATGCGTAACGGGCAGTATGTTCGCTTCCCTCTTCTTCTTCTGGAGAAGTGAAATGTTGAAATACCAACCAAAGTAGGTAAGCTGCACCGATTAACTCAAACTGCCAATATTGTTGTACCCAAGTAGCGGTTAGAAGCAGAGTTATTCTCAGCACGTATGCAACAACTAAACCGATGTTAAGCGCTTGACGTTCGAGGTTTTTATCTTCGAGTCCTTGAGCAATTGCAGCCAAGGCTATAGCGTTATCCGCTGACAGTATGGCTTCTAGAAAAATTAGAATAAGCAGGACTATACCTGCTTCAATACTTAAATTATATTGAAGGTAATCAAAAATTCGCTCTAGCATTAGGGATTTCTCAAATAGCGCAATTAAAAGTTAACAGGAACTGAAAGTTTATAATCGCTTTTTGTAATAAAAAGCTACTTTAATAAAGCTTAACCTCCAAAAGCGACTTTATGGATATTAGAGTTCGCCAAGCATGGGGTTGATTTCACTACCTTACAACCGGATTGACAATTAAGCGATAAGGTATTTCATTTCAACTAATTGAATCAAATTTATCAACAGTTGAAGCCAAAACTAGGTAGAACTCAGCAGAATAGATTAGTTACCGCTCAACGTGCTTGGATTCAATTTAGAGATAAAAGCTGTGCTTTTGAAGGGGCTTTTACTGAAGGAGGAACTTTAGAACCAGTTTTGAAAATAAGCTGTTTGATTGATGTTACCGAGCAGCGAGTTTAAGATTTATAAGGGTATTTGCAAATAGTTAATAATCGGTAGATAGAAGTTTGGTTATAAAAGCAATTATTAGTATTATTAATTTTTATTTGAAAAGACTGGGACTGTAAGTTTTAGTCTGGCAGCAAAAGTCTATTAAAATTGACTAAATGTCTGATTAACTATAAGTAGTCGTACAAAATTAATTTAACATTTTAAAAACTTCAATTCCTTGCGATGATCCACACCTTTCAGGTGAATGCTTCGTTCCTCGCAATGACAATACACAATTAATTTTGTCTAAGCACTTATCTGTAAAATATAGAGACGGTGGACATTTTGCTTTGAGAATAGCTGCTCAATATGATTCTAAAAGAATCTTTAATTATCTAGTACATCACGGCTTAAATAAGATAACCATTCAAAATAGCTGAAAAGCCTAGAAAATCAAACTTTTTACTTCTTACTTTTTACTTTTTACTTTTTACTTCTTACTTCCGCGAAGCGGTACTAGCTCCTTTGACAAATCTAGAATTACAGCAGTAAATAGAAAATTAAGACCATCGCTTTTGTTTATCTAAAGGAACTTCAATCATCCTCATATTCAGCCCAAGAATTAGCAGTCTCCGACACAGCAACTTTAATTTTTATCCCTTCTGGTAATTTCTTTTTGGTTTCGTCGTATATATATTTAGCAATCATTTCTGCTGTGGTTTCATATTCGGGAGGAAGTACTTCGTTGAGAACACAATGGTCTAACCCTCCTTTACTGACATCCTTTTTAGCCCAACGTAAGCTTCTAAAATCAGCAACCATCACGGGATGAGGACAGTATTCTGAAGAATGTAATTTATTGCTAACTGCTTCTATTTTCACTTTATAACTATGACCGTGCATCCGACCGCAAGGACCATCATAATCTTTTATGTAGTGTGCGCTGTCAAATGTAAATTCGGTTACAAGTTTCCACTTGGGCATTTTAAGTATCGCTTCGTCGTTGGTTATTCTTCGATAATGTGGCTGCAAACAGCCATGTGTCTACGCTGCTATCTTATCTTATTGAAGGTTTTCTCCGCGAAGGTTAAATGTCAAAGGTTAAGAATTATCGGCTTTAGTCTTCATTAATGTTCTAATCGGAATTGCCTAGTGCTTGCTATATCAGTTTTAAACCCTAAAGTGAACTAGAAACCGGGTTTCTTGAAAAAACCGGGTTTCTCAATCACTACAAATCAAGATGCAATTTATATTTTCGATACAAATTTAAATGCAGTGAGACGTTTTACTGCAACATTTTCCCGTAATTGATATGTATCCTCTTGAATTGAAACCCGATCACAAATCTTATAGATTTAATTTATAAATTCATAATTCTCTAAATAACTATTTACTCATTAACGAATGTAAGCTTAGAAATTAACTAGTTTTTGTTATTTAAAATACGTCAATTATTTGACAATTATTTCTCCATCAAAATATCCGGAACCCTCAAATAGCTGTATGTAGTAATAGGTGTTCGTTGGAAAGGAAATGCATAACTGATTAAATCCGCACCTATTTATATATAGAAAAGGGTTTAAATAAAGTTCATTTTCTATTATAAAAAAATCAGGTAAAAATCATGACAAGCTTTACTCAATTTAAATCTGACCGCGACTTTCTTTCTCCTATTCGTCAATGGCTGGATTCTCAAGAAATAAAAAACGCAAAACTAGCTCATTTCCTCTGCAAATCAATTCCCGCACAATGTCCTTTTGAACGCGATATCGTAGTTTTTGGTCGCAAATTATTTCACATTCCTCCAATGTGTAAATTAAATCCTCTTTACGAGCAAGTTGTGACTTTACGCTTCAAAGCTTTGTGCTATCTTGCTGATGAATGTGGTGAAGATATTACCGCTTATTGCTAAGAGCAAATTGGTAATTTTACGCTTATTGTTGTTCCTGCTTCTGCGGAAGATTTAATCAACAATTTACCATTATGAGATTCTACTATGCGTTTAACTATTGCTAACCCCAATCCGGTTCCAGAGGATTTTGTCGAGTAAAAAGGTTGAGTTAATTTCGGTAAAACTTCTGGGGGAATTGGTTCTCCACCGTTGCAAATGTTAATTGATACTTGCTCCTTTTGTTCTTTAGAATTATTTTCAATTTTTTCAAACTGAATTTTTACAGTTTCTCCTACGCTGATAGCTTCACAAGCGTTACGGACAAGGTTAATTATAATTTGTTTGAGTTTATCTTTATCTCCCATTACTTTTAACTGAGTCGATGGGGGATAATATTCTATCTGACGTTGGTTTGCTGCTGGTATTGTTCGCAGCGATTCTAGCATTTGCGAAATAAACTGATTAATATCAATTTCTACTAAATCTAATTTTTGAGGTTTTGCATACATCAAAATCTCTTTCAATAATCTTTCCAATCTATCTGCTTCTTCTAATGCTAAAGATACTCGCACTTGAGAACCTTCAGATTTATCTGTTTTCTTAAAATAATTTAAACCCATTTTCATAGTAGTAAATGGATTGCGAATCTCATGGATAATTCCAGAAGCAAATTCCCCAATCGCAGCCAAACGCTCCCTTTCCACAAGTTTAGCTTGGGCTGTTTTTAATTCTTCAGTTCTTTTAGCAACTTCGGCTTCTAATATTTCATTAAATTTACATTGTTGCTGATAAAGTTGATAATTATCGATTGCAGTTGCTGCACGTTCTGCAAATAATTCGACAATGGCTATTTCTTCAGAATTATATTTACGGGGTTGTTGATGAAACGAACAAATTGTACCGATAACTTCTCCTTGGGAAGTGCGTAAAGGGATTCCTAAATAAGAACGATATCCTTCCGGTACTGCACCGTATTCCTTACAGGTTTTGGTATCATCAACTGTAAGACTTTTTCCGGTTTCTACTACAGTTCCAGTTACCACACCATGCAATGAATAAGTAGTTTCGTAATCATCCAGTTCAATACTGCTAGCAAGAATTTTGTCGAAACCATTATGACAAAGAGTAACTACAGACCAATCGATGGTAATTAACTTACTAACACCGACGGCAATTTCTTGTAAAAATTTGTTTAACTCTCCATTACGATAACTAAGAGATGATAAAACTTCTAAAGTTCGCTGCTTCCGCTCAGAAGCTTGAGATTCTATCAACATAGATTATTCCTAATTAAATTTACTAATTAAATAGTCAATAGTATTATTAATTTTCTTGAATTTTAAACTACTTTTTTGTCGTCAACCGCTGTTTTAACGTCCAGAATCAATATTTTTTCCAATAAATATAAATAATATACAATGATTTTACTCAAACAAAAGCGATGTTATTGTAACATCAATTATTAAACAGGAATCATGATATATACATAGAATCAACACTAAGAACTATTTTATATAATTAGAATAATTTACTTTTATGACACCGCACATTTTACTTGTAGAAGACGAAGTTAAACTAGCGAAATTTGTAGAACTAGAATTGGGTTTTGAAGGCTATCAAGTCAGCGTCGCGAATGACGGATTAACTGGGTTAACGATGGCTCGCGAATCGAGTCCCGATTTAATCCTTTTGGACTGGATGCTACCGGGGATGACCGGTTTAGAAATTTGTCGGAGATTGCGAACCACCGGGGATAAAGTACCAATTATTCTGATGACTGCTAAAGATGAAGTCAGCGACCGTGTAGCAGGTCTGGATGCGGGAGCCGATGATTATGTAGTAAAACCGTTCAGTGTAGAAGAATTGTTGGCAAGGGTAAGAGCTAGAATTCGTAGGACTTCCGAAGAAAGTAGCGAAGATAATTTAGAATTTGAAGATTTAAAATTAAACCGTAGCACTAGGGAAGTTTACCGAAACGGACGATTAATTGAATTGACAGCCAAAGAATTTGACTTGCTCGAATATTTACTAGGACATCCCCGACAAGTTATTACCAGAGACAGAATTCTTGAAGAAGTCTGGGGTTATGATTTCATGGGAGATTCCAATATTATTGAAGTTTACGTCCGTTATTTGCGGTTGAAATTGGAAGCGAATAAAGAAAAGCGGTTGATTCAGACGGTTCGGGGTGTAGGGTATGTGTTGCGAGAGTGAAAATAATTCGTAATTCGTAATTGATTTAGATTGTAGGGTGTGTAACGGCTTGAATATTTACCAATATAAACTATCAATTAAAAAATGCCGTTACGCACCATTCACTTACCGAAGAAACGACATACTTTTAATTACTTCTTACTCTAATTATAATTGTAGGGTGTGTAACGGATTGAATATTTATCAATATAAACTATTAATAAAAAAATGCCGTTACGCACCATTCACTTACCGAAAAAACAATATATTTCTAATAATTTCTTGTTTAACCTTTGACCTTTGACCTCTAACCTTTAACCTCTAACCTTTAACCTCTAACCTTTAACCTTTAACCTTTAACCTTTAACCTTTAACCTTTAACCTTTGACCTTTAACCTTTGACCTTTAACCTCAAAACTATCTTGTTCTCAACAATTGTACAAAAGTATCGCTAACAGTATGGTCTTTAGTATCGGCAGCATAATCTATCAACTTTTCTCGTAAATCTTTAGCTTCATTCAAAGGTAACAAAGTGGCTAGAAGAAAATAAACTCCGCGAAAACGCGGGTCGCCAATGTTATCAATTAATCTCGATTCCGCTTCATTCCCGTCGCCGAGGAAAGTTTGAACGATAAAGTAATCCATGATTTTATCGTGACGAAAATACCACTCTTTCTGAGCTTTACCGTCACAATCTTGCCACTGACGACTAACAACCATTTTGTATTTTTCGTCTTCCATACAGATTAATTCGTTGTAAAATTCATCATCTGGTAAAGCGCTTTCATCATTAACCCGCATTTGATAAACTGCTTCGGAAAACTGTTTGAGGGGAAAATCCTGTTTCCAAAATCGCTCGTATTCTTCAGCCATTAAATTGTATTGTTGTTCTTGCAGGTGGAATAAATCGGGATGTTCACCTTGGGAAACCATTAAAGCAATTAAAGTTAAATCCATCGGGTTGGAAAGAATTCTTTTAACAGCGTTTAATTCTTCCGGTGTTTGTCTGGTATTGAAGCTTTGATTAAGGTATTTAGTACAAGCTTTTTCGTAATCACTACCTTTGATTTTCGCATCATGGGGAAGATGTGGTTCGCGAGAATATAGAAACTGTTGAATTTGCGATTGTTGTAAAGGTTGTAAATAATAAGTTTTCGCTGTGGAAGGTGGTTCCCATTCCAAGGGTTGGGTAGTCATGATGATATTACCCCGGAAATAGCTTTCTACAAACTGTCTAATTTGAGCGCGAGTATCGGCTGTAACTTCGTTTAGTCCATCAATACAAATATCTATAGCGCCACTATAAATAAGGTTTTTGAGGAATTGAGCATCTTGTGCTTGTCCGTGGAGTTTGCTTTGGATGGCTGCAATTACACCTTGTTCGCATTTACGAGCGGGTAAATATACGATAATTCGTTTTGATGTTTTGACTAGGTAACGGAGAAACATCGATTTACCCAAACCGGAATCTCCTTCGAGTACGATTTCACCTTGGATATGGGGGATTGCTTGGGAAATTGGGGTAATTTTTGATAACGATGTGATTTGTGTTTCAGTAACACCGGATTCAGGGAAATATATTCGTTCGTCAAAGTTGTTTAAACCAGCATCAGCGAGTAGGGAAGGTTGGAACGGTTCAAATAGTTTGTGACGGAGGAAGGGAATCCAAGCGAGGAGAAAACCGACATAACCCATACCAAAAATACGTCTTACCCAAGGATTCCAGAAGAAGATAGCTTGGATTTGGGGAGATTTGGGGTAAGCGAAGATGAGTAGGAGCCAGAAAGCAGCGTGGATTAAGATGATATTTCTGAAGGTGAAAAGCCATTTCCAACCTTTGAGGTCAATGATTACTGATTTTAGGGTGTCAGCTTCGTTGTAACCTGCTCGTTTGAGATTGCGGTAATGTTGTTCGAGTAAGATGATATCTTGGGGTTTCCAAGAAGCAATTTTGGCAACTACAGCAATCTTTCTTGCTGAATCTTTTCGTAATCGAGTTAAATCTTGAGTGGATTGCCATGTTTTGGCAAAGATTTTTAGTGTTTTAACTGCTTCGTCGTGGGTTAGTTTCTTGGGGATTTGTTTGGGATAACCAGTCCATTTAAGTAGGGTTTTTACTTCGTCAGTTCCACCACTGAGGAAGTAGGTCAAGAAACGCAAATATTGAAATTCTAATTGACCTGCATAATAAACGTTATCAAGGACAATAACAACTTCTTCTAATTCTAGTTGTTTTATATTACCTAAACCTTGTGCTGCATTTCTACGAGCATCGAAGTCAACTGATTTATCTTTGACAAAATCAAGAATATCTTTAACATAGGGTTTGGCAGTATCTCCCAAATTCCCCAAAGCTTGTGCTGCACTACTACGAACATTGGAATCAACTGATTTATCTTTGGTTAATTTGAGAATATCTTTAAGGTAAGGTTTGGCAGTTTCCCCCGTATTACCTAAAGCTTGTGCTGCACCACTACGCACCCATGAGTCAGCGGATTTATCTTTAAGAATATCGGCGATATCTTTAACGTAGGGTTTAACAGCATCCCTCATATCACCCAATGCTTGTGCTGCACTAATACGAACATTGGAATCAACTGATTCATCTTTGATTAAGTCCAATATTTCTTTGATATAAGGTTTAGCAACATCTCCCATCCCACTTAATGCGAATGCAGCAGCAGAACGAGCATCTGAATTAACAGATTCATCTTTGAGAATATCGACGATTTCTTTGATATAAGGTTTAGCAGCGTCCCCCATATTACCCAAAGCTTGTGCTGCACTATAACTAACATTTGAGCCTACTGATTCATCTTTGATTAAGTCGAATATTTCTTTAATATAAGGTTTAGCAATATCTCCCATCTTACTTAATGCGAATGCAGCAGCAGAACGAGCATCTGAATTAACAGATTCATCTTTGAGAATATCGACGATTTCTTTGATGTAAGGTTTAGCAATATCACCCATATTGCTCAAAGGTAATACTGCTGCAATACGAATATTTAAGTCAACTGATTTATCTTCAATTAAGTCGCTCTTGTTCGATATATTCCATCATCTCATCAAATTGCGGGTCATCTTTATATTTACCCGCTAATTTCATCCAAGGGTGTTCTTTTTTCGGTGGTTCAATTTCTAAAGAAACGATTTCAGTATTAGCTAAACGCTGAGTTAAAAGTTGACTTAAATTTTTTAATGCTTCTTCTTTTGTAGAACCCGTTGCTTGACAATTCGGTAAATTTAAAGCTGTTACGACGAAGTTACTATCAGTTTGTTCAATCAGTACGTCGTAATTTAATTTTGGTGATGTTTTGGGGTTGGTTGATATTGTAGTCATTTGTTCATGTTTTTAAATTGCTATTTATGATTTTAAAAGCTTATAGCTTCTTTCGTACAGGAACACCCAAAGAGTAATTTAAAATAAAAGAGTTATAAAATATTATTTCCAGGTGATATGAATGAATTATGCGGATATAGCGGTATACGGAAAAGATAAAAAATTACAGCTTTTAGTTGAAGTCAAAAGTAGACATGGTAGAAGCATTAATTGGGCTGCTCAAATGCGACGTAATATGTATGCTCATGGTTTATTACCAGAAACGCGCTTTTTTTATTAGCACTTTCAGATAAGTTTTATTTGTGGAAAGATACTGGTATTCTAGTTGAAGCTTTAGAGCCGAATTACGAAATTAATCCTCATTTTTTTCTAGAGCCATACTACAGAAAAGCTAATGTTTCACCATCTAGTATTAGCGGAGCAGGTTTGGAATTAATTGTGTCTTCTTGGTTAACTCAAATTATTACTGTACCTTCGGTGGATTTGCTTTCTCAAGACTATAAAGATTGGCTGATTGATTCAGGATTGTTTGATGTAATTCATGGCGGTTATATCGAATCTTCTATGCTGGTGTAATTTTAATGGATGTTTATAAAAAATTATAATCTTATACCTTGTATCTTAAGAGAAAAGACTTAATATGATAAATTTTGAATTAATATTTATACCCATAAAAAAATATTGTTAGTCCTATTTATAGGACTTTTGCTATTAGACTGGGACTTGCAGTCCCAGGCGGCTTAAAATGAGAATTAGATAGTGCAAGATATGAAAAGGAAAGAGGTAATGAGAAATATTTCGTTTTCTCGGTCAGTTAATGGTGCGTAACGGCATTTTCAAATTAACAAGTTTTTATTAATAGTTATTAGAGCCGTTACGCACCCTACAAATAATAAAGGTTAAAGATTTTAACTCCTAACTCCTAACTCCTAACTCCTAACTCCTAACTCCTAACTCCTAACTCCTAACTCCTAACTCTTTTAAACATTCATTTGCTGCTTTTGATAAAGGGAATAATACAATCCTTTTTGCTGCAACAAATCGTCGTGGGTTCCTCTTTCAACAATAATTCCTTTTTCCATTACTAATATCATGTCGGCTCGTTTTAATGGTGCAAAACGATGTGCGATTAAAAATACCGTTTTTCCTTCGGTGGTATTTTGTAAGTTTTGCAATACCTGCTGCTCGGTTTCGCTATCTAGTGCGCTGGTTGCTTCGTCTAATACTAATATTGGTGCTTCCAATAAAAATAACCTTGCTAGAGCAACTCGCTGTCTTTGACCACCGGATAGTGCGGTACCTCTTTCTCCGACGTTGCTTTCGTAACCCTGGGGTAGTTCGCTAATAAAGTCGTCAGCAACTGCCATTTTTGCAGCTTGTACTACTTGTTCGGCGGAGATTTCGGGGTTTCCTAATGTGATATTTTCAAGAACGCTGCCGTTGAACAAGAAGTCTTCTTGCAAAACTACACCTATTTGCTGTCGTAAGGAAGCTAGGTCAACGCTTTTTACGTCGAATCCATCTATTAAAATGCGTCCGGATTCAATTAGGTAAAGTCTTTGTAAAAGTTTGGAAAGGGTACTCTTACCGGAACCGCTGCGTCCGACTATACCAACAAATTGTCCTGGTTCTACGTGAAAGGAAATCCCTTTCAGAACTGGTTCGGTATTGGGTTTATAGCGGAAAAATACTTGGTCGAAGCTAACTTCTCCTTCGAGGGATGGTAATACTAATCCGGTTCCTGGTTCTGCTTCGGGATTGACGTTGAGAATGTCGCCGATTCTATCTACCGATAACAGTACTTGCTGTAAATTTTGCCACAGTTGAACTAATCTTAATAGAGGCCCGGTAACTCTTCCGGAAAGCATTTGAAAAGCTACCAATTGACCGACGGTAAAGTTACCTTCAATAACCAATTTGGCTCCAAACCAAAGTATTAACAGACTGGAGAATTTAGTCAGAAAGTCGCCGATGTTACTGCTGATATTGGAAGTTGTGGATGCTTTGAAACCGGTACGAATAAACCGCGCAAATAAGCCTTCCCATCTATCCCTTGTTGCTGGTTCGGCTGCATGTGCTTTGACGGAGTGAATTCCGGTAATTGTTTCTACGAGGAATGATTGACTGTCAGCACTTCTATTAAAGGTTTCGTTGAGCCATCTACGCAAAATTGGTGTTGCTGTCAGGGTGAGGATGGCGAATAACGGTAGTACTGCTAACGCTACGAAGGTCAAGGTGCTGCTGTAGTAAAACATTAGCACTAGATAAACTACAGCAAATATGCTGTCGAGAACTACTGTTAATGCTGTACCCGTGAGAAACTGGCGAATTTGTTCTAATTCTTGAACTCTTGCTACCGTATCTCCTACCCTTCGCGACTCGAAATAGGACAAAGGTAAGCGCATTAGGTGACGAAATAGCTGCGCTGATAAACTTAAATCCAAGCGACGCGCTGTATGTGTGAAAATAAATAAGCGCAAAATCCCCAACACCGATTCAAATACCGCTACTAATAGCAGTGCGATCGCCATTACGTCGAGAGTGGCCAAACTCTCTTGCACCATGACTTTATCGATGATGACTTGGGTAATTAGCGGTGTGGTTAATCCCAGCAGTTGTAAGGTGAAGGATGCGAGGAGTACTTCTGTAAGTAAACCTTTGTATTGCCAAACTGCTGGTAAAAACCAACTTAAATTAAACCTTTCTTGCTTTTGGGTTTGTTCAACTTGCCATAAATAGCCATCCCAAAAGTTTTCGAGTTGTTCTCTCGATACTGTTTCACAACTAAAGTCTGGATTTTGCGGGTTAGCAACAATCAAGTTATTACCTTTACGTCCATAGGCTACCACCCAATTAGCTTGCTCCGAATTACCCCACAAAAATAAAGCTGGAAAAGAAAGTTGCTGCAAATCGTCCCAATCAACTTGCAACCTTCGCAGCACCAAACCCAACTTCTCGGCAGCTTCCACAACATTTTTCGGACGTTGGGAACGTACCTGACGCTGTACCCATTCCAACTTCACCGAAATTTCTAAATACTGCGCCACCATCGTCAAGCAAGCAGCAGCACTGTTGGCGCTGGAGACGAAAGGGTAGCCGGATGTGATGGGAAGGGAGGGGGAGAGTGGGGGAGGGGGAGAGTGGGGGAGTGGGGGAGAATTTTCTTCTACAATTTCTCCTTGTCTCCCTATCTCCCCATCTCCCTGTCCTCTTGTCTCCCTACCCTTCGGGAACACCTTCGGTGAACGGGTTGCGTCACTTGCTACAACGGAGGGAACCTCCGCAACGCAGTGACTTACCTTGTCCTCTTGTCCCCTTGTCCCTTCATCCCCGTGCCAAAATTCTTCAATCTGCGGTGTGGATAATTCTGCCCATAAATCTGTGGTGGTACGCAGCACTAAAACTTCTTTACTTGCTGCTACAGCTTTACACTCTGTGGGATAATTATTTAAGCTGCCAAACCATTCTCCCTCTACTAAAGTTGCTATCGGCTTACCGACACCTGATTCCCGGAGACGAACTTTACCAGAAACGATGAGAAATTGAAAACCAACTGTTTCTTGGTTCCAAATTTTCTCTCCCAAACGAAAATCAAGAATATCCGATTGATTTTGCAATAGAATTTGTTGTTCTTCACTCAGCCAGGATAATGGTGGTTCTTTCCAGGCTGGGGAAGTAGACGCTATTGCTTTAGGAGACTGATTATTTACAGCTTTTATGTGACTTGAAGTTTGACTGTCAGCTTTTGAATTTTCTCGGCTAGCCATTTCTCAAACAGTTCATTTTGTAGTGCTTGCTTAAGTTGAGTATCTTCTAATGATGCAGGTAGGAGCTGTTCTACGCGAAACAATCCATAACGTTCCTCTAGTTCTACAGGTCCTAAAATATCCCCAGGACTAGCTATATCTACAGCAGCTCGAAGTTTATCTGGCATTGTACCTCGACTCACCGGTCCCATCATGCCATTGACAATCTTGTCGTCAGAAAGGGAATATTCCCTAGCAAGCTGCTCAAAACTAGTACCTTCTTCGACTTGGGTGTGTAACTCCTCAGCTAACTCTCGATTATCAACAATAATCCGAGAAAGTACCACTCTATCCAAAAAAACCTTTCTTTCAATAAAATATTCAGCTAATTTTGGCTCTGCTACTAAACTTTTAAGTTTCTCTAATTTAAACCCGAAAGCCACTGTTGAATGAAACGTAGCATAATCGGTACCGCTGTTAACTAGCCAATCCTGAAACTTCTGCTGGTCGCTAAGCTGGTTCTTAAGCCGAAAATCAATGATTGCTTGTTCGGTTAGAGCAGGAGAAAGTTCGATTTCTTCTCTTGCTGCAATTTCTTGCTCAATTACATCTTGACGTAGAATATCCCTAATAAACTGACCTAGTTTTCCACTAATTTGTAAGTATTGTACCGCTTGCTTTACTGAAATTAGTCGGTCATCAACAGTTAAAAACGATGAAGATTCCATAAAGTTAATACTTAGAAAAAACCCTTAAAAAATATACAGTGACAAGATGAACGGCAGTCGTATTCAACTGAAACTCAATAAGGATAATGCTACTTCAATGCGTAGTTATCTTACAGCAAACCCGCAACAAATCTTGAATGCAGTTGCGTATAAATACTTGCCAATTGCTGAAATTTAAACAACTAATATTTGAGAATTATATTTGAGAAAGTACTATCCATCTAAATATTTGTCTGCATCCAAGCAAACAGCATCGCAGTAGCAGCTCCTATCAAAGTGTTGAGAACATTAACTAATTCATTGGTTAGCCACCCTAATCGGGATTGCAAAGTCGCTCCAATCACACTTTCTAAATTAGTGGCAATAAATGCTGCTAATACACACCACAGAATCCCCCACACATCAATCAAACCCACTCCCCAGCCAAGAAGTGCTAGCACCACCGAAGCGAAGATTCCAGCGAGGGTTCCTTCCAGGCTAACAGCTCCTTCAGTACCTCTGGGAACTGGCTGCAAATTCGTAATCAAAAAAGTTCGCTTACCGTAAGCTTTACCAACTTCACTAGCACAGGTATCGGAAAGTTTAGTGCAAAAACTCGCAACGTAACCCAAAATTAGTAACGAACTCAAAAAAACCCCTTGATTCGTTCCCAACCAATCAATAATTCCTATTCCCACAGCGCACAAAGCTGCGGTAAAAGCAGAACCCCAAACGTTTTCCGGACCTCTAGCACCAGAACGCTTTTCAGCAATTCCCTCCGCTTCTTTTTGTTCCATCCCGATGCGGGTAACACCAGAACCAACCACAAAATAAACGCAAACTATCGCATATCCTTTCCAACCAAGCGTCCCCCAAACCAAAACACCCAGCAACCAAGCATTTAATATTCCAGCAAGAGTGAGCAACTTTTTCGGTGCTAGCCAAACTAAAGCTAAAAGTACCGCATTCAATCCAACTGCTATGAGCCAGGAATTAGAAAAATCGTATAAAGACAGCATCAGTTATTTTTTACTAATGTTTGATGACATAATTCGTCACATCATAAGTATTGCAATTAACCGTGCATACGCCAAGCTCGCATTTTAGTTAATTTTTAATTAGTTTTTATAACCTTCCGTGGTTACTATTCTTCTATTCCCTATTTCCTATTTTCTCTCTACGGAAAAACCCTAACAATTTAATCACAACCTCAGTGTAAACAACAACATTAAAAAAATGTCAAGAGTAAATATTACATTTTTTATAAAAAGATATGATGATGCGGCTTTTAATCACTTGACTGAAAATCAAATAACCATTAATCTTAATTCCATTCCAGTTAAGAAATATTATATTTAATAAGATTATCGCCGTTGTTTATTTAAATTCATTTTCATTTTAGGTTACACAGCAAATAACAACATATCTGTAAAGAAGTTCCTGATTATACTAACTGTAAGGATAAGTTTTTTTCCTAGACAGAAGCATAAAATTACAAAGGATTACCTCAAATAAATAGGGTAAATATAAAGCGAATGCTAATATCAAGCAAAAATTTACTTTTAGCCTAAGCTTGGCATCAAAGCTGATACCTGTTGATTTATTTTACATTGTTTACCATTTTGATAATAACTAAAAACTAGCAACAAATATCTTTGAATGCTAAAAAATATATAGACTAAAATCGCATTATAATTTTTATTATAAAAATAAAAATAGGAATATTTTCTACAGATAAACAATTTTATTAATTCAAAGTTTTCATGAAGATTAAGTAAATTTATTGTAGGTTTAAGGTTAAAGTAAACACATAGTCTCTTTTTTTACATTAAAAAGGAGTACTTATGGATCTTAGGTAAATAAACATAATTCTTTTGGGTTAGAAAAATATGTCAGAAAGCGTCCGGAAAGGGTTATTAGAATCCGCGAAACAATTAAGTATAAATACGAATAACACAATAATTAATGATACAATATCTGATTTTGAAGCAAATGATTTGTATAGCTTCAACCTGAAAGGACGCAGCAGTTTTAATCTTAGTCTTGATGGTTTGAGTGCAGACGCAGATGTAAAACTGCTTCAGGATAAAAATGCTAATGGCAAATTCGATAAAGGTGAAAAAATTGCCTATTCCAACAATGGAGGTAGGTTATCTGAATCTATTAGCACGGATTTAGCTGCTGGTGATTACTATATTGAAGTTTATTCTTACGACAAGATTGAAACTAATTACCGCTTAACTACTTCAGCAGTTTCCTTTGACGGTGCGGGGAATTCTCGCAATAATGCTCGTGAAATAGCTGTAGATTCTCAAACAAAGATTATTACAGATTGGGTAGGAAAAGCAGACTCCCAGGATTATTACAAGTTTTCTGTTACGAATACCAGCGACTTTAAAGTTGTAGTTGACGGTTTGAGTGCTGATGCTGATTTGCGGTTGCTATCGGGAAAAGGAAATACTCTTCTTAGTTCCCTCAGAGGTGGTACTGCTTCTGAATCAATTACTCAAACTTTAGAAACTGGAGATTACTATTTAAAAGTTTATTCTTACAACAACAGCGAGACTTACTATCATCTCAAAATCTCAGCATCAACATCACAACAAAATATTTCAGATTCTTTAGATAATACTCAACCAATTCCCACATCTAATTCTTACACGGGAATAAATTCATCAGTAAATCAATCGTCTCCAATTCCAACTTCTGCTCCGATTCCCCAATCCGCAGCAAATACCCGCAGCCAAGCTGGTACTTTAAGAGCGGATACTTTTACATTCCAATCTGGTTATAGTCAGACAATTTTTTCGGGTAACGGTAACGTTGACTATGGTAGTGGAGCGCGGGATTTAATTGATTTATCTGGTTTTGCTTCAAATACAGTCACCTTTAATTATGCTAATAGTCCAAATGGAGGTATAGCTTACAATCCGGGTAACGGTACCCGAATATTTGATGCATTAAGCTTTGGTGATGGTAGTCAGATTTTGTTTGAAGGTATTGAACGAATAAAATTTGCCGATACTGCAATAAATTTATCGAGAACAACAAACGACCCAGAATTTAGCAAGCAGTGGAATTTGCAAGGAATGGGGGTTCACAATGCTTGGCGTTTTACTACTGGTACAGATAATGTCATGATTGGTATCCAAGATACTGGTTTAGGTACTAACAGTAGCGGAAGTATTCACCCCGATTTACGCCAAACTGATTTTGTTGGTAACAACTATCTCGATGAATGGGGTAATTTTTCCCATGGAACTTCAGTACAAGGAAGTATTGCAGCAAAAAGCAATAACAACCAAGGAGGAGCCGGTATAAACTGGAACTCTGATTTGATGCATATTGATGTTGTAGGTGAAGATGCTTCAGATTACAACTTAGCTACTGCAACACAAGCAATGATAGATAAAGCCAACGCTGAAGGTAAACGTTTGGTAGTTAATATCAGCTTAGCTGGTGGTTATTCAACAGAGTTTGAACAATTAGTTGCAGCTAATCAAGATAAAGCTTTGTTTGTAATTGCTGCTGGTAATCATAATAAAAATAGTATTTCAAGCCCCGCAGATTTAGCCAAAAAATACAGTAATGTAATGGCTGTCGGTTCTTCTTGGGGAGCTACAGATTGGTACGGTGATGCCAAAAAACCAGGTGAGAGGATTTCTTATGATAATTGGTGGGGTTCCAATTATGGTGACGGTTTAACCGTAACTGCTCCATCTGAATTTTTGGCTACCAGCGCAAATCGCAATAGTGACGGTCAGTTCGATTTTGGCTACAACAATAAATTTAATGGGACTTCAGCCTCTACAGCAAACGTCTCGGGAGTTGCTTCACTGGTATGGAGCGTTAATTCAAATTTGAGCGCAGGACAGATAAAAACAATTATTTCTGAGACTGCTTATGATGTAGGTCAAGAAGGCTATGACAAAGCCCATGGTCACGGGTTTGTTAATGCTGATGCGGCCGTGCGAAGAGCTTTAGCTATTGCACGTGGTTTCATGACCTAAAAGAACAACCATAAGGCATATTTTTTAAACAAGATTTATTTTTTAAACAAGGGTTAGCATCTATTTTTATCAGGGATTAGGGAGTAGATGATACTCCCTATTGAAAGACTGAGCAAAATTTTGTTTCTCGCGCTTCCCACTTCTTGAATCTTACCAGTTCCCTATAATTAATAATTGGTGTTTGGTATTTGAAATTCAGTATATTTCCAATTACCAAAGGCCGTTTTTTATTGTAATAATCTTTAATCCTTATTTTCTGTTTTGATAGACTTAAGAAAATTCTCTAAGCAAAAATATTTATCTTAATATCTTCTTTATATAAGCCTGCTGGCAAGCTTGCTAGCGACTTAAGCGTTTTATAAAAAAAGAGATAAATAATTATTAATAATCATATTTTATGGGGATTCTTTTAATTTTCCTTGAATATAGTAAATTCTTTTTTTAAGCACCTATTAGTCGATTCATAATTAATGGATTAAAGTATTATTTTTATCTCCGACTACCTAAGTAACATAGATGCAATACTAAGGTAAATATTTAAAAATAGAATATTAATTACGATGAGAATGTATTTTATTTGACATAAAAATAAAAAAAAGCAATCATTCGACCGCGTAAAGCTATATATAACAAGAGCTTAGGATATATCTTAGATATATCAATTAATTGCAGATTGATTTTGAATAACTTTGTATAACATCGAACGAATACTGCATTGGTTCAAATTAATTAGGTTGTTGGTATCTTTTATTTAAACATTATTGTTCTACTTAAGTAATAAGTCCTATTTTTTTTATTTTGATTAATAGGTAATTTTTCCCTAGCTGTTTCGGGAATGTGAATAGCACTATAGAAGTTCCTGTTTTAAAAAAATAAGGAATTTACAAACCAATATAAAATTTTTACCTTGCTTATTTTTATGCGAGGTGCTGTTTACAAACTCTATATAATCAATTCATCAGCAATATACTATGTCTATTGAGAATGGGGGAAATGCTTTCGATTCTCCAATATCTTTAAATACTACCCAAGAGTCGCAATTTATCCAGGGTAATCTTAGTTCAGACAATACTAATGATTACTACAGTTTTAATTTGACTAATCGCAGTAGTTTTGAGCTTGCGTTGAATAATTTGTCGGATAATGCAGATGTTAAACTACTCAACGAGAATAATTTAGTAGTTGCAAGTTCATCTCGTAGGAATATTCAGGATGAAAGTATAAGACGAGTTTTAAATGCAGGTACGTATTTTATTGAGGTATATCAAGCTGGTAATACTGAAATTGACTACGGTTTAGAATATAGAAGCAACTATATACCGGAAGCATTTCAATTTGATGCAGAAGTAACTGAAGGTGGTTTACGTCTCACGGATACCAAGATTTTCGATGCTGATGGTGTAGATGATGTCGAAAAGGTTGATTTGTGGTTAAAAAAACAAGGTGGAAACTGGAACAAAATCCGTAATGTATCTGAATTTAATCCCAATGATGATGGTTCGATAGGGTTTAACTACGATATTAATAACCTTGAAGACGGAAAATATTATATATGGGGTAGAGCTACCGATAAGTTTGGTGCTAGAAGTAATGGCTGGGGAAAAGTTTTTCAGGTTGAAAATTTTGTTAATCCCGAGGTGAAGAATGTAGCACCTTCCAACCTAGATTTTGACATTAAGACGGTAGCTGGAGGAATCAAGCTCTCGGACGCAAAAGTATACGATGCGAACGGTGTAGATGATTTAGAAAGAGTTGATTTTCAACTCAAGCAAGAGGGTGGTGAATGGATTGATATACAAGATGCTGTAGATTTCAATCAAAATCAGGATGATTCTATAGGTTTTGATTACAGTATTGCTAATTTATCAGCAGGTAATTACGAGCTCAAAGCCACAGCTTATGATAAAGCTGGTAATGGGAGCGAAGCTCTAAAAAGTTACTTCCGTATCAATAATATTGCACCTTCTGATTTACAGTTTGAAGTTGAAGTTATTGAAGATGGAATTCGCGTTATAAATACAAAATTATTAGACGATAACGGAATAAGTGACCTCAGCAGAGTAGATTTTTGGCTGAAAAAAGACGGTGGTAATTGGGAAAATATTCAGGATGCTCTAGAATTCCGTACTAATGAAGATGGCTCAATCGGCTTCGATTACAGTATTGATTCTCTGGAAAAAGGTAATTATACAATATGGGCTAGAGTTCGCGATAAAGATAATAAGTACAGCAATAGCAAGCAAGAGTCTTTTACAATCGGGAATGCAGCACCCACCCAACTCGACTTCACCTTTGAACAAATTAATGGAGGAATTAAGCTACAGGATACAAAAGTATTTGATGCAGATGGTACAGACGACCTGGAAAAAGTTGATTTTCAACTTAAAAAAGAGGGTGGTGAATGGGTTGATATCGAAGACGCTCTCAACTTTAGTCCTAATCAGGATGGTTCCTTTAGTTTTGAATACAGCATCAACGGTTTAGAACAAGGGAATTATCAACTCAAAGCGATAGCTTCCGATAAAGCGGGTGAAAAGACTAAACCTTTAACCACTTACTTCACAGTTAATAATGCTGCTCCTTCAGAGTTACTATTTGAAATCGAAACCCTTGATGATGGTGTCCGTGTTGTAGATAGTCAAGTATTTGATGCTAACGGTATAGATGACCTAACCAGAGTTGATTTTTGGTTGAAAAAAGGCGATAACAAATGGCAAAATATCGAAGATGCTGTGGAATTCCGCAGTAATGGAAACGGAACATTCAGCTTTGATTACAGCATTGATTCCCTAGAAGCTGGTGATTATGTCTTATGGGCTAGAACCCGAGATAAAGCAGATAGTTACAGTAACGTTTGGCAAAAATCTTTCCAAATTGTTGATACAACCTTGGAATCGCAAACCAGACAGGATTGGTTCAGCAATCTTCAAGATGAAAGCATACGCGAACTAACTAGGTCGAGATTTTTAGACAATACTATCAGTCGTAGCGATATGATTGCTATCCTCCGCGATGCAGGAGATAATAATCAAGTTGATGAAACCGAAATGAACGATTTTCGTACCATCATCAATAATGTTTCTTATTTAGGAATCCAAGACCACGTAAAGGTTTTATCCAATAAAGTTGTCAATGGTGACGTTGCAAATAAATCGGGTAACTTACAGGTTGGGAGCAGCACCGAGCAATTAAATAAATTAATCAATAAGTGGTTCCTCGGAAGCGACCGTCCTCAGACTTCTCACACATATCAATATGCTCAAGGTTCCCTATTCCAAAATGGAATCAGCCACGATGATATTAGACAAGGTTATATCAACGATTGTTTCTTCTTGGCTGGTTTAGGTGCGACTTTAGTACAGTCACCGGAAATTATTCAAAATATGTTTATTGATAATGGAGATGGTACTTTTACAGTTCGTTTCTATAACAAAGGAGTCGCGGATTATGTAACCGTAGACAGATATTTACCAACTAATAATATAGGTAATTTTGTCTATGCTAGTCCAGGAGATAATTATGCTGATGCTAACAATGAATTATGGGTAGCACTGGCTGAAAAAGCTTATGCTCAACTCAATGAATCTGGATGGATTAATCAAGACAATACTAATTCTTATAATGGTATTGGTAATGCTGGATATTTGAGCGATGCATTCGCACATATTACCGGAGAAAGAACTGCTTTAGGTAGAATACTCGACTTTGAAAAAGTAGTTAATGCTTTTAATTCTGGTGAAATTGTAGGATTTGGTTCTAAATCTAGTGGAGTAGAGTCAAATATTGTTACTTCCCATGCTTATGCTTTAGTCGATTACAATTCTGAGACTCAAAAATTCACTTTACTAAATCCTTGGAGTACTGATAATACTGCTTTAAAATCTAGAACTCTTGAACTAAGTTGGAGTGAAATTAGTAGCAACTTTAGCTATTGGGATTCTACGATAAGTAACGTAGTTTCTACTTAAAAAGGATAAAGTAGTGTCAGGTTTTGTTTTTACCGACGTAACAGTGTTATGTCTCCCGACAGTTCCAAAGAAAACCCGACCTGTCAGAATTAATGTGACGGAGTACTAATAGTCCTTTTCATTAATTTTGACAGTTTTATTTTCTACGGACGTAATGTAGAGACGTTATAAATAACGTCTCCCGACATTTCCAAATAAAACGCGACCATAGCCGAATTTGTGAAACAGACTACTAGTAGTTCATTTCATTAATTTTGACAGTTTTGTTTTCTACGGACCTAATGTAGAGACGTTATAAATAACGTCTCCCGACATTTCCAAATAAAACGCGACCATAGCCGAATTTGTGAAACAGACCATTAGTAATTAATTGCAGTAATTCTAACTGGTTCGTTTTGTCCATAACGTCGGGAGACGTAGCACTGCTACGTCTCTACAACCAGTCGGAATTTATTAGACAGATTAGTAGATAACAATAAAATACCCGTTTTGCAACGCTGATAAAAGTTTTGTGGAACGGGTTTATAATTTTATCGGTGTATTGAATTTGATAGATGAATATCAAAATTAATATTGTTGCAAGCAAACATTTTAATAATTATCAAAAGTCTAAATAGAACATATTAATAATGAATTGCGCTTTAAATTAAAACTCTCCAATAATTAAATATTGAATTAGCCCAATAAACACCTTTAAATAAAAAGTTATTGTTAAATAATTGGCATTTTCAGTTTTTATTTCATAGTAAATATATTTAATCAGAATTTTTTCGCGGCTAAAAATAAAATTTTTTTCTAGCTTTTTTCATAAATCCTGCTGTTATCAGAATAAAAAATCATCTATTTAGGTATAAGATTATGCAAGCTAATTCTAGTGATAGTAATTTGTTTCCACAGCCAGAATATAATGTGGCTTCAATCACTCCGGTAAATGATTTAAATGATAATTTAATACAAAATAATTCCAGTCTTTTAAACCGCAGCAGTTTTGAGTTGTCTGTTACAGAGGATTCAATTGGTAATTCGACTGAAGAATTTGTAATACCAACCCTAAATAACTCCGATATCACTATCACAGATAGCAATATCCAGCTAAATTCTCAAGTTAGCTCTCAAGATAATGACTTTAATACAGCTAGTATCAATCAAGATGCGGGTTTTTATGCTTCAGATGCTGAATATAGTTCTAGTAATGGCTATGGTTTAGCAAATGCGGCTGAAGCAGTAGCGAAGGTGACGGATGAAGATTCTTTTGATGAGGTTCCCGATAAAGGAGGTAAGGATTGGGGTGCTGATGCTGTAAATGCACCGGAAGTTTGGGAGGAGGGATATACGGGTGAGGGTGTGGTCGTTGCGGTGTTGGATACTGGTGTTGATTACAATCACGATGATTTAAAAAACAATATTTGGACTAATAACGGTGAGATTGCTGATAACGGTAGAGATGATGATGGTAATGGCTATATAGATGATTTTTATGGCTGGAACTTTGACGGAAACAATAACAATACTATAGATGTAGACGGACACGGTACCCATGTTTCTGGTACTATTGCCGGTGAAAACAATGGTTTTGGTGTGACTGGAATTGCTTACGATTCTCAAATAATGCCTGTCAAAGTTTTGGATGATTCTGGCTCCGGTACTAACACTTCAGTTGCTGAGGGTATTTACTATGCTGTAGATAATGGAGCAGATGTAATTAACCTTTCACTTGGTGGTTCTTCACCCAGTTCTGAAGTCTCAGAAGCTGTAAAATACGCGAGCGACCAAGGTGTAACTGTGGTTATGGCTGCGGGTAATAGTGGTGGACAAATGCCGCTCTATCCAGCCCGCTATGCAAACCAATATGGAATCGCGGTAGGAGCTATTGATGAGAATGAAAATATGGCTTCATTTTCTAATCGTGCGGGTTCCCAAGAGTTGACATACGTTACCGCTCCAGGAGTCGATATTTACTCTACACTTCCAGACAATAGATATGAATCTTATAGCGGTACATCTATGGCTACTCCCCACGTCGCTGGAGTAGTTGCTTTAATGTTAAGTGCTGACCCTAGCCTTGATAGTAATTCGATACGGCAGATTCTTGAGGAGACATCGGGTGGTGGTGATGATGAAGAAAATCCCTTTTTCCCTGGTTTTGGAGATATTTTTCCCGGTTTGAATCTAAGTCTAGACAATATTGCAGAATCTACGATTCAATCCAGTTTTCAATCGAATTTACAATCAAATCCTAATTCTGGATATACAGCGCGAAGTTTTAGTACTGAATTGGATTTGAGCAATAATAGTATTTTCAACAAGTCTGCAAATAACTATTTTGATTCGCAGTTTGTCAATTATCAGCAGAATACTCGACTATTTAGTAAGGATATTAAAAGTCTCTTGGAAGAGGATGAGATTCGGTTTGGATAGAGGGTTTAGTAGCTTTTAAACACTTAATAGAATAACCTCACCACGCCACTTGCGACAACGGAGGGAACCTCCGCAACGCAGTGGCTCCCCTTCCCCTCTCCTTATTAAGGGAGAGGGGTGTCCGTTAATTGTCTATTCCCTGCTTCCTAAATCAAGATTCTTCATAATCACCAGCATATGCAATCACACACATGACTCTATAAACAGAATGTTCGCCGATAGCTACTCCAGTAAAACTAAATTCTGGATGAAACATGGTTATTCTATGACCTCGGTCTGGTACACCATCATCGATAATTAACTGCATAACGATATCTTGAGCATTGCTGAAACCGTAAGCAATATTCTCTCCGGCGATTTTTTGCCATGTACCATAACGGTTAATCCTAGTAAAAGGGTCGCTCTTATCGCTGCCATAATGACCCTCCTCACCGGTTCTACTTTGGTCAATTACATGGTCTTTTGCTCCTAAAGACATTCCTTTTGATGGACGCAATGAACTAACAGGACTCTGTTTTGAGAGAAATGCAATTGCTTCATCAACCGCTGCAACTCCTTCGTTGGTGACTATATATTTGCGTTTACCAACTTTGGCTTTTTTGCCATTGAAGCGCTTTTTATATTCTTTCATGATGGGAATATAGGACCGAGGATTTGTTCTGACTTTATTCATTTCTGCAATCACCTCTTTTTCTAATTGTGAGAGGTAATTTGCTTTGGCTAATAAAGTTGGATTGGACTTTTGAGCTTGAGCAACGTAAGTCGATGGTAAATCTGCTGAAGAAGGCTCAATTTGAGTAAATTGAGCGCAAGTAGCTATTAATAAAGATATTGGTATCAGTCGTAAAGATAATCTCATTTATATACCTTTTTGTTAAGTTTTTTAGTATTCAATAGCAATATGTAAATGCTGCTCTCAGCCAAGATTTTTCCTATGGCTGATTTTTTGTTAAACTTGCATTAAAAATCAGAATTGGAAAAATGGTAATGGGAATTCAGCATTTCATCTGTGTAAAATACTAATTTTTGTTTGATTTACAGCTATTAGAATCAATCTGGAAAATATTTTTTCTTATATATATTTTGTAACTTCGGTAAATATATAATTTCAACTGTGACTTTGCTGATAAGATAATGAAGATATTTTGATTCAATCAAGCAATTTAGAAAAAACGATTAAATAAAATATTTTTTTCAGGTCACTTGTTTAAATATTCATAATTTAAAGTTAAAAGTAGAAGAAATTTTATTAGTTGTATATATATTTTTAAAGGTAATGGCAATTTACAAGTATTGATACGTTATACCTGATGTATACAGAGATGCATTAGAGATTGACAATACCATAAAGGAATAAATTAAACTCATACCAGCAGAGTATTAAGTAAGACAAGCTTTTTGTATTAGAATCGGCTACGCTCAATAACTAGTACTAAAAAATTTCCCTGAAAACGTTATATATGAATCTACGCTTAGTTGAGGTTTATCTACCCGAAGAACAAGGTAAAAAATTTGAAGAGCTAATTGAGGGATATTCTTCTCTAGAAGTTTGGCAAAAAAAATTAGAAGATAATCGACTTTTATTTAAAGTATTGCTTTCAAGTGGGGAAGTAGAACCGTTAGTTGATGGTTTAGTTGACAAGTTCACCGATGTGAGTGGTTTCCGATTGCTGCTATTACCAGTCGAAGCTTCCTTACCTCGGCTAGAATCATCTGAGAATTCAATTGGTTTACCAGAAGCACCATCTCGGATTAATAGGGAAGAAATTTATACTAATGTCGCGACCAGCGTTAATTTCTCGTGGACGCAGATTTCCTTATTATTATTATCTTCGAGCATTGCTGCTGTAGGTTTGGTACGCGATAGTGAAGTGGTGATAATTGGTGCAATGGTTATAGCACCACTACTGAAACCAAATATGGCTTTAGCGGTAGCTACGACTTTGGGAGATTTATCTTTAGCGCTCAAAACTGTCAGAGTCGGATTCATCGGAGTTTTAGTACCGATTGTCTTTTCAGTTTTAATCGGTTTACTTTATCCCGTTTCCCCGGATTTACCAGAAATAGCCATCCGAACCACGCTAACTTTACCCGATATTGTTGTTGCTCTCGCTTCCGGTGCTGCTGCTGCAATTTCCTTAACTGCTGGTGAAATCAGTTCAATTGTAGGGGTAATGGTTTCTGTTGCTTTACTACCACCCTTAGTAACTTGGGGAATGTTAATGGGTTCCGGTGAATGGGAACCCGCTTTCGGTGCAATGCTGTTAGTTACAGCCAACGTCGCTAGTTTGAATTTAGCAGCAATTATTACTCTTTTACTTCAAGATGTCCGTCCTACCGGTTGGTTAGAAAGTATAAAAGCCAAAAAACTGACTCAAATTGCTTCTGGAGGTTGGATATTACTTTTAGCAGGTTTGATAGCTGTAATTTTTATCAAGTTTAGAGGAGCTTAGTATGATTTTGGATTTTAGATTTTGGATTGAGAGTTAGGAGTTAGGAGTTAGGAGTTAATAAAGCAACTAACAACTAACAACCAACAACTATCAACTATCAACTATCAACTAACAACTACCTGACAGAAAATGCTTCGCTAAAACGTCTGGTTACTGGCTCAACTAAGAATGTCAAAATTGATTTTTTGCGTGTAACTATTTCTGCATTAGCGGTCATTCCTGGTGCAAATCCTACTTCTTCACCGCGTACTATGACGGTGTTTTTATCTAATTTGATTGTGGTGGGATACACTAATCCTAAGTCTTCATCTATTACTGCATTAGGACTAACGCTGGCTACTTCACCGGTTATGGCACCAAATTCTTGGAAAGGAAAGGTTGCTAATTTTACTTTTGCTTTCATTCCTTTATTAATAAATCCAATATCGCGGTTAAGAACTTTTACTTCTAATAATAATTCTTCTCCTTCCGGTACGATAGAAAGCAATTGTTCCCCTGCTTGTACCGGCCCAATTGTGGCTTTGACATCGTAAACTATTCCGGAAACGGGAGCTTTGATAGTTTCTAATTGCTGTTGTTTTCTAGCTTGATTTAATTGACCTGTAATATTAGTTAATTCTTCTTTGCGCTTGTTGATTTGAGTTAAAATTTCGCTTTGACGTTCCGAAGCTAAGCGCTGTGCTTGACTTTGTGCTGCTTCAAAAGCTGCTTGTGCTTGGCTAATTTCTTGTTGTTGTGCTGCGAGGTCTTTCTGTAAAGATGTTACTTTATCTTTGGCTTCGGTAACTTTATTATTAGCGTTGATTATTTGGTCTCCAGACCTGGTAATTTCGACATTAGCGCGATTAAGTCTATCTTGAGCATCCAAATAATCTAATCTTGGTACCGCACCTTGAGTAGTTAAACCACGTAAACTCTTTTCCCTTTTTTTCGCTAAAGCTAAATTTTCTCCAACTCGTTCGCGAAGTTCTTCAGAATTTTTCTGATTAGCAGAAGCATTATTTAAACTGATTTTGGCGTTAGCAAGGTTTTCTTCTAAACGATTTAAACGTACCTTTGCTTGTTTCACGACCGCTTTTTGGCGATTTGCTTCAGCTTCCGCAGCAGTTTGACGTGCTTGATAGTCTTGTAAACGGGACTGTAAAAGTTCATCCTGTAACTTATTACCCGCTTTTTTTTCACCACTACGCTCAGCATCCAACCGACGTAAATCTTCCCGAATCAAGTTAGCACTTTTTGCTAAACGAGCAACATCCGCTTGCTGTAAATCCGGGTCTCTTTGAACTACTACTTCACCTTTCTCGACCTTATCTCCTTCCTTAACTTTCACTCCCACAATTGAACCATTACCCAAAGATGTCACGGGTCTAATTTGTGTAGCAGCAACAACTTTTCCAGGAGCAGTCGCAACTTCATCTACTTTCGATAAATGTGCCCAAGTAATTGAACCAAACACAATCGCGGTAATCGTTCCCGCTAAAAATCTAGTATAAAAAGGTGGTAGTTCCTGTACTGCTTTTCCCAACTCATAAGATAATTGTTCGTCAGGTTTCGCAAACTCTTGCTTCGTTCTACGTGCTTGAGACGGATTAGCAACTAAAGAATTTTTCATAGAAGATTAAAGGTTAAAGGTCAAAGGTTAAAGGTTAAAGGTAATAGTTATATATAACTTGTTACTCTTCATTCCTTACAAATAAGATTTTTACTACTGCTTCTTTACTACAAAACATGATATTTAATGGGACGGACAATTACTAGTTGATTTCAACAATTTTGGCTGGTGCGTTTTCTCCTTAACGTCGGGAGACGTAGCATTGCTACGTCTCTACAAACCGTCGGAATAATTGAAAAGGAATACTTCTGTTTTACAGAAAAATCGATTTTCTAGCAAAGTACGGAAAGTACTATCGTGTTTTCGTGTTGGGAATTAGGGATTGGAGTAGAGGGGGGAGACAAGGAGATGAAAACAACTATTTCATTACTTGCTACTTACTACTTACTACTTGCTACTTGATAACTCCACAGTTACTGGTGTGTGGTCGCTGGGTTGGGTTAGTTTTCTGGGTTCGATGTCGATGGTGCAGCTGGTTGCGCGTTCGTATAGGTCTGGTGTGAGATAATGATGGTCGATGCGCCAACCTCGGTTACGGTTAAATGATGCTGCTCGATAGTCCCACCAACTGTAATGTTCTCCTTCTGAGGTAAATTTACGAAATGCATCGGCGAATCCTAATTTTAAAACATTTTCTCGTAATGCTTCTCGTTCTGCGTCGGATGACATGATATGAGTTGCTGGTTTGGCTTTTTCGTGAATGTCTTTATCTTCTAAAGCTATATTAAAATCTCCACACACACATATATTAGGTGTTGATTTCAATTGTTTCTGTAAATAATCTTTGAGAATTTCCAACCACCCCAATTTATATTCATATTTTTCGCTACCAATGGAAGAACCGTTAGGTACGTAAAGATTGACGATTCTAATACCGTCTACTACACCCGAAATCACTCGTTTTTGTTCGTCCCATTTTGCATCAACATCCGGCAAAATTGAAGTGAAACCCACTGAAATATCTTCCATAGGTTGACGACTAATTATAGCGACACCGTTATATGATTTTTGTCCGGAAGTATAAAGATGATAGCCCAATTTTTCAAAAGGTTCTCGGGGAAATAGTTCGTCTACGACTTTAGTTTCCTGCAAGCAAAGTACATCAACACCGCTTTCTTTTAACCAGTTAGTAGCGTGTTCTAAACGAGTTCTGATTGAATTTACATTCCAAGTAGCGATTTTCATTACAATTATCAGTTATCAATTATCAATGAACAGTTCTCAGTTACGAATTAAAATATTTTCCTCTTCCCTCTCTACCCCCTCTTTCATATCTAATCCCCAATTACCAATTAATTATTTAAGATAAATCAATAGGTTCAATCCGGGAATAGTGCGGGAAAGCGTCCACAATACTAGGGTGATATAAAGTATACCTAAGCTCCATTGATACCAGGCTAAGGTGCTGATGATTCCGGGGAGGTGTTCGTCTCGTAAACGCACGTCGTTGAAGCCTAGTTTTAAAAGGTTGTTTAAACTAAAGTCGTAATAATTTAACCAGTTCCAGCGACGGTTCCACAATAAGGGTAAATAACGCTCGCGAAATAATGGATACCTAGGAATTACGGGTAAACGCCCAATTAATAATCGTAGTTGTCGAAATGTTCCGTCTTCTGTCAAATATGATGTTTCCATTAAATCGTGGTAGCGTCCTTGTTGATAAAGTCGAAATAATAAAAAAGCTGGTAAGGGAATAATAATAACTGTTATGCAGGCTAAAGTTAATAGTGGTTGTCTTGTATTGCGAAAAATGGCAATTAAACCAAATAGCATGCTGATAAAGAAACTTCCTAACATCCAGGTGGTTTCGTAAGCTGTTGGAACGATTTGATTGGGATGCAATCTGCGGAATCTATCAACTAACCAAAATAGTAAACTGAAAAACGCGATCGCAATTATTCCGACACCGAAAACTAAATAAAAGTTGGTACCGTATCCTGAAAGTAGTAGTAGCAAACTTAACGCAAACCATTCCCATATTTGCAGCAACCATTTAACCGGGGTAAGAGTTTGAGCGACTACGAACCGGGAAGCAAGTTGTGTAAATGTTTCTTCGTCGATATCGGCTAATGTCAGTAGTTCGCTTTTAATTTGAAATGGTTCGGTTTGACGACGTTTAATTATCGCTTCTGCTTGAGTTCTGGAAAAACCCAAATTAATTAAACGTTTTTGAGAAGCATCATTAATATTTTCATCAACTAAGCGTCTAGTTAAATAGTTTAAATACAGTCGCTGTTTGCTATACTCCAATTCGTTAGCGTCGGAAATTTGCTGTAATTGACGAAAATTTTGAATCAAATTACGCAATACATTTTGATTCCCCGAAAACCTCGGTACTCTTAACATAAAACCAATTTCACCGGGATTACCCAAAATTTTGGCTTTGTCGGAATTAAAAATTAAACTTGGGACGTTAAGATAAGCACCTTTAGCAAAAACAGCATCGCTAAAGTCAGCTTGATTAAGAATACTAGTACCACTCATATTTACGGGTAAATTAAACTGTGCTTCCCGAAAGATTACAGATTCTGCAAAGCTAGTTTCTTTAAAAAATAGAAGTTCTTGAAAATTAGCTTTGGTAAACTGAGTTTGTTGGAGAAAACGTACTTGAGAAAAAATGGTCGTACCTTCCCAGCGAGCGCGGTTAAAATTAGCTAACTGCTCGAAAATAGCATCAGAAAAATTGGCAGTATCTTCAAAAGTTGTATTTTTAAACTCGGCATTTTTCTTAAATTGACTTTCTTTAAAATTCGCTTCATCAAAGAAAACACTTCCTTCAAAATTCATTAAACGGCGAAAATTGACATTTGCAAAACTAACCCGACGACCAAATCTTGATTGCTTGAAATTAGCAACATCATTAAAAATAGCTGCTTCCGCTTCTACTGGTTGAAGAAAAAACGTATGATTAAATTCCAACTTACCTTTAAAACGAGTTTGCTTAAAAATTAACGAACCGCGAAACACCGAAATTTGTGCCGATGTCGTAGAATCCTTTCCTAATAAAGAACGACAATCCTTTGAGTTGGGAACCGAATAAGCAAGCGACTGCAAACAAACCTCCCGCAAACGTTCCAGTTGATTTTGTTCGGTTTCCGTAAAAATTGGTGCAATAGCTTGAGCATACAAAGGAGTTCTTAAACCTAAATCGCTACCAATAAAATCACCTTCAATTATCGAATCGCTTAAATCTAAACCTACAGGTTTTGTCCCATTTTTTTGCAATTCATCCTGCAATAACTTATAAAAATTATCGCGAAATTCTTTATTATCAGGTTGTAAATCAATCTCCATTTCTCGTAAATCAACCGTTAAACTTCCCTCATTGACAATAGGAGAAGCGATTCTTTCTTGAAGCAATTCTAAAGTTAAAACAGTTCGTTGCGGTTGAGGTTCCGCAGCCCATGCTGGTTGAATAGATATTAGTAAAAATAATAAAAATGTAAATAGTTTGTATAATAATTTGGGCATGGGTGATTGGGAATTGGGCATTGGTAATTCAGATTAACTTTGATGCACAATTAAATATTCCCATAAATGATGTATGTATGAATAAAAAATCAATTATCTCTTTCCTCAATAAAAAGTAATTATAGGAGAGAAATATTTATTGCTCTTTCTAATTGCTAATATTTTTGCTAAGTTAAATGGTGCGTTACGGTATTAACTAAATTATCTGTTGATTCCGCTAACATTAAATGACCGTAACACACCCTACAAAATAACTATTCGGAATCAATTACGAATTACGAATTAATAATCACCCTCCCAAATCAAAAGCTGTCTGGAAGCAGCTACAAAACAATTTACAGTACAATAAATGTACATTCTTATGTACGCGCTATTATATGCCTAAGTATTTAACTATTACAGAAGCTAGACAACAGCTATTAAATTTACCCGACGAATTGAAAGAAGATGCAGTAATTATTACTAAGCATGGAAAACCAGTAATGGCTGCACTGAGCTTTGAACAGTTTGAATCGATGATGGAAACCTTAGCTATTCTTTCCGATAAAGAATTCAGCAGCAAGTTACAGAAAAGTATACAGCAAGCTCAAGCTGGAGAAACTATTTCCTGGGAAGAAGCAAAAGGTAAGCTTTGACTCGAATCGTAATTTATTCTTTTAATATAAAAACATACTTTTTACTGAAAGTTTCTGATTATATAATCTGCCAAAGAATTATATTCTTGTTTCATCCTCGACATTAAATTTTTTTGACCTTCAGACCAGGAACCAGAATGTATTTCTCTTGTAGGTCTTACTCCAGATAAATAGTTTATAGGAATATTTTGCACTATACTATCTGATGCAATTGTATTTAAATCTTCTATTGCTGCTATTGGCTGTTCATGCACAAAACTTGGTACACATTGATAATCATTAATTTCCTGATTTAGCTTAGGTAAAAGATTTTCTCTAACCGATTTTATTATCTTATTAAATAAAGCTTTGTCTGCTGCAATTTTCTCAATTCCTTTTCCTTTTTTTATTCTTGTATCAAATCCATTAAAAATCCAACCTCCAAATTTTGGTTGTCCTTTAGTAGAAATGAATTTATCATGTGGGTTCAATTTTGAATATCTTGTTTTACCTTGAATCCAATCATCAATAAATGATGGTAATACTTCTCCTATTAATCCTACACAGTAAGCTGAAAATAAATCAGCAGTGCATGGGACTAAAAAATAATCAGAACAATAAAGAGCTAATCTGACTAAGGTATTAAATGATGGTGCTAAGTCTATAAGTACATAATCATAATTAATATCTTTTTGTTTTTCAATTCGTTTTATCAAGCTTTCTATTGCAAGAAATCTATGAATACCATTACCGCTATTTACATCACTTCCAACATTTAAATAATCTGCAAATCTGTTTAGCCAAAAATCGCCAGGAATAATATCTATATTATTCCATTGCTTATTCTCAAATTTTGGTTTTTCTAAGCAAACTTGTGTATTATCTTGACCCTGACTATAAGGTTGTATATAGCTTCTTATTGTATTCCCGAAAGGTAGTTGTTTAGAAGTTTTAAGACAGTTCTCAAATTCCTCATACCCAATTACAGCAATAGAAAGATTACACTGAGGGTCAAAATCAATTAATAAAACTTTTTTATTTTTGTCTGCAAGTGATACTCCTAAATTCCATACAATATTTGTTTTACCAACACCACCTTTATTGTTAAAAATTGAAATAACTTTTTTAGTCATAATTAGATAAAAATCTATATTGATTTTTTTTGTGGATTAAATATAAGTGTGTTGCAAATAATAATATCTGAATACAAGTAATGCAAGTTTTCTAGGAAACAAATTTATTTTTAAGTTAAATGGTGCGTTACGGTATTAACGAAATTATCTGTTTTCCCGCTACAATTTCGTCACCGTAACACAACGGCAATATTGTGGGAAGATAATCTACACCACAATTTGCCTCCCCTACGAATAATAAATAGTCCGTGAAGACGGACTTTGCATGTGTAGACGCGATTTCCAATCGCCAGGTATTATAAAATCAATTACCAATTACCAATTACCAATTACCAATTACCAATTACCAATTACCAATTACCAATTACCAATCACCAATTACCAATTACCCAATACCAACCACCAATTTCCCAATCATCGAACCCGCTTCCAATAACTCATGAGCTTTCCCAACTTCTTCCAAACCAAATGTCCGATTAACGCAAATTTTTAATTTCCCTTCTTCCATCCATTTTGCACATTCTGCTAATATCTCTCCATGATGGGTTTGTGCTTCTTCTAATCCTTGTAACATTGGGGTTAACATCAATTCCAAACCGATTCTCAAATTCCTCTGTCTCGCGACTTTCCAGTTAGTTGAATCACTCGGTTGCAATATCGTCACTATATCCCCGTAAATTCGTATTGTTGGAAAACTTTTCTCAAATGTCTCTCCACCAACGGTATCAAAAACTAAATCCACTCCTTCACCCTTCGTCCAATCCAAAACGGCTTTTACAAAATCATTTTTTTGATAATTAATGACATAATCAGCCCCTATACTCTTAACGAAATCGGCTTTTCCTTGGGAGCTTACCGTAGTACAAACATCAGCACCTTTGAGCTTAGCGAGTTGAATCGCTACATGTCCGACACCACCAGCACCAGCATGAATTAATACTTTTTCCCCTGGTGACAAACGTCCCCGCTCGTATAAAGCTTCCCAAGCGGTAATTAATACCAAAGGTGCAGCAGCAGCTTCTATAAATGAGACTGATTTAGGTTTTACTGCTACGAAACGTTCTTCTATTGTTGTGAATTCTGCGTAATTACCTTGATGCTCTCCAAGTCCACCGCTACAAAAAAATACTTCGTCTCCGACCTGAAAACGCTTAACTTCTGTTCCTACTGCTTCAACAATTCCCGCACCATCACATCCTAATATTGCTGGCATTTTATCGGGATAGAAGGTACCACGTTTGCGAAGCTTTGTATCGATGGGGTTAATTCCAGCAGCTTTTAAACGCACTAAAAGTTCTGTGTTTTGAGGAGGAAGCGGGTTTGGGATTTCTTGTAGCTGTAGAACTTCTGGGCTTCCAGGTGCTGTCATTAACACTGCTTTCATGGCTTTTCCTTCGATGCAACGCTGCTGATTTTACTTTAGCGTAAATCAAAACTGTCCCAGGTTATTGTATTTTTTTCTTTTACTTAAACAAATGAATAAGTATGGTATTTCAAAAAACCGGTTTTGTTGAAAAGACCGGGTTGATTGTAATATTTAATTGTCACAGTTTATTCTTACAAATTACATATAATATTCTCATGAAAAATCGTACTTATACTATCAAGTCTGGAGATACCTTGAGTGAAATTGCACAACGTTATTTAGGAAATGCTAACCGCTGGCAGGAAATAACTAAAGATACGGGAGAATGTTTTAGTGAAAATGAAGCAAGAAGTTTACAAATCGGTCAAATTGTTTATTTACCATCGCAATATAACAATATTCAATCTGATTCTGGTTCTAGTAATAAAAATAAACAAATTAGCAATAACGGTTTAAAATTTATTGCCGACCATGAAGGAATGATTTTACATTTATATAATGACCCAGCAAATCATGCGACAATTGGAGTTGGTCATTTAGTGCATCACGGGCCAATAAATGGTTCCGAATCGGATGAATTTAAAGGTGGAATTACTAAAGAACGAGCAATGGAAATTTTACGCTCTGATGTAAATACAGCAGAAAGTACGGTTAATAAATTAGTCAAAGTACCATTAAATCAAAATCAATTTGATGCACTTGTAAGTTTTGTGTTTAATATTGGAGAAACACAATTTGCATCTTCTACATTATTATCTAAATTAAACCAAAGAGATTATGATTCCGTACCTAGCGAATTAAATCGTTGGGTTCATGGTAGCGGTAAAAAATTACCCGGTTTAATCAATCGTCGTCGGGATGAAGGGAATTTATTTAGGAGGGGGAAGAAAGTAGCAAGTAGAAAGTAGCAAGTAGAAAGTAGCAAGTAAAAAGTAACAAGTAGGGAGTAGCGAGTACTAATTTAATAATTCATTTTATCTTGTTATATTCTCTGTATATTAACCAATTACCAATCATTAATTACCAATCATCAATTACCAATTACCAATTACCAATTACCAATTACCAATTACCAATTACCAATTATTTAATCATGTCTAATTTATATCAAAACAATCCGCTATTGGGAACTTGGAAATTAATTTCAATCAAAGCTATATTACCGGATGGAAGTATTAATAATGAAGCATTTGGAATTAATCCAATTGGCTATATTACTTATACTGTTGAAGGTAAAATGATGGTGATGTTCTCGAAAAGCGAACGTCAATTATTAAGCGGTAATTCAGCTTCACCTCTTACGAGTGCGATACATTCGGTACCAATCGAAGAACGAGCAGAAGCATTTTCTACTTTTAATTCATATGCTGGAAGTTATACCGTTGATGGTGATAAAGTTATTCATCATGTAGAAATTGCATCGATTCCCAATCGTATAGGAAAAAGTTTGACAAGGACTTTTACGATAAATGAAAATCAAGTAGCTTTGAAAACCCCACCGAGTAGAAGCGATGATACACCTAAAATTTTTGAATTGACCTGGGAACGAATAGAATCTTGATAAAACAAATAAAAAAGCCGCAAAACTAAAAGTTTCACGGCTTTTAATTTAATGTGAGGAGCTTAACTTAAATCCCATTATAGCTAGCAAGTTGCTGGATAAACCCGGACGTATCATTTTTTGAAACAAGACTTTTTATTAGATAATTATCTATATATAAATGTTGAAGCTATATAATACTAATTAATGCCGACTATAACATTAACTTAAACCTTAAACCTTGGCGTAGCGCTATATATTTGATTATTAACTACTTATAGATAAAAAAAGAAACCGTAGGATATTTTCAGGGAGGTCTACGGTTTATAATATGGTGTAAGGAGACTTGCTTATTTGATTACCATTTTATAATCGTCAAGCAAAAATAGTTCGCTGGTAACAGTTTTGGTAACGGGATGTTTTTTAGCAGAATTTATGTATTTGTAGTTGAAGATTCGATTGCATTATATTTGACGGATTTACTAGCCCAAACGTTCCAGGTCGAAATGTAGAGACGTAAAATTTTACGTCTCCTGACGTTAGGGGGAAAGCGATAAATCGCTGACTACGAACCATATTCCGAATTTACAACAAAGCACCACCACAGCTAGAACCACTACCAGCAGTACAACCGTAACAATAGCTAGCGGTTTGAACTTCTTCAATCAAGTTTAAATTACCAGCTTCAAGCAACTTCGCGACTGTAATATTTTCTCCATCACGAGTTTTCGCTGGAATATTCATCACTTGGTTAAAATCACAATCGTAAACGTTACCGAGATAATCAATGGAGAGTTCGTCACGACACATCAAATTTTCCACGGTAACTGGATTGAAGTTCGATTCGAGAAAATGTAAATAAGGTTTATATAACTTAGTTCTTTCCAAATGAAATTTAGTTCTACCGACTGGTAAATTAGTAATTGCAAATAAGTTATTAAATACAATACCGAAATTATCTTCTAAGAATTTTTTATAATCCTGTTCTAACTTGACTTGATTGGGAGTTAAAGCAAAATTTTCGCTTGTAGGTAATTGCGGATTGTAAACCAAATCCAAAATTAAATCTGATTCTTTTCCATAACCTAATTTATTTAACCATTGCAGCGCTTTCACCGAAGCATCAAAAACGCCATCACCGCGCATTTTATCAACATTGTCAGCGAGATAACAGGGTAAAGAAGCAACAACTCTTACTTTATGCTTAACAAAATATTCTGGAATGTCTTTAAATCCATCTTCAAAATAAATAGTTAAATTAGAGCGAACGATTACCTGTTTATTACTCTTCCTTGCAGCTTCTACTAATGGTTTAAAACCATAATTCATTTCCGGTGCGCCACCAGTTAAGTCTACAATTTTAGTCTCGGGAAATGTATTAATTAATTCAATTAACTGCTCGCAAATTTCTGGAGATAATTCTTCAGTTCTTTTCGGTCCCGCATCAACGTGACAGTGACTGCAAGCAAGATTACAACGCTTACCTAAATTAATCTGTAAAACGTTGATTGTTTTCTTTGTTAAAGTCGAATTCAGTTTGCGATTAAAGGGTGTTATTCTAGTTTGAATCATAAATATTTGGTAATTGGTAATTGGGGATGGGGAATTGGGAATATTTTATCTTATTAAAAATAACAAGGGAGCAAGATGCTCCCACTACAAGTGATTTTTTATTCTTAACTCTTAACTCCTAACTCCTAACTCCTAACTGTTAACTGATAACTGCTAACTGATTTTAACAACAACCACCACCGTCATAATACCAAGTGGAATCGGTGACAATTACTTTTTCTGGTAAAGCAGCAGCTAAATTACCAGCGGTTTTATCGCATACTGCGGCTGGAATTCCTCGCTGTAAAATGTGACCTTGATTATCATCAAAAAATGGCTCCAGACCGGCATAAATTGCTGTTTTACCTGTGAAGACACAAGCTCCATCTTCTGGAATTGGGACTTTAAAAGCTACTGAATCAAGACTTTCTAACAGCAAATTTTCTTCTAAATTATAAGTTGTTGCTTCCAACAAACGATAAGGACGACGAGCGCGAATTTCAACTTGTCCAAAACCAACATTAATAATGCGTTGAACGTACTCGTCATAAGTCAACGCTCCCGATAAACACATTGCTCTCAATCGTTCATCTTTTTTCAAATGTTCTGGTATTGAACGAGTTGCAATTGGGTCGCTCATTTGTAAGCGTCCACCAGGTTTTAATACGCGATATGCTTCTTGCAAAGCACGAGTTAAATCCTCTGGTTCAAAGATATTAAATAAACAGTTTTGCGCGACGATATCAACTGAATTATCAGCAACTGGTATATTGAAAGCATCTCCTTCGCGAACTTCTACGAAGCTGGTATCAAACCAAGAATTATCTTTAACTGCTACTTCTAAATTCTCTTTTGCAGCTTGACGCATATCTGCAACTGGGTCTACTGCAATTACTGCACCGGGACGACGGGAAAAATAAGCAAATTGTAATGCTTCTAAACCACCACCAACGCCTATATATAATACTGTAGGTTCGTTATTAAGTTCATTCGCGTGGACTGTAGTTCCGCATCCGTAGTTCATTTCCTGCATTTTCAGAGGAATATTCAAACCCGGTAACTGCATGGGGGTACTTTGCACGCAACAAAGCCCAATTTCGGGAGTTTGAGCTACATCGCTGTAAAATTTGGCTGCTGTTTCTAGGTAGGTCATTAGATTTTAGATTTTGTATTTTGACAACGGATGAATTTATGCAGGGATTTTGGATTTTAGATTAGGTTGTACAAATATTAGTATTAATAACTGTCAGTTGGACAAATGCTGGCTGAAAGTGAATTTGGCTTACAACTGAAAAATGAAAAAAGCGGTGGTAGGTAAAACCCACCCCACCGTTGATTCTACAAGGCTGACAAAAATCTGTTAGCAGATTTAATGTTTTCTATATTTATTTAAATACGATTTATATAAAGCTAGATGAGTTTTTGCTGAGAAGATGCTGGGATAATGATAAATTTTTCGGGGATTTGGAATAATCTAAGAAGTGGTGATTCCACATTGAAAGAGACGTAGCAGTACTACGTCTCTAGATCAAGATTTCAATTATCAAAACTACAGTTAATAGCCAATTGTGCATGTTTTAATAAAATATCTTTATCAAGCATTTCAACTGAATATTGCGGTGTTTGACTCAATAGTTTCTCAATTCTACCGTTTGCTGCTGCCACCACGGATTCATCAAGGCTACCGTTTTCTAACGACTTTTTAAAATCTCCAGCAATAAATTCAATCCGCTCGGTGGATGATGAAGGCAAATTACCACACATCAAAAATATATCGCAACCTGCATTTAAGGTATTTGCTACGGTACCGCTTTTGTCATACATATCCGCGACTGCTTTCATATCTAAGTCATCGGATACCACTACTCCATCAAAACCAAGTTCTTTTCTCAATATCTGACTTAAAATTGGTTGAGAAAATGTCGCTGGTTTATCTCCTCCAATTTCAGGGAAAAGTATATGAGCGGTCATAATTAAAGGAATTTTTTCTGCAATTAAAGCTTTGAAAGGTATTAATTCTCGCTGTTGAATTGCTTCTTTACTTAAATTTAGTATCGGTAATGATAGGTGTGAATCGGTGTTGGTATCTCCGTGTCCTGGGAAATGTTTAGCACAGGCTATTATTCCCGATTCTTTGAGTCCGAGGAAATATTCGCGAGCATATTGAGCCGCTGTTTCTGGTGTTGTATCGAAGGAACGCGGTCCGATTATCGGATTATTAGGGTTAGAAAATATATCCGCAACTGGTGCCCAAGATACATTGATTCCCAAGGATTTTAGCTCAGTTGCCATCGCTTTCGCTACTTCTCGCGCTCGTTTGCGACACACATAACTATAGGGAAATCGCGTAATTGGTAAAGGTGGACGAATTACTCTTCCTCCTTCATGGTCGATGGAGATAAACATCGACTCGCGTTCGGTATATTCTCGTATCTCTTGATTGAGTTTTTTGTAAGTTTCTAACCAGATTTCATAAGGTTCGCCATCCCGGAAGTTTTTAGCAAAAAAGCAAACTCCCACAGGTTTGATTGTACTTAATATTCTTTTATCTTCATCAGTTAATACAGTACCCGAAACTCCGACAATTAGATGATTTCCAAACATACTTCAATTTTGGATTTTAGATTTTGAATTTTGGATTTGTTTCCTATTCTGTAAATATTACGGTTATTAGTTAATTGTTAATAGGTGGTTACTATACGATTTTTGAACTGTTAACTTTAGAGGGGAAGAGGGGGTAGAGTGGTGAGAGGGGAAAGAAAGAGAAAAGGAGAGGGGGAGACAAGGAGATAGGGAGAAAATAAACTACTCTCTATAAACTACTTACTATTTATGACTCCTAACTCAATTCACTACCAATTACCAATTACCCATTCCTAATCCCAAATGTCCAAAGTAATCTTCCACATCGCATTTCCGGTAACTGATATTGCCCAAACTAAAGCATATTATGTTGATGGTTTGGGATGCACCCCCGGTAGAGAAAATCGCAATGCTTTAATTCTCAATCTTTACGGACATCAGTTAGTTGCTCACGTAACCAAGGAACCGATTGTACCTCAACGCGGTATTTATCCCAGACATTTCGGTTTGGTTTTTACTCAAGAAGCTGATTGGGAAAATTTACTATTAAAAGCACAAGACCGAAATTTACCGTTTCGAGAATCAGCCAAAAATCGATTCACAAATACTCCCCTCGAACATCGTACCTTTTTCCTCCAAGACCCATTTCACAACTTGATGGAGTATAAATATTACCGCTATCCCGAAGCAATTTTCGGTAATGCTGAATTTACACAGATTGGGGACAGGGTGTAAAAAGTTAGGAGTTAGGAGTTAGGAGTTATGAGTTAATTACCAATTACCAATTACAAATTAGCAATTCCCTTTACTGGAGCGGATAATACTGTTGCGATCGCACTCAAACTTTTTTCATCTTTAAGCATCCAAGCATGTACTAAAACTGGTACGGTAGAATTATCTCCTACGGACATTTTAGAACTACTTGCTGGGACAATCATCATGTCGTAAGGTGTCCAAATAGAAGTAAAATTAATTCGCGATAGCATTTGAACGTCGCTATTTAAATCTCTGAGTAAAGCACTATTTGGACGCATTTGTACGCAACCAAGTCCTTGATTGAAGTATCCCGTCAAAGTACCGTGATTTGGAGCCGAAAGCGTAATAAATCTTTGTACCCGGTTAATTCCACCCAGCCGCTGGACGTAATAACGACTTACAATTCCCCCCATACTGAAACCAAGCAAATCAAAAGGTTGTTCTTCTCCAAAGGTCGATTCAACCTTATGTGCAATCTGCTCGGCTAATTCATCCAAACCTTTTCTACCATCATTAGGAGTCAAATCTAAATCGTAAACCTTCCAACCAAGTTCGTTAAGAAAAGGAATCATCCTCCGAAATACTTTACCAGTATCCCAAATACCATGAACTAACAGTACAGGATTGCGCTGCTGATTTTCCTTATTCATTTAATATATAGATAGAATTTACTTTAGTTCATTTACTTATACCGTAATGCGACCATCTTGGCCGCTAACACTGCTAACTCTCCACCAACCACTAACCGCATCTTTGTTAACTTTTGTTAAATCATTTATCACAGTCTTGCTCTAGGTTACAAGAAAATCTAATAATTGAGATGAACTGCAAATTGCCTGAAATTGCTTGAATCATAAGACGTTTAGCGTTTTTAGGCAGTAAGGTTAATTAAAAGTTGTTACTTCAACCGTCCCTAGGTACTAAAATGCCTGGAAAGTAGATGGGATAAGACAAATAGGTATTTTTGAGACTAGTTTACGAAAATACATAATTATTAATTAATTTGGTCAAAATTCGGGTATAAAAGACAAAAGAAATCAACACGTTTAGTTTTATCAAAACCTTAATTTGAGGAAATTATGAAATTTATATCTGGACTTTTTGCTGGGAAGAAAGAAAATGGTAACTTTTTTCTAGAGTTAAAAGATGAACCTGATGAACCAATGCCAAAGGCTGATTCTAAACCGGTGGAAGCATCTACTAATGGAAAAAAACCAGCAGCTGCTGCTACAACTCAAAAGGATACAACTAAGGTAAAAAAAGCAGATGGTAAAGTAAAAGAAGTGCCATCCGAACAAGTTGTAAAAGTTGATGTGGAAATGGTTCAAACAGCTAAAGGTTTAGAAGCTAAGGCTGTTCCTGTAGAGAAGAAGGAGGCTCAGAAGAAAGCTGCGAAGGAAGCTGTAACTACAGATAAGCCTGAAGATAATAAGGAAACTCTGTTTGCTCCTAAGTATTTAATACCTAAAAATAATAACGTGCGCCGTCGTCCCGGTGCAAATATGAGTTCATTTTTAGATATGGCTAGTCAAGTTAAGACTCCTGTCAATAAATAATTCATAATCCTGTTTTCTTCTTATAGAAAAGTCGCAAAATAAGATTGACTACAGAGTTAGTTAAATTATCAGACCTGGTTTCCTGGAGGAATCAGGTTTTTGCTTGTTTAAGGATTCATAAACCCCTGTTCTTGACAAGGTAGGGGAAGGGATAAGGGACTTCCAATTAAAAAAATAATCAATCGCTTTGGTGAGCAGGGGAAGCAGGGGGAGAAAAATCTGATAGTCGTATTAGATACTGGATTGAGTAATTTAATTTTTGGACGTCCCCAAGGTTAATTCGTATTTCATCAATCGTGAAAACCGTTACGTAGCAGTTTTCTGTGATGTGATGTACGTAATTAACCTCACTCCCTCCTAGGGGACACCCCTTTCTTTGTTAAGGGAGAGGAGAAGGAAATTAAGATTAAACAAGTTACACCTAGTCAACTACTAATTTATATTATTTAAATTAACTTACTAAAAATACATTTTTATTTTCAAGGTCAACTATCTATAGATATGTTTTTGTTTGCAAAACTTTAAGATATGTGTTTTTATACTCAATTTGTATAACGAAATGTGCATTTTTGTGGACTATCATTTTGTAAATAATTTAATATTTTCTTAATGTTTACATTTTCTTATCTTACCGTTAGGTTTCTCTTATCAAAATGACAGTAGAAGAATTACTAGAAAAATATGCAGATGGCTTGAGAGACTTTAGTGGAGTTGAGTTAGCTTCTTTGTGTCTAGCAGGTGCAAAGCTTTGTCATACTAATTTAGAAGCAGCAATTTTGACTGACACTAATTTGATAAAAGCCGATTTGTTTAACGCTAGACTCTGTAAAGTTAGATTTGCGAGAGCGAATTTGAGTGAAGCTGATTTGGGGGAAGCTGACTTAAGAGAAGCAAGTCTGGAAGGGGTTGATTTGAGAGGAGCGAATTTGAGAGGTGCTACACTTATCAATGCTAATTTAAGTGAAGCTGACTTAACAAGTGCTTGTTTGAGTGGTGCTAAGTTATCTGGTGCGAATTTAAGGGGAGCAAGATTAACGGATGCAAATTTAAAAAGTGCTTCTTTAATTAAGGCTAAATTGATACAAACGGATTTAACCAATGCTGATTTAAGTCGTGCAAATTTGCATCAAGCGATTATTTCTAATGTGAAATTACGAAATACTATTCTGTATGATGCAAAAATGCCAAATGGGAAGATGTTTTCTCAACCCAATATATATATAGATGATAATAATGAAGATTCTAATGATGAAAATACGTTGAAATTAAGTACGCGTGAATTAATAAAATTAGAAACTTACATTCAAGAAGCCATTGCTATTTTGTATTGGAATATTCCTAGAAACGAAAATACGACTTTAGACACTATACAAGCTATGATTATGCAGCAGCTAAGTAAATATATTAATTTGAAAATTTCTCTTTTCAACTCATTGGAACGGTGAACAATTATCAATTGTCAATTATCAATACAGAACTTAATATATAAAATTTATAATTGCAATCTAAATTTAATTTATAAAATTTTATTCAGTAAATTGAAGTATCGTACTTCTCATAACTAACAACTGACTGATAATTGATAATTGATTACTGATTAAGCATTTGTAGATTGTGTAATGTCGCGTATAATCCTCCTTGTTCTATTAGTTGTTCGTGACTACCTTGCTCGATTAATTCACCACGTTTGAGTACGAAAATTCTGTTGACGTTGCGGATTGTGGATAAACGGTGAGCGATGATAATTGCTGTTCGTTGGGCTAAAAGGTCGTTTAAAGCTTTTTGGATTTGAGCTTCTGTTGATACATCTAAGTTAGCGGTTGCTTCATCTAATACTAATATTTGAGGGTTACGAATTGCAGCACGAGCGAAGGCTAATAGCTGTTTTTCTCCGCTGGAAATGTTGGTTCCTCTTTCTCGGAGTTGGGAGTTATAACCTTGGGGTAATCTTTCAATAAATTCTTCTACGTTGGTGGATTGTGCTGCTTTTTGAATTTGTTCAAAGGTGTAATTATCACCTAATGTAATGTTGCTTTTAACATCACCAGCAAATAAGAATCCTTCTTGTAAAATTACTGCTAAATACCTTCTTAATTCGGCTTGGGGTATTTCTTTGATATCTATTCCATCGACTAAAATTCTTCCTTTACTGGGTTCATAAAGGCGACATAATAAACGAATTATTGTACTTTTCCCGGCTCCGGTGGGGCCTACTAAAGCGATTTTTTCTCCGGGATTGATGATAAAGTTTAAGTTCTTGATGACGTAATTATCGTCTTTATAAGCAAACCAAACTTCTTCAAAACGGATTTCTCCTAGTTTTGTAGGGTCAATTTTTTCACCGATATTTTCTAAATTTTCTACTATTTCGTCGATATATCCAAATTCAAAGTTATTGCTCAAGGAATATCTCGGGTTTACTTTATCCCGGATTTCAATAGGTTCATCCAAGATATCAGACACTCGTTCTATAGCTGTAAAACCTGCTTGAATGATGGTAAATTTTTCTGCGAATTGTCGTAACGGTTCAAATAATCTTTGAGCGTACAATACAAAACTTGCTAGTACTCCAACCGTTAAACTATCTCCCAAAATTAACCAGCCACCAATCCACAATACTCCGGCGATCGCCACTAATGCAATCCATTCCAAAGTGGCTGAAACAGCGGAATCGTGGAAGATTGTCGCATCAACTTCTTTTACGTAAAGGTTATTGGTTTTCTCGAATAGTTTAGCGTTGAATTTTTCTCTACGGAATAACTGTACTATGTTAATCCCGGTAATATTTTCCTGTAGCTGGGAATTTAATACCGAAAGCTCTTCTCTAGCTTTATAATTGGCTTTACGAAACTGCTGTTGGAAGAAGGTAATTAAAGCTGATACGGGAAACAGCAGTAGCAATAATAATAATGCAAGCTGCCATTGAGTGGAGAACATAAAGCCGATAATTACCAAGGTGGAGAATATATCGGAAAATATACCTATTGCTCCCGTTGCAAAAACATCTCCTAAAACTTCTACGTCGGATGTTAATCGGGTAATTAATTTACCTACGGGGGTTTTATCAAAGAAGCGTACTGCTAAGGATGTAACGTGTTGAAATAAATCTTTGCGGATATCAGCCGTAATATTTTGTCCGACTTTTTGCACTAAATATCCTTGAAAACCGGTTAATACAAGACGAATAACAACGGTAATCAGTAAAACTATTTGCAGGAAAAATAATCCTTGCTCCGGGTTACTTTTAATAAACTCGTAGGTGCTAGGTTCTTGACGAACCAGAGAAATTACCTGACCGACGATTAAAGGCTGTAAAGCATTTGATATTGCTACTGGTACCAACAGTAACATTGAAATTAATAGAAGTTTTTTATAGCTGCGAGCGTAGGGAACTAAACGCAAAAATAATCGCCAATCATTTTTACGGGGACGGTTGCGCTGATAAGATTTCTTTACAGGTTTGGAGATGCTCATAATAAGTGCATTATATTAATTTTTCATCCATATTAGACAGCAATTTTTTATTGATGTTTGCACTCCACAAAGGCTAGATTATATCTGCAACAGGGAGGAAGACAACTGCTGTAAAATTTGGATTATTTGATAAATTATCGGGAATATATCTCCGAGAAGTTTAAGTTTGACGACGTACCAAGATCAAATAATTGATTGATTCAACCCGCTGAGGGGATGTAATAACGCTACTGCAAGGGTTTGAAAATATTGCACTTCCTTAAAAATAATAGTTACTGAGGTAATCATGATATCACCCGAAATTCCCGTAATATTTGGATTTCATGGAAATTACCCCGTAATAAAATTTTATCAACTTCGGGAACATAAGGGATTTTTATAGTGCCCATATCCATTAGAATTTGATTTTCAAGTATTCGCAGATACACCAATGAAGGAATATATTTTTTACAATTTGTATATAACGTTACAGATTAGTGTTATGTCACTTCTTGGCAGAAATCCCTATAAAGGCAAAAAGTTAGGTTCATTTCGTAAGATTAATGGTTCTGGGAATAATTTAGAAAAGCCTAGATTGGGAGCTAATGGTACACCTTTTATTCGTCTGGGTACTGTTGAGTATGAGGATGGAGTAGCAAGTCCAGCAGGGGTTGCGAATGATGCTGAGGGTAATGCTTTAATCGGTGTTGATGGTAAGGAAGTTAGTCGTCAACCGATTCCGATTTTTAGTAAAGGTGAAAAGCAGCGTTTAGAAAAGTCGGGTTTGGAGGTTGTTGAAAATAAAGATGGTTTAAGTAATAATCCCGATGCTCCTTTTGTTTTGCTTAATCCTTTAGACCGTCCGAGTGCGAGGGTAATTAGTAATGCGACATCTAAGTTAGAAAAAGGTGAGACTGACCCTAGTTCTAAAGGTTTGACTGCGATAAATTGGGCTTTTGGTCAGTTGATTAATCACGATTTGAATTTAGCTCGGTTGAGTGAAGATAGTTTCAATATCGATATTCCCAAAGATGATTCCAATTTTACTCAAGATATTCCTCCGACTCCGACAATAAATAGACAGAAGGATGGAGGATTGGAATTTGAGTTTCCCCGAAATGCTTTTAAATCTGGGACTGGGGTAGTTAAAGATGGTAATCCTAAACCTGCAAAAGTACCAAATGATTTAACACACTGGTTGGATTTATCAGTGGTTTACGGTTCCGATAATAAATTAGCTAAATCTCTTCGGAGTTTTGAAGGAGGTAGACTAAAAGTTTTTTCTGAAGAGACTGAATCGACCAGCGATGATTTACTTCCAGCTGATACCGAGAAGGTAATGAGAGGGGGATTTTTTGAGGGTGTGGGATTTTTAGCTGGGGATGAAAGAGTCAGCGAACAAGATGCTTTGGTTGCTCAACATACTTTGTGGGTGAGAAATCACAATCGGATTGCTGAAGATTTATCTGAGTTTCATCCGAAGTGGAATGATAAACAGATATTTGAACGAGCTCGTCAAATAAATATTGCTCAATATCAGCAGATAGTTACCTATGAGTGGTTACCGCAACAGATTGGGGAAATAAGTGAATATAAGGGGTATGATGCAAAAGAAACTCCTCAAATCTCAGATGAATTTAACGCTGCTGGATTTCGTTTCGGTCACTCTCAAACGGGGAATAAAATAGAGACTGTTGATAGCGAGGGTAATTCTACAACTTTACCGTTATTAACTACATTTGGAGCGCCGAATGTTAAAGAGGGTAAGGATGTAGATGAAATTTTGCGGGGTAGTACGGTAACTTTGGATGAAGATGTCGATACTAATGTAGTCTTCGATTTACGAAATGCTTTGTTTCCCCCAGCTGGTGTGGGATTCGATTTGTATTCAGCCAATATTCAAAGGGGTAGAGAACGAGGTTTAGCTGATTACAATCAAGTTCGAGATGATTTTGGTTTGGGAAGGGTGAAAAGTTTTGACGAGTTAACTTCCGATAAGGAATTAGCCAAGACTTTGAAAGATTTGTACGGGACTGTAGAAGATGTTGATTTACTCATAGGGTTATTTGCAGAAGATGCTACAGCACCTTCCGGAGCAGGGGAAACAACTAAAGCGATTGTGGGAGAACAATTTGAAAGGTTGAGGGATGCTGATAGATTTTGGTTTGAAAGGAAGATTAAAGATGGTGGTTTCTTTACCAAGAAGGAAATCAAGGAGATAAAAGAGACTTCTTATTCCGACATCATCAAATCCAATACCGAAATTGAAGAACTCCAGGAAAACGTTTTCTTAGAAGTTTCCGAAAAAAATCCCTTAACTAAAGACAATCTTCTTAGTGATGGAATATTAAATTTACAGGGAGACGATGGAAAAGCCAAAGTTGTTGTTAAAGAGAAATCAGAATTTGATAAGACCGTTGGATTCTATTCCATCAAAGATGAACGAGGAACAGTAGTTGATAAAGTCACCGGACAAACCCTGACTCCAGAAGATGGAGAGGATTATTTAAAAGCAGCGATTTCCAATAGCGTTGCAGAATTTCAACTCAAAGAACATTGCAGAAGAGAAAAATTCCACGTTGATTTACCAGACAACAGTCTTCTAGCTCCTTATTTAATTCAAGACGGGAATATCGAAGACTTTGAAAACGGTGAAGCTCAAGCATTATTATCCTTCGGTGCTAGTGATAGTAATAGTTCAAATAGCATTGTCGAAATCGGGAACGGTGATAGAAGCATCTTTAAATTCAGCTTCGGGGATTTGACAGATGCTAATTCCAGCAATGACAACCAAATGACCGTGAAAGTTAAGCTAGTCTAAGAATTTTGAGATAGATATATTTCCTTGAGATTAAGCGCTTCAGTTATCAGGGTTTTTTCATCTCACTCAGAATAAATATGTCACATAATCTACGTTAGATTACTGCCTCTACTATTTTTGTAATTTCCGAAAAAACCTAAATATATAGTGTTTTTAGAGATTACAACAAATGATTTTGATAACTTGTGCGTAATAGTTAGAACTCATCTTGTATATCTACAGGATTGCCTAATTAGGAAACTTTGAAATTCCAGCTTTCACGCAATTTTCAGTTCGTCAACCAGTCCACAAATTGAAATTACAAAGGAAAAATTGTATGCAATTGACTCAACAGCAACAAAAGACCTTAGTAAAAATTTCTCAAAATCTGACAATTACAGACTTACTGGATTTATTAGAAGGAAAAATACTGGCTTTACGAATTCCTAGCTACTATCACCACGAACAAGCAGCACAAATTAGTGAAGAATTAATCGAGCAGGATACCTTAGAAAGATATCACAGAGCACCAGATGTAGGAGTGCAAAGAACTGGAATCACCTTCTTTGAAACCAACGGTAACGAAGAAATGCTCGAACGTTACTACCAACAAGCTCCAGCTTGTAACAGAAATATCCGCTATACCTGCTCTCCCCTTCTTTCACCCATCGATAAACTGAGATTAGACTTAGGAGATATGTGGTTAGCAGGTGCTTGCATCGAAAACATCCACAATCGCACCATGTTAGCGGGAATCGGTAGAGTATTTGAAGATAACTTTGAACTTCCACCCCATCAAGACATTCTCGCAAGAGACGTATCCGACGCTCCCATTTATCCCACCTATCCTTTCTCCTACCTAGTTAGTCAGTTAAGCGCCAATATTTACTTACGTACCCCTAAATTTGGTGGAGAATTAGAAATCTGGGAAGTCAAACCATCAACCACAACACAACCAGAAATCCAAGACAAAGAATATAAATACGAAGGAATCATCGACCGGAGAATTCTACCAGAACCAGCAGCAGTAATTAAACCCCAAATAGGAGAACTAATCTTATTTGATTCCACAAGAGTTCATGCAGTCAGAGCTTCCCACGGTGGTCCCCGAGTTTCCATGTCCATGTTTATCGGATATCGCAATCAAGATGAACCACTAACTTATTGGAGCTAAATCTATTTGGGATTTTAGATTTTAGATTTTGGATTGGGGATTGGTAATAGGTAATTAGAAATAATAATTTTCTTCCCTCCCCATCTCTTTGTCTCCCCCTCCTCCACTCCCCCACTCCCCTCTCCCCCCATCCCTGTTGCTAGAAAAGCGGAAATTGCGGTCTTGGGGGTTTCCCCCATGAGCAAATTTCCAAGACACCGGATAGGATTTAATTTGCGTGAAACAGTTAACTGGATAAAAGGAAAATTTGAGTAAATCATGGCAGAAATTGAGACTGCAAGACTGCGACTCAGACCTTATACGCTGGATGATTTGGATAGATTGACTGTAATTTTGAGCAATCCGGAGGTCATGAAATATTCACCGAGAGGAGCAATACCAAAAGGTAAGGAAAAACAGGTTACTCGGGAAATTATCGAATATTTCATTGAACATTGGGAAAAATACGGTTTCGGTGTATGGGCTGCTATCGAAAAAAATACTCGCCGTCTTATCGGTCATTGCGGACTCAATTGTTTACCTAATAGTCCTGATATCGAAGTTATTTACCGTTTCGACCAAAATTTCTGGAATCAAGGTATTGCTAGCGAAGCTACAAAAGCTTGTCTACAATATGGTTTCGAGACTGTTAAACTCTACAAAATTATCGCGATCGCATCTCCAAAACATATAGCTTCTCGAAGGGTAATGGAGAAATCTGGACTAAAGTACGAAAAAGAAGCTCATTTTTACAAAATTAAGGTCGCTTACTACTCAATCCACCGCGATAATTGGCAACCGGATTATTTTTAATTTGGGGATTGGGAATTGGTAATGGGTAATTGTGAATTGGTAATAGGTGATTGGTAATTCACAAATATCTAGAAACCCGGTTTTTTGAAAAAACCGGGTTTCTCAATGATTCAAATTTAAATAGACATGTCAAATATCACGTTTCTATATTTTTTTGATTCCTTATAACCAATAATCATGTTGAAATAAATCATTGATTTAAATCTCGTATTCATATTCCGTTACAGTCGCTTTACTCTTGTTTACAATCTCTTTGTTAATGACAAAATTCTCAATTAGCTCACGAGATTACAAGCCATTTTGATGTAATATGGGGTTTATATTCTGAGGGAAGCAGTAAAACTAATTTTGATTTTTTTGGATATTTTTGATTACATTCCTTAATTAAAGGTAGTAAATAACTTGATATTTGATTGATTAACGTACTACAACAAATAAAAAGCAAAGCAATTCAAGGAAATATTGCCGATATTTATATGAAGCAATATTAATTCTATTGTGATTAAAAATACTAAAATAGCCTTGATTTAATACCGATATTGACAATTATTGGTTTACATGAGACTAAAAAAATGAATAATGACAATAAAACCCCAATCAAATAGAGCAGGGTGAAAAAGGATTAATTTCGGTTTCTCAATCTTAAAATGCTAAAAATACCAGGACTTACGTAAGCGCGAATTGTCATTGCGACCGAAACGAAGTGTAGGGAAGCAATCGCAGGATTTTTGCGATTACGTCGCTATCGCTCGTAATGACGAAGTTACGTTAGTTTTGCGTAAGTCCTAAATACGATAAAAAGCCATTAAATTAAGAAATATAGGAGCGTATATTGATTTGTTGATGCTCTTTCTTGCACCTTGATATATTCTTCTAGTCTGAAAATGTATGCACCATCATACTTGTATATTTATAAAAAAAATAAAAAGAATGAATGCCAAAGCGCGTGTAAAAATAAACATATTTCAAATTTTTAGCAATCACTTATTATATCTTTTGGATTTATATCGGCATTATTTAGATTTCTTCTTCTTTCTCTTTCCTCCCCGTCTCTGAGGTTTTTTTATAATTCCAGTTGCCCCGGAATTGATATTACCAACCATTAAAAATCTAATAATTTTTCAAACGAACGATGCTAACAATATTCCAGAATTGAACTATGATTCGGTTAGCGCAGCGGCGAAGAGGCAGGCTTTTAATATATAAGGTTTAAACAAATTAATGATATGGCCTGTCTCTTCGCAACCGAATCAAGCGCAGCGGTAGTTCAATTCGCTCTACCAACCAGTCAATGTGCGCTGCTTTTTATTTTTTGTGTTATTTCTAGGTTACTAAGCTGTGAAAATCATAAAAATATAAAATCAAAGCTGGGTTTATAGGACTAAAATCCAACCACGAACAAAAAATTTAAAAGTATCAAATTCAACTTTCGATAATTATATATCCGTTCATATGCTTCAATATTTTCACTGAAAACAGCTTGATTGAGTATAAAATTATTAGCTTTTATTTCAAATTATCCCCGAGCGATTTACGGTTCAACATCTTAAGAAACCAATAATTTTCTGCTTTCATTCATCAAATCGTAATTTGGATTGCTCTATAAAGGTTTAATTACGAAACATAAGAAATAAAAAAGTATCAATTTCAACTTTAACTAATTCTATATCCGGTCATATACTTCAATATTTTCACTGAAAACGCTTGAATAGAGTATAAAAATATAATCAATCAATCTAGATTTCAAACAGTAATTAATAAATTTTTTTCTCCCCCTCTGTTTAAACAACTTCTGACAACATTTCCAAATGCTTCTCAACGGTCGCAATAGTATTAGCAGCAATCATTCCCGAAGCAGCGACTGCTGGTAAACCGATTCCGGGGAAAGTCGAATCACCGCAGCACATTAAACCTTTCAAAGGAGTATTGGAACCGGGAAATAAACCAGAACCCGCACGAATTGCTGGGCCATAAGAACCGCGATTTCTTCTCAAATATCGTTCGTGAGTCAAAGGTGTACCAATCAAAGTTACTTCACAACGAGAACGAATATCTGGAATAACTTTTTCCAAAGCTGACCACATAATTTCAGCACGTTGTTGTTTCTGCTCTAAATATTCTTTACTATTCCTATCCATTCCCTGCCATAAATCATAAGGTTCGTTTCCAGGAGTGTAAACGTGAATCGCATGTTTTCCTGGTGGTGCTAAAGATGAATCTAAAACCGAAGGAATTGATATCAATACTAAATTCTGTGGAGCAGTAATTCCTAACTCCCAATCCTTAACGAAAATATAATGGCACTGCAAATCTTTGATATCTTGAGCATCAATTCCTAAATGCAGATGCATAAAACTTTCACATTCAGGAGTTTGACCACGTTTATCAAAAAACTGTTGCGGTACCGAATTAGTTGGAATTAATTTCAAAGTATCCCATACAGAAGCATTTGAAATCACAATATCCGCTCTTAATTCCTCACCACCTCTCAACTTAACCCCAACAGCACGTTTATTCTCGACAATAATTTCTTCAACATGACTTCTCAACAACAATTTTCCGTCATGTTTTTCAAATCCTCTCACCAAAGCATCAACTAAAGCAGCACCACCACCAACCGGATAATCCAACTTCACTCCCGGACGATACCAATCAGCGAACATAAACGCGACTTCCGCAGCAGAAGTACCATCAGCAGGTAATCCAGAAAGCAGAAAACACAACATATTCAACCAATTACAAATGAATGGGTCAGTTACCACACCATCCATAATTGAACTAAATGGCCCCGTTAATTTACCAACGTTGAAAAAATGCTTTATTAAAGAAGGAGCAAATTTACCCGCTGTTTTCACAGCACCAAAATCATAACGTATCGCAGCAGAAGGAATTGCAACAGCAGCATCCGCATAAGGAGTCATAACTCGCTGTAATTCTCTCCATTCTTTAACTGCTTTTTCTCCACGGTATTTCAAAAGTATTTCACAAAATTGTTCCGCACCCACGGAAGTCTTAAAATCTCCCTCGGGAAGAAAACAACCCCAAGTATCGTAATTCTCCCATTCGCAATCTTCACCAACTGCATCTAATACCTGTCGTAAAGGATTATTGGAAGGACTATAAGATAAACCCGAGTATAATGATGGCCCCGAATCAAATTTATATCCTTTATATGTAAACGAATGTGCTGCTCCACCAGGAATCGAATGACTTTCACAAACGGTTACTTGATAACCATATCTCGCTAATAATCCCGCACAGCTTAAACCACCGATTCCGCTTCCAATTATTATTACTTTCATTAGTTGTTAGTTGATAGTCGATAGTTGTTAATTTTAATTTGAATATCTATTTTTCGGTTGTCCGGGTTTATCGAACGATAGAATTTGATATGAAGAGCAAGGTAAAGTTGTTTTGAACAGCTTTATATATAAATGGGTGTGCAAAATTATTTGTGTCATTGCGAGCGACAGATGATTTAATATGAAGCTCGATTCAAAGTTGTTTTTCACAGCTTTATATATATAGGGGTGGGGAGAATAAAATTAAAGCTGTTTTTCACAGATAATATTGAAGTCGGAATTTGAATATCTGTTTTTCGATTGTCCGGGATTGTCGAACGATAGATGGTTTAATATGAAGAGCAAGGTAAAGTTGCTTTTAACAGATTTACATATACATCAGACGAACTAGTGTCAGGTGCTTGTACTACTAGATAAGTATGTAGGTTGGGTTAGACGCACGAAAATATTCGATTATTAACAAATAAATTTTAATCGCGTCGTAACCCAACATTGCGATATTAAAGGATAAAACTTCGTATCTACCTTAATAAATGGTGCGTTGCTGCAATGCTAGTAATTCAAAGTTGTTTTTAACAGATTTACATATACATCGAACAAACTACAGCAGGTTTAGAAGACGAACTAGTCACAGGTGCTTGTGCTACCAAATAAATTTCCCCATCTGCATTTTTCATAAATCCTCGCGCTTCTACAATTTCCTTGCTTTGAGAATCTATTTTTCTACTACTTCTTATCACCATTACTTCTCGTGTATTTATATCTTCATCCAAAGTAGCTAAAGATGTCCGATTCACACGACCCGATAATGGTTCAAAAGGACTGGGTGGTAAACTACCGCGTCCGGTGATGTAAAATTCACTCAACCGTTTAGCAGCGTTGACTCCCTGGGGACAAATTTGAGCAATTTGATTGCTTTTATCAACTAAACCCTCTGGTAATTCAATAACACCTTGATTGGGGTCTAATTCTGGATTTGTAATATTAATTGTTCCTTGAATACCAGTTTCCGAACTCGCTGTAATATCGCTTTGAGGTGTAACTTGAGAGCGAGGAGTAATTCCGAATATTCCCTGAGATGTAATGTCAGTATTGCCACCGTTTCCAGAGAAAGCATTGGCTGTGATATCGCTGTTTTCTTGAGGTACTGCGACGATGAAGGGTGAATTAATTGTGATATTGCCACCATTTCCGCCAGCTTGAGCAAATCCTGCGGTGGTGGAGATTTGGCTGTTGTTACGGAGTAACAATAATTCTCCTAACTGTAAATTGATATTACCACCTTGGGTACTGTTTGTAATAGCGGCAATAAAACCATTATTTAATCGAAGATTATCAGCTTGTAAACTAATATCTCCTGCATTTCCACTGCCTAAACTACCAACCGATACTCCCGCACCATTTTCTATAATTACTAAACGGGGGTCGATGAATATACTACCGCCTTTTCCGCTAGATTCAGCAGAAGTAGCAGCGAATAAACCACTTCTTTGAGTTTGTCCGATTCCTGATAAAGTAATTTTGTCTTTGATGTTAAGGTTGATACTACCGGCATTACCGCTATCAAAGGTACTTGTATTAATTTGTCCACCGTTAACTGCTTCAAAAGTATTATCATTGACGGTGATGTTTCCAGCATCTCCCTTACCAAGCGTTGAGGTTGCTAATAAAGAATCATCATTAACAGAAAGAAAATCTGCTGTGATTTCTATATCTCCACCATTACCAATAGCATTTTTGGAAACATTGGCGATCGCCCTACTTTGTTGGTCAAAAGTAACAGTATCGCTAGCATTTATGTTAATATTACCGGCATCTCCTTGACCGTTTGTAAAGGTTTGTAATGAAGCACCATTAGTAACGGAAAGGGAATCAGTTGTAATTTGAATATCTCCTCCTTTACCCATACCTCTAAGTAAAGAAGTAACTAAGCGACTGCCTTCTCCATCAAGCTCAATACTATCGCGGGCATTGATTGTAATATTACCAGCATTAGCGATATCGTTACTATTTTCTTCTGGAGAGCCAATAGCACTCATAAAACCACCATTTGTTAAAAATAGCGAACCAGTATTAATTTGAATATTTCCTGCATCACCATTCTCTACAAAAGTACTGGCATTACTTTGGATAGGAAATTTGTCGCTAACTACCTTACCGTCAAAAGTAATACTGTCACGAACATATAGGAAGATATTACCTGCATTTCCTTGTCCAAAATTATTAGTTGAGATATTACCACCTGCTTTTAATAGTAATTCACCTGTGGCAATGCGAATATCCCCGCCATTATCAAAACTATTTGAACTCCCAAAGGTAGAGATATTAGAGGGTAATCCCGAACTAGTATCAAAGCCACTAATAGTAACTTTATCGCGAGCATTGATAGTTATATTACCAGCATCACCTTTTCCATCTGTAATGGCAGATATATCTGCACCATTTGTAATAGAAAGTAATCCAGTTACGATTTGAATATCTCCGCCTTTTCCTACTGCATTAGTTAGTAAGTTGCTTTGAATACCGCTAATATTGTTTCCGTTGATATCGTCTAATGTTATACTTTCGCGAGCTTCTACAAAGATATTACCAGCATTTCCTGAACCTGAAACGTTTGTAGATAATTGAGAACCGTTTGTTAAGGTAATGGTTCCTGTTTTGACTCGAATATCTCCTCCTTCACCTATTGAATCAGAAGACACCTTGCTACTAACATTACTAACAGCGTCAAAGCTAACAGTATCGCTGGCATTAATAGTAATATTTCCTGCGTTTCCTTTTCCAAGAGTACTACTACTAATAAAAGCTCCATTGGTAGCCGAAAGAGTTCTAGTATTTAATTGAATGTTACCAGCATTACCTACAGCTTCTGGATTTACAGAATTAATAATGCGAGTAAATATAGTACCGCTACTACCATCACTCAGAATAGTATCACCTGAGCCGTCTAAAGAAATATTTTGGCGAGCATTAACAGTTATATTACCTGCATTGCCTTGCCCTAAAGTTTTAGCATTTATTTCGGAGCCTTCAGTAAGGGAGAGGGAACCAGTATTAATATTAATTTCACCAGCATTTCCTTGACTGTAAACACCGTTATCAATAACAGCACTGTCTTTGAGTAAAATAGATTCTGTAGCATTGAGATTTATATTTCCTGCTTCTGCGTTGGGATTATTTGAGTTTTCACTAATTCCAGCGAATATAAATGAATTGGAAATTTCTAAATTGCGAGCATTAATTATAAGATTTCCTGCTCCTGCACCAAAAACACTTATAGCAGATTGATTTGTTAAAGAAATATCTCCTCTTTCCGCATCTCTTGGAATACTCAAACTAAAGGTACTACCAGAAATATCTAATCCAATATTCAAGGGTGAAGCTACAGAAGCTAATTCGATATTTCCTTCATAAGCCCTCAATCTACCACCATCTAAATCAATATCACCACCCACTAACAATAAACTTTTGCCATCTGGTACTCTTAAACCAGTTGTTTCAATACCATCTGGGTTAATTCCTGCATTTGCTTGCGATTTATTGATTATTCCTGCATTTCCTTGCAATCCATTGAAAAACAACGCATTCGGATTTACTGTTAACAACCCCGGAGCTTGGGGATTTGTAGCGCTAAAATTACCTTGTTCCCCAAACTGTAATCCCGAAGCAGTTGTTCCCAAAAACGAACCACCTAAATCCAATTTTGCATTCTCTCCGAATACAATCCCGTTGGGGTTAATTAAAAACAAATTCGCAGCACCATCAACACCCAAAGTTCCCAAAATATTCGACACATTTTTACCAGTTACCCGCGTTAAGATATTTACTATCCCAGAGGGGTTGTTAAAATAAACTTTTTGTCCATTATTGATATTAAATTCTTTAAAACTATGAAATAAATTTTTATCTCTAAACGCACCACCGTCAATTTTATCTATATCACCATTAGGTACGACGCGAGAAGATTCGGCACCTAAAGTACTATCGGGGGTAATTTGCGCTATAGCTGAATTATTATTAATTAATAAAAGACTGCCAATTAAAAATATATTTTTTAAAGTTGGTAGATTTATCATGGTTTAATTCGAGAAATAATACTCAATCTAATATTTCTCTTGGATTTAACTCATGCAATGTAAGAAAATAATACACTTTTTTGACCTTACCCCGTTCTAGCGGACATCACTCTTTTTACCAAGGAGAGGAATAAGAAAATTTTACAGATAATATTGAAGTTGAAATTTGAATATCTGTTTTTCGGTTATACGGGAATAGCGAACGACAGATAGTTTAATATGAAGAGCAAGGTAAAGTTGTTTTCAACAGCTTTATATATAGGGGTGGGGAGAATTAAATTAAAGTTGGATTTTTACTTCAATGTCGCGATATGCGAAGCATGACACCTCCGGTGTATCGCAATTTAGTTAGATATATTTAACCGAGCATTTTCATTCCCAAATGTACTCATAAGACTAAAACTAATTTAGCTAGAAATATCGGGAACTATTAAAGGATTAGAATACTCTCGAATCGATACAATTTCCCCTTTCTCTAATTCAACGATAAATACATACTTGTTTTGGTAAGGCTTTTGATTGCTCGCGATGATAAAATCACCTTTAGTTTCGACGATTACAACATTATCAAACTTCGACTCGCGAATGACTGTATCAACAAAGCGACTTTGAGAAAACACGCTGAAAATATTGTTGATATAACCGTTTACCTGTTCTCTACCTTTAAAAACCGTTTCTTCAGATTGAGAAAAAGGTAGTTCAAAAACAATATTTTCTGCAACCAGTTGATTAAATTTATCTATATCTTGAGTTTCAATTGCTTTAATTAACTGTCTAACTTTTCTGACAGGTCTTGTGGAAGGTGATTTCCTCCGTCTATTAGCTATTACTGCACTCGAATTCGATGGTGTAGAATTTGCATGGGTGATGAAAGGTAAACTAACCGAAAGCAGACAAGCACTGGTAATAGTTAGTAAAGTTTTCCGATTCATGTTGATTTTGACTCAATACACCTTGGTGACGAATTAAGTTTATAACAATATCTGCTCCTGAATCTATCAAAAACAGTAATTATCAAAGCACTTAAAACAACCTAAGAATTTGAATATCTATTTTTCGATTGTCCGGGTTTATCGAACGACAGATGGTTTAATATGAAGCTCAATTCAAAGTTGTTTTGAACAGCTTTATATATACAAGGGTAGGAAAGAATAAAATCAAAGCTGTATGTATTTCACAGACAATGGAATTCTACCGTGCTATGAATAGTCACGGCTACCTTGCTCATAGAATTTTCGGTGTAATTTTGATCTAATGTATTAAAGAGGAGGTGAAATGTATGGTAAAGGTTCAGGATATAGCTGATTACTTTATTTGGTTAGCAAATTATACTGGCTCTTTTATTAGTAATCTCAAGCTACAAAAGTTAGTTTACTACTCTCAGGCTTGGTATTTGGCGATTCACGATCGGCCATTGTTTGACGAAGATTTTGAAGCTTGGATACACGGTCCGGTTATTCGGGAACTATACAATGAATACTGCGAATTTAAATGGAAGCCCATTTTGAAGGAAGTTGAGGAGCCAAGATTTACTGAAGAAATTAAACAATTTCTCTCAGAAGTGGCAGATGTGTACTTTAGTCTTGATGCTTACGAACTGGAGCAAATGACACGTTCTGAAGCTCCTTGGATTGAAGCTAGGGGTGATTTACCAACCGATGCTTCTTGTGATGAGGTTATTAGTAAGGAGTCAATGAGGGAGTATTTTAAGCCCCGTGTCGAAGAAGAAGATTCCGCAGCATAAGCGCAATATCCAGTCTAATAAAGGGATAAAACCTACTTCAATCCCAAAGCGAAAAGGTATCTGCTTTTCTTATAAGTACTTCCAAAGCAATCACGATAAATTCTCAGTTCCAAACAACCAGCCAGAATATTTAGTAGTATTTCTGGAAAGATTAAGAGATATTAGTAACTATAGCTACCAAGAGCTTTTGAGTAATCGTAGCAAAGCTTTACGCTGTCACCCTATTGATTGGTCAGATACTACCGAATCGTGTTTTGGAATTCCCAATGAAGATGATTTGGTGGATACCCCTTATCAATTTTCTATATCTTCTAATAAATATGGTAGGGTACATGGATTTTTTATTGAGGAAGTTTTTTATATCGTTTGGCTTGACCCCAACCACCTATTGTACCCTGGGAAGAAATAGAACTGCAAAAGGCGTTTTAATTAGTTTGGTTTTTTTGAATGACATAACAATATTGTTCCTGAATCTATCAAAAACAGTAATTATCAAAGCACTTAAAACAACCTAAGAATTTGAATATCTATTTTTCGGCTGTACGGGTTTATCGAAAGACAGATGGTTTAATATGAAGAGCAAGGTAAAGTTGTTTTGAACAGCTTTATATATATAAGGGTAGGAAGAATAAAATTAAAGCTGTTTTTCACAGATAATATTGAAGTCGGAATTTGAATATCTGTTTTTCGATTGTACGGGTTTATCGAAAGACAGATGGTTTAATATAAAGCTTGATTTAAAGTTGTTTTTTACAGCTTTATATACAAGGGTAGGGAAGAATAAAATCAAAGCTGTATTTCACAGACAATATTGAAGTCGGAATTTGAATATCTGTCCTTCGCTTGTCCGGTAATATCGAACGACAGATTATTTAATATAAAGAGCAAGGTAAAGTTGTTTTCAACGAGTTTAATTTATTATCTACTCCTATTCCTTTAAAAACACTAAACAACTATATAGCTGAAAAGCGTTGTCCCAAGCAGTTTTATCTCGACGAAATATATGAACGTGGGATTGAATTTGATTTAAAACTTCGGTTTGGTCGAGCATTGTTTCAGCGAAGGGTGCAAAATCTGACCAAATTTTTACTTGTGGTAATTTAGTTTTGAGATGGTTGAGTAAATTATTCCAGTTAATTCTAATTGTATTGTGGCTATTTTGGGGAGAGATTGCGACTCCCTTATTAAAGTTATAGCCGTTGTCATAAATTCTGAGAATACAGTTTCTCTTGGGTAAATGTAAATCGCAGAAATGGAAGTAATCCTGAGTTTGGGTTTTACGGTGTAATTTACCTCTGACGTTTAAATCAACAACCTCCTCAAAAATCGGTAATAATCCTTGAACTTGTGCAGTGACTTCCGACCATTTGAATTCCAAGGAGCCAAGTTGCTTATCTTGATTTTCACATACAGCGGTAACTTTGGTGCCAAAATCTTTGAAATAACGGACTTGAAAAACTTCTATATTGTTAACTTTGGCTAAAGTCATCCAGAAACAGGGGATATCAGAATTTAATAACTGCTCTCCATAAAATTTTAATTCACCATTAGCACCGCTACGATATAATCTCCAACCGCGACTGGGTAATGATAATCTAGCGGTATAAGCATCTACTCCGATAATGCGGGCTAATTTTTGTGCTGCTGATTTTTTTAATTCATTAGAAATGGGTTCCAAAATTAATACAGCACTTTCTTGATTTTCAGGGTTTGATTTAGCTTGAGCAATTTTATCTTGCTGCTGCTTTTTTTCAATATCTTTTAATCGCTGTAAACCTTGACGAGCACTACTAATTATCTTGTTATTTGTAAATTCCTTCAATAATTGAAGATAAACTTTTTCAGCTTTCTCATATTTTCCCGATACTTCGTGTAATTTTCCTAAATAAAGCTGTACCTGGGGGTCATCAGGAGACTCTTTTAATAGCTTTTTTATTAAATTGGCCGCTGTACGATAGTCTTTATTTTCAAATGCAGATGCAACTTGGTCAATCATCATTAGATTTTGGATTTTAGATTTTGCGGAAAGTTGGGGGTGTCGGTCTCCGTCCCCCAAACTTTCCAAGACGGATTTTGGATTAAAAAAAAATTAGGGGTATCGGTTTCCGTTTCCCAAATTTTCCAAAATAGATTGTGGATTCAAAGAGTCAGGAGTTAAGAGTTAGGAGTTAGGAATTAAGAGTTAAAAGTTATCTTCTACCCCCTCTTCTCATTACCAATTATCAATTCCCAATTCCCTGTCTTGACAAGTTGCTGTTGGGGAAAATCCCCAAGACCGCACTTTCCGCAATCTCCAATTCCGTTATACTTCACTTATCCCAGAAATTAGGGACATGACAACAATTGGTGCTGTAACTGCTCGAAGAATGCGACGACCTAGAGAAACGGGTTTAAAACCATTTTGTAGAGCAATTTCAATTTCTTTTTCCGTCCATCCACCTTCTGCACCCGTAGCAATGACTACGCTTTTGTTATGGGAATTATTTATGATGTCTGGTTGATTTTGTAAACAGTGGAGTAAATGAGGGGAATCTCCACGAGCAACACAAATATATTTTTCAAAGTTGGTAAAAGATACAATGCTTTGATTAAAAGCAATTGGTGCTAATATTTCTGGTACCTTGGCTCGTTCCGATTGTTCTGCGGCTTCTGTAGCGATTCTTTTCCAACGTTCCAACTTCTGAGAACTGGGTTTTAGTAAAGTGCGATCGCTAATTACCGGTGCAATACAAGCTACTCCTAATTCAGTACAACAACGGACTATATTCTCAAAGCCATTTCCTTTGGGTAAAGCGACCATCAAGGTTACGGATATTGGTAATTCAGTTTCTACTGTCAATTGATGTAATATTAATGCATCTGTATTATCAAGCTGAGATAGCCACCATTTTCCCATTCCATCCATTGCAATGAATTTATCGCCTTTCTGCAAGCGTAATACCCTATATAAATAATGCTGCTGTTCTGAAGTGAGGGTAATTAGCTTATCTTTAATCTGGTCTGGGTTAATAGCAATTCGCTGCACGTTTTTTATAAGGGAGGGAGTGAGGGAGGGAAATATTTATTACTCATTACTTATTACTCATTACTCATTACTTATTACTCATTACTACTTATTACTCACTACTCATTACTCATTACTCATTACTCATTACTCATTACTAATTACTCATTACTCATTACTCCTTACTCATTACTCATTACTCATTACTCATTACTCACTACTCATTACTCATTACTCAATTAGCAGTATATTGCTGAGTGGGAATCACTTTTACATTTAAAGTTAAGGGTTTCTTCAAATCATCTTCTAACATTTGTTGAACTAACTGCACCTGCTGTTGTGTAAAGGAATCCAATGGAGCGGCTATTTCCATATCAACTATCAGCTTTTCTCCATCTTGCTCTACTTTAATTCTTCTAATATCCGAACGTGAAAAAGTATCAGTTTGACGGAAAAGTAAATACTCAACATTACGACGAGTATGTTCCTTAACTAAAAATGTTTCTAAAGAAAAACCCAATGGTAAACCAAGAATAATCAGCGAGAAAACTGATATTACCAAACCATGACGGGCTTTTTCAAAAGAACCATAATTATGAGCTAAGAATATTAGCGAACCACTAAAGATAATACCAGCTAAGTTCGCCATAAACAAAAGTGCCGAACCCCCAGCAACGGAATTTGAACCCATCCCCACACCAATTCCAACTACACTCAAAGGTGGAACCAAAGCTACAGAGATTGCTACCCCCGGTAAAGCATTAGCAATACTGCGTCTGGTCAACGCAAAACCACCTGCTGCACCTGCTGCTAATGCTACTCCTAAATCTAATAATGTAGGGCTAGTACGTCCCATAATTTCAGAACCAAAAGTTCTGATACCAACTAACTTTGTAATAAGTATAGAAATAGCAACTGTTAAAAATACACCTTTAATCAGCGTAAAACTCGAACGCTTTAATAACCGTTGGTTTCCCGATACAATACTGTAAGCAATAGCTATTATCGGCCCCATCAAAGGAGCAATAATCATCGCACCGATTATAGTGGCTGCACTATTTGCTAATAATCCAAAAGTTGAAATAACCCCTGATAAAGAGAGTAAACTATAGAAGCTCAAGGAAGGAACGGCACCCCTCCATAACTTACGGTTAATACCAGCTATAGGCATAGGCTTTTCCGATAACCAATGCCAATCACCGCTATTGCTGTTCCACAACTCGGTTAACTTAAGTTTACCCCAACGACTAAAATTTTTAATAAATAGCAGCATCTTAACTACACCATTGGCGTAATACGAAAGTAACTTTTATTGTAGGGAAAGTTAATTAATATTAAGCTGAACTAGAGAGAGAATTAATTTTAAGTAAAGGCTAAATAAGTCAGTCTTTGGATAGGTCTTTCTAGTGCGAATCGTTAGCTGCTTGATAAAGAGAGAAAATTTCTGATTTCATTTGCTGTTGTTTTTATCTTTTTCGCAGGTTTTAAATAATTAGCGTAATAAGTACTCAAGGGTAATTTTTTTCCAGAAGCGAGAGTAAGAGTGATGCGATAAACATTACTTTTATGTTTTTTCCACTCTACTTGTACGTCTTTAATCTCTATCAGTGAATATTTGTTCTTTTTGGTGAATATAAATAGCCAACGAAGTTTTTTGGTGATGTAGCCGCTACTAAAATCAAGTTCACAAATGCTAACTTCACCCATAAAGCTTAGTATCAATATAGCATTGAGAATAACACCAATAATAATCCATCGGGATGTAGTCATCACAAACCATTCTGGTTCGATATTACTAGTATTTAATTTTAAAGATTGCTGGTTTGGATTGTGAATAAAAGCATTAATTTGAGATTCCCATGATAACATCTTCTGTGTTGTATATTCGGGGTCATAAGCTTGATGAGATAAGAAAAGTACTTCTCTATTTTTAGTTAACAAGACAATTTTTTGTATCTCATAGGGAATTCTATTTCGACTTTGATTTTGATTTTTATTGTAAGCTTTGGTTTGGAATCTAGCACCTTGTAAACCTTCAACTACAACTGGTTTCGATGGTAATATCGAATTTTGTAGCTGACAATTTATCTGTGCTGATTTCTCTCTTTCGCAGGTGAGTTTTTTCGGAATCGATTGTAACAACGTAGTTATCAGCATGGGTAAGATAACAACAGTATAGAACCCAGCTATTGCCCAGATAAACCAAGGAAGAAATTTTACTGTCAGTTTATTTGATGTTTTTACGGTAGTCATAATTTTAATCTTTATCATCCTGATATTATTGGTAGGTTGATATCGACTCATACAGAAACCTAACAAAATATTTATACAGGTCAAATTAAACCTATTTCTGATAATAGTGATGGGAAATATCAAAAACTATTATCGATTTATAAACTTAAAAGATTAAATTGATTTATGCTCTTATTTACGTCTCGATATTAAGAAACCGATAAGAGCAAAAAATATAGTTGCTGCAATACTGATAAATAAAGAAGCGTAAAACGGATGAAGTGGTTTATTAACAGATAGAGAAAAGTCTACAGGTTGCTTAATTTTATCAATGTGTTGTACAACCACACCTGAAATAATTGCACCACCACCAAAGCCGATACCGAGAGTATTGATTGTGGTGTTAAGATTGCGTTCTCGTTTTGTTTGTTCGATTTCGATAATACCGCGAATTGAATCAATTAGTTGCTCAAAAAGGCTTTGTGCGGGTATGAGATAAGCTAAATCTGTATTAATTTGTTCTATGAAAGTATCTTCAGAGAATTCTAGGAAACTTGATAAAAATTGTAAATCATCTTCCACCCAAATTGCTTTAAGTTTATCGAGATATAATTTATAGTTTTTAACGTTAGTTTGAATCGTCGCTTTATGTAATTCCAAACCTCTTAAATAGCGAGAGTAATTAAAAGAAATTGCGGGTATTTCATTCAGCCATTGATTAAACTCTTTGAACTTAGAATCAACAGATTTCTCTTTGATATCATTAAATTCATTTACTTTCTCTTCTAATTTACTGTATTCTTCCCTCGCTTTTAGATAACACCAACGAGATTCAGAGCGAGCATAAATAATTTTACTACGACAATTTAAAAGCTCAATTAAATGAGAATAATATTCTCCCGATTCTTCTAAATTTGTAGTCTCTTGATTTGCGTTCAACCAAATTAAAATATGACACTGTTCTTTGGGAGAATCCGCATTGTTATTATATTCAAATATCGGACTATCTAATAATTTCCCTTTTCCCTGACATGAAAGGTTTAAAAGATTAAATTCATCTTCCGATATTAAAGCTTTCACACAATATTCGGCAAAATATTCTTCATTGTTAATCGTTCCAACAGGTTGAGCAAAGAAAACTAAAGTTTGTCCGAGGGAAGCATTTATATTAATTGGAAGTAAACAATTATCTTGATTTAATCCTTTTAAATCTGTAAGTGCTACTTCTTGATGTGGGTAACGAAAAGTTAAATCAAGAGCATAAGTATCGTGAATTAGTAAACGTTTAATTTCTCCGCTTAAATGATGATTATTTTCATGTTTAATAGCGGTGAATTTTATAAAATCTTCGTTTGATACTTGTTGATTTTCAGACGTTGATAAACTTTCTAATTTAGGAATACCTAATTTTTTACCAATTTCCTGACATTTACACCATAGGTGATTGGAATTTTCTACTAATTGGTCGGAATTGTGAGCAAGATTTTGACGTAGATGAAAAGCGTAGAGGGTAAGCTTGGGATACGCTACTTTTACTGTTGAATAATTAATTGCCATTTAAAGGATGTCAGTAAGATTGACAAATCAACCTCTGTTATTATTTTTGTTTTTATTTTTATTAGCCTTAGCAGAACTTTGTTGAATAGCATTAAGTAAAGCCTGTTTATCAAGCTGATATTCAGAAATATTAGAATTAAGTTTAGCGCTACCGGGTCCTCTTTCAGTTCTAGAAGAAGATTTATTTAAAACTGTTAATTGAGCATCAAGAATCTTAGAATGCTTCTGATACCAAGTAGCAAGAGCAGTTGATAGTTGCTCCGTATCGTCGGGTATATTACGAATAAACTCTTTTAAATTGGTGATATTGTCTTGAGAAAATAAACTAGGTTGATTTTCGAGTAAATCGATAAAAGCTTCTAAATTTTGTTCTGCAAATGACATATTTTAACTCCTAATTACCAACAGCAGTAAATGCAGCCCAATAGAAAGGTGATTGAAAAGGTTTACTGTCTGCCTCTATTTGCTTGAAGAATACCATTAACTGTACTTGTTGCAGCGAATTATTTAATTGTAAATTGCCCGTCCATTCCTGTAAATCTTCCTTTGTTGAATTCCTTAGCCAAGTTTGAGCTTTATTTAAAGCAACAGGAACGGAAATATTTTCTACATTCTTGAGATTTTGAATGAATTTTATCGTCAAAAAAGACGTTGATAAATCGTCTACCGTCCATAAGCTACTGACCACACTTGAACTTCCAGCATATAGGAAACCGCTGGGTAAACCAATATATTCATCGCTGGTATTTTGAAAATCAATTAAACCAGTTTCGCAAGCAGAAAGTACGACTAGACGACATTGATTTAAATTAAAATCTCGTTCAAACAAGTTACCTAAAGTTAAGCATTTATTTAAATCTAATTCATCGTTTTCAACTGCACCAGACAGAAGTAAGCAAGAATCTTGAGGAGAATTCAAGTTAAACGTACCGTGACAGGAAAAGTGGAGATAATTTGCTTGTTGTATTTGTGATGAAGCTTGAGATAAAGCTGTTTGAGTTGCTTGTTTTTTGGATAATATTTCTTTTTAACCTTGTAAATCATCTTGAAAATGCTGCTGACTCAAAACACTAAATCGAATTCATATATCTATCTCATTTCAATATAATTGCTTAATGTTTCGGAAAAATACTGAATTAAATAATAGTTTTGGATTAAAAAGATTTTAATAATAACTAAAAGAATGGTGCGTGACGGTAATTTAAAATCATTTCGTTACAGATGATAAATTATCGTAACCGTCACAGCACCCTACAAGATATGAAATATTGATAATTGTCCATTGATAATTATTAATTGACTCTTGGCTTACGACAACACCTGCAAATACCTCGCAGAAACCTACCCCGAAGAGTTTGCTAAATGGCTGCTCTCCAACGATACTTCAGATATCAAAGTACTCAAAACCGAACTCAATCTCGAACCAATTCGCGCCGATTCGGTGAAGCACAAAAGAATATCTCAGCCTGTACCCAAATTTTAGCCGGATTACGATTTGACAGAAATTTAATCAATCAACTATTTCGAGAGGAAATTATGCAAGAATCAGTGATTTACCAAGATATTATTCAACGAGGAGAACAAATAGGAGAACAACGGGGAAAGCAAAAAGGTGAAGCAACATTGATTTTACGACAGCTTACACGCCGGTTTAGCGAAACTTCTGCTGAGGTAGAGCAAAAAATTCAAACTTTATCTACGGATAAATTAGAAGACTTAGGAGAAGCGCTGTTAGATTTTTCTAGCCAAAATGATTTAACCACCTGGTTGGAAAACAATTCCTAACAAATAACTAATGTAGAGACGTAGCAGTGCTACGTCTCCCAAATCTAGGTCATCCCAACTTACTAACTTAACTGTATTACACCCCTCTCCCTTAACAAGGAGAGGGGCTGGGGGTGAGGTTTACTCCTCCAAATAAGCCTTTATTGCTTCATTCACCATCTCAGTCATCGGTTTACCCTGACTCTCAGATGCTTGTTTGAGTTTGTTGTAAACGTCATCTCTAACAGTGACTCGATGTCTCAATTTCTTGGCAATAGTACTACTTTTCGGTTCATAGCTTCCCGCATATTCCCGAATTGCATCGAATCCAACTCGATTACAAAAGTCTCCAAAGCTCTCTTCTGTCTCCTTACTTTCTTTAAAGTAAACAAACATCGGCTCTAGCTGCTTTTCTAACTCCTCTGCTTTTAATTTCTGCATGTAAGGTTGTGCTAACCGAGTTTGATTCGGACAACCTCCCAACCACAGTTGATATGCATCTGGCCCGCTACCGACAAATCCCATTTCTGCCATGTACGGACGAGCGCAACCGTTGGGACAGCCTGTCATCCTCACCACAAAACTTTCTTTTTGTAAACCTAACTGATTTAAAAGTTTACGAATTCTGTCTAAAATGCCGGGAATTGCTCTCTCAGATTCGGCGATCGCCAATCCACAGGTGGGAAGTGCAGGACAAGCCATTGAGTAACGCACCAGTGGTTCAATTTTTTCTGGGTCGGTATTAACACCGTGACTTTGCAGTATTTCCTCAATGGTCTGCTTTTTATCTGGTTCGATATCGAGAAATATCAGATTATGATTGGCTGTCAATCGAATATCTAAATTGAATTGCTCAACTATTTTTCGCAGTGCAGTTTTGAGTTGAAAAGCACCTTCATCTTTAACTCTACCGTTGTCGATGGAAATTCCTAAAAATAGCTTTCCATCACCTTGTTCGTTCCAACCGAGATAGTCGTAATATTTGAATGATGGTAATTCTTTAAAAGGTTCAACAGACTTCCCAAAATATTCCTCAACCTTGGAACGGAATTTTTCTACACCCCAATCGTTGATTAAATATTTTAAGCGAGCGTGTCTTCTTTGAACTCTATCACCATAATCTCTTTGAGTCGCAACGATTGCTTTAACTAAATCGTAAACATCTTCCTTGGAGACATAACCAATCTCATCAGCCTTTCTAGCGAAAGTTTCTTCTTTGTTGTGAGTTCTTCCCAAACCACCACCACAAAAGACATTGAATCCCTGCAACTCTGAATTTTCATTGGTAATTACCACCAAAGATAAATCTTGAGTATAAAGGTCAATGCTATTGTCACCGGGTACCGTCACGCTAATTTTAAACTTGCGCGGCATGTAATGGGTACCATAAATCGGTTCGGGGGAATCGTGAAAAACAGTTCCCGTACTGTTACGTTGACGAGCAGCTTTTACTTCCGGACTTTCTTCAGCGCTGATAGCTTTTTCACCATCGAGCCAAATTTCATAATAAGCACCAGTTTGTGGTGTAAGTAAATCGGCTATTTTATCAGCGTACTCAATCGCGTATTGATATTCTGGTTTATTTTTAAAAGGAGCGGCAGGAGCCATTATATTACGATTCAAATCTCCACAAGCTCCCAAAGTAGAACCCATGTTTTTGACAATCGTAGCAATAGTAGCTTTAAGATTTTTCTTGAGAATTCCATGTAGCTGGAAACCTTGACGAGTAGTGACCCGCATCGTATGGTTACCAAAATCATCCGAAAGCTTATCTAAAGCTAAATACAACTGAGGTGGAATAAACCCCCCCGGATTTCGGGTTCGCAGCATCATTTGATAATCTTTTTCTTGTCCGGGAGCGCGATTATCGCGATTATCTTGCTGATAAGAACCGTGAAACTTAAGAATTTGTATCGCTTCTTCACTAAAGTGAGTAGTATCTTGTTGAATCTCAGTAGCTACAGGTTCGCGTAAAAAATTACTGCGTTCCTTGATTCCTTCGAGCTTAGAAGATTTACGGTTTGTGTTTTCGGGAGGAGCAGACTGAACCATTGCAGTGGTATTGTGTTCTCGTGGTGACTACCTACATCGCCGAAGCACCTTGCGAAACAGTGTATCAATTACCAGTTACTGTTTTAACAACACCGATTAAAATAACATCCTCATCTCTAATACCAATTTGACCTTGGAAAAAGTTGAAGATGTTTATAACAAACAGATTGAACGGTATTACTAATAATTGCTAACTGCTCACTGATAACTGCTCACTGATAAAGATGCATCCCTTCGGCTAAGTACATTCCCGGTAATCCGGTCGGAATTAAGGGGAATAACCTGATTTTATCACGCTAGAAGGAAGCCCCATCGCCCATCGAAGCAACACTTAACAGTTATCAGTGAACAGTTATCAGTGAACAGTTACCAATTACCAATTCCCAATTCCCAATTCCCAATTCCCAATTAATAAATAATAAAAACCCAGCTTTTCAACAAATATGCTGAGAAACTGAGTTTTTTTGAGGCTATTTAGGTAAATTCAATTAAATGTAAAATTGCCAGTTTAAAAAGACAGGCAATTTATGTTTATTGTTGGGAAAATCTCGGTGTAATTTAACTTTAATAAATATCAAATCTTGCAGCATTTTTAGAAACCCGGTTTATTTGAGCTTTTTGAAAATGCTGCAAGATGCAAGATAAATTAGAAATTAAAACCAACACCACCGCCAACATTTACGGGCATCGCAGAGGTATTGTCAAAGCCATCAAGAGATACAGTTGCATTACTGTAAACCATAATTCCTTTCTTAACTTCAGACTCTACACCAACACTTGCGGTTACAGAATCGTTGTTACCTAAAGGAGTTGATTCACCATCTTGTTCTACGAAGGAATAACCAACAGCACCGTATACTTTTGTGCGACCAAGACATGCACCGGCTGCAATTTCAGGGTTGATAGCGGTTGCATCGTTATTCCATAAAATCTTGGTCTTGACATCGATTGGTGTACCAGCGACAGGTAAACTACCCTGGATATTACCACCTAGATTAGCTGCGTCGTTATTTTGGCCACCGTTAGTTACCTGACCGCTAAGACCAGCACCAACATAGGTATGATCGCAGCTTCTTCTAGGCTGTGCAGAAGCGGAACCAGCAGACAAAATAGCTGGAGCTATTACTAAAGAAGATAAAGCGGAAATTGTAAGACAAGACTTAATAAAGCGTTTCATAATTGTCACCAAATATAGTGCAGGTTGCTTTTACATTCATTGTCGAAAAACAAAGCAATTAGGTTCCAAAAATAATCGCATTAGTTGTTAATTTGTTACCTCAAGTTATGGGAATACTCGTATATAAATATTTGGTAAATTTTCCATTAAATTACTTACTAAAAACCAATATTAAGATGACTCGTAAACATAGAAATTGTTTCCACAAATTAATCTAAAAAATATTTAAGTAGACTCTTTTTAATCTGTCACAGATAATATTGATAAATCAGTAATTTTTAATAGCTGAATTTTCAATGATTTTAAAAAATTAATATTTTTCTTCCGGATGATTTTTATGAAAATTAAGAGTTAGGAAGGGGAAGAGAGATGGGGAGATGGGGAGAGGGGGAGAGGGGGAGATGGGGAGATGGGGAGATTGGGAGATGGGGAGATGGGGAGAGGGGGAGATGGGGAGATGGGGAGAAATAATTAATAACTGTTCACTGTTCACTGTTGAGTGTTAACTGTTCTCGTAATTCCGCAAATTGAACCAAATATTAACCAGGAAAGGGTATTTAGGCGAAAATCAAATAGTGTTACATCTACGGTGTTGAAAAGTATCCAAGCGACGAACACTAATAAATAACTGAAGATTATTAATTTACTTTCTTCCCCTGCTCCCCGAACTGTATCTTTATTGGGAATCGCTTGAAGCACTTTGACAGCTTTAACAAAAATCCAAGCTAATAAACCGCAAAATAACAGCGTGGTTATAATTCCAGTTTCAGCAGATAGCATCAAATACAAATTATGTGGATGACCCAACCACAGGTTCATTTTAGTCTCATAAATCTGCGAGAAATTACGCAATCCCCAACCAGTCCAAGGACGCTGGATAGTTAAGTCCCAGGCAAAATTCCATTGAGTTGTACGCATTAAAGCTACCGGTCTATCTGGGTATAATTGGTCGTTGAAGCGTGCCCAGAAAAAAGCCGGAACAAATTTACGAAATAATTCCGCAATTGATGAAGGAGCAAAAGCAGCTAAAAGTACGCTGGTTGCAATCCCCATGACAAAGGCGACGATTAAGCGCCAACCTTGGTAAAAAGCATAAGCCAAACAAGCCACGAAAGCAATTATCCAAGCATTACGAGAGTTGGTTAGGATTAGTCCTGCGAAGTTCGCTATTACCGCGAAAGTTAGGAAGGGGAGGGGAAGAGTGGGGGAGGGGGAGAGTGGGGGAGAGGGGGGAGAAAATTCTATACTATCTTCTTGTCCCCTTGTCTCCTTATCCCCTTTTCTCCTTGTCCTAAATCTTCGCCATTCTTGCAACCATAAACCCAAGCTTAAGATAAAGACTATGGCTAGATAACCGGCTAAAATATTGGCGTAAATAAAGGTAGAAGCCATCCGGTTGGGTGGATTTCCTCCAGCTACGAGCATCCAGCCTAAGATGCTATGACTTAATTGGGGAGTATTCCATCCGAGAAATAATTCTCCGATACCGATAATTACCACTGGTACGGAATTTATAGTTAAAATCCAGGATATTCGTTGTAATTGTGCTGTGGTTTGAATTAAACGACTCCAGCCAATAAATAATAAAAAGAAAGGTAGTAAATTAAATAAACCAAGAGCAGCAGTAATTTTATCCGCTGCGAAAATAACGCTAATTATCAAAAATATAGTTAAAAGAATAAATCCTCGAAATAAAGGTATTTTATGAATATTGCGGAATTCTTGTGCAAAAGTAATTAAACCACTAATAAATAAACCGACAGCACCTAAAGCAGGAACAAAAGGAACAATAAATAATCCTAACTGCAAGCAATACCAAGAAAATCGTAGTTTAGGGTCTGAATGTCGTAAATAAGACCATATCTTTTTCATAGGTTATAAGCTGTAAATGGGTAATGGGTAATTGGTTAGGAGTTAGGAGTTAGGACTTAAGAGTTAATAGTTATTAATAGTTTTTCCCCTTGTCCCCTTGTCCCCTTGTCTCCTTCTTCAATCCCCAATCCCCCATTCCCAAAATCAAGCCATTTCCCAACATTCTTCTCTGGTGAGACGGATTTGAGCTAGAGCGAAAACGGTGGGAATAATTCGACCGTAGTTAGTCGCGATTGCTCTCCATCCCAAGTCAGCGAAAAACCAAGCCCACATTACCGGGCCAACAAATGCAAATATGCTTCTTACAGCACCGTAACGGGCTGCGCTCATGGCCATTCCCCGACGCGCTACTTGTGCGGTAGCATAACCCTGAAACTGTTTCGCAGCGGCGTTTGTACCTGTGATTGCTGCTTGTCTAGCAACTTGATAAGTAGCGAAATGAGTTGCAAATTGACGAGTGATTTGTCGGAGTAACATTGGTTGAATAACCGAAGTTAATGCGATCGCACTACCACCTTTGAAAATTAAGCCCAAGGGGTCTTTTTGTAAAGCTAGAGGTAAAGGTTCTTTAAGTTCGGATTTTATTAATTGCTGCTGTACTTTTTTGGTTAACTCTCTTTTTTCACCCGCAGGTAATTTCTTCCAAACTTTTCCTAAAAGATGTAAAAATACTTCAGCTTCTAAATCAACGGTTGTCAAATCATCAGAATAAGGAATTTTTAAATATTTACATACTCCAACCAAAGCTTCCCGGTAAGTAATTTGCTGGCTTCTTCCTCGTAACACGGTCATTCCATCAGCAGCGAGAAAACAAAAACGTTCTTCAATCGTATCTAACCAAGCTTGACGATTTTGACTTTGTACTTCTACCGGTTCCGGTGTTTGCAGGTAATCTAAAGGATTAAACTTACGACTAAATAAAATTGCCGTCAAATCTTGCAATTCTTCTTCAGTAGCTAACTCTAGCGCTGCCCTTAATTCGTCCAATTTCCCTTTCTCCCAAACATGCATTTTATCCCGTACCTTATTCTACTACTAGCTTTCGGCACTTATCAGTAATACTTTGTACCACTACCTAAAACTACAGGACTTATACAACAATAAAGAAATTAGAAAATGAGGAGATTGGGAGATGGGAAGATGGGGAGATGGGAAGATGGGGAGATGGGGAGATGGGGAGATTGGGAGATGGTAAGCCACCCCCGTGCCGAGGTTCCCTCGGTTGAGGGGAGTGGCGCAACCCGTAGGGGGAGACATGTAACTCTTAATTCCTAACTCCTAACTTCTAACTCTTAAACCAAAATTCAAAATCTAAAATCCAAAATCCAAAATCCAAAATCCAAAATAGAATGACTGATATTGCTGTAATTGGTGCCGGAATAGCTGGTTTAGTTTGCGCTCAACAATTAACCCAAGCCGGATATCCGGTAATAATAATAGATAAATCTCGTGGAGTGGGTGGAAGATTAGCCACTAGACGTTTACACGATACAAAAGCCGACCACGGAACCTGTTATCTCAAACCCAAAGGTGAAATTTTACAACGTTTAATCAATTTGCTGGTTGAAAAAGGTGATTTAGAAGTTTGGACGGACAATTTACACGTCAAAAATAATTCTTCATCTTTAGTTGATAACCCTCAATCATCTCTTCCCTACACTGCACCAGAAGGAATGAATGTTATGGCTAAATTTCTGGCACAAGGATTAGAAATACATCGGGGAGAGCATGTTAAGTCAATTAATCTTGATTCCCACAACCAATGGTCTTTAAATAGTGAAACCAACAAAGAATTTACAGTAGGGGCTGTAGTCGTTGCGATTCCAGCACCTCAAGCCGTAATGCTATTGGAATCTGGATCGGGAAATTTTTTAGATAATAATTTCTTAAAAGAATTGCGGAGTGTTGAATATTACCCCGCTCTGACGGTAATGTCAGGATATCCCGATTCAATCGAACAACCGGAGTGGAAAGCAATTACTTTTAAAGATAACCCCGAATTGGGATGGATTGGGTTAGATAGTAGTAAAAGAAAAAATCCCCTACAACCTCATTTTGTCATTCATAGCAGCGCTGATTTTGCAGAAAAGAATTTTGAATCCGAAGATTTACAGCAGGTGGGAAGAGAAATATTAGAAAATGCAGCTATTAACGTAAATTTACCTTGGTTAAATAATCCCCAATGGATGCAGGTACATAGATGGAGATATGCATTTCCCAAAACACCATTACAGCAAACCTGTTTACCAGCAGATACATCTTCACCACTCGTATTTTGTGGAGATTGGTGTGGTGGGAATCTCGTCGAAAGTGCAATATTATCTGGAATCGCAGCCGCAGAACATATTAATAGTAAATTACAGCAGCGTGAATTACCAGGAATTGATTTTCTCGATGTTTTGTAAATATTAACTTATCCATTTGTAGGGTGTGTTACGGTCACAAGATATCTTGCGAGAATATAAATATCTGAGTTAATACCGTAACGCACCATTTCAATTAGAACAATAACCCAAAAAGTAAAAAAACGAATCTTGCATGATACGTTGAAGCAATATCAATTATCCTTTATATCAATAAATAATCGTAGGTTTAACACACTCTAAAATTAAATAAAACTGATAATGATACAAAAATTTCGCGTTATTATGTCAGATAAAAAAAGACGTAGCATTGCTACGTCTCTACACAAATTATCAATTAAAAAATACTTGATAACTGTTAACTGATTAAAAAACTTCCAAAGGTAAATGATGCAAACCCTTCATAGTTCCTAAAATACTTGCAGCTTTTTCAATCAAATCAACATTACCGTTTAAAACATCATTACGCGTCATATTATGTAGATAATCGGGAATAACTCCAGAATCTTCTAAAGGAGTTCCATTATGATTTCCCACGCGAATTGCACGTTTCACAGCCATTCTCATTTGTGCATTTCTAGGTAAAACTGGATAACCCAAAGGATGGAATAAATCATAATATTCCCAAACATTAGCACCACCAGCACCGGTACTTTCACTAGTTCCAATAATCGGGCCTATATCATTATCCTGGAATCCTGCTGCAAAAATATCTGTGGTGCTATAAGACAAAGCATCGGTAATCAAGATTGTCGGGCCAAAATATTTTCTTCCATATTGATTAATCTCATCCAAATAATAAGCATGTCCACCAATTGGATATCCCGAAGAATAAACAGCACCGGTATCTATCGACCGCTCAATTGAACTTCTCCAAGGTTCTGGTGCTAATCTCAATGTTGTGGGAGTATTAATAAACTGAAATAATTCTGGTTGAATTTTATTCGCAGTAAATAACTGAAGCATCATCTCCGCAGCTTCAATATATCCACCGCTATTTCCGCGAACATCAATTATTAAACCATCTTTGGGTAGCTGTTCTAAAACTCGGATTAAATCTTGAATAAATTTTTGTCTATCATAAATCATGAAGCTGTGAATTCGCATATAAGCAAATTCCCCATGAGAAGTATTATAAATACCCCATTGAAAATCGTTTTCGTAAAATGTTTGATTATCTGGTTTAGAATTTGTAGCAAATAAACTTTTCTTTATTTTCTGCAATTTTGTCGCTTCAAAATCAACACCTAAAGAACCATAAGCCTTTAAATTGGGAACAACTTGATTGCTAGTTTGTGCTTGATTTTCCGGTAAATTCCAAGTTTGCCATTGAAAACGATGTTCGTAATGCTCCTGATTTTTTGTAATATAAGAAATATACAGCCATTCTTCATCTGGAACCAAATATTTACTTCCAGAACGCAAAGTTAAAGAATTCAAACCATGAATCCTGCGGGTATTATCATTACTCGCATAAGTCAGTAAACCATTTAACTCAATAGCACGTTCAATTGGTACACCATTCCAATGAGTGACTATCACTCCTTTTTCCAAACTTTCATGTTCAAAATCTTCATTTACATGAGAAACAATATAATATCTTTGATTGTTTTCATAAAATTCTTCAACTATGAAAGGTAATACAAAATTGATAGATTGATAAGGCATCGGAGGCACATATACTGTATGTAAGTCTCGAAGTTCGGTAAATATGCCAATCATTTCTCGCTGAAAATCAAGTTCGTTCATCTTTACCAAACGATACTTGAGCAGTTTCAAACGCTTTATCGGGTCTATCGCATTTTTAGCTTGCTTCAAAGGTAAATGAACGTATATATTTTCGATAAAACTTAAAGCTTGATTAACAATCTCTTCCCTTTCTTCCCTAATAGATTGCTCAATAATATGTTTCTTCTGGTCTTCCGTTAGTCCCATTGAAGCGACTACATTATCTAATTTATAGTCAGCCATAGTTATTTTGCTCCTCACAGCCCGTGTTAGAAAGAATACAGCTATTTTTACACAATCTGATTTTTAAGGGTAAAAATTTTAACTTTTTATGTAGCAGACATACAGTTTAATTTTCTCTTGTGGAAGAATTTTTTAAATTGACAATTATTAATAATATTCTTTTGATTTAAATATATTCTTTACTACTTTAATCGCTGCTTACTATTGTTTTGTATTCCATAAATCAACAACTATAGCTTGCAGTTCTTAATTTATAGTTTTTAATAACGCTTTAATTACTTTTCAGCTTACTGTTCGGATACATTTCTGCTTGTAAAGGATAGTTTTTCTATCTGAGTTGGTAATTTACCTGTTTTAATTTATGAATAGTTAATTGGTGTTTAACTCTGGGTAATAGTTAAAGTAAATCTAATTGAGATACATCATTGATATTAAAAAAAATACTTTCCCCAATTCTTAATAATATTACGCTTCAGAATTCTGACGATACCCAAACCGCTATACATATCACCAAAATTTCCTTTTCCCAAAAATCGTCTCATAGAACAAAATTACTATACAATAAAATTATTCTTGAAAAAATAATTTAGTCACAATTCTTACAAGCATATGAATTCTAAAGAGTTGCTTCAACCCGCTGACCTGCAACCTTTTATCAATCAACCAGAAACTTTAATAAATCAAACTTTAGAAATTCAGCTTTCCGTAGCAAATTATTTACAAACCCCGATTGAGCTTTTAGACATATTAGTTAATCAAAGTTGTTATTCTCAAGTTGTAGAAACAGCAAAATTACACGTTACATATATTGAATCAACGGGGGATATAAAAGGAGATTGGCGTGAAATTGCAGAAGAAAAGATTAAAAATGTACCATTACAGCAAAACGATAGATTAGTCGCAGAACTATTAAAAATTGCTCCCGTCCCAGAATATTTAATCAGCGAATGGATACCCGGAGATTATTTAATTAAAGGTTTAGAAAATCCTTATTTACTCAAAGAAGATAAAATCAAACTCCTGGAAAGACTGGGTAAATCAACAATAATTGAACAACGATTAACAGCAGCAGCACATCCAGACACACCCAGAGAAACACTAGAAATATTAGCGGGAGATGTAGAATTACCCATTCGGATAGCTGTGAAATATCGGGATGATAGTTTTGATGATGTGATTGAAGTAATTGAGAGTCAGCATGAAACAGCATCAAATGGGGAAACCCTAGCGCTAGAGTTAACTGAATTAGCAGGGAGTAAATGGAGTTGGATACGACAAGCAGTAGCGAGAAATTTTAATGCTCCCGTAGAGGTGTTGAGGGAGTTGTCGGGGGATGAGGAAGAAAGAGTTCAGTTTGCTGTTGCTTTTAACCTAGCGACACCGGGAGATGTGCTTGATTTATTGGTGAATCATTATTATGGAGAAATAACAGAAATTATTGCGAAACATCCCAATGCTTCAGAAGATGGTTTAATCAAATTGCTTCCTCAACACAACTTTTGTATTTATCAAAGACCAAACCTACCTGCTAGTGTTTTAGCAGAATTAATCAATTACGAAGAGGAAAAATGTGATAGATACAGGAGATTCATCATTGAGAATCCCAACTCTCCTGGTTCGACTTTAGCCAAGATTCTTGAATCACCTGGATATAAGATACGCGATGTTGCTGGTGAAAAACGTAAAATCGCGAGTCATCCAAATATATTACTGAGTTCCTTAGAAAAACTCGCTCAAGATAATTCTCCTTCAGTACGTCTTGCTGTTTACCAGAATCCGAAAACACCGGAAAGTCTTAGAAATCAGCTTTTAGAAGAATTTTTAAACTTAGACAAGAATCAATTTTTAGCCGAAGAATGGAATCATAAAGTTACATCTGAAGGTATTTGGAAAGGTGTAGCTGAATCAGAAAATACTTCTGCTTCGGTTTTGGAAAGATTGGCTAATTTAGTAGATTTGGATTCGGAAACAAGTCTTGGGGAAAATATTGAAATCGCGATCGCGTTGATAGGTAATCCCAATACACCAGTATCAACCCGAGAAAATCTGATACAGAAATTTAAATCAATCTCAAATTCAGAAGAAAGTGTATTTGATTGGAAAATATATTTAGCTTTAGCTCTCAATTTAGCAATTCCAGAACAAGAGAGAGAAGAGTACTTTCAAATTATTGTTGATAGTGGTGATTATAGAGGAATTGAACATTTAGCTTATAATTCCAAAACACCACCTCATATATTGGAAGATATAGCGAAAAATGAAGATTATATTCATACCACTTTATATACACATGGATTTGCTCGAAATCCAAGCACTCCTGTAGATATTTTATGTAAGTTAAGTAAAAACGAATCGAAGTCTATTCGTGAAGATTTGGCTAAAAATCCTTCAACACCTCCCGAGATAATTTTGCAGCTAGCTTTTACAGAAGAAAGTATTTACAAACCTAGGGGGTATAATCATAGAACTCGTGAATCGGAAGATTGGTGTCAATTTTGGTTTGAATATCCAAATATGCCAATTAAGGAATTGTATCAAATTCAATTATCAGAAGAGTTTGAATTTGAATTAAAACAAACAGAAGAATTTATACTACACAAAATTAATACAGTTCCTCAATTTATAACTTATATAGCTGAATATGGTGATGTAAAACATCGTAGACAACTTGCTTCAAGAACAAATACACCGATTCATATTTTAGAACAGTTAGTGGAAGACGATGATGTTGAAGTTCGTATGAAATTAGCTAGATATAGAGAACACTTAGAACTTTTACTTAAACTCGCTAAAGATTCGGATGTACGAGTACGAAAAGAGCTATTCAGATTATATTTAGATACACCGATTGAAGTTTTGGAAATACTTAAAAATGATGAAGCAGAAGAAGTTCGATTATTAGTTGCAAGATACAAAAAAACTCCTCTAGATATTTTAATTTACCTTTCAAATGATTCTAGCAGTAAAGTTAAACAGCAAATAGCCGAAAATTCAAGAATTCCAGTAGAAATTCTCGAAAAATTATGGCGAGAAGATAAAATCTTCGCTATTAAAAATTACAACACACCCGGTTATATTGTTGGAGAAAAAATAGCTGAGACTTATAATAAGGAAGTTTTGAGAAAAATTTTAGACGGTCATTTTGGAACTTATCATAATGTACCTGCTAGTGTTTTAGAAGAATTAGCATCACATAGAGAGAACTTAATTCGTTGTGATGTAGCCGAACATCCTAATACACCAATCACTGCTTTAGAAAAATTAGTAAATGAAGAATATTGTGTAACTCATTGGAATTTATCGTCAAATCATAACACACCTCCTCGCTTACTCAAACTTATTTTTAAAAAATGGCATTCTAAGAATAGAAAATATGACTATAGTGTACTTTTTAATCTTTCTACTAATAAAAATTCACCTGCTAGTATTCTGAAAATTTTATCGAATAGTTCAGATTCAGAAATTCGTGTAAATATTGCAGCAAATCAGAAAACACCTTTATCAATTTTGAAAAGATTCGCGATGGAAGAAACTCATGAATCAACTTTGAAATATTTAACCGATAATCCTAATATTAATCGTGAAATAGTAGATTTACTCGCAAAAAGTCCAAATATTCAAGCTCGTCTATATGCTATCGAAACATCTCATCTTTTATTTAAAACATTAATTCAACTAGCAAGAGATGAATCAGCAGAAGTTCGAGAAAAAATAGCTAAATTCTCAAATATTAACTCTAAAATATATCGTCCTTCCCCTAAATTCGATGATTATCGCGATATAGTAATCAGAATAGTCAAACATCCAAATCTACCCCTTGAAGTTTGGCAAGAACTAGCTACAGATTCCGAAGTTAAAGTACGTCTCGCTGTTGCTTCTAATGTCACTATTTCAACTCAAATTATCGAATTGCTCGTTTCAGATAAATCACCAGAAGTTCGAGAAAGATTAATATCCCAAAATCAAAATATTTCCCTAAATATCCTCGAAATGCTATCTCGTGATATTTCTCCCAATGTTCGTAAAGCTGTCGCAAAACATCCAAATACATCAATTGATTTATTAGAACAACTAGCACTTGATAATCATCAACAAATATCCGAAGCAATCATTAAAAATCCCAACACAACATTGAGTCTGAAATGTACTTTACAAGAACGACTTCGTGTAAATCAAAATCCGACTTTAAAAGGACTAACTCGCTTATATAAACCCGACGATGATTTACCAACATTGTTATCAGAATATCTTCAATCTTCAGTACCTTTCGTCCGATTCATCTCATTAATACATCCTTTAATCCCAACCGAATTTCTACAGCAATATTCACAATCCTTACTTTGGTGGGAACGATATGCTGTTGCGATGAATTCTTCAACTCCCTTACAAATTCTGGAAACATTAACAGAAGATTGCAATTGTATTGTTAAAGCTGCTGCTCAGGATAATTTATAAAAAATATTTCTATTTGTAGGGTGTGTGACGCTTTCAAAAAATTTTGATAATCCAAGAAATAATGATATTTATAGCGTCACGCACCATTTATAAATTACAAAAAAAATAAAGCTGCAAATTTACACTTTGAAATATAAAATCTAATAATATGAAACTCCAAACCGAACAACTTTTAGGAACACTAGAAGTTTTAAACGAGCATTTATATAATAAAACATTCTTCTGGGATGCTTCAGTTCAAGGTGATTTTAACGTTTGGAATTTAATTAAATTTGAAAAATTAATCGAACCCGTAACTCCCGAAGCTGCTATTGAAAAATGGATTCAAGAAGAGCAAATGCATCATTTATTATCACCATTAGAATATCCTGGCGAGGAACCAGAACTAGATAAATTTTTAGATGATAAAACTAAACTATCGAGAGAAAAGAAATATCAATCCTTATTGAACCTACTAAAATCCAATTTAGAACATATCGAAGCATTTAAATTTCAATTTCCTGGATACGATGAAGATTTTTGGTGGCTAGATGAAATTCACGAAGGTATTTATCCTCATAAAGATTTTATTTGTGGCTTAATTGGTAAAACTTTTGATGACGATTGGATTTCAATTACACCAACAATACCAACTAGACATACTTTTTTACCCGAAGAAATCGCTGTTTCCGATTATCAATTTACTATTAATCAAAACCTGGGAGAAAATATTCTAAATTTAGAATTGAACATAAAAAGTATTTTAGAAGAATTAACTCCTTTAAAATTAGCTATTTGCTATCCCGCTGGATACAGCTATAGCTATATTTATCAACATTGTTCTTCTATCTCTCAAACCAAAGAATCAGTAATTACTCAATCTTTTCTAAAATCGGGATTATTCAAAATTTATAAATTTCAAGATTTTTTATCAGAAAGAGATAATTCTCATTACTATGAAAGCTTACGTCGTAAAAGAGAACAAATTCTTTCCCGATTTTTTAAAGCCACATTTTCCCAAACCAAAATCTATCATCTAGCTTTATACGATATTGATTACACCTATATTCTCGGAGAAACACCTGATAAAAATTATTTCGGCATCAAAATGTCTGGGAGTTACGAATACAACCCTTAAAAAACATCAATTTATTTTTAATAACTTACTAATTTCAAAACATCTTTAAAAACTGATTAATTCAATCAACTTACTGTTAAAACGGCTAACTCAGCAACTGGGGAAGGTTTGGTGGCGAGAGCGGAGTGCCAGGTGGGGGCTAAAACTATTTTCTGCACCAACCAAAAATCTAACTAGCCCCTACCTGGTACCACCAAACCAGCGCAGCGGTTCCCCAGTTGCGCCGCTGTTTAACTCTAGCGCTAGAGATTCAATACATCCCAATTATTAAACCCATGTAGATGGGTTTTGCTTGTGTAGCAGCGGTTTCAACCGCAAGATTCACATCAATTCTATAAATCATTAATGGTGCGTGACGGTATCAACTAATTTTAAATCCTCCACAAAATATCTAAAACCGTCACAGCACCCTACAATTACCAATCACAACTCCCTAATCCCCTTTTCCAACCCCCGACAAACCCCGGTCAAAAAATCCAAATCCAGCGTTTCAACCCTATCGCTAGACTTATGATAATGAGGATTTCTTAAAAACGAAGTATCTGTTACCATCATCGCTTTATATCCAGCATCCCAAAATGGTGCGTGGTCGCTCCTTCTCACAGCAGGAACTACTTTCCCATTATTCGGAACCGGTAAAAACTCACTCTTACTACCACTTATACGAAAAATATTGCGGAGTCGCATTAAATCCCGAATCGTCTTCAAATTACCAATCAAAGCAATAAAATCCCCTGTATCGGGATAAAACCTTTTCAATATCGGAGCCGGATATTCTTGCGTTCCCGGATTTGAATTACAATATCCCAACATTTCCAAAGACAACATCAACCGTAACTTCTGCTTTTCCCTTAACAACTGATTTACATATTCCTGACTCCCCAATAAACCAGCTTCTTCCATATCAAAAGCCACTAGTCGTATAGGATACTTAGCTGGCTGCTTAGCAAAAATTCTCGCTAATTCCAACAAAACCGCCACACCGCTAGCATTATCATCGGCTCCCGGACTACCCGGAACCCCATCATAATGAGCCGCAATTAAAATTGGTGATAAATTGTCCTTTTCAGTTTGAGCAACTGAAGGTAAATTCAATATGAGATTTTCATGGAGTTTATTATTAACATTAAAGGTGTGGATTTCCACACTTCCCCATTGTGAAAAAGAAGCACGAATGTATTCTTGGACAAAGAAATGTCCTGCTGTTGCTAAATAGGGGTCGCGTTCTCGTGCTATTTGATGTAAATGGGTTTCAAGTTGTTTTTTTAAATCCACGGATTAACTAGAAACTATGAAGGATAAAGGATAAAAGCAAAAATGTAACAGAAAAATTGAATTGTTTTTTCAAGTACATTTATTGTCCAGTTGAGCAATAAATCAACCAGAACTGTTAATGGCTTATTCTATGGATAAACCAGCATCATTTCACACCGAGGACTTGATAATTGATAATTTAGTTGACAATGTATTTCTCAACTGCAAGATACAATAAATCAAGCATTACTTCTAAACATATATTTATAAGACATACTAGGAGAAGCGTAGGGCATGGGCAAGGTAGTAGGCATCGACTTGGGTACAACCAATTCTGTAGTCGCCGTTATGGAAGGTGGTAAGCCGGTGGTTATTGCCAATGCGGAAGGAATGCGAACCACTCCCTCGGTTGTTGGCTTTAGCAAGGATGGCGAAAAGGTTGTCGGACAAATGGCAAGAAGACAAACTGTCCTCAATCCTCAAAATACCTTTTTTGCTATCAAGCGGTTTATGGGTCGCAAATATTCGGAATTAGCTCCGGAATCGAAGCGAGTTCCTTATACGGTACGTAAGGGTGAAATTGGTGATATCAAAATAGTATGTCCCCGCGTCAAAAAGAATTTTGCACCAGAAGAAGTTTCGGCGATGATTCTCAAGAAATTGGCCGAAGATGCGGGTAAATATTTGGGAGAGCAGGTAACCGGTACAGTAATTACCGTTCCCGCTTATTTTAATGATGCTCAGCGACAAGCTACCAGAGATGCAGGTAGAATTGCTGGTTTAGAAGTATTGAGAATTCTTAACGAACCGACTGCTGCTGCTTTAGCTTACGGTTTGGATAAAGCCGGTAGTGAAGTAATTTTGGTGTTTGACTTGGGTGGTGGAACTTTCGACGTTTCAATTTTGGAAGTTGGTGACGGTGTATTTGAAGTTAAATCTACATCTGGGGATACTCAATTAGGTGGGAATGACTTTGACAAAAGAATAGTTGATTGGTTAGCGGAGAAATTCCTTGAAGATGAAGGAATGGATTTGAGAAAGGATAGACAAGCTTTACAACGGTTGATGGAAGCTGCGGAAAAAGCAAAAATTGAACTTTCTGCTGTTAGCGTCACCGATATTAATTTACCTTTTATTACCGCAGACCAAGACGGACCGAAGCATTTAGAAACTCGTTTGACGCGATCGCAATTTGAAGCGATGTGTGACGATTTGTTGGGAAGATTGCGAGTTCCCGTTAAAAGAGCTTTACGTGATGCAGGAATGACACCCAGAGATATTGAAGAAGTTGTACTCGTGGGTGGTTCTACCAGAATGCCAATTGTGGAAAAATTGGTAGAAGCAATGATTGGTTTGCAGCCGAATCAAAATGTTAATCCCGATGAAGTTGTAGCAGTTGGTGCTGCTGTTCAAGCTGGGATTTTGGCTGGTGAATTGAAAGACGTATTATTACTTGACGTAACTCCTTTATCAATCGGTTTGGAAACCATTGGTGGAGTGATGAAAAAATTAATTCCTCGTAACACAACAATCCCAGTTCGTCGTTCCGATATTTTCTCTACTTCCGAAAATAATCAAAACACCGTCGAAGTTCACGTATCCCAAGGTGAGCGGGAAATGGCAGCCGATAACAAATCCTTGGGAAGATTTAAACTTTATGGAATACCCCCCGCACCTCGGGGAATTCCGCAAATTCAAGTATCTTTTGATATTGATGCTAATGGAATATTGCAGGTAACTGCTTTAGATAGAACTACCGGAAGAGAGCAAAGTATTACAGTTCAAGGAGCTTCCAATTTAAGCGAAGCCGAGATTCAGCAAGCAATTCAAGATGCTGAGAAATTTGCCGACGTTGACAGACAGCGTAAAGAAAAAGTTGAAAAACGCACCCGTTCCGAAGCATTAATTTTACAAGCCGAAAGGCAGTTACGAGAAGTCGCTTTAGATTTCGGAATGCAATTTGCTCGCAATCGTCGTCAGCGAATTGATAACATTTCCCGAGATTTGAAAGATAGTTTAAAGGAAAACGACGAAAGAGGAATTGACCAAGCATACGCTGATTTACAAGACGCACTATCCGATTTAAACAAAGAAGTACGTCAGTATTATGCTGACGATGAAGAAGACGATTTATTCGGTACCATCCGCGACATCTTTATTGGGGACAAAGAAGACGACGATTTTTACGATAGGGGCTACGGTAGAGGAGCCGATAGAGGTAACAGAGATTACGACCGAGGTTACGGTAACAGAGATTATGACCGTGGTTATGGAAGAGAACCAGACCGTGGTTATGGGAGAGAACCAGACCGTGGTTATGGAAGAGAACCAGAACGTGGTTATGGGAGAGAACCAGAACGTGGTTATGGGAGAGAGCCAGAACGTGGTTATGGAAGAGAACCAGAACGTGGTTATGGGAGAGAGCCAGAACGTGGAAATGGAAGAGATAATAGCTATCCTTCCTACGACAAAGATTATTCTTCACGCAAACCATCAAAACCCAGCTACCGAGATAATTGGGATGATGAGGATGACGATTGGTTGTAAATTTATTTAGATTAGCAGCATATAAGTAAATATAAGCTAATATACGGGCGGTTAATCCCGCTCCTAGCTAACTAACAATAAAGTTATCAAATAATCCGGCTTTTAATATTAGATAAGAGTAAAAACTAGAAATACAAACCCTGTTCCCCAAGTCTATAAAAAACTTTTTACTCTTACTTACCAACGTAAATTATAAAATTAAATGTAAATTACCCACATGTAGAAACTCTCATTGTTTATTACTTTTAATGCCTAATTCCATATTCAAAACCTTGAAAAGCTGACTATCTAATTCAAATTGTTCGTATAGAATTTATATTAATTATTAATTTCATAGTACTGCGTAATGGTGGTTAAGAAATGAATGAATACTGAAACAAATTCTTTAACCTTTAACCTTTACCTAACGCTATATCAACCGAGCTACTTTCTCTTATAACTAACTTACTATGCAGAACTTGCAGAACTTTCGAGACTATTACGAAATTTTAAAAGTATCAAAAGATGCTCCAAACGACGAAATTAAAAAAAGTTATCGTCGATTAGCAAGACAGTACCATCCAGACCTCAATCCTGGAAATAAAGCCGCAGAAGAAAAATTCAAAGACGTAAACGAAGCTTATGAAGTATTAAGCGACCCCGGAAAACGCTCACAATACGACCAATTCAGCGTTTTTTGGAAGCAAAACGGCTTTGCTGGCTCAAAATCTTCCTCACGTAAAACCCCCACTCAAACCAACCGTACTCAAGACGTTAATCCAGCTAAATACGATAACTTCGATACATTTATCGACCAAGTATTTGGTGTCAAAAACAAAGGAAGTAAAACCACTGGTGGCTCCACTAACAGTACAAAAACCGACCCGTTTCGGACTCCCAGAACAAAAGTATCTTATACCCCAAACTCAACACGTCCCAACCGTCGGGATATAGAAGCCAGATTAACATTACCCCTAGAGAAAGCTTATCAAGGTGGTTTAGAAAGAATTCGTCTTGAAGACGGACGCTCATTAGAAGTTAATATGCCACCAGGAATGGTTACCGGACAAACCATCAGATTGCGTAATCAAGGAATTGGTGGCGGAGATTTATATTTAAAAATTACCGTACAAACCCATCACATTTTTAAACTTGATGGCAACGACATATTTTGTCAAGTACCAATTACCCCTTGTGAAGCAGTATTAGGAGGACAAGTAGAAGCACCAACCTTAGACGGATTAGTCAAAATGACAATTCCCCCAGGAGTCAGGTCAGGTCAAAGACTGCGTTTAGAAGGTAAAGGTTATCCCAACGAAAAAGGTAAACGGGGAAATCAACTCGTAGAAATTCAAATAATTACCCCCAGTCCTAAAAATATCAGTTCCGAAGAGCGCGAACTTTATCAAAAATTACGTGCAATGGAAACCTTTAAACCTCGTCAAGACCTGCTCAGATGATTGATTAAAACCTGACCTAGCGGTATTGTAATTAAAACAGTGTTCAAGTGTAGATTTACAAATATTTATTTAATTTGCTTAAATATTGAGAATTATTTAGATGAAAGTGCCTTGCTGCGAAAAGATAGTTTTAAAATATGAGAAAAAACTGTTTGTAAGGTAACTAAAAGCAGCCGTGAATCAAAATGGGACACAAATCAGCAGCTCTAGAACCGACCTACTATACCTTACTAGGTCTACATCCAGCCGCTTCGGTAATCGAAATCCGTCGAGCTTACCGACAACTTAGCAAACGCTATCATCCCGATACAACAGATTTACCAGAAAATATTGCTACCGTTAAATTCCAAAAACTCAACGAAGCTTACGGAACCCTCAGCAATCCCCAAAAACGTTTAACCTACGACCTCACAATTGGTTATTCCAAATTCGGAGTAATTCAACCACCCTCCGACCTCAACCGTCCAGTATCTCGAAAAAATTATTCATCAAAATCAGCTTACCTAGACCCTTACGACCGTCCCCTTTCATCCGGTGAGATTTTCGTCTTATTCATCTTAGGATTAACCTTTATTGGATGTTTACTTCTAGTAATAGCAGTAGGTCTAACAAGAGGTGAAGCAGCTTTTCAAACAAATATAGAACAACCAGATATTATCCAGCAGCAAGTAATTAATTATAGGGAATAGGGAATAGGGAATAGGGAATAGGGAATAGGGGAAACAAGGGGAAGAAAAAATTATTAACTCCTAACTCCTAACTCCTAACTCTTAACTGATTTAATCTAAAATCTAAAATCCAAAATCTAAAATCCAAACATGTATCTTTTAAATTCAGAAACACCTTTGTATAATCATCCCCTTCCTCAAATTGAGCAGTGGCTAGAAAATCTTGGCTGTCAACAAGACGAGAAACAGCTACATCTATGGAGAATACAGCGACCAGCTTGGGAAGCAGAAGTTTGGCTTGATATTGAAGAAGTTACCGTCAGATATTTAAATGCTGGAGAAAATGAAGAAGATATCCAGCGCTCCTTTAAATATTCCCTCAGTCGTCTAGATGTAGAAGAAGCAATTTTTGGAGGACCATAGGGAATGAGTAATCAGTAATGAGTAATGAGTAATGAGTAGCGAGTAAAAAGTAATCAGTAATTAAGGATAGGAATCAGCGGCTTAAAAGCCCATAAATTGAAGAGCTAATAAATAATAAATAATTAGAACGAATTCTTATTTTACTCATTACCAATCACCAATTACCAAATTTAAACAATGAATAATAAGCAAAGAGTAATTTAGTATAGGAATGAATAGCTTAAAAACTAGTAAATTAAAGAGCTAATAAATAATAAATCATTAGAACGAATTCTTATTTCACTCACTACTCCTTACTTTCGACTCATTACTTATTACTCCTTACTCATTACCCATTACCTAATTTAAACTTTCCCAAATCTCCTATCTCTTTCCTGATAGGCTGATAGTGCTTTTTTAAATTCGCTACGGTCGAAGTCGGGCCACAATGTATCGGTAAAATATATTTCTGAATAAGCTACTTGCCATAATAAAAAATTACTCAACCGCATTTCTCCGCTGGTACGAATAATTAAATCGGGGTCGCTGTTTCTATTAGTGTAAAGATGATGCTCGAATATCGCTTCGTCAATTTCGTGGGATTTAATTAATCCTTGCTCCACCTTTTTAGAAATTTCTCGACAAGCTTGAAGAATTTCTTCTCTTCCCCCATAGTTGGTCGCGACGTTGAAATCAATTCCGCGATTATCTTTGGTTTCTTCCATGGAGCGGCTAATTTCTGCCTGTAAAGCATTCGGTAAAGCTTGTAAATTCCCGACAAAACCAATCCGAACATTCTCCTGAAGCATTTCTCGCAGTTCTTGACGCAATACCCTTTGAAACAAAGTCATCAAAAATTCAACTTCTTCTTGGGGTCTACCCCAGTTTTCGGTAGAAAAAGCATAAGCGGTTAAAGCTTTGATTCCCCAATCTTTACAGCAACGAAGTAAATCTTTGAGGATATCAACTCCCCGCTTATGACCCATAATTCGCGGTAAACCTCTACGTTTAGCCCACCGACCATTACCATCCATGATTACCGCTACATGTTGGGGTAATAGTTCCTTGTTTAAATCGCTTGGTAAATATTCTAGATTTGGTGATTGTGCTGTCATTTTTTGTCCCGAGAAGCGGTCGATGGTAAACCGAGTAAACGTGAAATTAATGCAGTAGATTTCCCACGAATTTGACGACCCAAACTAAATAAACCGGGTGCTACAGCTTCCCTGTCTACAGATGGAGAAAATAAAGTCTCTAAGGAATCTCTCAACTTCGTGATTGTTAATGGCCTATTCAAAGTTCCCCTTTCTGCTAAAGAAATAGAACCTGTTTCTTCCGATACAACCACACAAATACAATTTTCAACGCGCTCGGTAATCCCCATCGCGGCCCGATGTCGCGTTCCTAATTGTCGAGAAGCTGTACGTCCCGAAAGCGGTAAAATTATACCACTGGATACAATCCGAGAACCACGTATTAACGTTGCACCATCATGTAAAAGAGTTTTTGGCTGAAAAATAGTTTGCAGCAGTTCCTTAGAAACTTCAGCATTCAGCTTTACTCCCGGTACGGAAAAATCGCGTTCGTCAATTGGTCCAGTGGTTTCTATAATCACCAAAGCTCCAATCCGGTTTTTTGATAGTTCTCTAACCGCATCAACAATTTCATCAATTACACTATACGATTTCGGCACCGCTAAACTTGAAGTTTGGAACAATTGCCGAAATTCACCACGTCCTAACTGTTCGAGAAAGCGACGGAACTCTGATTGAAGAGTTATGGCCATCGCTACAGCACAACCGTATACTAGGCTTTGCAATACAAAGTTTAACAGTCGTAGCCCAAAAAAGTCACTTACTGCCGAAGCTAGCATCAACATTATGAATCCTCGCACCATCCATAGCGTGCGACGTTCGCTGATAATTACTAGCATCATATATGTTAGCGCCAGCACTAACATGATATCCAGAGTCTTTAACAAGGGCTGCGACCATGCTAGGTTTGTCAGCCATTGTTTTAAAAAATTCCCCATGACATCTGGATTACGCGCTTTGTTTGAAGGATATTTTACTCAAATTATAAATAACATAGATGCCCGCTCGGGCAACTTAAGGGCATAGTAGCATGAAGTAATCAGCTTGACATGTCCCGCGATGTGAATCGCGTAGATTCTAAGTTTTCTCAATCAAAGAGCATAAACTTAGGGATGTCATCCCTTGCTCAAATCTTTGAATACAATTAATTTTTGCGATTATACAAACTAATTAATATGACGAAGAATGTTTATAGCTATAAACTATTCTTGTACATTTATTGCACTGCTTGCTTTGTTGGTTAATTGTACCATCTTCTTTTCAAGTGGGATAAATCCGATGTTTGGCTTGATTCAGGAGGATTAATATCGCGAGGTTTTTTAGTATTTATCAACCTTCACTTGATAAAAGAAGTCAATTTGTTTCCAGACTTCATGCTACCTTACCCTTTACCGACATCATAATATTTGACGAATCGAATCGCTATTTTTAGCTTTTTTTCAGCCGTTCTGGTAAGCAATCTTGACGAATCAAATCTTGATATGACTCGCGTTGCAATATTAAACTAGCTTCACCATTTCCAACTAAAACTGCTGCCGGTTTAGGTAAACGGTTGTAGTTGGATGACATACTGTAATTATATGCACCAGTTCCCATGACTACGAGGATATCTCCCGACTCAGTTGGTGGAAGCTGAGCATCATTAATTAGAATATCTCCCGATTCGCAATGTTTACCAGCAATTGTGACTGTCTCGGTAGATGGTACGGACATTTTGTTCGCTACCACCGCTCGATAAATTGACTGATAAGTAATTGGACGCGGGTTGTCCGACATTCCTCCATCTACGGCTATGTATTTACGTATTCCGGGAATTTCTTTGGATGCTCCAATATTATATGCTGTGACGCAGGTTGTACCAATCAAAGAGCGTCCCGGTTCGCACAATAATTTTGGTAAGGGAAGGTTTTCTGATTTGCAGGCTTTTTCAACTACTTCACAAATTGGTTTGACCCACTCTTCTATAGTTGGGGGGTCATCGGATTCTATATATCTAATTCCTAAACCACCACCAACATTTAATTCTGTAATTTGTATTCCATACTTAGCAGCTTTTTTCAGCCACTCTACCATCAAAGCAGCCAAATCTTGATGTGGTTGACGCTCAAAGATTTGCGAGCCAATGTGAGCGTGGACTCCAACACAGTTTAAAGAAGATTGTTGACTAACTTTTTCAAATACATCATCAAGAGCATTGGGGTCAAAACCGAATTTACTATCTAACTGTCCGGTGCGAATGTAATCGTGGGTATGACAATCAATACCAGGAGTTAAACGTAACATAATCCTATATGGCGCATGTTGGGAATAGCCGCTTTGGGCTAACTCTACCAAAGTATTTAACTCATACCAGTTATCCACCACAATAGTGCAGCCTGATTCCACAGCAAAAATCAATTCATCCCGAGACTTATTATTGCTATGTAGATAAATCTTATCGGCATCGGCACCACTTTCCAATGCTGTAAATAATTCACCACCAGAAGCGACATCAATTCCTAAACCTTCACCAGCCACAATGGCACATACAGCCAAGCAATTCCAAGCTTTAGAAGCGTACAATACTTGAGATTCACCTTTGTAGTACTGCTTAAAACTATCGCGATACTGACGGCAAGCAGTTCGTAAACTTTCTTCGTCCAATATATATAGTGGAGAGCCAAACTGCTTGACTAGGGTAATGACATCACAACCCCCAATTTCCAAATTGTCATTTTTGTTAACTCGTGCAGTTAAAGGTAGAAGCGATTGATTTGGTGAAACCTTTTCTTGATTGCTCGAAGATAGTATATAACTACTACCATTTGATTGAACCCCAGCCGGGTAAGTCGAGACCATAACGATATAAATTGTAAATGTTTGAGTTCTAGGCGACATTTATCGCCCGTATCTCAGTGTACAAAGTACGATGTACTATATCCAATAAAAGTGGACTTATCGAAACTTAAAATTCAAACTTTATCCCACCAACACCTGGCTGCAATACTGGAGCTAGATAAAGCTTGTTTTAACGGCTTGTGGTCGAAAGAAGGTTATCAAAGAGAGCTTGACAGTCCGAATAGCGAGATACAAGGTTTATTTTCCCAGAAAAACGGCGAAAAACTTCTAGGAATGGGTTGTTTCTGGTCAATATTAGAAGAAGCTCATATTACAATTTTGGCAATCGATTCCGAATATCATCGTCAAGGAATGGGAGCAGCTTTACTTTATTCCCTTATCAAGACAGCTAGAAAACGTTATTTAGAAAGAGCAACCTTAGAAGTCAGAGCTTCCAACCAAGCAGCAATTTCCCTCTACGAAAAATTTGGCTTTAAAACAGCAGGAAAAAGAAGACGTTATTACCAAGACAACGGAGAAGACGCTTTAATTCTCTGGTTAGGAGGAATAGACAAACCAGAATTTCAAGAAATTTTAACCCAGTGGGAAAGCAGTGTATTTCAAGGTTTGCAGAAATCACGCTGGGAATTGACAGTGAACAGTTATCAGTGAACAGTGAACAGTGAACAGTTACCAGTTACCAATTACCAATTACCAATTCCCCAATTCCTAAAATTTGTTTAAAAATTATTACTACTAATAATTAAATGATATTTGATTTAACTATAAAGGATTTTTATAAAGTTCATAATCTTCTTGACGGTTTTTATTAAATTTGATATTAGTGATGGTTGGAAATTAGCTGTGTAAATTGCTGGTTCTCAGTGTGGATGGACTGTAGTCAAGATAAATAGCGCACTTAATTTCTCTCCTCAGTACGCGGACTACGAAAAAGTAACTTTTAATATGTAACTCTTACCAAGCAAGTGGGTTCCATCAAATTGGATGTCTAATGATTACCAGGCGACACCCACTAGATTTGCCTGTGCTAAAATCAGCGTACCGGCACGACGCAGGCGATGGGAATAATGCCTTATGTTTGAACGCTTCACAGAAAAAGCCATCAAGGTAATCATGCTTGCTCAAGAAGAGGCTCGCCGTCTTGGGCATAATTTTGTTGGCACCGAACAGATTCTATTAGGTCTGATTGGCGAGGGAACTGGCGTGGCGGCTAAGGTGCTCAAATCAATGGGCGTTAACCTTAAAGATGCCAGAATCGAGGTCGAAAAGATTATAGGTCGAGGCTCGGGTTTTGTAGCCGTGGAGATACCTTTTACTCCGCGAGCAAAACGAGTTCTGGAACTGTCTTTAGAAGAAGCTCGCCAGTTAGGTCATAACTATATCGGTACCGAGCATCTACTGTTGGGCTTAATCCGCGAAGGAGAAGGTGTGGCAGCTAGAGTTCTTGAAAATCTTGGTGTAGACCTATCCAAGGTCAGAACCCAAGTTATTCGGATGCTTGGTGAAACCGCTGAGGTTACTTCTACCGGTCAATCCGGACGTAACAAAACTCCAACTCTAGACGAATTTGGTTCTAATTTGACCCAAATGGCTCTAGATGGCAAGCTCGACCCCGTGGTTGGACGTGCTAAGGAAATTGAGCGAGTAATCCAAATTTTAGGTCGTAGAACTAAAAATAACCCCGTATTAATTGGGGAACCGGGTGTTGGTAAAACAGCTATTGCTGAAGGACTAGCACAGCGGATTGGTAATAAAGATGTTCCTGACATCTTAGAAGAAAAACGTGTAGTAACTCTTGATATTGGTTTACTGGTTGCAGGAACTAAATATCGGGGTGAATTTGAAGAACGCCTGAAAAAGATTATGGATGAAATCCGTCAGGCGGGAAATGTAATTTTAGTAATTGATGAAGTACACACCTTAATCGGTGCTGGTGCGGCTGAAGGTGCTATTGATGCAGCAAATATACTAAAACCTGCTTTGGCTCGTGGTGAATTGCAGTGTATCGGTGCTACAACACTTGATGAATACCGCAAGCACATCGAACGAGATGCAGCGCTTGAGCGTCGTTTCCAACCAGTTATGGTAGGTGAACCTTCAGTAGATGAAACTATTGAAATTTTACGCGGTTTACGCGACCGTTACGAACAACATCATAAATTAAAAATTTCTGATGAAGCGGTGTTAGCAGCAGCTAAATTATCTGACCGCTATATTAGCGACCGCTATTTACCAGATAAAGCAATTGACTTAATTGATGAAGCTGGTTCTCGGGTTCGTTTAATTAACTCCCAGTTGCCACCCGCAGCTAAAGAGTTAGATAAAGAACTGCGTAAAATCCTTAAAGAAAAGGATGATGCAGTACGTTCCCAGGACTTTGATAAAGCTGGCGAACTTCGCGATCGCGAAATGGAAATCAAAGCTGAAATCCGCGCCATCGCTCAAAGTAAGGCTGGTACTTCTGGTGGTAACGGTGAAGAACCCGTAGTTACCGAAGAAGATATTGCCCACATTGTGGCTTCTTGGACTGGAGTTCCGGTAAACAAACTTACCGAATCCGAATCCGAGAAATTGCTCCACATGGAAGACACTTTACACCAGCGTTTGATTGGTCAAGAAGACGCTGTGAAAGCAGTTTCCAGAGCGATTCGTCGCGCTCGCGTTGGTTTGAAGAATCCCAACCGACCGATTGCTAGTTTTGTATTCTCCGGGCCTACTGGTGTAGGTAAAACCGAATTAGCAAAATCTTTGGCTTCTTACTTCTTCGGTTCGGAAGAAGCAATGATTCGTCTGGATATGTCCGAATTCATGGAGCGTCACACCGTCAGTAAGTTGATTGGTTCGCCTCCTGGATATGTTGGATACAACGAAGGCGGTCAATTAACTGAAGCTGTAAGACGCAGACCTTATACGGTAGTGCTATTCGACGAAATTGAGAAAGCGCACCCCGATGTATTTAATATGCTGCTTCAAATCCTTGAAGACGGTAGATTAACTGATGCTAAGGGACGTACCGTAGATTTCAAAAATACTTTGTTGATATTAACTTCTAATATCGGTTCCAAGGTAATTGAAAAAGGTGGCGGTGGAATTGGTTTCGAGTTTGCTGAAGATGCTGGTGAATCTCAATACAACCGGATTAAATCTTTGGTTAACGAAGAACTCAAACAGTACTTCCGTCCTGAATTCCTCAACCGTCTGGATGAAATTATCGTCTTCCGTCAGTTGAACCGTGAAGAGGTAATGTTAATTGCCGACATCATGCTCAAGGAAGTATTCGGACGACTCACTGAGAAAGGTATCAGGTTGGAAGTGAGCGACCGTTTCAAAGAGCGATTGCTACAAGAAGGTTATAACCCGAGTTACGGTGCAAGACCTTTACGTAGAGCAATCATGCGTTTATTGGAAGATAGTCTTGCAGAAGAAATTCTTTCCGGACGTATTGGTGAAGGTGATACAGCCGTAGTTGATGTGGATGAAGGTGGTAATATCCTCGTTCATTCTCAAAAGACTGAAGAAGAAGACAGCGAAAGCGGACAAGATGATGCTTTGCAAGAAGCTGTTGAAAGTTAATAGTTAGTAAAACTGAATTTTGGATAGTAGTTATCTAAAATTTTCAGAATTAGAAAGCGGTAGAGAATTTAGGTTCTCTGCCGTTTTTCTTTTTTTAGATAGGGATGAGTATATTAGTTCTGTTTTTGTAAAAATTATTGATTTAAAAAACCCTTCTAGAGCGCGGAGGACGCAGAGGGAAGAGATGGAGAGAGATATTAATAATGGAGTATTTTCAAATTTGAAAATTTTATTTAGCTATATTATAGTTGTTTCAATTATTTTTCCTATATTGCTCGCAATCTTGAAAATCTGACTATAAAAAAGATTGAGAGCTTTAAAATTTAATCGAGATTAATCACGAATAATATTTTTACTACTTGTTCTGTGTTCCCTAATTAATCCATGATGTAGCTCGTAGGTTGGGTTAGGTTCACAAACAAATATCAATTCCAACAAATAACTTACATTTGAACCGTAACCCAACATTAACTTATCGGTATTTTGCAATATTCATCCACAATCCTAATGTTGGGTTACGACACGATAATTAAAGTTTCTATTGCTAATAAAATTTATTTCCGTGTCTAACCCAACCTACGAACTCTTCTAAAATTTACTTTTATCAATTTAGAAAAGGATAAATCAGTATTCTGTAAATTAGCCCCTTGTAAATTAGCTCCAGTAAAATCAACCTCTGCTAAATTAGCATCACAAAGGTTAGCATTATTTAGATTTGCACCACTTAAATTAGTACCTGGTTCGAGTTGAATTCTAATAAAATCTTTTCTTCCAGCAGCATATAGTTGTAATAGCTCTTGACCAGTCATAGTTTTTTGTTGGCAACAAAGCAAAGTATATTGTCAATTGTAGGTTTGCTTGAACGATAGTGTAAGCGGAGGTTTCTCATAGAGTAACCCAATAAAGACTTACTAAATTATGATTGCTATATTTATAGATTGGGAAACTCGATTTAATAATTTAAATAGCTAATATATGAGTAAATTAAGAGATTCGTTGGATAAATTTCTGGCTTGGCAAGAAAGAAACAGACCAGAATATGCATCTCAATTACAACCCGGATTAACCGAAGAGGAAATTGAAGAAAAACTAAAAGATATACCTTTTCGATTACCCAAAGAAGTTTACCAGCTTTATCAATGGCGGAATGGCTCTACTTTTGATTATTTTCTTCCTGGGTCAGGATTTATTTTTCTACCTTTAGAAAGAGCAGTAGAAGAATACGAGCTGAATGCCGATACTTATTCAACCGATGATGAATATGATGAACCAGAAGAATATTGGAATCAGTATTATTTTCCAATTTTCTTTGAAGGAGCGGAAAGTGCGGTCTTGGGGGTTTCCCCCATGAGCAACTTTCCAAGACAATAGAGAATTTTTTTGTGATTGGCAGTGACGAACAGCAAGAGGAATCACCAGTAATTTATTACTTCATAGAAGATGGTTCTCATGATATTTTCTGTTCTAGCTTGACGAAAATGATACAGGTAATTGCTGAATGTTACGAAACAGGAGCTTACTACATTACAGAAGAAGTAGTGCAGCAAAGGTTATTCTTAGGAGAAGATGAAGTAAAAGTTGCTCAAGTTTTAAGTAAGTATAATCCTGAGTTGTTAGATACTACTTTAAAAGAACTACAGCAGGTAGAGAAAGAATTATCTTATCGTAAATTAGTTAGTATCACTTATAGATTAATGTGGTACAAAGATTCAAGAACTGTAGAACCTTTGATTGATTTGCTTCAAGTTTCTGAGTCAGATAAAAAATCAGTAGATGATATTTTTCAGATTCAAGCTTTGGCTGCTTGTATTTTAGGAAGGATTAATCACACGAGAGCAGTAGAACCTTTAATTGATGTTTTAGACAGTCAATTTCGTGTAACTCGTTGGAATGCAGCAGAATCTTTAGGTAATTTAAGAGATTCAAAAGCTGTAGAACCTCTGATTAAAGCTTTACAAGATAGCGACGAATCTACTCAAAACAAAGCTGCTTTTTCTCTACTTAAATTAAATGCTGTAGATGCACTGATTGAAGTTTTAAAAAGTGATATGCCTGATGTTCGTCTAAAGACTGTAAGAACATTAGGTTTAATAAAAAGCTATCTAAAAGAATCTTGTTCTCAAGATGTAGTAAATCAAGTTATAGAAGCAATTTCAACACTTAATGAAGACCCACTGCGGAGTATTAGAGAAGCAGTCCAAAATTCTCTAAATGAACTTAGATTATAGAAATACGGTTTAATTATAAATAAAATTTGGTCGATACAATAAAACGTCAGTTTACCCCACTGCAATTTTGTAGGATAGAAACTAGAAAACGAGTGAAATTTTAATTCACATCAAGCATTCATAAAAGCTAAAAATATCTGAACTACAACTACGTCGGCACCTGACTAAAAACAGAAGCTTCGACCATTACATCCGCATCTGCTGCAACCCAAACTCTAGCTCCACAACCTAAAGAACAATCAACACTATAGATGATTTCACAAGCTCCATGTATTTTTACATGATGAGCATCAATCTTTCGTGAACCCGATTTAACAAGAATCACAGGCTCATAAGTACCATTGTCTTTATTTGCTCTAATTTTATGGGTATTGATGTGGATAAAAGTTTGTGTCGAGCTTAATCGCTTTCTCCAAGTTCCTTTCGGACCTCGTTTCCCTTCTTTTATTTTAGGCATTCCGGTGAATATTGGAATATTCCAAAATCTACCAATCCTTTTTGCTCCGATAATTCTTCCTTCGTACAGCAATTGTCGCACTCTTTGAGTACAAATTTTTAACAAACGAGCAGCTTGGGTTGTACCGACCATTTCAGTTAAATTTTTCATCAAACTCTAGCACTAGGGTTTTAACTATAAAAATCAATATACAGGATTTCCTTTCCGCACAAAATAATCCTGCATTCAAACCGGGATAAATTCGACTACCAACAACGTCGGAACAATTGAGATAAATTAGATATTGGCTAAATAGTGACTCGCAGCATCGATTGATATATTGTTCACTCTTTAAAAAGCAGCATGACAACAAAGTTTCTGAATAATCGTTATCAAGTTATCCAGGTGTTAGGTGCTGGTGGATTTGGTGAAACCTTTTTAGCGGAAGATACTCATCTTCCTTCTCGTCGTCGTTGTGTCATCAAGCAGTTAAAACCACTCGCGGACGAACCAAAGACCTATCAGAAGATTCAGCAGAAATTTGAACGAGAAGCAGCAACTTTAGAATTTCTCGGTGAAGGTAGCGAGCAAATTCCCAATCTTTTTGCTTATTTTTCGGAAGACGGTTTATTTTATCTGGTTCAGGAATGGATTCAAGGACAAACTTTAACGGATATTGTTGAAAATCAAGGATGTTTGAAGGAAGAGGCTGTTAAAGAAATTTTACTCAGTTTGTTACCGGTTTTAGAATACGTTCACTCAAAGGGAATTATTCATCGCGATATCAAACCCGATAATATAATCCTTCGTAGTTCCAATCGCAAACCTGTGTTAATTGATTTTGGTGCGGTTAAAGAAACGGTTCGTACTGCAATCAATTCTTCCGGTAATACAACAAAATCGATGGTGATTGGTACTCCAGGATATATGCCAATCGAACAAGCTGTGGGACGTGCTGTTTTCGCTACCGATATTTATAGTTTGGGTTTGACAGCTATTTATTTATTAACCGGGAAACATCCTCAAGAATTGGGAACGAATCCGCAAACTGGAGAAACAATTTGGGAAAGTGATGTTTTGGGAATTTCAGATTCTTTCAAACAAGTTCTCAATCAAGCAATTAATCCCAATATAGGTAGTCGCTTCAGCACTGCGAGTAAGATGCTTTATGCTTTGGAGTCTAATAGTGGAATTAATACTGTTTCACCCGGATTGAATAATCAAAATAATCAACAAACTCAAAAAACAGTCGCATTATCTCCCGCAGCCGGAATTTCTCAAAATAATATAAGCTCAAATTCAAGTTCAAATTCAAATTCTCAAAATTCTACAAACAGGTTAAAACCAGGTTTAATTTTCGCTGGTTTACTGGGTGCTGGATTAATTGGAGGAATGGCGATCGCTAATTTTAATAGTCAAAAACCCGAAGAAGATTTAGTTGTATCTCAAACTTCTCCACCAGAATCTATTAATGACGATGGTAATAGTAATTTAAACTCTTCTAACCAACCTTCGCTAAATCAAAATCAAATTCCAGCAACCCCAAATCCAGAAGCTCAAATTCCATCACAAACACAACCTGACCAAATGCGATATGCAAAGCATGACACCAAAGGTGTATCGCCAAAACAAGAAGTAGAAATCATTGAACCAAAACCAGAACCAACACCCGAACCAAAACAAGAAAATCAACAACCCGAAATTAACTTTACACCCCCTACTCAACCACAAATAATTTCCACACCAAAACCAATACCTACTCCAACCCCAACACCGAAAGAAACAGCAAAAGCAGTTCCGAATAACAATCAAAACAGTAGTTTTCCCATCTTTTCTACAGGTGTTTCCAAAAATCAAGTCAAAGCAACTTTAGGAGAACCTTCCAAAGTTTCCCCAGGTTTATGGAATACGAGAGCCTATCTCTATAAATTACAACCTAATAAAGTAGACCTAGGCTTATTATTCGACCGACAATCGGGAAAATTGCGACAAACAGAAGCATCATTAGCTCAATCCGTCGGAGTTAACGCAATGCAAAATACTTTACAAGGAATGTTAAAAGGTAATATCAACGGCGACATTCAACAAGGATTGCAGCGAGTGTATCAGCGCCAATCTAATCAACATTCTTTTCAAACCGGAAATTTAAAAGGAATAATACAGCGTAATCGAGAAGGTCGAGTTTATATCGCTGTTTGGGATGCGGATTTACATTAATACAGGTTAAAGGTTAGAGGTTAGAGGTCAAAGGTAAAAGGCTAGAAATAAAAAATTAAAGGTGAAAGGTTAGCTGTTATTTGGATAATAAAATCTGATAATACATACAATAACGGCTCTGCCTTCAGTTTCTACTGATGCAGAGCCGTTGAGTAATGTCAGTTAACACTCAAAGATTAAAACTTAATTCTATTACCTTTAACCTTTGACCTCTAACCTTCAAGGGGTGACAAGAGAAATGAAAAACAGTCACAGCAAGGAATAGATGCAACAACGAGTTCCGAAAAAGTGTCCCAATAATGAGAAAAAAATGAAAAATTATCATATCAGAGAAGGAGAAACCGCGAAGCGGTTTCTCCTTCTCTTGCATTGGCAGGTTGATTTGTTTTTCAACAAGGAAGCCTGAAGAAAATATTGACAACTGATTTTAAAAGGTTTTTTATAATAAGTAAAAAATATTTTTACAATTTAAAATCATATATTTTGTAGTATTGACATTGCTCTTAACCCTTTTTGATAAAAAGGAAGTTTATGACGATTAATATTCATCATATCTTGAAGAATATCCATTAAAAATTCCCAAGCAATTACCCATAAATCACCATAAATACCGAGCCAAAAATTACTATGTCTTCGTGATGAACGTTTGGCTTCATCTAGTCTAGAGATATATTTTTGAATCCCGTTGTTTTTTATTAATTGACCTTTCAAAGCTGACATTGTGTAAGCTATAGCAATAAGTAAAATCAAGTTAGTTAAACGGTGATTATTAGCCTTAGTTCCTTCCAAATTATAACCGCCAGTTTTGCAATCTTTAAACATTGCTTCGATACCCATGCGATAACGGTAAGTTTTTATAACTTCTTCAAAATCTTCTAAATTTGTTAGTAAAAACCAAGGTTCTTTTTCTGTTTTTTGGTTATATTTTCTCTTCCAATATGCTGCTAAATTAAAACGACCAAATCCTTTATTTTTAGTCATATAAATATTGGAGAATAAAACTTTAGTTCCTGGTCTTACTCCTAATTCCGCTAGTTTTTGATATTCTCCTTTATGCTTTTTTAAATGCGTAGTCTGCTTTTGACGAAAGATAAAATATATTTTTCGAGGTAGTTTTTGAATTTTTAACCAATAAGATAGTTCTATACCCCGGAAGGTTCTATCTCCTAAAAATACTAATTCATAGTTTTTAAATAGACGCAAAACTGGTCTAATAATAGCTTGCTGTTCTCTTAAATTGGTGCTACCATCTTTTTCTAAAAGTTTCCAATATATTGGTATAGCTCTTTTTTTATAAATTACAGCTATAACTAAAACATTATTCTCTTTCCATTGAGTTCTATCTAAAGTTATAATTAAACGGCTTTTCGATTTAAATTCTTTTTGAATAATTTGTTCAACTATTGGGAACCAAAACAAAGGTAAACTAAAGCTAAATAAAATTAAGAACCTTTGAATATGTCTTCGACGACTTTCATATTTTATCGGTAAAGGGAAGCAAGCGGCTAGCCTTTCTATCTTTACAGTTTTTTGAACTGTAAGCAACCAAATTAAGATTTCTAACGTTTTATATTGAGCTTTTGTCAATGATTGTTTAAAATGTGATTCATACAATGTTATTATTTTCATTTATCGGTGCAACTTTCGCTCATTTTGACCGATATTTTTTTTACCACAAAATTATCTCTTATCAAAAATAAATCAATTGACAGTTAGATGTGTTGAGTCGGAGCGGTGGGTGGTCGCAAAGCGACCACCCATCACTCCACACTAGAATGATTATCATTCTTATTCAATTTGTTTATAAGGTTTTAAGCTAAAAACATCGAATTGACAAAGGTTTCGGGGTGCTTGTCACCCCGTGAACCTCTAACCTCTAACCTATTTAACAGATACTTTCGCACCAGCTTCTTCAAGCTGCTTCTTAGCATCTTCAGCAGCATCTTTAGCCATAGCTTCTTTGATTGCTTTAGGTGCGGATTCTACCATTTCTTTAGCTTCTTTCAAGCCTAAGCCGGTGATACCGCGTACAACTTTAAGAATAGCAATCTTCTTATCAGCAGGTACGTCTTCTAATACCAAATCAAATTCAGTCTTCTCTTCTTCAGGTTCAGCAGCAGCACCACCACCAGCACCTGGCATCATTCCAGGCATCATCATCATGCCACCACCACCGGAAGCAGAAGCATCAACTTCAAATACTTCTTCAATTTGCTTAACTAATTCGGAAGCTTCAAGCAAGCTCAAAGACTTCAAGCTTTCCATGATTTCATCAGTTTTTGCAGACATAATTCTACTCCTGTTGTTACTGTTGTTGTTTTGAATTCAAAAATTTTCTTAAAATTTGAACCTTCAAAATTAGAAATAGGTTTGTTTATACACAATCCAAAATCCAAAATTTAAAATCCAAAATCCTAAGATTCTCCAGATTCTTCTTTCTGAGATACTGCTTGAATTGCGCGTGCCAAAGAATTCGGAACTTCGTTGATACCTGTAGCCAATTTGGTTGGTACTTGGTTGATACCTGTAGCCAATTTGGTCGCAACTGCATTGATACCACCAGCAATACGAGCCATAAGCTCTTGCTTGGAAGGTAAATCCTTGAGTGCTTTGATTTCATCAACACTCAAAGCTTGTCCTTCAAGAACTCCACCACGAATTTTTGTTTTCTTGGTGGCTTTTTGAAAAGCTTCGTAAGCGGTGATAGCGTCTTTTAATTCTTCTTCAACTAGCAAGAAGACAGAAGAATCTTGAAGATACTGCGTCATTGGCTGCCATTGAGTATCTTCTTCAACAGCAATACGCATCAAGGTATTTTTGGTTCTTTTACAAACCGTACCAGTTGGACGCAGCCGATTACGCAAATCGGTTATTTCCGATACGCTCAAACCTTCGTAATCAATTACTATTGCAAGACTTGATTTGTCTAAAAGTCCTTTGAGGTCGGCGACTATCTCTTTTTTATTCGCTAGGGTTCTACCCATTTCATCTCACCTCCCGTGCGGTTTTTTATCGACCTTTTAAATAACAAAACCCTGACTGCAACAGCCAGGGTTAATCAAGATTTTTTCAAGGTTTAACATCTATAAAAACGCTTCTCTACGTCTTCACAATATCCTCTTACCATCATATCTTTACCGTTACGGTTGGAAATGAGAAGCAATTGGATAGTAAACCTAGGTAGGAAATTAAGCCGAGTTGGATTACCAATTCAAGCACCTACTGTCTCTGGCTGTTATTTATTTTTAAGAGTTAGGATTTATGAGTTAGGAATTAAAAGCTATTTCGCTTAAAACTCATAACTCACAAATGATAACTCCGGCATTGGTCAAAGTCAAACAATTTTTTTCGACTGAATCAATTTCGGATTTTGAATTAACGTAAATTGATACTGAAAATTAGACAAGCAAGAATTTACGAGTTTAATAGTCTTTATTCATTAGTTTTTACGGCATGTAGAGACGTAAAATTTTACGTCTCCCGACGTTTATAGGAAAACGAAACCGTCGGAATACATGAAACACACTACTAAATATTTTGATTTAATTCAAAATCCTAATTAGTCTATCTTCATGTCGCGTAAAGCGTTGGTATCAACTCGAATAGATGGTCCCATAGTGGCAGATACATAAACGGTACGCCAATAACGACCTTTTGCTCCTGAAGGACGGTTACGGTCAATGCTTTCCTGTAAAGCCTTCAAGTTGACCAATAAGTCTTCCGGGGTGAAGGAAGCCTTACCGAACATTACGTGAACTATACCCGTACGGTCGGCTCGGAATTCTAATTTACCTGCTTTGAATTCTTCAATTGCTGCTGCAAGGTCGGTTGTTACGGTTCCACCTTTTGGAGATGGCATCAAACCACGAGGACCTAATAATTTACCAAGTTTTGCTACCTGTGGCATCACGTCGGGTGTCGCAATCAACTTGTCGAAATCCATTCTTCCTTGCTGAATTTCGGTAATTAATTCTTCGGAACCTACTACATCAGCACCAGCATTACTTGCTTCCGCGACTTTTTCACCTCGTGCAATTACTGCCACTCTGACAGTTTGTCCGGTTCCTTTTGGCAGTACTACTGTTGTCCGCAACTGCTGGTCTGTATATTTAGGGTCAATTCCCAAACGAATATGTGCTTCTGCTGCTTCGGGAAATTTTGCTGTTGCTGTATCTTTGAGCAAGCTTAAAGCTTCTATTGGTTCGTAGTCTCTATCTTCGACTTTTTCCAGCAGCGTCTTCATCCGACGCGATAATTTATTATTTGCCATTTTTCCTCCTGGGGTAGTTAACGAGATTCATTCTCTCCCCCAAATAATTTTGGATTTTGGATTTTGGATTGGTTATTGGTGGTTAGTAGTTAGTTGTTAACTCATAACTCCTAAAGGACATTGACCAAATTTATTACCTTTGACCCTTGACCTTTAACCTTTAACCTTTAACCTATAAACTTCTCAATCATTAATGGTTACACCCATATTACGAGCGGTGCCCGCAATAATTTTCATAGCCCCTTCAATGTCGTTAGCATTCAAATCGGGCATTTTTGTTTCGGCGATTTCTCGCAATTGGTCTTTTGTGATGGAACCAACTTTGACTTTCTGCGGTTCTGCGGAACCTTTATCAATTTTGGCCGCTTTGGTTATCAAGACTGATGCAGGAGGAGTCTTTAAAATAAATGTAAAACTCCGGTCTTCAAATACCGAAATTTCTACAGGAATTACCATCCCAGCTTTATCGGCTGTTTTGGCGTTGTACTCCTTACAGAACATCATAATGTTCACACCGTGCTGACCTAAAGCAGGCCCCACCGGTGGTGCTGGGTTGGCTTTCCCAGCTTGCAGAGCCAGTTTAATAATCGCTGTTACTTTCTTCGCCATTTCTTACTAGCTTTGTTTCTCTACTTGATTAAATTCCAATTCTACTGGCGTTTCCCTTCCGAAAATCGAAAGCGATGCTTTGAGCTTACTCCTTTCCGGACTGACTTCGACAATTTCACCTTCAAAATCTTTAAATGGACCTGAAAGTACGATTATCTTATCACCAACAGCCATGTCAATTTTGACTACTTCTTGTTGTTCGGTAGCCTGTTTGAAGATTCTTTCTACTTCACTACGAGAAAGCGGTAACGGTTTCACGTGACCGCGACCTCTACCTGTTCCGCGTTTTTGTTCTGCTCCTACGAAGTTGATTACATGAGGAGTGTTTCGCACTACCTGCCATATATCATCTTCCATTTGCATTTTTACCAGTACATAGCCAGGAAATACCTTCTCTTCTGTACTGTAACGACTGCCATCTTTACGAATCTTAACTGTTGGCGTATGTGGTATTTCGACTTGGATAATCTTGTCAGCGACATCGAAAGTTTGAATACGCTGCTCCAAGTTGGTTTTCACACGCTTCTCACAGCCAGAGGCGACTTGCACTGCATACCACCGAGATGACTTTACGCTATCGTTTGATGGTGCATCCATTTCCTCTGACTGCAACGGCGAATTACGGTCTTCGTCTGTTGCAGAATTCATTTGAATATCACTGTTGCTGCCCAAGCAAAGAATTTATCTACGAAAAATATGACTGTAGCGGAAAGGGTTACCATCAACAGCACGGCTGCTGATTCGCTGACGAGCTGTTTTCGACTTGGCCAAACGACTTTATCAAACTCTTCTCTAGTTCCCTTAAAGAAGTTGCCGACACTAAACCCACTATCCAATTCTTGTATTTGTGCTTCGTTCTTTTTGGCCACTGTCTTTACTCTCCCCCTATCCTTGTTTTATTCGCGTTGGTCTCCACTTAATCGTAACAGCTTTAATTTAGACCATTATTTATAAATAAAATATATAAAGCTGCCATAAAAACAAAATCAACCCGAGATTTAACAGCAGTACTGTAAAGCTTCCGGGCTGAATTTTATTTTTGAGCGCGCCCTGGAGGACTCGAACCCCCGACATTAGGTTTTGGAGACCTACGTTCTACCAACTGAACTAAGAGCGCACAAGCTTATTTGATAACTGCTGGTTTCAGCAATCTTTTATAGTCTAACCCAATAATAACATTAATAGTACCTTTTTTATGGAAATTAATAAGGAGCGGCGGTAGATGCCGCTATCAAAAGTAGATTCTCGCCCTTGCGGGTATCCTGCTTCGGGAGACGCTAACGCTAACGCCATCGCGTTCCTCCGCAACGCGCTGACTCACGTCCAAGAAAAGACACTCATTTGATTTACAAAGAGCGGTCAAAACGTTGTTGAATGCGAGTAGCTTTACCAACGCGATTTCGTAGATAATAAAGTTTGGCACGTCGTACTTTACCGCGACGCATTACTTTTATGTTATCTATTCGGGGAGAATGCAGGAGAAAAACCCTTTCAACACCAACACCTTGGAATATTTTACGAACTGTTATAGTTTCGTTGATACCACCATTGCGCTTGGAAATTACAACTCCTTCATAGGGTTGTACGCGAAATTTTTCGCCTTCTTTGATTTTTACTCCGACTCTTACTGTATCGCCTACGTAAATAATTGGTAGGTCTGTTTTTAATTGTTCGGCTTCTATGTCGTGGATTATTTGCTGTACGTTCATTTTTTCGTTTTCTCCGATAAGGGTTTACCTTCCCCGTATCAAGTCGGGGAGATAACGACTCGTGGGTTTTAATCCCGGTCGTTATGGGTTATGTTCAAATCTCACGATCACCAATAATAAATCTATATCGATGTTTTAGTCCATTAATTTAAAGCCATTATTTTAAATATTGCCAGATTTTTTTGGATGAAGCAGAATTTATTTTTACCCAACCGTAGTTAGCGAGACTGTAGTTAGAGTCTTAGATGTATGAAATTTAGCGTTGTGATTACAACCTATAACCGTTTAGATTTACTCAAACGAGCAATTAATTCTGCTCTGTTACAGACTCTTGAGTGTGAAGTTGTTGTTGCTGATGATTGTTCGTCTGATGGTACTGCTGATTATGTCAAAAGTTTTAGGGAACAGTTACCGTCCGAACAACAGCAGCGCTTAGTTTACATTTGTAATAAGACTAATTCCGGTCATGCTGCTACGGTCAATGCTGGAATTTCTCAAGCTAAGGGTGAGTGGATTAAATTTTTGGATGATGATGACTATCTTGCTAGCAATTGTCTGGAGGAAATGCACAGTGCGATCGCACTGTGCGAAAATGCTGTAATAGTCTCTTGTGTTGCATCTCAGGTTTCGGAGTTAGAAGTTGAAATCAGCCGTACACCTGTTTTAGGTCCGGGTGAAGCTTTTTATATTCCTCAAGCGGATATTCATTATGGGATGTTGTTGGAAAGATTACCATTTGGAACTCCGGTTCAGGTCGCTTGTACCCGTGAAGCTTTCTTAAGAAGTGGTGGATGGGATATAAAATTAACTGGCTGCGATGATATTGATTCTTGGATTCGGATTGCTCAATTTGGAGATGCTATTTTCTTAAATCAATGTTTGGCTTACCGAACAATTTGGTCTGGAGGATATGACCAAAAAATATTTTTGAAAAAGCGTCTAAATACTAATATTTCCATGAAGGAAAAGATTTACGCTTTAGTTGATGAACAGCATCGCTCGGAAATACCTGATTTAGAAGATATTAAAGGTTATTTAAAATTGCATTGGGCTTTAGTCGCATTAAAGCAAAAGAAGGTCAAAAATTTTCTCAAACTAGCTGATGTTTCTGTTTTATCTTTAACTGCTTGGAGGCTTTTACTTGCTTCTGCTTTAGCACGTCGCGGAAATACAAACAGTCCTCATCTCCGCAAAATAGTATTAATTGAATCCTCAAAAAAAAACTGAATTTATTTTCAACAATTTATGTTTATTTTAAAAGTTTATTTTCGGTAATTGGTAGTTGGTAGTTGGTAATGTTAAATCTGTTCATATCGGAATAAAAAACCCTTTTAGAACGCAGAGAGCGCAGAGGAAGGATTAGCAAGAGAGAATTTTGATTTTATTCAGATTGTTTGGGGTAAAGATTAATTTGGTTATTGCTCAATAAAATAAATGTATAATATATGGAAAATAATAAGGGATAAAGAGACTTTGACTACAAGTAATTTTGCTTATAATTTTAAATTTATCAAAGTTGCTAAATCCATATCCCGACCGTTTAATAAGCTTTAATTTATTGTTAATACCTTCAACGACACCACTGGTTGTACCGTTATCAAAGTAAGGGACAATTTTATCCAGCTTTTCGTAAATTGTTTTCTGACTAACTGGAACATTTTCTTTCGCTGTTGATAGCCATATCCTTAGTTTAAATAATCCCGCTAACCAATCGTTTATCTCATTAAAAATAATTCATACCTTTTTTTAATTTATGCATAAAATTAATAATTGGAGATACTTATTTAACAGGGAGCATCCCAAATGTGTAAAAATATCATTTGTCATTGCGAGTGGAACGACGCATTCACCCGAAGGGTGTGGCTCATCGCAAGACTTTGAGATTGCTTCACTTCGTATGTCCTATCGGACACGCTCCGCTAACGCAATGACAATCACAATCTTAATTTTGCAAAATTGGGATGCTCCCATTTAACATGTAAAAGTTTATTTTTTTTATTCATTCAAATTTGATTCGTTTTTTATAAAGGATATTTACTTTTTTTTTAATGCATTTAGTGCTTTTTCATATTCTTTTTTATCTAATTGCAATTTTGTCTTTTTAATGTAATCTTTTATTTTTAATTTTTCTCGTTTTTGTTGTGAATCTAATTCATTATTTATTTGGGTCATAGCATAAAACCTCTCGGCGACAAATTGAGCATTTGGAATTAATTCGTAAACTAAATTTTTGTAATAAGCACCATAATTCTATACTTACTTCTTCAATTTACTCTAAAACCTCTTCTCCCCACGCATCAAGTAATTTTATAATTATTCCCTATGAACTTCGGGGTATTATTGCTAGTACCCCTTTGCGGAAGTAAGAAGTAGCGTTAGCGCAGCGTGTCCCGGAGGGACATTAGGACATAAAGTGGGGTCTTGGGGGTTTCCCCCATGAGCAACTTTTCAAGAGAAGAAGTAAAAAGTTTGATTTTCTAGACTTTTCAGCCATTTCTAATAGTTGCTTTATTTAAACCATGGTGTACTAGTAATTTAGAATTGTCTAAATTGACTAAAACTATACATTAATCGCCTTTTCCTTTGACTAATGATATTTCATCAATACCAAGCCTTTTTAGGTCTGATGGTTTTGTCAAAAATAAGATTTTTGATGCGTCTAAAATCATTCTTTCTATTTATTCTGTAGTCACTTATCCTTTTTTAACTACACTATGAATATCAGAATCTAATACTTGCTCAGCAGGTTTTATTCGTAATTTTTTTAGTATAATACTTTCCGTTTTTATTGATTCAGTCTTTAAAATTATTCTAATTGCTTTATATTGGCTATATGAAATAACTTTTCATTCTTCTATGTTTAGCAATTCTGTTAAAATTTTAATATCTTTTTTAGAGTTCATTGTAGTGGATGCATCTGCTGTGCGGACTGGTTACTTTTAACTAAGTTTTTCATAAACTAATAGTGCTTTACCAGTTTGCGGAAATTTTTCGTAATTATTTGATAAGACTTTTTATATTTCAGAATTGAACTATGATTAGATTAGCGTAGCGGCGTAGAGGCAGGCTTTAGCACTTAAGGTTTTAACAAATCAATTTCCTAGCCTGTCTCTACGCAATCTAATCAAGCGCAGCGTTAGTTCAATTCGCGGTACCAACGAGTCAATGTGCGCTATTATTTTTATCATTTGATAAGTATTTATTGTATTTTTAATATATTAAGTATTGAAAAACCTAATTTTTTTGCCTCTCCCAGAGTGACTATGATAAATTAATATTAAAACCCGACTGAAATAGTTTATATAGAAGGATTTGAGTGATAAAAAATTGAATATTTAGTAAAAATATTTTTTTTTAATCTAAATTACTGGCTATATATTAATTAAAGCTGGTATTAAATATTAATCTTACATAACTACTTTAAGAGAGCTATTTTTTTATAATTTTCTACTTCTAAACTGAATTTTTAAGCAATTACTTATTACTTATTACTCGACTCAATTTCCCAGAAAACAAGTCGTGTAAAAGAATGTAAAAACAGGGAATTATAAATAAAGTTAAAAGCGTTGCTAAAGATAATCCGGAAAATACTACTACACCCAAGGGTTGTAAAAATTCCGAACCTTCTCCAATTCCTAATGCTAGGGGAAACATTCCTAAAACTGTGGTAATCGTAGTCATTAATACCGGACGCAAACGTTGAGGTGCGGCTTGCAGAATCGCGCTTTGACGGTCAATTCCTTTTTGTTCTCTAATTTGATTTGCTAGCTCTACCATAATAATGGCGTTGTTAACGACAATTCCGACTAGCAATACTGCACCAACTATAACTGTTGCACCAATGGCTGTTTGAGTAATGTAAAGCCCTAAAATACCTCCAGCTAATGCTAAAGGAATTGTAAACATAATAACTAACGGGTCTACCAAAGAATTGTACTGCACTGCCATGACTACGAATACCAGAAAAGCAGCTAATCCTCCCAATAATTTCAATGAATTTTGCAGTTGCTGATTAGCTTCTGATGATGAACTGGGCAATACTGAAACACCCGACGGTAAATCCAAACTAGCAAGTACTGAATTCACCTGTTTTGTCGCTTCACTCAAACTCGCTCCTTCAGCTAAATTACCGGCAATAATATAAACTTGACGCTGGTTAATCCGCTGAATTTCTCCAGGTGCTTTTCCGTCAACAATATCGGCAACATCACTTAAGCGTACTTGACGATTGTTATCAACAAATAAAGGTATTCTTGCAAGTTCGGAAGAAGATTTAACCGAGTCTTCATCTAACTTGACTCTTATATCTACCAAACGATTATCTCGCTGTAGCTGAGTGGGAATACTTCCTTCAATTGCAGTTTGAATTGTATCGCCAATTTCTTGAGCGTTTAATCCTACAGCCGCAACTCTCTCCCAATCGGGAAGAATTTGAATTTCTGGTTGACGGGGGTCAGCATCGGGACGGAATCTGGCTAAGGGTACTTGCTCTTCTACGGCCGCTAATACTTGACGACCTGCTTGTTCTAAGGAGTCAGAATCGTTTCCTTGCAAAATGATATCAACATCTGCACCGCGCACGGGAGAATTACTTAATATTAAACCCCGAACTGCACCGGGACGGATACGCAGTCGAATTCCTGCTAAATTAAGTTTGTCAAATTCGGCAGAAACTTTTTCTACATAAGCTTCTATATTGGTTCCGGGTTTTAAAGTAATGGTACTCGAACCCCGGAGTGGATTTTCGCTAGTGCTAGTACCAAATAGAAAACCCCCAGATGTGGTAAAAGCGTATTCGGTTTCTGGCTGTTTGAGTAAAATATCATCTACCGCAGCCATGACTTTTTGATTTGTTTTTAATGGTGTACCGGGAGGAAACTGAGCGAATAATCTGGCTTGTCCGGTACTGATACGGGGTAAAATCTCTTGGGGAATTTGGGGAATCATCCACAAACTACTTCCACCAAAAATTAATATAGCCAATCCAATCGCTAACAATCGAAAACGCAGCACTTTCCCTAAAAAATTACCGTATGCTCTCGTAGCGTCTGCAAAACGTTTATTAAACTGACTCAATACCCAAAATTCGTTTAACTGACTCGACCATCTCCAAGCTAATAATCGAGATGTCATCATCGGTACGACGGTGACTGCTATTAAGATAGAAGCTGCGATAGAAAAGCTGATTGTTAAAATTAATTCGTTAAATAGCAGCGAAATAAAGCCACCAATTAATATAAATGGCAATACTGCAACTAAGTTTGTACTGGTGGAAGCAATCAATGCTGATTCAACTTCCTTGCTACTTTGTTCGGCTTGATTAATAAGTTGATAGGGACTCAAGCGAGTTTTGGTATTTTCACCCGGAGTCATCCCCGCACCTTCGGCAATATTCTCCAACATGACGATGGAGTTATCAACCACAATTCCTACACCTAAAGCTAAACCTCCCAAACTAAAAACGTTGAGAGATAAACCAGATATTCCCATCAAAATAATTGCAGCTAAAGTTGCTAAGGGAATTGCTAAGATGATAATTATTGTTTGACGGATGGAACCAAGGAATAATAAAACAGCTACCCCAGCCAGTAAGGTACCAATTAAACCGGAAGTTGTAACGTTAGATATGGAGTTGCGGATAAATTTTGATTCATCGGAAGTTGTGGTTATAACCGTTCCTTCTGGAACTATACCGGATTGTTTTAGCTGTTCTAAACGCTTTTTGACATCATCTACAACGTTAATTGTATTTGCATCCGGCTGTTTCTGAATGCTGAGTTTTACGGCTTCTTGACCATTGAGTAAAACGAAGACTCGCTGTTCTTCGGAACCATCTATCACTTGAGCAAAATCTCGCAGATAAACTCGACGAGTTGGTGAGGTGTTATCGGTGGAAGAAACTTCAAAGGAGAGATTTTTGAGTTCTTCAGCATCTTGGAAACGTCCTACGGTACGAATTAATGGTTCGGAATTTTCACCAAAAATTCTTCCTCCGGAAATGTCTTGATTGCGGTCTCTGAGTTCATCAAGTACGTCATTTAAACCTACACCCAAAGCTTGTAAACGATTTAAGTCAATATTTACCCTAACTTCTTCTTGAAGACCTCCCGATACGTCTACCCCTGCAACTCCCGGTACTACACTAAGTTCGCGAGCAAGTTCTTCTTCAGCAAATACACGTAAATCAACACCTTTCAAAACAGGTGAAGTTAAAGCAAATTCGTAAATAGGTAGTCCAGAAGGGTCAAATTTGAAAATACGTGGTGCTTCGAGAGTGTCTGGTAATCGGCTTCTGGCTCTGTTATATGCAGCAGTTGCATCATTAAGGGCTTGGTCGATGTCACCCCCCGGTTGAAAGTACATATCTACACTTATTCTTCCTTCCCGAGTTTGAGAATATACCTGAATCACGCCTTCTGTAGCAGCAAAAGCTTCTTCCAAGGGTCTGGTAATTTCATCAACTCCTACCTGTGGGGAAATTCCCGGTGCTTCCAAACGTGCGCCAATCCGGGGATAGGTAATTGATGGCAATAAATCGACTGGTAATCTCAGGATGAAAAAGACACCTATAACGATTACTGCTAATGTCAGCATTAAGGTACCTATATGCTGGCGGATGGAAACACCGCTTATACTAAATCCGCTTTTTTTATTGATTTCCTGCATGTTTTCAGTGAACAGTTATCAGTTAACAGTTATCAAGTAACTACTATCAATTATTCTTTTTTTGGAGTTGATTCAGTTTTTTCAGAAAGAATCGAAAGTCTTACAACTGAATTATCTTTGAGGGGTCTTCCACTACGAGCTACAAATTTTTCTCCGGGTTGCAATCCAGACAAAATTTCGACTTTACCATCAACCTTTTTTCCCACAGTTACTTTTCTGGCTGAGACTGTAGGTTTTGCTTGTGAAGAGTTTGAATTTAAAACAAATATTTGTCCTTTGTTTAAGGCTGTCTGAGGGATAATAACTTTTGCTTGTCGTGGTGATTCAAAGTTAACTCTTGCTAATAAACCGCTGCTAATCTGTCTATTTTTATTCGGAATAACTACTTCTACTGGTACTAATCGAGCAGTTGGGTCTGCTGCTGGAGAAATACGGCTAACTTTTCCGGAGTATGTTTGGTTGGGAAAAGCATCTAAATTTACTTGTACGGATTGCCCAATTCTGACTTTTGCTAGTTCTAATTCGGATACTTGAATTTCTACTTTTACCTGGTTAAAGTCTCCTATTTGTAATACTTCATTTCCTGGTTGGAGAAGATTCCCCGGTTCGGTTACTCTTAGCAAAACTGCGCCAGTAATCGGTGACATTAGTCTTGCATAAGAACGTCTTTCTACAGCTTCTGCAACTACTGCTTGTTGAGCTACAACTCTACCTTGAGCCGCAGCCAGGGTTTGCTGTTGTACTCGAACGCTTTCACGCGCAGCACGCAGTACTTGAGCGGCTGTTTGTGCTTCTGTACGAGCTTGTTCGGCAGCTTGTTTGGCGATTGCTCCTTCTTTTGCGAGTTTCTGTTGTCTTTGGGAATCTGCTTGTTGTTGTTGGAGTTGCAACCGGGTTCTTTCTACTTCTGTACGAGCATTACTTATCTGAGCGTTGATGCGTGCAACTTCCGATTTCAGGGATGCTAGTTCTGCTTCTGCTTGATTTATTGCAGTTTTGAGTAAAGCATCATCTATCTGTCCAATTATTTGACCTTGGTTAACTTTGTCTCCAACATCTACATTCAACCCTAACAGCCTTCCTTCGACTTGCGAACGTAATGATACTGTACGAAATGGGGTGGTAGTACCGGTTAATAATTGTGATTTTTCTAATGAAGATTTGCGAGCAATAGCGACATCTACAGCTGTTGCACCACCTTTTCTTCCTCCTCTTCCCCGACGTTGAGGTTGAGCGTCAGCAGATTCGGGGGGAAGCGAGCCGCAACCTGTACTCAAAAGTCCTAAGCTTAATAAACAAGCGATTAAAGGGAAAAAATTATGATTATTTTGTCTGTTTCTCTCCTTTTTATCTGGCATCTTTTTATTGATAATTTGTCTCTTTTTTTTTGAGCAATGCAATGTTCTGTTTAAATTTATTATTAATAAATAGATAAATAAAAAGTTGATTTATGTCGGTATTGATTTTAAATCAACTATATAATCAGTAGATATAAAAGTCAGAATAAACAGCCATTAAAATACAAATAAATATATCAACTAATTTGAAAGTAATCCTTGCACCAAATAAATAAATTTTATTTTACTGGCATCAACCAGAAATTTGTAAGATTAATGTTATATCTGAAACTTATGTAATTACCCAAGTATTATAAGTCTTGTGGAGCATTCTTTACTATATCGCAAGTTGTAAATTCTACGGACTAAACCGTGACTTTTTTCACTTCTCACTTTTTTATTTAGGTGGTACATGTTGGCATTGTATTCAAAATGTCTTTATCCTAATTATTTTAAAATATCAGGGCAAAATTTTGTTGATAAATAAAGATATAATGCTTTGTCTTCTAGATGAAATTTTTAATTTAAAAAAAGAAAAATTATCAAAAATCAGTCAACTCAATTATTATGCTTCACGATTAATTTCCTGACAAAAGTTTTCCTCGCCGGATAAATGTTTATTGGTCTGAAGCCTCTAAATTTATTTATAGGGCATTAATTACGTAGCTTGCGTCGCCGAAGGCAATATTACGAATTACGAATTACGAATTACGAATTATATTCACTTCTCCTTGGTTTCTGAAATAATCGATAGACGTACATTCTCTCCATTTTTTAAAGGTTTACTACTCCTAACTACATAAGATTCCCCTGATTCTAATCCCGATAAAATTTCTACTTTCCCATCTGCTTTTTGACCTAATATAACGGTTCTTGCTTCTACTTTCTTTTTGCTTTCTTCTTCTACAACAATAAATATCTTTCCTTGATAATCAGAATTTAATTTCTGCTCTGCTTCTGTTTGAATTGCTCTAATTGGTACTACTACTTTCTGCTTGACTGTATCTTGAAAGTTGACTCTCGCTAGTAAACCACTACCAATTTTGCTATCAATATTGGGAATTACTACTTCGACTGGTATTAAACGGGCTGTTGTATTTGCTGCTGGTGAAATCCGTTTTAATGTACCAATATATTTTTGATTGGGAAAAGCATCTAGTACAACTTCTACTATTTGTCCGATTTCTAGTTTTCCTAATTCTAATTCTGAAATCTGAACTTCTATTTTTACTCTACTAAAATCACCGATTTTGATAATCTCATTCCCCGGTTGAACTAAATTACCCGGTTCGATTATCCTTTCTAAAACTACACCTGCAATTGGTGATGTTAATTTTGCATAGCTTCTTCGCTCTTTTGCTTGAGCTACTACTGCTTGTTGTGCTACTACTCTTCTTTGAGTTGCGGTGACGGTCTGCTGTTCTGTTTTGACCTGTTTTTCGGCCGCTTTTAATGCTTTTGCTGCTGTTTGGGCTGCTGTACTGATTTGTTCTGCTACTTGTTGAGCAATTGCTCCTTCTTTAAATAATTTTCGTTGTCTTTGAGCATCTGAAGCGGCTTGTTGCAATTCTAATTTAGCTCTTTCTACTTGTGTTAAAGCGTTATCTACTCGACTTTTGGCTCTTGCTACTTCTGAATTAAGGGCTGCAAGTTCTGCTTCTGCTTGGTTTAATGCTGTTTTGAGTAAAGTATCATCTATTAATCCAATCACATAACCTTTGGAGACTTTGTCCCCTAGGTCTAGGTTCAAGGTCAATAGCTGTCCCTCAATTTGCGATCGCACTGAAATTGTCCGAAATGGTACGGTAGTTCCGGTGTATATTAGTTCTTTTTCTAACCTACCTATTTTCGCAATCGCTGCGTCTACAGCAGTTAGACTATTCCTACGTTTTGATGTTGCTTGAGCAGCTTCTTTAGGTGTTGAATTACAACTTGTATTTAATAAACCGATAGCTAAATAAGATGCGAATAAAATTGAGGTAGAAGTAAATAAACTATTTTTAATTTTGATAAATAGCTGGTTTCTAATTACATTTTTTTGAAAAAAATCAGCATCTATATTATTAATACTTTTTTCTGTCGTTTTTTTCCCTACTTTGAAATGCTGTCGTTGATTGTGCATTACTCTCTAATTTTTAATATGGCTCAACCTGCATTCCTTGTTCCTAAAAGCTGATAAAAACCAGGTCTTGGGAGAAGGGAAAGTTTATCTTTTTGCTTGGATACAAAACTAATCTTGCTATCATTCATCAGCAAGCAGTTAATTCCACCGATATCAATTCAAACAAGAACGAATCAAAGATAAATTATCGGCAAATAAGTATTGAACAACCCTTGACGGGCACCCTTCTTTTTGTATTCCCAAATCATTTTATACACTAGGTGTCATTATAAACCGAGTGCAAGAAAGTTAATCTTTCAGCGAACCCATAATCTGTCTAAAGATATAAAAAATTTTGATTTTGATTTTTGCATTTTATTGATACAGATTGCATAACTTAGTTTCTGTCAACACTATTCTTAAAATTAGTGCTAACTAATATTTTGATGCGCTATATTGTATCGAAAATATCAGTATTTTACAAAATATGTATTAACATTAAGTGATGTTAAGCAATCTGGTATTTGCAAGAGACATAGTGTATTGAGTTTCAACTTGATGAGGGAAACAACCAGTGACATCTCCAACGAAAATTTTACAAATAGCTGAAACCACTTTGATTGCAGAATTTTTTCAAGAATCAGTTGGTACGTGGAGTTCGGAGCGACGTTACTACACGTTACCGGATGGAAAGACTAAGGAAGTCGCGAGCATCATTACAATTCGGTTTTTGGAAGCGGGATGTAATGAACTGCAAAAACTTGCGCGGATGCATGAATTAGATGACTCTACCACTATGGCTTGCGGTGCTGAAGTTTCTTGGGATAGTACCAATGCTGTAACTAAAGCAAAAGAGTCTCGGGGTTCAACTTTATTCGGTGCTTTGGGGAATATATTGTATCGAGACCGAGGTTTTGCTACGTCGAAACCAATCACCGCTAAATATCACTTCCCCTCGGAGAAAACTTTGTGTTTGCGAACTGAATATAATGGTTCGGTATTTGAGGAAGAGCTTAAATTTATTGGAGAAAAATATCGTACCCGTCAATCTGTAATTTCTCGTGCTGGGGAACAGGTGATGATTGGACAGTATTTAGAAAAGCGGATTTGAAATGGTGTAATTAACTCGATGGGTTAAAGTTTATATTGTTAATCGCGATAAAAAGTTGCCATGGTGGAGAATTTAAACTCAACACCATTTTTATTAATCCTCATCTACTTAATTTTACCTTGATAGTGGGAATCCTATTGGTTGTAGGTTCGTTTATCATTGCTTATTGCTGTCTAAGTGGTACGGTTAGTGTCTGTTAATTGGGAGTAGCATGTTTTTAGTTTGCTATATACCAGTTGCTCCGATATATTCTTTCGTTTTGGTAAGAAGTTTCAGTCCAACAGAGCTAGCTCGGTTTTCGGTAGCACTACAGATATTAACCAATCTCGGATTACTTATAAAAGAAGGAAGGAGTTAGGAGGAAGAAGGAAGAAGGTAATATATTTTTAAAAAATGCGCGTTATGAGTCTAAAACGGTATTATTGAAAAAAACAATATTTTAAGGAGCGTAGCCCAAGGGAATATTTACGTCCTTGTTTCAATCTCACGTTTTAAAACGTGAGTTCTTCTTCCTTCTTCTTTCTTCCCTCTTACTTCGTGAATTTTGGTGTTGGTTTTATTCGGTTGAGTACTAAGTTCAATCGCGATAAATTACGTTCTTGAAATTTCATATTGACATCTAATTAATTTTTTCTTATTATGTATGTGGAACGAGAAAGTCGTGGTCTATATCAACTTTAAGTTTAAGTAGTCAACGCAAAGTATTTTTAATAATTGAATAAGAAAAATCTAACCTAAAAGTGTTGCACTCTTAGGTTTATTTTGCTATTTATATATAAGCATTAAAGAATTTAGGTGGAATTAAACTGGCGACTTTCTCGTTTATCGTTGGTTAACTCCTAACTTCTTGAGCGCTACATATTTGATTGAAGCAGGAGAGTGACCTATGATGATAAAAATTTTTAACAGTCTAAGAACCTTATAAATAAAGGTAAGAAGAAAAAAGTCTGCCTTAATTAATTGGGTTGAAAGTAAATAGAAATAGCAAAACTGTAAGTGTTGTAATTGTTTGTAAAATTCAACGCTTAGTTTTTGCTGAAAAATAAAATTTTTGAAGGCAAGGAATAATGAATCAAATAGCCTTTTTAATGTTGTTCCTCTACGTTCGTTCGTTTGAATTCTATAGATATCCGAGAGATTTCGGTGATGGAAACAGAGAATCAGAACCGAGTGATGAATTGAATGTAGATGTATTAAATAGAAAAGAGGAAGAGCAATTATTAGAAAAACATCATCAAATGGAGGCTAAATACTTTTTAGAAAGACAGACATTTTTGTAAGGAGATAATTGATTGGGTTGCTCTAAGAGTGACCCAAATTATAGTTAAAATTACTGCTTCTAAATCGAAAGCTATAAATACGATAAATTTTGGTCGTGAAAATATTTATTAATCTAAAGACTGGTTGCACGCTATAGCGCAATCAGCCATATTTTTTCATTAAGTTTTATAAAAACTCTTCAACATTTTGGATAAACAAGCTTGTTCTTAAGTAGTAAACATTAGAACAAACTCGAATTTATTCCATAGATTAGGAGAGATAATGATTAATGTTTTAGTCAAAGATGAGAACCCTCAAACCAAAAACCTTTTAATTAGATGCTTGGAAAAAGCAGGATTTGAGGTTATTAGCAAAAAAAATGGTCTTATTAGCTTTAGGTTTGCAGATAGAGAATTCTCTAATACCACTGAAAGTAAAGAATCAAATACTTCTAAATATATATTTCCATCTATTCCCCGACTGCGTAAAGTTTTTGAGTTCATTGAGTTTAATTATTATCAAAATATTGGATTAAAAGAAGTCGCTCAATCAGTAGGTTATTCTTCAGCTTACTTAACTAACTTAGTGCGAAGACTGTCTGGGAAAACGGTCAATAATTGGATTATCGAACGTCGAATAGCGGAAGCAAGACGTTTGCTTTTAGAAACCAATCACTCTATTGAACGGATTGCTTTTGATGTAGGCTATCAAAATATGAATCATTTCTACTATCAGTTTCGTAATTACTATAAAAATACTCCCGGTGCTTGGAGAGAAACACAACGCTGTTTAGTAGCTTACAAGCAAGCACAAAGCTGAAAGAATATACTATGTACGATTGGGTACTTAATTTATGGGAAATAAAGGCTCTAATATACCTTTGTTGCAGCGTTATTTGTAAGTGAAAATATAAAGCATTAAACAAAATATATTTACTATATTTTGATTATTGAGGAAAATAAATGAGATGACAAATAAGAATATAAATATCTACAAATAATTAACTACATTTTCTCTTAACCCCTATAAATAATTAAGTAACAAACTGATATTCAAGAGATAGATTGGTATTAAGAAAGAAGGGAATAGTTAGTACATCAACTAAATATTACTTTCATTCACCATAAATTGAAATTTAAAGGTGAACGTGATGAATTTGAAGACAAAAAGAACCAATTTACTCGGTATTTTATTCGGTGGTGCAGCTTTGGCTTCGATGTTAGGAGGAATGGTATTTGTAGATAGTGCGGTTGCAGAAGAACTATCCTCAAAGAGACATAGACGCTGCTTCTCATACACTCTCTTAAATAGAACAAATCGTGGAATTGATTACAATATTGGCAGAAATAAATCTTTCTTACCTGCGAAAGGAAGACGCAGTTTTCGCCGTTGTTTTCGACGTAGAGTATATCATCCAGTAGTTAAATTTGATAAAATCATTGGTAGTGGATACAAATTGGCAACAGTAAGATTAACACCCGGAAGAAATGGTTTTGACCGTAAAGGTAGAATCATAGTCTTAACATCTGGTAGTAACGGACCTGTTCCTAATGCTCTTCCCGTTCCGAATAGAAAGAATTTAGACTAAGCTGTGAAAAAACAGGTCAAACTGTTTATCAAATCAAGGAAAATTGAAATTTAAGCATTTAACTTGATAACTAAAACATTCGGATGTTCTTATATGTTTGGTCTGATTTTCATTAGTGTGTAGCGGGGTTTATTTGACCCCGCTTCTATTTTATATATCCTATTTCATTTACAGATGCTGTCAAATACAAATTGAAAATAAAGTTGTCAACATTCCGATAGCATAAAAGCGACTATAGTATCAGTTAATATATTTGAAATACTTATTTATTAAAAACTAGTAATTGTACTCAGCAATTTTATTTTTTATTTATACAAATTAAGTTTGCAAATCTAAATAAAGATTGTTAGCATCTAAGTAGCTTAATTGTAATTGTATTGACCAGTGTATTCTACCAGTTGATGTAATTTAACATTGGAAAAGATGGCAATTATCAAAGTTTCTAGTACCGCTGACAGTGGAGAAGGAACGCTTAGAGAAGCTATTTTAAAGGCAAATTCTGATGACACAATTCGCTTCGATTCATCTCTTGCTAATAAAACTATTCGGTTAAAAAAACAGCTTGTAGTTGATAAAAGTCTTACTATTGACGGGATTGATGCACCTAATTTAACTATTAGTGGTGAAAAGAAAACGCGAATTCTCAAGGTTAGCTATGACTACTCGGATGTAGTGTTACGAAACCTGACTTTTGCTAATGGTAAAGCTGTTGATAAGAACCCCGACAAAACTTTACGAGGTGGAGCAATTGAACTCGCAGATTCTAACACTTTGGTGGTAGAAAATTCTCGTTTTATTAACAATGTTGGGGAACGAGGTGGTGCAGTTTTTGTTGGTTACGGTGCTAAAGCTGAAATAATCAACAGCGTTTTTGATGGAAATGACGGTTCGGTCGCGAATGACGGTTTCAGTGCTGGTGCTATTTCCACCTTTGGAGGTGGAGAGGGAGCAACTGTTGTTAACAGTAATGGTAAACGCAATGTTGGTGGAGATGCTTTACTTGATATTCGCGACTCCACTTTTACGAATAATAAGGGAACCTATGGTGCTGTCTATACTTTATTAACCAATCTCAGAGTTGAAGATTCGGTCTTTAAGAATAATGTGGGTGTGAGTAGAAGTGGAGCTATCTTCACCGATGGAGCTAACGGAACTGAGAAACGCGATAATCTTGGTGGAACAACTCTGATTCGTAATGTTGTTGCAGAGGGAAATGTCGGTGGTGGAAATTATGGTGGAGCGTTTTTTCTCAGCGGATATTCTCAAGACAAGATTGTGATTGAAAACAGCAAGATTATTAATAATAAGGCTAGAAGAGGAGGAGGTTTAGCTGTTCAGTCTTATCGAGATGAAGAAAATCCTGTCACTTTAATAATTCGAGATTCCACGATTGCTGATAACACCTCAACATCTCAAGGGGGAGGTTTATGGACGGATGTTAAAGGTGGAGTCAAGATTGAGGATTCGACTTTTTCTGGTAATCGGGTGACGAATTCTCAAAAGACTGGGGAAATTGGTGGAGCAATTGTTCTGAATTACAAAACTCAGGCTAAATCGACTATTAGCAACACAACCTTTGTTGATAACTATGCTGACCGTCAAGCAGGAAATATCTGGATTGCTGGAAAAAAACAGGGAGAAAATTTAACGATTACTAATTCTCGGTTTGCTAGAAATCGTTCTCCACAATTCCATGGGGAATCAGAGCGTACCGTTAATTTTAAGGTTGCTGATGGAGGTGGAAATATTGTTCAGAATAAAAATGGTGCGGATAAATCTATTAGTGGACCAAAATTAGTTGAAGATTTGCAATTAAATGTAAATCCAGTTCCTCAGAGTGACGGTAATCTCGAACCTTTACGTTATGAAGCTGAGGAATTAACTCTCAATGGTTATAAAGTTGAGATTGTAAAAAACTCTAGCGCTAGCGATCATCGACATATTTCTCTTAAGGGGAGTTCTGAGAATCAAGGTTCTGCTACGGGGACATTTGATGGTGAACCAGGGATTTATCAAGTAAAAATTGGTTATTTTGATGAAAATGACGGTCGGTCGAAAGTTAAATTGATTGTTGGGGAAGAAAGTACAAGCTTTGTTTTTGACCGATATTTACCTAGTAATTGGGTAAAACCGGCTTCTAAGACTAGTCGTATCGCTATAGAGGAAGTTGAGTTAAAGTCTGAAGATAGTTTTAAAATTGAAGGTGTTAGTGATAAAGGTGAATTTGCTCGTATTGATTACGTTGAATTTTCTCCTATCAAAGCTGATTCTCAATCTCCAATTCCTGCAAGTCCGAGTAATGTTGATAATACTATTAGTCAAGAAAATCAATCAAATAAGGAAGTAGGGGAAGAAGAAAGTAATTTACACAAAGCAGCTGTATTTGAAGATAGATTTATAAATGGAAATGGAATAATAAATCTGAGCAACGTTGATTTTGATGGAGATAATAAAGTTGATGAAAAGGTTTCGGTGATTTTGGATGAAATTGATAGTACTGCTTCTTACAGTAATTCAGCCGGTTTTTATCAAGTTTTAGATTTAGACGGTACCGTATTTGATATAGTTACCAATCAACAGATTCGACCGGGAGAACAAGGATATGAAGCAGCAGCGTTTAATCAACTAATTGCTGAATTAGAATTTGATAAAAATGATGATAATTTAACAGCAGAAGTTGACGGAGGAATATTTTTAGCACCATATTTGATTGCTAACGGTACTGTAGAAGAATTTATCAACGAAAATCCGCATAATAATAAGTTTGGAAGTGGATTAAATGCTTACTTTGCTTTCGGAAATGCGAATCCAGATAGAATAGAACATTTAAAAGTTTCTGATAACAGCTTTGGTTTTGAAGACTTATATGGTGGAGGAGATAAGGATTTTAGCGATATTACTTTTAGTGTGAATGTAGAGAACGCTTGATTTTTTTTATTGGTAGTTTGGGTTAAAGTCGTGTAAATCATTTGATGATTATTTTATTTAGTAGTAATAGTCGGCAGGGTTAAATTCGCAAAAATCAATAAATGGTTGACCAAAGAATATAAATTCGACTTTAATCCAACATTAAGATTTTGATTATACGTGCTTTGGCTATAGCTAACTTGAAATAATTTATTTATAAATTCCCGTGTTTTAACCATCAATTATATTGAATTACGACGCATTTTTTAACCACAGTAATATTCAACATGGTTTACAACAATTTCAATTTGAGTAAAGCTAAGAAAAACTTCGATTTAACCACAATCGAGTCAGATAACTTGTTTAAAGATGTTAGCAGCATAGAACCTTCTGCTACTTTAGTTGAATTGCTAGAAGAATATTTACCATTAGCTAGAGCAATAAGTACAGAAAAAGCCAAATCTGAGTTGTTGGTAATTCCAATATTAGTAGAAATTAGAAAGATTCTTTCTAGAAAAGTCAGTTTATTTTCTGGAAGTCTTTTTAATGTTGATATTTCTTTGGGTTTAACTGGTTACGTTGATTTTTTGATTACGTTGAGTGAGGAAATGTACGCTATAAGTTCTCCCGTGGTCACATTAGTTGAAGCTAAAAACGATTTAATTACCTCGGGAATAGGACAGTGTGTTGCTGAAATGGTCGCAGCACAAATTTTTAATCAAAAGCAAGATAATCCTTTGTCAACGATTTACGGAGTAGTTACAACCGGAACTGCTTGGTTGTTTCTGAAATTAGAAGAAAAAACCGTTTATATTGACAATCAAGAATATTATATTGATAACTTGGGAAAAATAATGGGTATCTTGGTGAGTTGTTTGGAGAGGGCTGGAGAATTTTGATATTAAATCATAACTTTAAAAAGCATCGCTTCAATTTGAATTTGATTTATAAGTTCGTCTTATAAAAAAGTCGTTAAAAATGCGCGATCGCATTATCATTTAGATTCCTTTGGACAAGGAGGTGCTGCACAACCGCTAAATTTGGGAACAATAAACAAGGAAGAATTTAATAAAAATTAATGAAAATATGTCCTTTGCTATTTGTTTTTAGTTTGGTTAATCGTTTCAATATTTTTACTGATAATTAGCGATAGAGCTTCACGGGTCATATCCATTGACATAAATGGTGCTTCTGGCCAGTATTTAATAACTTGTTCTGGCAATGCTGGAATATGAACAAAACCAACTTTCATATCAGAATTCTGAATTGCTCTCCAATGAAGGAAGTGATAAAAAATTTGATTGCATAAATGAGTTCCACAATCGTTTAAAATCTTAGCTGGAATATTATTATTTTCTAGCAGGGTAACTAAACCTTCCTGGTCTGGTAAAGAACTCCAATAAGCCACAGGAGCATCTTCAGCAATTAAGGTTCCTTTGGGTGCATTTCCTGCTTTATCTAAGGTAACAAAATATCTGAGATTCTTTGCCATTCTCTCAAGAGTTATTTTATTGTAGCCTCTTGCTTGACCGATACCAATACAAATATCTGGCGATAATTCTTGAAGAGTTTTATCAACTATATTTCCCAGGGTATTAGTATTACCCGGCATAATTTTGAATTCAATAGAATTAATATATTGAAGAAGCTTTTGAGGAGGATTATTTTGGAGAGATTTTACAACTATTTCTGAAGCATTTAAACCGTTATCATTTGGTTCAAATCCTGTAATTAAAACTTTCATTTAAACAAGTTTATTATTGATTTTATTAATTATTAGACGCAATAGTAGGTTTGGTAAAAGTCGCACAAGTCAATTGATGATTAACGAAAAACATAAATCCGACTTTAACCCAACATCAGAATTTTGATTATTTATCTTTTAAAAATTCCGATATTTTAACCATAAGTTATGTTGGGTTACGGCGCTTTTTAAATTACGGTTATCAATTAAATTGATTTTTGCGCCTAACCCAACCTACTAATTACTAGAAGCTGATTATTTTTCTACACATAGTGGTGCGTTACGGCATTTTCAAACGTATAATTTATCAATCAAATTAATTCGAGCCGTAACACACCCTACCTTCGACCTTTGACCTAATAATGCGTTCCTGTTTTCCGATAATGTACTGCTGTGACTCCTTCGTTATTCAATACTTTACCGTTATCGACGGTGGCATAAACTAACCAGTGGTCGCCGCATTCCATACGTGAATTCACGGAGCATTCAACGTAGGCTAAGGCATCGGTAAGAGCGGGAGAACCATTACTAGCTTCTTCGGTTTCAACTCCTGCAAATCTATCCTCACCGGGACTAAAGGGTTTGAGAAAATGTTTCATCATTCCTAGATGATTGCCTTCTTTTAATACATTCAATACAAAACCGCTACCGGAATACATTAATGATTCTAAGGCTCTATCTTTAGCGACAGCGATGGTTAAACCTGGTGGATTGAAACTAGCTTGAGATACCCACGAAGCTAACATAGCGCTGGAAACATCTCCTTGTTTTGCTGTGACGACACACAAGGAACCGATAATTCTTCCCACTGCTTGTTCCACAGTTGTGGAAGGTTGAGCGGGTGCTTTGACTTTTTTGGCTTTTTTCAATGCTTGAGCAAAATCAACTCCTGCTTCTTCACACATTTGCAAAGTCTTTTCGTCGGGTTTGAATTTTACTCGAATCGGGTCGAATCCAAAACGGAATCCTGCATCTTTGAGTTTACTTTCTAAAATATCTACCGCTTCACCACTCCAACCGAAGGAACCGAATACCCCAGCAATTTTACTTTTCGCTGCTGTGGAGAGGATAATTCCCAAAGCTGTTTGAATTTGAGTTGGAGCATGACCTCCCAGGGTAGGAGAACCAATCACAAAACCAGATGCTTTTTCTACTGCTGCTTTAATTTCTTCTGGTTCAACAGCTTCACAATTTATTGATTCTACAGCGACTCCAGCTTTAGTTATTCCTCTGGCGATCGCCTGAGCTAAGGTTGCTGTATTTCCGTAAGCGGAAGCATAAATTAAGGCTACGCTATTATCTTGATTGGTTTGTTGTTTGCTCCATTCCCGGTAAGCTTCTGTTATATCGATTAAGCCTTCACGTACCAAAGGACCGTGATTGGGAGCGTACAATCTCAAAGATAAATCAGAAATTTTTTCTAAAGCGGTTTCTACTTGACGAGCGTGGGGAGCCATCAAGCAGTCATAATAATAGCGTCTGTCTTCAACAAATATTTTCCAACCTTCATCAAATACTTGGTCACCACAAATATGTGCCCCGAATAGTTTATCGGTGTAGAGAATTTCTGTTTGCGGGTCGTAAGTACAAAGATGGTCTGGATAACGAGGATTGGGAGTCGGAATAAACTGTAAATTATGTCCTTTTCCTAAATCGAGGGTTTCTTCTCCCTTAATTACCACGATTGGTAAATCTTGATTTTCTAAAGCTTTACGTAAATTGATTGCTCCAGGATTAGAAGCAACAAATTTTATTTGAGGAGCTATTTCAAGTAGAGCTTTTAAAGTACCAGCACGGTTGGGATTAACGTGACCGACAATTACATAATCAATCTTGGTGATATCAAATCTTTGTTGTAAAGCATCTAAATATTTTTCTGTAAAAGTTTCCCCTGGAGGGTCAATTAAAGCAGTTTTATCGGCTTTGATTAAATAAGAATTAGCAGTGGTACCTTTACTAAGAGCGTATTCTATCTCGAATCTTAACCGCGTCCAACTACGGGAACGGATGATAGTTGTATCTGTAGCAATGGGGAGAATTTGAACATCGCGGGGTTTTGATTCTGTCATTGGTAATTGGTAATAGGTAATGGGTAATTGGAAAGGGAGAGAGGGAGAGAGGGAGAGAGGGAGAGAGTGAGGGAAATAATTATTAACTCCTAACTCATTACTCATTACTCATTACTTATTACTCACTCCTCACTCCTCACTCCTAACTACTTAATAGTGATTTCCAACTTTTCTGTGATGGACTGCGGTTAATGCATCGGCTTTACTGACTTTTCCTGCATCTACGGTGCTGTATACTACCCAATGGTCGCCTGCATCCATTCTGCTGACAACTTCACATTCTACATAGGCTAATGCGTCGCTGAGTATGGGAACACCGTTTTCGGCTGGTTGGGTTTTCACTCCCTCAAAACGGTCTGCACCGGGACGGAATCTTTTGAGAAAGTGTTTCATCAAGCTTTGATAATTCCCTTCTTCGAGAATATTCAAAACGAATTTATCTCCTACCTGCATCAAGGATTCAATTGCTCTGTCTTTTGCAACTGCAATTGTTAATCCCAAGGGTTTGAAACTAGCTTGGTTTACCCAGGATGCTAGCATCGCGCTTTTTACATCACCTTGTTGAGCGGTAATAATATATAAACCACCGCTCAATCTTCCCAAAGCTTTATCTAAGTCAGCATCAAGAGATTTCATATTCTTGATACTTTTGGCTCGGTTTAATAATTGTCCTAAATCAGTTCCCGCTTCTTCACACTGCTTATAGGTAATCTCGTTGGGAGTTTCTTTAATTTTGATGGCTCCGAAAGCAGGTTTTAATCCCAACTCGCGGAATTTAACTAATACTGGGTCGATTGGTTCGTCATCACCACCACCAGTTTCAAATAATCCGACTGCTTGTTTTTCGCCGACCGAACCCAATATAGTACTGAAAGCAGTTTGCAATTTTGTATCGGATGCTGGTGGCATTCCTAAGATAATTCCGGTAAACCGACTTGCTTGTTCTCTTAATTCTTGTAAGTCAATTTCTTCGCTCAAATCTACCATTTCTACAGCAATTTCGGTTTTAGAAACACCGCTAGCTAATGCTTGAGCTAATTTATCGCTGTCACCGTATTTAGAAACGTAGAAAATGCCAACTGTTTTCTCAGCTTTGGCTTTATTCTTACTCCAATTGCGATATCTTCCGATTAATTCATCTACATTATGAGATAAGAGCGGCCCGTGTCCGGTTGCTACCATTCCCACGGTTTCTAATTCACCCATGCGTTTGAGAGCAGACATTACGGAGCGAGCGTTAGGAGCCATCAAACACTCGTAATAATATTTATATTCACCGCTAATTGCGTCTAAATTTTCGTCGAAAGTAGCATCGGAGCAATAATGCATTCCGAAAGCATCGCAGGTAAAGAGAATTTTCGTTTTATGGTCGTATGTGAAAATTGTGTCGGGCCAGTGTAGATTGGGAGCAATGACAAATTCAAGTTCGTGTCCGTTTCCTAAATCTAAACGGTCGCTATTTTTAATGATTTGTTTTTTGAAAGGTTGGTGTACCAGATTTTCTAGAAATTGAATCGCGACTTTGGAACCAACTACAGTAACTTCCGGTACTAGCTGTAAAAAATCTTTAACCAAACCGCTGTGGTCGGGTTCTGTATGACTAATTATCAAAAAATCAATTTCTGCTGGATTAATCAGTCCGTTGAGAGTATCAAAATAAAGCTTGCGGAACTTTTCGTGAGAAGTATCAACCAAAGCAGTCTTTTCACCACGGATGATAAACGAGTTATAGGTAGTGCCATTTTCCAAACCGAACTCGATATCAAATCTATCTCTATCCCAATCCAGAGAACGAATTGCTGTTGTATCCTCAGCAATTTCCGCTGTCTGCATGGTGAGTTTTTTCGCTACTTTATCGGTAACTGCTACCATAACTCTTCTCCTTAATAGATTTTTATATCTGAGTATTTATGCCTCAACTCTATTGTGACATGAGTTAATTGTAAACTTTTATCAATTATGTCTATGGGTTAAGTTTGGATTTGGGAATTGGGGATTGGGAATGGGGGATTGGTAATTAGGCTCGATGAAACTATTAATATACAAGGGTGTGTTAAACGCACGACTATATAGCGAGCTAAACATACCAATGTGAATTTCGTTTAACGCACCATATTTTGTTGTTTGAGTACAACGAGCTGAGCTTATTTTTATCGTAGTTTTAATATGGGAATAGTGGTTTAATCTCGTATTCTATCGACAAATCGTCAAATACCTTCCTCGCTCTATCTACCACAACAGCTTCATTTTCCGAAGATAAGAGGTTTATCTTCTTGAATCATTTTTCTTGCTTGTAAGAAATTAATATTTGCTGCTTTAGCCAAAGCTATGATGTGCTGTTTATTCTTAGAATCGGCAAAACGCAAATACATTTTATATCTAGTTTCATCCCGCCTAATTTCTGGAATATAAGTAGTGACTAGAACCCATTCACCACATTGATTGCACAATAAACCTTGGTTACTACCTTGAATTCGATGTACGAGATTGGCTGCACAATCTTGGCATTTGTTGATTTTAGTCATTTATTTACTTGTGACAAGAAAAAATCATGATTATCAGTAGAAATGGTGCGTGACGCTCAATATGAATCTTAAGTTTTCTTTGATGAATCACTCAAAGCGTCACAGCACCCTACAAATACAATTATTTATCATTCCGAAAATTTCTGAAATTAATATTGATTTATAAAACCGCAGAGAGCGCAGCGTTAGCGGAGCGTGACCGCTAGGTCATAAAGTGTGGTCTTGGGGGTTTCCCCCATGAACAACTTTTCAAGACAGAGAGCGCAGAGGAAAGAGTTTATAGAGAGATACTAATTAATCAAAATTGGGATTATAACGTTGGTGTTTAAGTTGAATTTCTTCGATAGCATCGCAAAAGCAAGTTTTATCTTTAGCTTTGATTTGAATGTTCCACAACTGCGGAACATTTTTTAAGCTTCCAAATCTGAATAATGTCAAAGTTGCGAAGCTATCCAAACAGGTATCTGTTGGTAAAGGTTCTAAAATCGCTTCTATTGCTGTATCGCTACCTATTTTTCCCAAAGCTTCTACTATAGTTTCTAATACTGGGTCAAAAGCACAACCACCACTAGGGTTTGATAAAGCTTGACGTAGCGCTACTACAGATTTTTCTCCACCTATCACACCCAAAGCATAAGCAGCTTTATCGCAAACTATATAATCTTGGTCTTTCAATAAAACATCAATTATTGCTGCTTCGGCTGATTCCCCACCGATATTTTGTAAAGCACGAATCGCAATTTCCCTAGCACTAGGGTTTTTTTCTTGCAGGATTTCAATGATTTCTGGAATAACTTTCGGATTCCGAGTTTCTCCCAATCCAAGAATCACAATTTCTCTAGCGCTAGGGTTTTTTTCTTCAGCAAGCATTTTAGTCAACAAGGGAATTACAGATTCATCACCAAGTTTTGCTAAAGCACGAGCAGCATTTACTCTAGCGCTAGGGTTTTTATCCTGTAATAGTGGAAATAGCGTATACGAAACTTTTGGATTTCCGATAATTCCCAATAACCTTGCAGCACAAGCTTTTATCTCTGGATTATTATGCTGTAATGCTTCAATTAATATAGGTAAAGTTGATTCGTCAGCAATTCTTTCTAAAACGAAAGCTACTCCCTGACGTAGTTCCTCGTCTTCGTTATCGAGCGTTTTCAAGATTGCGATCGCCAAATTAAATCTTTGATTTTCTGAAAATTGATTAACGGTTTTCTCTGCTGTCTCAAATGGTGAAATAATATGTCCTACTGCAAAAACAGCTTCCTGACGTACTCGAATATCTTCATCCTGCAACAGTGGAAGTAAAGCTGATAAAGTATGCTGGTCGTGGATATCTCTTAATCCATAAACAGCAGCTTGACGTACATTGACATCATCATGGTTTAAAAATGAAAATAAAATACTAATTCCTCTTTCATTTCCAATTTCAACCAAAGCAGCAGCACAACTTTTACAAACCCTGTCATCTTCATCAAGTAAAAAGTGAATTAACGCTTCTACCGCAACTTCTCCAGCAATTTTTCCCAAAGCACGAACAGCATCTTCAGCAATAGATTTTTTCTGATGATTTAAAGCAGTAATTAAAACTTCTAAGGCTAAATCCGAACCAGTTTCTCCTAAACTATGAATTGCTCTAGAACAAATTTCTTCATCTTCATTTTTTGATGCTTCAATCAATGCTGTTATCGCTAACTCATCGTTAATATTCCCCAAAGCTTCTACAGCAGATGCTCGAATTGATTTACGTTTATCTGATAAAGCTTCAATTAATAAATTAGTTGACGATTCTCCACCAAAGCTTCCTAAAATATAAGCTGTTTGTATACTAAGCTGTTCATAATTAAGAGCTTGATAAAATAATTCTTTTTCTGGTGCTTCTTCTATTTCACCTTTAAAAAATCGCTCCATATCAACTGTCGCACGAATCAATTCTTCTTCTTGATTTAATGTTCTTGCTAAAAAAGGAATTGCTAATTCAGATTTAGTTCTACCTAATAGCTCAACTTTTAGATTATCCAGAATTTCTAAATTCTCAATCCAACCAACCGTTTCTTTCTGCAATTCCGGCTTAACTTTACCAGCCAGAAAAGCACCTAAAATTAAATCAACATCCAAACCTAAACGAACCACCCGCAAAGCTTCTGAATCGTCAATTAATGGTAATATTGATGCGATAGATTCCGTCCATTCAAGATGATTGAGATAATCTTTTTGAAATTGCTCGTCACTTAATTGTGAAAGCTGAGAAATAAGAGATTGATATTTTTTATTTAACTGCATATTGATAGAGAATAATTAGCAAAACTCTGGATTATATAGTTGATGTTGCTGCTGGATTTTTTCGATAGCAGAATACAACTTATTCGTAGCAGAAGAAAAATTAATGTATCTAGCTGCTGATAAAGCTTTCCACAGACGAGGAATATGTTGTAATTTCCCATCTTCCATCAAAATTTCAGCTGCTACTTCATCAACAATGCGATCGCAATGAGGTAATGATGCTGAAATTGCTTCTATTGCTTGGTCGCTAGCGATTTTACCTAAAGCAAAAATAGCCATTTGTCGGACTTGAAAATCACTATCTCGTAATATTCTTGTTAAAGCCGAAATTGTAGAGTTATCTGCAATTAAACCTAATGTATAAGCTGCTCCTGCACGTACCCGATGATTTTCATCTTGTAAAGTTTGAATTAAAGCAGGAATCGTCGAATTATCTGCAAGTAAACCTAATGCATAAGCAGTTTTCTCACGTACTTGACTGCTTTTATCTTGTAATACTTCAAGCAAGATTGGAATCATAGACTTATCTCTTCTTGCTGCTAATGCACAAGCTGCACCTGAACGCACTTTTGGATGTTCGTCTCGTAGTGCTTCAAGCAAATTTGGAATCACAGATTCATCACCGATGTTGAGCAAATAAATAGCTGCACTCAGACGTATATAAGAATTTTCGTGTTGTAAAGCTATGAGAAGAGATTCTTTGATATTTTCATCCTTAGCTATTTTAAAATCTATTGCTCTATTCGCTGCTGTACGAACATGATAGTTAGAATCATCAGATTTGATAAATAAAGTAGGTAAATCTGATTCATTAATAATCTCTTCAATCTCTATTTTCGCTTCCCAAGATAATTCCTTATATTCATTCCTCAATGCTTCAAATTCTGGTGATTCCATTCCATTTTTAGGTCTTGTTAGCTCTTTAGCTGCTGTTCTACGAACTTCTATATTTTCATCATTTAATAATTTAGCGAAAAATGGTAAACCAGAAACTCTATCCGTTCTTTTTACAATTCCTCCGATAAATAAAGCAGCTTTTCTCCGAACTTCAACATCACCAGATTGTGAAGCTAAAAATATAAAATTAATTGCTTTATTATTATCTATTTTAAATAAATTTTCAAATACATGTTTACTTATAAAATCTTCTTTATCTAAAAAAGAATGAATTATTAACTCTTCTGCTAAATCTCCACCGATTATTTTTAAGGCTTTAACAGTTTGACTACGAACTGTACGGTCTTCATCATCAAGAAAGTCAATTATTTTGTTAAGTACAGACTTTCCTCCAATCTTTCCTAAAATAGCAACAGCAATTCCACGAACAGCCGGGAATTCATCTTCTAAAGCTTCAATAATATGTTCTAACATCGAATCATCTGCAATTTCTCCTAAAGTGAGAATGGCTTTATAACGAATATGCATATCTTCATCTTTCAATAAATTGATAAGTATAGTGATTTCTGACTTACCAATATATTTACCAAAAACAGCTATTGAAATCTTACGAACCCAGTGACGCTCATCCTCTAATAATTTCAGCAACATGCTTGTATATAATTCTGTATCAACATTTTCTAAATTGCTGATGAATTTTGAAATAGAATTTTCATAAATATGTAGTTGGGTTGGGTCATTCGGAATATTTCTGATAAAATCTTCTAAAAAATAAACCCCAAATTTTGATTTAGTTTTCGTTAATAACTGTAATTTCAATTCGTCAGAAATTTCTAATTCACAAATCCAACCCACAGTTTCTTTCTGCAATTCCGGCTTAACTTTACCAGCCAAAAAAGCACCCAATATCAAATCAACATCTAAACCTAAACTAACCACCCGTAAAGCTTCCGAATCATCAATTAATGGTAATATTGATGCGATAGATTCCGTCCACTCAAGATGATTGAGATAATCTCTTTTAATTTGCTCGTCACTTAATTTTGAAAGCTGAGAGATAAGAAATTTATAACTTTTATTTAACTGCATATTGATAGAGAATAATTAACAAAACTCTGGATTATAAAATTGATATTGCTACTGATTTTTTTCTATAGCAGAATAAAAGTTATTCGTGGCAGAATTGCTCTTTATTTAAATCCAATATTTCTATTTTCTAAAATTTAAAAGTGTTTTGTCAGTTTTTTTAATTTTTCGTAATTATTTGATAAAATTTCTTATATTTCAGAATTGAACTATGATTAGATTAGCGTAGCGGCGTAGAGGCAGGCTTTAGTACTTAAGGTTTTAACAAATCAATTTTATAGCCTGTATCTACGCAATCTAATCAAGCGCAGCGTTAGTTCAATTCGCCGCACCAACAAGTTAATGTGCGTCTTGTCTTTTTCTATTTGATGAGTATTTCTAGCAGTTTTCAGTTGGATAGAATATACCCCTCTCCTTGATAAGGAGAGGGGCTGGGGGTGAGGTCTATCAAAGTGTATTGCACTCAACCGAAAAGCGCTATATTGTATTTTTAACATACTAAGTACTGAATAACTATATTTTTCAAATTAATTGTCAAAATACTAAAATAGAAATTGGTGAGTAACGCTATTAATAAAAGTTGTTTTTTCTTAAACAAATATTCGCAGCATCGCACACCCTACTATTATAAATAATATTATTTTAATATTGATTATTTTAACTTATTTTAGAATAAGAAAATCGTGCATGAAGCTATTAATAAAAATTGTTTTTCTTAAATAAATATTCGCAGCGTCACACACCCTACAATTATAAATTAATTAAAAATAGATAAAAAAGTGTTATCTAATCCCTCAAAAACCTGGCTAGCATTAATAATTGGAAACTCTCGGTTACACTGGGGTTTATTTAACCAAAATAATCTGTTAGAAGCTTGGAATACCAACTATTTGACAGAATCAAAAATCAAAGTTTTAGCCGAAAATAAAAATTTAGAACAAACACTTTCTCATTTATCTACCCCCTCTCCCCCTCTCCCCCTCTCTTCATCGCTTCCGTAGTCCCCTCACAAACAAAACTCTGGGAAAACCACCCAAATACAAAATTTATTACCCTAAACCAAATTCCTCTCAACAACCTATATCCCACACTAGGAATTGATAGAGCTTTAGCTTTACTTGGTGCTGGTGAAACTTGGGGTTTTCCCATATTAATTATTGATACGGGAACAGCACTTACTTTTACAGGTGCTGACAGCAATCGTAATTTAATTGGTGGTGCAATTTTACCGGGATTGGGTTTACAATTTTCAACTCTAACTGACAAAACCGGACAATTACCAAATGTACAATTTCCACAACAAATGCCAAAACGATTTGCAATTAATACTCCAGAAGCAATTCAAAGCGGAATTATCTACACTCTACTAGCAGGAATCAAAGATTTTATTGAAGCTTGGTTGCAAAATTTTTCTGAAAGTAAAATTGCTATCACCGGAGGAGATAGAAACTTATTATTCAATTATTTAAAATTACAATATCCGCAAATAGTAGCAAAAATAATCGTAGAAAAAAATTTAATTTTATGGGGAATACAAAAAACAATAATGTAGAGACATAGCAATGCTACGTCTCCCTACAATTTTGATATATACAAATAATAAAGCGAATAACTATTAATTCCTAACTATTTTTAATAAAACTCCGAATTTCTTTAGCTACATCAGAAGTACAAGATTGAGGTAAACTATCTTTTCCATGAGCAATGATTTTTAATTCAGCTTGAGGAGTAAGTCTGGCAAAAATCTTGCTTCTCGTTAAAGCATCCGGTGTATCTTTCCCACCTTGCAAAATTAAAACCGGAACCTGTATTAAATCTAATTTATCCTGCAATAATTCTGCTTCAATTTCTGGAAGCTGACGCTGAAATAATAAGTGACTTGCTGTTGGATACTCTTTTAATATCCGTCTTTGCTGCCAATCTTCTTCTATCTCAATATTCCAACCAAATAATTTTGCTAAGGGACGAAATATTTTTAATAATTTAAACTTTAATGATGAAGCTTTGATTAAACCTCGCATTTTTTGCCAACGTTTTTGCAACCCATCAATTTCTACACCCTCTGGAGATAATAATACTAAACCTTTAAATTTTTCGGGATACTTTAAAGCACAACTTGCAGCAATCCATGCTCCTAAAGAATGTCCCACTAAATATACTTTATCTAATTTTAAAGCTTGTAAAAATTCTGCCAAACAATCAACATGTATATCAATTACATGATGAATATCGGGATATTCCGACTCACCAAATCCTAATAAATCTGGCGCAAAACAATGAAAGTCTCTCGACATAAATTCCATTGTCGATACCCATTCACTGCTATCAGACCAAGCACCATGTAAAAAAACTACCGGAACACCATTACCGACCTCGCGCCAAAATAATAACCCTTGAGAAAGTTTTCTCCGAGAGTTACGGAATAACATCGTATCCATATTAATTTAATTTAGTAGTCATAATTTAACATTTTTGGCTATAACCGTACCGTTTATGCTTCTAGATTTTTTATTAGAATAAATAAGTACGGCTACATTATCAATATCAGATTTTAAACTCAATATAAAAAGCTAAAATACAGATATTAGTACATAGTTTCATGCCAATATTGTCAAGTCATTTAAATAGTCTTGCAATTGGCGAGCATGGTCGTGAGACATTGGTTCTGTTGGTAGCGAATTAGGATGAAAAGCCTGAATCTCACTCGCTTCTAAAGTGTCCTGAATTTCCATTTTCCCTCTTACCTCCGCTTCAGCCACAACACAAATAGAATGTATTCTGGGGTCTCTATCCGGTGCGGAGTAAACTCCAACTAAACGCCGAATTTTTACTAACTCCAACCCGGTTTCTTCCATTAATTCACGTTGAATTGTCGTGGGAACATCTTCTCCCCAATCTACCATTCCACCGGGCAAAGACCAGAGACCGTTGTCTCTTCGTCGAATCAGTACAATCCGACCATCGGGTAATATCGGAATCACACTTGTCCCCGTTACCGGATGACGAAAAATAATACCTAGTACTGTTTGTACATAGCGCCATATAGCCCGCGTTGGCTGTACGGCTGCACCAAATAAAGCAGCAACGTTCAATGTTCAAATTTATGTGTTGTACTTACTTACTCAGACCCACTGTATTCCCAAAATACTATTATCGTCAGATAGATAGCTTTGATACAAAAATACTTGCGCGTCAAGCCTTATTCTAACGATTATCACTTTCTACAATGATTATCTTAGAACAGATTAATTTTACCATCCAGAGACTTAATATCTATTGTGTATAACAATACTTTCTAGCCGACTAATTTAGAAAAAATAATTATTTGGTAAAGCTGATTACAAAATAATTATTAATTCGGATGGGCTTTAATTACTAATTACTTGCATTTTTAACCTCATCCGCTCAAATTTTAAATACATTTCTTCGTTAAAAATTATTACAAAAATCAAGATTTGATAAACAGCTAATATTCTTTTTTATAATAATAAAAAGCTGTTTTTATAGATAAGATTGTAATGTTTAATGCCTTCAAACAATCTTATCACATTTATTTTTGCATTTAGAATAAAGCTTATTTTTCTATTATTGTTGAAGTCAATATTGAGATAAAATCTAATATATATTACTAGTAATTACAGCCATATTTATAAGTATAAAAATATCAATTATCTCAGTATGAACTACTTCATACTTGATTTTTAAGTGGTATCATCAACCCATGTTGTGATGATTAAAATTTGTTTCTTAAAACATGCAATTTTTTAATAAAAGATAAACTTCGTGCAAGCCATTGACATTATAAAAATAAATGGGATAGACTATATTGCTGTTTAAAATATGCTAGTAGCTGGTAATGGCTATAATGTTATTAACATCAAAAAATAGATAAACAAAAATTATCTATATAATGCCTACCAGCAAGTTAGACGTTGTTTATTAATGAGGTGAATATGGCTAAGCGCCGTAACCTGAAGAAAGAAAAGGCGCTACGGAACCAGGCATATGCCCGCAAGTTTCGTAAACGGACTAATACAGGACGCTACCAAAGAAGGTATCAGCAAGGACCGCCGAAACAAGACGAAGAACAGAATAATTCAGCAACAGATGATAATACTGGTGCTGCTGCCACAGATTAATCTTCTAACTTCAATTCTTATTTTTGAAACCTTTTATTTGCGGAGTGTCTACAAAGCGCGCTCCGCAAATATTTTTTGTTGAAGCAGTATAAAGAGATGGGCAGAAAATTAACTCCTAACTTGCTACTTGCTACTTGCTACTTGCTACTTATTAATTTGAGAACGAGCAATCTGTAATGCTTGATTAACCTGCTCGAAACCGGTTCCACCGTAGCTGTTACGTGCGGCTACAACCTGACGAGGTAATATGGCTTCATAAATATCTTTGTCAAATTTGGGATGAAGTTGTTTCCATTCTTCTAGAGTCAAATCTTTCAAAAGTTTACCAGCCGCAATGCTGGTTTTCACTACCTTACCCACCAGATTATAGGCTTCTCGGAACGGAACACCACGGGCTGCAAGATAATCTGCTACATCGGTAGCGTTAGAAAAATCTTCTGCTACAGCTTCCGCTAATCGTTGATTGCGAAATTCCAGACCTTCTCCGAGCAAAATCGTCATTGCTGATAAACAAGCTTTGACTGTATTCACCCCATCAAATAAACCTTCTTTGTCTTCTTGTAGGTCTTTGTTGTAAGCCAGCGGTAATCCCTTCATCATTACCAGCATTGCTTGGAGATGACCGAATACTCTGCCAGTTTTGCCCCGAACCAATTCCGGAACGTCGGGATTTTTCTTTTGAGGCATTATACTCGAACCTGTAGCGCAGCTATCTTTGAGGGTGACAAAACCGAATTCTTCAGAAGACCATAAAATCACCTCTTCCGATAAACGGCTCAAGTGAACCATTATCAAACTAGCAGCATTCAAAAATTCAATCGCAAAATCGCGATCGCTAACTCCATCAAGGCTGTTGTCATAAACCTTGTCAAAATTTAATAGTTGAGCGCTGTAATGTCTATCAATAGGGAAAGTGGTTCCCGCTAAAGCACCGCAACCCAAAGGTGAAATATTTACACGTTTATAAACATCTCCCAAACGTTCCCAATCTCGTTGCGACATTTGGAAATAAGCTAAGAGATGGTGAGCAAGACTTAGAGGTTGGGCGCGTTGTAGATGAGTATAGCCGGGAATCAAAGTTTCAACGTTTTTTTCGGCAATATCAACTAAAACAGCTTGAAATTCTCGTAACAATTGACGAATTTGCTGAATTTGTTCGCGTAAATAAAGTCTCGTATCCGTACCTACTTGGTCATTACGAGAACGTCCGGTATGCAACTTTTTACCGACATCTCCAACAATTTCCACCAAACGATGTTCGACAGCAAAATGCACATCTTCCGAATCGACATCTGGGTTAAAATTACCTTCGCGATATTCCCGACGAATTTGTTCTAAACCAGCAACCAGCCGCTCCCCTTCCTCGGTCGAAATAATCTCACACTTAGCCAGCATCTTGGTATGAGCAAGCGAACCAGTTAAATCATATTCAATTAATTCAATATCAAAATTAATGCTGGCATTGAAGCGAGCAATAGTAGGATGCAAAGCTGATTCAAACCGCTGGCTCCAAGTTTGCTGTTGTGTTTTTGTCATAAATTAAATATTGGGGATTGGTAATTGGTAATTGGTAATTGGTAATTGGTAATTGTTAATTGTTAATTGTTAATTGCAAACTCCTAACCCCTAACTACCAAATCCAAAATCCGTCGAGGATGCGTTTGGGGGAACGCCATTTGCTCATGGGGGAAACCCCCAAGACCGCAATGGCTCCGGAAACCGACACCCCCAATTTTCCGCAAAATCTAAAATCCAAAATTCTTTTACCCGTAACTTGTTAAATTGCGAATTACATAACCAACTACTAAACCAATTAAAAGCGCCCAAATTTGACCTGTTTCAACAAAGTTATTCCAGGCTTTTTGTAATTGACCCAAAAGGTCTGGGTCGTTGACAGTTTGAGCTAACACTGTCCAGTTTACAGGTATTTTGGTTTGAGCATTAACAGTATTTGATAATAAAATTGTTGTCCACAAGCTGATAGTAAATCCACCCAAGAGCGACCAAAGTTTCATTTTTAACTTTCGTATTAGTTAGCATCACTGTGATAGCCCAAAGAGATAAATTATGACATCCGTAATTTCTCGGCTGACCGCAAAATTTGCCCTGCTAAAACGGCTGCACCAAATCCATTATCAATATTTACTACTCCGATACCCGCTGCACAAGAGTTAAGCATTGTTAGTAAAGGTGCTAACCCACCAAAGCTTGCTCCATAACCGATGCTTGTAGGCACGGCAATTACGGGACAATCTGCTAAACCTGCGACAACACTTGGTAAAGCTCCTTCCATTCCAGCCACAACAATTAATACCGATGCTGATTCGATAACATGACGATTATTTAACAAACGGTGAATTCCCGCTACACCTACATCCCATAACCGAGTCACCTTAAAACCAGAAAGTTCTGCGGTAACTGCTGCTTCTTCAGCAACTGGTAAATCAGCAGTTCCAGCAGTCAAAATACCAATTGTACCGGAGTATCGAACTTCAATAGTAGGAGGAACGATAGCACAGATTCTAGCAGCTTCGTAATAACGCAAACCCCTTACTGTAGGTTGCAGGCTAACGTAAACTTCTGGATTAATCCGAGTTGCCATCACAACTTGATTGTGCTGACCCATCACCCCCATAATTCGAGCGATTTGTTCGGGAGTTTTATCTTGACCCCAAATGACTTCCGGAAAACCAGTTCTTAGAGAGCGGTGATGGTCAATTTTGGCAAAATCTCCCACAGATTCGTAGGCTAAATCTTTTAATTGAGAAAACGCAGCATCAGTAGAAACAGTTCCGTTCGCAACCGCTTTTAGTAAAGATTGTAGAGCTTTTTCATCGGTCATGATTTACTTGGGTAATAGGTAATGAGTAAAGAGTAGCAAGTAGCAAGTAGCGAGTAAAGAATTATTTGTTATTGGCTTTATTAGCTAATTCCCGAACATTATTACCAATTACCAATTACCAATTACCAATTACCAATTACCAATTACCAATTAATTATTGTTCGCTGATTTTAACTTCATCAATATTCCAAAAAGCACCACCGATTGCATTGAATTTAGTATCTTCAATTTTGTTACGCATGGCTGCTAATGAGAGGGAATTAACTAAGTAGATAAAAGGTAAATTTTCCTGAGTAATTTTTTGGGTTTCGGCGTATATTTCTTTGACTTTTTCTTCGTCTAATTCTTGTGCTGCTTTGACATAAAGTCGTGCAATTTCTTTTTCCCAATCAGAAACTTCCCAGCCTTCAATTGGTTTTTGTCCGGCTTGTGGTTTCTGATTAAACATATGCAATCCAGCCTCAGGTTTCCATACGTTTGCACCATCATTTGGTTCTAAGCCACCTGTTAAACCCAGTAATGACATTTCAAAATCTAAGGTGTTGGAAATCTTATCTAAATAAGTATTCCAAGCAAGAGGGGTAAAATCAACTTGAATACCAATTTTACTCAAATCGGATTTGATTTGCGCTCCCATTGCTTCACGGATTTTATTACCAGAATTAGTTAGTAAAGTAAAACGAACGCGATTTCCATCTTTGTCTAATAATTGACCTTGAGAGTTAGGTTTGAATCCGGCTTTTTTAAGTAATTCTCGCGATTTTTCTAAGCTATAATCGTAAACTTTTAAGCCTTCTTCTGGAGGTAGGTAATAAGGACTTTGTACGGAAATCGGCGAATTTTGTGTTTTACCTAAACCTCGATATGTATTGTTAATCATGGTTTCGCGGTCGATAGCATAAGCTATAGCTTGGCGAAAATCTTTTGAATTAAACCACTTTGATTTGATGGGATTGACCAAAGGTTTACCGTTTCTGCTACCTTTATTGAGATTAAAGAATACAAAAGATGTACCGGTAGCAGGACCGCCGTATTCAATTTTAAAATTACCGCGTTCTTCTTCTCGTTTAAGTAAAGAAAAATAATCTGGTGTTACCCCGATATAATCCAAGCTACCGGAACGAAATTGTAGTAAAGAAGTATCTTGAGATTCGACAATTTCCCAATTTATTTTGTTAATAAATGGTTGGTCTTTTTTCCAGTAATAAGGATTGCGCTCAAATACAACTCGCTGAGTAGGGTTGTAACGTCCTAACTTATAAGGACCATTAGTCACGATTTCATTAACAGGAGTATCAACATTCCATTTTTGTAAAAATAACGGCTTCCCTTCAGAATCTTTTTTTTCTACCGATTCTTGTAAAGCATGTTTCGGTAAAATAGGCGTTCTCATATTTTGTAAGAAAGGTCTAAAAGGTTCGGGTAAGATAAATTTGACCCTTCGCTCATCAACTTTTTCTACTTTGGGTAATAAACCTTTCTCACCCATTTTTAAACCGTCTTTAACATCAGTAGGAATTTCTTCATTAAAGAAAATTTTGTTGTAGCTGAATACAACATCATCTGAGGTTAAAGGTTTACCATCCGACCATTTTAAATTTTCCCGTAATCTAAAAACAAATTCTAATCCGTCCTCAGACATTTCCCAAGATTCAGCCAGTGCTGGTTCGATTTCTCTACTTACAGGATTTAGAGTTGTTAAACCTTCAAAAGTGTAGGGAAAAATATTCGGGGACTCTTGAGAAAGAGCATAATTAAAAGTTTTCGGGTCGCTCAGCTGACTGAGTATTAATTGCGAAGTTTCAGCCGCTTCGCTTCTAAAATTAGACGGATTACAAGCAGCAACAAAAAGAGCCGTTATAGTTGCCAGAATTAGCGGTAAACGCAAACGCCGAAAGTTAGGAATTAATGAAAAAATTCTTTGCATTTAGGTAGATATACGAATAGTTGATATTGATTGTGATTGTAGCGAAAACAAATTGGTAATTGCGGAAATTGCGGTCTTGGGGGTTTCCCCCATGAGCAAATTTCCAAGACAGGTGATTGGTAATTGGTAATTGGTAATTGGATATTAGGGAGCGAGACGCTCTCACTGATAACTTTTAACTATTACCCATTACCCATTACCTATTACCTAATCAATAAAGCTACAGCATAAGCACAAATCCCTTTTTCTTCACCGACGGGGCCTAGTTTTTCATTTGTAGTGGCTTTGACACCTACTTGGTTTGGTTCGATTTGTAAAACACCAGCTAATTTTTCGCGCATTTTTTCAATGTGGGGTTTTAATTTGGGACGCTCTGCTACTACAACCGAATCAATATTTCCCACTTTCCAACCCTGCTCTTGAATTAAATTATTGACTTTATCCAACAGCATCAAACTATCAGCACCAGCCCACTTATCATCGCTGGGGGGGAAATAATGACCGATATCACCTAAAGAAAGCGCTCCCAGCATCGCGTCCATAATCGCGTGGGTCAGCACATCAGCATCGCTATGTCCTAGCAACCCTAGAGAATGAGAAATTTCTACACCACCTAAAATCAACCGACGTTCGGTAGCTAAGCGATGGATATCATAACCGTTTCCAATACGAACACTCATAACAATTTTGGATTTTGGATTTTGGATTTTGGATTTAAAGAGTTAGGAGTTAGGAGTTAGGAGTTAGGAGTTAGGAGTTAGGAGTTAGGAATTAGGAATTAGGAATTAAGAATTCTTTCTCTCCCCATCTCCCCATCTCCCCCCTCTTCCCCCTCTCCCTCACTCCCTCACTCCCCCTCTCCCTCACTCCCTCACTCCCTCACTCCCTCACTCCCTCACTCCCTCACTCCCTCCCTCTCTCCTCTTCTCCTCTTCCCATGCTTGAAATAAATCGGGACGACGTTTGCGGGTTCTGGCAATTTGTTGCTCGTATCGCCACCGTGCAATTGCTGCATGGTTGCCGGATAATAATACATCGGGTACTTTGCGATCGCGGAAGATTGCGGGACGGGTGTATTGGGGGAAATCTAATAAACCTTCTTCAAAACTTTCTAATTTCAGTGATTCTGCTTTTCCTACTGTTCCGGGAAGTAAGCGGACTACACCGTTGATTAATGCCATTGAGGGTATTTCACCACCAGTAAGTATAAAGTCTCCGAGGGAAACTTCACGAGTGACTAGTTCTAAAACTCTCTCGTCAACTCCTTCGTAATGACCGCAGATAATCACTATTTGGTCGTAGTTTCCGGCTAATTCTCTCAATAATGGCTGGTTTATCGTTTCTCCTTGGGGACTCATCATGATTACTTCTCGTCGCTGCAATGTTGGCAGGGACTCGACAGCGGAGAAAATGGGACCGGGTTTCATCAACATCCCCACCCCTCCACCATAAGGTTCATCATCGACTTTTCGGTGTTTGTCGGTGGTAAAGTCTCGTGGATTGACAAAATGCACGTTGGCAATTTGTTTTGCTAAAGCTTTACCAATCAGCCCGGAATTAAGAACTGAGGTAAAACAATCGGGAAATAGCGTAACTATATCAAAACGCACAGTATTTCGTATTGGAGGACACTATCGTGGAATTAAACTCTCTCGGCTTTGGTACGGGAGCTTTGTTGACTACATTACATTTAAACTTTATTTAGAGTATATAAAACTACTTAGAATAGGATATTTTCTGTTGAAGTCAAAGTTTTTCTAATTACTTAATTTATGTTTAAATATTGTCACATCTAAGTTTAAATATAAGACTCTGACCGGCGTTAACAAGAGTGCAGGAAGATTTTATCCTGCTCCCCGCGACAAAAGCACTTTATCTTGATGGCTGCTTGGTTAAAAGCATTTTGCTCATCAGGAAGGGCAGGTACGGGAAAAGAAGACTGCCGAGCCGGTGAAATACGCTCTGTGCTGGCGAAAAGAACAGGGGTTAGTGGGCCGAGACACACTACAATGGTGTCTGCTCGCGTGATGGCTGTAAACGAACAAGTATTTTTTATTTGCGCCACGGCTCTTATCATAAGCCTGCATAGAACTGACATTTCGACAAAAAAAACAACAGAAAATGTTCCGCCGATTATAATACTTAGCGCGAACTGTCCGCGAAGTAAAATTCACCGAGACGGTTGTTGACAGGAGAAAATTATGCGGCAACTAAAAGCTAAATGGCTGGAAATGACCACATCCCAAGCAACTAAAACCGCCGTTCTGGTTATTGGAGGCGCAGAAGATAAGGTTCACGGACGAGAAATTCTGCGGACTTTTATAGACCGTGCTGGCGCAAATGATGCCCATATTACTATTATTCCCTCTGCTTCTCGGGAACCGAGTATTATTGGCGCTCGCTACGTAAATATTTTTGAAGATATGGGAGTTAAGAAGGTTGAAATTTTAGATATTCGAGAACGAGAACATTGTCACGACCGCTACTACAAGGAATCTTTGGAAGAATGTACCGGAGTTTTTTTGACTGGGGGCGACCAGTTACGTCTTTGCGGTGTATTAGCTGATACGCCGGTAATGGATATCATTCGAGGACGGGTCAAAACTGGAGAGTTAACTTTAGCTGGTACCAGTGCTGGTGCGGCGGTGATGGGACATCATATGATTGCTGGAGGCGGTAGTGGGGAAACTCCCAATCGTTCTTTGGTAGATATGGCGACTGGTTTGGGATTTATTCCAGAGTTGATTGTTGACCAGCATTTTCACAATCGCAATCGCATGGTGCGTTTGATGAGTGCCATAGCTTCTCATCCAGACCGTTTGGGTATTGGTATTGATGAAGACACTTGTGCCATGTTTGAAAAAGACGGTTGGCTAGAAGTTATGGGCAAAGGTGCTGTAACAATTATCGATTCCAGCGAACTGACTCATACCAACGAACCTCGCGTGGGAGCAACGGAACCTTTAAGTCTTCATAATTTACGAGTACATGTTCTGGGACATGGCGACCGATATCACCTTTACGGTCGTTCTGCGATTCCATCTGTGGGGCGAATATCCAGCTGACGGGAATAGGTATGTGTGGTTACACTAGGTTGACCGAAAAAATTTTAGATTTTAAGGACATTGCGGTCTTGGGGAGTCACTCTCGCGCGCGGGTTTCCCGCGTTAAGAGAAGTGGCGTGGTTTCCCCCATAAGCAAATGTCCGGGATTTTGCACAAACTTAAGCCAATCTGCGAACGGTTTGAGTCAAGAACTTTTTAACGCCGGTCAAAAATGTAAAATCGTCAATCTTGGTATCCCAATATCCCGTTAATTCATGGGGAAAATTGTTAATCCTGGTATCCAGGACAGTTATTCATAGCAGACAATCCTGTTTACCTTACTGTTCTCAAAAACCAAAATCCTTGCATTAGTTGACCGCTATTTTTTGTAGCCGCATTCTTGGCACAAAGAGTCAGGATAATACGAATCATGAATAAAAAAAACTGTTATTCACGAACAGTTATGCGGTCAATTACAGTAAGAAACTAGAATTTTGGTTCCGAATCTCCATCTACCCTTAATCATGAGAATCCTCAAGATCCAAACTTTACGCGGCCCAAACTACTGGAGCATTCGACGCCACAAATTAATCGTCATGCGCCTCGATTTAGAAAACCTAGCTGACACTCCCTCAAATGAAATCCCTGGTTTCTACGAAGGATTGGTAGAAGCTTTACCTTCTTTGGAAGGTCACTACTGCTCTCCGGGCTGTCGCGGTGGTTTCCTAATGCGGGTGCGAGAAGGCACCATGATGGGTCATATTGCCGAACATGTGGCGTTAGAGCTTCAGGAATTAGCCGGAATGCGTGCGGGTTTTGGTCGTACCCGCGAAACCGCGACTCCGGGAATTTATCAAGTTGTTTTCGAGTATTTAAATGAGGAAGCCGGACGCTATGCTGCAAGAGCTGCTGTAAGGCTTTGTCAAAGCATTGTGGATAGAGGTCGCTATCCCAAGGCTGAATTAGAACAAGATTTACAAGATATCAAGGACTATTGGCGAGATGCTTCTCTAGGACCTTCAACTGAGTCAATTGTTAATGAAGCTAAAAGTAGAGGTATCCCCTGGATGCCTTTGGGTTCAAGATATTTGATTCAATTAGGTTACGGGGTGCAGCAAAAGCGTATTCAAGCCACTATGACGGCTAATACCGGCATTTTAGGTGTAGAACTTGCTTGCGATAAGGAAGCGACTAAACGAGTTCTCGAATCTTGTGGAGTACCCGTTCCCAAAGGGACTGTAATCAATTTATTCGACGATTTAGAAGATGCAGTTGATTATGTTGGTGGCTATCCTATCGTCATCAAACCCCTCGATGGCAACCACGGACGCGGTATTACCATTGATATTAGAAGTTGGGAAGAAGCTGAAGCTGCTTATGATGCTGCTAGGGCTGTTTCTCGCTCGGTAATTATTGAGAAATATTACCTCGGTCGCGACCATCGTGTATTAGTAGTCGATGGTAAAGTTGTCGCAGTGGCCGAACGAGTACCCGCTCATGTGGTCGGTGACGGTAGGTTAACTATTTCCGAGTTGGTCGAAGAAACTAACAAAGATCCAAATCGCGGTGACGGTCACGATAATGTTCTTACTCGAATTATTTTAGACCGCAATAGTTACTCTTTGATGGAAAGGCAGGGTTTCACCCTTGATACCGTTTTAAATAAAAATGAAATTTGTTATTTACGAGCAACAGCGAATTTATCTACGGGTGGTATTGCTGTAGACCGTACCGATGAAATTCATCCCCAAAATGCTTGGTTGGCTCAGCGGATAGTAAAAATAATCGGATTAGATATTGCTGGGATTGATATTGTTACTACCGATATTAGTCGTCCTTTAAGAGAAACCGATGCGGTGGTTGTAGAAGTAAATGCAGCACCAGGATTCCGGATGCACGTTGCTCCCAGCCAGGGAATTCCTCGTAATGTTGCTGCTGCCGTGATGGATATGCTGTTCCCTGCTGATAAAACGACTCGCGTACCTGTTCTCAGCGTTACTGGTACCAACGGTAAAACTACCACTACTAGATTGCTTGCTCATATTTTCAAGCAAACCAATAAAGTAATTGGTTATACGACCACCGATGGCACCTACATCGGAGAATATTTAGTAGAAGCTGGTGATAATACCGGACCGCAAAGCGCTCAGTTGATATTGCAAGACCCAACTGTAGAAGTTGCCGTGTTGGAAACAGCGCGAGGTGGTATTCTGCGTTCGGGATTAGCTTTTGAGGCTGCAAATGTGGGAGTAGTGCTTAATGTTGCTGCCGACCATTTAGGGCTGGGCGACATTGATACCATTGACCAGCTATCGCATTTAAAGAGTGTAGTAGCTGAATCAGTATATCCCGATGGCTATACGGTTTTAAATGCAGATGATAATAGAGTTGCTGCAATGGCAGAAAGGACAAAAGCAAATATTGCTTACTTCACCATGAATCCAGCATCTGAGTTAGTCAGAGGACATATTGAAAAAGGTGGAGTTGCAGCGATTTATGAAGACGGCTTTTTGTCTATTTTGAAAGGGGATTGGACTCACCGTATAGAAAAAGTAGATAATATTCCCCTAACAATGGGTGGACGTGCCCCATTTATGATTGCTAATGCTTTAGCAGCATCCTTAGCAGCTTTTGTACAAAACGTTTCTATTGAGGAAATTCGAGCAGGATTAAATACATTCCGAGCTTCGGTGAATCAAACACCGGGACGGATGAATTTATTTAACCTAGGTAAGCATCACGCTTTAATTGATTACGCTCACAATCCAGCTAGTTATGAAGCATTAGGTCAATTCGTGCAGAACTGGACATCCGGACAGCGAATTGGTGTAGTTGGTGGCCCTGGAGACCGTCGCGACGAAGATTTTGTAATGTTGGGTAAACTAGCATCAGAAATTTTCGACTGCATTATCATTAAAGAAGATGATGATACCAGGGGAAGAAAGCGCGGTTCTGCTGCTGAGTTAATTACTCAAGGTATTAGAGAAGTAAATCCAAATTGTCTGCATGAAACAGTTTTAGACGAAACTGAGGCCATCAATAAAGGTTTAGATTTAGCTACCGATGACAGCTTGGTGGTTATTTTACCAGAAAGCGTTAGTCGTGCTATTAAGTTAATTAAAGCCAGGGGAGTAATTGAAGAAGAAACTCCTCCGAAGTTTGATAGCGTAGCTCCAAAAGATAAAGAAGTTCCATCTTCGGTATTAAATCCGTTATGAAGGAATAATGATGGGTAAACAGTTATGAATTACGCTCAAGCGTGCGGATTTCTAACTTTTTACCCATTATTTTTGATTTATTAAAAATTAATTTATAGCGCTACGCGAAGGTTAAAGGTCAAAGGTTTAATAATGTCTCGACCAGCGTTGCGTAATGCTATATTAAAAATTAATTTTTTGTTACTAAGGGATATTATTATCGGTGTTCTTGTTCGCTGTCGTAATCAATTTCATCGTCGTCCTTTTTCATTTCATCCTTAAAACCCCGGAGAGTTTTTCCCAAAGCACTTCCTAACTCGGGAATCTTTTTCGGCCCAAAAATCAAAACAGCTACGATTCCAATTACAGCCATTTCCGGAAAACCTAATCCAAACATAAGCTCTCTTTTAATAAAGGTTCTTTTATATATAGTAGATTGTGGGTGATTTTTTATTCGGTTTGTTAGTAATTAGAAATATTGCTTGATGACTGCGGGTTCTTGAGGGATAGAATTTCTTACCTGACAGCTTAATTGGTATAAATAAAACTTGGTATAGATTTTTCGTGTTATTTGCTTATATAAAGATTATCAAATGTGTTGATTAAAAACAGAATACATAGCATTCCTAAATTATCTGTGAGATTTTATAAACCCGGTTTTTTGAAAAAACCGGGTTTCTGGTACCTACCTTTCTCACAAATCATCTGGAATTTCTATATAGCTCATTAAAAGCTTAGCCATTGATTAATTATTTGATATAACCATTGTTTTTCTGAGTTATAAAGATATTTGCCAACTGCAATTTTTTGATTGTTAATTATAATAAATAATTTCAAGCGGTTTTCAATAGATTCAATTTGAATATCTTGTATTTCCTTTTTTGGAAATGCGATTGTAGGTTTGCCAAATATGATTTGTTTCCAATTCGAGATTTTTATTTTTACACTAGCAAATGCATCATAAATATCATTAATTGGAGAGTACTGAGACTTTTCTTCAGATAAATATTTTTCTTTTGAATTTAAGTATAAAGGGTCTTTTCCTTCTTGATAAATTAACTCGTAATTATTTAAAGAAAGCTGAGAATATCCAGTTCCTCCTATACCGATAAATGAGCTTAAAAGTAAGTCAATTAGCCAAAAAAGCATGAAAAATAAACCAAAAAGCAAGAAAGCTACTACAATGACTCTCAATATTACAGAAATAAAAAGTGCTAAGTAATCTAAAAAATAATTAAGAGAAAAATTAGACGAAACAAAAATAGTTACTCTTAATTGCTTTAACGGAATCGGTATTGCTTGACTCCAAAAAATAAGAGAAATAACTAAGAATATACCCGCTATAATACGTTCCCAAAGATTAAGTCCAGGATGCTTCCAACTTATTCTAATGTTTCCATTAGCTAAATAAACTAATTGAATCTTTCTACCTGGAAATGGTTGAATACTATTTTCTCTATTCACTTGATTAAAAAAATAATTTTTAACCAATATTTTGTCACAACCTAAATCCTAACCGCTATAAGAAACAAATAACTCTTAACCTTTAACCTTTAACCTTTAACCTTCCAAAACCATCCCCTTCACCATCTCAGCCGTAGCGGGAGCGAGCAAAACACCATTCCGATAATGAGCGCTAGCTAATATCACATTGTCGTATCCCGGTAATTTCTCAATAACCGGAGCGGGACGACCTTCCGGACGAGGACGCAAACCCGACCATGTATCAACTATTTGCGCTTTCGCTAACTCCGGACAAGTTGCGATCGCACTCTGTAATGTAGTCTCCAAAAGTTGTTTGTCGGCTACGACTTCACCATTCTCTTGGGTAAACTCCACAGTTGCACCAACCCAATAATCCGTACTTGGATATACATTCGGACGACGAGGAACTATATATGTATCGTTACAGGTAATTGCTGGTTGAAACTTGGTTTTTCCTAAAGGATGACTCAAGCGTAAGTGAATTGCTTGTCCCAATACCGGACGAATATCAACTTTTTGATTTAACTGTTCTGTTAGGGGAGATGAACCCAATCCCGCACAAATTATAAATGTATCTGCTGTAATTACACCTGATGTTGTTTCTAATTCCCTAGCACTAGAGTTTTGTTGATTCGATGTTTCCAATTCCCTAGCACTAGAGTTTTGTTGATTTGATGTTCCTAATTCCCTAGCGATAGAGTTTTGTTGATTTGATGTTTCTAATTCCCTAGCGCTAGAGTTTTGTTGATTTGATGATTCTAATTCCCTAGCGCTAGAGTTTTGTTGATTTGATGTTCCTAATTCCCTAGCGCTAGAGTTTTGTTGATTTGATGTTCCTAATTCCCTAGCGCTAGAGTTTTGTTGATTTGATGTTGACTTCATCCCCAAAGCACTGACACCAAACCTAAAATCAACACCGTTGTGTTTTGCTGCTTCTACTAAAGCCAATGTAAATGCTGTAGGGTCGAGTTGTCGGTCTTGGGGAGAATGAATTGCTCCGATATATTCTCGACCTGTCATATCCACCTGGGGACACATCTTTCCAAGTTGGCTTTTATCTAAAATATTTAATTCCCAACCTTGATTTTGACGAGTTTCTCGAAGTTTTTCCCAGAAAGCTAAATCATCAGTAGTCACTTCAGGTGATGGTAGCAACATCAAAATACCCTGACGATTAAAAGGGATTTTTCGCTTGGTTATCGCTTCTAATTCAGGAATCAAAGTTTCATAACGCTGGATGCTTGTTTGTCGCATCCGCCAAGCTTTACCCTTAACTTTATGGCTAATAATCCCCATCAAAACACCCAAAGCTGCACCCGTAGCTTCTTGTGCGGGAGTTTGCTTATCAATAACCGTAATTTTTAATCCTTCAATTAAGCTCAACTCGTAAGCTAATGTTGCTCCGATAATACCGCAACCGATAATAACTATATTATTCATAAATTCGTAGCGATATATAAACACATAAACAATAATATAGAGACGTAGCAGTGCTACGTCTCCAAGAATGCAAGGTAAAATTTTAACTGCTATATTTCAACCAAAGTGTTAGCAAATAACTTTTAACCTTTAACCTCTGACCTTTGACCTTTAACCTGCTTCATTAGATACAGCTTTTGCTGGGACTAAATCCAAAAATTGATTAATATCACTGAAGACCGCATCATAAGCACTCAGAGCTTGTCGAGAATTACCCGCATCAGCAGCTTGGTCAATTTTCACCAGATTATTGAGCATATCCCGCACAATTTTGCGTCCTTGTTTTTGTTGCTCTGGAAAAAGATTAGAAACAATAAAGTTCATATTCAACTTTGCTTCTGTCATCGGACCGTGAATAAAAGTACCGACATCTATCCAGTCTTCGTTTACAATCAACTTTTGCAATTCAGGGCCGCGTTCTTGCACAGCTACGAGGTCGGGAACGTATTCCTGAATTTTCTCTATTTGTGATTGAGTATAGGTTGGAGGTGCAGTAGCGACATTAGGACCGCCACAACTGATAAGTAATGTTGCTAAAGATACTAGTATTAACGAGAAAACGGGGCGTAGACGCGACATAAATCGAACTTATATATCTGGCTATTGACACAGTAATTTTAGCTTGTTGAGGACATCTTTCATTACTGGTGGCGGATATATTTTGGCAAATTTTCCTACCGTGATTAATTTTTCCGACAAGAACAAAGATTTCCTAATTGATAATTTCTAAGTATAATTACCCTATTATCATTTTTTCGGATAAAATAATTGATTTAATATTCTATTTAGGTTGGCGTTGAAAGTCGTAATTAGGATAAGGGTATAGGAAATAGGGTTCCCTACCCGCAAAATCCTAGCCCTTAACTCTTCATCAAAATCGTAAAAAGTTAAATCCTATCGTTGCTTTAATTGAAAAAGGCTTGATAAGCTGAACCACTAATAGCGTAAGCCTTTTGGCTTTTACAAGCAATCGTAACCTTTTTTACATTAGCCTCTAGATTACAAAGGGGAGTATATTCGTGAACGCATCTGAGATGGCAACAAATCTTGAATTTGCTAGTAAAATTGCTGCGGTAGTTAACTTATTCAAATTTGAGTTTCCCGACGCAAAGTCAGACCTCAAACCTTGGAGAAGCGATGAACAAACGATGGAATTAGTAGACCCAGATTCCATTGATATTGGTTTTCATTTTCCTGGTGTCAGTAGATCTTGGCAAAGTCGCAGTATCTTAACTCAAATTCGTTTTTATCAAGATCCCATTAGCGAAATGCGCCGTGCTATTGGTGTCGAAGTCGCTGGATTTGACCATCGGGGAGAACAATGGCGACTTTCTACGGTAGAAAATTGGAGTATTGTTGGCAAACTTGAACCTTCTGAAGAAAAACGAGAAAAGTTAAAAGCTTTTTGTCGTCAAATTTTGGAAGTGTTTAACAGCAGTTCAGAAATCAGCGAACAGTGAACAGCGAACAGCGAACAGTGAACAGTTAACAGTTAACAGTTAACAGTTAACAGTTAGGAGTTAGGAGTTAGGAGTTAGGAGTTATAAATTAATTTTCTCCTTGTCTCCTTGTCTCTAATCAAAATTTACAATTACCATCACTACAGTAATCTGACTTGTAGGTACTATCGCGTTTTCCAAAAATTGTGTACCGGTTGTCGCGGATTTGTTCGTAGAATCTATCCCCAGCCCATTTTAAACCCGGTAAAGCGCGATAAGCATCAACAAAAACTTTTCCAGCAGGTAATAATCTACCAATTTCTTCTGCTGCATCGCTACCTTGCCAACGTTTTTGTGGAGCATCTGCATCAATCAGAATCATCCCCAGTTCGCAATCAGTAGAGGTAACATTCCATTTTTGGAGTGTTTGCTCATCTTGCATGGGAATATAACTAAATATTTGACCTTTATCTAGATTTTCCAATACTTGTACTAAAGTCACGCAAAGATTGCAGTTTCCGTCGTAGATTACTTGGTAAGTCATGGGATTAGGGGGTAAGGAGTGGGGATTTCATTAATGTATATTCGCTTCTGATTTTAATAAAGATTAGTCTTTGTCATCAGATGTCACAAGTCTATTAGCTCTTTATTAAGACAATAGCAACGTTGGTCGGTATTGCCTTTGGGAATAATTAGGTTAAGTTTGAGCATTGCTTTTAAATCTCTTTGTAGGGTACGTCGAGATACGTTAGGAAACATATTTTCACAATTTTTAATTGTTATTTCTTGGTTGTTAATAACATATTTGATAATTAAACTATGACGTGAATTGAGTTTATAAAATTTGATGATTTTTTCTAAAGGCTGAATTGAATTATTTATATTTTTATCACCAAGATGAGCTTGTAGATATCCTTTCAGTAATAGTTCAATTTCGATGAAAATTTCTTGACTATGTGCTTTATCGCTACGTAAAGCTAATAGAACTAAAGTGTTGACTGTATGAATTGAAATTTCTGCTAATAGCTGGCTGCGTTTATCTGTTAAAGATGGATTGCGAGCTTTAAAAAGCTTTGTCATAAAATTAATGGCTTCTTTGGTAAAGCTATTGTCAATATTTTTAAAGATAGTTGGTGAATTAAAAAATTGAATAAAAATAATTCGTGAGGTAGGTTGTTCAAATAATTCTTGAAATTGAACTGTAATTGTATGAATAAAATCGGAAAACGGTAGTTGTGTAATTTCGGGACGTAATAGTTTATCCCAGATAACATAGACTCTCTCAATGTGACGCAATTCTAAAGCATTAAAAATCGCTAATTTATCGGGAAAGAATTGATATAGCGAACCTACTGCTGTATCAGCACGCTCGGCTATATTATGAGTGGTTGCAGCTTCAAAACCCACTTCATCAAAGACTATTGCTGCTGCATCTAAGATTTTTTCTACACGCTTTTGACTCCGCTTTTGCTGAGGTTGACGACGTAGCACTTGATTAGAAGGGTTCATTGACAAATATGAATAAAATGTCGTATATGTTGAAAATATACAGTCGCCGAATTAAGTTTATCAATTAGTTTTTTACCATAATTCCAAAACTTGCGACATTATTTATTTTGTTTGTCGCAATAAGTTTTGGTATTTTAATTGATGAATTTGACACAAATATTTAAACCAGAATAAAAAATCAAATTTGATATGAATAGACAATCTTCAATTTTAGGTCATCGTGCTGTAGTTATTGGTGGGAGTATTGCAGGATTATTAACGGCTAAAATTTTGAATAATCATTTTGAAAAAGTGACCGTAATAGAACGCGATTGCTTCCCCGAACAACCAGAACCTCGTAAAGGAATTCCTCAATGTAAGCAGCTTCATATTTTACTAACCAAGGGTCGTGAAATTATGGAAGAGATTTTTCCGGGTTTGCATGATGAACTTTTGGCAGAAGGAGCAGTAACTGTAGATATGATAGGGGACGTGGAATGGCTAAATCCTTTCGGTTGGGGCTATCGTTTCCCTTCAGGATTTATGGCTTTATCTTTTAGTCGCTATATTTTAGACTGGTTAATTTATCAGCGATTGCAAAAAATTGAAGGTATTGATTTTTTGGAGCAAGCTTATGTAACCGAATTACTCAAAAGCGAAGATAAGAATAGTGTAGCGGGAGTCAAAATAAAACAACGAAATCAAACTGGAGAAAAGATAGAGTTAAACTTATCAACGGATTTGGTTATTGATGCTAGCGGTTACGGTTCTTCTGCTCCTCAATGGTTAAAAAATCTTGGTTATCAAGCTCCGGAAGAAACCAGAATAACAACAGGTATGGGATACGCTAGTCGTGTTTATGAGATTCCCTCTAATTTTCAAGAAAATTGGAAAGGAGTTTATATTCAAGCTGCTCCTCCCGAACGAACTTCAATGGGAGTACTTTATCCCATGGAAAATAATCGTTGGATTGTTGGAATATGCGATACTTTCCCAAATCAACCTTCAAAAGATGAAGATGCTTTTCTTGAAGCGTTAAAACAATTACCTTCCCCAATTATTTACAAAGCAATAAAAAACGCAAAAGCTATTACACCTATTGAAATATATCATCCTCCTGGAAATCGCTTGCGTCATTACGAAAAGCTTTCTCATCAACCAGAACAATTTCTAGTTTTAGGAGATGCAGTTTGTTCGTTTACACCTATCTACGGACAAGGTATGACTGTCGCAGCTTTAGGAGTAATGACATTGAATGATTGTTTAAAACAAGTTGTTCAAAAGCAGTTAAATTTACCCCAATTAACTAAAACCTTTCAAAAAAGACTAGCTAAAATTAATGCAAATCCTTGGATAGCTGCTACCAGTCAAGATGCAAAATATCCCAGCGCTAAAGGAGTTATTACATCCCCTAGCATTGTGGAAAAATTTATTGGATGGTACATGAATCAAGTAATTAGTTTGACCACAACTGCTAATAATTCTCATGCGACTCTTGCTTTATCAGAAGTATTCCATATGTTGAAATCCGCAGAAACACTTTTTCAGCCAAACATTGCGGTACAAATATTCAAAAAAAACTATAGAAAATCTTTCTCAAGATAATCTTAGTAGTTTGCTTAAGCATAAACTCTATAGGCATTTATTCCCTCTATCGATAGAAAGTTTTGTGTTTTGAATAACTAAGTCGATAGAGAGTTATGAAAAAAAATCTCATCTTATAAACTACAAATATACGCGTCCGAAGAGAGATACATTAATTATGAGCGATACAAACGGAAAACTCGCATCACGTCTTTACCCATCTCACATTGATATTCCTGCTAACGTCAGAAGCCAGGTTGTCACACTCCTCAATCAAACCTTGGCTGCAACAGCTGACCTCAAAAGCCAAGTTAAACAAGCTCACTGGAATGTCAAAGGAAAGGACTTCTATCAGCTTCACGAAATGTTTGACGAAATTGCTGCTGAAGTAGAAGAATACATCGACATGGTAGCAGAACGTGTTACCGCTTTAGCTGGTTACGCTTGCGGTACAGTGCGTATGGCTGCTGCTGATTCTATATTGCCCGAATATCCTACCGATATTTTGAGCGGAGAGGAACATGTAACTGCTTTGGTTGAGCGTTTTGCAGCATATGCTAAGCATTTGAGAACAGCTATTGACAAAGCCGATGAACTCAACGACCAAGACACGAATGACCTTTACGTTGAAATTTCTCGTACCATTGACAAGCGACTCTGGTTCCTAGAAGCTCATATCCAAGTTTCTGAAGTCAAGTCAGAGGGTATGGTCAAAGAAAAAGCTAGCGTTAACTAATTTTTGTTTGTTATAGCTTTCTGAAATCATTTTTATAAATACTAAACCCGGTTTTTTCAACAAACCGGGTTTTTCAATATTTAATATAAACAAATCTTAAAAATTATCTATGATTGCCATAGTAACTTTTTGGTAAGTATCCCACTTTTAGGTGCGTACTTTTCATTTTTAGGATGCATACTTTATTATTAAATAGTAGAAACTGACAAGATAAAATTAAATTTTCAAATCTATAAGGAGAAATAAAAATCACTCTTAAAATGCATAATAATGCAACCCATCTATACATTTCATAATCCAAAATCTAAAAACCTAAATCCAAATGACTCAAGACACAATGACTCATCTTATTCACGATAGAAATTCTCGTGGTAGAACCCAAATGGGTTGGCTGGATAGTTCTCATACTTTTTCTTTCGGTGGTTTTTATGACCCCAACCGTTTAGGATTTCGCTCTTTAAGAGTAATCAACGATGATAGAGTTATTGGTGGAGCAGGTTTTCCTACTCACGGTCATCGAGATATGGAAATCCTTACTTATGTTTTAGAAGGAGCTTTGGAACATAAAGATAGTTTGGGGACTGGTTCGGTAATTCGTCCCGGTGAAGCACAAATCATGAGTGCTGGAACCGGAATTATGCACAGCGAATTTAATCATTCCCAATCGGAACCGGTTCACTTTCTCCAAGTTTGGATTCTTCCAGACAAGAAAAATCTTAAACCAAGATACGAACAAAAAGCTTTTTCTACTGAAGAAAGAACCGGAAAATTACGTTTAATCGCCGCACATGATGCTAGAGATGGTGCTGTAAAAGTATATCAAGATGCAGATATATATACTTCAATTTTAGAGGCAGGAGACAAGATTAATTATCATGTTCGACCATTACGTCATACTTGGCTGCACATCGCTAAAGGTATTGTAAACCTCAATGGTGAGGAGTTACGAGCGGGTGATGGAGTGGAAATTAATGGCGAAGCACAATTGGCAATGACAACTAAAGTAGGAGGAGAAATCTTACTATTTGATTTAGGTTAATTCTGATTTTGAACTGTTACCAACAACTGGCTTTCTTGCCAAAATCTAAATTAGATAAACTCCCTTGGTGCGTCAACATTTGTTACGCACCATTTTCATGTAGCGTTATATCTAATTTTGTGTACCATACAATAGCTATTGTTACAACTGTCTAAAGATTTGACTTGTAGATAATCAATTTTTATGGAAAGATTTTTGTATATTCAGGTAAACGATAAATATTTTGTGCCAGAATCGAAAACACATTTATCGGGCTGTATTATAATTTATTAGTACTACTTGTCTTTAGGCAGAGTCAGCATTTGAGATTAAGGGTGTATATTAGATTGAATCATATCAAAATACGAATAAATGCTGAGCTTAATTTCAATATAGGTGATTTATAGTATTTGAATAGTTTGAATCACAAATCAAGTTAATTTGTTTTTGATTTTAGTAAATTTGCTAGTTGGGGAACGTAAAAACAATCTGTGAAATAGTAAATATTCTTTTCGTTTCAAAATACTAGTAACTAATGTAACTAGAAGAATAGGATTGAAACTTTATTTACGGATTGTTTATCTTTGTGTAATTCCGTAGTTAATCATGACATCTTTACCGCCAGAATCTCTACCAGAAGAATCTTTACAACCAGAATCTCTACCACCAGATACCGCAATTATAGATGACGATAACGAACTAAAAGAAAATCCCGAACCACCTCGTAAAAAGCGATGGTGGTTTTGGTTATTGCTTGCTGCACTACTGCTCGGTGGTGGGGGAATTTTAGCGGTTCGTATGATGTCTGGAGGAGAGCAACAACCTGCCGGACAAAATCCTCAAAATCGTAAAGTACCAGTTAAATTAGCGACAGTAGAATCGGGGGTAATTGAAAATAGAGACGAGTATATTGCTAGATTAGAATCGCGACGTTCGGTAACTCTTCAACCTCAAACACAAGGAAGAATTACGAAGATTTTTGTCAATTCTGGGGATGATGTGCAGCCAGGTAAAGCGATAATGCAGATTGATTCCAGAGAGCAACAAGCAGCAGTTAACAGTGTAGATGCAGCAGCACAGGTCGCTCGTTCTCAACTGCAAAACTCTATTGCAACCTTAAAATCTTTACAGGCTGAAAGATTATCTAATGTAGCTGACGTTAATTTGAACCAGCAGGAGTACGAAAGATATACGAACTTGGCAGCCCAAGGAGCGGTATCGCAACAAACCAGGCAGCAATATGTTAATCGACTTGCGACAGCAAAGGCTAGATTAAATGCAATTGATGCTCAAATACAAGCGCAACAAGCTTCAATTAATCAGGCCGAAAAAGGATTAAAGCAAGCTCAAGCAAATACCAAACAGCAGCAAGTCCAGCTTCAGTACTATACAGTTTCGGCTCCCATCGCGGGTAAGATTGGTGATTTATTAGTTAAACAAGGTGATGTTGTAAATACATCTTCCCAGTTAACTAGTATTACTCAAAATAATCCTTTACAAGTTGAGATATCAATACCTCAAGAGCGGGCAGCAGAATTACGTAAAGGAATGCCTGTAGAATTAGTGAATAATCAAGGGCAAATATTAGGCAGGAGTCAGATATTTTTCATATCTCCTAACGTTAATCAAAATACTCAATCAATACTTATAAAAGCACTTTTTAACAACTCTGACAATCAACTTAGAGCAGACGAATACGTTCGTGCCAGAGTAATTTGGGAGCGTCGTCCCGGTGTATTAATTCCAGCAACTTCAATAGTGCGTTTAGCTGGGGAAACTTTCGTATATGTTGCGAAAAAACCAGATGATTCCCAGGAAAAACCAGGATTGGTCGCCAAACAAAAGCGCATAAAATTAGGCAATATTCGTGGCAATAACTATCAAGTTTTAGAAGGATTGAGGCAAGGAGAAAGAATAATTGTCTCCGGAATACTTAATCTCAGAGATGGAGCGCCGATAGTTACAGATTCTCAATAATTTGGGAATAGAGAATTGGGCATTGGGAATTCTTAATACTTAATTGTTGAAGAATTATTAGTGATTAACTTCTTGGCTATAGCGATTTAATAATTGTTTATAGGATTTTGTTTAATAGAAATTACTAATTTTCACTATATAATTTTTCTTCTTTAATAAATGATTCAATCAAATTATCAAAAATTAATTAATAACTTTTATAGCGTTTCCCAGTCTATTGAAGTACGTTTTAAAACCTCACCCCCAACCCCTCTCCTTATTAAGGAGAGGGGAGATATAGAGTTAAGATAATCGCTGTACCTCAGTTGCTTGATAAACGCTATAATTACATCTCTTCAATATTTATTTTCATCAGAAATCCAAAATACCATGTCCAATCCCCAATTCCCAATCTCCAACTCCGAGTTTTTAATTACGAATTACGAATTACGAATTACGAATTATTCTTATGTTTGCTGACTTTTTTATTAAGCGACCTGTTTTTACAACTGTCTGCGCGATTATTGTTCTGTTAATCGGAGCAATCAGTATTCCAACTTTACCTACAGCAAGATATCCAGAAATTAGTCCGACTCAAATTAACGTTACTGCTAACTATGTTGGTGCTAATGCTGAAGTTGTAGAAAAGACTGTCACTACTGTACTAGAGCAACAGTTAAATGGTGTTGAAGGCGTGAAATACATGTCTTCGAGCAGCAGTAACAGCGGTACCAGCCAAATTACAGTTACTTTTGATGCATCCCGTAATAAGGATATTGCAGCGGTTGACGTACAAAATCGAGTTTCTTTAGCAGAACCTCAGCTACCAGAAGCGGTTCAGCGAACGGGGGTTGTTGTTAGTAAAGAATCGAGCAACATTCTCTTGGCCATGGGACTTTATAGCCAAAACCAAGAGTTTAATAATGTATTTTTAAGTAATTACGCTGACCTTTATATAAGAGATAATTTACAGAAAATAGATGGTGTTAGTCGAGCGCAAATTTTTGGAGAACGTCGTTATGCTATGCGTTTGTGGCTCGACCCCAATCGTCTCGCTAGTCGCAATTTAACTGCTCAAGACGTAATTAACGCTCTCAACGAGCAAAACGTGCAGGTGGGTGCAGGACAACTCGGTCAGCAACCGACACCCCCGAATCAAATGTATCAAATTGATTTACGGGCTGTGAGTAGACTGCAAAAAGTTGAGGAATTTGACGATATTATTGTCAGTAGCGGGGAAAATGGCGTTTTAATCAAGCTCAAAGATGTCGGAAGGGCTGAGTTAGGAGCGGAAAACTACAATTCGTTTTTAAGATTTAAGGGAAATGAAGGTGTCGGTGTAGGAATATTCCCCACCCCTGGAAGTAATGCTTTAGAAGTTGCTGCTGCTGTAAAAGCGGAAATGGCCGAAATGGCTAAGGATTTCCCACCGGGAATGCAGTATCAGGTTGCGTTTGACACTACTGCTTTTGTGGAAGAATCGCTTTCGGAAGTTATCAAAACGCTTTTGCTATCTATTGGTTTGGTTGTTTTAGTAATCTTTATTTTCCTACAAGATTGGCGAACAACTATAGTTCCTGTTGTCACTATTCCTTTAGCGTTAATTGGGACTTTTGGTTTTATTAAACTTTTTGGATTTTCAATTAACACCTTAACTTTATTCGGTTTAACTCTAGCGACAGGGATGGTTGTTGATGACGCAATTGTAGTAGTTGAAGACATTTCTCGGTTGATTAATAAAAAAGAAATGTCGCCAAAACAAGCTGCTTCGGCCGCAATGAAGGAATTAACTGGAGCAGTAATTGCAACTTCTTTGGTATTAATGGCCGTATTTGTCCCGGTAGCATTCTTTCCCGGTTCTACAGGTAAAATTTACCGACAATTTGCGCTGACAATTGCTTTTGCTGTAGTCATCTCAACTTTCTTAGCCTTAACTTTGACCCCAGCTTTATCGGGATTATTATTCAGAAGAAAAACTAGCAGCGGTGGTTTTCTGAATAAAATTTTTGATGCTGTCAACTGGTTTTTAGATTCGTTACGAGATGGATACGAATGGATTTTACAACGTTTAACTAAATTAAAATTTTTAGTATTAGTTGTATTTGCTGCATTACTAGTCACAACAGGTTGGCTTTATACCATAGTCCCTCAAGCTTTTTTACCAGTAGAAGACCAAGGTTATTTTATTACGATTATTCAAGGACCGGAAGGAGTTTCGCTTAACTATACCAGCAAGGTAATGCAACAGGTAGAAAAGCAAATTCTCGAATTACCCGAAGTAGTCGGAACATTTGCTATCGGTGGTTTTGGTTTTAGCGGTAGTACTGCTAATAGCGGTGTAATTTTTACAACTCTGAAACCTTGGGGAGAGAGAACCGGAAAAGGACAGTCTTCTGTAGAAATTATTGGCAGATTAATGCAGCAGTTTGGTGGTATTACCGATGCAAGAGTTTTAGCAGTTAATCCTCCATCAATTCAAGGTTTGGGTAGCTTTAGCGGCTTTCAATTTCAGTTACAGGATAGAAGAGGAAACAGCAGCTTAGATGTAATGCTGCAAGAAATGGGAGAATTAATCGGAGCAGCTACTCAAAAAGAAGAAATAGCAGCAGCTTTCAGTACTTTTTCGGCAAATATGCCCCAATTATTAATTGAAGTAGATAGAAATCGAGCCAAAGCATTACAGGTAAATATTGACGATATTTTTAGTACCTTACAGACTTACATCGGTTCGAGATACGTCAACGATTTTAATTTGGAACAGCGGACTTATCGGGTTTATGTTCAAGCAGACGCTCAATATCGTTCCAACCCCAAAGATATTGATAAATTATATGTCCGTTCCCAAAACAATCAAATGATTCCTATTAGTAACTTAGTCACAGTTACTTCAACCACCGGAGCGCAGACTATAAACCATTACAACCTCTATCGTTCCATTGAAATTAACGGTCAAACAGCACCCGGTTACAGTTCCGGACAAGCTTTAGACGCAATGGAAGAAGCAGCTGCACAAGTTTTACCAAGAACCTTTGGTTACGAATGGGCTGGGATTTCCGCAGAAGAAAAAGAATCGGGAGGACAAGCTCCGTTAATCTTTGGTTTGGGACTTGTTTTCGTATTTTTAGTATTAGCAGCACAATACGAAAACTATATTGACCCTTTGATTATTATGCTTTCAGTTCCCCTAGCTATTTTGGGAGCATTATCGGCTCAATATTTAAGGGGTTTAGAAAACGATATATTTTGTCAAGTTGGTTTAGTAATGTTGATTGGTTTAGCTTCCAAAAATGCGATTTTGATTGTAGAATTTGCCAATCAATTAAGAGAAGAAGGACTTTCGATTAGTAAAGCAGCAGTTAGAGCAGCACAAGAAAGATTGCGACCAATTTTAATGACAGCACTATCAACTTTATTAGGAATTTTTCCTTTATTGATAGCGACGGGTGCTGGTGCTGGAAGTCGTCAATCTTTGGGGACTGCTGTATTTGGAGGAATGTTTGTCGCCACGTTTTTAAGTTTATTTGTGGTTCCCATTTTATATATTGTAATTGTGTCTTTACGAGAGCAATTATTACCTTCTAAAAAAGAAGATGAAATAGAAACAGCGGAAACCAATGGTAAGGTTCCGGTGAATCATTAATGTTAGTTAGGGGTTAGGAGTTAGGAGTTAGGAGTTAAGAGGATGTTTTCAAAGTGTCCGGCGGTTAAAACCGCTACTATACAGGCACATTCCACCTCCGTGGAATAGTAGATTTTAACCCAGGTAGCTGGGTTTTGCTTGTGTAGCCGCGACTTATAGTCGCCAGGTAAAGTATATAATTAGACTTTAAAAACATCCTTTAAGAGTTAGGAGTTAGGAGTTAGGAGTTAGGAGTTAATAGTTATCACCTTTAACCTCTTGGTAATTACTATTTTTACCTTATTTAAAATATTTAATTGCCACGACGAGTACATCAGAACTATAATATTTCAAAATCTTTAGTATTGTTAAGGAATTTAAATCTTTATCACGAAGAAGTTAATTACCCTTCTAATCGAATCAAAATATTTATTGTAATACACCGTTATTTTAGTTAGATAAGCCCATCAATATCCTAATTATCCGTTACCAATAATCATCCACTAGCAAATATTATCCGCTGTAAAAATCTAAGATTGTATGACTTCCAATACAAAGCTGTTTTCCACGTAAACTCTGACCCTATAATCTTCCCAATCCCATAGTTATGACACCGATGACTCGTTTGGCTACCTAAATATGACCGTTGCTGTTATCTGCATTGTATTAGCAACAATGGTTGATTGGCTTTTTCACATAGAAGCAAAACAGAACAAATACTTCGTAATACTTTTCTAAAATTTTCTTATATTGTCATTAGCACAATTCTCTAATTACTATTATCAAATTTTGTTACGAGTATGTAAGTTCTACAAACAAGTATTTACCAGAGCGGTTTTAGTGTCAATAATAGTTTTGTGGAATATAAAATCTGCTTTTGCTCATTCCGGACAAGGAAGCGAAATAATGCAGGGAATTATTCAGCAAGAATTAACACCTTATGACGGTAAACGCAGGACTAGGAATTGCATTTTTGTTTGGTACGGGACATGCTTTAACGTCGGGACATGGAAAAACTATGATAACAGCCCCTAAACCATCGGTTCTCAAGCAACGGCGAAACAAGCAATACTTTTAGGATTAGTCACAACTATTGCTCATACCGCAAGTATCTTTGTATTAGCACTTTTAAGATTGTTTGCTTCTCAATACACAGTCCCCGAACAACTCTGTCTTGTTCTTAGTTTTCTTAACGGTTTCACTATTTATGGTGTTGGTTTTTGGCTTTTTTGGATTATTGGCAATCTGTGCTTATCAATGGCTCGAAGGTTTTCCAACAATCATGGAAAGCTACAAAAAAAATTAGTATGGCTAGCCCAATACTAATTATTGCAACTGGTATTTTACTAAGTGCGTCTGCTGTAAATTGAGGTTAAATTCATGAAGAGAACATTTTTTATTGTTTTACTAGCTATCTTCTTCACTTTCGATATCTTTTTCGCGATATCCACTGCTGTAGCGGATAACCTAAAAAGTTCTTCTGATGTAGAAATTGTTCATCAGATGAATAGTACAGGAGTAATCGCAAAAGATATGATTCAAAATAATAATCAAAGCGAAGCAGGAATGTTAATGCATAATTAATATTCCTGGAAAAGGGATAATTATTAATTCCCAATTTCAAGTAAAGAAAATGATATTGTGTTTATCGCAAAATCAAAACTTTTGCAAGCTAAGCACTATTCTTAACTAGTCATCATAAGGTTCAAAAATACCATTGTCGGTTTGGTTGATAATGTTTTCTATTTCAAATTTGAATGCATTTACCAAGCCGATACTATTTAGAAGAAGTCACAGATAGGTGCCAAGGTAGTAGGAAATATAAAAAGAAGATATCAACAAAGAATCTTAGCTGAATAATCAAAAGTCTTGATAATTAAAACTTCCTAACTCTTCACTCTTCACTCTTCACTCCTCAAAAATCCGTAGTTGTCAAAACAGTTTCATCTTCGGTATAATCATCTAAATATAGATAAGGCATACTCGGTTCACCTTCAGCACTTTCAATTTGACCGATTGAAGGATGCTCATTAAATGCAATCTCCGTTTTTTCTCCTGTATCCGTATCATCTGCTTGTGACTGATAGGAAAGCAAACGTTTAAGCTCCTCAAATTTATCTAAAGAAAATACGGCTCCATTTGCAACAGCAGTTTCTTTTTGAGACTCAGCAATAATCGCTTGAAATAAACAAGCATTGGAAAGGTTAACTAAATCAAGATTTATTCCTAAAAGGTTAGCGCCTGTAAGATTAGCACCCGTAAGTTTAGCGTTAGTAAGATTTGCATTTGCTAAATTAGCACCAGTTAAATCAGCACCAGTAAGGTTTACATCTGCAAGATTTGCTCCACATAAACAAGCGTCTTTTAACTGGACATTTGCTAAATTTGTATTGGCAAAATTGACTCCAGACAACATACCTTCTGTTAAATCGGCTTTGGCTAAATTGAGAAACGTCAAAGATTTTTCATTAATTCTTTGTCTTGTAATGTCTGGGTGAAAAACTGCTGTTTTTGCAATTAATCTTGTTAGTGCTTGAGGATGAGATTCGATTAAAGAAGATGGATTTCCGCAAGGTGAAAAAGTGCGTTTTGTTTCTCTATAGCAAGCACTCAGAAGTAAAAATATATTGATTCCGACAGCTGCATTTACCTGTTCTACATTTATCGGATTATCTAATTTTTTAAAATAAGACCAAGCTGTATGGGCTATTCCTTCATCTAACCAACGTCCACTACAGTAAGCGTACCAGAAAGGTAGCAAGCGACTGCATAATAATTCAAAAGAGAACTTATGCTTTTGTTCTTGTCGTAGTCCTTCAATTACAAGTTCTTCAATTTCTCTGGTGAGAATACCGTAGCCAAGCAAATGATATATATTTTCTGCAACATAGCATGGAGAATCTATAGCAAAAATAGTTTCTCCATAATTATTACGACTACTTTTCGTTAAAGCTTTTAATTTATTGACAATCGATGCAGCACAAAGGTATTCGCCAAATTTGGAATGAGAAAATCTTGTTTTGGGAATTGGCAATTGGGCATTGGTCATCGTAGAATTAATATATTCTTTTTCCTTTTCCCTATATATTTCTTTACTGAAATAAAATACTGGTAATTGATTATAATCGGCTTTTAAATTAATACTTTTTAAACTAATACTTTCTAAATGAATACTTTTCTTTCCCGAATGTAAAAATTGCAGTGCTACTGCTTGTATTTCCTCAATTAATTCTTGGGGATGTTGATTTTTGGTTAGTAAATTAATCGCTTCTGGAGTACGGTGAATGTGACCAGAAGCAGATGAAGCGAGTAATTTTTGACTAATACTGCGAACTGGATAACCAAATAACCATTGATTGAGACGTTCGTAAATTTTCCACAACACCACAGCAGTATTTGTTATCTGAGGGTTCGTAGCTGATGCTAATATTTCATCATCAAGTAGTTCGTCCCGATGCAATATTGCTAGTAAATACAACATCAAAGGTTGACGGACTAAATCTGCAAGTAAAAAGTGAGATTTTCTCGAAAATGCCTTATTCTTTTTGAGAAACTTAAAGAATTTTTGAGCAACTTTCATCGATTGAACTTTTGACCAATTCGCAAACCATTGCTTCCAGTCATGTTGTTCCCAAGGTTGAATCTTGATTCGCTGTAATTTTGATGCTGCTTTACTAAAAATATCTTCTAGAGCTACACTTTGACTTGTCAAAATAATTTTATGTGAAAACTGCGATTGAAAATCAATTATTTGTTGGATAAAAATAGCAATTGACATTTTATCATCAGCGCAGTTAGGCAGTTCGTTCAAACCATCAAGTATTAGTAAGCACTTAGTTTTAGAATCATTTAGCCAAGCAGATAAATCTACTTCAGAATTATTAATAAAAGCAGATTGAAGTGTTTCTTGTAAATTATCGCCTCTGCTAATATCGCTAAGGCAAATATTTACAGGTATCCACTCTGGATAAAGCTTTTGGGCTATCCGTGCAGCTAATACTTGACAGAAACTAGTTTTACCATAGCCAGATTCTGACTCAATTACAGTAATAGTTTCTAAATTATCCAATTGCGAAACCACCCATTTCATCAAATCCACAGGCTGATGATTTCCTGTTAAAGGTACACCCGTAAGCGGAACGTATATATCTTTAAGAGAAAAATATTCCATTAACAGCGGTTCGCCAAGCTTTGTTATTAAATTTGCTCGATAATTTTCCTTCGCAATATTTAGATAATCGTCAGATTTGTGGCGACTTCCTGGAGTATTTGATTCGACATAATTTCCAAGTTCAAAAAACTTTTGTAACTGAGCCAAAGTAGTAGCATTTTCACTCACTACCATAATCAAATGTCCCAAAAGTTTATTTTTTAATCGCTGTATAATTAATTCTGCTTCTACTTCTAGAACCCTATTAGCAACCAACCAAGCTACAGCAGTCTCGCTAATTTGTTCTACAAAAGAAGAATACTCAACCATTAACAGCGCTTCTTCCGCTTGAACATCAGTTAATTTTTCTTCGCGCAGATTTTTTATTAAATCTTGCAAACGCTCATCCTGCAAAGGTTTTTCAGAAGCATTCGCAAATAAATTCCTGCCCCCCTGTTGGTTTATTTCTTCCTGTCCCAAAGGTACCAACTCTCTTTCCCACCAAAGTCGGGAAAGACTTTGTTCCTCAATAAGAACCTCTTCCAAAGCTTGTAAATAAGCAGCTTGAAAAGCCAACCAAGTAGCTTCATTACGATTAAAAGGTTTATTTCGTCCTAATAAACCTAAAATATTCTTAGTCAACCTAGCAAAAATACCAACTTCATAAAAAGCAGACCCTAAAGGAACTTCCCAAACTTCTGCTAAAGTACATATATCAAAAGGTGAAGGGCTTTTAACTTCCATATCCTGAACAATTCGCAAGCTGACACCCGTCATTTGTCCCTGCGAACACCCTTTTATATGACTTATTTCGATATAATTTTCTACCAACCAATGCCGAATGTTCAAATTCATTTAAATACTCAGTAAGGGTTGAATACGGTAATTATTATTCATTTTAGGATTTAGATTTTTAGATTGCGAAGAAAGAAATTAAAACCAAGAGTTTAGGAGTTAAGAGTTATGAATATTGAGTACTGTGTTAGGAGTTAGGAGTTATTAGTTATGAGTAGCAAGTAGTAAGTAGCAAATAGCAAGTAGTAAGTAGTAAGTAGGCAAAACCATTAAATAAACTACTAAATCATTAATGTTGTCGTCTTCTTATCCATACTATTCCTTAATTATTACTCGTTAATCGCTACTCGCTACTCTTGACTCGCTACTCGTTACTCTAAATAATATCTCCATCCCTTCTACCAAAAGGTGCATCAAAAAAACGTTCCAAACGTGGATTAACTATGAGCGATAGCCCTCTAAAATTATTGTTAATTGATTCTGACCCCATTTTTAGATTGGGATTGCGTCAAACTCTCGAAGAATTTCCAGAATTGCAAGTTGTAGCAGAAGCTGAAACCTACACTACAGCGCTGCAAATATTGGCAGAATTGGCGCACCAAGACCCAAATCAGATAAATTTGGTAGTTTTAGAACCGGATAATAATCGCTCCTCGAATCGTCAAGAACTTGGTTTACAACTAATTAGACAGTTAAGAACTCAGTACCCAAATTTGCCCATTTTGCTTCTTTGTCACATTCTCCAACCCGGAATGCTCTTAGCTTTGAAAGCAGAAGGAGTAAATGGTTATTGTCCTAAAGGGACTCCAATTTCTGAGTTAATTATTGCAATGCAACATACTGGAGAAGGAAACTCCTATTGGATTCACCAATCCCAACAATTAAGAGAATGGAATGGTGAAACATTAGAGGAAACATTGCTCCCCAAACGCAAATCTCATAACTCTTTAATTTATAAATTACGCAATAATTTGCGTAAATCGGGAACCAGTTATATCAAACCTAACTTGACAGAAGTTACCAGACAACTGCAAATTCCCGGATTAACAGTACTAAACAAAGCTATTTTAGCTGGAAGACGACGAGAACTACTCGCAGCACAGTGGTTGCTCGATAATTTCATAGATTCATTACCAGCACAAGATGAGACTACTGCTAATCCTCCTATTCCTTCCCCGGAATTAGCATCACCCAAATTAGACAGTAGTAGTCTTACTGTTACAAACTCATCAATAAACCCCCTTTCTCCACCTTTACTCAGTCCAAGAGCTTTACAAGCAACCTTACTTGCATCTTGTATTAATAAACTTCAGTTCAACTTGCAAAACGTAACTGATATTCCTTTAGAAATAGATATTTTACGAGAAGATAAAAAGCGAGAACTACTTTATTTATTACTACAAAAATTTGCGGATTCCTTAGATGAATTGCGTACTTCCGAAGTAGAAGTAAACTTATTGAATGATGTCAAGAATCAACTTTTAGTAGATGTATGGCAAGCAGCTACTAAAGAATACTTTGGCAAATTTTCGCGAATAAAAATAGGAGATGTCGAAGTAGAAATTGTCAATATATTGCTAGAAAATGAAGCAATAATCAAGACAGAAATCATTGAGGATATTCCTTTTATAACCGAATTATTATCTTACTTCATATTTCAAACAGAGCTACATATAGATAATACGCTTTATTCTCCAGGCAGTGAAGAAGCCAACGAACACGCTGCCATGATTTTAGAAAATATGTTGATTCATATTGCTAATGCAGTTATACAGCCATTATTGAATAGACTAGCTGACGTAGAAGTTATCAAAAAAGATTATTACAACCGTAAATTAATTTCCACCAGAGAAATTGAACGCTTCAGAAACGATTTATCGTGGAAATACCGCTGGCAAAATTACGTAGGAGAACCCCAAGAAATATTCGAGAGTCGTCACGAGCTACTTGTCCTTGCACCTCGCGGTATAGCAAAATCCTTTGTATACGCACCCCGCAACAGCGAACTAGCCGAACTTGGAGGAATCCCATTGGTAGTTACTTTATTACTAGAACTCCGAGATGCAGCCACACCCCGTATACAATCCGTAGTATCCTTTCTAGGAAACGGTGTAGTTTTCGTCCTCACCCGAATAGTTGGTAGAGGAGTAGGTCTAGTAGTTCGTGGTGTTCTTCAAGGTATCGGTAACGCTTCATTACCCGAGAGAAAGAGAAATCGGGATTAGGGGATGAGTAATGAGTAATAAGTAATGAGTAATAAGTAATGAGTAATGAGTAATGAGTAATGAGTAATGAGTAATGAGTAATAAGTAATAAGTAATAGGTAATAAATAGTAAAGAGCTAACAAATTCAATGGAGTTAAAACGGAAATATAGCAGTTTTCAGTTGTATAGAATACACCCCTCTCCAAGATATCGGAGAGGGGCTGGGGGTGAGGTCTATCAAAGTGTATTTCACTCAACCGAAAAGCGCTATATAATAATACTTTGTGCAATCTTTACGAACTAAAAAAATATCCCAAACTCAGTTTAGCTACTACTAATTACCAATTATCAATTACTAATCTCCAATCCGCAATCCCCAATCCCCAATTCCCTAAATTCTATTTCGTAAGAAATAAAATACACTGTCCCAAAAATCTTGCCTCCTTGTATTTTCAAATCTTTGCTTATTCCATTCCCATGCTGTTTGTTCGATGATTTCGGAAAAGCTTGAATAAACTGGTGACAAATTGGCTAATTTATTAATCTTGATTTTTTCACTAATAGCTAAAGCGATTATATTTATTGATTCCCTAGCTTCTGCTCCAAACAAAGAAGCTCCTAATATTTCACCATTCCGACGAACAATGATTTTACAAAGCCCTGTAGTTTCATCTGTTAATTGAGCAGATACTAATATTTTAAAATACTGTCGTAAAACTAAAATATCGTTTTTATCATATCTATTTTTAGCCTGTCTTTCTGTTAAACCAACTTGTGCTAATGTCGGTTGAGTTAAAATTCCCCAGGGAATAGCCCGATAGTTTATTTTATTTTTAGAGAAAAATAGAGCATTTTTGACCGCTATTTTTGCTTCGTAATTAGCAATATTTGGTAAATTGTAACCGCCAATTACATCTCCACAAGCATAAATCCGATGATTGGTAGTTTGTAGCTTTTTATTAACCGATAAACCACGAGAATTATATTTGACCCCAGCAGCAGCTAAATTCAAAGATTCTATAAAAGCTTGTTCGGCTACAGCGACTAGTATTTCATCAGTTTCAACTGCTGTATCCCTCACTTGCAGCCATTTTTTATCTTCTATTTCCCGAACTTGAGTTACAGTTGATTGCGTAAAAACACGTACTCCTTCGACTTCTAACTGCGCTTGTAACAACTGAGCAATTTCCGGGTCAATAGAAGAAACAACATAAGGATTATTAACTATAAACGTGACCTCATAGCCCAATCTTGCTAAACTTTGAGCGATTTCGACACTTTGAGGTGTACCACCAAGAATTACCCAGCTTTTCGGTGGCGCAGAACTTCCTAGAACCCGATAAATATCCGATAACGTCAAAAAACCCGTTTTCTGCAATCCCTCAACATTTGGAATTACAGGAACCGAACCAGTAGCAAGTAAAAAATTACGTGCAAGTAACTTGCGATTATTAACAACAAAACTCAAATCGGGTTCAACTTCAAAACGACCGCTACCTACAATTACATCAACACCTTGTCCAGCTAAAAAAGCAGGTGAAAGACTTTCGCTAACATTCGCAGCAACAGCAGAACCCCACAACAGCGTTTTTTCTAAAGAGATTTGAGATTTTTCTTCCCCATTAGCTTGATTCAAAAAACCAAACCGAGTTAAATCATTAAATTTACCAACAACCTTAGCAATTTCGACCATAGCTTGAAGCTGAATCAAATCATGACGAAATAACGGTTCAACCAAGGCCACCTTAGCCCTTTGTCGAACAGCTTTCAAAGCAGCATCTCGTCCAGCAAGACTACCACCAACAATCACGATATCGTAATCAACTGACATAGATTAATTGGTAATTGGTAATTGGTAATTGGAAGAGGAGGTAGAGGGGGTAGAGGGGGTAGAGGGGGTAGAAAAATTTTCTAACTCCTAACTCCTAACTCCTAACTCCTAACTCCTAACTCCTAATTCCTAACTCTCTTATCGCTTCCACCAAACGCTGATTCTCTTCCTCCAAACGAACAGCTACACGAAAATAACTATCGCCTAATTCAGCAAAGCTAAGACAGTCGCGGATGAGAATTTGATGATGTTGAAGCAATTTCTGCTGTAAGTCGGAAGTGGAATGCTTTGATTCTACTAATAAGAAATTAGCAGCGCCTTTGAGCGGTTGTAAACCTGGAATATCCGCTAAACCTTCAAACAAATCTTTTTTTGCTTTTGGTAGCCATTCCCAGGTTTGCTGTTGAAACTCCTTGTCTTCTACAGCAGCAACTCCTGCTGCTGCGGCAAGAGAATTTACTGTCCAAGGGTCGCGCCAAGATTCCCATTTTTGCAAACGCTGGGGATGAGTAATCGCGTATCCCAAACGCAATCCGGGAAGGCTATAAAACTTAGTTAAGGAACGCAATATTACTAAATTAGGATATTCTTGCACCACATCGATTAGGCTTTGTTCCTCTGAAGGGTGCAGGAAGTCCATAAAAGCTTCATCTACTACCACTAAATCAAACTCTTTTATGTAAGGTAATATTGCATCCCGTGTTAATAATTTCCCCGTAGGATTATGGGGATTATTTAACAATAGTCCTTTGTCGTTAGTCGTAAATCCTTTGTCAACAATCAATGACAAATCAGAATTGATTAACGACATAGGAAACTCCAACACTTTAGCGTTGAATGCCCCCAAGGCTCGGTAATAATCGCCAAAGGTTGGAGTTACAAGAATTGTCGCGGCAACTTGTGATAATTCCCTTGCTGTCCAAGTCAGTAATTCTGCCGAGCCGTTACCCGGCATAATCCACTCAGATGGCAGTTTATGAAAGCGAGCTAAAGCTTGTCTTAGTTCGCCATAATTTGGGTCTGGATAGTGCCTTATATTACCCAATTCAGACTGAATAGCCGCTAAAGTACTATTGGGAGGTCCCAAAGGGTTAATGCTGGCAGAAAAATCCAAAATAGCATCGAGGGGACAACCAGCTACTGCTGCTGCCCAAGCTAAGTTTCCCCCGTGTCTCGGTTGCCGCATTAAAAAAAGTGGTAATTCAAAAAAGCCTACTCTTTTGGGGGAGCAACTCTTTCTCTAAAGAGTTTCCCTGCGGAGAAAGCAGGAACCTTAGTTGCTGGAATCTCCATTTTTTCATTGGTTTTGGGGTTACGTCCTTCGCGTGCTTTACGTTCGCGAGACTCAAAAGAACCGAATCCAACCAACGTTACTTTATCACCAGAAGAAACCGCTTCGATGATGGTTTCCAAAGCAGCGCTCAAAACTGCATCGGCTTGCTTTTTGGTTACGCTAGCCTTTTCAGATACAGCATCAACTAATTCACCTTTATTCATATCAAACTCCGTGTCGGTTTACTGTTTGTTGGGTGCAGACACCCCTGATGTATCCTTACTTGCATCCTTGGAAAGGAGATTTGCGAAAGTCGTGCTTTATGAGTATTTATGCTTAAACCCGCTACAACTCCCATGAGCCACGCTTTTCAATGAATCATTCTAAGGCGTTGTAGCCATAAGTGGATACATGAAACGATTATTTTATATAGTTTTCAGGTTTTTTCATATCCAAAGCTTCGTTTTTACAACAAAAACGCGCTCATCAAAAGATAAAATGCTTAATTGTAAAACCTTGTTAAAAGGGTAATAGTGGAAAAAACGTCAATGAGTAATGGGGGGATTAAAGCAGGTAGGATAAATCGCTAAAAACAAGGTTTTAGAGCCAATAGAGACAATAAATGTAATATTAATAAGCTTGATACAACTATTTTTTATCTAGAAAAATATTTAGCCCTTTTCTCTCAATCACTTTTAAATAAAGATTTTAAATTCTTTATCTAATTAGTTAAAAAACTAAAGATTTAGTTATAACTTTTGTAAAGTTTTGAGTTCATTTAATATTCTGCTAGGGATATTAATCCTTCATATTTTTGTTTGAGCAATATTTTTTATTAGGAGAATATTATTAAATTAGATTCGTAGTTGCGCTTTAGCGCGATATAAACGGATTCGTTGGCAAAAAAAATCACCCTCACCCTCAAAGGGTGGGGCTATACCTACGAAGCCTGCCCCCGCAGGCTGAGAATTTTTTAGCCTGCGGAGGCAGGCTTTGTTCCTGTAGCCCCACCCTCCTAGGGTGAGGGCATCTATGATGTAAGTTACCGCATTTATCTCCGAGGCAACTTTAAGCCGCGATTCTGCAACATTCTACGTACTTCAGGGCTGGGTTTGTAGTTATACCCGTAAGAAGAACCTTGGGAATCATCCATAACTTGAGGTGTTAACAATACGATAACCTCATTACGCTGGCTGTTCTTATTTGTCCTTCTAAATAGCGAACCAATAATGGGAATATCGCCCAATATAGGAGTCTTAGAAACATTAACCCGGTCTGTTTCTTGAATAATCCCGGAGAGAACTAAAGTCTGACCGTCGCGTAATCGGACTAAACCAGAGTTAAGCGAACGCTCGGATACCAAGAAGATTTCTTGAGTTCCACCATCACCTAAATTAATTCTGGCTGGTGCTTGCGGCGCTCTGACGGTGGGAGCTACGGATAAAGAAACGAAGCCGTTATCGTCAACTCGGTCAAGTTTTACAGCTAGAGTTAAGCCGACATTTTCTTTATCAACAGTAATAGTTTCGGTTGAAGCTCCATCACCACGAGTTATTTCTCTATTGAAGTTTCCTACTACTTCCGAAGTTAGGTTAACGTTAGCAGTTTGACCTTCTTGAACAATTAAAGTTGGGTCGGTCAAAATTTTGGCGTTACCGTTGGTAACTTGAGTTTGTAAGGAAGCTAGGAAGCGTTTGGGAAATTGGAATAAAGATGGAAGAGCGGTCGTTATTGAACCAACAGTTCCTGGAGTAGTTTCAACAACTCTACTTGCAGGAGTCGTTATAAGTCCTGTTTCAGGGTCACGAGTAGCAGGAACATCTGTAATGGTTGTAATATTTGGAGTTCCTGGTTGAACATCTGTAATTACAGATTGGAATGGATCTGATAAAACCCCTCTACTAGATGCGGGAAATATTGCCGAACCTCCTGGTTGGTTTGTTACTATTCGCCCGTTGTCAGTAACAATTTGACCTACTCCAGTTCCTGGAACAGCTACTGGGTTGTTTGGATCTAGAAAACCCTGCGCTCCAGCATAAGGATTTGGAATAACTGTTGGAGTAGTCAAACTATTAGCCGTTTGTGAAGCAGAAGGGGGATTGACACCACCGAAATTAGCAGCAGCATTACCACCATCAACACTAAAAAAGTTATCAGCAACCCCGAAAGAAAAGCTAGTATTAATGTCTTTGGTTTTTAACAGATTTACATCAACAATTTTGACGTTAACTGCTACTTGACGACGACGAATATCAAGCTGAGTTAGCTGAGCCATCGCTATCTGTATTGTTCTGGGGTCACCAATCAAAGTGACAGAATTAGTCCGCTCGTCTCCTAATGCTTGTAAACCTCTAAGTAAAGGTGCAGAGTCTTGGAAATCAATCCGTTGAGTTTCGACTCTGGTTTCTGTAGTAGTTTGAGTCTGGGTAATAGGAGCGGCTCCTTGACCTACAGGTACTGCACTCACGTTAGTCACCTGACGCTCCCGACTGACGGCAGTTTCCGCACCTAATCCAACCAAAAAGTTAAGAGCCACACCAACAGAAACCTGATTGAGTCGCAAACTTCGCATTACGGTATCGCGGGTGGAATTGGGTAATTTAGTCCCTACAAAAACAGTTCTTCCACTACGATTGGCTTCTAAACCGCTCAATCGCAAGACGTAGTTAAATACATCTTGAACTGGCTCGTTTTCAATATCCAAAGAAATTGTTGGGCCATCTCCTCCGCTAGTTCCGGTGGCTTCACCTTGTCCTTCACCACCTCCACCTGCGGTATAAGCCAAGTTCAAATTAGCTGCTCGTGCTAAAAGCGACAGCACCTCTCTTACAGGAGCATCTCTTAAAACTAAGCGAGGGACGCGCTGTTGAGTCCCTAAATCGATTACACTCGGTGAAGCATCGGTATTAGAAATTGCTATATCTCCTACCGGGGGAGCAACTGCTCTAGGTAAGAAAGGTGGAGCCTGATTCATTGATTGACCGGGACCTGCGGGTGGTGCGGGAGTACCCTCCAAGTTGGGAGATGCTGGAGCAGATTGAGCAATTTGATTATTCTGTATTGGTTGTGATGCTGCTGTATCTCCACTGCTTCCCATTGAAGGTACCAAAGCAAAGGTAAGCCCATTTTGCTTTCTCTCTACGGGTCTGGTATTTGGAGCATTACCCGTTCCTTTGATTACGACTCGAACGCTATTTGCATCAAGTTGACCTATAGAAACCGAGGCAATTCCATCTGTCGGATTATCCTGACGGAAGCTACTACCTTGTGGTAAACGTAACTGAGTATTAATAATATCTGCGACTAAAGCATTACCTCTTTTAGTAGTAAAAACTTGAGGACGAGAGCCATCAGATGTTTTTAAAACCAAATTAACTCCACCGTCAGCTTCGTTTAGTTTTACTCCAGTAATTTGTGTTGTTGATTGAGCCAAAACTGGCTGAGATGCCAACAATACAGAGACAGCGGTTCCAAATATAAAACTACTACCGTGAAGTTTCACAGTCCATTCCTCACTTTAAATAATTATTAGTAATTAGTTGTTAGTTGTTAATTGTTAGTTGTTAGTTCATAGTCGTTAGTTGTTAGTTGGTGAATCTTATATTCTTAACTCCTAACTATTAACTATTAACTCCTAACTCTTAACTCCTAACTCCTCACCCTAACCCCTAACTATCGTTGAGCTTCTTTTTCAGCCGCAGCAACTTCTTTGGGATTCATCGGTACTAAGGCTTCCAACTTAAATGTTGTATTTATTGGTGTTGGGCCAGTCCGTCGTGGTTGATCTTCTTCAAAGGTTTCCTGTACCAAATCTGATTGATAATCTTTAACTATCAATAATGGCTGCAAACGCTCTATGTTTCGCAGAATAGATTGAGTTTGTTCGTAGGTACCGCTAATTGCAACTTCAGTGGTGCTACGCTTGAGTTTTCCATCAACTTCTGGACCCAAAGAACCATCTGTTACTGGTTGTGTTCCTTCAGAAGATGGAGTAAATTTCTTTAATTTGGCTTTGACTGCATTTCTACCTAATTGAGCGTTTCCTGCTTCTACTAAGCGATTTAAATCTATCAATAAGGTATCTAAAGTCTTTTCGTTCGCGAATACAGCCCATACTTCTGATTGCTGTTTTTTGGCATTAGCTAACTTAGTATTAAGTTCGTCGATGCTTTGTAAACGAGCTTCCTTACCCTGAATTTCTGTTTCAAGCTGTGCTTTAGTTCCTTGTTTCTCTACAAAGCTATCCCAAGCTGGTTTGACAATGTTTAAAAACATATAACCCGCTCCTGCAAGCCCTAACACTCCAATCAGAATACCGCTAATTTTCGGGGTAAAAGTTATACCAAATACTACTGGGTAAGCTGAAGAAGATTCTTCTTCAAACTCCGAGCCTTCAAAATTCATCTCATCGCTAAATGTCATTTTTGAAAGACCCCCGTTCGTTGCAGACTGCGAATTCTATTTACTAATCCCACCGCACCTCTTTGCTCTAGTTCCCGCATTAATTCAGAAGCTGGAACATCGGTTAGTTGAGAGACAATAGTATATTTAACTATCTGTGGAGGCTTATATGAGACTCCATCAGGAATATTGTCAGGTAATGGACCATCGATTAATTCTGCTGTAACTATTTTCCCTTCAGAGGATTTGAATAAGGGAGACTGCTGCAAGGAAAGTAAGAAATCATTGACATCATTAAAAGAGCGAGCAGTTCCGGTGATTTCTATTCCTCCAGCTAGGTTAGCTGTTGACCCATCCCTGGAACTTTCGGGTGGAATTTGCTTAACATTCTCGATTCGCACTCTCGCAGGAATACGAACGCGTAAAGATTGCAGCATCGCTGACCAAGGGCGAATTTGGTCAAAAACGCTAACCAAAGCTTGGGTTTCTGTTTTAATTGCAGCGATTTCTTGCTCTTTTTGTTTGATATTACCCAATTTAGATTCTAATTCTTGGTTTTTGCCTTCTAATGCGGTAATTTGCTCATCAATACTGGCATTCTGACCTTGAACGTATAAAAGACCTAATCCTAACAAACCAGGAAGAATTACAGCTACTGCAACACCTGTATAAATTGGTGTCATATCTCCAGCAGAGATTGCAGCCTTTTTCTTCGTTTCACCTTGGTTTCCCTGACCCGGACCACCCGGACGGTCTTTTAGGAAGTTAATATCTAAGCTATACATTTTGCTTAAGCCTCCCGCATTCCTAAACCAAGTACTGTACCCAAACCGGGACGTTGTACAAAGGGATAATCTTCATCATCTACTTGCAGGGATAAAGCTTGTACGGGGTCTATTTGGGTAGTAGGTAACGATAAACGCTGTGTAAAAAACTCGTCTAGCTGTATTAGTCCACCTCCGGAACCCGCAAGCAATATCTGCGCTATCTCCAAATTTTCAGCCTGATTTAAATAGAAATCAACGGAACGACGCATTTCATCGGTAAGCTCTCCTAACACTCTTAACATGGCTGCCATACCGGGATTGACTTCAGTAACACCTGTTTTTCCACCTTCCATAGGAGCAGATGGAATAGTCATTCCTTCTAATAATTCCATGTCCCTAGATGTCGGTAAATTCATTGCTCTGGATAGGGCTGCTTGCATTTGCTCTGTACCAATTGGAACGGTACGAGAGAACTGCGGAACTCCGTTAACGACGATAGCAATTTCGGTGCTGTCGTATTCTATATTTACTAGTACCGCAGCTTCTTGCGGACCGAACTGACGTAGTTGGTCGCGGATTGTCCGAATCAGAGAAAAACTACTAATCTCTAAAATATCAACCTGTAATCCTGCCTGCTCAAAAGTACTTATGTAAGTATCTGTTATATCTTTACGAGTTGCGACCAAAAGCACTTGCACTTTTTCGATGCCATCTTCATCTACAAAGTATCCCAGCTTCTGATAATCCACATCCGCTTCTTCACGGGGATAAGGTAGATATAAGCCTGCTTCATGGTTCAACACCATGTCCCGTAATTCTTTATCGTCTAATTCTGCTGGTACTGGAATGAGACGCACAATAGACTCTCGTCCCGGTACTGAAGTCGCAACACGATTCGCTTTTATTTTGCTTTCCAAAAGCGCTTCTTGGATGATTTGCGCCATTGTTGGCGGGTCTGCGATTTGACCATCAACAAAAATGCCCTCTGGAACCGGCACTGATGTTAAAACATCCAATTTCATACCTTGGCGCTGCTTGCGTAACTGAGCTACATTTACTCGTTGTGGTGCAAGCTCGATGCCAACCCCGCTTTTGGATTTTCCAAATAGACTGCCTAAGCCTTTCACCACTGTTTTGTCCGTAGGAATACTAAAAAATAAAAATCCAAATGTGACTAAAAACTGCTCTTGATATCAGGTAATAGATTAAGTTGGTAATTTAACTAACACTTCACCAACCGAAAATTACCGGTAAGGGTAGAGAGTAAAGAAAAGATTTGTTTTTGTATGTACTATTTATCACTCTCCAAAGCTTCTGCTTCCTCATTCGCTAATCGTGAGAATATTCTGAGTGATAGTACTAGTTGTTTTAGTTGTTTCAAAAATTCTGCATAGCCTTGCTCACCCCGATTTTTGATAAAGATTATTTTCTATGGTTATTCAAATTCATTTGTTCAAACAAATAGCTGATTTTATCGCAAAACCAATTTTTGATAACTCATGTTGCTTTTCTACAAGCAGATTATTATTGTGATTCGATTGTAAAAGTCACTGAATACAACAATTTTAGATTTTTACCGCAGCGTTATTAAAGATATTTTATCAATTTTAGCTATAGGGATAAGCCTGTATTGTAAATGAGCAAATATCTAATTTTAAAGGTGCTGGATAATCCAAAATTATAACTTGAATAGCTGGTAATGATATATCAACTCAATCTTCATTTTACGCTTAATTCCTATGTCTAATTGCGAGAGAATATTCTCTGCTTAAGAGTATAAAGAAAAATTTTACCAACTACATTTTTATGTAACTGAGAACAAAAGTTTAACAGATACTTTTCAGTTGATGCCACTATAATTTGCAAACATCATCATAAAATTAAATTCTTTCTCCATCTGGATAAAATGCTTGACTAGATAACACTTAATGTCAGCTAAAGCAATCCTTGTTCCCACAAAAGACTTAAAAATTTTGTGTTTTTTCAGCGATAAATATGTTGAATCCCGATATCTCCTTACTCGCAGTTAATTATTTATAACATCGATTAATTAAAACAATTATGTCTCATAAATGCACTCAGTGCTAACACTGGATTAATGAATATACCGCAAAGTTTGTAAAAATAATCCAGTCAGTATGTTTGACTATTGAAATTTAGTTGTATGAAGATTTAAAGTAAATACTGTAAATATATTAGTAATTATTCGGATTTAATATTCCTAATTAGCCTCAAACTATTATTCAGCTATTAAAAATAATAAGAATAATAAACCAATTTATTTATAATTTTTTATCAATCAATCACATAATAAGTAATTTCACGAACTAGATTAAAGAAAATTTATTTGACCTCCGTAATTCCTAGTAATTAAGATATAGTTTATAATTTTACGTTGCGATTTAAATTCACATCTTGCACCGCTCTCAACAACAGCTTTGGAATAAATTCCTCGGCTAATAAACAAAGTCGTCTAAACACAACTGGACAAGGATTTTAGTGCGTTTTAACGTACTAACGTACTATGGCTAACACCACGCTACAAAATACGCATATCAGCCTTGAAATTGATTTATCTGCGAGAAAGCCTCCGGCTTAGAAGGCGGGGTTATTCAGGCTTAACGACAATAATACAAGATGTAAGATTTATAATACTTTTGCCTTATCTCCTAGAAAATGCCCTACCAGATAAAGCGAACCGCATAAAACAACTAAATTATTGCTGGAAGCAAAAACCGTTTTAAGTGCAGTTGATAAGTCAGGATAGGTTTCGCACTGACTTAATTCCGGACAAATATTCTTCGCTAATTGGGCTAACTCAGCAGGTACAGCAGAACTATGGTCTGGGACCGGAACTAAATGCAATTCATCTAATGGTCGTAATAAACTTTTGAAAACTTCATCATGCTCTTTTGTCGAGAGCATTCCCATTACCCAAGTCACCTTGACTGGGGATTGATTTGATTGAGAAATTAGCGTATCAACATAATTACGTAAAGAATCTGCTGCTCCTTGATTATGGGCACCGTCCAGTAGTAATTTATGACCGTTCCAAGTAGTCCACTGCATTCTTCCAGACCACTTGGTTTTTGCTATACCTTCAGCAATAGCTTTCTCAGGTATTTTCCAACCCTGCTGCTGAATAATTTCTAAAGCAGCTACAGCCAAAGCAGAATTAATTAACTGTATTTTCCCTTTTAACGGTAAAGGATATTTGATTGATTTAGTAACTGATAGCTCGGAATCACTTTCCTCTTCCGTCTCTACAGCTACATAAGCCCAGCCATCATCAAGCTCTCGTGCTGGTTGAGGTTTAATTATCGGACATTGCAACTTATTCGCATATTCGCGTACTTGAGCTTCTGCTTCTTCTGGTAATTGTCCAATAATTGCGGGACATCCAGCTTTTAAAATCCCAGCTTTTTCTTTGGCGATCGCACCAACAGTAGAACCTAATTGCTGTAAATGGTCGCGGCTAATAGAAGTAATAATCGTGACTAAAGGATTAGAACAAACATTAGTAGCATCCAAACGTCCACCCAATCCGACTTCTATCACAGCCACATCAACCTTCTGACGAGCGAAATACAGCCAAGCGGCGGCAGTAAATACTTCAAACTGTGTAGGTGATTCTTCTTGAGGGTCAATAGCCTCTTGCACCACTATCAGTAAATTACCAAGCTCCTCAGAAGAAATTTGTTGTTCGTTAAGGCAAATTCTCTCCGTCCAGTCAACTAAATGAGGAGAAGTATAGCGTCCCGTCCGATACCCAGCCTGGGTTAAAACCGAAGATAAATAAGCACAAACAGAACCTTTACCATTAGTACCAGCAACATGAATTATTGGAACTTGATGATGTGGGTTACCAAGATTAGCTAAAAGCTTCTGAATACGCTCCAACCCAAGATGAACGCCAAAACGTTTACGAGGCTTTAGTAAAGAATCTATATCCATGTAAGGTCAAAGGTTAAAGGTCAGGAGTTAGGAGTTAGGAGTTAGGAATTTAAATTCATCATTAACAATACCAATGCCCGATGCGCCATGCCCAATTCCCAATCCCCAAATTAAATAAACCGACTGCCTATAAAAGAAAACAGCCGGTTAAAGAGCGATAATTATGAAAAATTTACGCTTCTCTATTTAAAAAAGTTTGCAGTTGTCTTATTGCAGCAGCGCCGATATTAAATACCGCCCAACCAGCAGCAATCGCTAAAGGTGCTACAACAATCAATATACGTGTATCAATGCCCATATCTAGAACCCCTCTTTTAGGTAAAATTTTAAGTTTTATCAACTAGTCTCATTTTTATTTTTAGCTGAATTGGCAAATTTTTCTACCCCTGCATGTAAAGAATGTTTACAAATTCAGTGAAAAATTATCAGTGAACAACGAATAGTTAGGAGTTTTAATTATTTTTACTGCATTACCCCATCTCCCCATCACCCAATCACCTCATTCTTCGCCAAACCCCAAATCCGTACTTTTCCCAGCATGAACCAAAGCTAATTTTTGATAGCGTTTAGCATGTTCGATTAGTTCTGCTGCTTCTTGCGGAGAATTTTGACGTATTACTTTACCAGGAACCCCGACTACAAGAGACAAGGGAGGTATATTTTTGGTTACCACTGCGCCCGCACCAATAATACTTCCGCTTCCTACACGTACCCCATTAAGTATTACTGCGCCAATACCAATCAAGCTTCCGCGTTCGATGTGTGCTGAATGAACTACGGCTCGATGTCCAATCGTAACGTGGTCTTCTAGAATAGTAGGCTGACCGGGGTCGCCGTGGATAATTGCTCCGTCTTGTATATTGGTATATTCACCAATTTCAATGCGCTCGACATCACCTCTGACGACGGCTTGGTACCAAATGCTTGCTCCTGACCCAACGCTAAGGGAACCCATGACAACAGCATTCGGTGCAACGAAAGCTGCTGCTGAAATATCGGGAGAAGACCAGTAGGAAGTGGTAGACACGATAGAATATTAGTATGAATAGTTTGGATTACTTCAACTTTATAACGCTTGGAGTAACCACAAGAATATCGTCAGCCGGGAGCTTCCAGACCTGTTCTGGGCCGCTCTAGTTGACCAGACTCGGTGTCCTATGGGTACTAGTTTAGAGTAAGAGTTAAAGTTCATACCATTGTCGTTCGCGAAGCGTCTCCCTTTGGGAGAAAGCTAACGTTACTTAGGTGTTAACTACCCAATGGAAGCGACTAAGTTATTTTAAGTACTTAGTCGCTTTCCTTTCCCACATTCTATGTGGGAGTTTCCAACTTCTCACATTTTTTATGAGATAATAATATTCATTTTTAAAAGTCATTAGTATATAAAAATTATAGAAAACCTGAAATATTAACTGCTCTTTGAATGTCCAGAAAAAACTGTAGATTTATTTCAGTCGTGTTGTACTAATGAATATAGTTCTTAGCAAAACTAATTTGTAAGTGTGAATCCGCGTAATTACACAGAGGAGCAGTATTGCAAGTGTAAAATTAAACAAAATAAGATGATAAAAATAAAGATGTTTATATACACTTCATGATGAATCCAGGCTTGCAGTACCCGATATTTGGTCCCGAAATTCAGTGCCCCCATTGTCGTCAAACAATTCCGGCACTGACATTAACTGATACTTATTTGTGCCCCCGCCATGGTGCTTTTGAAGCAAATCCAAAAACAAGTGAATTAATTCACCTACAATCTGGACGACATTGGCGGAGATGGAAAGATGAATGGTATCGTCAACATACTCACCCCGATGGGATTAGATTTGAAATTCACGAGGCGCTCGATAAGCTATATACCCAGGGCTTTCGCGCCACGAAAGTGATTATTGCTCACCGCTACCGGGAATTAATGGGCGGTTATTTAGAGCGTAGTTCACCTTGGCGAAGCGGACAAAGTTCAGACGTTAGCTCTGCGAGATTGTATGGGTTACCAGTAGATTTTAGTCCTGAAACTAGTAATGATTCTTGCTGGGAGGTAATCAATTTTGATTTAGAAAAAGAACCTGGTGTTCCGGTACGGTATCCCTATTTTAGATTGTTTGAATAGTTATTATTATCATGTTTCTGTTAGGAGTAGCTTTTATAATAACTCCTAACAAGCAGCTTTCAAGCATTTAAGTAATATTTAGAATCACCTAGGGAATTAAAAAGTATTAAATAAAAATGCATCACGCTTCTATTCGGACTGCGGATATTCACTCTGCAATAGCCTTTTACGAACAATTGGGTTTCACCGTGTGCGAGCGGTTTACAACAGGCTATACTTTGGCTTGTTGGATGGAGGGACTGGGGGGAAGAATTGAACTAATTCAAATTCCCGAACCAAAGCCTGCTGCTGATGCATTCGCTGACGAACATTATGTCGGATACTACCATTTATCTTTCGATATCACTGAGACTGCATCCGATTTACCTAGTTGGTTAAGAGATATAAAAGACAATTTTGCACAAGCATCACGCAAGCAACCAGAAATCATCCAGCCTTTGAAGGTACTTCTAGAACCAACTCAGCAGCAAATTGGTGATTGTAGTTATGAAGTAGCTTTTATTGCCGATACGGATAATTTACCTTTAGAATTTATTCGTAATTTAAGTCAAGAAAACCAAAAATAATTAGTCAAAATAGTTGAAAATAATTACTTTTGTTTGTAGAATAAACACTCTCTGTGGTGTTGCCGAGGCGACAGATTCATTCAGCAGATTAGACTATATTCAAAGAAAAAATCTGTAGTTCAGCTTACAGATAAATCAAGCAAATAAATGTCTGTATATTTTAGATTTTTACGTATTTGTAGTTTTCCATCTTTACTTTTGGGACTAGTATCAATTCTAGTTTTATTTTTAGGTGGAGAATCCAGTCGTAGCAAATTATTAGCTGCTTCAAAATGCGTAAATAACAGCAAAGAATTAGTTACAAATGAAAATCAAATATTAAAGGTAGCAGAAAACGTTCGTAAAACTACATTAAAAAATGGTCTGACACTCATCACAAAGGAAGTACACACGGCACCAGTCGTAAGCGTGCAGGTGTGGTATAAGGTGGGGACACGCAATGAAAAACTAGGTGTAAATGGAATTGCTCACCAGTTAGAACATATGATGTTCAAGGGTACTAAACGTCGTCCCGTACAGTTTGGAAAACTTTTCAGTGCCTTGGGTAGCGATTCAAATGCTTTCACCAGTCACGACCAAACAGTATATTACGGTACTGCCGAACGCAATAAGTTAAAAGCGCTTCTGACTTTAGAAGCGGACAGAATGCAGAATTCTGTGATTAATACCAAGCAGCTTAATAGTGAAAAGCAGGTAGTAATTTCTGAATTGAAGGGTTATGAAAATAGCCCTCAGTATCGTTTAAATAGAGCGGTTATGCAGGCTGCTTTTCCCAACCATCCTTATGGACTACCTGTTGGTGGCACCGAACAAGATGTAGAAAAGTTTACCTTAGAACAGGTACAGCAGTATTACGAGAATTTTTACAGCCCCAATAATGCAGTATTAGTGATTGTAGGTGATTTTGAAACTAATAAAACTATTGAAGCTGTAAAAGAAATATTTGGAGAAATACCTGCAAATAAAAATACACAGTTATTAAACAAAATAGCAGAAAAAAATTCTTTTAATGCTTCTGCTAACGTTTCTAATAACCATAAACCAATTGTTTTGAGACAACCCGGTTCTGCACCATTATTTCAAGCAGTATATCGTCTACCTTATGCAAAACATCGGGATATACCAGCTTTAGATGTAATGGATTATATTTTAGCGGAAGGTAGAAATTCGCGTCTTTATCAAGCTCTTGTTAATTCGGGAAAAGCTAGTGACGTATCAGCAAGTGTAATCAGCTTACAAGATGCAGGTTGGTACGAATTATTGGTAACTGCAAATTCCACTTCAAATTTATCTAAAATAACATCGATAGTTAATCGCGAGATTAGTCATTTAGCTCATAAAGAAATCACTTCAGACGAATTAAATAGAGCAAAAGCTCAGTTAGAAGCTTCAGTCATTTTAAGTAATCGCGATATTACCTCTTTAGCAATGCAGCTGGGTAATGATGAAACGACTACAGGAGATTATACTTACACAGACCGCTATTTAGCTGCGATACAACAAGTGACAGTTGAAGATGTGCAGCGTGTAGCTCAAAAATATTTAAAGCAGCAAAGTCAAATCGCAGGCTTTTTTAAACCAACTGACATAGCTGCTAAAGATAAAACCGAGAATAAACAAGTTTCCCCAGAAAACGGTCAAAATTTTTCTAAAAGCACTATAAATAACCCCGATGTAATTAAGTATCTACCACCAGTTGATTCGACTATCGCTTCCACAAGTCGGATTCTACCGGAAAAATTTCGTTTACCTAATGGTTTGGAAATTTTGCTGTTACCAGATAAGAGTACTTCAACGGTAACTTTGGGTGGTTATATCAAAGCAGGTTCGGAATTTGACCCTGAGAATAAAGCAGGGTTAGCATCTTTGGTTGCAGATAATTTGATGAACGGAACTAAAAATAAAGATGTCCTAAGTCTCGCTAAAACTTTAGAAGATTGTGGTGTGAGCTTAGATTTTAAAACTTACCGCGAAGGTATGTACCTTGAAGGTAATAGTTTGTCGGATAATTTATCTGTATTGGTCAAGACTTTAGGAGATGTAATTAAAAATCCTACTTTCCCCTCCAAACAATTACAGCTATCGCGTCAGCAAGCTTTAACTGCTCTTAAGCAAGATTTAGATGACCCTCAAGAAGTAGCTCAGAGGACTTTCTTACAAGCTGTTTTTCCGAAAACACACCCTTCTTACAGCTTTTCCTCACAACAAAGTTTGCAACGAATTACCCGTCAGGATGTAGTTAAGTTCCAGAAAAAACATTATCGTCCCGATACTACAGTATTAGCTTTAGTTGGTAATTTTCAGCCAGACCAAGTTAAAAAACTGCTTGAAAAAGAATTTGGTGATTGGAAAGGTACGGGTGATACTCCCAAAGTCGAATATCCTCCAGTCAATTTACCTGAAAAAATTATCCGTTTCAATCCGGTAGTTCCTGGTAAAGTTCAAGCAATTACTTTTATGGGTAATAAAGCGATTAATCGTCAAGACCCCAGATATTATGCAGCAAAGGTTTTGAATCATATTTTGGGTGGTGATACTTTATCAAGCCGACTTGGTTCTCAAATACGCGACCGTTTGGGTTTGACATACGGTATTTATAGTAACTTTCTAGCTGGAAAAAATTCTGGAACATTTTTAATTGAAATGCAAACCAGTTCTGAAGACACCATGAAGGCGATCGCCAACACGCGCCAGTTGCTCGAAGATATGCACAACAAAGGCGTAACGGCTACGGAAGTTGAAACTGCTAAACGTAATTTAATTGGCAATTACAATGTCTCTCTCGCTTCTCCCGATGAATTAACCTATAGAATAATAAAAAATCACGTACTAGGATTAAGCACAGATGAAATACGTAGTTATACAGAAAAAATTCAGGCAGTTACCTCCGAACAAGTAAATCAAGCTGCACGCGAATTACTTCATCCAGACAAAATTGTAGTAGTAACCGCAGGTCCTCCGGTATTAGCCAATCAAAGGAAAACTCGCGAACAGTTATCCAGGTCAAAGGTTAAAGGTCAAAATTCAAAGGTTAAAGGTGAAGGTTGAAGGTTAAAGGTCGAAGGTCAAAGGTCAAAGGTTGAAGGTTAAAGGTCGAAGGTCAAAGGTCGAAGGTTAAAGGTTGAAAATCTAAAATTCATAACTCATAACTCATAACTCATAACTCTTAACTTCTAACTCATAACTCATAACTCATAACTCCTAACTCTCCCCATCCCCGACGGGGCAAGTTGCACAAAATAAGTTAATTTAAAATATAGTATTGTTCCTCAATTCAGCCGACTTATCAATTGACATTTAAGCGGTAACACGCGATTAATTATTTTCTTATGAACATCTTAAGCAATCTGCTTTCTCAACCACGGTCAGAAAGTCGTCCCAAAAGACAGCGTAGGGGAATTGAAATCAAATCTCCACGGGAAATTGAAATCATGCGTCAATCGGGTAAAATTGTCGCTACCGTACTCAAAGAAATTTCTGAATTAGTAAAACCAGGGATGACTACAGCAGACTTGGATGTTTATGCTGAAAAACGTATCCGGGAAATGGGTGCAACTCCTAGCTTCAAAGGGTACCACGGTTTTCCAGGTTCTATTTGTTCGAGCATTAACAATGAAGTAGTACATGGTATTCCTAGCTCCAAGAAAGTTATTCGTTCTGGAGATGTTTTAAAAGTTGATACCGGTGCATTTTATCAAGGATTTCACGGTGACTCCTGTATTACAATCGCCGTTGAAGAAGTCAGTGATAAAGATGCTACGTTAATTCGTGTTGCCGAAGAATCTCTTTATAAAGGTATAGAGCAGGTAAAAGCTGGCAAATATTTAATGGATATTGCTGGTGCTATTGAAGACCACGTCAAAGCTAATGGTTTTAGCGTAGTTGAAGATTTCACGGGACATGGTGTTGGTAGAAATTTGCATGAAGAACCTTCTGTGTTCAACTTCCGTACACGTGAAATGCCTAATGTTAAGTTGCGTAAAGGAATGACTTTAGCAATCGAACCAATTTTAAATGCAGGTTCTAAATTCTGTAAAACATTATCTGACCGTTGGACTGCTGTAACTGTAGATAATTCTTTCTCAGCACAGTTTGAGCATACTGTATTAGTAACGGAAACCGGATATGAGATTCTAACCGATAGGACGAAGGTTTAGATTTTGCTTTAATTTGAGGGGGAAATATTCTTCCTCTGAAAGTTTTAAATAAATATTTTGCAATTTTAGCTGGAATAGACAACTATTTTCTGATTAGTGGTTGTTTTCATTAGTTTTGACGGGTTGTATTTTAGTCCTATTTATAGGACTTTTGCTATTAGACGGGGGTTTACAACCCCCGACGGGTTGCGATAAAAACCGTCAGATTTAATGAAACAGACCACTAATAGTCCTTTTCATTAATTTTGACAGTTTTGTTTTCTACGGACGTAATGTAGAGACGTTATAAATAACGTCTCCCGACATTTCCAAAGAAAACCCGACCATAGCCGAATTTATAAAAAGAACTACTAATAGTCGATTGCATAAATTCTGAAGTGTTCGTTTTGTCCATAACGTCGGGAGACGTAGCACTGCTACGTCTCTACATTCAGTTATTCCATATGCTAATTAATAATAGTGCATCTACCAAATTTCAAAATGAAGAAATACGCATTATTATTCACAATCATACTGGCATTCAGTATTGTTTTTGCTGATTATCAACCTACAATTGCTTCATCTGTCGGTAAAGAAACGCTGACGATGATTACTTCCCCGGATTATCCTCCTTATGAATTTTATGAAACTAAAGGTGGGGAACGTAAAATAGTTGGTTTTGATATTGATATTGCCAATTATCTTCAGAAAGAATTGGGTTTCAAACTTAATATTGCACAATCGGATTTTAACGGTTTAATTCCCGCACTGCAAGCCAATCGCGCTGATTTTGTGATGGCTGGGATGACTCCAACTCCCGAACGTCGCAAAAGTGTAGATTTCTCGATTATTTATTATGAAGCTCGGGATACTATTGTCGCTTCTAAAAGTAGTAATTTAACTAAACCAGAAGATTTATCGGGTAAAACTGTCGGGGTACAGTTAGGAACAATTCAAGAACAAAATGCTAAACAAATTTCTCAGAAAGTTGCAAATATTAAGTTAAAACAACTGAATAAGGTACCGGAAATAATTCAGGAAATCAAAGCAGGAAGAATCGATGCAGCAATTGTTGAAGATGCTGTTGCTTTAGGATTTGTAAAAGCTAATCCGGAGTTGGAATTTAATATTATTCCTTCTCTTGAAGATGCATCGGGTTCAGCTATTGCTTTTCCCAAAGGTTCGCAGTTAGTTGAACCATTTAACAATGTACTGCGAAAAATGAAGAATAATGGTGAATTGGCAAGATTGAGCAAAAAATGGTTTTCAGCAACTCCAGTTGAATCAGCTTTACCAACATCATCCCCCGAACAAACAACAGGATTAAATCTAGATTTTCGACGCATTATTCCCGAAATACCTTTTATTCTCAAAGGAATTCCTTTAACTTTATCATTTACTTTATCTTCTGTATTTCTCGGCTTATTCTGGGGAACTGCATTATCCTTCTTCAAGATTTCTGGAATAAAATTTCTTGGCTGGTTTGCAAATGTCTATACTTCTATTTTTAGAGGTACACCATTACTTTTACAGCTATCTTTAGTTTATTTTGCCACACCTCAGTTAACGGGATATGATATTTCAGCTTTTCAAGCAGGAGTATTTACCTTTACGCTAAACTCGGGAGCTTATATGTCAGAAACAATTCGTGGTGGAATTCAAGCTGTAGATAAAGGACAATTTGAAGCAGCAATGTCTATGGGTGTTTCTTATCCAATGATGATGTGGGATATTATCTTACCCCAAGCTTTAAAGAATATTTTACCTGCATTAGTAAATGAAACTATCGGATTATTAAAAGATTCTTCCTTGGTCGCAACAATTGGTGTAGTAGAAATTTTACGAAGCGCTCAAATTGTTGGTGCAAACAAGTATATTTATTTTGAACCTTTATTATTCGCAGGATTAATTTATTACGTCTTAGTAATGGGTTTATCTTTCGGTGCTTCTACATTGGAAAAAAAGTTGAGGAGAAGCGATTGATTCAGTTAACAGTTATCAGTGAACAGTGAGCAGTTATCAGTATCTAGTATTTCACCAATTTCGTAGTAATGACTGTAGTCCTTCAACAGGCTTTCAGCAAGAGCGATAAATCGCTTACTACGAACAATAAAAAATATTTAATCGCTAAAAACTAACAGCTATCAACTAACAACTATCAACCAATATGAATCCAATCATCCGAACAGAATCATTATGTAAATCTTTTGGAAAACTTGAGGTGCTAAAAGATATTTCTACAGATATTTATCAAGGTGAAGTAGTTGCTATTCTCGGTCCTTCTGGTTCTGGTAAATCTACGTTTCTAAGATGCATTAATCTACTAGAAACTCCTACTTTTGGTAAAGTTTATTTTCACGATGACGAAATTACTCTTCCTAAAACCAATATCGCTAAAATCCGACAGCGTTTAGTAATGGTGTTTCAACACTTTAATTTGTTTCCCCATATGACCGTGCTGCAAAATATCACTTATGCACCTATTAAGGTAAAGGGTTTGGATAAAAAACCAGCCCAAATTAAAGCTGTAGAATTACTTGAAAAAGTCGGTTTAGCAGAAAAAGCTGATGTTTATCCTGCTAGACTTTCCGGAGGTCAAAAGCAGCGTGTTGCTATCGCTCGTGCTTTAGCTATGGAACCGGAAATGATTTTGTTTGATGAACCAACTTCTGCTTTAGACCCAGAAATGGTTAAAGATGTGTTGGAGGTGATGAAGAGTTTAGCAAATACCGGAATCACAATGGCTATAGTCACTCATGAAATGGGTTTTGCAAGAGAAGTCGCGAATCGAATTATCTTCCTTGATAACGGACGCTTAGCAGAAGACGCTCCACCACTAGATTTCTTCAATCATCCAAAGTGCGATCGCGCTCAACAATTCCTAGAAAAAATGCTTTGAATTTATTTTTATTCCGTCAGAGATAATCAATACATAAAATTTACATTAAGGTAATATATACTTCACACTTGATAAGTATAATTGGTTATAGACAGCATAAAACAACATTCCTCACACCACACTATAAGCTCTCTTTCCCTTAATTGGGTGGAGAGCTTTTATTTATTGATTACTACAAAAGATACTCTGATATTTCGGAAAACCTGCGTATTCTTATTTGAAGTTATATCAGCACATAACTAAATTAAGACATCAATCAAAGCTCAAACTCATAAATGATAAACCTTTGACCTTTAACCTTTAACCTTTAACCTAAAACCCTTGATAGCTCAAGGATTACAATATAGACATTGACCGGGTTCAGCAAACTGTTTACCGTCAGGAAATAATTTTTCTTTCCTACAACCGCATTTTTGACATTTATAAATTGCAGACCTAGTTAAAGTAGTTGGAATATGACACCACTCACAGGGTAATCCTGGGATTCGCTGGACAATACTAAAACCGGGTGTCGAACAATCTGGACAAAGACTGTTGATTTTCTCTAAAAGGTTGAGAGTTGCTTTTTCAATATTTTTCATCCTCGTTGGATTGTACATCGCTCGCATATCAGTTTCGAGATGTACTTTACCCGTTGGTGATTGACCTAAACCTTTATTTATCGCTTTAGTCAATGCTTCTTCTGTAATTATTCCTTTAATAATCTCGCTGCTATTTTTGGGATAATCACTCAACATCACACATAAACCATGTTCGGGAAAGCCAATTTTTTCAGCAAAATCAAAAGCTTGCTGTAAATTACCAACTTTCAAATGATTGTGATTGGAAAGTAAAGATAATTCCTCCCCAATAATTTCTAAATTATTTTTCCTATCTAAAAAAATTACAACTTCTCGATTGGTGGAAATACAAGGTAAAGAAGGGTGAGGAGCAAAACTTCCTTCACTAGCTATTCCTAAACTTTCACCAGCTAGTAAAAGCGCTTGTTGTACTTTCAACCTCGCAGCTTCTATTTGACTACCCGGACGCTCTATTTCTCTAGTAAAAGAGCCAAATTTATCAGTATTGAAATTCTTAGGTACTATTACCTTAACACCAAGCTTATTCTCTAAAAGAGGAGCTATGACTCTCTCTTTCTGATGCATGGTACCAAGTACAGCTATTCTATCTTTAAATAATGTTTGACTACTCATAAACGCTGTTTATAAAGTCAATATTCCCTGTTCCCTGTCCCCTTTATTATGCATTAACAGATAAAAAAGGAATACTTTTAGCAATAAAATCATTAACAGCAATATCTTGTTTATCAGCCCAATATTGACTTAAAAAGTGAATTTGTCTCAAACCAACAATTAAATTCAAACCCGGTACGAACAACCACCAAACCACCAAAGGTTCTTTCATTCCAGCATCGGAATAAAGTTTATTTATCGTTTTATACAAACGAAATTGAGAAAAAATAATCCAGATAATCCCTAAAAGCGAGAACCAACCAAACCATCCCGGAACGTCGGGGTCAAAAATCCGTAAAATTTGCGGTACCGCTACACCCAGTAAAAACGGAGCTAAACATAACGTTCCCGACCAACCGTAACCGTTATAGCGCTTCAATTCTTCGTGAATAATATATTTATACCATCCATAATAAAGCAGCCCGCTAACTACAGATAAAACAAGCACTCGATTCAAAGGACGGGGTTTTCCTAGATTTTCGTTAGACATTAAAAAAATCGGATATCAAATATAACTTGTTAACATTACCTAATTTCTCATAATTTGCCGATTTTTTGACTAGGAATTTTGAGATTTCAATGATTCTCCTCATGGAATTACACACTCAACACTTTAACCACCTTTCTTAATAGCTCATTTATCAATAACGAATTATCTGTTTTTATTCATTTGTAGGGTGCTGTGACACTTTAAGTCACGCACCAGTCGGGTATTAAAAACAATCGCACAAGTCCTGTTTTTATTTTTTATTCAGTAAAATCGCTTAACTAATTTCACAGAAGACAAAGGTTAGTTTCTAAAATTAGACTCATCTTAGATAAGAAAAACTTTTGCAAAAGAATAATGTCAGAGATATCAGAAACTGACATATAAAAATATAGGAAATTAATTACATGGGATTATTTATCTTTGTGGGTGCTGTAATTGCTACTGTTCTTGCAATCATCATCAATAGCTATAACGATTTAGTCAAATATCGCAACCGCTACAAAAATGCTTATGCTCAAATTAACGTTCAATTGCAGCGTCGTTACGATTTGATTCCCAATTTAGTGGAAACAGCTAAAGGATATATGAAATATGAACAAGAAACTTTAGAAGCAATCAATGCAGCGAGAGATTTTGCAATTACTATTAGCAGTCTTGCAGCGAAAAAACCTGGTGACTCGAAAAAAATGAAACAATTAAGTAGCGCAGAAGTAGCTTTAAACGGTGCATTAAATCGCTTGATTGTAATTGCCGAATCATACCCCGAATTGAAAGCAGACAAAGCAATGAGTCAGGTGATGGAAGAGTTATCTTCAACTGAAAATCGGATTGCTTTTGCACGTCAAGCTTTTAATGATGCGGTCACAATTTATAATATCAAACGTGAAGCTTTCCCCAGTAATTTAGTCGGTGATAGCTTTAGTTTTAATTCGGCTTATTTATTAGAAGGAGTTGCATCGGAAGTTAGAAATACTCCTCGTGTTTCTTTTTAAAAAGACATAACACCTTTATTGATTTCTCTACAACGAATTTTTTTTAAGTGTTTATGCAAAAATATTTATGAATTTCTTTGAACATCAGGAAAAAGCAAGGCAAAATACACACCTATTATTCGGGTTGTTTCCATTATTTATATTGACGATGATATTTGTAATTTATATGGTCGTAATGTTGTTAGTGGTTATGTGGCCTTACTCAGTTGATACGACAACATTTTTTTGGTGGAATCCAACTGTATTTTCTCGCGTATCGCTAGTAACGATAGGGTTTATTACTCTAACAAGCTGCTACAAAATGATTAAATTGTGTCGAGGTGGTTCAATTATTGCTAAAGATTTAGGAGGAAAGTTAATACTCGCTGAAACTGATAGCGAACAAGAACAGCAGGTATTGAATATTGTAGATGAAATGGCGATTGCTTCTGGTATTCCCATACCTAAAGTCTATTTACTTCATAACGAACCCAGTATTAACGCTTTTGCAGCTGGTTTTTCGTTGAATGATGCAGTAATTGGTGTTACCCGTGGTTCAATAGAACAACTTAATCGTGATGAATTACAAGCTGTGATTGCACATGAATTCAGTCATATTCTCAATGGTGATATCCGAATTAATTCATTGTTAATTGGTTTGTTACACGGGATTTTATTGATTTTTATGACCGGAAGAGCAATTTCACATATTCGCTTTAATGGTGAAGAAAGTTGCAGCTTGTGGCCAATTGGTTTCATATTGATGACAATTGGTGGTATCGGACTGATTTTCGGTCGTTCAACCCAAGCAGCTGTCTCTCGTCAGCGAGAATATCTTGCAGATGCTTCCGCTTTGCAGTTTACTCGTAACCCGGATGCTATTTCCGGAGCATTGCAAAAAGTTCAAAAATTTGATTCACGTTTATTGACACCAAGGGCTGAAGCTGTAAGCCATATATTCTTTGGTAATGCGGTCAGTATATACTTTTTGAAAGAACAGTTTGCGACTCATCCACCAGTTCCGATTCGGATTCGTCGTGTAAGTGGAATAAAAGTCAAAAATAATCCTGTTTCGTCTCGCAATTTATTGCAATCAAACCACTCATTAGTAATGGGCTTTGATAACAGCAATTCCCAAACTACAAAACCCGAACAAATAGTTACTCAAATCGCGACCGTCACACCAAAGCATTTTGATTTCACCCAACAGTTATTAGCAGAATTACCCGAATCTTTAAAATTAGGAATACGAGAAACACAAACAGCACAAGCGATTTTATTTGCTTTAGCTTTAGAAAATCAAAATTCTCAAATACAATCAAAACAACTTACTTGGTTGCGTCAAGTTCAATCAGAAGAAGTAGTAAAATTATCTGTAAAATTTAACGAACAAATCGCTCAGCTAGATTCTAATATTTATTTACCACTAATAGATTTAACAATACCGGCATTGCACCAACTTTCCTCTAAAGAATGTCAAAGAGTATGTAAATCCGTTAAAGGTTTAATACAAGCCAAAGGACAAATATCAGTAAAAGATTTTGTTTTACGTCTAATACTTTGGCATCGATTGCAGCCTGTATTAGAACCGGATTACAAAATTACGATAAAATTCAATTCCATCGCAGAAATTTGGTCGGATTGTTTATTAGTCATATCAGCAATAGCGCAAATTGGAGAAAATAATCCAGAATCCGCAGCTTATGCATTTAGTTCCGGTATTTTTCGACTTCCAAGTGCAGCACAACAAGAAAAACTAAAATCACCACTCAAATGTAATTTTTCAGACCTAAAGAAAAGCATTGAAAATCTTCGTCAAGCCACACCAAAACTTAAACAAGCCCTACTTGATGCCTGCGCTCATACCGTTTTAATAGATAATAAAGTTAGTTTTGAAAAAGAAAATCTATTAAGAGCAATCGCTATGACATTAGATTGTTCCATACCGCCATTTTTAAACTCGAAACGAAGTAATTCAAAATAATCTAAAAAAATGTAGAGACGTAGCAATGCTACGTCTCCCAACACTAAAATATTTACTTACATTGAAGTAACAGAATTCATTACTTAATTACCATCCAGAACATAGAAACGAAAAATAAAACCTCTAACCTTTGACCTTTGACCTTTAACCTTTAACCTTTAACCTTTTATCTTATCCTTGAGAAACCTGCGCTTCTAACTTCTCTTTATCTTGACGACGCTTCTTAGCGTAAAGCTGAATAGTTGCAGCCATCGCAATAACTAACCCAAAAATTCCCCAAGCTGTAATATCGGTGGGAAGATTATTCTTGAATACTGCCAATAACACAATTACCACTAACATGACCGTAGGTGCTTCATTCAGAGCGCGTAATTGCTGACTACCCCATTTACATTCACCTGCTGCTAACTGCTTCATTAAACGCTTACAGTAATGATGATAGCCAATTAATAACACCACGAAAGCCAGTTTGACATGTAACCAAGGCTGTTTTAAAACTTGTGGTTCGGTTGACAATAAACCAATCGCCATCAAGACCGTTACAATCATTCCTGGGGTGGTAATAATGCTGTAGAGACGTTTCTCCATAATTTGATATTGATTTTTCAATATCGAGCGTGCTGGTTCGGCTTCTTGCTCGGCTTCTACGTGATAAATAAACAAACGTACTAGGTAAAACAGCCCAGCAAACCAAACAACAATACCAACGATATGAAATGCTTTAAACCAGGAATAAGCCATAAATCGTATACCTTTATAAACTTCATGTTAAAGGGGCGATATTAATTTTAGGTTACGCCAAAAATCTTTAACCAACTTCTCACAAATCCTTAATAAATGAAGAAATACGAATTTTAGTGTTGCCAGGATTAAGTTTGGGATAATGTGTTTTTTTATGTAGATATCTATTTCCCCGTTTTCTATCTATCAGCTTTTTATCAAAATGCAATCCGAATTCAATTTTTTTGAGCAATGGTATCCGGTTTCTCCAGTTGAAGATATCGACCCCCAAAAACCAACAGCAGTGACTGTTTTAGGGCTTCGCTTGGTTATCTGGAAGCCTAAAACATCCGATTACCAAGTGTTCATAGATAAATGTCCCCATCGTCTCGCACCTTTGAGCGAGGGAAGGGTTGATGAGAAAACGGGTAATTTAATGTGCAGCTATCACGGTTGGGAGTTTGATGCTCAAGGAACTTGTACCCGCATTCCCCAGGCTGAAAATCCAGAACTTATCGCTAAAAATAAAAAAAACCTTTGTGCTGTAAGTTTACCAGTACGTCAAGAGAATGATTTATTGTGGGTTTGGCCCGATGCAAATTCACCACAGCTAGCTGAAGAAACCCCACTACCTCTTTCACCTCAAATTGATGCGAGTAAAGGTTTTGTTTGGTCTTCTTACGTCCGCGATTTAGAATATGATTGGCAAACTCTGGTAGAAAATGTTGCAGACCCAAGTCACGTTCCTTTCACCCATCATGGTGTACAGGGAAATCGAGAACAAGCTTCAGCAATAGTATTAGAAATTATTGAGTCAACTGCTAATTTAATTGAAGCGAATACAACAGGAAGGTTTAATACCACCATTACTTTTGAACCACCTTGTCGCTTGGAGTATACAATCCGCGTAGGTAACGAAGGTAAGCAACTCGGACTTATCACCTATTGCATACCAACTTATCCAGGTAAATCAAGAATTGTCGCTCAATTCACCCGCAATTTTGCACCAACTTTGAATAAGTTTATACCTCGTTGGTGGAGTCATATAAAAATCCGCAATCAAGTCCTCGACGGTGATATGGTTATTCTGCATCAACAAGAGCATTTTCTCCAAGAAAGACAATCGGAAGAAAGTTGGAAAACAGCTTATAAATTACCTACCAGCGCAGACCGCTTAATAATTGAGTTTCGTAATTGGTTTGATAAATATTCTCAAGGAAAACTACCTTGGGAAAAAGCTGGAATCGAAGTTCCACAAAATTCTATTTTAAAAATCAATAATAACCGCCAAGAATTACTCGACCGCTATACACAACATACTCTAATTTGTAGTAGTTGCAGAAATGCTTTGAAAAATTTTCAGCGGGTGCAAGTATTTTGTGTTGGATATTTTGTAATTATTATTTCAGTCGTTGCGAATCTTCCCGATGCATTTAGAATTAGATTTGGTTTACCTTTGATGTTAACGGGATTACTAAGTTTAGCTACTTTTGCTTGGCTTAAATTTTGGCTGATTCCTAAATTCTATTTCCAAGATTACCTCCATCCTGAGAAATATTGAGTATTGGAAATAGGAAAATAATAATTTAGTTTTTGATTTAATATTTTGCAACTTAGCCAATCTATTTGTCTTCTTATTGGACTCGCTCTCTATTCTTAGAATCAGTTGACACATGAATTATATTGGCAAACAAAAACAAACTTAATAGAGATAAAAATCAAATATTAACTCACAGTAAAAAATACTGATTAACACTACCCATTCTCTATATATCCTTGCTTTTCCTTGCTCCCCACTGGTTATCTTCTATTACCTTCTCATAGTTAAGCTATAAATAGGCATAAATACTCAATAAATATATTTATTTATAGCTGGCATAAATTTTCTCACTTTTATAACTTTGCTCAATTATGATTAAATAGAGCAATAATGCGGTCAGTATATCTGAAAAGGCTGACATATCTGATTAGCATTTAACTAAAGACATAGTTTTTAGAAAAACAATATAACCGTTACTATGTTTATCTTTAGCGTGTCAGTTAGCTCGTGATACTATAGAGTAGTAATATTTCTTAACAAAAATTTCATACTGATGATTTTATATTTTTTTAATAAATTTAGTCTTGAGGAAAGTGACCCTCTGGTAACGCTGTCATAGTATTAAGTATAGGAGTACTGGACAGGAGGTAATGTATATCGATAGTACTCATTTAAGTCAAGAACTGAAGTCAAATAAAATTAGGGGTGTAAGGTCTATGCCCTTCAAAATCCTTATAGTAGACGACCATATAGGTACTTGTCTATCTATTAGCGACTATTTAGAACTATCTGGGTACCAAGTAATCACAGCCAATGATGGTGAAGAAGGTCTAATTATGGTTAATAACTACCATCCAGACCTGATTGTGACGGATATTATTATGCCGCGAATGAATGGGTACGAACTAGTTCGTAATGTGCGTAAACAAGCGCATTTTCGCTTATTACCTGTAATTTTGTTAACAGCAAGAACCCAAACACAAGAAAGAATTTTGGGTTATCAATCTGGGTGTGATTTATATTTGCCAAAGCCTTTTGAACTTGAAGAGTTAGCAGCTGCTATTAGAAATCTTTTAGAACGAAGTCAAATAATTCAATCCGAGTATCAATTATCCTTACAAGAAAACCTTAAAAAAAAGGATTCTCACAGTGGAAAAAATTTTTCCAATCACGAACAAGCTCAATTACATGAATCTTTGACCACCAGAGAACAAGAAGTTTTAGAAATTTTAACTCATGGATTCTCAAATGCTGAAATTGGTTATCATCTTCACCTGAGTCCTCGAACTGTAGAAAAATACGTTAGTAGTTTGTTGAGAAAAACAGATACCAGCAACCGAGCAGAATTAGTACGTTTTGCAATGGAGCATAATTTAGTTGAGTAAAACACAACAACTTGTGTAGAGACGCTAATATTGAAAATTTGCTCTTGGGGGAAACCAACGCCATTTGCTCTACTTGGGGAGACCTCAAGACCACAATGGCTCCCCAAGACCGCAATTTCCGCTAAAATTTTACGTCTCAATAATTATGCAGGTTAATTCGCAGTTGGTTGAGTATAAGAATTGATTCGATTTGTTTGGGTTTTAGGTAATGGTTTCCAGTAGCTAGCAACCAAACCAACCATTAACCACCATATAGTATTCACTTGGGGACGATACCATACAGTGTCAACCAAACCATGACCTAACATACCTACTAAAGCAACAATTCCTGCAATTAACCATAACCCTTCTATGTTTCTTTGCAGTCTCAAACGTCTTAACTGTACAAAACCAGAATTAAATGTAACAACTAACAGCCAAATAAAACAGAAAAAACCAATAAAACCGGTTTCTACAGCGATTTCAAGAAAAACTGAATAAGCGCTCAAAGCAGTAAAATTAGGACGTTGGTAGAGAGGGTAAATCTTGTTAAATGCGCTATTACCAGGACCAATACCAATTACCGGTCGGTCTTTTATCATTTCTATAGCAGCCATCCAAACATTAATTCGGAAGTTATTACTGCTATCACCTCTACCAGCAAAAATACTCAAAACTCTTTCGCGAATGGGTGGGACGAATAACACTGCTAAAACAGATACTATTCCTAAACTTATTAAAAGAATTGGCAGCGACCAAGTACGCCAAAAAGGAGGCATATCGATACTCCACCAGTACAACAATAATACTAAAAGTACTAAAAACGATGCGACTAAACCAATCCAACCACCACGACTAAAGGTAAGAACCAAACAAGCACTATTTACAATAAACATAGTGATTGCTAAAGCCTTTTTAGGCAAACTACGCCATGCAAAAATAGCAACAAAACTTAAAACTACAGCGGTCAGAATATAGCCAGCAAGTAAATTTGGATTACCTAAATAACTGTATATCCTTGTGGTTTTAGATAAAGATGATTCTGGATCTACCCAAGTTGCTAGTGCATCTGCGCCGAAAAACCATTGTCGCAATCCATTCACGCTAACAATTAAAGATATATGTAAATAAACCGTAATTAGGAAAGAACGAACACGAGAAGATTTGAGTAACCTAGCACAAAGAGCAAACAGCAATAAATATAAAGTTAGTTTTGTCCAACCTGCAAATGCTGCTTTTTTGACTGGTGATAGTGCGGTAGCTACACTCGCGATTCCCCAATACAGGAAAATGAGTAAATGTATTGGTGTAATTCCTGTAGCATTCTCAGCCGGTTCATCTGAAGTGGTTAGTAATAACCAGAATCCGACACAGGCTACAAGTAGTAAACCAATTAATGCATTGGAAACGAAAGGAGCCAATATATATACAAGACTTAATAATACAACTGCAATTGCATCCCCCCACCGGAGTAAGATGCTAGTCTGCCGCCAAGAACTTAAAAGCCCAACAGAAAGACGGTATAAATAGCTAGAAGTAATATACTGCTTCAGGGGAAGAGAAGATAAAGTTAATTGTTGCCAAAAGAAATCCATACAGTTCGAGCCTTAGTCAATTAGCATCTTCGCAAAATCATGGACTAATAATAATGTGCTTAGTCCAAAAAAGGTAATAATGTAGACTGCATTTAGGAATATTTAATCAAATAATTAATCAAATAATTAATCAAATCTCCAGTTTTGCCGTGGTGGTAATAGTTTTGTCCTTAACTATTACCACTTACTCATCAATCATTACAAACTACCTTTAATCAGAAAATTTTCCTTCGATGCTAAGACAGAGATTGTTGGGAAAGCAGCAAATAATCTGCATGAATTTTCGGCATATTTAACCATTAGTATCTGAGATTACTTCGGTATTACCTTGGTCTAATGGTAAAGAAAGTACATAACGATATCCCGATTCTGGCGAACCTTGAATTGTGATATCCCCTCCATGCAACTCTGCTAATTGACAACTGAGCAATAAACCCAAGGTTTCGCGGGATACTCCACCGGATTGTGGTTTACCTTCACCGTTAGAAGCATCAAGAGCAATTCCACTTGAAGAAATATTTTCTGTAGTTTGAAAATTATCGCTTCTTGATGGGTTAGCACCAAAGTTTTCTTGGCTTTCCAGATTCTGGTGGAAGGCTGAGTTTATATCGGATACGAGTTCCATTGAAGATATTTGAGAAAGACGGAAATAGGGGTCTACTTCGGTTATTCCTTCTCCCAACCAAGGATGAGAAACCCAAATGGTCAGCAAGAGCGCATCTTCTTTATAAGAAACATGAATTCTGACAACACTACCCGTTGCAGAAAGCTGAATCACGCTAAAAATTAGGTGATACAAAATTTGCCGTACTTTATCTTTATCCAATGGCAAAATACGATTTCGTCCGGGTTCTATAGATAGACGAATATCTTGTTCGCGACGCGCTGCTGCTTCTTCTAAAGTATTGATAGCTTGCTGACAAAGCATTTCAATATCTACAGGAGCTAGATTTAACTCGGTATTAGTATCATCCATTGAACCGAGTTCAGAAATCTCGTTGACCAAGGAAAGCAAATATCTACCACTATGCTGAATAATTTCTAGGTATTCTCTTTGCTTGGTTGTCAAAGGACCATAAATTTCCCTTCCTAAAACACTAGCCATACCTAGGACTGATGTTAACGGAGTACGTAACTCTTGAGTCAACTGTCCTAAAAGCTGCAACTTCAACTGACTGGTAAAAACCGAGTCTTGAAAAGTTGGAGCGCTGATTTTGATTTCAGAAGTAGTAGTTTCTTCCATATTGCTGGTTGGCTTGGAAGAAATACTTTTTGCTGGAGCGGCTTGCAGCAATCGGTTGCGCTCGAATTCACTCATGCTCCAGCGAGCAATGATTTGTAGAAACTCGATGTCGCGAGTAGAGAAATTGCGCGGGATTAAATCCATTACTGCCAATGCACCCAAACAATACCCTTGGGCATCAATAAGTGGCACTCCTACATATGCACGAATCCCATAATCCTGTACTAACTTACCATTAATAAGTTCTACTTTATCCAGCTTGTGGGTATCGTTAATCGCTACTATCTGCAAACTTTCTACTACTTGGGTACAGAAAGATTCTTGCCGTAATAGTTGACGGGTTTGCGCTAACTGATTCATTAGCCCCAAGCGGGACAAACCTACTGCTGACTTAAACCAATGACGTTCGTTATCTACAAACCCCAAAATCGAAATAGGTGCTTCGAGGAAGTGGGCAGCAGTTTGAGTCGCTTCTTCAAAAACCGGGATTGTTTCTGGTTGCCGCAAACCCAGCTTCAATAAAGCTTGAAGCCTTTGCTGCTCTTCATTCTCGGGTGTTGCCCAACCATCTTTATGGGCAAACATTTTGTTTTCAGGCTCTACCATTACCACTGCTACCTTAATATTTTTTGGAAACTGTATTTCATGTAACTTTTGTTTCTGAGTCTTTACTATTCTTAAGCATTCCCCAAATTCACCTCAGACAAACAGCTTGTTAAAATTTTTTTTCCAAGAAGGGAAGTTTCTAACGGTTTCGAGTATCTGAGTGAAGTAGTTTCGGGGCTAATTGGTCTATGCTGTTGCAGAGTAGTTATATCTGTTGTGCCTTATAGTTAATAGATAAAAATACTACTATCAAGCAAGAGCTTAAAGATTATTTATCGACATATGAAATCATGACCGTGGGTCTACTGATTTCGCGATTAATCATGTTTTTTTATAGTAAATCCACTGTTGCCATTATGATTAGAAAAACTATCAATGGTAATTAGTTAATTCATTATATAAAGTCAATTTTATTCATAAACTCCTTAAATGTTTTGAGTATTTTCATCTACTTCTTTGTCGTAATTTTATTTTTAAGTAAAAAAAAGAGTATAAATTCGTAATAAATTAAGCCGATTGTATACGAGGTTGCATTTTTAATATCAATATATGAGGGCTAAAAAAGTTTTTACCTGTATATTGCTCGGCGCTCAACTGTTGGTAGACTTGTCTTTTTGAAAAAAATCAATGATTAACGACCAAAAAAAAAACTCAACTGATTGTCATAAAAATAAGACAAAATGAGATAAAGAATAGCAAAATATCAGTCAAGGATTGAAAGTATTACAAGATAAAATTAAATATAATCTAATAAAATTAATACAAAATTTACACAACCTTCATGATTTTTGTTTGCTGATTTATAGGTAGTTAGTCATAAATAGATAAGACATGTATAAAAAAATATTTTCTTAAAAGAGGCTGCGGATTATATGAGTAATGAAAAAGTGAAAATTCCCTTTGTAGACTTAAGTTTGCAGCATGAATCAATAAAAAAAGAAATACGGCAAGCAATTGATGATGTCTTGGAGCGAGGAGACTTTATTTTAGGTAAAGCAGTCAGCGATTTTGAAGCAGAATTTGCTGCTGCTTCTGGTGCTGAATATGGTATTGGTGTTGCTAGTGGTACTGATGCGATTGCCTTGGGCTTGCAAGCTTGTAGTATAGGTGCTGGGGATGAGGTTATTCTCCCTGCAAATACATTTGTGGCTACATTAATTGGAGTTTTGCGTACTGGTGCAAAACCAATTTTTGTTGATTGCGACCCAAACACTGCTTTAATAGATTTAGCAGCAGCAGAAAATGCAATTACACCAAATACGAAAGCTATTGTACCAGTTCACTTGTACGGTCAAGTGGTGTCTCCTAAAAAATTAATAGATATAGCTCAAAAAAATAATTTAATAATTTTTGAAGATGCAGCACAAGCTCATTTAGCTCATAGGGATGGATATCAAGCAGGGTCTTTAGGAACAGCAGCAGCTTATAGTTTTTATCCTAGTAAGAATCTGGGTGCATTTGGAGATGGTGGAATATTAGTCACGAAAGATCGGGAAGTTGCACAAAAAATGTCCCGTTTACGGAATTATGGTTCATCTAAGAAATACTTCCACGTCGAACCCGGAACAAATAGCCGTTTAGATACTTTACAAGCAGCAATACTGCATGAAAAGTTACCTCATTTAGCAGGGTGGAATGCTAACCGTCTGGAAATAGCTCAGCAATACGATGCGGAATTAGAACCTTTGAACTCGCTGGGAATTACTCCCATGCAAAATCAAAGTGGTGATGGACATGTTTATCACCTTTACGTGATTAAAGTAGATGAACAATGTCCTTTACAAAGAGAGGAAATTCAAGAAAAACTCGGAAGTGTGGGAATTCAAACTGGAATTCACTATCCAATTCCCTGTCATCTCCAGCCTGCTTTTAAGGATTTAGGTTATAAAATTGGAGATTTCCCTCATTCTGAAAAGCTAGCAAAACAAATATTGTCTTTACCTATGTATCCCGGTTTAACTAGCAGTCAAGTTAAGGAAGTAGTAGCAGTAATTGCATCGGTAGTTAGCGAACGACAATATAAATTGCTCCATGTTTAAGAAGCAATTGTTTGGTTATTAGCGATTTGTCAGCAGAAGCTATTTTGGATTTTTTTACTAAAATTCTGTCTTTTGGTCTATATATTTTAGTTTAAAATTTCTAATTTCCATGGAACCTAATTCTAGAATTTTCATCTAAAAGTCGGTCTTGGAAAGTTTTGGAATGTAGATTATCTTGCCTAAACTTTCCGTAAAATCCAAAATAAAAGAACTGCTGACATTTGTACCTTTGAAATATACAAAGTCAATTAACTAAAATCATGTTAACTCAGCATCAAGAAAGACCATTAATCCCACCAAAAATATTTAATTGGGCGATACTGGGCATATTAGTTTTACTGTATGCTCCTGTATTAACTTACTGGTTTGATGGTTGGATAAATAAAAGCATCAGTACCGAACACGAGTATTTTAGCCACGCTCTTATTGGTTTCCCATTTGCAGCTTATCTAATTTGGTTGAATCGTAAACAATGGGTGAGATTACCGGATAAAACTCATTTCTCGGGTGGAATATTATTAGCATTAGGAGGAATTTTCTATCTAAGCGGTGTAGCTGAATGGGTAAACCTTTCTTTTCCGATTATATTAACTGGATTATGTATATGGTTAAAGGGAATTAAAGGTTTGAAATTACAGGCTTTCCCTTTACTGTTAATTGTGCTGGCAACTCCTAATTCGTTGCCTTATTTGATTGCACCTTTTACTTTACCTTTACAACGTTTTATTGCCGGAACTGCTGGCTTCATTGTCAACCAGTTTGGTCTAGATGCAGTTGTAGATGGTATTAATATATACGTAAATCAGCGGATTGTAGAGGTTGCACCATATTGTGCGGGCTTAAAAATGCTGTTTACTACTCTCTATGTTGGTTTGATTTTACTTTACTGGACAGATAATTTATCTTCCAAACGTAAGAGTATTTGGTTTTTATCAACAGCAGTAATTATCAGCGTTACCGCAAATATAATTCGCAATACTTTGCTTACTTTTTTCCACGGAACCGGGAAGGATGGTGCTTTTCATTGGTTGCATGATAGCTGGGGTGGAGACCTTTATTCAGCTTGTATGTTACTAGTATTAATACCGGTGATTAATTGGATTGACAGCTATTTTTCTGAAGATTTTGAGACAAATTTAGAGGAAGAAGTTCAGTAAATAGCCTGTTGTCAACACACTATAATCGGTAAAGTACTGTTGGAAATACTGAACCCAAAACGGCAGTATAAAAAGTACAATTTTGTCTTTTGTAGTTAATAGTTCATTCAATGATTTCCCTTTCCCGATTGTTCAAGGAGCGTCAGTTTTTACAGATAGCAGCACTTTTAATTTTAGTGCTGCTACTGGCGATAGGGGCATTACCAGGGTACCTAAACCAAGGTGATTGGCAATGGAAAGAACCACCACCCGTTGTCAATCTCGGAGAAATAAAGCAGCTACGTGAAACAGGTTTAACATTACCTGGTTGGAAAATCACTCAACAGCAAGAACAAAAACTCGGTTCTGGGAAATGGTCTGTACAAGTCATGGAAAAAGAGGATAAGAGCCAAACAGCTATATTGCTGCTATTACCTCAAAATGGCCCGAAAGACCAACCGCAAGTTGAATGGACAGAAATTGATAGCTGGGGAAGAATGCAGTGGGGAGAATGGCAGATTGGTCAATATAGGCAAGCAGAGTTCGCAGTTGAAGAATCGCAATCCAAAGACAAAACTGGGGTAAAAGCAAGGTTTTTCCGTGCATTCAGCAAAAAACAAACTTTCGCAGTTTTGCAATGGTATGCTATGCCAAAAGATGGGCATTTTTCGCCTTTAAATTGGTTCTGGGCAGACCAGTTGGCACAGTGGCATAAGCGACGCGTTCCTTGGATTGCTGTTAGTTTACTTATTCCAATGGAGCCTTTAGGCGAAGTAGAAACAACCTGGGAACAAGCAAAGTCTATTGGTCAAAAGGTGCAGAGTCGATTATTCAATTTCAATTCTTGATAGAGATTTAGATACTATGCAGTCTGAGCAGTATCTTAAAAACGTGAGGTGATAATTTTCGTGCAAAATAAAAGTAAAAATAAACACAATAATTAAGTATTTTATTTAAGTATTTTTTTAGAAATAATAAAAATAGCACAAGTCTATTTTTACGTCTTCAATCAGCGATTGTGAAGCACAGATGTTTAGAACTCGATTACGTCATATGCGTGGATTCAGCGCCTTTTTTGTTGCTAGTCTTCAAATAAGTATTTTTTTTGCAACGGCTTCCCAACCTATTTTTGCTCAAGTACCTCAAGAACAATTACCTCAACTACAAAACCCCGCAGGACCTCTTCCTGCACCTCCACCCGATACTGAGTTTTTACCTCCATCCCCTTTAAACAACGATGGAGAGATTTCACCTCAATTCACTAGATACCTTCTAGGAACTGGAGATGCTATCGGTATATTTGTAGAAGCACCGCAGGGTCGCTATCGTTTGGGAACAGGAGATGGAATCACTGTAATAGTCCAGCGTTTCCCCGACTTGAGCTTTCAAGCGTCGATAAATCGTCAGGGTAATGTTGTGGTACCTTTAGCCGGAACTGTTTCTCTCCAAGGTTTGACCTTAGAACAAGCTCAAGCAAAAATTCGTGCTGTCTTAAATCGTTTTGTAGTAGAACCAAGCGTTACGGTCGCATTAGCCGCACAACGTCCCCCTTTAAATTTTCAGACGAGGGTAGACATAGAAGGTAATATCGCAGTACCCAGGATAGGAAAAGTTTCTGTCAAAGGTTTAAGTCTCGAAGAAGCACAAGAAAAAATTCGTTTGGGTTTAAGCAGGGTTCAAGTAGACCCTGTTGTCACAATTTCTTTAGTAGCACTGCGACCCGTTCAAGTAAATGTTGCTGGGGAGATAACTAGACCTGGAGTTTATCCCGTAGCTTCGGTAACACCAAGCGTTCTTGATGTTTTGCGAATCGCTGGAGGTTCAACTCAAACGGCAGATTTACGGCAAATCCAAGTACGTCGCAAGCTGATAGACGGTACGGTAGTATCGCAAAATATTGACTTTTACACTCCTTTACTCAACGGTGGAAACTTTCCGTCATTACGTTTGCAAGATGGGGATTCAATCATCATTCCCCGTCGTGAAGTTGGCATAGATGATGGTTATGACCGTAATGTCGTTGCGCGTTCATCTTTGGCACAACCGGTAATTAGAGTTCGTGTATTGAACTATGCTACCGGGGGAATAATCACTCAAACTTTACCCAACGGGAGTAATTTTATTGATGCTTTAGGAAGTGTAAGTATTCCTCGTTCTGATTTAAGAAGTATTGCTTTAGTGCGCTTTGACTCTGAACAAGGTAAAGCCGTTACCCAAAAACTGAATGCTAGAAAAGCCCTTAGAGGAGATGCATCTCAAAACGTAGCTTTGCAAGACAACGATGTTATTGTGGTTGGTCGAAATCTAATTGGTAAAATTACCAACGTTCTTTCAAATATTACTAGACCTTTCCTTGATGTTCAGTCTTTTGTTCGCTTTTTTGAAGCATTTACTTTTTAGATATTAATCTAGATATAAATCTAGACATTAGTTAAAAAATACTGATATTAATGATGTTCCTCGCCCCCAAAATTTGTATCTATCTTCGCCATGACTCCACCAATTGTTAAGCGTTATTTAATTGCTTTTGATAAATACAAATGGATAGGATTAGCGAGTTTTGGTTTAGTTGTTGCTGGGTCAACGATATTAGCCGTACAGCCAGAACCACCCGCTAAGTATACTGCCAACGGAGCCTTAGCTTATACCCGTCCGCCAGTTAGTTTCTCAGCAACTGGTAGTGAAATTCAGCAAAGAGGTTTAGCACTATCAAAAGATGTTTTAACACAAGATAAAATAATTGAAGCCGTAGCAGAAAAAGTTAATGTCAAACCAAAAAAGATTGGTAAAAATCTTGCAGTTAGCGTACCTGAATTAGGGGCAGATGGGCAGTTAAGTGCTGGTATTATTACTATTAAATATCAAGATAATGATTCTAAGAGGGCTGACCAAGTAGTGTCTGCTTTAATGCAAGCAATGGTACAGCTAAGTGGCGATATTAATACAGGGCGATTACAAAAAATTATTGACAAAATTGAAGAAAGACTACCGCTTGTTACTACAGAATTACAAGAAGCTGAAAAGAAATTAGAACAATACGACAAGATAGAAAGACCGGCAATTCTTGCTGCTGAAAATGGCAGTTTGCTCAACACCATTACGGGTAGCCAAAATCAACAAAGACAAATTAAACTAACTGTTTCTGGTATTGATGCTCAGATTCGTAGTTTGCAACAAAGATTAGGTTTAAGCGCTCAACAAGCATATACTTCTTCTGCTTTAAGTGCAGACCCAATTATTGCCAACCTACGCAGTCAAATTTATCAAGTTGAATCTCAGATGGAGGTTTTGAGAAAAGACCTACGTCCAACTCATCCAACCATGGTTCAATTAATTCGTCAAAAAAGCGCTTTTGAACGACTGTTGCTAGAACGTGCGAGTGAAGTAGTCGGTGGTGTTGGAAATACTGCTCCTCTTCCCAACGTTTCTGGTGTTCGAGCACAAAGTAATTTGGACCCCGCACGACAGCAGCTTGCAAATCAACTAGTAGCTTTACAAACTCAGCGAGAAACGTTGCAAAGACAGCTACTTGATTTGGTACGAGAACAAACCAAACTACAGCGAGATTATGCTCTCATCCCTAACAAGCAATTAGAACGTTCTCGTTTAGTACAGCAGGTAGGTCTAAAAAAAGCCGTCTACGACCAGATGCAGGCAAAATTAGCCGATGCTAGAACAGCAGAAGCTGAAACTGTCAGTACTTTAGCTATTACTCAACGACCAGTAGTTAAACAAGAAGAATCATCTGCTCAAAGTGTACCCGTAACTTTAGGTATCGGTGGTTTCTTAGGACTATTAATTGGCGGTGGTGTAATCTTCTTATTAGGTTCTCTTGAAGGTACTTTCAAAACCAAAGAAGACATTCGCAACGCACTCAAGCAGCGAGAAGTTTTGTTGCTCGCAGAATTGCCTATAATGCCAGTTGCACACTCCAACCAAGACCTTGTTCCAGTAGTGCTTTCTCCTGAATCTCCCTACATGGAAATTTTAGAAAAATTCCGTTCTAATGTACGTCGAGTTGGTGGCAAAAAAGTCAAAGTCATATTAATTACTAGCACTAGTAGCTCAGAAGGAAAAACTACAAGCGCTTATAACTTAGGAATAGCATCTGCTCGGGCTGGAAAACGCACAATAATTATCGAAACAGATTTGCGATCGCAATCTTTGTGTGAATCTTTAAATATAAATTTAGACCCAGACGCAGGTCTTGAACCATTACGATACTACGGTAGCAGCGAATCCATTCGCCTTGTTCCAGATGTAGAGAATTTATACATAGTACCAAGCCCCGGACCAATACGGCAATCAGCTGCAATCTTGGAATCAAGCGAATTACGGCGATTAATGGAAGATGCCAGAGAGCGTTTTGATATGGTAATTGTAGATACAACACCTTTGGGCTTATCAAACGATGCTTTACTGATTCATCCTTACACCGATGGTATGGTAATGGTAGCTCGACCAAATTATACTCAGGAAAGCATACTTGGTGAAGCCCTTGATGAGTTAGTTGAATCTGAAATGGGGTTATTAGGAGTAGTTATTGATGGCGCTGACGTGGCTATAGCTGCTGAAGAATCAAATTCCTATTTTGAAGAAGAAGAATCCGATATTATACATCCCGAAGAATATTCAACAGTAAATCGGAATTAAGGTAATCGGAATTAAGGTAATAAGTAAGAAGTAAAAAGCAAGAGGTGTGAATAATTCGTGATTATTAACATCTTATTTCTAATTGTCAAATAATTACAAAATCTCGTCACTATTTATTTCTAACTCCTAACTCCTAATTCCTAACTATTAACTCCTAACTCCTAACTTTCACTAATTGTCGTCGTTAAACAAACCAAGTAAAGGTCCTAAAATTAATCCAAATACAAAACCGCCAATATGTGCCCAGTAAGCAACTCCACCAGTTTCCATGGCCATATTAGCGGCTCTTTGTAAGTCAACAACACCAGATACTACATTCTGAACAATATAAATTCCTATTAGTATCCATGCTGGGACTCTTATAGTAGTTATAAAAATACCTAGAAAGACAAAAGTATTAACTAAAGCTTGTGGAAAACGGATGATATAAGCGCCTAAAATTCCAGAAATTGCACCAGAAGCTCCTAATGAAGGAATAGCCGAATCCATACCAATAAACCACTGGCATAAAGCAGCTAAAGCACCGCAAGCTAAGTAAAAAATTATATATTTAAAATGACCCAAACGGTCTTCGATATTGTTGCCAAAAACCCACAGATAGAGCATATTTCCAATCAGGTGCCACCAACTCCCATGTAAGAATTGCGATGAAAACAAAGTTACCCATTCAGCGACTGGCTGTTGGACTGTTCCACCAGCAAAGCTAGCAGTTAACTGTTGCGGTACCACTGCATACAATTGGAAAAACTGATTTAATTGTGCTTCTGGCAAAGACAATTGGTGAAGAAACACTAAAACATTCATGCCAATCAAACCGTAGGTAACAAAAGGAGTGATTCGCGTTGGGTTTTCGTCGTATAGAGGAAACACTGGTGTTTTTTATTAAGGAGTAACAACTGCACTATAGCGCGTAGGGCTTACAGTTGCTAAACATAGAGTGTTTTAAGGGACATATGATTGTTGGGAGTGGGAGTAGGGAATAGGGAGTAGTAAGTAGCAAGTAACAAGTAACAAGTAGCAAATGAAAATATTAAGTTGTTACGCATTTAATTTGTATAGCACTAGCGACCAAGATGGTCGCACTACAGTATTTCTAAATTTAATTGTCATACAAATTAGCCGCACATCAGCTTATTAACTCTCAACTCCTAACTCTTAACTCCAATTTCCCAATTACCAAGATTCGTCTGGAGATTTATCGCTAAATAAACCCAATACAGGGCCAAGGATTGCTCCAACGACAAAACCACCAGCATGTGCCCAGTAAGCGATTCCACCACTTTCCATGCCAATATTAGTAGGCATTCCTAAACTAGAAACACCATAAAAAGCTTGTTGAATAAACCAAAATCCCAAAAAGAAATAAGCTGGGACTCGGAAAGTAGGAAAAAATATACCCAAAGGTACAACACCTATAACTTCTGCTTTGGGAAAACGGATGATATAAGCTCCCATTACACCAGCTATTGCTCCGCTAGCACCTAGAGAAGGAATTAGGGAACCTTGGGAAAAATACCATTGAGCTAAGGATGCCAATACACCACAAGCTAAGTAAAAAAATAAATACTTTACATAACCTAATTTTTCTTCGACGTTATTGCCAAAAATCCATAGAAATAACATATTACCCCCTAGGTGCAACAAACCACCGTGTAAAAACTGGGAAGTAATTAGAGTCAACCATTCGGGAACGGGTTGATTGACTGCAATTCCGGCAAAACTACTGCTTAATTCTCGCGGGACTACAGCAAATAAGTGAAGAAATCCGTCAAGAAACTGAGGGGGTAAACTCGATTCATATAGAAAAGCGAGGACATTGACAGCAATTAGTCCATAAGTAACATAAGGTGTGATGGAAATCGGATTATTGTCTCTAATTGGAACCACGGCAGTTTTCCTGATTTTGAAGCACAAGAATTACATTACCGAATTTTTACATTAACCGCTTCTAACTTGCGATTGACATATTTACAGATAATTATCGCCAGAACAGTCAGTTGTTTTACTGCTTTTATTCGATTAACTGAGTATTCTTATCAAGTTGATGTTTAAGATTTTATTTTTTTCAACAATCACAAATGAATCACTTTTTGTGGGGAACAGGGAATAGGCTGTAAGCAGCAAAAAATGTTCTCCAATGCATATTTTTTCAAATTTATCTTTAAAGATTTAAAGAAGTTTTACTAAAGTTTTAAATCTTCCTCTTGGCTAGTCACTATTCCCCTTTGAGCTGATTAGTTGTTTATGGGGGAAACCCCCTGCTCTACACACTAACTCACCGTTCCCCCCTTAAAATATGAAAACAATTCAAATTAATACCCGTAGAACTGAACGGATAAATGCGATTATTCAAAAACGACAAAGGTTTGCTAGTAGAATTGAGCGCGACAAAGCAAATCTGGAAGCTTGTAAGTTAGCTCTAGTAAATTTAAAACAGTACCAATCCGAGTTTCTTGCTAATGGTGTTGACCCTACATCTGCTAAACGCTTAAAAGAGATTGATTTTGAAGTAATTAATGAAATTGATAATCTTTTAAATTCACTTGAAAAACTACACTATCGCTGTAGTCGTAAAACAATAAATATTGCAGTTGTTGGTTATGCTCGACAAGGCAAAAGTCGGTTGCTGCAAAGTTTAGCGGGACTTAGCAGCCAAGTTATTCCTGATGGTGCTGAAGGTTATTGTACGGGTACGTTAAGCAAAATTTTTCATCAATCTGGATTACAGAAAGCGGTAGCGAAAGTAAATTTCTATTCAGAAAATGAATTTTTATCTCAAGTACTAACTCCTTATTATACAACTTTGGGTTTACCTAAAAAACCTATAACTGTCGAAGAATTTAGTCTTGCTCCCCCACCTGCTTTACCTATAGATAAGAAGGATAGCGAATTTGATAAAGCTAGATACGGACATTTGCGTCGGGATTATTATTCCAACATCAAAAAATATCGCAATTTACTTAAATCTCCGACCATAGAGATTGATGAAGATAAAATTCAGCAATATGTTACTCAGGATGCTGCTGATGAAAACGGCGATAAAATCGTTAATTATCTAGCAGTCAAAGAAGTTGAAATATCTTGTTCTTTTCCTCACGAAGATATTGGTCAGATTTGTTTATTAGATTTACCGGGTTTAGGAGATACAAATTTAATAGAAGCAGAAAGATTAATTAAAATTCTCTCAGAAGAAGCTGACTTTATTTTATTTGTTCGCAGACCCGAAGCCAATGCTGTTTGGGGAGAAGCGCATTTAAAACTATATCAAATTGCTCGTAATGCTTTATCAAATTTTCCTCTTGCTAAATGTTCATTTATGATTCTCAACCGCACTAAAAATGCTGCGGAAGGTGGTGATAACGGCTACCGCTGCCAGAAATTACAGGCTGAACTTAAAGAAACGCCAATCCGAGTTGCAAAATGCATTATTGCTGACTGCTCGGATACTCAAGAAGCCTTTACCGAAGTTTTAGAGCCAATCCTTGATTATTTAGTTAATAACGTGGAGTCAATTGAAAAAGATTATAAACGTGAGTGCGACCAACAGTTAGATACAGTTCGTCAAAATATTAATACTCAATTAGAAAAAGCTAGTTTAGCTTTGAATAGATACGGAGATGGAGATTTATTATTTGAACAGCTATTTGAACAGTTTTGGCGTAAATTGACCAACGACTTAGAAAATTTATTAGCAGATTTAAAAAATAATCAAAATAATTTAGACAGCGAATTTGAAGGAAGGGTAAAAAATGCGATTCAACGATGTCGAACAGATCCGGGAATCCCTACAACTTGCCAGGAAATAGCAGAACGTCGTCATATCTTTGGGTCTTATGACACTGCTTATAATCAACTTTTACATGAAATACGCACTAATTTTTTAGCTAATTTCCAATCTTTAGATAAAGCGATGCAGCTTTCCTTAGCAAGCCGAAAAAATTTAGTTGTCAAAATACTAAAATCTCATTTAGGAGAATTAAATAACTCTGAAGGAGTTGATTTTTTTAAAATTATATATAACCTGCTTCCTGATAATGCGAATAATCTCAAGTTGGGTTTTCAAAATCTCTACGAATTCGATGTATCAAATGCAGGAAGAATTATTCGCCTTCTCAGAATTAACGTTGATAAACTAAAACCCGATAATAATCCATTTTCGACCTTAGAAAAAAATCATCAGACTAAAGAAGTTAAAAATGAATTTTATATTGAAGAAAAAATTTTAAATACACTACAACAGCTACATAAAGAAACAATTGAAACATCAGAAAAAGCCTTAAATAAAATACTTTGCGAACCTTCTACCGATGCTTATTTTATGCTTGAAGAATTTGTAGATAGAGTTCTTCGTGCCAAAAACGTACAATTAGAATGGCGGATTTTTCTCCGTAAAGAATCCGATAAGGTTTGGTCGGAATTTAGACAAATAGAACAGCGCTTTAAACAGCAACAAATTTGGAGAGCATTGGTAGAACGGGCTAAGGAAGTTAATGGGTTGTTGATTAAATGAGTAGCAAGTAGCAAGTAGCAAGTAGAAAGTAGCTAGTAGAAAGTAGCTAGTAGCTAGTAGAAAGTAGAAAGTAGCTAGTAGCGAGGGAAATTAGAGGAAAAGGGAGCAAGATGCTCCCACTATGGTTGTTCTTATAACTTAGGACTTACGCAAAAGCAACGTAACTGCGTCATTACGAGCGGCAGCGACGTATTCACCGAAGGTGTGGATCATCGCAACAATCCTGCGATTGCTTCCCTACACTTCGTTTCGGTCGCAACGACAAATCTCCATTGCGTAAGTCCTGTAACTGATACCTCCTACCTTATACTCGCTATTCTCTACTCCTTAGTCCCTAGTACCTTAAAAACCAAAAAGTTAAGAGTTATAACCGATAACTCTTAACTATGAATTGAGAATTAATTTTGACTTTCTACAAATTTACTTGATTGATGAGTTAGTTTAACCTGTTCGGAGGACTACCAGAAACATCTTCTAAAAGACCTTCACAAGCATCAACAAGTAAATTCACAACTTGATTAAAGCCTTCAGTTCCACCATAATATGGGTCTGGAACTTCTTTAAGAGAATGACTGCGACAATAGTCACACATCAAGCGCACTTTCTCTTGATATTCTCCGCTTGAATCCCGAGAAAGAATATCGCGGTAATTCTCCTTATCCATTGCCAAAATCAAATCGAAATTTTCAAAATCCGATGATTTAAAGCTGCGTGCATTTCCACGAAGTTTAAATCCTAAAAGATTATTGGCAGCAGCACTCATACGAGAATCTGGGGGACTACCGATGTGATAACTTGATGTCCCGGCTGAATCACACTGAATAGAATTACTTAAGCCTGCTTTTTCTATCAGGTGATTCATGACATTTTCTGCGGTTGGAGAACGACAAATGTTACCCAAGCAGACAAATAGCAGCTTATAAGCCATAATCCACTTCTGTTCCCGTTCAAAGTTTTGCAATTTCTAGCATATTAGACTGCTGAGTTAAACTTTGATTAAAATCCGGGAAGTTCTAACCCACTAGTCAAGTCTTCCATACGGTCGCGCATGGTAGCGGTGGATTTATTGTAAGCATCTGTCATTGCTGCTGTCACTAAATCAGAAAGTACTTCTGCCCCTTCATTCATTGCATCGGGAGAGATTTCTACTCTTTTAGGTTCTTGGTTACCACTGAGAATCACTTTTACCATTCCACCACCAGATTCTCCCTGGATTTCCATTTGCTCCAATTCTTCTTGGAGTTGCTTGGCTCCTTCTTGAACTTGCTGGGCTTTTTTGAAGGCTTCAGCTAGTTCCTTCATTTTTCCTAAACCAAAGCCAAATCCTTGTCCTTTTCCCGTCATAGTAAATAGTAAGCGTGTGCTTTCAATAACAAATCAAATTCAATTATAGATGCGTCGTGTTATTTGATAGTTTTTTATCTTGGGGTAATGCACCCTCTTTTAACTCCCTCCTACACGAATATTAAAGATTTTTGATTTAATTTGATGTAATTTGATTTCATTTTAAATCAACAATCCAGATTCTTCCGGCTTACGGATAATAGAAGCAGGGTCAATTAAGCGGCTTGAAATTCTCCTAACATTTTTACTTCTGGGTGCAACCCAATTGACCAACGCTCTTGTACTTGATGCTGGACGTGATGAATAAGATTAAAAATATCGTTAGCAGTAGCTCCACCACAGTTAACAATAAAGTTAGCATGAAGTTCTGCTACTTGAGCTTGTCCAATTTTAAAGCCCTTAAGACCAGCTTCTTCAATTAACCTACCAGCCGAATGTGGTTTAGGATTGCGGAATACGCTGCCACAACTTGGTAAATGATAAGGTTGAGTAGCTAGTCGATGTTTTTTATGTTGCTTGGTTCTTGCTGTAACTACTTCTGGATCTGCTCCAGGTTGAAGCTGTAAAGTTGCTTGGGTAACGATTAAATCGCTTCCTTGGAGTACAGAAGTGCGATAGGTATAGTTCAATTCTTCACAAGTCATTGTTTGCAAACTACCGTCAGGTCTTAGCACCTCAACGCTAACTAAGATATCTGCAATACAGCTATTGTGCGCTCCAGCATTCATAACCACAGCGCCACCGATGGTTCCAGGAATGCCAATTGCCCATTCAAACCCTTCCCAACCACGTTCTGCGACTGCTGAGGCTAAAGCCGGTATTGACTCTCCAGCAGCAAATGTAACTCTACCTGTATCGCAATCGTAATTACTATGGCGCATGTGGCGAGTAGCGATGACTAAACCCGGTATACCGCTATCGCCAATCAATAAGTTGGAACCAGCACCAAGTACTGTGATTGACAAGTCGCGTTCTTTGGCATATTGAACGCTGGCTTCTAGAGACTCTAGAGAACGGGGAGCAACGAACCATTCTGCTGGGCCACCAACTCTATAGGAAGTGTAAGAAGATAAAGAAACTTGAGGCTTGATAATGCAGTCATTACCATTTAAAGAAATTCCTTTAATATTTCCTTCTACTTTCATTTCTTTTCGATTGGTAGTGACATTAGAAGCTTTACGAACATTAACAGCATCCTGGAAAATGGTCATGTTTGCCAGTATTGGATAGGTTTGAAGGAGATACTGCCGTAATCATACGGCTCTAGATTCAGCTATTAATCGGTAGATAACTCGGTAGATAACATAGTTACCCGAAACAAACAATAATTTAGGGGAGAAACTACAACCGCTCGGACGGGCTGCTTCACCCCATTGTGTCAGCTAGTTCCTGTTAGGATGTGGCCTGGGCCGGTTGCCGAAGAGATTCAATTATTTGAGGAATTGTCTGGTTTAAGTTTCCAGCACCTAGGAATAAAGCCAAATCTCCCGGACGCAAGTTTTGCTCTAAGAACAAGCGAATATCAACTAAAGTTGAGTGAAATTCCACATTAGAGTGATTTTTCGCAACTTCTACGGCTAATTTTTCACCACTAATCAAACCAGTATTTGGTTCTCCAGCACTGTAGATATCGGTTAGGACTACTAAATCCGCATGGTTGAAGGATTTTGCAAATTCACCTAAAAATGCTTGCGTGCGGCTATAGCGATGGGGTTGGAATATTGCAACGACTCTTTGTCCCGGTCTTGCTTGCAATCTTGCAGCAGCTAATGTCGCGCTGAGTTCGCTGGGGTGGTGCGCGTAATCATCAATAAAAGTAATTCCGTCAACTTCACCTCGAAACTCGAAGCGTCGTCTCGCACCTTCAAAAGTGGCTAAACCTCTAGCGATTTCGCCAAATTCTAGACCTAACATTCTACCGATGGCTACTGCTGCTAAAGCGTTACTCAAGTTGTGATGACCTAATACAGCTAAGTTCAATACTCCTAAAGCAATGCCTTTTTCCCAAACTAGAGCTGTGGTTCCGTCGGCACGATAATCAATATTGGTCGCATAGTAATCAGCACCGCTATCTGGGCTAAGACTATAGCTGATGTCGGGTTGGAACCGCTCGCTGACATTTTCGCAATCAATACAAGCGACTACAGTTTTGCACTGGTTAGTAAATGTTTTAAAAATATTTACTACTTGGTCTAAGGTGTCGTAGTGGTCTGGATGGTCTAACTCAATATTGGTAATAATGCCAATTTCTGGGGAATGTTTAACCAAGGAACCATCAGATTCATCAGCTTCTGCGACTAAGTAAGGGCTTTGTCCCAAACGAGCATTACCTTCCCAAGCTTTTACTTCACCACCAACAACAATGGTTGGGTCAACACCTGCTTGCAGGAGCATATAACCAATCATGCTACTAGTAGTAGTTTTACCGTGAGTTCCCGCAACAGCAATACTCTTGTACTGAGATATTAATGCTGCCAATATGTCAGAACGATGGAAAATTGGGCAGCCTTTTTCTAATGCTGCTTTATATTCCAAATTAGAGGCATTGATAGCTGTAGAACAAACAACTTGGGGGGTTGTATCTTTACCCGCACCCATTGATTCTGCCTTGGAAGAATCAGAATTGAAAAATTCTAAATTGGCAGCTTCTTGCTTACCAAAAAAATTAACTCCAATCGATTCGAGCTTGTGAGTAATATGATTTGGTCGAACATCTGAACCACTAACTTGAAAGCCTTTTTGAGCCAATATGTATGCCAAAGCCGACATACCTATACCGCCTACACCAATGAAATGAAATGGTCTACCGGCGAAATCTACTGCATTTACCATTGTTTTTTTCCTCTAACACCACACCACACCATGAACACTTTTAACACTTGTATCGTACCGATATTTGACTTGTACTGATAAGAACCCTGTATATTTTATTTCACATTTTAAATTTGAATTTGTTGCATATATTTTAGTTGTTCAGAAAGATTTTAACCCCGGATGGTGTTTTTTTCTCTTTCCAAACTATTATTATGTTTCTTCTGAGAATATAAGCACAATCTGGAAATTAACAATTTGTAATTCACAATACATCTTTTTAACTAAGAAAGGTAATTGTCTACAATACTACCCATTATCTGTGAAAGATAATTTGAGCTAGCCCGAAAAATCAAATGTATAAATTTGAGAACATTGGTTTTGTGGAAGATAGCATCTAGACAATATGAATACAAGATAAATACTCTTCACAACAAAGTAATTAAGATAGCTTTGTTGTAGTCTAAAGACCGAAAAGCAATTTATGTATCCTAAAGAAGGTTTCATCAACTTATAAGCAAGCTATAGTTGGGCGAATATTTGTGCTTAAGTTTTGCAATTCAAGTTCTAAAAACCATAGTGTCTTCGTTATATCCTCTTGCTGATAGCAAACAATGAAATAAAAATAAAGCTGCTACTAGCGCACCAAGTCAACAAATCCTTTCTCATACCCAAATACTAATAATACTGAACTACCACTTAGGATATTTCTTAACCTTGCTTTTGGTATTTTTAAGATAGTATTGGCACATTTGTGTAATTTGCCAAAAAGCATCTGGATTCTCAAGTGGTGTGAATATAACTCAATACGACTGGAACTGCAAGCAGCTAAAGCAACAACCGATGAATCTTGTCACTACCATGTCCTGGCAATTAATACATACCTCTTGAGAAATAGTTTCGTCAAGTATGATTCGTAACTTATACAGCAATTACCAATCTTTAGTTATGGGTTTGAACTGTGCCCATATCGCTAATCTCGGTGTTTCGGGCAGCTAATCGGGATAAATCATAAAGATTTTTTAGGAATCTAACACTCTATAGTTATTAATACTCCCCCCTTTGCGATATGATCTAGGTCATAAATAAGCACTGTTTAGACATAAATACAGAGGGCAAGACCTGTGGTTAGAGTTGCAATTAATGGTTTCGGTCGCATCGGACGTAACTTTATGCGTTGTTGGATGACGAGAGAAAATAGTAATCTTGAAGTTGTTGCTATTAACGATACCTCAGACCCCAGAACCAATGCTCATTTGCTGACGTATGACACGATGCTCGGCAATTTAAAAAACGTTGACATTTCCGCCGATGATAACTCCATTACAATTAAAGGTAAAACAATAAAATGTGTGTCTGACCGTAATCCAGAAAACTTGCCCTGGAAAGAGTGGGAAATTGACTTGGTTATCGAGTCAACAGGTGTATTTGTCACTGAAGAAGGGGCTAAAAAGCATATTAAAGCTGGTGCAAAAAAAGTTTTAATTACGGCTCCTGGAAAGGGCGGTAATGTTGGTACCTTCGTAATGGGAGTAAATCATCAAGATTACGATCCAAGCAAGTACGACGTGGTTAGTAATGCTAGCTGTACTACTAATTGCTTGGCTCCTATTGCTAAGGTCTTAGATGAGAAGTTTGGCATCATCAAAGGTACCATGACCACTACTCATAGCTATACAGGCGACCAACGTTTGCTTGATGCTTCCCACAGAGACGTGCGACGTGCAAGAGCAGCAGCTATGAATATTGTACCGACCTCTACTGGTGCGGCAAAAGCAGTTGCATTAGTACTACCAGCGTTGAAAGGAAAATTAAACGGTGTAGCGTTGCGCGTACCAACTCCTAACGTTTCGATGGTAGATTTCGTCGTTCAAGTTGAGAAACCTACTATTGCTGAAGAACTCAATCAAGCTTTCAAAAATGCTGCTGAAGGTGAATTGAAAGGATTTTTAGGCTATAGCGATTTACCTTTGGTGTCATCCGATTATAAGGGTAGCGATACCTCTTCAGTTGTAGATGCCAGCCTCACAATGGTTATGGGTGGCGATATGGTTAAGGTTATGGCTTGGTATGACAACGAGTGGGGTTATTCTCAGCGCGTTGTTGACTTAGCTGAATTGGTTGCTCAGAAGTGGAATGGCTAAAAGTTAGGAGCGAAAAGTGCGGTCTTGGGGAGCAACTTTTCAAGAGAGTTATGAGTTATGAGTTTTAAGATTTAAACCTCAAAGCTTGTGTCTCTATATCGTTGCTTCTAAGTCGTAAAATGTTGAAATCCCCGATTCAAGTTTAATACTTGGTCGGGAATTTTTTCGTTTTTATCGCGTAACAAAACTTTATCTCTATCGGTAATCGTTCCAATTACAGCTGCGTTGTTACCGAGTTTCTCTACTAATTCATGTGCAGCTTTTTCTGGTAAGCAAAGCAGCAATTCAAAATCTTCACCACCGTAGAGAGCATATTTTAGAGCTTGCTCTTGTGTTAGCCAATTTTCAAAAGCTTGGTGTACGGAAATCTCTGTCGCTTCAATAACTGCACCAACTTTACTCGATTGACAAACTTGTAAAATTGCATCTGCTAAGCCGTCGCTAGTATCCATTCCACAGATATCTACGACCGAATAAGAATCTACAATTTCCCAGAGAATTGGTAATACATCCAAACGTGGTTTTGGTCGTTGATGTGCTTTAATTAAAGCCTCCCGATAATTTTTTCCCAGACTTGTTGTTGAATCTGGATTTAGTAGTAATTCCAAACCAGCACCCGAAGCTCCATGACAACCCGTAACCACAATTGCATTACCCAGCTTGGCTTTATTGCGACCAATAACTCGCTCGGGAGCAACTTCTCCGAAAGCCGTAATCGCGACGCTAATAATTGGCGATCGCACTATGTCACCACCAACAATCTTGGTATTATATCTTTGTAAACACTCCGTCATCCCCTGGTATAAATTTTCGACCCAATTAACAGGAGTCTCTCCAGGAAGTGCCAAGCCGACAGTAATTCCTATTGGTGAAGCTCCCATTGCAGCTAAATCTGAAAGGTTAACGGCAGCGGCTCGCCAGCCAACATCAGATGGAGAAGTAGTAGTTTCGCTGAAGTGAACGTTATCAATTAGTACATCTGTGGTGACAACCAAAGATTTATCAGCAGCAGTTGCTAACACCGCTCCATCATCCCCGATAATATCTGAAGGACAGAAGCGCTTTAATATTTTTAAAAGTCCTTGTTCGCCAATTTCTTTGACTTTCATAGAATTCAGTTATCAGTGAGCAATTATCAGTTATCAGTTAAAGGGTAGAAGGGGAAGAGGGGAAGAGGGGGGAAGCAAGTAACAATTAACAATTAACTCCCAAAAATGGTAAAACTTGTTTTAACGGCGATTTTGCTTTTTTTATTGACAGCTTGTAGTTTTGGTACACCATCTCCGAATAAGCAGCTAGTCAAGAAAGGAATAGCGCTTTCTATCCAGGAAACGCAACAACAGCTGAGTAAGAATTTAGATTTAGATTTTCGTGGAATTGAGATAAATCATTTATCAGTTAAGCATCGAAAGTTAATGACTGTTGAGCATTTACCAGCTTTCCGAATCCAGGGAAATTATGATTTAAATTTAAAGTTACCAAAACGGACTTTAGAGCAACCACAAAAAACTTTTGACATTTACCTACAGCTTCAAAAAGAAGGCAAAACCTGGAGAATATTGCTTCCTCCAACAAGTAAACAAGATACGTCCGAATGGCATAGCTATCTTGTTGAATAGCTCAATTTAAGAAAAAATTTTGGATTTTGGATTTTAGATTTTGGATTGGTAATTGTTGATTCAAAACCCACAATTTCAAAAACTTCCCGCAGGGAATAGCCTTAGATTATCAAATTATCCTTCTGGTTAACCTTGTTATTTTTGCCGTTTGCTTATTCCCCACTTACTACTTACTACTTGCTACTTACTACTTACTACTTACTACTTACTACTTACTACTTGCTACTCCCCAGTTAATAATTTTTCAATGCACGTCGCATTTCACGTTGGTCTTGACGTTTCTTAATAGTTTCTCGTTTGTCGTGGACTTTCTTACCTCTACCAAGGGCTATGCTGATTTTTACCCAACCACCTTTGAGATACATTTTTAAAGGTACTAAAGTCAAACCTTGCTGTTCTGTCTTCCCAATCAACTTACGAATTTCGTCGCGATGAAGTAGAAGTTTGCGGCTTCGACGAGGTTCGTGATTGAAAAACTTTCCGCTAGAGTTGTAGGGTGAAATATGTACGTTGAGCAACCATGCTTCGTTGTCGCGAATTAGCGCATAACCATCCTGAAGGTTTGCTCTACCAGCTTTAATAGATTTTACTTCGGTTCCCGTTAACTGAATTCCAGCTTCGTAGGTTTCTAGAATTTCATATAAATAACGTGCTTGACGGTTATCAGCAATAACTTTGTAACCTGAAGGTTTTTTATCTTTGTCTTTGTCTTTGCTCATTGATTCCTTTGTGCGACTCCGATGGGTGAAAATAATTTTTGGATAATTTGGATAAATATATCAATTTTAGTCCTTACTTAATTCTAGTTATGGGATTTTGTAGAAATATACAATTAATTTTATTGATATACATATATCAAAACCATTTTCGCTATCTCCCTTTCCTCTGCTGTGGGAAGATTATTGATAGGTTACGACGAAATCTAAAATAATTTGATGTTGCATTGCTAGATTCCATGTTCAACTTATTAAAATCTTCTTTGAAGAATAGTCTAATTACATTAGTGCTGGTAGCGTTATTTTTAGGAATAAGTACAACTGGGTGGACTTCTTCCAGTATTGCTGCTTTACCCGCAGGAAACGCAATTACCGATGGAAAAGCTTTACTACGGTACGCACTTCCGATAGATAATGAGCCAGTACGAAAATTGCAGAAAAGTTTGGAAGATATTGCTACTCAATTGAGAGCTAATCGCCGGTGGAGAGCTATTTCCAACGATTTAAAAACTGCTTCGCGGGTTCTCAGTAAACCAGAAGCGATACTAGCAAGCGTTAGGTCAGAAAAACAAGAGGAAGCTAAAGTTTGGATTAACGAGTTACAAACTGGTGTAGAAAAACTCCAAGAAGTCGCGAAAACTAAAGACAAGGAAGAAACCTGGATAGAACGAGCCGAGTTGTTGAATTTAGTCAGCAAACTTGAAGAATCTATGGTTAAAGGTTTTCCTTACGAGGTACCCGCGGAATACAGTAATTTACCACAATTAAAAGGACGTGCCACCGTAGCGGTAAAAACAAATGAAGGAGATGTTGAAGTTGTTTTGGATGGTTATAGTGCTCCAGTTACCGCTGGAAACTTTGTAGATTTGGTAAAACGAGGTTTTTACGACGGGTTGGAATTCTTACGTGCAGAAGACTTTTACGTATTACAAATTGGAGACCCACCGGGTAAAGAAGTTGGTTTTATTGACCCAAAAACAAATGAATACCGGGCTATTCCAATGGAAGTACTTGTAGAAGGAGACGAAGAACCAATATACGGTACTACTCTCGAACAAGCTGGACTTTACACCGAAATGCCTGTTTTACCTTTCTCGGCTTACGGTGCGGTAGCAATGGCTCGTCCGGAAGCCGAAGTTAACGGTGGTTCTTCCCAATTTTTCTTCTTTCTATTTGAACCCGAACTGACTCCTGCTGGACGCAACTTACTAGATGGACGTTATTCCGTGTTTGGTTATGTCACTAAAGGAAAAGAAGTTCTGGAAAAACTCAAAGCAGGAGACAAAATAGAATCAGCCGAAGTTATCCAAGGAATTGAAAATTTAGTGGAACCGCAGAATGCATAGATGATGACTTTTAATAGCTGACGTTTCAATTTCTGTAACTCAACTAAATTAACCGCAACCATGATGTAGAGATGCTTAAAGCAATGGTTGCGGTTATTTATGTTTTTTGGCAGGTTGGGTGTACATTTTGAGAAATACGGAGAATAAGCAGCAGAATATTTTTTTTATTGCTTCTGCTATATTGCTAGGGTTAAGAATTTTGGCGTTGCTGAAGCGCGAAGCGTGGTGTTAGCCATATAAAAATTCAGTTTAGCCCCCAACCCCCTATTCTCGGGGATAAATGCATTTAAAAGGGAACCATAATTAGGGGTTCAGGGGACTGCTATTAGATACTTTTAGAAATTCATAGACCTATTGAACAACGCCAAAATTTTGCTATTAGCTGGAGAATTAATGGTGAAATTCTCACTGGTTTGTTTTCTTCCAAACGTGGGAAGACCTAGGACTGCTACTTCTCTACAACCGATAATTTTTATTTTTATTACCTACTTCTTATTCCCTGTGTCAATCAACAGCTATTGCTTCGCTAAGATTTATCGAACCGAATTTCTTTAATTTCAGTATTTATACTCCAGTAATTATTACCTTGGAGAGACAAAAATATGAGAAGGGATTTCATCAAACCTACAGCTTTATCAATATATTGTGAAAACAATTCTCTTATAGATTTATGCAGACTGCTTTTTCAGCTTTTTCTTTACTATCCTTAGAAAACTTAATTGACTACGCTCCACTAACTGTGGGAACTGATGCAACGATTTGGGATGCTATTACATTGATGAATCAATCTAAACCAGTCACACAACGTGTCTTTGTAGTCGAAAACCTACGAGCAGTAGGTTTATTTTCGCTAGAAAATGTTTTAGAGGTTGTGAAGTCGGAAGTTGATTTAAAAAACAGTAAAATTACTGAAGTCATGAAAAATTTAGCAACTAAAATTACTGATTCTTCTCTTCAAGATAAGGAATTAGTATTAAAAATTTTGGCTAATTTAGAAGAACCAGTATTAATTGAAAATGAAAAAAAGCAGTTATTGGGTTATATCTCACCGGAAAAAATTTCTTCTCTGTTACTCGAAGGGTATCAATTTCAAATAAAGCAAGCAGAACAAGGAAATAATGAATTACAAGAAAATTTACAATTTAAAAGTATAGCTCTTAATGCTGCTAACAATGGCATAGTAGTTTTTGATGCAAGATTAGTATCTAAACCAATTATCTATGCTAATCCAGAATTTAAACGTATTTGTAGTGAAAATATATTCCAAGGTCAGGGGTCTAAAAGCAAATTTATTGAAAATATCAAACATGAAATAAATAAACTACTACAATCATACTATTATTATCCTTTTAAAAATGGCACCATAGTATTAAGAAACTATTGTCGAGATGGTAAAGAATTATGGTACCAGTTTAGTGTTTCTCCGATTTTTGATTGCGAAAATAAAATAAGCCATTATATCTGTATCCAAACTGATATAACTAAACATAAGTATACAGAAATGTCGCTATTGATAACGCAGAAAAAACTACAGCACTTGCTATCTTCCAGTACGGGAGTAGTTTATAGTTCAGATTTATTAGAAGACCATAATATTACTTTTGTCAGCGAGAATATTGCGGATATGACTGGCTACAGAGTCGAAGAAATTCTATGTGATGCCAATTTTTGGATAAGTCATATTCATCCAGAGGATGTACAATTATTTATTGCCGAATTACCAAAACTATTTACTCAAGATAAAGTTAATATCGAGTACCGATTTTTGCATAGTGATGGTTATTATATTTGGATTTACGAACAGTCAAAATTAGCAAAAGATGATGAAGATAATCCCTTAGAAATTATTGCTTATTGTATCAACATTACCGAACGCAAACAAATTGAAGAAGATTTGAAACAAGCTTTAGAGAAAGAGAAAGAACTGAATGAACTTAAATCTCGCTTTATTTCCATGACTTCTCATGAATTTCGTACACCCTTGAGTACTATTCTTTCTTCATCAGAATTGCTAGAAAATTACCGTCATAAGTGGAACGAAGAAAAACAAATTAAGCATTTTAATAGAATTAATAAAGCAGTTAAGCACATGACCAATTTATTGAGTGATGTACTATTTTTTGGAAAAGCCGAAGCTGGAAAATTAACTTGCAATCCAGAAACATTTGATTTAGTTGAATATAGCCGTCAGTTAATAGAAGATGTACAAATTAACCATAATAAGAAACAAACAGATATAGCAGATATATTTATTAACTTTACAACTAATAAAGATACATTAAAGTGCAATTTTGATGAAAAGGTTTTAGGACATATTCTGAATAACTTACTTTCAAATGCGGTGAAATATTCTCTACCAGATACTTCCGTTGACTTTACCCTTTATTCTCAGCAAGAAAAAGTCGTATTTGAAATCAAAGATGAAGGTATAGGAATTCCTTCAGACGATTTACCATCTTTATTCGATTCTTTTCATAGATGCAAAAATGTAGGCAATATTCCAGGTACTGGTTTAGGCTTATCGATTGCTAAAAAGTGTGTGGATATGCTTAATGGCGAAATTAAAGTTACAAGTGAAATTGGTGTCGGAACAAAATTTACGATTGCAATCCCGTTAGGCAATTACTGTAATTAATAGACAATTGATTTATATCAAGTAAAATCACATAATTTTATAAATCAATATTGATGATTTTACGTAAAAATACTATAGAAATTGCTAGAAAAATTTGAGACAAAAATACAAATATATAAATCAATATATGCTCGTATCTGATTGTCAAAAAACTTGTGCCATAATGAATTAAGCATTGCTTTATATTGAATATAGATATTATACATATAAGCTATTTTCAGAAAAAAAGCTATTACGTAATAAATAAATAATTAGAAGTAATTTTGACGGCTATGACTAAAATATTAGTAATTGAAGACGAAGAATCTGTACGTGAGAATATTCTGGACTTGTTAGAAGCCGAAAGTTTTGAAATATTGGCAGCAGCCAACGGAAAAATTGGAATAGACCTCGCAGTTTCTGAAGCTCCTGATTTAATATTATGTGACTTAATGATGCCAAATATTGATGGCTATGAAGTTCTAAAAAAGCTAAATCTACAAGCAGCTACAGCAACTATTCCATTTATATTTCTCACTGCTAGGACTGCGAAGTCTGATGTACGTAAAGGTATGAACCTAGGTGCAGATGACTATCTGACTAAGCCATTTACCCGCTCCGAGCTATTAAACGCAGTTGTCAGTCGTTTAGAAAAGCAATCAGATGATTTCAAATATATCTCTAAAAAACCCAAGCACTCTGCTAATTTTTTACCAGAACTTCAGGTCATAAAAAGTAGCTTACTTCGGACTTTAGCAAAAAGGAACTTACGAGAATTCCAAGTTCATTACCAACCAATTATTGATGCTTGTTCGGGTTCAATTATTGCTGCTGAAAGTTTAGTACGTTGGCAAAGTTCAGAATTAGGTTTGATTTCTCCTGCTGAATTAATTCCTTTAGCTGAATCAACAGGTCTAATTATTCCAATTGGAGAATGGTTAATTAAAAATGTCTGCAACCAAACAAAAATATGGCAAGATGCTGGTTACCAGGATTTTTATTCCACTATCAATATCTCTATTAATCAATTAACTCAGCCAGATTTCGTTTCCAAAATACTTGAATTATTAGCAGAGAATAGTTTGCATCCCTCTTCCTTAGAACTAGAAATTACAGAAGGGATGATTGAAAACGACGTTAATACAGCAATTAATAGAATGCAAGAATTACAGTCACATGGTTTGAAACTTGCGATTGATGATTTTGGCACGGGTCGTTCTTCTCTAATTTATTTAAAGCAATTGCCAATAAATACTTTGAAAATAGACCATTACTTTGTCCATAATATAGATAAGGATAAACAAAAGTCAGCAATAACTAAAGGCATTGTTGAAATGGCTCATAATCTTGGTTTAGAAATAGTTGCTGAGGGTGTAGAAACTAAAGCCGAATTAGACATTATCCGCGCACTCGAATGTGATAAAACACAAGGTTATCTATTAAGTCACCCTTTACCCGTAGCAGAATTTGAAGAGTTATTGCTTACTAATACTTGTTTAATTAAGTAAATGTTTGCAAATTAACTTCATATTTATCTTGAAAATAAAAAGTCTATAAGAAAAGACTGAAGAGCAGCAAAAATATTTGCGCGTTTTCTAATTGTTATTCACCTTGTTATCTGAACTTATCGCATATAAAGCTGCTTTATTCGACAACTGCTAGAGCAAATTAAAAAGACTGCGATTTAAGAGGGCTAATACGCATCTACCAATTTAACAAGACACAAAATATCTTAATTTGAGGAAGAAGTGCGGATTGTCTTTCTGGATAATTTAACTATCTTCACAAAATATTTAATCCAAGGCTTCAGACTTAACATAAGTTCTGAAGTTTTTCTATTTCAATGTACAACTTAATTATTGTGTAATTATACATACTATGATTATATATCAGTTAAAGACCAACGAACAGCTAAAATTTAATAAAAATTCTACTGTCGAAGCAATATAAAGCCAGCGTTAAGTAATCCTACTTAAAGGTAAATTTTTTGCAAATTCAAGGCTTTACCGAGTTTATGATTGAAAAAATATGTAATCGTATATTTGATTTGACCAAAATATTTTATACACATACAGCTTTGGAAGATTGTTAAAGTTTGCATTAGTTCCGTGCCGTAATTCTAAATAAATTATGTATAAAAAAATTGTCTACAAAATTCGGAATGAGGTATCGCTAAATACTCACCAACTACCGTTTTTATGTACTCAAAAGGAGATGAATTATCGATTAGCACGGAAGAAACATGTTGAGAATTTACCGGTTATCTCAGATTACGAGCAAAATTTGATAGATATATTGAGAACTGAAGGGGTTGCAATGACCTCATTACAGGCTCTATCGATTCCTTCTACAGAACTTATGCTTCAAGCAGCTAATAGCTTGATACCAGAAATACCGCAAAGCACTTCCCATAATAAAAATGAGTATGTAGTTCATGCAACTCCACAGCAAATTTTAGAACATAAGGAGATTTTTCTTTGGGGTTTAGAACAAAGTTTAATCAATATAGTTGAAAACTATATTGGTTTACCAGTGGCATATCATGGAGCTTATTTTCGTCGGGATATTGTGAACCCAGTTCAAGTAAAATCTAGATTATGGCATGTAGATCCTGAAGATAGAAAAGTTTTAAAAGTAATTATTTATCTAAATAAGGTAGATGAGAATAATGGACCTTTCGAGTATATTCCTCAAACCTTTACTTCTCAAATAGTTTCTTCTTTAAAATACAGATATGGTTACGTCCAAGATAAAATAATGGAGAAAGTAGTATCTCCATCACATTTTAAATCTTGCAAGGGAATTGCTGGAACGGTTATTTTGGCTTCAACTGGGAGTATATTTCATAGAGGAAAAATGCCAATTTACTCTGACAGATATACTGTATTTTTTGATTACACTTCTAGAAAACCGATAGTCCACAATCATTACGGAGCCTCTTTCCTTAGTGATGAACAATTACGAGTTTTAGCAAAAAATCTTACCCCACAACAAAAAGAGTGTGTTTTTTGGAAAGATAATTTCTGGTAAATGTTTAATTTAGGTTATAGGGAATAGACAGCCGAAAAGATGTATGTGCTTTTTATCAAAGCCATACATTTTTTATTTAACTAATTAACTAGTACATCACGGCTTAAATAAGGTAACCATTAAAAATGGCTGAAAAGCCCCAGATATCAAACTTTTTGTCTTGGAAATTTGCTCTTGGGGGAAACCCCCAAGACCGCAATTTCCGCTACTTCTTACTTTTTACTTCTTACTTCCGCGAAGCAATACTAGATTCTCCCTATAGATAAGAGCCTAAATTATGAGTTTTTACTCCATTAAGGAATTAAATTCTATTAGCTACTAAAGGAAAAATAGCAATGCAATTCCAGTAATCGAAATAAAAACGCCTAAAATTGCTCTAACACTAACTTTTTCTCCCATCCAAATAGCAAAAGGTATTACGAAAATTGGGCTAGTCTGTAAAAGGGTGGAAGCAATTCCCACAGACGTAAATTTAATCGCTGTTTGTTGCAGCCAAATTCCCAAAAAAGTACCGAAAAATGCTGCAAAAACAGTTCCTCCAATAATTCGGGGATTTTGCAAACTACTCAATCGAAAATTAGTTTGCTGTTTTAATAAAGTCCATATGAATAGAATCAACGTACCAGCACTCAATCTTAATAAAGCAGCCCATAAAGGACTAATTTGAGTATCCGCAATCGCACCTCGTGAAAGTACAGCACCAATTGCACCAGCAATACAAGTGAGGAATCCAAAAAATATACCTCGTCTAAATTCAGTCATTGAGATGTTTTTCACATCCTGTGTACGCTCGGTGATAACCCAAGTGACACCCAATATTGTGATCAAAATACCGCACCAAGCCAGAGCATTTAACTTCTCCTGGAGAAAAATCAGCCCAAAAATTGCTGACATTGGAGAAGTCAGAGTTTGCATTAGCAATGTTCTACGCGGTCCGAGAGTATTTATAGTATGAAAAAATAGAGTATCTCCCAAACTAATACCAATTACACCGCTCAACAGTAACAAACACATTGCTAAAGTCGCTATTGAAGGAAATAGTTCTCCTGTAATCAAAATTGTGAATACAAAAAATCCGATTGCAATTATTCCTTTAATCAGATTTAGGTGCAACGGCGGAATGCTCAGCCCCAATTTACTATAAACTACAGACGCTATAGACCATAAGCAGGCCGCAGATAAAGCAGCTACTTCCCCTGAAAAATCTGTCATCACAAATATTAAAAAATATTAAGAAGAGTAACTTGCTCTTTTCAAATAGTGAAAATCTTTAATATTTTAATATAAATAGCGTTATAAATATTAGCAATCTATGAAGCTGTCTGCTAATTTTCTGCGAGACAAATGTTAGCACTCTCGATAATTAACTGCTAACTTATACCGGGATAATTTTAACACTAATCCTGGTATATTGCTAGTTTTTATTTAAAGATTGGCAATCACAAATTTGATTGCATTTAATAATTTGCCCGTAAACAAACGCCGAACCATATATTTAAAAATCAAAACTTTTTTACAATCTGGAGGATAAACATGAAATATACTTTCGATATTGTAGGTGTATCAACCATATTGCACTTTTTTAACCATCAACAACAGAGCCAGCAAAAGCCGCAAAGTCTGGGAGTGGAGTACTTGGGAACTCATAAATGTACTCTAGATGCATTTCTAGAAACAGTGGAGCCAGTACCCTCCAAGTGGGGCTGGAATATGGATGAAGTAGTAGATACTGTAATTCAGTTTTGGATGAACAATTCAGAGAGTATTGGCTATTGGAAATCCCGTTTAACCGATGCGGGTGATAATAATTTATTGGTTGGTAGGGTTGCAGATATTAAAGCCTTGAAATCGGAATTTAATTCTTTGTTGGGAGAGGGTTGATAATACCTTGGAAAATAGCCTCAGAATGTAGGGTGTGTTACGGCACAAGATAATTTGATGACAAAATTAAATGTTTTAAAATGCCGTAACGCACCGTTATTTATTAAGAAAATCAATTAATGCTGAATTAATTTCTAGGATGCTGATATCAAATATTAACTTACAACGTTTTCTCCTCTTGTAAAATGCTGGTGCGTGACGGTAATATTAAATTTATTTTTGGTGTGTACTAACTTCTCTTAACGGTCACACAGCCTACAGATATCTTTTTTATGAAATTAATAGTTAAACTATTGCTCTAACTAATTTATTTACTAAGATAATATGATAATTATAGAAAAAATATTGATATAAAAAAGACAGCTAAATGTCTATATCTCCCGATTTAATTGTTTCCAGCGATGCAGCAGCCTGGGATAATATTTCCCTTAGTCATTACCGTATGGCTGCGGGTAGTTTACCCGAGCATTACTCGCTTAATTATGAAATTTGTATCAATCTTGGTAAACCAGTAGTTCTCGAACAAATAATAAATGGAAGTTCGATAATTGTTAATTCGCTACCGAATCAAGTAGGTGTTTATCCAGCTAATACTAGTAAGTCATTTGTCTGGAATAGTGAAGCTGAGTTTTTGATACTGTATCTAAAGCCATCATTGCTCAAACAGTTAAGTGAAGAAGCTTGGGGTAAAGAAAATATAGAACTTATTCCTCAATTAAATGAATTTTTCGACCCCTTAATTGTGAATATGGGATTAGCCCTTAGAAATGCTTTTGAATCTGATGCTTTAAGCAGTCGCCTATATGCTGATTCTATGGCTAATGCTTTAGGAATTCATCTTTTATCTAGATACTTTATACGACGAGAATCTACTGTCAATAAATACGAAGGAAGATTATCTAAGCAGCAGTTAAAGCAAGTACTTGATTACATGAACGAGCATTTGGATAGAAAATTAACTTTGACCGAACTTGCGATGGTTGTTCGTCTAAGTTCATATCATTTTGCTCATTTATTCAAGCAATCTATGGGTATTTCACCACATCAATATCATATTCAATGTCGAATTGAGCGTGCTAAGGAATTACTTCGTAGAGAAGACATAAGAATCAAAGATATTGCTCAAATTGTCGGATTTTCTAGCCAAGGACATTTTACCTATCATTTCAAGCGTTTGACAGGAATTACGCCAAAACTTTTTTTACATCAATAGCAAGAACTTGTAAAAACATAGCAAAAACTTTGAATACTTTGATTTCACTACTCCGCAATACTGTATTTAGTAATTGATGGAGTATTGAACATGACACAAAAGCAAAATATTAAAGAAGCTAAATATTTAGGTTTAAATATAGAAGAAGAATTTGGTTATGCTCAAGCAGTTAAAGTTGGCGACACCATTTATTTATCAGGACAGGTAAGTCTTGATGAAGAGGGTAATGTTGTAGGAATTGGTGATATGGAAGCTCAGATACGTCAAGCTTACACGAATATTAAAAAAGTACTTAAACAATATAATGCTTCAATAGAAAATGTTGTCGATGAAGTCATTTTTATCACAGATATGAAAGCAGTTTCAACAGAAGAAGTAATAAAATGTAGACGCGAAATGTATTCTGGTAATCCAGTGGTAGCAAGCACCGTTATAGAAATTTCCCGTCTTGGTTACACCGACCTTATGGTTGAAGTTAAATGTGTTGCTAAAGTTTAGAATTTTGTAAAGTAAGATAATTATGGGTTGGGTTAGACGCATGAAAATTTTTTAGATGAAACGAATAATCAATGATGCGTCTTAACCCAACATCGGGTATTTAGGAATAGAATATTTGACTTAATATCGAAATCAAAATTCAGCTTATACATCCTCACTTTTGAACGAAGCTAAATACTTGAGAGCTTCTTGTTGATTTTTGAGCTACCAAAATTGCATTTATATGAGTAAAAATTTTATCTAGTTCTCCAATCTCTTCAAGCTCAATAATTTCTTCTTGAGTTAATAAATCAGCTTTTTTACGCTCTAATAGTTGTTCCATCCTGACTTGTAATTCATCATTGAATTTAAACAGGGGAAGATTATTTATCGTTTCTACTTTGATACTGGCAAGTTTTGATGAAGGTCTAGCAATTATAGTCGTCATGGGGTTAGACGCAATTTATTACGTGTGTTTCCATTTTAATGGTTAGATAAATAATTCTCTTTCAAAATCTTCAGGTCACAAACCTCTTTCTTCAGCATATTCCTCTTGTATCATCTCGAATACGTTGACCAGTTCAGCACGAGCTTCATAATCGGTTTCTCCCCAAGCGTAACAACCGGGAATTGCTGGGATATGAGCGACGAAGGTATTGTTGTCATCGAGACGAATAACTATTTTGTAGTCTTTTAGGGACTTCATGAGGTTAGTATTACAGGGTTTGACTGAAAATATAGCGAAGCGGGTTTTTGGAAAGATAGAAGTGCGATACCTTCGGTGAGCTATCTTTTCCAGAGATGCTTCGCTAACGCTTAACGCAATTCTTTAAGGAAAAATTCTGTAAATATCTTTACGATGAGCGATTCGCTCGCAAATCAATGTCTGTGTCTCTTTATCTAAAGTAATACCAATACGATAATCACCCACACGAATCTTGTATTTATCCGTATACCCTTTAAGTTTTTCTAAATATCCCAACTCGAAAGGATTCTCAGATTCTAATTCTTCAAAAACTAAAGGTTCTACACGATTTTGAATTTCTACGGGTAAACTAGCAAGTTCTTTTAAAAAACGCTTCGTATAATCAACTGTCCACATTTTTAGATTTTAGTGATGCATAATATTTGAGAGCTTCTTCCTTTGATAATCTTTCTTCTCCTTCAACTTCTTCTATCAGTTTCCCCAAACCATAATCTTCAAGAATTTCTTCGATTTTTTGAAATTCAGCAATGGGAATTTGAACAGCAATCGGTTGTTGATTTTCGTCAATGATGTAATTTTTAGTTATTCTAAGCATTTGATTTTGCTAAAGTAATTATACTCGGCGAGGGTGATATTTATTTTTATTTTAGACATTTACTCACATATTTATAATTGTAGGTTGGGTTTGACGCACGATAATATCAAATATCAAGCGAAAAATTGATTTTGCGTCATAACCCAACATCGAATATTTTTGTGATTAATTTAATTGTCTTATATAAGGTTCTGTTGTAGTTTTACCAAACCTACTTATTACTTCCTATAACCCATAAATTAATTCTATAAACCTTTTATCGTTACGTATTGATTGAAAATCGCTATCTGTTTTTGCTAAATTCTTCATATCAGGAGATAGTTTTATCGATTCTTCTAAATATTTAATTGCACTATTGATATCGTTTAGCAAGCAATAGCAACAAGCTTCACCATAAATTATGTTCGTATAGATTTCATTTTGTGTATTTGACAACAATTTTTTTGCCGTTTGATATGCTTCTAAAGATTTAATATATTCGCCTAAATTACTTAAGGTAATTCCTTTACTGAACCATGCAATTTCATCTTTTGGTTCGATTTCAATCGCTTTAACAAAACTCTCTAATGCTTTTTGATGTAATCCGAGATTACCTAAAGCTGTGCCTTTATTTATCCAAGCTTCTAAGTAATCTTCTTTAAGCAAAATTGCTTTTTCTAAGTAAGTTAAAGCATCATTATATTTTGTTAGTTTCCATAATGCGAAACCTTTTCCATTTAAAGCCTCTGGAAGTTTATGTTCAATATTAAGGGCTGCTTCAAAATTAATTATTGACTCTTCATATTGTGACAATTCTAATAGCAAATATCCTTTGAATAAATAAGGTGGATATACTTTTGGTTGAATTTCTATAGCTTTATTGAGACAAAATATTGCTTCCTCAAATTTTCTTATTTCTAATAAAGAAAATCCTTTATTAGTCCAAGATTCATAATCTTCTGGTTGAATATTTATTGCTCTGTCAAAATTATAAATTGCTTCTTCGTGTTTTTCTAAATAAGCTAATATATAACCCTTTTTTACATAAGCAGGTCTATGGTCAGGTTTGATTATTAATACCTTATCAAAACAAGAAATTGCTTCTTGATATGTTTCTCTGTCAAAATGTTTAGAACCTAGATTGAACCAGTCATACCAAGTGTAATTATCATGATTATTCATAAATAAATTGTAAGAAAAGTTATTTAATCTATTTTCATTTTTTGTTCGTACAATTATAATCTATAAATAAAAAACCCGCAAAAGCGGGCTTAGTTCAAACAAATATATCCATTAAAAAACTAATTACTTAACCCCACTCGGCATCCCCAAAATATCCTCAATATTCGGCATTTCTTCCAGCGGAATCACTCTCCCTTCATCTTCAAAACCCGCAATCTGGTCAAAGTTTAAATACTTATACAAATCATCAGCAAAGGGATGAATTTTATTCGCCACAATGTCCATATATTCTTGTACCGATGGCAGTTTTCCTAACAGTCCACAAACTGCTGCTAACTCGGCAGAACCAAGATAAACCTGCGCTCCTTTACCCATCCGATTGTTGAAGTTTCTTGTAGAGGTTGAAAACACGGTAGCGTTATCTTCTACTCTTGCTTGATTCCCCATACATAAACTACATCCCGGCATTTCTGTACGAGCATTTGCTTCTTCAAAAACTTCGTAAATACCTTCTTCTTTCAATTGTTTTTCATCCATTCTAGTCGGGGGACAAATCCACAATTGAGTTGTAACTTTTCCGGCATTTTCTAATACTTTGGAAGCTGCTCTGTAATGTCCGATATTGGTCATGCAGGAGCCAATAAATACTTCGTCAACTTTATCCCCTACGACTTCCGATAGTAATTTTACGTTGTCGGGGTCATTGGGTGCTGCTACTATTGGTTCTTTGATTTCGTTCAAGTCAATTTCAATTACTTCTGCATATTCTGCATTTTCATCACCTGACATTAATTGGGGATTTTCCAGCCATTCTTCCATTTTGGCTACTCTACGCAATATTGTCCGAGCGTCTTGATAACCGCGAGCTGCCATATTCTTTAATAAAGCAACGTTGGAACGCAGATATTCAGCTACTGTTGACTCGCTTAGTTTAATTGTACAGCCAGCACAAGAGCGTTCGGCGCTTGCATCGGTTAATTCAAAGGCTTGTTCTACTTTTAAATCTGGTAAACCTTCGATTTCCATGATTCTTCCAGCAAAGATGTTTTTCTTATTCTTTTTCTCTACTGTCAGTAAACCTTGTTGAATTGCTACGTAGGGAATTGCGTTTACAACGTCTCTTAAGGTCACACCGGGTTGTAATTCACCTTTGAATTTTACCAAAACTGATTCTGGCATATCCAGTGGCATTACTCCCAAAGCAGCAGCGAACGCTACTAAACCGGAACCTGCTGGAAATGAAATTCCCAAGGGGAAACGTGTGTGGGAATCACCACCGGTTCCGACGGTATCTGGTAGTAACATCCGGTTTAACCAGGAGTGAATAATTCCGTCACCGGGACGTAAAGCTACACCACCACGTTGAGCGAAAAAGTCTGGTAGTTTTTTATGAGTTTCGACATCAACTGGTTTGGGATATGCTGCTGTATGACAAAAGCTTTGCATTACCAAGTCAGCGGAGAAACCCAAACAAGCAAGTTCTTTTAATTCGTCGCGGGTCATGGGCCCTGTAGTATCCTGAGAACCAACGGTAGTCATTAAGGGTTCGCAAGACATACCCGGACGTACTCCCGGTAATCCGCAAGCTTTCCCGACCATTTTTTGCGCTAATGTAAAGCCTTTATTGCTATCCTCTGGTAGTTGGGGACGAACGAATAAAGTACTGGGTTCTAAATCTAATGCTTCGCGGATTTTATCTGTGAGCGCACGTCCGATAAGTAAGGGAATTCTACCACCAGCGCGGACTTCATCAAGAATTGTATCGGGTTTTAACTTAAATGTAGAAATAACTTCGCCGTTTTCGTTGGTAATTTCTCCTTTGTAGGGATGGATGGTAATTACCATACCCGTTTCCATGTTGGTGACATCGCATTCGATGGGTAAAGCACCTGCATCTTCTGCGGTGTTAAAAAATATTGGCGCGATACTACTTCCTAAAATATATCCTCCCGCACGCTTGTTAGGTACGTAAGGAATATTTTCGCCTAAATGCCATAATACGGAATTAATCGCCGATTTACGAGAAGAACCGGTTCCGACAACATCCCCAACATATGCTACGGGATGTCCTTTCTCCTTTAATTTAGCAATAGTTGCCAACCCTTCCGGCATAGCATTTTCCAGCATTGATAAAGCGTGGAGGGGAATATCCGGTCGCGTGGTAGCATGAGTTGCGGGAGATAAATCGTCGGTGTTGGTTTCTCCAGGAACTTTGAAAACGGTGACGGTAATTGATTCTGGTACTTCCGGACGGGTTGTAAACCATTCCGCTTCTGCCCAGGAATCAACTACTCTTTTAGCGTAGGGATTGGTTTCGGCTAGTTCTAAAATATCGTTGAAAGCATCGTAAACCAGCAGGGTTTTACTTAGAGCTTCTGAAGCATATCTTGCTATGGGTTCTTTTCCTTCACCACCCATTACCAAAGGAGTTTTGGAAGAATCGGATACCGAAACATTAGGAGTTTGTAAGAGTTCAATCAAAGACTGAACGTTGTAACCACCCACCATAGTACCCAGCAACTGTACTGCTTCGATGGGAGAAATTAAAGGACAATCAATTTCTTCTTTAGCAATTCCGGTCAGAAATCCAGCTTTTACGTAAGCTGCTGGGTCAACTCCAGGAGAAACTCTTTCTCTGAGCAAATTTAAGAAAAATTCTTCTTCACCCGACGGTGGATTTTTGAGTAATTCGCACAGTTCAGAAGTTTGTTTTGCATCTAATGGTAAGGGAGGAATCCCTAAAGCTGCTCTTTCTTGCGCGTGTTGACGATATGATTCAAGCATTTTCATCTCCATAGATACAATTTAAAGTTTGTAATTGAATGTTTATGATTCGGTACTACTTTTTAGAGTAACTTTTATTAAAAATAATTCGATTCACCGACAGATATCATTGTCAGTATATCTAGTGATTTTACAGTTTGATGCGATACAAATTATCTTGTAAATAATTTGCGAAAATACTTTTTCTCAAACAGTTAGAACTATTAATCAAAAGCGTTACTTAATTTGTAAATCTCAATATTTATTTTCATGTGTAGATAGTCACTTTTATTTTTTTGAATAAAGATAAAATAAGTTTATGATACTGTGACAATCGGCATTACAGTTAGACTTCTTATAAAACAGTTCAATGATTCTTATTATTATCACTCTACAGCTAATATTGGCAAATTAATCTTATTGAAAATAATTATTATATATTGCTTGTCATTTGAATTGTAAGCTTATTGGTAATATAAAATATTCAGTATTATACGGACGCATACCATATATTGTATATGACTACAACTTATACCGTTGAATTCATCCATCAGGGTAAAACGCATACTTTACAAGTACCCGAGGACAAAACAATTCTATCTGCTGCTGAAGAATCGGGTTTAGAATTACCTTCTTCCTGTAATGCTGGTGTTTGTACCACCTGTGCCGGGAAAATCGTTAATGGTGGTAGTGTAGACCAAAGCGAGGGTATGGGAGTTAACCCAGACTTACAAAAAGAAGGTTATGCACTGCTTTGCGTTTCTTATCCTCGTTCGGATTTGAAAATTGAAACCGAACAGGAAGATGCTGTTTATGATAGACAGTTTGGTAAGGTTTAGTAAATAATTTTTCGTTAATGGTTAGCTGTTATTAGATAGCAGTTAATCATTAGCAGTGAACAGTTATCAGTGAACAGTTATCAGTGAACAGTTATCAGTGAACAGTTAATAGTTAATAGGGAATAAATTTTGATTACTGATTTTATTTGTTTAGAAATTAATTTAGAAGATGATATTACCCAGTTGCATAATTCTGTAGAATCGGAATTACAGAAATATGGTAAACCTTTACGTTGGGCTATTACTACTGTTAATTACGATAAGAGAAAAATTGTTTTGGAAGCGGTGGTGACGAAGGAAAATGCTTAAGAGTTATATAATATTCTTCAATTTAACCATAGCAACATAGCATTACCTTTATTCGCTGCATCTTTGTAATAATCAACTAAGGCATCATAATAACAGTATTAAGATAAACAATCGAAAATATAATCATGATAACAATCTTTATCTTGCAACCTTTGAACTACATCAGCAAGCTTTAATTTTGATAAAGCATTCGCAATTTGATTCACTTCACTAGCTGTTAAATAACGAATATAGTCACAATTATCATATAAAAATATTTGACCACCAAGAATAGCATTAATTGAAGGTTTTTTATCATGCTTATTTAGACCTATAACTTTATTAGGAATTGTTGAAGTGTCGTAACCTGTAAATAAATAATGAAAGAAATACCAAGTTTTATTTATATCCAAAATATATTCTGCTTCTGTACCTTTTTTAATTATCGAAAATTTATCAGGCTTATTTCTTTCAAATTTTTTAAATTTCTGATATTTTGATTCATTAAAATACGAATATCTCAGATAATAATCTGTTAAAAATGTATATTTTTCTAATATTTCAAATACTAATGGATTAACTTGTAAAAATTTTGCTAAAGTTGACATTTTATTAATTATTTATGAGACAAATTATTAGATAATTTATAACTGATAACTGTTCACTGTTAACTGTTAACTGAATAAATGCATCCATATACTGCTATTTTAATTATTCCCACAGGGGTTGGAGCAGCCATCGGAGGTTATGCAGGAGATGCATTACCTGTGGCTAGAGCTATAGCTGAAGTTTGTGATGTTTTGATAACTCATCCTAATGTTCTTAACGGTGCAATGTTGTACTGGAATCAACCTAATACTTTGTACGTTGAAGGTTACGGAATTGACCAATTTTGTAAAGGAAGTTGGGGTTTACAACCGGTACATCAAAATAAAATTGGTTTGATTTTTGACCGAGGAATTGAGCCGGATTTACGTTTGAGAAATCTTCAAGCTGCTGATGCTGCTAGAGCTACTTTAGGATTAAATTTAACTGATTATGTAGTTACCGATGCTCCTTTAAACGTAGAATTACGCTCGGCTGAATCCGGTGCTAGCTGGGGTACTATTGGTAATCCGGGTAGCTTATTGAGAGCAGCAGAAGCCTTGATAAATAAGAGCAAAGCGAGTGCGATCGCAGTTGTTGCTCGTTTCCCCGATTGCGTCGATGAAGAAGCAGACCAAAACTACCGTGAAGGTAAGGGAGTAGACCTGATAGCGGGAGCGGAAGCGGTTATTAGTCATTTGATTGTCCGAGAATTTGGGATTCCCTGCGCTCATGCTCCAACGTTTACACCAGAACCTTTAGATGAAAATTTATCACCGCGTTCGGCTGCGGAGGAAATAGGCTATACTTTTTTACCAAGCGTACTTGTGGGGTTAAGTCGCGCACCTCAGTTTATTACGAGGGAATCGAATCAATTTCCTAACAGTAACGATATATGGGTGAATCAAGTTGATGCAGTGGTAGTACCAGCTAATGCTTGTGGTAGCAGTGCTTTACTAAGTTTGAGTCACACAAACTGTCAAATCATTACTGTAGAGGAAAATCAAACTCAAATCATGGTTCCTCCCGAACCTTTGGGAATTAAAGCAATATCGGTCAAATCTTACTTGGAAGCAATCGGAATATTGGCAGCTCGTAAAGCAGGAGTTGACCCATCTATTTTAAGTTCTACAATATTTTCTTTACAGCAGTTGGTTTAGATGATAAAAATTATTTTGAAAGTACCGTTTAGATATAAGCGTTAGTTAGGAGGTTAAAAGTTAGAGGTATTAAATTTTCTCGAAATAAATAGTTATGGCACATTTTAATTAAACTACCAGATATTCAGGTGAGTATGGATTTAAAACTGTGCTTGTTAAAGTATAAATCCAAAATCTAAAATCCAAAATTGAATGACCCAAGAGAAAAATCACGAGCCAGAAATTCCATACCTAACACGAACCCAGGTGCTGATGGCAATGGGAGTGACAGCTATTATTTTATGGATAATTGCTAAACTATGGCTACAGTTTGGTAATTTTAACTTAATGTCTTGGCGTTGGGACAAACAGGAATTTTTGATAGGAATAGTTTTAGGTTTAACTATTACTGCTTTAAGTAGTTTGGCTTATAAGTTTTCTGCTTTATATCGTAAAAGCGCTAATTATTATTTAGAAATTGTCTTAAAACCTTTAGCATTTCCCGATTTAATTTGGCTGGGGTTATTACCTGGTTTGAGTGAAGAATTGTTGTTTCGAGGAGTAATGCTTCCTGCTTTAGGATTAAATCATCTTGCTGTTATCGTATCAAGTATTTGTTTTGGTGTTTTACATCTGAGCGGTTCGGAACAATGGGCTTACGTGATTTGGGCGACTATTGTAGGAATTATATTAGGATACAGTGCTTTTTTGAGCGGTAATTTATTAATTCCAATAGTTGCTCATGTTGTGACAAACTTAGTTTCTAGTTATTTATGGAAATTACAGCAGTCAAGGAGTGATTGATTTTGGATTTTGGATTTTAGATTTTAGATTTTGGATTAAGTTATTAAAAAAATGTTTGTAGTTGCGCTTACTCTATCTCCCTCCGGGAGACGCTTAGTCTAACGACTCACTTCGTGAACGCTAACGAGAAAACTTCGTTCATAGCGCCAAACATAGATACAGTTTGTAGGGTGCTGTGACACTTTTACTGATTATCAACGTAGTCATAATGTTTGTACTGTGTCACGCACCATCCTGGCTGAACAGATATTAAAATAAACAAGCCAAAGTAACAGCATTAGAAGACGGAACAATTGATGGAACTTGCGCTACTAGATAAACTTCCCCATCTGCATTTTTCATAAATCCCTGAGCTTCTACAATTTCTCTACTTTCCTTGTCTATCTTTCTATTTCTTATCTGTTTACCTTCCTCTTGATTCGTTTCCCCATCTAAGGTAGCTAGAGATGTTCGATTTATATAACCTGTTAATGGTTTAAAAGGACTCGGTGGTAAACTACCACGTCCGGTGATGTAAAATTCACTCAACCGTTTAGCAGCGTTGATTCCTTGGGGACAAACTTGAGCGATTTGCTTACTTTTATCAACTAAACCATCTGGTAATTCAATTACACCTTGATTGGGGTCTAATTCTGGGTTTGTAATATTAATTGTTCCTTGAATACCAGTTTCGGAACTCGCTGTAATATCGCTTTGAGGTGTAACTTGAGAGCGAGGTGTAATTCCGAAAATTCCCTGACTTGTAATATTAATATTGCCACCGTTTCCGGAGAAAGCATTGGCTGTGATATCGCCGTTTTCTTTGGGTACTGCGACTATAAAAGGTGAATTAATCTTGATATTACCGCCATTTCCACCAGCTTGAGCAAATCCCGCAGTGGTGGAGATTTGACTGTTGTTGCGGAGTAATAATAATTCACCTAACTGTAAGTTGATATTACCACCTTGGGTACTGTTTGTAATAGCGGCAATAAAACCATTATTTAGTCGAAGATTATCAGCTTGTAAACTAATATCCCCTGCGTCTCCAGTACCTAAACTATTAACCGATACTGCTGCACCGTTTTCTATAATTACCAAACGGGGGTCGATAAATATACTACCGCCTTTCCCGGTAGAATTTTCAGAAGTTGCAGCAAATAAACCACCGCTAAAATCTTTTCCGGTTCCAGATAAAGTAATTTTGTCTTTGATATTTAGGTTAATATTACCAGCATTACCGCTGGTTGAGGTATTTGTATTAATTTGTCCGTCTTTTGTTGTACTAAAAGTATTAGCATTGATGGTGACGTTTCCTGCATCCCCTTTGCCTTGCGTTAAGGTTCCTAAATAAGCATTATTAAGAGAAAGAAAACTTGCTGTGATTTCGATATCTCCACCATTACCAATACCATCTTTAAATACAGACGCTAAAGCTAAACTTTGCTGGTCAAAAGTAACAGTATCGCTAGCATTTATGATGATATTACCAGCATTTCCTTGACCGTTTGTGGAGGTTAGCAAAGCAGAAGAATTATTTAAAGTAAGAGAACCAGTTGTGATTTCTATATTCCCAGCATCGCCAATAGTTTCTTTTGAAGAAACGATACTAGATGCAATGCTATTATTATCAAAAGTCGCGCTTTCACTAGCATTTATGATGATATTACCAGCATCTCCTTGACTAATTGTATCAGTTTGCAAAGAAGCATTATTAACAGAAAGGGAGTTTGCTGTAATGTCAATATTACCTGCATCTCCTTGCCCATTTGTTACGGTAAATAATGAAGCACCATTATTATTAGTAAGGGAAAGCAAACCCGTTGTAATTTGAATGTCTCCTCCTTTTCCCTTACCTCTAAGCAAAGAAGTACTCAAGCTACTATCTTCTCCATCAAGCTTAATACTATTGCGAGCTTCAATTATAATATTGCCAGCATTAGCTATATTGTTACTGTTTTCTTCTGGGAATCCAACAGCGCTCATGCGACCACCATCTATTAAAAATAGCGAGCCAGTATTTACCTGAATATCTCCCGCATCACCATTTTTTACAGAAGTAGTGGCATTGCTTGGGAAGAGAAATTTGTCGCTAACTACCTTACCATCAAAATTAATAGTGTCACGTACATCTAAGAAGATATTACCTGCGTTTCCTTGACCTAAACTATTAGTTAAGATACTACCACCATCTTTTAATAGTAATTCGCTGGTTTCAATACGGATATCGCCGCTATTACCAAAACTGCTTGAACCCCCATTTGTAGAGATAGTAGAGGGTAATCCTAAATTCATATCAAAGCCACTGATAGTAACTTTATCGCGGGCATTGATAGTTATATTACCTGCATCACCTTGTCCACCCGTATCAGCAGAAATTAGTGCCCCACTGGTAACGTAGATTACTTCGGTTACGATTTGAATATCTCCACCTTTACCTATTGCATCTGTTAATAAATCGCTTTGAATACTGCTAATAGCATTACCATTTATACCGTCTAATGTTATGTTATCGCGAGCTTCTATGAAGATATTACCTGCATTTCCCGAGCTTGAGACGTTTGTAAATAATTGAGAACCATTTGTTAAGAATAAATTTCCAGTTTTGACTCGAATATCTCCTCCCGTACTCATTTCCTTGGAACTGACAGCGCTGCTCGCAGAACTACTACTATCAAAGCTAACAGTATCGCTAGCATTAATCGTAATATGTCCTGCATTCCCTTTTCCAAGAGTATCGCTACTTATAAAAGCTCCATTAGTAACCGAAAGAGTTCTAGTAGTTAATTGAATATTACCAGCATTTCCTACAGCGTCTGGATTTACGGAATTAATAATTCGGGTAAATATAATACCTTTATTACCATCCGCTAAAGTTACCTCACCAGAACCGTCTAAGGAAATACTTTCACGAGCATTAATAGTTATGTTACCAGCATTCCCCTGCCCGAATATTTTTGAATTTATTTCTGAACCTTCAGCTAGGGAAAGGGAAGCAGTATTAATATCAATATCACCAGCATTACCTACAGCAGCAGTATCTACAAAGCTAAAGATGGCACTAGACAATCCGTTTTTGATTCCAGCAATAGTAATCGCATCGCGGACATTTATATTTATATCACTGTATTTTATCTATAGCACCATCGGGTACGACGCGAGATGATTCGGCACCTAAAGTATTGTCGGGGGTAATTTGAGCGGTTGTTGAATTTGGATTTATTAATAAAAAGCTGCTGATTAAAAGTAGATATTTTAATATTGGTAGATTTATCATCGATTTTGATAATAGTTGAGATGCTATGAAGGATTTACATTAAATTATTATTTCTAGCTTTGTTTTACTCATGCAATTTTGTAAGTAGTATATTAGAGTTTGTAGAACCTTACATAATTTAAAAACCCGGTTTTTTCAACAAACCGGGTTTACAATTATTCAAATTATGATGATGAAATTATTAAGCGACTCTTCCCATATCGTCTTCTAAACTATTCTTTAAAAACTGTTTGATTTTGGGAGATTGTCTGTTGCGGAATTTTTCGGGGAAATAAAGTTCAATTGAAACTTTACCGCGCTCTTCTTCAACTAAGTTGATTTCTGCAACAAATCTAGTGGGTGAAGAATCTTCGCTTTGACTTAATAATAAACCAACAAGGGGTTTTACATTCTGCATTGTTTCTAAATCTTTTTTTCCAAGCAATCTATTATCACTTGATAAAGATTTTTTACTGTCTAATTCTAAGCGTAAACCGGTTACTCCTAATTCCGTTGCAACTCCGCTAAAGAAGTGACCGTCCCAATAAAGTTGAGCGGTGGTATTAACTTGTTTGCGGATTTTTTTGGTGCTAGCTGGTTTTAATTCTCTTAAGGAACGAGTGATACTTGTAGCTAAGAAACCAAGAGAAGCAATCGGTTTATCCGCGTTTTCTCGATTTTGTGAATACCATTCGTTTACGTCGGAATACATCACTAAGGACAAGTCATCGAGTTGCTTACGGCTGAGATTAACGAAGTCCACTCCCAAATGAGTTTCTGTTTCATTTATAGGAGTTACTCGTACAACCCTTGCGGTTAACACAACACTAGCTTTAAAATCTCCCTTCACTTCAATTTGTACTTCATCTGGTAAATTAGACCATGATTTTAAGGAGATTAAAGCACCAGTTTCGGAAATATTTATTGTTCTTCCTGTAATGTTTTGGTCGTCGCTGGAAATTCTGACGGGAAGCTGTCTTTGTAAGCGGTGAGCGCTACGAATTTGTGGTTGTTCAAATCCTACGAGTAATGCTGCTGTTAATAATATTAAGTTGAATCCAGACCACAAGGTGTTAACTAGTACTGCTTCTGTATCTTCAGGTCTTAGCAATAACCAGTAAGGAACTGCGAGCAAGGAACTAACTACTAGTAATGTAACTATTATCAAACCTCGCATTGATGTCCAGTCAAAGGTACGTTTGGTAACGTTGATTCCTTTGTCGGTTACGTTGAAGGAACCCATTTTAGGATTAATTAGCGCTAGTAATGTTACCCAACCCGCTTGGAAGGACATTACGAATTCAAAAATTTCGTTCCAGAAGGAGAATCGGACGTGTTTATAGATAATGTGGTTAGTTGCTAGAGAAAGAAGAATGTGAGGTAACGCATATGCTAGGGTTTCTAAACCCAAACCTTGGATGGGGTTGATTCCGAATAGTAGGAATAAGGTGGGAATGATTGCGTATACCAGTCTGGGGAAACCGTATAGGAAGTGAGATGTTGCGCTTAAGTAACAAATTCGTTGAGCAAAGTTGAGCTTGAGTTTGGGATTAAATAATGGGTTTTCAATTCTGAGAATTTGAGCCATTCCCCTAGCCCAGCGTACTTGTTGACCGACGTAGGCTGAAAAGGTATCTGGTGCTAATCCAGCTACCATGATTTTGTCGTAGTAAACGGATTTATAACCCTTGGAGTGCAAGCGTAATGCTGTATGACAATCTTCTGTTACCGTTTCAACCGCAATTCCTCCGACTTCTAAAGCGTGGGTTTTACGAATAACCGCAGCAGAACCGCAGAAAAATGATGCGTTCCAGAAGTCATTACCTTTTTGGAGTACTTTGTAGAACAGTTCGTTACCTACAGGAATTTTTCCTTCGGTAAGTAAGTTACGCTCGAAGGGGTCTGGGTTATAAAACCAGTGAGGAGTTTGAACAAAGGATACTTTGGGGTCGTAGAAGAAACCGACTGTATGTAAAAGAAATTGTCGTGATGGAACGTGGTCGCAGTCTAGAATTAAAACTAAATCCCCACCGGTTTTGTGAAAAGCAGTGTTGATGTTACCAGCTTTCGCATGGTCGTTATTGTCTCGTCCCATATGAATACAGCCGAGTTCATCACACATTTGCTGTAATTCTTCTCTTCTAACCCGGAAAGTTTCGTAGCGTGGGTCATCTTGCTTATACTTTTCAGGACGACCATCATCAAGTACGTAAACTTTCTTTTTTCCGGGAGCATAATCGCAAGCTAATGCTGCTAATGCTGTTTTACGAACAATTTCAACGTCTTCGTTATAGGTAGGAATGTAAATATCAACGTCAAACCATTCATTTTGAGGAATGGTAGAAATATCAATTGGTTTGCGTTCTTTTATTTTTAATGTTTGGAAATACGCTAATACTAAGGTCGCGATTGCGAACAATTCCGCTCCTAATAGAGTTAAACAAGCAATACTATTTATCCACCCGTCAAAGTTGAGCGTGTAGCTGAGACGGTAATACAAATACCGCATTGTTGTAACCAAACTCAGCCACACCATAAATAGGTGATAATATTGTCCAACTTCTGTAGAAGATTCTTTTTCTTCCGCTCCCAATACTAGCTGACCTAGTAGTACGAGAAAAACAGCTACGGCTCCTTGCTGCCAAACTTCTAATGGTGTCACAATTAGCGGAATTGATAATACTAGTAATAGTAAAATCAGCCACTTAAAATGTTTGATTCCTACTTTTTCTAAAGTCTTATCAAAAAAACTGGGTGTTAAGTCAATTAACCATCTGCTCAGATTAAAACGCTGGCGTTTTTTTAAAGATTTTTTAACTGAAGTGGACATAAGTTTTAAAATTTTTTTATTAAAAGGTGATGCTTTTTTAAAGGAGTAATGAGTAATGAGTAATGAGTAATGAGTAATGAGTAATGAGTAGCGAGTAATGAGTAATGAGTAGCGAGTTAAAAAAAATATTCCCAATTACCTACTACCAATTACCAATTACCCATTACCCATTACCCATTCTTTTTAGTGTTTGTTAGAAGCAGCAATCCGCTTGAGATATAGCTGAACGATTCCGTAAAGTATTAGAGATAAACCAACTACACCTGCTGGTACTAACAACCAGTTTTCTTGAAGCATCCGAGTCATTTTGCTCAACAAATTAGTATCTTCGATGCGACGAGTTTCGGGAGCGTTGTCGAAAAATGCTAGCTCGTAAGCGTCGGGGTCGTAAGCTGCTGGGTTTTTCTTGTCGCTGCTAATTAATACGGTGTCCTTCTTCAGTTGGAAGAACCAAGGGTCTTTACTTAAGACTTGCTGTACTCTTTCTAACCCAGTATCTGTCTGAGCAGTCAAAGCTAAGACGACGCGATCGCCATTCCAAGGAGAGAGTATTTGCTTAATCATTCCCTGTTGGTCTTGGGGAACTGTAATGCTTGCCTGGGCTGAGCCACGACCGAATGAGCGAGCCAAGTTAAATCCGGGAGATTTGAATACGTCGGGTAAAGGGAAGTTGTCTCTTGTACCTATTCCTACTAGGTGTTCGTTTTTACGTACCTCTGGAGGTAAATTGTTTGGAGTATAGACTTCTAGCTTGACTGAATCCGCACGACTCAATCTTCCTAAACGTTCGCTGAAAGCAAGCATTGTTAAAACATCGGTGCTGCTTGGCTGCTGTGGAAGTACGATTGCTGTTTCAGATAAATCTTGAGGTGCAGCGAAGGGGAAACCGTACTGCATTAATTGTAAATTTGGTAGTTCTACCGAATTTTCCCGTTTTAAATCAAAGCTGGTATCTGCATGAACGGTACCTGTAAGCTGCTGGTCTGGAGGACTAATACAGTTTGCTTTATCGAAAGGTTCTTTGGGGTTCATGCGGAAGAATACCTGAAGTTTGGAATCAGGTTTAACCAATTTGGCTGGTAAATCTACTTTGAGATTTTTACGCATTTCTCCTTCATCTGAATCCAATCTAGCTCCACCAATGAAGACTCCATCTAATAAGACTTCTACAGCAGAGGTTCTAGGGTTCATCTGCGGCCCGTAGCTGTAAACCAGATTCATGGAGCTACCACGTACAAATCTGTCATCTGGTAAAGCACGGAAGTCTATTTCAATTGCTGGAGCAGCGGAACCACGGACAGTAACATCTCTGAAAGCATCACCATTAACTTGAGTTTTGATTTCGCTTAATTCAAAGCTGCTAGATTCTGGTAAATAACGCGGCCATTCTCTCTTTCCTGGTGTAGCAGATTCTTCTAACTTATTAACCAAAACAACCTGACCGGTTCCCATCCTCTGAGAAGAAGGCTGTGCTAATAATCTTGCAGCTTTTTCTACTCCTACTGGTCCGTTTCCAGTTGCAATCAGAACGGGAACTTTACCTTTTTTAGTAGTGGTGAGGATTAAAACTCCAGTGTCCTCTGGAATTACATTCTGATTAGCATCTAAGATTTTAGAACCCGCAATTTTACGAGGTAATTTCAAATCAGCAAGACCCGGTTGTTCGCTGGGAGTACCGATGATAACCAATCTCTCGTTAGCAGATACATCTGAAATATCAGAGATGAGGCTGGTTTCGATAGGACGGAATTCTGCTTGTCTACCCAATGAAGCTTGCAAACGGGCCGCTCCCTCCAGCCAAGATTCACTAGTACTTTTGGGCTGCAGGTAAACAATATTGTTGGTTTCTAAATTGAGGTTATCAAAGAAAGGATATGGATAATTACTGAAGTTGAGCGGAATTTCTTTACGGTTGTAGCTAAAAATTAATTTCGAGTCAGGTAGAATCTCCGTCCATAGAGTAGGGTCGCTAGGGTCGCTACATCCAGAACTATTATTCTGCTGGGCTACTATTTTGAGTTCGTTATATTCTTGCAGCAGCTTGGTGGGAATGTTGACTAAAACGTTACCAGGTTTAGATTCCTTGCGATTCAGAGGAATACTACCGACAGCAGTATCGTTGACCAATACCGTTAAATTAGAGCGATTAGCATAAAGTGCTGGTGAATGTTGAAAGCGAATCGCTGCTTTTACAGTACCGACATCCCAACTCCGAGGACGAGTGAAACCCAAACGACCCTCAGAATAGACTCCTCGTAGACGCATCCGATTACCAACTATCGGACTGCGATTGAATTCTAAAATATATTTTTCGTCGTATTTAGGCTGAGAAACTTTCTTAGTTCTGCTTCTTCTTGCTACTAAAACTCCCTCAGAATTATTTACTTGATTTGCGCTTACAGCTTGGGGAGTTGGTAAAGAAGATAATAAACAAAAAGAGATAAGAAATGCTTTATTAAGGGTTTTTAGATTAAATAGATGCTTCATAACACAGTTTTTTAATTGTTAGGTGAATCGAGTATGAAAATGTTTTAAAAAGGTTTATTTGATTGCTAAAAAACTGGAGTTCAGTATTTTTTCGTTACTTAAGTATTGCTGTCAACATTTTATTCGCTATCTAGAGAAAATCGCCATAACTTCTTAATTACTTTGCAAAAGTTCCGGAGAAATTGCTGATGGAGATAACAAACCCAACCAAGCTAGATTTTGAGTGTAATAAGCTTCGTTATCATCCCAAACCTCTTGCTGGTAGCTCGGTAGAAGCTTTTGCTCCAGCAATTCCTCAGCCACTTCTGGTTGTATCAGCCTAGTTGCTGCGTAGAGCATTGCGTATTGAGAAGTAGCTTCGTAGTTTACCAAAGCTTCACCTTCAAGGCTAATTCGTGCGGGTACACTCGATGATTCTGACCATAATTTGAGGGGATGCTGCATAGAATTTTCCAAATAGCTTCTCGCTCTGGATGAATTGAACCAACTAGCATCCAGCGCTATTCTCCACCAAACCCGATATGCATCAAAACTGTATACGCTTTTTATCGGACTGTCATCTGGTAGAAGCTGATATTTACCGGTTTTTGCATCGAGAATAACCCAGTCGCTAGGTAAATTTACAGCACTCAATTGTTTGGAGTCTTCTAAAACTTCATAGCTAGTATCAACCAAGCTCATCCAATCTCGTTCTGGGTCAACCTGAGCGAACAGCCGAAAAGCGTAAGGAGCAAAATAGGAAGGATTAAGAATAATTTCCGATGAATCCTTCACAAAAGCAGCCTTAGGACCCGGTAGCAGATAGCGTTTATCTTGTCCGACTACAGTTGAATACTTCCACAAATCTCGTAACTTAGTTTTGGCAATCTTTAGGTATTCCGGACGGTTCCAGCGTCTCGAAGCCAAAATCAAGGCAGTAATCGCGTCTATATCTCCGTCGCTAGCAAAGTTATCATCAATAGCACCCCAGTTACCATCAGGTTTACGTCCCCACTTCCAGGCCCATAAACTATCTACGGGTTTACCATCTTTATTCAGCCTGCGTAAATTGTTTTCACCCCAATTTAAAGTCAGAGCAAAAGTTGCAGAATCATCGATAAGCACCGCTCGTAACATAGCATAAGCTTGACCCTCACTAGTTGAACGGTCGCTAGCTTCAAAATCAATTACCCTTCCATCTCTTTGGATAAACCGACGACGATAACTGTCCCAGCTTTCAACTAATAGCTCTCGGTTCGGAGTTGATTCAGGGAGAGATGATGAAAATATAGCGCTATGGTTATTATCGTTATTTACGACAGATATTTCAGTTGATGATTGCGAAGATTTTTTTGCAGGTTGTTCGACACTATTCGCCGAATCACCCCAGCTACAGCCATTTAAAGCCAGAATTGTACATATTGCAGCTATTTGTGGGAAATAGTTCATATTAAAATAATTTGCATTAATTGTCGCCAATTAAGAGAAGTTTTCTTTTCTGGTATTCCAACCAAAGAAACCCGGTTTCTGTCTGTAAAAATAGGATTGATTGATTATCAAGCAAGAAACCGGGTTTCTGACTGTGGTACCGAGAAACTTCTTCTAATTACTATTCCCGTTGTAGTCCGTATATTTAACTAAATGGCTGATTCTTTACTGAAAATTTGTTTCCAGAGGAATTTCGCTACGTGTTCTTTATGAAGGGGGAGTGGGAATTGGAAAGTAGTCAGAATAGGGATAGTAAATAGATATAGCAAAAAACAATTTAGTTATTAACCTATTTTTTTTACTTATCTGGGAATACTAAATGTGAAATTACCAAGTTTTGAAGGATTATGGTTAGCAACGAAGTTAGTATTTCCGGTTATCAGATAAAAGAAGAACTTTATAACGGTTCGAGAACTCTGGTTTATCGAGGATACCGAAAAAGCGACTCTTTACCGGTAGTTATTAAACTGTTGAAAAATGCTTATCCTAGTTTTAATGAACTGGTACAATTTCGCAATCAATATGCTATTGCTAAAAATCTCAATTATCCCGGAATTATCCAAACCTACGGTCTGGAAATATACAATAATGGTTATGTATTAGTAATGGAAGATTTTGGGGGAATTTCTCTCAAGGATTATTTTAATAATTTAGAAACTTTAAATAAAATTTCTTTTCTCACAGAATTCTTACAAGTCGCAATTTATCTATGCGATATTTTAGGTATACTCTATCAACAAATAATTATTCACAAAGATATAAAACCAGCGAATATTTTAATTAATCCAGAAACGAAACAAGTCAAATTAATCGATTTTAGTATTGCTTCTTTGCTTAATAAAGAAACTCAAGAAATCAAAAGTCCTAATGTATTAGAAGGGACATTATCTTATATTTCTCCGGAACAAACTGGAAGAATGAATCGGGGAATTGACTATCGTAGCGATTTTTATTCTTTGGGTGTAACTTTTTATGAGTTATTGACGGGTGAATTACCGTTTATTTCTGATGATGCTATGGAATTGCTGCATTGTCATATTGCTAAAAAACCTCCAGAATTACCTCACCCTAACCCTCTCCTTGTCAAGGAGAGGGGACAAGAGATTGATGATTCACTTTCTACTGGTAAGGAGAGGGGATTGGAAATTCCTCAAGTTTTGAATGATATTGTCATGAAATTAATGGCAAAAAATGCTGAGGATAGATATCAAAGTGTTTTGGGATTGAAGCATGATTTAGAAACTTGTTTATCTCAACTAAAAGCAACTGGAAAAATAGAAAATTTTGAAATTGCTTCTAAAGATATTTGCGACAGGTTTATTATTCCCGATAAATTATACGGTAGAGAAAATGAAGTTAAAAAATTATTAGCGGCTTTTGATAGAGTTAGTGATGGGAATAGCGAAATTATGCTGGTTGCAGGTTTTTCTGGAATTGGAAAAACTGCGGTAGTTAATGAAGTCCAAAAACCTATTGTTAAGCAACGTGGCTATTTCATTAAAGGTAAATTTGACCAGTTTAATCGTAATATTCCTCTATCTGCTTTTGTAGAAGCTTTCCGAGATTTGATGAAGCAATTAATTTCAGAAAGTGATTCTCAAATTAATCAATGGAAAAGTAAAATACTTGCAGCTTTAGGTGAAAACGGACAAGTAATAATTGATGTTGTACCTGAATTAGAAAAAATTATTGGTAAACAGCCGCAAGCACTAGAATTATCTGGTAATGCTGCACAAAATAGATTTAATTTATTATTCCAGAAATTTATCCAAGTATTTACAACTAAAGAACATCCATTAGTGATATTTTTGGACGATTTGCAATGGGCTGATTCTGCTTCTTTGACGTTGGTTAAATTATTGATGAATGATAGCAAATATTTAATGATGTTGGGAGCTTATCGCGATAATGAAGTATCCTCCGCACATCCTTTTGTTTTAACAGTAGAAGAACTGAAGAAAGCTGAAGTAGTTGTTAACAAAATTACCCTTCCACCTTTGGTTTTTGATGATACTAATAACTTGGTTGCCGATACATTAAATTGTTCCCAGAAATTAGCAAAACCCCTAACAGAATTAATTATCCGTAAAACCAAAGGGAATCCATTTTTTACGACCCAATTTCTCAAAGCTTTACATGAAGAAAAACAGATTACTTTTAATTTTACCAAGCAATATTGGGAATGCGATATTGCTCAAGTAAGTGCATTATCTCTTACAGAAGATGTAGTCGAATTTATGGGATTACAGTTGCAAAAATTGCCAGAATCAACTCAGAATATTTTAAAATTAGCAGCTTGTATTGGCAATCAATTTGATTTAGAGACATTAGCAATAGTTTCAGAGCAATCGCAAACCCAAACAGCAGCAGATTTATGGAAAGCATTACAGGAAGGTTTAATATTACCGCAAAGTGATATTTATAAGTTTTATCTTGACTCAGATATACAAAATCAAAAATTGCAAGAATCGCAAGTTGTAAATTATAAATTTTTACATGACAGGGTTCAGCAAGCTGCTTATTCTTTGATTCCTGATGACCAAAAAAAAGTAACTCACTATGATATTGGACAGCTTTTTTACGATTCTTTTTCCGAAACTGAGCGAGAAGAAAGAATTTTTGATATTGTCAATCAACTAAATATTGGTATTGATTTAATTACCGAGCAGTCCCATCGAAATCGATTAGCAAAATTAAATCTGCTTGCTGGAAGTAAGGCTAAGAATTCAACTGCTTATAATGCTGCTGTTAATTACTTAACATTGGGAATCAATTTATTACCACCAAAAAATTGGGAAAATGATTATGATTTAACCTTAGCACTTTATGATGAAGCTGCAGAAGCAGCCTATCTTAGTGCTAACTTTGAGCAAATGGATAAACTAGTAAAAGAAATACATAATCATGCCAAAAATATTTTAGATGAAATCAAAGTTTACGAAGTTGAAATCCAAGCATATATGGCACGGGATAAATTCATTCAAGCTATACAAACTGGATTAAAAGTATTAAAATGCCTCGATATTTGTTTCCCCGAAGCACCAAACCAGTCAGATATTCAACAAGGAATAGAAAACACTTTTATCACCTTAGCTCAAAGAAAGCCATCGGAATTAGTTAATATTCCGATAATGAGCGAACCCTCAAAATTGGCAGCTTTAAGAATTATAAATTCGATAGTTCCTTGTGCTTATCAAGTAGCTCCTCAACTATTACCTCTATTGGTGATGGAGCAAGTTAACTTATCGATAAAATACGGAAATTCACATATTTCTGCTTCAGGTTATGCTATGTGGGCACTAGTTTTGTGTGGGATTGTAGGTGATGTTATTATGGGTTATGAATTTGGTCAATTAGCATTATCTTTACTCGAACGCTTCAATAGTAAAGAAGTTCAAGCAGAAACAATTTTTATAGTTAATTCTGATGTTAAATACTATCGAGAACCTGTAAAAGCAACTTTGTTATCATTACAATCAGCTTATTCAATTGCATTAGAAACAGGAAATTTAAGTTATGCAGGTTTAGCGACTTATATTTATGGTTACTATGCTTACTTGAGTGGTAAAAATCTCCAAGAACTGAATCAAGAAATCACCCGTTATAATCAAGTAATACATCAGTATAAACAGGAAAATAGTTACAACTTGAATTTAGCTCTACAGCAAATATTTGTAAACTTATTAAATCAATCAGAAGATTCCTGTAATTTTGATGGTCAAGTTTATAATTATTCGCAAATGCTACCGCTACATAAGCAGAATAATGATGCTACGGCTATTTTTTATATATATTTCAATAAACAAATTATTAGTTATTTATTTGGATATTTTGACAAAGCATTAGAAAATGCGAAACAAACAGAGAAATATTTATTTGGAGTTACGGGAAATTTAGCAGTACCTGTTTTCTTTTTTTACGACTCTTTAATACAATTAGCTGCATATATAAAGTCTACAGATAAAACAGATAAAACTCTTACAGAAATTCTTAATAAAGTTGAGACTAATCAAGCAAAGATGCAAGAATGGGCAAATAATGCACCAATGAATTTTCAACATAAAGTTGATTTAGTTGAAGCTGAAAAATATCGTGTATTAGGGCAAAAAATAGCAGCAATTGAATACTACGACAAAGCAATTTTCGGAGCAAAAGAAAACGAATATATCCAAGAAGAAGCTTTAGCAAACGAACTTACAGCTAAATTCTATCTCGATTGGGGTAAAGAAAAAGTTGCTAGCAGTTATATGCAAGAAGCTTATTACTGTTACGCTCGTTGGGGAAGTTTAGCTAAAACCGACGATTTGGAAAAACGCTATCCTAATTTATTGCGTCCCATCTTACAACCCGTAAGCCAAACTATAACACCCCTCGATACTATTACTTCCCCTAATTATTCCATCCACCACAGCACTTCCCATCGCTCATCTAGTAGCACTAGTATCAATCAAATTCTTGATTTTTCTACCGTTATTAAAGCTTCGCAAACCATATCTAGAACAATTGATTTAGATGAATTAATCAAAACCCTAACCCGGATGATGTTGGAAAATTCCGGTGCGGATAAATGTGCTTTACTACTATCTGAGGATAAAACTTGGCAAGTACGAGCAATTGCAACTTTGAATAGTGTGAAATTACAAACAGCACCAGTAGAAGACAATTCCTCTATTCCCACTAAGTTGATTCAATACGTTAAGGGTACCCAAGAAAGTGTTGTTATTGACAATCTGCAAACCAATTTACCCGTAATTGACGACTATCTCAACCAGTACCAACCAAAAAGCGTTTTGTGTTTGCCGATTTTGAATCAAGGACAATTAATTGGGATATTGTATCTCGAAAACGATTCTACTAGCTGTGTGTTTACAAAAGACCGTATTTCTGTTCTAGATTTTCTTTGTACCCAAGCTGCAATTTCACTAGAAAATGCCTATTTATATAGTCAACAGCAGCAAAAAAATCAAGAAATTGCCCAGAAAGAAATAGAATATCGCAGTATTTTTGAAAACGTTAGCGATGGGTTATCAATTACTGATTTGGATACTGGAAAGATAATTGCATCTAATCCTACCTATTGTCAGATATATGGTTATACACAAGCAGAATTTTTTGATTTGACACCAGCAGATTTTATCCATCCAGATTATATATATCTTTTTGGTGAATATTTAGCCAGCCTTAAATCTGGAAAAGAATTTTATACTCAATGTGTTGGAAAGCGAAAAAATGATAGTTATTTTGACGTTGAAGTTAAGGCAGTACCTTTTATGTACAAAGGTAAAATACATGGCTTAAATATAATACGCGATATTAGCGAACAAAAAGCCGCTAAAAAAGCGTTGGAAGACACCAATGCTTTATTAAATTCTCTTTTAGAAACTATACCAGATGTATTTTTTGCTAAAGATTTACAAGGAAAATATATTGCTGTAAATGCTAATCTAGCTAAGTTATTTAATAAATCAATATCGGAGATTATCGGCAAATATGATACTGAATTATTCTCTCCAGAATTTGGTCAATCAGTGATGCTTAAAGACCAAGAAATTATGACTCAAGGAATCACTGAAACTTGTGAAGAAGTTTTACCAAATAATGGAATTAACCGTACATTTTTAACAATAAAAACACCTTTACAAGATTCAACAGGAAATATCACCGGTTTAATTGGACTAACACGAGATATTACTGATAGAAAAACAGCAGAAGAAGCTGTAATTAAAAAATCTCAACAACTCGAAAAAGCATTAAAAGATTTACAACATGCTCAATTACAAATAGTTCAAAATGAAAAAATGTCAGCCTTGGGTAATTTAGTTGCTGGTGTAGCTCATGAAATGAATAATCCTTTGGGCTTTATTTCTGCTAGTCTCAAGCAAGCTAAACCAACTTTTGATGATATTATCGAGCATCTTAAATTATATCAAGAAAGTTTACCAGAACCAGATGAGGAAATATTAGAGCATGCTGAAGAAATCGATTTAGATTACAGTTTAGAAGACTTACCCAAGATGATTGATTCAATGGTAATGGCTTGCGATAGACTAAAAAATATTAGCACTAGTTTAAGAACTTTTTCTCGTGCTGATAAAGATTATAAAGTGGCTTTTAACATCCATGAAGGTATCGATAGCACTATCTTAATTCTCAAACATCGTCTCAAAGCCAACGAACAACGTCCAGCAATTGAAGTCATAACTAATTATGCTGATTTACCAAAGATTCAATGTTTTCCCGGACAGTTGAATCAGGTATTTATGAATATTTTGGCTAATGCAATTGATGCTTTAGAAGAATTTAATACCGGACGTAGTTTTGAAGAAATAAAGATAAATCCAAATCAAATTATAGTTAAAACCTTAGTTGAAAACAGCCAAGTAAAAATATTAATTACTGATAACGGAAAAGGAATGAGTGAAGAAACTCAAAATAAAATATTTGACCATTTATTTACAACTAAAGAAGTCGGTAAAGGAACGGGATTGGGTTTAGCTATTGCCAAGCAAATTATCGAAGAAAAACATGGTGGCAATTTAGAAGTTACCTCTGAATTGGGTCAAGGTACATGCTTTTGTATACAATTACCAATTATCAACTGAACAGCTGCGACGATAATTGTTTTTTAACCAAAATTCAAACAACTAAAAATATCAGCCACCGACAAATCACAATCTTTCAAAATATCTAATACAGGTAAAATATCATCTCCTTGTTTTATCTCCGGTACTTGATTGGGTTGAAAAACCATTATCGATTCATCTTCGGAATCAAGAAACCAACCCAATTTAGTACCATTTTCAATTGAAAACATAATGTTACGAATAACTCGGTTGGGAGATTGTTTTGGAGAAAGGACTTCAATTGTCCAATCGGGAGGAATTTCAAATTGATTCGCGATTCTCCCATTCGGAAGCAAAGGAATACGCGACCATTCAAAAACAGCAATGTCTGGGACTAATGACCTTCCAGCAAATGTACAGCGCAATTCTGGAAATGCATAAGTTAATTTTTGTGGTTGACCAATTTTATTAATGTTAGTCACCAAAAAACTTTGTAAGGTGCTGTGTTCTCCTTGGGTTATTATTTTTTGGTAGATTTTACCGTCAATATATTCGTTATAAGGCTTAATCTCAGGTAGTTTTAAAAATTCTTCTAAACTAATCTTTGAGGATAATTTCATTTATTTATTACTTTATCCCTACGATGATTTTATTATAGATAGCAAGAGTTCTTATCTTGTCACAATTGCTGGTTGGTGCGTGACGCAAATAAAAATTTTCGCTACGTTCAAATCTTTTCATAGCGTCACAGCACCCTACAAAAATAATTATTTATTACCAATTACCAATTACCTATTACCTACCCTCACAAAAAAAACCACCCGTAAAACACGAGCAGTTTAAATTACGAATTACGAATTACGAATTACGAATTATATTCACCTCTTCCCCCGACGCTCGTAACTTTCCCAAGGTGGTTGGAAACCTCGTCGTTGCAGAAAATCTTCTTGTATTTGCTGCATCTGTGTGGAAATTTCGGGGTCTTGTTCCCCAGTTGCAATTTGCTCGATTTGCAGTTGCTCTAAGGCTTTCATGGCTGCTATCGGTCTGTCAAAAATGGTATTTAAGCCAGCGAGAGCGCGACGTGCTTCTGTATCTTGGGGATTTTGTTCCAACACTGTGGAATAAATTTGCTCTGCGGATTCAAATCGTCTTTGCTCGAAACGAATTCCACCTAAAGCAGCTAAAGCGTCTATGTCGTCTGGTTCTTCTTTGAGAATATTTTCATAAGCTTCACTAGCCATTTCTAAATCCCCAATTGCTTTTGCTAATAAAGCTACTCTCTGTTGCGATTTCGCATCATTTGGAGAATTAGCAATTAGTTGCTTCATTCGTAAACGTGCTTCACCAGGGCTGCGTAGAGCTATGGATTCAAGTAAGCGCTGCTGCAATCTAATGCTACTTGGGTCAACTTCTACTAAGTAATTATACAGTGCTTCTCGATTGGGGTCGGTAGGTAATTGCGTTACCAAACTATACAGTTCTGGAGGGGTATTGGTTGCTTTTTGAGTTGCTAGCCAATTATCCAAAACAGCTTCTGCTTGTGGTTTGGAAATGCGTTTGGCTTGATACGCAACGCTGGTTTGTCCCAATTGAGCGGTAATGTCGTTAGGATTGCGTTTGAGAAGTTGGTCGTATACTACTAAGGCTTCGTCAAAACGCTTTTGCTGAACTCTTACCCCTACCAATCCGCGCAAAGCACCATCAGTTATGTCACTCTGGGGATTTTCGTTGAGGATAGCAAAATAGCGTTGAGCGCTGGCTTCTAAGTTTCCTTCTCGTCTTTCAATTTCCGCAGCCAGCAACTGCGTGGCCATGTCGTTGGCACCTTCATTTGTTGCTGTATAATTTGCTAAAGCCTGTCTGGCTTGAATTGTATTTTCAAGCTGCAAATACATTTGAGCTACGCGAAAATTCAAAAACGGTACGTTAACCCCAGCTTGTAACATATTTTGATATGCAGTTAGAAGTTGAGGTGAGGGAGAGTCTATATCAGCTAATGCTAGACCTAACTCTTTTAGCTCTCCTGTTTCTCTAGGAAAATCTTGTAAATTTGTTACCAACCGCTGGTTTAAATAGGCTTTGGAAATCATCCCCAGTTTATATTCCAAGCCTAGTTGACGCACTACCAAGCTTCTATCGCTGGGTAATTGAACGGCTAAACGTCTGTAAATTTGTAGTGCTGTTTCCTCTCCTTCGGGTAATCCTGTAAACACATTCGCGATTTCCCTAAGCAGATTGGAGGAAGGATTGGGTTTATTCGCAAGAGCTTGACGATAAAGATTTGCTACTCTATCAGCTAAACCAGGATTATCCGTGTTTTTACGAATTTCATTCAGCGCTCTAGCTAAAGGTAAAATTGCGTCTTCTCTACCTTCTAAAGGTTGTAAAACTGCTAAAGCTTCGGCTTCTTGTTTGTTCGCAATATATGCTTGAGACAGTTCAGCACGAGTCAGTATGGCTAATTCGTCTAACTCTTCAGAACGCTGTAATTGGCTTTTTAAGATTGAAATTGCTTGTTGAGGATTACCGGTTTTACGTAAGGTTAGAGCGTAAGCAACCGCAGCATAATCGGTTATTTGTTTTCCAGTTGCTTTATAGCGGTTGAATAATTCGCTTGCTTTCTGATAATCGCCGCTGTAGCTATAGGTTTGAGCGGCTCCAATTATTGCTTCAGGTGTGGGGTTATTTGCCAAAACTATTTCAAAGTCAGCAATGGATTTACTGAATTGACCTTGATAGGAAAAAAGTAAAGCACGGTAATAACGGCTTTGTACATCACCGGGACTTAACTCCAGCAAAATATTAAGAGCGTCGATTCCGGGTTTATTCCATTCAGGTTTATAAGTACCCATCATTCCCACAATTCTCAACGCTGCTTGATTTTGAGGGTCTATTTGTAGGACTTCTTGATAAGTCTGAAAAGCTTTGTCAATGTCTCCGGTTCGATTATAAGCAATAGCTAAACCCAGTTTGGCTTGTAAAGATTGCGGATTGGCTTGCAGAGCTTTTTTAAACTCTTTGATTGCATCATCAACCCATCCCTTTTTGAGCAGATTATAACCCTTTTGCGTTGCTCCAGATGCATTCTGAGCTAGTACGGGGTCTATATGGTTTAAAGTTGCTAATACAATCGGACAAGTAAAAACAAATAAATGAAAGGGTAACAAAGTAAGTTCCAAAATGGCTTTACTTTGTCTTTGTTTCCGTTCCCATAGATTAGCTTTATAGAAAAAGTTCAAGTAGCAGTTAGATTGGAATTGGTCATTGAACTTGCGATTCATCGAAATAACCTCCCTCTGGGAGTTACATCAAAGTTAGATTTAATCCTTACACCGAGAACTGTCTCGTTAAAATCGTCTCTTCCCTGGACTGAGAAACCTAAGCGTAAATTGGAAAGAAACTTAAAGTCGTAGTAGAACTCCAACACATCTAGCTGTTTTCCAGTACGGTCATCTTCGTTAGATAAAGCACGTCCGTAAGCCAGTCCCAGTCTGTCATCGGGAGTAAATAAATCTAAGAAACTAGCGCCGAAAACGTATGTATCTGCGTCTTCTCCTAAGTCTCTATTTTCGTAACGACCATAGCGTCCAAATAGACCCATTTTTAATTTGGGAATAAATACTTCTGCGTTGAGACCGTATGCTTCCTCTCGGTCATCTTCCAAAACTCCAAACTCACCGTTTCCACGAGCAATTTGAAAACTCTGGGGAAAAGAATCGCGATTTCCCGCATCTCTAGCAGTACTGTAAGTACCGCGAATAATTGCATTACCGTAACGAACCCCAATCTCACCAGCAAATGCATCCAAGCTAAATTCGCTCAAAGCATCAGACGATGAAAAAACAGCAGCTTTAGCATCAATATTATCTGTGACGCTCCAATTAACAAGCAATCCAGGTTTTGAACCTATACCTGTCGATGCTAAAGCTGGATTAGTTTGGAATACCGGATTAAAAAACTGACTCGCTCCATCTTTAGCAAAGCTGTTACGGTCAAAATAAGATGTTAAATCTAACTGACCAACAGCAAATCGTAGGTTAGGTAAACCCGTTAGAGATGTTGCTAAATAAAGTTCGTTGATATTCAAACCTTCTCGTCGGGAATCATCAAACGAGGTACCCTCGCTGGTCAAATCCAAAGTTCCCCCAAACAGTACTTGAGGGGTGAGCGGATAAACTCCGGTAAGTCTAGCTCTTGCTGAAGTATCATCTCCTTGAGTTACATAAACACCCTCTACTCTTAAAGATGATTCCTTCAAAGCAGCACTAGTTCTTAAAGGACTTAAAGGAGTCAATCCATTGTTATTCTCTAAAGTTCGTTGTGCTGTAGAAGTAGGAATTCTTGACTGTGGTTTGGGAGTCCGATTAACCGGGTTAAAGTTCGTAGTCGGACGTACACCTCCCTGAGAATTCAGCAGAGTATTAAAAGTAGGTGTTGAAGTAGCTACGGAGGGTCGTCTGCTGCGATAAGCAGCAAGCATCTGCTCAAACGTCGGTGTATTGCTATTAACCAGAGGTTGAGAGTATTGGGTTCTAGAATTTAGTAATTGATTGAATGTTGGTGCATTTTTTTGATTAAACCGTTGCTGTGGTAAGGTTCCTGGGAGCGGTGGTAAAGGAGCAACAGTCGCTTGAGGATTATAGCTCGGAGAAGTAAATTCTAGATTGGTACCCGGAGGTGCTGGTAATGGAGCAAGTTGAGCGTTTAATTGATTAGTTTCAGAAATCTCTGTTCGAGGACCACCTATAGATTTGGTTTCTGTTTTTATCGGTGTAGACTTTTTAATTACCGGACGTAATCGTTTACCAGTTGTCTGTTGCTGGATAAAACTATTCTCTAATTGCTTAATATTCTGTAGGGGTAAATACTGTCTTACTTTTTGTTCTGGTAAAGTAGCACGAACATTAGAAACATTCGGTGGTGGTGGTACTGCTTTTAATCGTAGTTTTGTTCTCCCGGTAGGTATTGAAGACTTCGGTACGCTCAATAGATTTAGCGAATTCCGATTTTGATTAGCTTGTGGCTGAGGAGATATTACTTGAGCTTGCGAACTATTACTTAGACCCAAAGTACCTAAGATAGACATAGCAGCACAAAACAAGGCACGAGATTTGTATTTGTGAAATTCTTGTATCGAAATTAATTTATCACGCTTCAGTATTTTAGATTTCATTACCCCAATTAACGTATTAGTCAATATTTAGCTTGTATAATGTCGCCACTTTAACAAAAAAATTTCATATCATCGACGGGATAATACCTAGTTTGTAGACCCCGTGAAATCACAATAAGAGTTAGTAAAGATACCCACAATCCCATAAAAATTGGGCAAAATGAATAAAAATGTGGGAATTACCGATTTAATCTGCTTTTAATTAACATCTATTTTATGAAACGGCAACCTTTAAGATTTTTAACCCAATTTAACCTGAAAATACCCGTAACAATTAACGTCCTTTTAGCTTCTAGTCTGCTGTTATTAGGAAGTTCTGGCTGTTCCGATAAATCACAAAATGAGGTACAGCTAGAAATACAAAACATACAGAGAGAAGATGGCAGAGGTTTATATAAAGTTGTTGGGAGTACAAACTTACCCGAATCTAGCCGTATTGCAATTACAGCAGTTCGTTATTTGCGACCAACCGCGACAAATACCGAACAAATAGTCGGTAATAATGATGGAAATGTAAACCGTTCAATTTTGGCTCGCCAAATCGTAGAAGTCAAACAGGGAAAATGGGAAGCGGACTTAAATCTATGGAAAGTCGCACCCAATGGTAATTTTCAGGAAGTATGGCAATCTAATAAAGATTACAAAACGTTAACTCCCGAACGTGAAGTTAGTTTCATTGCGACTTTTAACCCCGTAGGTCAGTTACCATCTTCAGATAAACAAGATTCTCAACAACCAACTTTCCAAAAACTTGAAGGTAAATCGCTGCGATTCACCAACGAAGGTGAAAAATACGTCCAAGCAAGTCAGTTCCGCTCAATAAGTTTACCCGTAGGTCAAACAACACCAATTCGAGAACCGAAAGAATTTAATAATGGTTGGGGAAATCGATATCAACTCAAAGCTCAATCAGAAAATTCCACATCGTCCTTACCGACCTTGGGTAAATCTCAGCAGACCAACGCTCCTTTAATGAATTCGCACTTTTTACGGTAATTAGTCAAAGCTTCGGATTGTACTAAACCAAACACCATAAACCCGGTTTTTGAAAAAACCGGGTTTCTATGTGCCCTAAATCCGTTATTACAAACCCATCAGAATTAATTAAATGCATTAGTGGTGCGTTTCATAAATTCTGATGGGTTTGTAGTTGCGCGGTCTTCGCCAAATAATTAGGGTTTCAGCCTTCATGTACAAACAATGATTTACCCTTACAACTAATGGGACAGACCATTAGTGGTACGTTTCATAAATTCTGATGGGTCGCGTTTTCTTTGGAAATGTCGGGAGACGTTATTTATAACGTCTCTACATTACGTCCGTAGAAAACAAAACTGTCAAAATTAATGAAAAGGACTACTAATAGTCTGTCCCATTAATCTTAATGGGTTTCTATCTTCGTTCGTAGTTGCACGGTCTTCGCCAAATATTCAGCGCTTCAACCTTCAATATTTGGCGCTGAAGCGCAACTACAAACCGTAAAAAAGGTGCGTTGCGAAGACAGCGACAACACACCCTTGTATATTCAAAAATTAATTAACAAATGCCGATGAAATTGTTGATTGTTTAATTAAATCTCACCTGCTGCGGTTGATAGGTATCGTAATTGATACTTATAGTTTCGGAAGTTTGTTTTGGAACGGTATTTGTAGAATAAGATGTTGATGCAATATTGTTTTGCATTTCCTGCATTTGCAACATCATTTCTCTCAATTGTCTTTGTAATTTTTCAATCTCTGCTGGTGTTATGCTGGTTTGATTTGCTTGAGATATTTGAGCAATTTCTTCTTTGATATTATTTTTTGGCTGAGTATAACCAAGAAAGTTTTGAGCGGAAGCAAATGCTGATGTTGCATTCGCTGAGGTCTTATCTTGGGTTTTTACTTGAGGTTGTGGTGAAACAGTTTCGACTGGTTGATATGTTTGGGAAGCAACTGGTTGATGAGATAAGTTTCTAGGATTTAAAGTAGGATAATTATTGGTTTCGACAAATGACCCTTGTTCATCCAAAAAATTATTTAATCCAGAAACTTGCAGTCGAGTTTCTGATAATTTAAATTCTTTGAGTAATTCTTCTTTCTGCTGTAATTGCACTTCTAGTTGCGATATTTGTTGTTCAACTTCGGTGGATTTACGAGTAGATTTGCGCCATCCAGATATTGCTATAGCAGAAATACCGGCCCCTAAACTCATTCCAGTCGCTACTACCACGTAAGGTAAAGCAACATCTCTAAGTTTACCGAAGAAAAGCGTTTCTTCTTGGAAGTTAATATTTATTTGTTTATCACCTATTAGTGCTAGCGGTACTGTCATGACTGAGAAAACAGCCGCTGAAGCGAAAACGGGAGGTAGAATAAATTTGGTTAATGCAGATAAACTCATATTTAAAACTTTTGTTATTTAAGCGAAATATTTACTTTTGGTTAACAGCGATTAAGGGAGTAACTTTAGATATTTCTCTGTTGCTTTCTAATTTATTCGTTAAATACTTAGAACACAATACTTTAATTATAAAGAAATCAGATTATTTAATAAATTTTGTATAAACTAGCCATTTATTATTGTTCTATAAAACTGGCTTATGGCTAGCTATGGTTGGGTTTATGGCTATCTATAAAAAACTTTTAAAATTTATTCACACTTAAGTACTAAGTGGCGATTATTTATATGAAGTGTTAGTTTATTTATTTTATTAATTATCTAAAGGAAGTCTAAACTTATTGTATTTTTACATCTGTAATAGAGACATTACTGTCATTACATGATAATAAATAACAAAAAAATCTCATCAATATAATTAAATTTGCAAGCCATACAACTATAAAATTAAAATAGACATCAGCGATTATGCGTATTTATCCTATATTTTTATTTTTAATCAAAATCTTAAAAAAAAATCTCATCGATTTACTATGGATACTTTCCCCAAGTTTTTTTCATGCAAGTAAACATGACAATCAAAAGTACCCTAATAAAAGTAAATTTCATCATCAACTATTAATATTCCTGATTACCTTGATAATTTGCTTGAACAATAATTTTGCGGGAGCAAACAATACCATACAGCTACCACTTTATACCCGTGGAGCAAAAATCATTGATGCTAAAGGAAATAAAGTATTACTCCGTGGTGTCAACTGGTTTGGGATGGAAACGGAAACTCACACTCCCCACGGTTTGTGGAAGCGGGATTATCAAGAGATGCTGATGCAAATCAAAAGCCTTGGCTACAATATGATTCGCTTACCGTATTCCGTACAAGCACTGCGTTCTTCGGAAATTAGTGGGATTGATTTCAGCATCGGTAAGAATCGAGAACTTGAAGGTAAAACCCCTATCGAAATCATGGACGCAATCGTTGAAGAAGCACAGCGTCAAGATTTATTGATTTTGCTCGATTCCCACCGTCTCAACGATAAACGGATTCCCGAGTTATGGTACGGAGATGGTTACACCGAAGCTGATTGGATTAATACCTGGTTACAGTTGGCCGAAAGATATAAAAAACAAACTAACGTCATTGGTGCAGATTTAAAAAATGAACCCCACGGTAAAGCTAGTTGGGGTACCGATGATTTAGCTACAGATTGGCGATTAGCAGCAGAAAGGGCTGGTAACGCTATCGGAAAAATTAACCCCGACTGGTTAATTGTTGTGGAAGGAGTAGAAAATAATGTTCCAGGACAGTACCTAAAGCATCATTGGCAAGGAGGTAATTTAGAAGGTGTATTGCGCTACCCGGTACGTTTATCCACAAGAAATAAATTAGTTTATTCTCCCCATGAATACGGGCCAGGAGTTTACGACCAGCCTTATTTTTCTGACAGTGATTTTCCTCAAAATCTGCTTCCTCGCTGGCAAATTGGCTTTCACTATATTTCTAGTCAAAATCGCGCTCCTATTTTTGTCGGAGAATTTGGCGGACGTTTAGTTGATAATAGGGAAGCGATTTGGATGAGTAAATTTGTTAACTATATTGACCAAAAAAATCTCAGTTTTGCTTATTGGAGTTGGAACCCCAACAGTGAAGATACGGGAGGTATTCTTCAAGATGACTGGAAAAGCATTGACCAACAGAAACAACAGATAGTGTCTCAATTACTTCCAGTTAAATTTACCGCAAAAGTTCCTACAACAGTTCCAGCAACAGAAAAACCACAAACCTCAAATTTTACTTCTGGAATTTCAACCGAAACCGGATTAAAAGTAAATACCAATATTTACACCGATTGGGAAACCGGGTTTTGTACCAGTTTTAGAATCACAAATAATAGCAGCGAAACTGTAAAAAATTGGCAGCTTAAATTCAAGATGAACCAAGCTAAAATAAACAATTCTTGGAATGCTAATTTTAAACGACAAAAAACTCAATACACCGTCAATCCCTTAGATTGGGGACAAACTATTAAACCCAATCAAGTTAGAGAAATCGGATTTTGTGCTGACAAACTTGGTGCAGATTATTCTCCTCAACAAGTTGAATTACGAGTTGTTGAACAACGAGAAAAGAAGAATAAAATCAAAAGTCTACCTTCTTCATGAAAAGGGTATGTCCTATCGGACACGCTTAGTCTGACGACTCACCACGAACTAAGAACCCCTTAAAATAAATGTGGCTAGTGGTCTGTCCCATCAATCTTCATGGGTTCGTAGTTGCGCGGTCTTCGCCAAATATTTAGGGGGAGACGCTATTGTGTATAAATAAATTCCCTCTCAGAACTTGTGGGACAGACCAGTAGTAGTCCTTTTCATTAGTTTTGACAGTTTTGTTTTCTACGGACGTAATTTAGAGACGTTATAAATAACGTCTCCCGACATTTCCAAAGAAAACGCGACCATAGCCGAATTTATGAAACAGACCAGTAGTAGTCCACCACATATTTGGCGCTTAAGCGCAACTACGAACCCATAAAAAAATCCCAGACGATACTAAAGTACTACCTGGGATTAATATATTCTTTTCAAGACGAAATCAGTAACACTTTATTCGTCATCTGCTGAAAAGTCGCTGTCTGTAGAGAAATTGGTATCTGTAGAGAAACTGGTATCAAGACCAAATTCTTTCAAATCCTCTATGACGCTATCGTTATTGTTTGCATTCAAATCGTTATTATCTTGGACTGGACTTAAATCCTTGATAGCTTCGGTATCAGCAATCAATTCCGATGGTTCATTCAATATTGATGGTGAACTACTTCTATTCCCGAAATCTGGAGTCATGGTTGGCGAATCCAGATTGTAGTTACGGGCTGTACGGTCATCTAAAACCATATCCAAGGGGTCATCAACTTCGTCTAGCACGCTGTTGCTCATGTCGGCAGCATAGTCATCAACTATACCCATTTCTTCATAAGCATTGAATCCCGTACCCGCAGGAATCAATCGTCCGATAATTACATTTTCTTTCAAACCACGCAACCAGTCGGACTTTCCTTCGATTGCTGCTTCAGTTAAGACACGAGTTGTTTCTTGGAAGGATGCCGCTGAAATAAAGCTGTCTGTATTCAATGATGCTTTGGTAATCCCCAACAATACTGGAGTATATTGGGCTTTCGCACCACCGGTAATTGACATTGCTTCGTTCACCTGTTCCACTTGACGCAGTTCAATCAATTCCCCAGGAAGCATTGTCGTATCACCACCGTCATCTATCCGTACCTTGGATGTCATCTGACGGACAATTACTTCAATGTGTTTGTCAGAAATATCAATACCTTGGGATTGGTAAACCGACTGCACTTCATTTACCAGGAAGCTCTGCACTTTTTGTAAAGCATGACTTGCACAAGCGTAAACTCCATCATCAGAACCTTGGTTAAAGAATACTTCCAAGATTTCGTGGGGATTTGATGGGCCATCTGTCAGCGGTTGTCCGGTTTCTACGGTTTGTCCTTCGGAAACTACCATATTTTGTCCGGGACCAAGAGCGTAGTCGGTAACTACACCACCAGCTTCAAGAATCTTCAGCGCAATCGCTTCGTCACCATCTCCATAAACTGGCTTAACTTCACCTGCTCTACGGGCTAAGATACAGCCTTCTTTGGGTTTACGAGCTTCTAGCAGTTCTTCAATTCTAGGTAAACCTTGGATGATGTCCCCGGTTTTAGCTCGTTCAAATACTAGCAGTACCAAGTTATCACCGCGCTGTACCAAATCATTATCATCTACTTGCAGTATCGCACCGGGACTAACTCGATAGGGACGACCCATCCGCAAGGTAATGTAATGACTGCCAGATTCACCGCTTGGTACTATACCTGCTTGCTCTCCACCAGCAGATAATTGGTTCGCTGTACCGACTTTAACTACTTGTCCGGATTGTTCGGCCAGAACTCCTGGAGCAATTTCTGCACCTTCAACCAGCAAGTCCCCTGCTTTACAGGTAGGAGCTTCATTAACGTTAATGGTGAAAGTATCCCCAGTTCGTAATATCAAACAGCGTCTCGGTGCATCGGTGCTTACTTTAACACCCTGAATAGAACCTCCTTCTTTACACAAGATTCGGGTACGAGCCACTACTGCTCCAGGTTCTATGGTTTGACCGTCTACTACTTCCAAGCTGGTACTAGTACTTCCTTGGGTAGCATCAGCGTCAATATCCCGACGGATTACCAGGGATTCTAAGATTACTAGCTGCAAGCGCTGAGTTTCTGGGTCATTGTCATCAGCGACTAATTCAATATCTGCTGCTAGAGGAGAAGTACTATGTTCTTCCCCTTCTTCCCCAATTTCCAATACCAGTTGAGTTCGCAGCAGTTCCACACCTTCTACTGACTTGATGCGCTCTGAGTCTTTGTAAGATATTTTTTGTACTGCTTTTAACTGGATAGAACGCCCATTTTCTTCAGAAACTGAAGTTGTAGATGGTACGTCAGGATTCGTTGGTACGGGGAATTCAACTACAGGACGACTCAATACGGCCGGACCTTCTGGTGTCTCCACATACTCGATATAGCGTAATTCAGTAAAAGTAGTACCCAAGAATTCTTCACCAGCTTGGACAAAAGTACCGTCTTTACCCATAACTGTTTCTGGGTCTTCAACCATCAGCAGTTCACCGGGTTTAACTACTACTTCTCGCAGAATGTCATTTTTCTGAGTGACTTCTACTACCCCTTTACTTTGGCTAAAGATATCTTTTACAACTTCATCACCAACATCTACTAACTGTCCGTCTTCGACAATTAACAAGGAAATGTCTTTATTAACTTCGTGAGTTTCTTCGGGTATCCACAGTAAAGTACCACCCTGAATTACTTCATAACCTTGTTTTGCTTTACCTTTCTTCTGTACCTCAACCCCAGAGAATTTCAGCAATCCTCCACTTTGGGTACGATAGCGGTCGTCGATTAATTCCGCTACAACCTGAGAATTTTGTACTTTGGTTCCGGGAGTTGCTCTCAAGTTAAATACTTGATTGTTAGCCGTAGTAATTAAATAGTTATTACGACCTTGAGAACTTTGAACGGTAACAGCAGCCCTATCCAAAACAATCGAAGCGGTAATAATCTCAATTTCGCGAGTACTTTTACCTGGAGTTGCTTCGGGTAAGCGCACACCACCACCATGTTGAGAAGTCAACTTGGTTTCAGCAATTACCCCATTACTTTCGATTTTGTCGCCGTTCTCAACGACTAATTCCGCTCCAGGAGGTAAATTATATACCTCTCCTGACAAAATCCAAATTAAACCACCTCTAACCGCTGTAGTGGTAGTATTGCCTTGACGGTCGGTTTTTGGTTCTGGAACCACACCAGAAAACTTAACCTGTCCGGCAATATCGGAAGCTACATCTTTTACTGCTTTCTCAGTATTAATTCTGGTAGTTCTCGCACCTAAAGCAACCTCTGCCAACAGTTGACCCTGCTTAATTTTAGAGCCATTGTTGACATACAAAGTTGAACCTTTAGTTACGCCAATTTCCATTCCAGCAGATTTAGGGCTACCGGTGGGTTCCAAAGTCAAGGTACCATTTGCTTCTACAAATAAAGCATCTTCACCGTGACGAGTACGGTAAGGTCTTGTGCGTAATTTACCTTTGAAACGAACCGTACCATCGGCTTTAGCTCGTACTTGTTGTGCGACTTCCCCGGTAAATACACCCCCAGTGTGGAAGGTACGCATGGTTAGCTGAGTACCGGGTTCGCCAATACTTTGAGCGGCAATAATACCTACGGCTTCACCCAAATCAACCATCTTCGCATGTGCCAAACTCCAGCCATAGCAATGCTGACAAACACTGCGTGCAGCTTCACAAGTTAGAGGAGAACGAACTTCTACCTTTGTAATCCCAGCGGCTTCAATTTCGTTTGCGAGTTCTTCGGTAATTGGTGTATTGCGAGTTGCCAGAATTTCACCAGTTTCTGGATGCACTACATCCTCATTAACCGCTCTTCCCAAAAGACGACTGGAAATAGGAATTAAAGTTTTACTTCCCTCCATCATCGCTACGACGGGGATACCGCGAGAAGTTCCGCAGTCGGTTTCGCGGATAATTACGTCCTGGGAAACATCCACCAAACGTCTGGTTAAATAACCACTGTCAGCAGTTCGCAGCGCTGTATCCACCAATCCTTTACGGGCACCGTAAGAAGAGATAATGTATTCGGTAACAGTAAGTCCTTCGCGGAAATTGGTTTTAATTGGTAAGTCAATAATCTCCCCTTGCGGGTCAGCCATCAAACCGCGCATTCCCACCAACTGACGAACCTGGGAAATATTACCCCTAGCCCCACTAAACGCCATCATGTAAACCGAGTTGAGGGGATTATTGCTCTTAAAGTGGCTGACCACCTCATCCTTAAGAGCTTCAGAAGTACCGTTCCAGGTATCAATTACCTTCTGGAAACGTTCCACCTCAGTAATTTCACCGCGCTGATATCGTTTCTCAGTAGCCTGAATTTCTTCTTCAGCAGCCTCAAGCAGCGAGCGCTTAGAAGGTGGAACCATTAGGTCATCAACACTAATAGAAACACCAGCCTTGGTAGCATAACGGAAACCTAATTCCTTCAACTTATCCGCCATGACCGCAGTGCGTGCGGTACCGTAATGAGTAAAACCCCACGCGATTAGCTTTTTTAGTTGTTTTTTATCAACAACACGGTTGCGGAAAATCATGTTTTCGTTCATATCAATTTTAGATTTTAGATTTTGCGGAAAGTTGATGGGGTCGGTTTCCGTCCCATCAAACTTTCTAAGACAGATTTTAGATTTCCGATTCTGGGTAGCTGGTAATTGGTAATTGGTAATAGTAAAAAGTGCTTTCTTGAGGGAAACCTTCAAAAGCAAATTTTCATGCTTTGGGACTGTGAAACAATATCTTCAAACATTACCCAATCCCCAATCCCCAATTCCCAATTCCCTAACTCGCTAAAGCTTCCTGAATCGCCATGTTGTAAATAACGCGACCTGCCGTTGTATATATATATTGAGACATTAAATTTCCTGACGCATCTTCTCTAACGCGACGGTATTTGTACTTCAATGTACGAGTCCCATCTTCGTTATCAGTAACCTCAATGGGTTTCGAGTCATCTGCATCCTGTTCTACTTGACCGTCGTAGCGGACATAAACGTAAGCATGCAGGTCTACTTGCTCTTGGTCGTAAGCCATTACGATGTCTTCCAAAGAAGAATAATATCCCCCAGCACCCTTATTTGCTCCAGGATTTTCTGCGGTTAAATAATATGCTCCCAATACCATGTCTTGGCTGGGTGTAATAATCGGCGTACCTGTAGCCGGGGAAAGGATATTGTTAGAAGCGAGCATCAATAATCTTGCTTCCGATTGCGATTCCAATGATAAAGGTACGTGAACCGCCATTTGGTCGCCGTCAAAGTCAGCGTTGAAAGCCGGACATACCAATGGATGCAGTTGAATCGCTCTACCTTCTACTAAAATTGGCTCAAATGCTTGAATACCCAAACGGTGCAAGGTTGGCGCACGGTTGAGCATGACTGGGTGTCCTTCAATCACCTCTTCGAGAACATCCCAAACTTGGGGGTCTGAACGAGCTATTAATTTCTTCGCGGCTTTGATATTATTCACCATACCGCCTCTAATTAATCGATTAATTACAAAAGGCTGGAATAGTTCGATTGCCATTTCTCTCGGCAATCCGCACTGGTGAATATTAAGTTTAGGACCAACTACAATTACGCTTCTTCCAGAATAGTCAACCCGTTTACCCAACAAGTTCTGACGGAAACGTCCTTGTTTACCTTCGATAATGTCGGACAAAGATTTCAGCGGACGGTTGTTTGCACCGACAACAGTACGTCCCCGACGACCGTTATCAATTAAAGCGTCCACAGCTTCTTGCAACATCCGTTTTTCGTTACGGACGATAATTTCTGGTGCCAGAATTTCCTGCAATCTTGCCAAACGATTATTCCGGTTAATTACCCGACGATAAAGGTCGTTCAAGTCACTAGTCGCAAAACGACCACCATCAAGCTGTACCATCGGGCGCAAATCTGGAGGAATTACCGGAATTACGGTCATTACCATCCATTCGGGTTTAGAACCAGTCGCGATAAAGTTATCTATTACCCTTAAGCGCTTAATCAACTTGGCTCGTTTTTGACCTTTAGCGTTAGTAATATCTTCCCGCAGCTTTTCAGCTTCTGGCTCTAGGTTGATATCCGCGAGCAATCGCAGTAAAGCTTCAGCACCAATACCAACTTCCACACCTTCTAATACGGAATCTTCGCTGTAAATCTGGTCTTCAATTTCCAGCCACTGGTCTTCAGTGAGCAACTGCTTATAAGTTAATGATTCCGCATTTCCGGGACTCAGAACAACATAGGAATTGAAGTAAACTATTTGCTCTACATCCCTTAAAGGCATATCTAACAAAATAGAGATATAGCTAGGAATACCTTTGAGATACCAAACGTGAGCCACCGGAGCAGCCAATTTGATATAACCCATGCGATGACGACGCACTCTTGATTCGGTGACTTCCACACCGCAGCGCTCGCAAACAATACCTCTGTGACGAACTCGCTTGTATTTACCGCAATGACATTCCCAATCTTTCGCAGGTCCAAAAATGCGCTCGCAGAACAGCCCATCCATCTCAGGTTTAAGAGTCCGGTAGTTAATCGTCTCCGGCTTGGTTACTTCTCCAACTACCTGAGAATTAGGTAAAGTCCTTTCTCCCCACTGACGAATACGTTCGGGTGAAGCCAAGCCAATTTTTACGTAATCAAACTGATTATTTTGAGAATTTCTCATTACGATTTTGGATTTTGGATTTTGGATTTTAGATTACAAACAAATAATTTAAGTAGGGAGTTAGAAGTAAAAGATTAGGAATTAGGAATTAATAAATATTTTTCAATTCCCAATTACCTATTACCTATTACCTATTACCTATTACCCATTACCTCTTACTGTTCTTCTTCAATCGACTCGCGTGTCAATGATTCGTAAGTCGGACGGGGTGGTGTACGGCGAGAGTTTTGGTCTGCCATCAGGTCAACTTCTACATCCAAGGAACTACCGTCGTTTTGGGTTTCTACTTTGTGAACGGCTATATCAAGTCCCAAAGATTGTAATTCTCGCATCAATACTTTGAAGGATTCTGGCGTTCCCGGACGTGGAATTGCTTTACCTTTGACAATGGCGTTCAAGGCTTCGTTACGTCCTTGCATATCGTCGGATTTTACTGTCAACAATTCCTGCAAGGTATAGGCAGCACCGAATGCTTCCAACGCCCATACTTCCATTTCTCCGAAACGCTGACCACCCTGCTGTGCTTTACCACCCAATGGCTGTTGAGTAACCAAGGAGTAGGGACCGGTAGAACGAGCGTGGATTTTATCGTCTACTAGGTGAACTAATTTGAGCATGTAAGCTACACCAATAGTCACCGCTCGGTCAAAAGGTTCTCCTGTACGACCGTCGTAAACTTGAATTTTTCCAGGATTATCGGGGTTATATACCCAGTCTTTGCCGGTTTCATCTCTTCCTTCTTGCAGCTTGCCATGAACGATTTGTCGGGATGATTCTTCACCGTACATTTCATCGAACGGAGTAATTTTAAATCTTACTCCCAAGGTATGACCTGCCCAACCGAGCAAGCACTCGAATACTTGTCCTACGTTCATTCGGCTCGGTACACCCAGGGGATTGAGGACGATATCTACACAAGAACCGTCTGGCAAATATGGCATATCTTCTAAAGGCAAGATTTTGGAAATAATCCCTTTATTTCCGTGTCTTCCCGCCATTTTGTCGCCGACTTGGATTTTCCGCTTTTGAGCTACATAAACTCGCACCACCATGTTGGCACCAGGTGGAAGTTCATCACCTTGCTCGCGGGTAAATATCCGCACATCTACGACTCTACCTTTTTCGCCGTTGGGAACTCGCAATGAATTGTCCCTTACGTCTCTGGCTTTTTCACCAAATATTGCTCGTAATAATTTCTCTTCTGGTGGCTGGTCGGATTCACCTTTAGGTGTAACTTTACCTACGAGTATGTCTCCGGCTTCTACCCAAGCACCAACGCGGATAATTCCCTGCTCGTCTAAGTTTCGCAGCGCGTCTTCACCAACGTTGGGAATTTCTCTGGTAATTTCTTCTGGACCTAGCTTGGTTTGTCTTGCCTCAATTTCATACTTTTCAATGTGAATTGAGGTGTAAACGTCATCTTGTACCAAGCGTTCGCTAATTAGAATCGCATCCTCGTAGTTATATCCTTCCCAAGGCATATAAGCTACTACGATATTTTGTCCTAAAGCTAATTCTCCACCTTCGGTAGAAGAGCCATCTGCAAGCACTTGTCCGGCAACAACTCTTTCTCCTATCCTTACCAAAGGTCTTTGATTCAAACAAGTATCTTGGTTGGAACGCTGGTATTTGGAAATTATGTAGACTTCTTCGCGCTGGTCTGGTGCGGGACGAACGCGAACTTCTGTTGCGTCTACAAAGGTTACGTCACCATCGGTACGGGATACAATCACCATCCCGGAGTCTCTCGCAGCCTGAGCTTCTAACCCAGTTCCCACTAAAGGACGCTCTGGTTTGAGCAATGGTACCGCTTGACGTTGCATGTTCGACCCCATCAAAGCGCGGTTAGCATCGTCATGTTCCAAGAATGGAATCATGCTTGTTGCTACCGAAACAATTTGTACTGGAGAAACCGCGACATAGTCTACCTGTTCTGGTGTCGTGGTAGCCCAATCTTGACGATAGCGTACCGGTACTTGAGTACCAATAATATAACCGTTTTCATCAAGGGGAGTATCACCAGGAGCAACCCGTAAATCATCTTCCTCATCAGCAGTCATGTAAAGCGCTTGCTTGTCAAACATGACTTTTCCGTTCTCTACGGGACGGAAAGGAGTTTCTAAGAAACCGTATAGATTTACTTTCGCGTGAGTTGCTAAGGAACCAATTAGTCCCGCGTTCGGACCTTCAGGAGTTTCAATCGGACATATCCGTCCGTAGTGTGAAGGGTGAATATCTCGGACTGCGAAACCAGCACGTTCTCTAGTTAAACCACCAGGTCCAAGGGCTGACAATCTTCGTTTGTGAGTCAGTTCTGCCAAAGGATTAGTTTGATCCATGAACTGAGATAGCTGTGAGGAACCAAAGAACTCTTTGATTGCTGCTACCAATGGTTTGGGGTTAACCAAAGATGCGGGAGTCAAGGACTCGGAATCGGATACGGTCATACGTTCGCGGATAATCCGCTCCAAACGATTCAAACCTACCCTGACTTGGTTTTGCAGTAATTCACCGACACTTCTAACTCGGCGATTTCCCAAGTGGTCAATATCATCGATATTACCGATATCGAATTCTAGATTCATCAAGTAATCTACAGATGCCAAAATATCAGGAGGAGTCAAAACTCTGACTGTATCTGGAATCTGGAGGCGTAATTTCTTGTTGAGCTTGTAGCGTCCGACTCTACCTAAATCGTAACGTTTTGCATCGAAAAAGCGCGAATCTAAAAGCTGTTGTCCACCCATTACCGTGGGAGGTTCACCAGGACGCAGCTTACGGTACAATTCCATTAAAGCTTCTTCTTCCGAAAACTCTCCTTCTTTCTCAATGGTTTTCTGGAAGTATTCTGGGTGACGCATTGAGTCGAAAATTTCGTTATTGGTCAGACCCAAGGCTTTGAGCAATACTTGAGCCGACAATTTACGAGTTTTATCAATTCTTACCCAAACCAAATCATTACGGTCTGTTTCAAACTTCAGCCATGCTCCCCGGTTAGGAATTAAACTAGCAGAGTAAGTACGACGACCGTTTTTATCAATCTCGGATTTGTAGTAAACCCCTGGAGACCTAACTATCTGGTTGACAATTACTCGCTCTGCACCGTTAATAATAAAAGTGCCTCGTTCGGTCATCAAAGGCAAGTCACCAATAAATACTTCTTGCTCTTTAATTTCCCCAGTCTCTTTATTTATCAAGCGTGTAGGTACGTACATTTGCACCGCATAGGTGCTGTCGCGTCGCTTGGATTCATCTACACCATATTTAGGCTCTTTAAGCTTGTAGTTTTGCCCTAGGAAATGCAGTTCAAGTTTGCCAGTGTAATCTGTGATGGGACTGAAGGAATTAAGCTCTTCTATTAACCCTTCTTCTAAAAACCAGCGGAAGCTAGAACGTTGAATTTCAATCAAATCAGGCAACATGAAGCCTGGTTCTGTCATTGAGTCGTAATTCATGCCCATATTAAAATCTATAAAGGGGTTAAATTTGTGTTTTGTCTCGTTGCGAAATTCTCATCACACTCAGGAAGCCGCAGTGAAATTTTCGTGTGGATAAATGGAATATAACAGCCTATGGATAGCATGTTTCATGAAAAAAATAATCCTCCCTTTTCAAGAAGGTAAAAAAGAATTGGCATGTTGATTTTCTGCCTTTTTCTTGCTCGACCACAAGCTCGCTAATAGAATCAGGTATATACTGCTTTCCTTTATTCATTCCCCCTCCCTTTTGGCAATTTTACCCAAACAAGCAATGCCGTCTTAGTATTTGATCAACCCTATTGCAACAACCTTTCCGCTGTATATGTGATGATATCCTACTCCCGAATCATGAATTAAATCGCGACATTAAGAAAAGTTTTCGGCGAATAGCTTTGATTTCGAGACCGGTCACTACTATCCCGAGCTTGAGAACCGATTTAATAGTTTTCTATAAATGAAATATTTAGCCGTAATGGGTAAGCTCGCTATAGCTCATTTACCAGTTATTGAAGCGGTAATTATCAACTAATTATTCCCGCTTGGGAGACCGGATACATGAAACTGCTTTCATTTGAGCGTTTTTTATAATCGTAGCTAATTATATTTTCCGAGTCACTCAACTATTATGACCCAGGTGAATATAATCGGAGGACAGAATTCTATCACATTTTGCCTCCTCCTAAAGTAGGATTTTTTAATTAGCTTGAAAGATATCAACACTCAAATTACTTTACTCAAATAACCTTTCATAGCTCCAGACCGAATAAATCGCAAGCATTTTTAGTTGTAATCGCAGCGATTGAATCCAAGGTTTCTCCTCGCAAGCTGGCTACTTGTTCCGCGACAAAGCGAACGTAAGATGGCTCGTTGCGTCTCTGACCTCGCTTTGGAACCGGAGCTAAAAAAGGACAGTCAGTTTCAATTAAAAGGCGATCGCCTTTGACCATAGCAGCTGATTCCTTGATTGCATGGGCATTCTTGAAAGTAACAGTTCCGCTGAAGCTAACGTAAAAACCTAAGTCCAGAAACCACTGGGTTTCGACCGGTGTTCCACCCCAGCAGTGCATGACTCCGCGTACTTTATCTCCGTAACGCTCGGCGAAACTTTCAAGAACCATTCTCATTTTTAAAGCCGCATCTCTACAGTGGATAATAACTGGCAAGTTCAAATTTGCTGCTATTTTCAACTGTTCTTCGAGTACCAAAATTTGCTGCTCGATATTATCAGCCTTATAAAAATCCAGACCCATTTCCCCAATAGCAACAACTTTATCCCCGGAACTAGCCAAGGATTCTATCTGGTTAGCTGTTTGGGATGTCCATTTTTGGGCATCGAGGGGATGCAATCCCACCGCAAAACTAATTTCCGGAAACCGTTCAGCCAATGCTTGGATTCCCGAAAATTCTGACGGCTCAACACATGAATGCACCAGACGCACAACACCTGCTTCTTGCCATCGGGAGCGCACCGCTTCCAAATCCGGCTGGAATTGGTCAAAGTTAAGATGAACGTGGGTGTCAATCAACTGCATTGATTTATCCTTTTTTTAAGTCAGTGTCTTGGAAAGTTGCTCTTGGTGGAAACCACGCCATTTGCTTCAAGCCGGGGAACCCGTCCAACGCAATGGCTCCCCAAGACCGCACTTTCCGTTATCAATCATAATCACTACTGACTTTCTGAATCGAGTTAACTTGCTGCTTGAGTCACAGCGTTTAATTTTTTCGCCAGCCGAGACTTTTGTCTCGCTCCATTGTTACGATGGAGAACACCACGCTTAACTGCTTTATCTATCTTCTGATAAGCAGCGGACATGCTTTGCAATACTTCTTTCTTTAATTCTTCAGAGGGTTCGGCGGTATATTTATCCAACGCGATAAAATACTTTTTCATCAACGTTCTTAATGCCGATTTATAGGATTTATTACGTAGTCTGTTGCGTTCAGCAACTTGAACACGTTTGAGAGCGGATCTTGAATTTGCCACAGGTTTTAAGAAAACTATCTATATATGTACGCACACTAATAGCCTTACTAATATAGCATCCAAATTGTCAATATGAAGGCGCTACAAAAAAAAATATCAGAAAAATTTTATTTTGTGCTAGATGAAAAAATAGCTTTCATTTTGAACCGTAATTTGATTGATATTTACAAAGATGGGAAGTGGGGATTGGGGATGGGGGATTGGGAGATACTCTTCCCGGTGAAAGATTACCTATTGCTCGGAGGGAGAGAGTGAGAGAGGGAGGGAGTGAGGGAAAAATTGCGATAGGAAATCTTAGAGCGGAACGGGAGTATATGTTTAATGTTTTGAGAAGTAATCCCAGTTACTCTTGAGCGACTTGTCAGTCTCCTTGAAGGACGTGCATTATTTACTAAATATCTATCCTCCCCACTCTTTACCTCTCTCCCCTTCAAATTCAATAAACAACTACTTGCGACTTGCGACTTGCTACCTGCTACCTGCTACTTACTACTTACTACTTACTACTTACTACTTGCTACCTGCTCTTACTACTTGCTCCCTAAGATTTCCCAGTAAGATATATTACTGAGAAATATCAACCTAATTAATTGCCGATAAAATGCTGCTCAACAACCGCTATCGTTTGCTTAGAACTTTGGGAAGCGGTGGATTTGGAGAAACCTTTCTAGCAGAAGATACCCAGATACCTTCGACTCGCCGATGTGTAATCAAACAACTAAGAGTAATTCAAGATAATCCTCAGACCTATGAAATAATCAAACAAAGGTTTGGACGAGAAGCAGCGATATTAGAAGAATTAGGTGACGGAAACCCTCAAATTCCCAGGTTATACGCTTACTTTGCTGAAAACCAGCAGTTTTACTTAGCTCAGGAATACGTTCAAGGAAAGACTTTGAGCGAAACTGTTGCAAATAGCGGACCTTTGAGCGAGTCTGGGGTGCGAGAGATATTAATTGCGATTTTGAATGTACTTGATTACGTTCATAGTAAAGGCATAGTTCACCGGGACATCAAACCAGAAAATATTATTATCCGCTCATCAGATAATTTACCAGTTTTAATCGATTTCGGTGCGGTTCGAGAGACAATGGCTACGCAAATTAATTCTCATGGTGGTGTTACTAGTTCAATTGTCATCGGTACACCGGGATTTATGTCAATGGAACAAGCTGCTGGAAGGGCTGTTTTTGCGAGCGATCTATATAGTTTGGGATTAGTCGCTATTTATTTATTAACTGCTCAACTACCCCAGCAATTAGAAAGCGATAGCTATAGTGGTGAAATTATTTGGCCGAAAAATGGTGTTAGCTATAATCTTGCAGCAGTTTTAGATAAAGCAATTCGCTCTCACATTAGAGAACGTTTTTCTTCTGCAAAAGAAATGCTAAACGCCCTACATTCCCAATCTACCTCACAAACAATACCGTTAGCACCATCAGCACCATCAACACGCGAAATTGCAAAACCCACTCAGAGGGGAGGTTGGTTTAAACCAGCGTTAATAGGTAGTTTAATTGGGATAGGTACGCTATTAGCTGCTGTGTTTTTTCAACAAAGACAGCAGCCACAAATAATCACTGACGGAACATCAAAGCCGACGATAACCCCAACCGAAATCGCAACTACACTACCAACGCAAGCCCCGATTTCTTTTTATTATCTAGCAGATTCGGCATATCAAGATATTAATAACGCTAATAATCAAATAAAAAATTTAAAAAATGCTGGCTACGAACAAGCTGGTAAATTTTGGGTGCGGGATTATCCAAATTTATCTGGAAAACCATACCACCAGGTTTATACTGCAAAATTTACCAGCCGTAGCAAATGTATTGACTCACTGAAAAATTACATTCAACGCAATCAAGACGCTTATTGCGGATTAGCTAGTGAAAATGCAAATGTATCGCCAAATTATTTCTATGGTTCTCAAATAGAAAATTCTAAAACAGATTCTAAACTGCTACCAAATCAAGCAGTAATCAACTATTACAGTACTATTAATAATCGCGATTATGCAGCCAGTTGGAATCAACTTACTCCCAAATTTCAGAGAGAAAAATCAAATAATAGATACTCAGAATATACAAATTGGTGGAATCAAGTTCAAAGAGTAGAAATTGAAACAGCAAAAATCATCACATCAACTTCCAATACCGCAACAGTAGAAGTACAACTCAAATATCATATGAAAGCGGGAAGAGTTGTACCCAATGCTCACAGCTTTAAACTTGTGTGGAATCAGGAGCAAAAAAATTGGAAATTTGATGACTCCGAGAAGTTAAATTAAAGTTTTGATAAAAATATTAGTAATCATATTTAAGTAAATATATAGAGGATAATAGTATTTTTTCGTGGCTATAGTTTAATAAATACTGGGTGTGAGCCTATGATGACACCAGCACTATTAAACGGTCGCTATAAAGTAATTAAAGTCTTAGCCTCGGGAGGATTTGGGGAAACCTTTTTGGCTGAAGATATTCAAATGCCTTCTAAACGTAAATGTGTAATTAAACAACTAAAACCTGTAGAACACAACCCACAAATATATGAATTAGTCAAAGAAAGATTTCAGCGAGAAGCTGCACTATTAGAAGAATTAAGTGACGGTATAAATCAAATACCACATTTATATGCTTATTTCAATAATGATGGGCAGTTTTACTTAGTCCAAGAATATATACAAGGAGACACTTTAGGAAAAAAGCTACGAAAAGAAGGAAGATTAAACGATACTTTTGTCAAAGAAATTTTAATTAATATTTTACCCGTCCTAGAATATATCCACGCTAAACGTATCGTTCATAGAGATATCAAACCAGATAATATCTTAATTCGCTCAGTAGATAATCTGCCTGTTTTAATCGACTTTGGAGCAGTAAAGGAAACGATGCATACCGTCATGGTTGTTTCCGAGAATTCCACAAGGTCTATTGTAATTGGAACACCGGGATTTATGCCTAGCGAACAAACCGCAGGAAGACCAGTATATTCCAGCGATTTGTATAGTTTGGGACTAACTGCGATATACTTACTTACGGGTAAAATGCCCCAGGAATTACCTACCTTACCGTCTACAGGTGACATTATCTGGAAAGAATTTGCTCCTAATATTAGTCCCGATTTTGCCGCAATTTTAGATAAAGCGATTCAACCTCACCCACGAGAACGCTTTTTAACTGCGAAAGAAATGCTGTTAGCTTTGCAACCTCAAAAGGTTGCTATTACACCTAAAGTACCTAAAATTTCTTTACCACTCAAGAACAGCGCTGAACCTCCTACTGTAATTTCCCTACCATCATCAGAAGCACAAGCTCAGCCATCAACAGTTTTGGTCAATCAAGGAATGAAAGATTGGCAAAAGGCTACGATTATCGGAGGTGTAATTGGGGTTTGTGTAGTTGGTGGAATGACATTTATTAACAGACAACCAACAGATATTCTAGTTAGGAAAACATTAGCTGAAAACAAAGATAATTCTTCTCAAAATACTGCACATTTAGTTAATCCTCCAAAATCATCAATTACAAAAGAAGCAGCACTTTCCGTTTTAAATAGATGGCAAGATGCAAAAAGACAATTATTTGCTCCTCCATTTAATCAGAGTCTTGGAGCCGAATTAACAACAGGTGAAGCTTATAGGAAAAATATTGGTTCTGGTAGTTCATTAGAATGGTTGTCAAACAATAATTCCTATTATAGATATGGCGTACAAAGTATTGATTCTGTGGAAAAGTTTGTTGCTAGTAAGGACAGAGCAACAATTGAAATCATTTTTACCGAAGACCGAAAATTTTATAGAAATGGAAAAATAGTTATCGGGAAAAATACTTCATTTGATACTAGATTAGTGAGATACTCTTTACAGTTAGAAAATGGACAGTTAAAAATTTCTGACTATGAAACTATCAATATTATTAATAATCGTTAATTATTTTGTTAATTAAAATTCCCAATCATCAATCAATATTTAGTATAAATATATAACTTAAAATGAGAATCAGCGATAAAAAACGCTCTACTCAATTATTACGATTACAATTTACGGGTATAGTTACTGGAGTTGCGCTAATAGTAAGTTTAATTGGTTTTTTCTTATATAAACAAAATACTGATAACAAGCAAATTGCAAAAACAGCAGATAAATCAACTCCTGAACTATCTTCATTACCCATACCTTCAGCTTCACCTCTTTCTCTAAATGAAACTATAGAAAGTTCGGAACTCACATATAATATCTCAACATCTCCTAATTTAGCTAAAAATAGACAATTGCAGAAAATTGTTGATGAAGTTGTTGATTTTGCTAAAAGCCAGAAATTTCCCATTCAGCCACTATCAATCACAATCATTGATGTAGAAACCGGCGAACATGCAGGATATCAGCAGGAAAAACTTAGATATCCAGCCAGCGTGGTTAAATTGTTTTGGATGGTTAATCTTTATGCTCAAATAGAAAAAGGTATTTTCTCAGAAGCAGAATTTCCTGAATATTTAGATGCAATGATTCAGAAATCTGATAACGAGGCTGCTAGCTATATTGTTGATAGAATTACTAAAACAGAATATAAGCAAAATATAAAAGCAGAAGAATATAAAAATTGGCGAACAAAAAGATTAAAAATTAATCAATATTTTCAAAAAGCAGGCTATAAAAATATTAATATCAGTCAAAAAACATTTCCTATTCCATCTTTAAAACTTTCTAGAGCAAAGGGTTCAGAATTAAAACTGCGAGATAATCCCGAGAAACCAAATCTTAACAAAATTTCGACCCAACAGGTTGCTAGATTGTTATATGAAATTAATAAAAACCAGTCTGTTTCTGAAAAATCAAGTTCAAAGATGGCGAAGCTGTTAACGATAGATGCTGAAACCAGAGATACAAAAAGACATGATAAAAATCCTAATGAATTCAACCCGGTAAGAGGATTTTTAAGCGCATCTTTACCAAATAAAGTTGATTTTAAAGGAAAAGCTGGATGGACTTCTAATTCTCGAAACGATGCTGGTATTATTACCACACCTAACGGAAAAAGTTACATTCTAGTGGTTTTCGGAGAAGATAGAACTTATGCATATGATTGGCAAATATTCCCTGATATTTCAAAATTAGTTTTTAATCGTATGAATAAATTAGAAAGGGAATAGCGGAAAGTGCGGTCTTGGGGGAAACCCCCAAGAGCAACTTTTCAAGATAGGGAAAAATTTAAGGTGCGTTATTGCCGTACTCGTAATGCACCATTTATAATATTGTTCTATCAAGAAAAATAGCTGTTATAGATAATTAATATAGCGCTTTTTATCTGAGTGCAATACAATGCATGGAAACCTCACCCCTTCCCCTCTCCAAGTCAGCGGCTATGCATTAGTCACATCTTTCTTAACATTTGCGTAAGTCTTGCCACCCTTATTACTTGTATCTCACTAGGTACGAGTTGTTGTGTTAATTCTAAGCTGTCTAACCATCGCTGACTTTCCTTCTCCTTCGTTTCCCGTTGACGGCGTTTTTTTGCCATACCTAAATTTTCAATATCCCTAGCCCATACTTGTTGATTAATTATTCCAAGTGGTACTCCTGTTATTGTTGTTGTCAATGTTGAATGTACTTTCAGACCAAAAGTTTTTCTATGGTCGAGATGACCCAAACCACTTGTTTTTGGGTGATGTGTTAAATCAATATTTGTGGTGTCTTGAATTGCCAGTATAACTGAATGTTCTTTTATTCTTTCAACCGTACTTTTTATGTGTCCATTGAGGATATCTGATGGCTGAAAGTAAGGAGAACTCCATAAATCGTATGCTGCACTTGTTGCTGCAATATCTCCACAAGCTTGAGGTACGCTACTGTTTGGTTGAGATGCCAAATCTTCAACTAAACGCTTCAATCGCTTATTTCGACGAACATCTCCTAAATCTACCTGTTTTAATTCTTCAGCAGCCCATTTTTCCATCTTCTTACCATTACCCAAAATCAATCCCTATCAACAAAACTATACCTACCAACAGTTTCACTATTATTTTAAGTAATTTTTAGTTTTGTTTAGAAAGATGCGGGTAATGCATAGTTATTAAGGAGGGGTGAAGTTTACTTGTTTTCTATCAAGTGTGAAAACCGCTATATTAAAAATTATTTGTTTAAAAATCATGAATTCTACAAAAAATAAATTAGAAAAAGCTGACTTACGTCGCGATATCATTAAACAACGTCAATCTTTTTCACAAGATAAATGGCGGGCAAAAAGTCAATTGATTTGTACAAATATTTATAATTCAAGTTTATTTAACCAAGCTAAAACTGTTCTTGCTTATTTTAGCTTTCGTCAAGAACCAGATTTAAGCTATTTATTCTTAGATAATAATTCAACTAATAGTAAAACTTGGGGTTTCCCTCGCTGTGTGGAGAAATCTTTATTTTGGCATTTTTGGAAACCTGAAGATGAATTAATTGCTGGTAAATACGGGATTAAGGAACCGAGACCTGATTCACCAATAATTAATCCTTCTCAAGTTGATTTAATTTTAGTTCCTTGTGTTGCTTGCGATTATCAAAATTATCGTTTGGGTTACGGTGGTGGATATTATGACCGCTTTTTGAGTTCTCCCGAATGGGAATCAATTCCCACAATTGGTATTGTGTTTGATTTGGCTTATTTACCTCAAGTTCCTATAGAAGCTTGGGATAAGAGGTTAGATAGCATTTGTACGGAAACTGGTTTAAAAAGATAGATACAAGAATTAGTATTGGTATCTTTTAAGAGCTTACTATTTGATTTATCAATTGATTTAGATATTTAATTTTTAATTTTTTTAAGTTTTTATAGTTTTAATTTGAACAGTTCCAATTTATGTATTCCCTAGACCCATCTCTATATAAATACTGATTTATAAGCTTTAGGGTAATCTAAACAACATTAATGACTGCAAAAAATACCCCTTTCCAAATACGGAGAGAGGTTTTAATAAATTGATTACATGTCTTCTATTTATTCCGACGGTTTGTAGAGACGGGGTGTATTGCTACGTCTCCCGACAGTTGAAAAAAACGAACCACTTAAAATTAACGACCAATAAACAAAGCACGAGTGGAAATTGTACCACCGTCGTTATCGCTAATAACCCAATAACCGTTATTAGTAACTGCTAATCCTTCGACTTTCTCTTCGTACCAATCATAGTCTTTGGTAAGGTCAGCAACTAATTGCTTGCTAACAGTTTCACCAGGTCTGACACCATTAAGAGAAAAACGATAAATTCGCTTAACTCTGACATTGCTAGCACCTTTTTTACCACCTTGGTTATCTCGTTCAATTACCAAGAAGCTACCGTCAATATCGCGAGCAATTTCGCTATTACCTACCCAACCTTTTTTGTTGTCGGTATCTAAAGAATAGAAATAATAATTCCAGGTTTTACTAGCAACATTGTATTCAGCAATGCGAACCTTATCTTCACCTTTGAATTCGCGCTGAACCGCTACATATACCTTGCTTCCATCAGCGCTGGTTGTTACTCCTTCAAAACCGAAACGCTGAATTTTAGCAGCAGCATCTTGGGGAAGAAAAACTTCTTGTTCAACTTCACCTTGATTGTTGAGTTTAACTAAAACGTTTGGTCTTTGTTTACCTTTACGGTTATCTCCTTCACTAACTACCCAGAAACCACCATTCGGTGCTACTGTAATTCCTTCTAGGTCATATTTTGCAGCTTTTCCCTGTTTGGTAAGCTCGATAGCATCGGTAACAACTAATTTCTTCCCTTGAAGTTCCAAATTAAAAATTTTGGAAGGAGCAACAGCGTTATCAGGTACAGCGTAGAATTTATTGGGATTTCCAGGAGCTTGTGTCCAACCACTTAAAGCAGCATATGGATTTTCCAAGGTACCAACTACATCTGGTTCACCGTTGGTTTGAAAAGGATTGAAATCGAAAATAGAACTGCGAAAAGTATCGATAGTACCGTCTTTTTCGTTAGCTGTTAATACCAAATTGCGTTGAGGAATTGGTAAAATTCCTTCGGGAGCCATTCCGGTAGGTAAGAAGCTCACCAACTGGGGATTTTTGATATTGCTGAGGTCGTAAACCGCTAAGAAACTTCCTCTTTCAGAAGCAACAAAAGCAAATTCTTGGTTGTTGAAGCTAGCAACAGCAACACCTTCTACTTCAATACCGCGTTTTTTGGAACGTCCATCTGGATAATGTCCGCGAATTACAGCTTCTTCTTCTAAGCTAGAACCGCTGTCATAAACTACATTTCCTTCAAGGTCAAAAATTGACCAACCTCTACCACCGGAATAAATTCCATCACCGAAGGTTTTCTTTTTGGTGTCACCTTCGTTTGCGGTAATAATATATTTACCGTCAGCAGTAAAAGCTATAGCATCGGGTTCTCTACGACCTTCAAAAGACTGAGTGAAGCTGATTTTTTTGTCTTTTTTCAAGTCAGCACGTTCGTGCTTTGATGTACCAGCAGAAAATATCCGAATTACTTTTTCCGAAGCAATATCCATAATTGCAATTGCATTATTTTCTTGAATGCTAATTGCAGCGGTTTTACCATCTTTGGAAATCGCAACGAATTCCGGTTGCGGGTCTTTTTGATAGTTAACTCCATCAATTCCCTGTAGATCCAAGGCTACATTATTAACCTGAGAAAGACTGGGATTGCTGTAATTAATAGTAATGAAGTTTACCGAACCGGGACGAGAACCGGGAAGATTATCTTCATCTTCTTCGTCTTCAATAGCAATAATTGCTTTGCTACCGTCGGGAGTAATCGCTAAACTATCGGGACCAATTCCAGCAAGTTTAACTTGTCCGACAATTGACTTTGTTTGGAGATTAATAAAAACTAAAGTACCTGGTTTTTGGTCGGCAATTTTTTTAGTTTTATCCAATACGCTAACTAAAGCATATTGACCGTTAGGAGTGACAGCGACAGAAGTAGGTTCGCCAAAAGCAGATACATCAACTGTGCCAATTACTTGGGGTATGGAAGGTTTACTAATATCTAATAAACCAATATTTTTGTCGTCAGCATTGGTATAAACTACAGTCATACCATCGGGTGTAGCAGCAATAATTTCAGCAACAGCCCCATCTACAACGTAGCGATTGATAGGAGTAAAGCTGCGAACTGGTAAAGCATTAGCGCTGGAAGTAGTGAGTAAAAAACCAGCGGATACAAGAAATGTACTCAATAGCGAGCGGATTGAAAAAGCCATACTACTCCTTATTTGCTCATCCAAGTCTAAGGAGAATATACGACTTTAAGTTCTGCGGTTTAATTATAAATTAGTTAATACTTTATTAAGTAATACCGTTGTATTTTTATTTAAGATTAAAGTAAATAAATCCGAATATTAATAAATAGAAAAAATGCTTATTAGAGGTTTTTTTAGAGATTAATTCCCCTTATTTAAAAGATATTTAATCCAAAATCCAAAATATAAAATCCAAAATCTAAATTACCCCCATCACTTCCTAAAATTTAAGGAGATAACGGGGGCTTCAGAAAAGCATATTCTCACACAAAATGGTAAAACCCTGATACTATTTTTATTTAGAGATTATTTCTTATTAGTTAAAGCAACTTAAAGTACGATTAGAAAAAAATAAGCAATCATCAATAGACAATTACTTTAACAAGCACCGCTTTTATTCAGTACAACCCAAATCGTTTTCATAATCAAAAATAAGTCATAAGATACAGACCATTTACGCTGATAATCTAAATCCATTTTGACTATATCCTCAAAATCTTTGATGGAAGAGCGTCCATTAGCTTGCCATTCTCCGGTCATTCCTGGTTTAACCCGCAACCTTTCCCAATGATGTGGTTGATAGTTCATTACTTCATCAGGAGTGGGTGGACGAGTTCCAACCAAACTCATTTCTCCTTTAAGTACGTTCCAAAATTGAGGTAGTTCATCTAAACTGGTACGACGCAAAAATTTACCCACCTTGGTTATACGTGGGTCTTCTTTACATTTAAATATATGTCCGTTGGCTTCGTTTTTGACTAGATATTTTAATTTATCAGCGTCTTTAATCATGGAACGAAATTTCCATATACGGAAAGTCTCCCCATTATGACCGCAGCGAATTTGACTGTAAAAAATCGAACCTGGGTTATCTATCAAGCTGATAATTGTTATCGGGATGGCGATGGCAGCAGTTATGATTAATCCAACAATTGCCCCTACTATGTCAATGAATCTTTTAGCAATACTTTTCTGGGAAGGATGAATATATTGGTAACCTAAGATAAATGATTCAGGTGGACTCATTAAAATCGAGTCTTCGTTATTTGTAACTTGTGGTACAGGAGTAATATTGAAAACCATTTTACGTACTATTACTTGTTTTCTATAGTTTCCAGTGCCAATATAGACAATCTAAATGCGTCACTGTAGGCAAAAATATAAAATTTACACAATCTTCTAATCACATTACAGTATTGTGAAATTTACGTATGATTTTTAAGTTATGTAACAAATTTGTAGTGAAGAGAGAATAGTTGGGAGTTAGACGATTGATTAACTGTGATGGTTTTGTTTTTCTACCGACATAATGTAGAGACGTAGCATTGCTACGTCTCCCAGGGTTTACCGTAAAAACCAATCAATTACAAATGGCTGAGGACAGAGGAAAGAATGGTTTTCTCCGTAAACTAGGGAGACGTAACACTATTAGGTCCCTACTCCTATTCATTAACGACCACAGCAAAGTTAACGGTATAGGGTTCTTCTAAGGACTGATGAGCGCTGTTTTTGATTGCGTCAAGGTAGTTGCGTAGCTGTTGTAGCTGTCGCAGGTTGGGACGATAGGAAAGACTTCCTTGTTTATCAAATAATGGTGATGATGTGATTGATTTGTAGTTGGAGTTTTGTACGGAACTGTTGTTCAACCACTGCATATCTTGATTGCTTGGTACTAAACCTGGGGGAATTTCTCCTTCTAGGAAGGCTAATAGTCTTTGCTGACAGGTGCGAGTGTTGATACCTCGCGATTCAAATAACTGGATGACTTCACCGAAGGTTACGGCTTTTTCTGGTAATAGTCGCAGTAGTTCGGTAAATAAGAAGTAGTCGGTGTATTGCTGTCTGGGTATCTCTAATACTAAGGGGTGTAGTGCTAGGACGCATAAACCGGTTGCTACACGGGAAGTTGCGGGTGTTCCGTTTTCTGATAGATATTTTTCTTGAATAATTTTAGCGCTGGGAAGTTTCTGCTGTAACCAACGGCTGATTGCGCTGATGGATGAAACACCACCACACAACACAATTTGGTTAATTGCTTCTGTGGGTATACCTCTTGCTACTAATAGTTTATTTAGTTCGCGGTTAATGCGACGAACAAAGGGGACAAATACTTGACTTTCTAGGTCTCTTCGCTGCAATTCCCATCTTTGGTCTGCTAGTTCGATGGTAAAAGATTCCTGGTGCTGCAAAATTAATTTCAGTGCGATCGCAGCATCTAAAAGTGCTTTACCCAAGGGTGAACTTTCGAGTCTTTGCTGTAGACTTATGCGTTGGCTGATGTCGGGTTCCCCAGCACGAGGTAGTTCTAGCTGTTCTAAGCCTAAGCTGGAAAAGCGTATTTGGTCTAAACCGGGAATATTGGGTTTCCAATGTAGTGGATTATTTTCGCTATTCGCATCATTTGATTTCGGATTACGCTGCTTGCGCCATTTTGACGGTAGCAATAATTGAGTAATAATGTCTTGTTCCATTGCTTTTCCACCACAGGTAAAGCCATGAAGCATAAATTCATTGTGTGATAAATCTTGCTTGTCTTCTGGTAAATCCACTAAAGCCATTTCGGTAGCGCTGGCTCCGATGTTAATAACTAAGGTATTACCCAGAAGTTGACTATCGCTGGTGACGGTGTGAGCAGAATTTTCGTCATTTACTAATTTGACTATCTCACCGTTAGCTCCTTCAAGCTCTCCAAGTAAACTAGCGATGGCTTCTTCAACAAAAAATACTTGTTGGGGATGCTCTACTAGTTGAGAAATTATTAATGATTCTCGGATGTTAAAGCGATATTGTTCCGACCAGTTGGAAGGACAGGTGCAAATGATACCGGAAATATTATTGATAATGCTGCTAAATTGCTCTTTTTGAATACCGATTGCAGTCGCGGTTAGTCCTAAAGTAGTGCTATTGGAATCGGATTTTAAAGTTAATAGCAGTTTTGATAGGGAACGGATAATCCAAACCAAGGGAACTGCGGAAAATTCATTGAGTTGCAGTATTGGCTCCCATTTTTGGCGTATTTCGCTCGAAGCTGTTTCGGAAATACTTTTGTAAGCAAGAGAAATTGGTAAATACGGTTTTAGATATGCTGAATATATATTTTGTTCTGCGTTTTCCCCTTTATCGGAGTTAATAGAAGTTCTGGGAAGATAAACTTCTGCTGGTAAACGGAAACTTCGACTTTGAGCAGTTGCTGGATTTTCTTGAGACCAGTAAATCGGATGTATTTGTGTTGTGGAACGATTTAATAATGCAGCGGAAATTCCTGTGGTACCGATATCTAATCCTAAATACCAAACTGTATCTTCGGGATTTACTGGATGAATTTCGGTACTGTTTACCGAACCAGTCGAATTATCTTGGGATATTTCTTCTGAATCAGCAATAGTTTTTTCTGTTTGGGGAAGTGGGGTATTTATTGTGGTTGTATTTAATGTGCTTAAATCTAATTCTTTTTTTGGTTGAGGAATATTTCGTTGACGAAGAGAACTAACAGGAAGGGTAATTTCTTTGAGTTGGGGTTTTTCTTCGGTTGGTTGAGTCGGTGGTTCTGGTTGTTTTGCTTGCTGAATTTCTGGTGTTGAAGCAGTTTTTTGCTGCTGAATTTCTGGTGGAGTAATTTCTTGTGGTTTTGGAGCAGTTTCTTGCTGAATTTCTGGTGTGGTGATTTCTTCTGGTTGTAATTCGGATTTTGATTGGGATTTTAATTGGGAATTTTTAACTGGTTTTGGTTCCTCTTCAAACAAAAGTTCCGTTAAGGAATTAATTGTATCTTCGCTCTTCGCTTGTTTTCGTTTATAGGTTTTGGAAACGGTTTGATTTGCTTGTGGATTTTGAGAAGTAGATTCACCAGAGGAAAGGTCTAAGATTGGTGATTGATTTTCGGGTGATTGATTATCTAATGAAGCAAAAGCGGAAGATTCACTAGTTTCATCAGTTGCTGTTGGAGGAATATATTCAAAAACTACTTCCCGAGATACAACTTCTTTGTCTTCTTTTTCTTCTTTCTCTTCTTTCTCTATTTGTATCTCTTTTAATTGCGAATCAAGCTCTGGTGACGTGGGATGATTTTCCACATCAATTGCTTGAGTTATAACTTGTTTTGGAGGTGCTTGTGGACTGGAAGGAGTTAAATTTTCGCTATCGAATAAGCTCGCATAAAGTTCGTCCACTTCATCTTCGTTAGCATTATCTGAAGATGAAGATTTTTCGGCGACTAATTGTTCTGTTGAAGATGATTTTTTTAACTCAGTTAATACTGCTTGCATTTTGTCTGGAGTATCAAAAGCATCTGGTTCTTTAACAATTTCTTGCTCGATTGCTTGTTGATTAACCGGTTGACTAACTTGCTCGTTTTCCTGATTTTGTGCAAATTGTTCTTCTATTTCTTCCGTCAATTCTAGTTCTTCAGTGTCGTCTTCATTAACAGAATCTTGCTCGATTTGAGAAATAGCGGCTTCAAAATCCGGGGAAACATAAATATTATCGTTATCTAAATCTAAATTTTCTTGAGCTTGAGAAAACTCAATATTATCAATATTTTTGTCGGGAGTAACAACTAAATTATCGTTATTATCTTGGCCATAAGTTTCAATATTTTCATCAACTGCATCACTTTCAACACTTTCAAAATCGTGATTGAATTGATTGCTAGTTTCAGTTAATTCAACAGTTTCAACAGTTTCAGAATCGTAATTGAAATTACCGGTTTCAGTTGATTCAACACTTTGAGCATCAATCGTCTCAACATTAACCTCATCTGATACTTGCTCGATTAATTCCGAATTAACTTGAGCAGGGGAGAGATTTGCAACATTTTTAATAAAAACTTCTAGTAACTGTTCTCCTTGAACCCCTTTATAATGCATTCTTGCTAATGATTGGGATAAGGAATCGTGATAAGCGTGAATATTGCGCTGCAATGCTTCAAAAACAACATTTACCGTACCATCTAAAGCTACCAGCCGCTGGTCTAAATCGCTAGTTAATTTCGCTAGGTTTTCTACCCGTGTGGAATCTCCTTGACCGATAGAAGCCGGGAGAGCTTTCTTAGTCGTAGTGTTAGAATCACCGTCAATAGATGCTGTCAGCGGAAGCGCTACATCGTTTTCCAAGCGATTTCTTAGCACCTGCATAAATTCGGAAATAATTTTCTCTTGAGAAGCTAACTGTTGCGCTAGAGAATAATCATGCAGCCGCTTTTTTTCCAACTCGCGGATTTCAGTTACCAAATTCGCTCTTTCTTCTAACAGCGTTTTCAATTCTGCTTTGACCGGTTCAATTAACTCGTAAAGCTGATTATTAGCGGAAGTTTGTGGTTGTGGTTTTGGTTCTCCTAAGTCCTGATGTCCTTCCTGCATAAACTTCGCAACCAGAGGAGGTAATTGTGCTTGAGAAGTTTCACCAGATAAAGCTTCATTCGCGAGGAAATCTCGAACACGCTGTAAAACCTCACGTGGTTCATCAGTCGAAGAAATCACCCCCCACAACCGCTTACCTTTGTGTTGAAGTAATTTATCAATATCTGCAATCATCTCTTGAATTTGATTTGCACGGGGAGTCACGTTGATTTTCCTCTTTGTGAACTTTACAGGGTTGATAACTGAGTAATTTTAGATTTTATATCTTGGATTTCATATTTTGGGTTTTAGGTTTCAAACAGGTGATAACCTAAAATTCCTCTATTCACAAGGTTGTCCTTGGAAGAACAACCTTTAGCATGGTCGGGTTTTTCTCAAAATCTACAATCGAATAACTTTCTCTAGCACTGCAAAACCTTCGTGAATGCAATCAATTTACAACTACTGGCTAGACATTACATATCAGGTAGGTATCGGGCTATTGTCATTCTTGACGGTACGAACATCTCCATTGCTCTTACTATTGATACAATATTGCCACTAAGTGCATTAATCGCGACCCAATTTTTGCGATCTTGCGTCCTGAACGTTAAAAATTGTCATGTTAGCAAAATTTTCTGGGTAAAAGTCTTATTTCTCAGATTTCTCTATTTCTTTAATCAACGGATGCAATACTCAAGCATTCATTAGAAGTAATTAAATGAAGTACTACTGTTAATGTAGAAATATAGGACTAGTAGGTTTTAGCTGAGGGCACTTAACTATCAAATTGTACTCAGCTTAAATTTCAGTGCCATATTTCTTGACTACAATCCTTAAAACTGCTTAGTTCACCTTTTTTAGGTAACATAGTTAAGTTTTGTTGTATTTTCGCCCTTGCTATAGTTTGATAGCTTGAGCCATCAACTGTTAGTGCCCGGAAGTGATTTGTATTACCGATAAAATCCAAAATGTCCCAATGGAAGATAGGTATAGCTTGCATCCCTCCGCCAAAGATATTACTCGCTCAACTCCTTTTTTTGAAGGGCTGCCAAAAACCGCCATCAAATCGGCTTTGAGCAATCTTGTTAGTCGCTCTCACCCAGCAAATCAAGTTATTTTACTAGAAAATGACTGGGGAGGGTCGGTATATTTCATCTTAGAAGGCTGGGTTAAAATTCGCACTTACAACTTAGAAGGCAAAGAATTAACCTTAAATATTCTTGGTAGAGGAGAATTATTTGGGGAAATGGCCGCATTGGATGAAGTACCTCGCTCCACCGATGTGATAACTTTAACTTCTACTCAGATAGGTAGTTTACCGTCTCAAGATTTTATTAAATTACTTAACACCGAGCCTTTAGCGGGAGTGCGACTAGCGCAGCTAATGGCCAGACGCTTGCGACAGGTTAACCGACGCTTACGATTGCGGGAATCGGATTCTGCTTCTCGCGTAGCAGATACTTTATTATTTTTGGCAGAAGGACAAGGAATAGAACATTCCACAGGTGTGGAAATCCCTAACTTACCCCATCGAGAATTAAGCAGTTTAAGCGGATTAGCGCGAGAAACTGTAACCAGAGTGTTAACTAAGTTAGAAAAGAAGAAATTAATCAAACGCAGTGGGGAAGTTATTTGTATTCCCGATGTATCAGCGTTAGAAAAGATGATAGTTTAACGAATTACACGGCGCGTTTTTTACATGGATATTCTTAGTTCTTCTGCGGATGATAAAGGAGGAAACAATTCCTTTAATTCCAAAAAATCCAATCCCGTACCGGAAAATCATACCGAAAACCAACATTTAGAAAGACCTGAACTTCAAGCCGATGCACCACTCAAAATGGTCGAAACGGCATTTCTAGCAAGCACCGCTAGTTTGATTTGGTTTATTAATTTTTATTTTCCTCTAGGTCTACTCAAAATATTCTTCCCCATACCCATCGCCTTAGTCTACCTCCGTTGGAATAGCAGAGCAGCATGGATGTCAGCATTAACCTGTGGTTTGCTGCTACTAGTACTAATGGGGCCGACTAGAAGTATACTATTTGTAATTCCATATGCCTTTATGGGAGTACTACTAGGTTCGGCATGGCAACGTCGCGTTCCGTGGATTGTTTCCATCAGCTTAGCCACCCTCCTAGGAACGATAGGAGTATTTTTTCGGCTATGGCTACTATCCCTACTCTCAGGTCAAGACCTGTGGATTTACTTGATTAATCAAGTCACCAATTTTCTAGAATGGTTATTCCTCACCTTGGGAATCCTCGCAATTCCTAATCCCTTTTTGATTCAAATAGGAGCCATTTGTTTAATATTAATTAATAATTTCGTATATTTATTTGTAGTGCATGTAGCAGCATGGTTACTACTAGACCGCTTAGGCAACCCCATACCCCGTCCGCCGCAATGGGTACAGGTTTTAATGGATTATGAATAATTGGGGATTGGGAGTAATGAGTAATGAGTAATGAGTAATGAGTAATGAGTAATGAGTAATGAGTAATGAGTAATGAGTAATGAGTAATGAGTAGGCAATAGAGGGTTAGGAAACTCTGTAAGAATAGAAATTACTTACTACTTACTACTTACTACTTATTAAAAATTCCTAACTCCTAATTCTTAACTCCTAACTCCTAATTCTTAACTCCTAACTCCTAACTCCTAACTAGTCACTGATAACTGATAACTGATAACTGATAACTGATAACTGATAACTGTTCCCATGTTTCGCATATATACAAATATTACTCAAGGTGAAAGTTGGATTTCTAAGTATCGGGGGAAAAAATCTGCTTTTGCTTGCGTATTGGGTTTTACTGAAACTGGCTTGTTACCAGGTATTTCGGCTGCCGGGAGTACTCCTGATGACCGAAAGTATACTGCTTTGGCGGATGCTGAATTTTTATACTACGGTGCGGGTCAAAGGGGAAAGTATCCTCTACCTTCATTGATTGCGGGTGCTTCTCCGGTGTTTATTACTCGTGCTGTAGTTGAGGAACTTGATATCCCAGTTCACCTATTTAATGCAGGTTTACTCGAACCACCAACCGTACCAACAATTGATTTACAAGGTGTACCGGCTAAATGCTTGAGTCAAGGTGCAGCAATGGATTTAGCCACGGTACAACATTTATTTAATCAAGGGATGATTTGGGGTGAAAAACTTTCCCGCAATCAGCAAAACGATTATTTAGTTATAGGTGAATGCGTTGTTGGTGGAACTACCACTGCTTTAGCAATTTTAACGGGTTTGGGTATTGCTGCTCAAGGTATGGTTAATAGTTCTCATCCCGTTTGCAATCACGCTCAAAAATGGGAAATTGTTCAAGCAGGTTTGCGGAAAATGAGATTGGGAGAGGGGGAGATTGGGAGAGGGGGAGAGGGGGAGAGGGGGAGATGGGGAGAGGGGGAGACAAGGGGACAAGAACAAATCCAAAATCCAAAATCCAAAATCCAAAATCGAACCGATCCACTGCAATTAGTTGCAGGGGTGGGAGACCCGATGCAGGTTGTTGTGGCTGGAATGGCTATTTCTGCTAGTCGTAGTGGGGGTGTTTTACTGGCTGGTGGAACGCAAATGCTAGCCGTGTTTGCTTTAGCTAATGCAATCTGTGAATTTTACGATATATTTTGGCAACATAATGAAGTAGTTGTGGGTACTACTCGTTGGGTTGCATCGGATTCTACTGGTAATACTGTTGAATTAGCTCAGCAGATAGGTAGAAAAGGTGGTATTACACCATCTTTACTTGCTACCGAGCTATGTTTTGATGATTCTCGTTACGTTCAGTTACAAGCTTACGAACAAGGCTTTGTTAAGGAGGGTATGGGTGCTGGAGGTGCTTGCATTGCTGCCTATTTGAGCAAAAATTGGCAACAAAACCAATTTATAAAGTCAATAGAAGCTCAATTAGACCGTTATTGGCAAGGGTAGGGATTGACGTAGCACAGACAGCAGCCAATTTTCGGTTCTGTTTGGAAAGCTCCTCCTGTTAGCTCAAACAGCTTAGGAATTGATTCTTTTTAGCAATAGCTGTTCTTCTAATGCAGCAATGCGATTATATGCTGCTGTTAGTTGTGCTGTTAGTCTTTGAATCTGAATATCTGGGGTTATGTGTTTGTCCCCTGTGTCTGTATTTGCGTCTAAAAAAACATCATCGACTAATACATCTTTATGTTCGAGTTCGGGATTTAAACCAATCGAATCCTTTAATTGATACTGTCCTAAATCACCAACTGTTTCATTTTTGTCTTGACTTTGGCAGGCTGCTGCTAATTTCTGTTCCGTTAAAGCTTGAGAAACTTTACCATCTAATTGCTCAACCACCTGATAAAGTTCGTCAAGCTTAGTACTTAAGCTCAACACTTGATGCTTTAACTGCTCCATTTCATACCCTCGTTTAATATGTCTCTCTATATTATTCTTTCTATAGCTAAAGTTAACTATACTTATGATTTATTTAACGTTCAAGCTTTTATTTTGAAAGTCTATACCTTACTCATTAATTGGTAATAAATCTAAATAATGATGAGTGTAATTGCTCACAAGTGAATGTAAAAAAAATACTTTAATGGTTATGATTTGAGAAATTAAAAAATAAACGCATATTTTCTTAAACCAAAACTTATATATATCAATAGTTTACGGCAATTATAAAGAAAATAGAAACTTTTAATTCAGCAGTTTAAATCAAAATTTTACAAGTAAATATTTGACCAATTTTTTGATAAAAGCTAGGTATGACAAGACTTTTGGTATTTATTCTTAAAGTGCGGTGGTTGTAAATTTGCCTTATTTCATAAAGAAAAATCTATTTACATTAACGATTTTGATAACAATGCTTATATGACGTGAAACTAAAAGTTAAATTTATATCTAAATATATAGTTAAATTTATCTCTCAGGCTTATTTCTTAGCAGAAATGAGTGATTAAGCACATTTTTATAAATAATTATGTTCGAGACAGTATATTAAGGAAGATATATAGATATAAAAATAATTAAAAAAACTGATTAAAGCCAGATGTCAGATTACATGTAGCAATATCCTTAAGATGGTGTAAAAATTTAATTTTTGTATCTAAATATTAGATTGATTAGAAGAAAGATAAATCAAAAATATTGCAAGATAGATATTAAAAAATACAGATTCTGCTCGCAACACTTACGATTAGCGAGTCAAACCGATAAAATCCATAGCCAATTCCAATTTCCCTAATTTGCTGGCTATATTAGTTACAATCAGCGAAAGCGGTTCTTAAAATATATATAATTGCTGCGTTTCAAATCCAAAAACTGACAGTATGCACAGACGCTCATTCTTGTTCGGAACATCTACACTTCTTATCTCCCAACTGCTTGTAGGGTGTAATGCTTCCCAACAGCCAAAGTTATTAGTACAGGTACTCAAAGGTTCTATTCCGGGAAGGATAGTTAACGAATTTCAAGATGAACTTGAGAAAGAATTGTCGCAGAAAGCACAGTTAAAGTTTTCTCCAGTGTCGCAATTACGGGACTTATTCAAGAAATTACAAAGTTACCAGAAACCAAAAACAGCAGGGAAGGAATCAGAAGGGTTTGATATCTCGCGAATATTTGGTAAATCTGAGCCAAATAAAGTTGATTTAGTCACTTTAGGGGATTACTGGTTACAGGATGCCATAGAGAAAAAACTGATTCAACCATTGTCTAGCGAAAAACTAGAAAATTGGGATAAATTATCTCCACAATGGCAAGATTTGGTGAAACGGGATGTTGAAGGTTTACAAAGTCAACAAGGACAAATTTGGGCCGCTCCTTACCGTTGGGGTAGTACAGTAATTGTTTACCGTAAGGATAAATTTAAAAAATTAGGATGGGAACCGCAAGATTGGAGCGATTTATGGAGAGAAGAACTTAAGGGACGAATTTCCTTGCTCAATCAATCGCGAGAAGTTATTGGTTTGATCTTAAAGAAATTAGGACAATCTTATAATACCGACGATCTTCAAAAGGTTCCAAACTTGGAGCAAGAAGCTCAAACATTAAATAAGCAAGTTAAATTTTATAATTCAAGCAGTTATCTTGAACCGTTAATTCTTGGAGATACATGGTTAGCAGTGGGTTGGTCAAATGATGTAGCCCCTATACTAGCCCGTTATCCGCGACTTAGTGTAGCCGTTCCACAATCAGGAACTGCGCTTTGGGCAGATTTATGGGTACAACCCAACGTAGAAAATAAAGAAGATAAAGAAAATAAACTTCAAGAAGATTTATCAAATAAATGGATTGATTTTTGCTGGAAACCAGAAATAGGGAAACAAATCGCTTTACTTACTAAGGCTAATTCACCTATTTCTGATGTCAAAGAATCTGATGTTTCCGAGCAATTAAAAAAAATATTATCAATTAATTCTCAAGTCTTCGATAAAAGTGAATTTTTACTTCCTTTATCAAAACCAGTCACCGAGCAATATGAGTCGTTTTTTAAAGAAATGAAGAAGGGTTAGGGAATTGCTAATTGCTAATTGCGAATGGGGAATAAAAATAGTATTTCACATGTTGTATGGTTCTCAGCAAAAGCCTTGAAATTGATTTCAATGAAGTTATTCGGGCTTCATAAGAATGGTGCAAATTATTAAATTAACTATTAATAATAATTTATTTTATTCCCTATTCCCTATTTCCTTAAAAAATACCTATATTATTCATTTGAATATTACATAAAGGAGTATTTAACCTCAAGTTACAGGTATAGGTTGCCAAGAGTTCTTTTTCATCATTGAAAACTCTAATATTGTAGCCATAGCTTCTTGCTACGGTACCCAATCGGTTGACAAAGCTATAACGTTCTACACCCTCAAGTACTTCGTTCCAAATTTGTTCGTTGACAATTAAATCAACTCTTCCTGCTTCAGAATTAGTGGGAGGATATGCTATCCAATTTTCTAAAAGTTTCTTTTCCGACTGTTCCTGTGCCCACCATAAGCTAGGGACGGTTAATTGTTGTTGATAAATAGTATCGGCTGTAATTATATTACCTTGAGGATTAACCAATAATTCTAGTTCTAATGGGTCTTGAGAAGGTGCGGGAATCCGAGAATCTTGTGCTTTGACAAATTGAATGGGTAATACAGAAGCTGTACTCATGAAAATACTAAAAAAGATAGATAATCTACGCATGATAAATTTTTATTGAATCATTTTAAATATATTTAGGAATGACCGTAATTTTTATAATCTTCGTTTGGTGCGTGACAATACAAACCGTATTACTATGTTGCAAAATGGTCAAAGTTATAGCACCCTACAAAAAAATGTGTGGGTTGCGGTCATTATTAATATTGACTTGTTTTTAATACAGAAGTGTTTCCTTATAATTATAATCTTCAAATATTATTTTTTCGACCATAGGGATTAAACGCAAACTTGTAAATACATTTTTATTTGTATTTTAATATTGATTTTAGGCAAATAAACCTCACCTCTTTCCCCTCTCCTTATTAAAGAGAGGGGGAATATTCTATTGAATAAAAAAATAGCAAGTCATGCTCAAGCTAACGCCGATAATAAAGCTTCTTATCCATAAAGGATGAAGTTTTCTCGCTAAATAAGCACTGCTATAAGCACCAATAATTGCACCCAAAGCCATAATCAAAGCTTCCAACCAAAATATTTTATGAGCAATAGTAAAGTGGATAATAGCAGCTGCATTAATACAGGTTGCTAACCAACATTTATAAGCGTTTACTGTGTGGATATTTTGTAATCCTGTAAAATTCAACAGAGCTAACATCAATATTCCGCTTCCACCACCAAAGTATCCTCCATAAGTAGCAATAATTAGCTGTAAAGGCAAAATAATGGTTAGCGGTAAGCGAATTTTTTGAGAATCTTGGCTGCGCTTATTTAAGAATTTTATCAGCGGTTGACTGAAAATAAATAGAAGCGTTGCTATCAGCATTAAGTAGGGAACTAAAGCCGAAAATTTAGCTGGAGATGTATGTAAAAGTAAGTAAGAACCAAGAATTCCCCCTATGACGCTGAAGCAACTTAGCAATAGTAATAATTTCCGTTGATTTGATTGATTTGTAAACTCGTGACGATAAGCTATAGTACTGGAAACAGTTCCAAACCAAAGTGCTGTAGCATTAGTAGCATTTGCATTGATTGAAGGAATTCCAGATATTAAAAGTGCTGGGAAAGCAATTAAACCACCACCACCAGCTACACCATTAACGATTCCTGCAATTAATGATGTAGTGAATAATAAAAAGATTGAGTCAAGCATTGAATTTTAGATTTCTGATTTTGGATTAAAAATTGTAGAGACGTAGCAGTGCTACGTCTTTTATTAAGTTAGAAGTTAAGATTTAAGAGTTAGGAGTTAGTAATTTTAAGCCTTTAACCTTTAATCTGTTTTCACTGCTTTAATTTGAATCCTGCGATAATCAGCAAACCAATTTCCATCTTGATATAAGTTTGGTTTTAACTGTTTCTCTACACCTTGAATAACTTGATTAATTTCTGATTCTGATAATTCTTCAAAGAAATTACCAGCAAACATTTTTATCCAATTAGCTAAACCACTATCCTTATCTTGTAATAAAGTTGGACGATAAAATAAATTGCTGTAAACAACTTCAAAACCTTGTTTTTCTAATTTTGCAGTATATTCTCCGATGCTGGGGAAGTACCACGGATTTGAATCTGATGGATTGTTAAAACCAATTTTTTCTAATTCTCTGTACAAAGCTTTGACAATTGATTCAATATTCCCCTTACCACCAAATTCCGCGATAAATCTTCCACCAGCTTTGAGCGACTTATTGATATAATTAATTACTTCATCTGCTTCTGGAATCCAATGTAAAGTAGCATTAGAAAAAACAGCATCTACGGGTTGTGATAATTCAAAATTTCTGGCATCCGCGACTTTAAAATTTAGTTGAGGATAATTATATTGCGCTTTTTCAATCATTTCTGATGCGCCATCAATTCCGATTGCTTCTGCACCAGATTCAGTAATTTTCGCTGTTAATTGTCCCGTTCCACATCCTAAATCTAAAATTATTTCATTTGGTTGTGGATTGAGAATTTCTAATAAATTTTCGCCATATTTCCAAACAAAAGCGTGCTTATCTTGGTACAGCGAACTGTTCCAATTATTATTGGATTTGATTGTGTTATTCATTTTAATTGATAATTATTGATGGGATAATTTGGATACGCGATACATCGCGTCTCTACATTATTTGAATTAATCCCTTTACATTTAACAGCATAAAAAAGATTTTCAACTATGTCCAATATCGATTTGATGCATAATTAATACATTAAAAATATAATTAACAATTACCAATCTAAAATCCAAAATCCAAAATCCAAAATCGAAGAATGGAATTAAGACATCTACGTTATTTTGTCACCGTGGCTGAGGAATTACACTTTGGGAGAGCGGCTGAAAGATTACATATTGCTCAGCCCCCACTGAGTCAACAAATCCGTCAGCTAGAAAATGAGTTAGGTTTTGAATTGTTTCACCGTACTAAACGTAAGGTGGAATTAAGTGAAGCGGGAAAGGTCTTTTTAATTGAAGTACAGCGAATCTTCCGACAGTTAGAACAAGCAATCTTTTTGGGAAGACAAGTTAGTCGAGGAGAAATCGGACAGTTGGTTGTTGGTTTTGTCAGTTCTGCTGCTTATAATATTTTGCCGGATTTTCTATTACACTTTCGCAATCACAATCCCGACATAAATTTAGAATTGCACGAATTAACTACAGATGAACAATCACGCTGGTTGAATTCGGGAAGAATTGATGTTGGTTTTGTTCGTCCACCTGTAGATAAAGATATTTATAATTCAAAAATAGTTTTTCAAGAATCGTTAATTATTGCACTTCCTGAAAATCATCCTTTAGCGAATCGAGAAAAAATTAGTTTAAAATCTTTGGTTGATGAATCTTTTATCTTATTTCCGCGTTTTTTAGCTCCGGGACTTTACGATTTAATTATTAGCTTTTGTCAGCAATTTGGTTTCAGTCCTCAACTGGCTCAGGAAGCAATTCAAATGCAAACTATTGTAAGTTTAGTTGCTGCTCAAATTGGTGTTGCAATTGTTCCGGAATCGCTGCAAAATTTACAACGGACGGGAGTCGTTTATAAATATTTTATGGAAGAAACACCGAAGGTTAGTATTGCGATGATTTGGCGTAAAAATGATGTTTCGGTAGTTTTGGAGAGGTTTTTGGAGGTATTTTAAGACATTTCTTATGCATACCCCCATTCCTATACAGAAGGTATATTGAACCATTCTGAATTATTAAAATAATCCTGAGAGCATCATCCCGATACCAACAATACCAACAAACCAAGCAAAGCTACGAATTCCCGTAATGCCGAGAACGTAAGTAACAGCATGTACTATACGAGCAACAAAAAATACGATAGCACCATTCTTTGTAATTCCCGTTGATATTCCGGCGATCGCCAACACTAGAACAACAGGTGCGAATAATAATAGGTTTTCACGTAAGTTTGAAATTGCCCGGTCGATACGTCCACTTATTCCCGTACTAGGTTTCGCTTCTTCACGATTAGAAAGTGCGTATTTTGGTCCTAGAGTTAAGTCTACATGAAGTTGCTGCACCATGATTAATACAAAAAGAAGCAGCACACTTCCCAAAAGCATCCAGAGTTCTATGGTCATTTTTTTACCTGATAAATAGTGTTTATTAAGTAGCTTTTAACTGATACTTTTGCTGAGCTTCAACCTTACGAGGATGAGCAACACCTTTTTCAGCAAAATACTTTAGTTCTTCTATGGTTTTCTTTACAACTCCACTGAACTGCATTCTCATCATCGGAGCCATTATTATGTTGAACACGGGTAAAAGGGAAGCTTCCATACACATTTCAACTTGGCATTTATCATCACTTAAAGAAGTCACCGTCCAACTATTAGATAATTGTTTGACAAAAAACGGCATTTTATCACCCTTAGCCATATAAGAAACGACTTTTTCACCCTCGTCATATCGGGTAATCGTTTCATCGAAACGACCGATAACGGTTTCACAAACTCGACCAGAATAAGGAGCATTTAGTAAAACTCTATCGCTAGTGTTTCCTTGAGAAACATATACACCACTAGCCCAATCTGCTACGCTGTCGAAATTGTGTCCTAGAACTTCCCAGACTTTATCGGCAGAAGTTTCAACGCTAAACTGTTCTTTAATTTGCATGATTTGTACCTTATAGATTGGAATTGAACAGCAGACTTTGAGACTATTGGATAAATCCATCAGCCAGTAAACGATTAAGTATTTACAAGAATTAGTTACAAGGTTTAGAAAACTGTTAAGAAATAATTGGTTCAACTGGAAATTGAATTTCTACAACCATTTCTGATTCACGTCCGGGTTTGGGTGGGACAATAAATACTTCCCTACCCCGACCAATAAGTTTGTATTGATTAGTTTCAGCCCAGGTTCCGATAGCACTGTAGGAAAGATGACCGTTTTCAGGACCACCCAATCGTACAGCAGTCGCAGCAGTTTTCACTGATGGTAATTCTTTAACGCTCATTAAAGAACCATTAGATAAAGAAAACGCGATATCTAAATCTTGGTTGAGCAAAAATCCGAATTCCAAATCCCAATTACTATCTTCATACAGTTCGCTATGAATAACCGCTGTAAAGCGTCCCAAGTATTTAACTTTCACTTGTTCAGAAACTACTCGATTCATTTCTGAAATCATCAACAACGTTTCTTGTAAATTATTAAAACTACGTCGTAAAGAAAGAAATGGTTGACTGGGTAGACTTTTTAATACAACATCGTCATTTTGAAATTCACCTTTGCGTTCAAGTTGTTGAAGACGGGATTCTACCGCTCGTAATCGAGTCGATTCTGTTTCTATGGTTTGCTCAATCTGCGCTTTTTTTAAAGCAAGCATCCCGCGAATCTCATCAGGGGAAACTTCATCTTTTAAAAGACGCTTGACTTGTTCTAAAGATAATCCCAAGTCTTTGAGAGCAAGAATACGATTGAGTTGAGTTAACTGTTGAACGCTGTAGTAGCGGTAACTGGTATCTTTATCGCAATCAATTGGTCGAAACAAACCAATATCATCGTAGTAGCGCAACAGACTAGCCGGAACTTGAGCAATTTTGGAAAACTCACCAATACGAAACATTCTTGCTTCCTCAAAGCTGATGTTTCGCAGTATAAAGTTTCAAGTAACTTGAAGGTCAAGGGGTAAGTATAATTCGTAATTCGTAATATCTCCCTCCGGGAGACGCTTCGCTAATGTAATTCGTAAAAAATGTTTTATTTTAACGGGTTTAATTAGTGCAATGGATTAAATAATTATCTTTTCTTTATTACTGCTGCTAATTCAACCGCAGCAGCAATCAACTTTGGTTTAAGACTGAGGTTTCCCTAGAAAATCAAGTTTACCTAGCTCTACTCCGCAATGTCTCAGAATGTCATAAGCAGTTGTGACATGGAAATAAACATTGGGTAAAACAAAGTAAAGCAAAAAAGGCATTCCTTCCAAGGTCATTGTATCTTTACCAACTGGAAGAGAAATAGATTTTTCCTCCGAGCCATCAATAAGATTAGGGGTTAAAGTTTCTAGGTAAGAAGTAGTTTTTTGAAGACGAGCGATTAGTTCGGAAAAAGTTGTTTCATTATCTTCAATGTTTGGTGGTTCTGATTCCGCTAATCTTGCTGCACCTCTTCTAGCAATGTCTGAAGCAATCTGAACTTGACGACTTAAAGGGAACATATCCGGATACAAACGGCTATTAATCAGTACAGAAGGATCTATATTTTTGGCTTCAGCATGAGCAGCACCTTTTTCAAGAATAGTTACAAGGTTATTCAGTGAGTGAATAAGGGGAGGGACTGAAGCTTGATACATGGAAATTGTCATAAATTTTATCCTGATAATTGCTAATTAGAAACTTACGTTTATTGTCCGTGAAATTTTGCGGTAGTAGTACTACCTGATGGCAGATTCAATTACCGTTAAGCCCATAAAAATATCTAATGCTTTCTATGTTAAGCGTTTTCAGCAACAGGTAAAAAGTAGGTGTATAAATTTTTATTTTCATCTATTTTGTTAAATTATCGAAAAAAATGGGAAATATAAATCCACAGAAATAAAAGTTTTTGATAATGAAAGGGATTGCTTCTCTAACGGGATTTATTAGTGGTTTTATAATTTTAGGAATTACGTTACCAGCTTCTTGTGAGGTACTATCAGATAACACTACCAATACAACTGTTAATACAAACGCTAACAATTTTACTATTCTCAACGGGATTCAAAAAGGAACTAATTTATTTCACAGCTTCAAGGAATTTTCTATTCCCAAGGGTAGTTCTGCAACTTTCAATAATTCTACCGATGTTTTAAATATTATTAATCGGGTAACTGGTGGAAATATATCTAATATTGATGGCTTAATTAAAGCAAACGGTAATGCAAATCTATTTTTAATTAACCCTGCTGGAATTGTATTTGGAGAAAATGCACGCTTGGATATTGGTGGTTCGTTTTTGGGGACAGCTGCTGAAAGTATCTTGTTTGAAGATGGGTTTAACTATAGCGCTATAGTTTCCGAGCAAAAACCGTTATTGACTATTAGCGCTCCTCTGGGTTTGCAAATGGGAAGAAATCCCAGCAGTATTCAGGTAAATAATCTAGGTCACCAAATATCAGCACAACCTCGTCAACCTTTAACTAGGGGGAATATATCTGAAGGTTTGAGCGTTAATGCAGGCAATACACTAGCTCTGGTTGGGGGAAACATCTCAATTACCAAAGGTATTATTAGTGCTGAAGATGGAAGAATTGAGTTAGGGGCTGTTACCTCACCTGATGTGGTTTACTTTAATCCAAACGAATTGGGATTTAAGTTTGACTACAGCGATGTTTCACAATTGGGAGATATTCAGCTTACAAAGCAAAGTATTGTAGAAGCAAGTAACATCGGAGCAATCAAATTACAAGGTCAAAATATCTTGTTCCAAGATGGTTCGATTCTTTTGATTGAAAACCGAAGCAATCAAGCAGCTATAGGTATTGATATAAAATCCACTGGTGCAGTTGAGTTTATCGGAACTACATCAGATAAATCCTTACAGAGTGGTGTAATTAGCGATGCATTTAAAAGCGGTGGGGGTGGTGATATTTCAATTTCGGCTACAAAAATTGTCGGACGAGATAACGGAGGGGGTCTAAGAGGATTTACTTTTGCAGATGCTGATAGCGGTAATATTCGTTTGTCAGCAAAAGATATCGTTTGGAGGGAAGGAGAACAATTTAGTGCTATTGCAGAAATTCGTACCTTGGGAACGGGAAATGGTGGGATTCTCGAACTCAATACCGAACGATTATTCATGCAAAATTCAGCCCTCGTTAGCACCGTAAATAACAGTTCTGGTTCTGCTGGAAATATTATTGTTAACGCTACAGAATCAGTAGAACTTGCTCCCAACATAAATTTGTCCACTATAATTAGTTCTTCTGCTGTTGGTGGTAATGGTGATGCAGGTAATATTACGATAAACACAAAAGCTTTATCTCTTACGGGAGGAGCCGTAATTAGCTCATCTACATTCAGTGGTGGTAACGCAGGTAGTATTGTTATTAATGCTCGCGAAATATTATCAATTAAAGGTTCTGGTTCAAATGGTCTAACATTTGTGGATGAACCTAGCGCTATTAGAACTGCTGGAATATTGCTACCAGAAGCTTTTCTACAGAGTTTCGGACTACCCCTGAAGGTAACGGGTAATGCAGGTACTATTGAAATCAATACTGCTGCTCTTCAAGTTGAGGATGGAGGTTCGGTTACCGTCCGTCATGATAGTTTAGGTAATGCTGGCAATCTTGACATTAATGCAGATGCTGCGATTTTGAACAATCAAGGACAAATTACTGCTAGTACAACATCTGGAGAAGGTGGTAATATCAATCTGAATTTAAAAAATTCTTTGATATTAAGGAAAAATAGCCTGATAGATACAGAATCATTTAATAAAGGTAACGGTGGCAATATCACTATCAATTCTCCCATTATCCTTGGTGTAGAAAACAGCGATATTATAGCCAATGCAGTAGAAGGAAATGGCGGTAATATCAATATTACAACTCAAGGTCTACTAGGCTTGAAATTCAGCGAAAAATTGAGTGACGAAAGCGATATTACTGCAAATTCTGAATTTGGTTTAAACGGACAAGTCATGTTAGAGCAGCTTGACCTCAACCCTGTTGCTAGTTCAATTGAGTTACCATCTAACCTTAAAAATACAACGACTGTTGAAGCTGGATGTAGAGCTTTAAGAGAAAATAAATTTATTGTGTTGGGAAGAGGTGCTTTACCAGAAAGTCCCAGTGACTTGTTTAATGGAAATAAAATCTTAGTTGAATTACTTCCCACCGTTAATCGAGAAAAAACATCCTTTAATAGATCATCTCAAAACCCTAGCGCTAGGGTTGATAATCAAAATAGTATTTCACCATCTCAAAACCCTAGCGCTAGGGTTGATAATCAAAAAAAAATAATCATAGAAGCAACTGGTTTTATTCGTAATTCAAAAGGAGAAATTGAACTTGTTGCTGCTCGTAATAAGTCTTTTGATATAGAAACTCCTACTTGTGGTTAAGAAAAACAACTATCTACCAGCAACAGTTCCCCGAGTCACACCCAACTGACTTTGTAAATTCAATTCTCTCCACAACTGAGAACCTTTAATTTCACCATTAATTAACTGTTGATATCTATAAATAGTTTGCTCGACTTCTTCGGGTGTTTCGTTAACAAATTCAATCCGAAAATTCTGCAAACCTAAATCTACAAGTTTGTGAACGTATTCTGCACCAGTTTGAGCGGTACCGTTGAATACCGTATTCCGACAACCAGCATCAGCTTGTAAAACATGTTCGGTTCCGACTCTATCTTTAATTTTCACCTCATATTCTTCACAAGGTCTTCCACAATTGCGGAAGTCGGTACCATCAGAAAGAAAAGCACAAAATACGCAATGCTCCATATGAAACATCGGCATATGTTGATGTATTGTTACTTCATACCAATCGGGAGGGGAGGTTTTTAATAAATCTTGCAGTTGATGAATATTTAAATCATAAGAAGCAGTTAAACGTTCTAAATTAAACTTGTTTTTAAAATAATCCGCTGTTAAAGGATTAGCAATATTTAACGAAAAATCTCCAATACATCTTTCATCAGCAAAAAATTTAAAATGGTCGTAATTCCGAATTAAATAACCATCAGCATTAGAATTAATTACCTGTTGTAAAATCCAATTTTCCGAAGGTTTCGTTATTCTTGGAGGAGCTACGAAGAGGAGGGGGAGATGGGGAGAGGGGGAGATGGGGGGAGAATATTTTTTAACTGTTTCAACTGCTTCCTTATATTTCCTCGGGTCTTCAAATTCACAATATATTGTTGTAATTCCGGTTGTTAATGCTGCTTTTAACTGATTTAAATTTCTGACTAAAACAATTAAATTTGTAGAATCATAAATATTAGATGTTGAATTATTTGAATTAATAGAAGGAAGTAAATTTTTCAAAGAAGCATTTTCATTAATTACCCATCTTTTAGGCTGACTTCTCAATTCTTCCAACTTTAAAACAATTTCCCGACGCATTTTATTTAATTCACTGACGGGTAACATCAACTCACCGTTAATGCTATTTATCAAATCATTTAAATAAAAAGGAGTATTACCCAAACGTCCGAATTGTTCTTGTAATTTTTCCGTTATTAAAGGTTTATTCCGAGCTTCTACTAAAGTAATTCCAGATTCAACCTTAGCTAAATTACCGATTTCATCCCGAGCAATAGCAATCAAATTTCCTTCAACTTCCCCATGTACTTCAACATCAATCGGACGCTGAAACTTCGGTTTATCTCCTGCAAAACTTTGTCGTAACTGCTTATCAAGTTCCGGGTCTGAAGTTTTCCATAACTTATCACCAACGTGAATCTTTCCCCAATTTAAATTACCTTTCCCGAAACTCAGTACAGCATCCCCAGCTTGATATTCCACCCCATAAATTCGACCTCCTTCCTCCTTCGCTTCCGGATGTCCGCAATCGAATACCACACCATCACCGGGTTTAATCGGTGGGGAGGAGACGTTATGTATAACGTCTCTACATGATATTGTTACTTTTTCGTTGCGAATACTTTTAACTTCTCCTAAATACACTCCACGCTTCTTACCAAACCGAGCGTGAACCAATTCCTGATTATTAATTCCCTCAAACCATCCCGTATAAATACCCCGAGAAAAAGCCATTTCCAGATTGTATTTTTCCTCAGACTTCTTAGAACCTTTGACCTTTGACCTTTGACCTTTGACCTTTAACCCATCCAAAGCATCGCGATAAACCTTAGTCACATTAGCGACATACTCCGGCGACTTCAAACGTCCTTCAATTTTCAAACAACTAACGCCCGATTTGACTAAATCAGGTAAAACATCAATTCCTGCAAGGTCTTGGGGACTAAGAAGGTATTGGCGATCGCCTAAATTTATAGTTTTTCCATCTGCGATTAACTCGTAGGTCATTCTGCAAGCTTGGGCACATTCACCACGGTTAGCCGAACGACCTCCCAAAGCTTCACTCGTCAAACATTGTCCGGAATAAGCAACACACAAAGCACCATGAACAAAAACTTCCAAGGGTAAGGAACTTGATTGTGTCTGCTGCTGTATCTTATTAATTTCCTTAATCGAACATTCCCGAGCCAAAACCACCAAATTACAGCCGAGTTCCTTCGCAAAATCCACCCCAACCGCACTAGTCACCGTCATCTGAGTAGAAGTATGAATGGGAAAATCCGGTGAAATATGACGAATTAAACGACAAATCCCCACATCTTGAACGATAACCGCATCAACCCCAGCAGCAATAATTGATTTTATGTAGCGCTGTGCTTGTTTAAGCTCCTGGGGAAAAACCAAAGTATTGAGAGTGACGTACCCTTTGACTCCACGGAGGTGAAGAAACTGCATTAACTCCGGTAAATCCGCTTCCGTGAAATTTTCCGCACGCATTCTAGCGTTGAACTTATCCAAACCAAAATAAATCGCATCAGCACCGTTTTCTACAGCAGCTTTCGCGCATTCCCAATTACCAGCAGGAGCGAGAAGTTCGGGTAATTTTTGTGAGGAGTTGGTTGTCATAGCGGATTGGAAGCAGTTTGATTACACCATTGTGATTGTAGCGTTGGTGGTGGGAGAAGTATTGTAAGTGCTATCTTTTCGCATGCAGAATGAAAATTTATGCCCATTCGTTTTGTGCCCATGTAATAAGTCTGTCTTCTCGCTCGCTTAAAGTTTTATCATCCCAATCATCTAGCGCAATAACTTCCTCAAGAATTTTTAATCCTCTATGCTTTTTATAAATTTCTTTTTTATCTTGGAAAGATTTGTTACCAGCAATAGAATTAACACTGGGAGGTAAGATAATTAAATTTCCTAAGCGTTGAGTTTGTCTTCCAATATAATCTTTTTTAATTCCTAGTTTTCCACGCCAAGCATCATTAATTGTTTGTGGATGTATATGTTCTATTGTTTTTGTAGATGATGAGTTCCATACTTGTACCCACAATTCATTGCTAATTGAACCACCATATTCTTTCGTTAGAAATTCTTCGTAACAGTATAAGAAATAAATTAGTTCATCTTCCCAACCTTCATAGCAGTTTGTTTCCCGTATTTTTTTACCTATTTCACTGGAGGGGTATTCCTTCCCTAAATTCGCGACTTTCTGGTTTATTTCATCAAAAAGAGTATTAGCATTTGCTTGGAAAATATATCTTGCAAGACGTACATATTCGCCTACTTTTGTTCTACCATCTTTTCTATGTAATCCAAATATTCTAAATGTTACTTTTTCCCATTCATTTAAAACTTTTTGTTTTTCACTCTCATTTAAAACTCTATTTAGCTTAATGGCTATTGCTAGCAATCTTGCATGTGATATCTTGCTAACAGCTTTTAAACGTCTATCTGTAACCAATTTCCGTAGCTCTTTTGCAATATCTAAAAATTTTTGTGAAACATCTATTGTATATTCTGCATTATTTTGACATTTCTCACGAAAAAACTCCATAGCTTTTTCGGCAGTACTTATCTTGCGTGTTGCACTTGAATCTTCAAGAGCTGCTGCAAATCTTAAAATTTCCTGCCCCTCTATTTTCTTAAGACCTATTGTTTTATATATTTTTGACCAACATTCATGAATTTGTTCTATATGTTCCTGACTAGCATCTGCAAGTTTTTCACAAGCAATACCCATTAATATACTTTTACATTTGTCAAGCCAATCTACTTCTAGCCCTCTACTGTTTAATACTTCAAAAGTTGTATGTACAGCTCCTTCGTCATCGAGAACATAGAAAATAAAATCAAGACGATTCTTAACTAATTTTAAAAGCGAAATTAGATTTAGATTTGGGTTGCGATTCCATTCATTAACAAATTTTTCACATTCATTAAAAGCTCTAATAATATTTTTATCTGCCGAAGTTTCTAGATCTTCTTCTATAGGTATTTTACCTTTTGTTAAATAATTTCTAAATAGTAGCTTATTGTCATGATTAGTTTGCAATAAAATAAGCCTTCCATTCTCTTTAACTAAAAGTTCGGATAGCTTTGATGATTCTTTACGCTCAATTTCATCCCCTTTGGCGAGTGCTTTCGCTAAAGCTTTAAGCAAAATAATTAAAGTAGTAAGGCGTTGTTGACCGTCAACTATATAGAATATACCAAATTCATCTGCACCTACTTCTTCTTTTTGTTTTGTTTGTAAACATACTACAGTTGACATAAAATGATGACGTTCGTTGTTTGGATTTTTCGCTAGCTTTTTAATATCCTCAAACAAGTCATTCCGCTGTTTTGTTTCCCAGCTATAAGCTCTTTGGTAATCTGGAATTCTAAACAATCTTCCTTGAAGTAGTTTATCAAGAGTTAAATTATCAGGTCGAATACTCATATGCTTGAAATCACTACTAATACTTAAGATGTATGTTGCACATACTACTTAGCGGTTGTGCGTATTGTATAGTAACCGAAAGCAAATCAATACTAAAGGTAAATATTTACTTTTTTAATAACAGCTTATAAATGTCTAGTTTAAAATAGCAGGAACCGATTGTATTCACTCCCACAACCTCCTCCCTTCTTTCCCCTTCAACCTCTCATGACTATCCCTTAACAAAGCGGGAATATCCAACTCTTCGGGACACCTCGGTAAACAATCCCCACATTCACTACACCGACTTCCCTTCATCCCCGGAAACCAATGTCCTGCATTCTCAAACATCCCATACCGATATTTCCCGTAATCTTCCATATCGTATGCAACTGTTAAATTTCGCAGTCGCAGTACTTCCGGAATATTTATATTTTCGGGACAGGGTAAACATTCATAGCACTGACTGCATTTTTCAGTTTTCAATACAATATTTTGATGCTGTTCTAATTTCTCAAATACTGAAATCTCTTCTAAACTTAATTCCCCGTCGCGATCGGCAACTTTCAACGGTTCAATTAATTCTTCAGGATTCGCAGCACCAACACTCAACGTTGTAATACGAGAGTCACTGAGTAAAAAACGATAATTCAATTCTAAGGGAGAAAACGGATAAGTTAACTCTATTAAATTTTCTGGTGGAGTATATAATCTTCCTCCTTTGTCAGCAGGAGAAATGATAAAAATACCCATATCTTTCTCAGCAGCTAACTTAACCGCTTTTTGATTACGCTGAAAAAAATAGTAATAATGCAGGTTGATAAATTCAAAAAAATCCGTATTAATCGCTGCCAAAATTACTTCTAGCGGTGCATGAGTAGAAAAACCAACGTGACGCACTCTACCATCCGCAACCGCTTCACGTACCGCTTGCATACAGCCATTTTCAGCCCGCACCCAATCAAGATGCTGCCGCGTATTTAAGCCATGAATACCCAAACAATCAAGATAATCTAGCTGCAAATTTTCTAAAGATTTGTCGATGCACCGACGCATGGTATCAGCATCAACTGTGGGTGGGATTTTGCTGGTAATACGAAGCTGTTCGCGGGATATAGACAATCCAGCCTTAATCGCTTCACCTAAATACTCCTCACTTTTACCATAACCACTTGCAGTTTCCACATGATTAATCCCTAGCGCTACCGCTTCTTGAATAGTCCGTCTCGCATTTTCAAATGAAGCCAGATAGCGCATTGTTCCCAGGGAAAACACTGATAAATGTAGATTTGTTTTCCCGAAGCGTCGGTATTGCATCATTATTATTTTGGATTTTAGATTTTAGATTTTAGATTTTAGATTATTAATGGAGGACTTTTTATGGATTTTCATAGATATTTATAGCAGCGTATACAAATAGCATCCTATCAATCCAAAATCCATTAGCGGAGCGTGTCCGTAAGGACATAATCCCAAATCTAAAATCGTTAATCCCCAATCTAAAATCGTTAGCTATTACTAGTACTATCACCAAAACGCTTAATTAAATCTTCTGGACGGAGATTGGAAACGAATTTCCGAAACTCTTCTCTTTCGGCTTCATCTGCATCTCTATCCACCGGAATTGAAGCTTCTGAAACCACTTCTTCCATTACCCAAATTGGCGAATTTGTCCGCAAAGCAACAGCAATAGCATCGCTGGGACGAGCATCAACTTCTTTATGGGTGTCACCTTGCTTTAAAATTAAAGATGCATAGAAGGTGTCTTTTTGCAGGGAGTGGATTACCACTTTATCTAAAACCATATCCCACCCCTCCAGGATATTCACAATCAAATCATGAGTTAAGGGTCTTGGAGCTTTTTGATTCTCCTGTGCTGCCATAATTGCTCTTGCCTGTTCTTGACCAATATAAATTGGCAAAGCACGGCGGTCTGTTGCATCTTTTAAAAGTACTATTGGACTGCGAGTAATTGCATCCAATGCTATGCCAGCAACTTTCATTTCAATCATCGGCTATGCCTCTACATTCCTTTGAGCGCTTCGATAAATTTTGTAACAAATAATACTCTTGCCTGAGCAAGTTTGAAAAACTTCAAACATAAGCATAAAAATTCTATAATTGCCTATATTAAACTCCCAAATGGTTATGAACACCAGTCAAGGTCTAACCCTATTGGTTCTACAATAGTCTACTTAACCCAGTATGCCCTCTCTTCAATGTAAATGTGTTTATGGTTTTATACATTATCAAGTAACAAATAATACTTTTGAGTAATAAATTATGGCAGAATTACTAATTAATTTAAGTTGAAAATAAGCAATATATAAAGTTAGTCGCACAAAAAAGCCGTGTTTACAGGAATAATTCAAGCATTAGGAACGATGAGACCCCTTGGTGGAGATTCTTGGCAAATTAGTAGCCCAGACTCTTCATGGTCGGCAATTACGCAGGACTTAGCTCATGGTGATAGCGTAGCAGTTGATGGAGTTTGCTTGACAGTGGAAGACGTGATCGCAGGCGGTTTTATTGCCACTGCTTCCCCAGAAACCTTACGTCGTACAATTTTAAGTGAAGTAGCAAATCAGCAGCGTTACGTTAATCTAGAAACTTCTCTAAGAGTTGGAAGTAAAGTCGGCGGACATTTTGTCATGGGACACGTTGACGGTATCGGAAAATTAATTAGTGCCGAACAAACAGCAACTTCTTGGGAAATGACATTTGAAGCAGTATCAACGATTGAACGCTATATAGTACCTAAAGGCAGTATCGCTATCAATGGCATCAGCCTTACTGTAGCTGAATATGAACCGGAAATTTGTCAATTCAAAGTCGCGGTCATTCCTGTAACTTACGCTGAAACAAATCTTCGCGATTTAATTCCCGGCAGTTTAGTAAATTTAGAAGGTGATATTCTCGGTAAATACGTAGAGAAATTTATTTATTTTGGCAAAGAAAACAATTCAGTTCCATCTGGTTCTACCCAAAATGAAATCACGCCAACATTTTTAGCCCAGCACGGATATTTGTAGGAAGGAAGTAGCGAGTAGCGAGTAGCAAGTAGAGAGTAGCAAGTAACATACTAATTCTTACTGGCTCGCGGAGCATCAATTCTCAACATAATAACTCGTTACTCGTTACTCATTACTCGCTACTCGTTACTCACTTTTGACGACTCGCGCTGTTTGTATAGATTCCAATAATTGGTTAAGGGCTACCTGTAATTGTGCCCCTGGGTTTGTTGCTACCCAACCGTTGGGAGTTAACTGACGTGTTTCAAAGTGCAGGTGAGGTCCGGTAGAATTACCCGTACTGCCCACGCTACCGATAACTGTTCCTCGTTCCACCCACTGACCGGGACGAACAAATGTTTCAGACATGTGTCCGTAGAGTGTTTGTTGAGCGCTGTTGTGATTAAGGATAACAGTTATACCGTAACCGCTTACCCAATCGGAAATTTCGACTTTTCCTGAATAAGCTGCTACAACCGGAGTTCCACTAGCCGCAGCAATATCTATACCGGTATGGAAACGCTGGTTTCCGCTTATGGGATGTTGTCTCCAACCGAATACAGAACTGATTGCAGAAGGTACGGAAAGAGGAAATATTAATCCGGTGGGGTTGTAAGCAGGGCCGCTATAAGCAACTTTTGGCAGTGCAGATGCAAGTGGGATATCGTAAGCTACTGCACTAGGACGAGGTGCGAAATTGTTCGCCATTACTGGTGCTGGCAGCATTCCACCGCTGGGTGTAATCGGTTGTTCGCTGAATGTAGCTTGGGGAGTAAAGCTACTTGGTTGCGGAATAAAGCGATTGGGATTAAATGCTTGCTTGGGTAGGCTAGGAGAAGCAGCTCTACTTGCAGTTTTAGGACGAATAGTTGGGGTGGCAGACTTAGCAGCCTTCTTAACTATATTGGGAGTAACGGAAGCAACGCGCTTGATAGTTTTGGTGGCACGATAAGTATTAGCCCGAGCAGATGGTAATACAGTCTTAGTTACTTCCCTTGAACTAACTGCTTGAGAGGGTGCAATTTTCTTGGTTTGTGCAGCAACGCTTCTCGAAGGTGTCTTAGCAACGGAAGCATTTTGACTTGCTCTTAACCAGCTAGGTGTTGTTTTCTTCGCAGGATTGGTTTTGCTGGAAGTTACTCTTTGACCAGAAGTCGCGCAATTACCGGAAAATCCTTGTCCGTTAGCAACTGATGTACAACCTGTTTTACGTCCTGTAACTAGAACAGATGATGGTGCTTGATACTTTTTACCGTAATTTGTGGGGTCAATTAGAGCGTTATTGTAATCTTTCTGCGGTTTTCTTACGGTAGTAGTTCTAGGAAGAATTGTCTGAGGCTTTTTGGGTGAAGCAATACGAATCTTTGGTGCGCTAGGCTTTAAATTTGGATTCTTCTTTTTAATAACTACTCTTGGGTTGTTAGCTGGTGTTCTCTTTTTTTTCAGCTTCACAACTACAGAATTGGTGCGAGAACGTTTTAATCTAGTTCTTAAATTATTCCCTTTTTTCTTATTCGTCGTAACTTTGACTTTTGGCTTTTTGGCCGCTGAAGAAGCGGGAGATTTTTTAACCGACAACCTTTGTCTAAGTCTATTTCGACGTTGGGAAAATTCGACTTTAGGTCTAGATGATTCCGCTCTGGGAGCGCCACTAATAATAACAGCTTTACCCTGGGATAACTTATTAGTGCTTGAAGCCTGTGAAGATTTCACAGTCGGAACAATATTATCTATTCCCGGAGATGTTTGAGCAACTACAAAGCCGCTGCTAAGTAAGCTAAAGCTGCCAAGCCAGCAAAGGCTTTGAGCCGGTAGCGACCGCTGCCATGCGGACTGCGAATTGTTATTGGCAGAGTTCTTGCGCTGCGTCATTTTGTTCTAATAGTAAGAAAGTGTAGTTATTCGATACAGATAATCTCAGCAAAATTCTTGTCTCCATATAAAGTTTTGGACAAGAAGCCGCAATCTAAACCGAAGATTTACGGTAGCCTAAACTGATTGTACCTGGCTCAAGGTAAATAGATGCGGGTGTTTCAGTAATATTACCCCCTGACGACCTGCGAAGATGAAGATTTCCTGTATTCGTAACACCGACTACTGTTCCGGAAACTTCGTCATTCACATAAACTTTATCGCCCATATTAGAAAGCAATTTAATATAGCGAGACAATAATATATTGACTCCTTCTTCTTCCAAACACTGTATACCGGAATGTATTCCGAGTAAAATTACAGCAGCTAATTTCTCTAAACAAGGAATATTAGCCGAATTACCTTGACTATTCCAAACATCTAAATTAATTCCCGTAGGTGGAACCGGATTTTTCCAGTTAATCCCGACTCCAATCACCGCTTGAGTAATTTTACCGGCACGGACTTTGGTTTCGGTAAGAATTCCGCCTAACTTACGACTATCTAACACTAAATCATTAGGCCACTTGATTTCAACATCAATACCGTACTTTCTCAGTTGTTCGGCAATCCCCCATGCTGTTGCTAAAGTTAACTGATAGCCTAAATTAATATCTAATTGAGGAGAAAAACCGAAAGAAAGATACAATCCACCTTCCTGGGATAACCACTGACGACCCCATTGTCCTCGTCCGCTTGTTTGTTGTGCTGCAATTACTACACATCCCGAACCAGGTTTTTTCCCAAGCAATTCCCACGCAGTTTTGTTGGTTGAAGCGACAGTATCAAAAATATGTAAACAAAAAGGTAAGTCAGTATTTTTACCTTCTATCGAAAGTTCTGTTTCCAGTTTTTGCTTATCTAATACCACAGTTACTAACCGAAAATAGCTTGTTCAAGCTAGCATGAATTGACTAAATTGATTTTTATTAATACAAAAAAGCTAAAAAGGTAAACTATTATGCATACTTGGCACTGGCACAGTTGGCAGGAATTGCCTTATTTGAGCTGTAGTCTGCTCGAACAATTTCCTCATGGCTTCTTTACCCAACAGTTCTGGTCTCAGAATCTTGAAACCATGACCAAGATACTTCATGAAGAAGCATCATATTACCGTCTCAAACAGGTACATGGCAATAAGGTTCTCACCCCACAAGAAATTGAATACCTATTAAGTATAGGTGGGGATGAAGTAGAGCGAGTTGGTGAAAAAACTCTTGCTAAAGCAGACGGTACAATCAGCCAACAGCCTTTACAAGCTTTATGGACTGCGAGCGCGGACTGCACCCCTTTATTAATTGGGGATATTCAAACCGGACAAGTTGCAGCAGTTCATGCAGGATGGAAAGGAACCGCGAAGAAAATTGTTCCTCAAGCTATCTCCCGGATGCAGTCTCATGGAAGCAAACTCCAAGACTTAAGAATTGCAATGGGGCCATCTATTGAAGGAAAAGTTTACCAAGTATCCGAAGACGTAGCAGCACAATTAGGAGCAACCCTCGTACCAGAAGAAGACGAAACAGCCATCATCAAATGCTTACAAGAGATAGATAACTCCCCCTTGCTTCCCGATTCAGAACCCGGAAAAGTCCGCATAGACGTGCGTCAAGTAAGCGCATTACAACTCGAACAACTAGGAATCAGCCCCGAACAAATTTCCCTAGCACCATACTGTACCTACCAAAACCCAGAAAACTTCTTTTCCCACCGTCGAGCTAAAAAAGGAAAAGTTCAATGGTCTGGGATTGTGAGTATGTAAATTAGGAGTAATGAGTAATGAGTAATGAGTGATTAATTACAAATTAAAATATTACTCATTTTCTACTGATAACTGTTCACTGTTAACTGTTAACTGTTCACTGTAATGAGTAAACAACCAGAATTAAGTCCAGAAACAATCGACCGCGTAGTTGAAATGGCTTGGGAAGATAGAACTCCTTTTGAAGCAATTGAAACTCAATTTGGTTTGAGCGAAAAAGAAGTTATTGCTATCATGCGTCGCTACATGAAAGAATCTAGCTTTAAAATGTGGCGTAAAAGAGTTAGCGGACGCAATACCAAGCATTTAGAAAAACGCGATTTTGTCGAAGGAAGATTTAAGTCGGATAATCAAAAAACATAGTCTCGTAGTAAGGACTTCAGTCCTTTTAAGTTGTATAAATAAGGAATAAATTCCTTACTACGAACAAAATTACATTCTTTCAATAGGTATATTTAAATAATCGCTGATTTCTTGGGCTAACCATTCCATTTCTTCTAAACTTAAATGAGAATATTTACGACAAAGTTCTTCTGGACTAGGGTGTGTAATCCCTAATTGATATTTGTTTTTTATAAGTTTTTGTTGCTTAAATTTCCATTTAATTCTAATAAGTTCATAAGTACATGAAACGCTACTTTCACTTATCTTTAGCCGAGTACGTCTAAATAATGCCCAAAGAATAATAAATAAAATAAAAACAATTCCAAATACTTGTACTGTATATTTCATTAAAGAAGCTGTATCACTAATTTGTTGACTATGAATTTGTCTACTAAGATTGGATAAATCAAATCCAATAGCAAAAGGTGATATTAAAGATATTAAAGCAATTTGAGGAAGCCTAAATCCTTGAGGAGGAATGACTATTTCTAAACCACTAATATCCTTATATAGTTTAATTTCACTACCTCGTGGTTTCTCTAAATTTGGTTTTGAGAAAGAAAGTGTTTTTTGCCTTGGTAAAGGATTATCTAAAGCTTTTATTGCTTCTTCGGTCGATTTATATCTTTGACTCAAACTTGGTTCTGTCATCCATTCCAACCAATTAGCAAACTCTTCACTAAAATTAGCTGTTTGACGGAACTGGATTTGTAAATCTTTTTGAGGTAATTCTGTGGGGTGCAAACCTGTAATCAAAAAGATTAAGGTCGCACCCAAACTATATAAATCGGAAGCTTCTACACATCTACCACCAAATTGTTCCGGTGGCATATATCCGTAGGTTCCAACTACAGTAATTGTCCCACCATTTGTTGCTGCAACGGTTTGTACCGAGCCGAAATCTACTAAATAAACTTGACCCGGACTATTACCAGAACGATTTGTTAGTAAAATATTGCTGGGTTTAATATCCCGATGAATTACAGGTGGTTCGTGTTGATGTAAATAACTTAGAATTTCTAATAATGAAATAGCTAATTCTTTAACTTCAGTTTCATTAAAAGTTCTTCCTGATTTGAGATGTTGCTCTAAAGTTTTTCCTTCGACATAAGTTTGTACGAGAGCAAAACCTTTTTCATCATCATTATCTAATTCAAAATAATTTAGATAACGGGGTATATTATGATGATTCAAAGTCTTTAAAGTTTCTGCTTCTCGTTCAAATAATTTCAAATCTTGCCAATCAAAATCTTCTCCTAACAATAATAATTTGATTACAACCTTTTGCTGAGTTTCTAAGTCTTCAGCCAAAAAAGTTATTCTTCCAGTTTGTCTACCTAATTTATGCTGGATTTTATAGCGGTTATTTAATATTTGATTCATCATATTTAAGTTAAAAATAAATTTGTTAATTTTAAATTTTCGATTTAAAATTTATTGTGTTAATCTAGATTGCTTTTCATACCAACGAGCAAAAGATTTCGTGGCTAAACTCATACTTAATCCAGATATAAGAACAGGAGCAATTACATAGAAAATCCCTACCTGCAACTCTGATGGGTCAGAGTAAACTATTCCACCTAACAAAACTACACTAAAAGCAGTAGAAATAAACATACTAACTAAAGTAATTCTACGACGATGTAAATAAGGATTTTTTAAAGGATAAAAAAAGAAGCGAGTAATAATTCCAACTAACAATGAATTGATTAAACTAAAAGGAATACCGATGTAAGCACCATATATTATTCCTAAGAAAATACCACCTACGGGAACTACAGCCATTCCGTAGATAGCAGCAGCAATAAGTATAACTCCACCTCCAATACAGGTGCTGCGCCACATAATATGCCAAAATAATTTTAAATTACCGACTGCTTTATACTTAATTACATCTTTGGATTTTTTCTTAACAATTTCCCCAGTTCCTAATGCTTTTAAAGCAACTTCAGCACTCGCAGCACGTTTATCCAAACTCGGCTCAGTTAACCATCCCAACCACTCCACAAAACCAGGTGTCAATTTAGCAACCTGCTCAAATGCAATCCGCATATCTTCTTGAGGTAAATCCGCTGGCTGAATACCCGTAGCCAAAGTTATCAAAGTCGCTCCCAAACTATATAAATCGGAAGCCGCAGTCGCCGCACCACCAAATTGTTCGGGTGGCATATAACCGTAAGTTCCCACTACAGTAACGGTTTGACCGCCTTTATTTGCTAAAGTTTGCACAGAACCAAAATCAACTAAATAAGGACGTTCTGCCAAAATAATATTGCTGGGTTTGATATCGCGATGAATTAAAGGTGGTTGACGACGGTGTAAATATATCAGTATTTCTAACAGATATTTAGCAATATTTTTTATTTCTGCTTCAGTAAACTTGCCTTTCTCTTGCAAGAGTTCTTCTAAAGATTCCCCTTCAATATAGCTTTGAACCAAAGCATAAGTTTTACCAGTTTTTGTATCTAATTCAAAATAATCAATATAGCGAGGAATTGAAGGATGTTCTAAAGTTTGTAAAGTCTGAGCTTCCCGTTCAAATAATTTCAAATCTTCCCAAGAAAAATCATTACTAAAAGCAAGCAATTTAATAACTACTAATTTCTGAGAATTTAAATCCTTGGCTAATAAAGTTCGTCTTCCCGCTTTTTTTGCTAGCTGTTTTTCTATTTCATAACCTTTTTTGAGAAATTCTTGAGGAAAATCATTTTTCATATTTAGGAATCCGGTTTGATTATTGAATCACTCATAGGGATAGGGAAGGGGGAATCAAAGCTTGTAGTCGGGACTTTAATCTAAAAACCACAAGAACTAAAGTCCTAACTACGAACCTATCAAAACTAATGTGGACAATATTGCTCAACAGCTATAACGACCGACGGTTGTAAATTAGTTTTCCAGCTAACTACAACAGCAGAAATACAGATTCCAGCAAACAGTGAGCAGCGAACAGTGAACAGTGAGCAGTTGTGAATTACTTATTATTAGTTCTTCCCCCTCTTCCCCCTCCCTCCAAAAACAAATTTTAATTAAGAATAGTCATAATGACTTCGCTTAAGCTATAATCAAATTCATAACGACTACGCTTAACGAGCAATGCTAAAACAGTAATCTTGTCTGCGTACTATTAAAGAGAGGTATGAGAGCATGGATTTATCAAATTCCAACACAGCGAAGAACTTAGAAGCCGCTTTTGGTGGAGAGTCTATGGCAAATCGTAAGTATTTGTTCTTCGCTGAAGTGACTAAACAGTTGGGAATGAAAGACCTTTCCAAGCTTTTTAAGGATACAGCGAATCAAGAAACAGAACACGCTTTTGCTCATTTTCGGTTAATGCATCCAGAATTGGTAGTAGATGATGTTGATTCCTTAACCGAGGAACAAAAGAAATCCATAGCTGCTCGCTGTTTGGAATTAGCAGTAGAAGGTGAAACCTACGAATACGAAACCATGTATCCTGGTTTTACCGAGCAAGCACGTGCAGATAGAGACGGTAAAGCAGAAGAAGAATTCAAAACCCAGGAAGAAGAATCCCGCGAACATGCTGACATGTTCCGTAAAGCTACTCATAACTTTGGCTTATTAACGAGTATTGAACACCATCATGCTCGTCAGTATACCGTAGCATTGGAAGCTCTCGATGGTAAAACAGCACCAGAAAAGAAAGCCAGCGACGACCCCAAAACACAAAAATGGATATGTCGTCAATGTTCAATGATATACGACCCAGTTGCAGGAGACCCAGATTCTGGAATAGCTCCCGGAACAGCATTCGAGGACATTCCCGAAGATTGGCATTGTCCCATCTGTAATGCTACCAAGAAAACCTTCATGCCTTATGAAGAAGAACAAGAAACCGCTGTAGCTGCATAATTTATATTATGTAGGGTGTGTGACGGCTAAAACAAATTATAAAACCTAACCAAATAATTATAAATTGCCGTCACGCACCAATCTGTTAATGCATTTTACCTATATAACGGGTAATACAAAATAATGGTGCGTTACGGCATTTTCAAAATGATAATCTTCGATGATAATTGATTCGTGCCGTAACACACCCTACAACCAATTATTAATCTAATAATCAAACATGTAGAAACCCGGTATCTTCGAGATACCGGGTTTCTGTATTTTCATAAACTGGAGATAATCAACTTTTATTTATTAAGCTTGTCAATACTGTCTTTTTCTTCTATTCCCTCTTCCCTGTTCCCCTCCATCTAAATACAAATCCGGGTCGGGTGCATAGTGGGGACATGATTTCTCTTCAGGACCATGAGGATACATTTTGCAGACAACGATATCCCCTTGATAAAAGCGACATTGGATGCACTTTGGCATTTTGCGTTTGATTTTTGGCTTAATCATAAGAAATCTTAGCTAAAGTGCATTTTTTAATGAATAATCAATCTCGGAAACCTAATCTATAGTCTTTCCTTAAAAAGAAGGTTTACTTCTAGGAAAGAAATATAGAGAGGGGTTAAAAATCAGTAAACTTTACCTCTAACTTTCAGCAGCGAAATCTTGTGGATCTACACCCCAATTTATCCAAGTAATCGCTTCACGTGCGGATTCCAAATTAGGAGGAACCCTTAAAACATGAGTATATCCGGTGCTGGGACAAATCATCTTCAGTAATACTATCGGTTCCACATCAGCTTCAGCATCAATTTTTATTAAGTCATATTCCCTAAAGGAGTCTAATTTAATTGCTTTTAATTCATCACAAATACGGTTGTAACCAATAGCTTGAATTAAAATTCGACGTAATTCAGTATTATTTTCTGATAACAACCATTTTGTTTCCCATTGATTCGGATGTACTTTACCGTATTTTTCAGGTAAAGCAACACCGTGATAGTAATACAAACCGTATCCGTCAGCGAATTGAATTGCTGGTTCACCTTCGGAGTGGAGACGAGTTTCTGAATCGAGGGAAAATTTTGATGGTCTATCGCAAACGATGCAAACGTCTTCAAAAGGGATGAACCAACCGCAATGTTCAAAAAGTTGGTTTAAGCAGTCGTACCACTGTTGAGTTTTTTCGTCGAGGGGAATTTTTAGTAGCGATTGGTAGGTTTCGATGAGGTAGATTTGGTGGAGTATATCTTGGGTAGTAACAATATTATTATTTAAAGATAATTCTTCAGGGGTGAGGTAAAGTTGTATTGATTGTGATATTGATTGTAATTGTCTAATAAATTGTGAATTATTAAATTCAGATTCAATAAGTTTTTTTATCACTATCTGTATCCATTTACAATCTTGAATCTGAAAAATATTCTTATTAGCATTATCTATCAAATCTCTGATTTTATATTCATCTTCATCTTCTAGATTATGAACAAAACTTATTAAATCACTATATTTGATTTTTCTCTTTGATTCTAAGAAATCAAATGCTTGAGCATGAAACGATTTATAATTACTGGCAATCATAACCTTGGGTGCTTCCAAACTTAGATTAGAATAGGTAAGTGTGATTGCTTCTATGACTTTTTGATGATTCAAAGGTAGACTTGAAAGATTTTGATACTTATCAATGAAGTAATTTGGTGATAACAACCCTGAAAATGGATTGCCAGATATATTAAGATGATTGACGTTTTTTAAGGCTTGTAATGAATCAAAATCTTTAATTTGATTGAAGCTTGAATCTAATACACATAATTTTTGTAAGTTAAAGATAGGATATAAATTATAAATTTTATTCTTAGAAACACTTAACTCAGTAAGGTTTATTAAATTATCTAGCGGTTGTATATCTATAATATTATTTTCATCTAGTTCCAAATTTTCTAACTTTATAAGTTTTGCTATAGGAGTTATATCTTTTATATGATTGTTACCTAAATCCAGATATTGAAGATTTATTAATTCTTCTAAAGGCTTAATATCACTAATTTTGTTTTTATATAAATGAATCTCTTCTAAATTAATTAGCTTACTTAAAGGTCTAATATTTATAATCCGATTATTATCCAGCCATAATTGAATTAGTTTAGTTAGCTTGCTAAGGGGGCTAATATCACTTATATAATTATCAGAAAGCGTTAATTCATCCACGTTGACTAATGTTTGAAGCGGAGTAATATCTTGAATTTTATTTTTATGGAGTTGTATACGTCTAAGATTTGTAAGCGCTTGTAAAGGTGTTAAATCAGAAATTTCATTTTCTGATAGATATAAGCAAGTTAAATTTGGAAGAGTTATTAATGGACTCAAATCAGTAATTTCGCAATATTCTAAATCTAATACTGTTTCATTAGATAGAACTTTTTCAGCTTCTTCATAATCGTTACTAGCAATATCTAACAACAGCTCAACCGTATGTCTCGTCTCCGGTGGTAACTCATCCTTATGAAAACAAAAATCCGAAAAATTACTGTAATTAAAAGATTTATTTTGATTTAATTCCGACATATCAAAGCACCAAAAACAAACAGCTAAAAGTTAATCAAAACACTGCTGCTTATTCTTAACACACGTAGCGAGGTCAAAGGTTAGAGGTTAAAGGTCAAAGGTAAAAAATACAGGTTTCAATCTTCATTAATCTTCTCAACAAACCTATATCCCTAACTCCCTCTCCTTAATAAGGAGAGGGTTGGGGTGAGGTTCTTCAAGGGCTGGGGTGAGGTTTTACACTTCACTTCAAAGCCTTCTGCAAAACCTCTTTATGTATCAAAGCTCTATCCGTCAAAAACTTGATTCTATCGTCCGAAAGCGCTTCCCCATTTGCAAAATACTCAATCCAAGCGGTACTCATCACATTCGCATCATCGGGTAACTCATCAATATCCCATCCCGGAATTTCTAATTCTTCCATCAACCGATTAATTTTCGGGTCGTAACTCAAAGCAAAACAACGACTTCCTTCACTAGCAGCCATTATCAAACTGTGCAATCGCATCCCAATCGTCATTTCCACTCCGCGATATAACCCTTTTAATACAATCGGGTCTTCTTCCATAATAATTTTACTGACATCTTTTAATGCTGGTTGGATTACTTGAGCTATATCCAAATCTTTGCTTTTTTGAAACGGTATCAGCAAAATAAAGGTTTCTGTAGCCTTTTGAAAATCAACCAAAGCTTTAGTTAAATTACCCAAACGTTGCGGTGTGAGTTCGGGGTGAGCGCGTAAAGTTACCGCAACTCGGGGAGCGGGAGTATCCCAAATTCCGGGTACAGAACGGGATTCCAGCGCCCAAACCGGGTCTGGTGCAAGCACGTGGTCAACTTCCCATTCTCTGAGTAAAGCAGCAGAAACCGAATCGCGAACGCTCACCCCAGTACAGCCAACATAATTTTGACGAGCCAACCATTTGGTAGCACTGCGTTGTAAAGGACCAATACCCTGTGCCCAAGCGACCGTTTTCATCTTTCTTTGTTGTGCGATCGCCATTAAACCAGAATAGTAAAATGGGCTAATAGCGCTGGTAGAATCTTGAATCAAACTACCACCACCCCAAATAAAAGCATCGCAAGAACGTAAAGCCTGCATTACCGTATTAAAAGCCTTACGCTCGCAAGCTTCAACACCATAACGCTGTTGTGTTTCCTCCGGACTACCAGAAAGAACCACAGGAGTCACCGAAGACGGAAGCATTTGTAAAAGCGTAGCTAACAAAGCTTCGTCACCACCATTTCCTTGACCGTAATACCCAGATAATAAAGCACGCATATCGATTTTGGATTTTGGATTTTGCGGAAAGTTTGGGGAGAGATATTCTTCCCCTAAAACTTTTCAAGACGGATTTTTGATTATCTCCACCATCATGTATTTCCCACGAATTGCGACACACAACAAGACACCTCCGCAACAACTTTCGTGAAAAAAGTTAGGAATTAATAGTTAGGAGTTAAGAGTTAAGAGTTAAAAATTAAATTATCGACTGTGAGCCACAAACTATGAAATCATAACTAGTAACTGATAACTGATAACTGTTCACTGATAACTGTTCACTGATATGCAAGCACTTTCAATTCCTACTTGGATAATTCACGTTTCCAGCGTTATAGAATGGATTGCCGCGATATGGTTAATCTGGAAATACGGAGAAGTCATAGGTAATCCTGCTTGGGGAGCTTTATCTTTTGGTATGTTACCAGCATTAGTCAGCGCCATGTGTGCCTGTACTTGGCACTTTTTCGAGAATTCCCCATCTCTAGAATGGGTTGTAACACTGCAAGCAAGTATGACAGTAATTGGTAACTTTACCCTTTTTGCAGCAGCTTGGTGGATATATCGTTCTACTCAACATAACGATACAGAAATAAATGAAGCATCCGAAGAGCTTGTAAAATAATTATGCTTTTGAGAATTAAGAAAGAGGGGGAAGAGGGGGTAGAAATAATAATTTATACTTCTAACTTCTAACTCTTAACTCTTAACTCCTAACTATTTAAAATGATTTCCAAAGAAACCCTATTCGCACTATCATTATTTCCATACTTAGGTTTTTTGTGGTTTATCGCTCGCACCCCCGAAACCCCAAAATTAGCTTTGTATGGATTTTACGGTACTTTAGTATTTGTAGCCGTCACCATCCCAGCAGGTATATACGCACAAGTACACTACGGTGAAACTCTAGCAAACGTCGATTGGTTACACGGAAGCGCAGAAGTATTTTTAACTCTTTCAAATATCTTAGTTGTAATCGGCTTTCGTCAAGCAATAATGAATAGGTCAAAGGTCAAAGGTTAAAGGATTTTGGATTTTGGATTGAAAATTATTAATTCTACCCCCTCTTCCCCCTCTCCCCCCTCTTCCCCCTCTTCCCCCTCTTTCCCAATTACCAACTACCAATTACCAACCACCAATTAATATGCAAGTAATTCCAGCTATAGACTTATTAGAAGGTCGTTGCGTGCGACTTTATCAAGGTGACTACGAAAAATCCGAGGTATTTGGCGAAAATCCTGCTGATACTGCTAAACAATGGGTTGACGAAGGTGCGACTAGATTACATGTTGTCGATTTAGATGGTGCGAAAGCTGGTAAAGTCGTCAATCTATCAGCAATTGAAACTATTGTGAATGCAGTTTCCATACCTGTGGAAGTTGGTGGTGGATTACGCGATAAACAAAGCGTCCAACAATTATTTAATATTGGTGTGGAATGGGCAATTTTAGGAACTGTTGCTGTTGAACAACCCCAATTAGTCCAGGAACTTGCTGAAGAATTCCCTCAAAAAATTATCGTTGGTATTGATGCTCGTAATGGTAAAGTTGCAACTCGCGGATGGTTAGAAACTTCGGAGGTTTTAGCAACCCAACTCGCTGTACAAATGCAGGAATTTGGAGCAGCAGAAATAATCTACACCGATATTCACCGTGATGGTACTCTCAGCGGTCCTAATCTAGATGCTTTACGAGAACTCGCTGCTGTTGTTGATATTCCAATTATTGCTTCTGGTGGAGTCAGTTCGGTAACGGATTTATTGAGTTTGTTAGCGTTAGAACCTCAAGGTGTAACTAGTGCGATTGTCGGACGTGCTTTATATACCGGTGATATTTCTCTTCGGGAAGCAGTAAGAGCGGTAGGTGATGGACGCATTCAAGATATACCACCTCACGGTTTTTCAACTTTCGCTTGATGACCATATAGCAATATTGTTTAGTCACCACCAACTTTTATAAACCCGGTTTTTGCAAAAAACCGGGTTTATTATTTGAATAATTTCGGCACGGTTAAAAATTAATACCCATAGAAATCAAGATTCCGCAAGAATAGACTAACCGTCTGCTTACGTCGTGCAAGGGAAATAAGTTAAGAAAAATAACAAAGTAATTTTTCTAATGTGAATTTTCCGGATTCGTCATCCTTACGACTGTATTCAAAGTCGTAGGGAATGAGTTCTACAGTACGCTTGTTTATCAAACTCGCAATTAATAATAAGAATCACATATTTAACAAGTTTTCTAAACTTTGAATATAAAGATTTAGGTTTTCAAAATATTGGGTTTCCCATACAGAGAGGCTGCAAATGCGTCTCTGTTTTTTGTCTCTAGTCAAAGTGATTGAGAGTAATTAAATGAATCAAAATCAAATTTTTAATATACATCTAAAAAAATAATTACTCTTCTGGAATCAAACCAAAGGCAATGTAGACAAATATAGAGAGAAACAACAGAAACAATTAATAAAAAATAAACAAAGGATAACCATTATGGCTTCTGCAAGAAAAAGAAAAAGAGTTCCCGATTACGGTAGACCAAGAAGAAGAGAGTTAGGTTTCGCACAGTATGTTAGTAATCATAAGCAATCAAAAAAGACCAATAGTCATAATGGTATAGCTTAGTTCAAGATTATTGAGAGAGAAAAATAGTAATAAATAAACTAATAAAAAAGGAAGAAAAACTATGGCTTGGGCAAGAAAAAGAAAAAGAGTTCCCGATTACGGTAGACCAAGAAGAAGAGAGTTAGGCTTTGCACAATATGTTAGTAATCGTGATAAATCAAATAAATCAAATAAAACGAATAACAATATAGCCTAATCAATATATGTCGTGGGAGTAAGCAAATATTTCTCAACAATTAAAATACTCCCTATACTCTTACTAATTATTTATTTAATTTAATAAACTAACAACTAGAAACCCGGTATCTTTAACATACCGGGTTTCTCTTGCTACTGTTCCCTCTCTTGGAAATTTGCTCTACTTGGTGAATCCACCCCCGTGCCGAGGTTCCCTCGGTTGAGGGGAGTGGTGAACCCGAAGGGGGAGACCCCAAGACCGCAATTTCCGCTATTACCAATTCCTAATTTTCTATTTATTTTTAACCTGATTTTTAGCTTGTTCTAAAGCAATTTCTTTCATAGCTTGATATGTATTAACGTTCGCAGTTCCTTCAATTGCTTTAACAGCTAAATCCTGAACTTGTTTCAACGCTGACTCAAGCTGTTTAGAAAGAGTTGTAATTCTTTCCTCTTGACTATTAATTGTTTGTTCTAAAGACTGTACTTTTTGTTCGTAAGAAGCTTTCTCTCCTTCAACTTCTTTTGCAAATAAATTAGCTTTAACTCTAGCCTGATACTCTGCAATCCCTTTTCCTTTTTCGGCTGCTTTTTTGATAGCAGCATCTTTCTGTTGCGAAAAAGCTTCTACTTTAGCTGCTAATTCTTCAAATTCTTTCTCTTTATCTGAAATTGTTGTTTCTCGTTCGTTCCACTGTTTCTCAGTTTCCTGCTGAAATTCATCTAGAGCGCGATACAATTCTTTCTGCTGCTGTTCGTATTCATCTACTTCTAAATTACGTTCCCGCTCTAAATCATATTTGTATGTAGAAACATCTCGCTGACGATTTTTACTCGAATTTTCGTTACGCTCTTTAATATTGCGATGATAATCTTCTTGTTCTTTTCTCCAAGCTTCCCTTAATTCTTGTATTTCTTGATTTAATGTTTCGGAAACTTGGCTAAATTCTTCTTGATAAGCTGAATTATTTTCTTCGTAACTTGCAATCAAATTATCTAAAGTATCGTCAGCAACTTCTAAATCGTGAAGTTGCTTTAATTGCTCTAACTGTTCTTCGACAATTTGCTTAATTTCAGCTAATCTAGATGCTTTTGTAGTTAGCTGTTCTGATAATTCATTCGCAGCACTACCAAATCCCAATTGTATTTTTGCTAAACTTTCAATAGTAAAATTCATTTTTTGCTGCACCTTAGAGTACTGACTCACAGGTGCTTTGTCAGTCTTTTTAAAATTTTCAGCTTTAACCGAATTTCCCGCTTTAATAAGTTGGTCTACTTGCTTCTTCAATTCTAATTTTTCCTTAGCCAAATCATCATAAGCCTCCAATATTTCATTTTTGGTATTTCTTTGATTAATTTTATTCGCAGGCATAATAATACTCCAAAAATTCTAAACAAAAATTAGTTTTCGTAATTTAAATGCTGATTACAGCTAAAGGTGAATTGGCTTTTTCCTATTTATTAGAACTACCAAAAGCTCTCATAGACAAATCTTGTGCTTGCTTCAAAGTCTCTTGTAGCTGATTAGAGATACTTTCAATCTGCTCTTTTTGTCTTTCAATAGTCTGTTCTAAAGAAGTAATTTTTAATTCGTAACTCTGCTTGCTACCTTCCCACTCTTTCTCAAATAAATCAGCTTCAACTTTAGCTCTTTGAGAAGTATTTTTTATCGCATCTTCTTTTGACTTTTTATATGCTGCATCTAACTCAGCGGGAAAAGATGCTACTTTTTGTTGATATTCTTCTAGTAAAGATTGACGCTGCTGGTTAACTCTCTCTCTTTCTACCCAATCTTTTTCTTTTTCGCGATTTGCTAGCTGTAAATCCCTTTCCAACTGACGCTTTGTCTCTTGGTAGCTATCTTCGTTGATTTTACGCGAATTTTCTAACTTATACTGATATTCTTCTGCTTCTTTTTCGCGATTTTTTGTTAATGATTCGCTGTATTCTTGTTCGGATAAATCAAATTTATTTTGCTCTTTTTCCCACTCTTTAATAATTTGCTGCTTCTGCTTTTCTAATGCTTCTTTTTTCTGAGTAATATCAACTTCTATTTTACTCAAATTCTCTTGATGCTCTTGAGTTAAAACATCTAAAGTATCCGCAACAATTCTAATTTTTTGCAATTCCTGTAAATATTGAGTTTCAACCTCAATAGCACGGTTCAACTCGTCTAATTTCGAGTTCTCTTTAGCTAGCTTTTCCGAGAGTTCGTTGACGATAGTACCAAATTCTAACTGTAAATCCGCTAAACCTTTGACAATTCCATCAACCGTATAAGCTGAAGCTGCTGCTGATATTTCTTTATCTTTTTCTTTTTCTGCTTCCTCCTGTTTAGTAGCTATTTTTGAATCTAGCTTTTGCTTTTCTGCAAGAATTTGCTCAAATGCTTGCATCAATTGTTGCTTACTATCCTTAGCTGCAACTGTATCCACCTTTCAATTCCTCCGTCAGTATGTTTGATGATTTTCGTTTAATGAACATCACAAAGACATACTCCTTGCTGTTCATTAGAGTAGCCTTTTTGACATATGTATTAGCGCAGTGGAAACACTGAAATAGTTTCTTCACGCACAACTCTGTCAGAAATAGTTTTTCAAAGTACTTTATGAAAAATAGTTCATTTGTACTACTAAGATAGTAATAGAATAAAAATGCTTTTGTCAAGCACTAATTAGATTTTGTTGTAACAATCAAAAAAGTCTTTCTAGCCACTAGTCAATGTCCTTGCTTTTGCGGTAGTGTTTTATAATGAAGTGGATGCTGTTACATATGTTACATTTATCATTCTATTTTGATTAAAATGGCAATGATAATCATATAAGATATAGACGTAAATATACTCACAACACACCGCTAATCAGCTACAAGTAAAATCCCCGTATTTTGTAAGTCAATGTATACCAACGAATCCACTAAGTATGCTCATGCGGCTGACATCGGACAAAAAAGTCGTGTTTTGGTAGTAGAGGATGAAGAATTAATTAGGGAAATGCTGGTTTTAGCTTTGGAAGGAGAAGGTTATGACGTGGAAACAGCAACTGACGGGCGCTTAGCCGTAGAACAACTCCAAAGTTTTGACGCAAATAATAATGAGGCTATTTTCGATTTAGTCATTTTAGATTTAATGCTGCCTCAGATTAATGGACTAGATATTTGTCGCTTGGTGCGTCATCAAGGAAACCCAGTCCCGATTTTAATGTTGAGTGCTAAAGGTAGCGAAACTGACCGGGTTTTGGGTCTGGAAGTAGGAGCAGATGACTACCTAAGTAAACCCTTCAGCATGAGAGAATTGGTCGCACGCTGTCGCGCTCTGTTGCGCCGTCAGCGGTTAATTACGACCGCAGAACCTCCCGTTTTAAATTACAAGGAAATTACCTTATATCCTCAAGAATGCAGGGTGTTGGTTCGCAAAGAGGAAGTAAATTTATCTCCGAAAGAATTCCGCTTGCTGGAATTGTTTATGAGTTATACTCGCCGCGTATGGTCGCGAGAACAGTTACTTGACCAGGTATGGGGTCCAGATTTTGTCGGAGATAGTAAAACTGTAGACGTTCATATCCGCTGGTTAAGAGAAAAATTAGAGCAAGAACCTTCCCGTCCAGAATACATTGTTACGGTTAGAGGTTTCGGGTATCGCTTTGGATAATAATTAGTTATTATTGTCATCTGTCCCACAACAACTTACGAATTGTGATGCTGTTATTGGGAATTTTTATCGGTCTAGGGGTAAGCATCTGCTTATGGCTCTGGTATACAATACAGTTCCACCGCTATTTCGGACGTTTTGACTATTCCAAAAGAAAGTCATTCGTTCTAGGGTGGCGATACAAGTTTTCTAGACTAAGGGAACGACAGCAGTGTTTGGAACAACAACTGTTTTCACTGCAAAATTTGTTGGAAAATGCGCCTTTAGGATATTTACAAGTTGATGAAGAAAATCAGCTTCTATGGTGCAATCAAGAAGCCTCTCAAATGCTGTCGTTAGAAAAATGGCAACCAGGACAAGTGCGCTTGTTGCTAGAAGTAGTACGTTCTTACGAACTCGACCGTTTAGTTGAAAAAACTCGCGACCATAATTCTTCACAACAAAAGGAGTGGGTGTTTCACCCCTCTTGTGAGAACGCGGAAGCCATGTTAGAACAAAAATCTGTAGTTCTACGGGCTACCGGGTTGCCCTTGCCTCAAGGTCAGGTAGGAGTATTTCTGGAAAATCGCCAGCAGCTATTGGAAATTAGCCAAGCACGCGATAGGGCTTTTTCAGACCTCGCTCACGAACTCAGAACCCCACTAACTTCAATGCGTTTAGTTGTGGAAACTTTACAAGACCGTGTAGATTCTCCAATTGCACGCTGGGTTAATCTTCTTCTCAAAGAAGTTGACCGACTGATTGAGCTAGTACAAAGTTGGTTGGATTTGACTCGACTTGAATCTAACCCCGCAACTCATTTAAACTGTCAGCCTTTAGAAATACAAGCTTTAATAAATTCGGTTTGGGAGAGCTTAGAACCCATAGCACAGCGCCAAAAAGTTCAGCTAGCTTTTACTAATGCTGAGAATGCTTGGATAAATGCCGATGAATCCCGGCTTCATCAAGTATTTTTCAACTTGATTCATAACAGTATTAAATACAGTCCTCCTAACGGAGTAGTCCGGGTCGAAGCTAATGTTAATATACCTTTAGAAGATAAAGGTCAAATCGAGCCTGAAAGTTCCCTATTACTCGAAATAAATATTATAGATTCAGGCGTAGGCTTTGCTAAAGAGGATTTACCCCATATATTTCAGAGATTTTACCGAGGGGATAAAGCGCGCTCTCGCTCTATAAAAGGAGAGGGAGATTCAACTTTAGATGGAAGCGGCTTAGGTCTGGCTATTGTTCATCAGATTTTAACCGCTCATGGGGGAACAATTAAAGCTATGAATCATCCACAAACAGGTGGTGCATGGCTACAAATTCATCTTCCCCAAGTTATGGCAAAATCCGTAGTTCAAGATTATATTTAAGAAAATCACTTCATGTTTGAGACTACAAGCGTGAAAGCTATCGTAAATCGTCCTCATTTTATAAGACCTAAACTAGCACGCGACATCAGGCGGCTAGAAAGGGATATTTTAAGAATGGGTGCTTTGGTGGAACAATCTTTCCGTCTTTCGCACCAAGCTTTATTTGCTCGCGATTTATCAATAGTTGAGCAGTTACCTTTACTAGAGGAAAAAATAGACCGATTCTACAAGCAAATCGAATTAGAATGTACGTCGATTATGATTTTGCATTCGCCGAGCGAGCAAGATTTGCGCTGTATTAGTGCTTTTATGCAGCTAGTCCGCGATTTAGAGCGTATTGGCGATTACGCTGAAGATTTAAGCGAAATAGCAGTAAAACTATTTCCTTACGAGCCGCATTCGTGCATCCCAGAAGTTGCAGTAATGTCTCGTCACGCTCAAGCAATGTTAGCAACGAGCTTGGGAGCATTAGCTGATTTAGACGAAGTTGGCGCAAATAGCATAAAATCTCTCGATGATGCTGTAGATGAAGCTTACGATAGGGTTTACGATACTTTAGCCAATCAACGAGATATAAGAGGTTCTGTAGAACCGATTGTGCTTTTAGCATTAGCAATTCGTTGTTTAGAACGGATGGCAGACCACGCAACCAATATTGGGAAAAGAGTGGCATATATTGTTACAGGGCAGCGAACTTAATCATTTCTTTATAATTCAGATTTTGCTTAATCGTCAATACTAAGCAGCAGAATTTTAATTATTGATTACTGTCATCAGTATTACTTAACATTTCTTCATGGATGAAAATTATACCCCCAGCCTCTGAACTATAGAGATATGGGGGTTTTTAATGTCTCTTTTGAACGGCTTGGGGCAATACTGCTCGGTTAAGAAATCCAGGTTTTTTTAGATCCCCCCAACCCCCTTAAAAAGGGGGCTTAATTCCCTCCTTTTTAAGGAGGGTTAGGGAGGATCTAGCCTTAACCGACAAGTATTGCGGCTTGCGGCTAATAGAGACCTGAAAATTAGTCTTTTACATCTCAATGTTGCGTAATGAGGATAATTAGGGCTTGCTGAAAAAGCCTCCATATCGCAAACCGTTCTACTTCGAGACATAGAAGTGCTCAATCAAACCGCGAAGTTCGTAAGCGAGTCTGTTAGCAAAGCGTGTCCGAAGGACATAAGTCCGAATCCCGATTATCGGTAGAGCGGTTCTCCTAAAAGCTAGAAAAGTATAGCCAGATAGCTGTTCTAAGTACTTAGGCAAAATTAATTTGATATTTGTCATTGCGAGTGGAACGAAGTGAAACGAAGCATTCACCCGAAGGGTGAATGCTTCGCTATCGCTCGCAATGACACAATTAATTTTGCTTACCCACTTATGCAAATGTAAGCGGGTGACAAGCTATACCCAGCTTCTAGCCATAACCCGCATCTATTTACAGCGCGGAGTGGCTCAGAGAACAATGCTTTACCCCTCACAACTTATGCGGTTAAGTATGGGTACTCCAACACATTAATTTTGACAGATTAGTTTCTTACAAATCTAGGAAGACGTGACGGATAGCGTCTCTACAAGCTGTCAGATTAACAGGGGAGACGACAAAAACTCAAACCAAAGTTAGACTCTATATTTTGTCATAAATTGTCTTTCTATCATCATTTTATCAACTTAAATATTTGACACTTGTTTTAATCTTGAATGCAGGAACTGGCATTACAATTACTTACAGCAGAAACAAATAACACGCAAAAATGTAGTAGCAAAATAAACATTCAACCATCTATTTTTGCTTATGAATATCAATTTTAGAGTTATTTATAATACATATATGCAGTTATTATATAGGAATAAATACTCTGCAAATCCTAGACGCTAATCAGGCATTGATATTAGATTATATTCTGTGAAAAGCTTATTATAACTAGATTATTTGTTTTCTTGAAAGACAAATAAAAAATGAAAAACATTTGACACTTCAAAGAATCATCTGTTTAAATAAATACAGATTGCTAAATAAAAGTTAATCGGAAAACACTTAGATGATGTAATTAAAGAATAAAAAAAGACACAGTAAAAAGCTTTGTAAACTAACTTACTTTTTACAAAAAGCTTACCTATTCTTAAACTTTCGCAACTAAAGTAACAAAGGCAATATAAAATTGTTTCTTATCTAACTAAAAATGCTGGTGTCATAATAAGTAAACTGATGAGTATCAAACGTCGTGATTTTTTGTTGTTGATGGGAGGAAGTGCGGGTGCAGTAGCACTTGGTTCGCTGTCAGGGTGCGATAGGAAAATTACATCAGGACCAAGTACGCCACAAAATAAGGCGCTATCCGTATTTCAACCTGTAAAAGGTCCGATTCCATTACAAAATGCTGAATTGAGCTTAGAACAGCAGCAAGAAGTTTACCGCAACTATGAAGTAGTTGATGATTTGGTACTACCGAAAGGTTTTGAATATCAAGTTATTGCTGCTTGGGGCGATAAAGTTGGCGATTCCCGCTTTGGTTACAATAATGATTATCTATCTTTTGTACCAACGGGAGAAAATGAAGGATATCTCTCAGTAAATTTTGAATACATTAGCGCTATACCTTGGATACAAACTTACGACAAGGTGATAGGAAAATCTCTTCCATTTGACGAGATAATAAGCAAGCTGAAAACCGATTCCCAAGGGAAAAGTCAGGTTAATGCTTATGGTTTAAGTCAGGATGACCCGTTAAAAGCTAAAATTCAAGAAATAAGTTCCGAAGCATTATTAGATCAGGGTTTAGGCATTATTTCCATTCGCAAGAATGCAGATGGAAAATGGGAACGTACTAATAGCGATGCAGATAGACGTATTAGTGGAATTTCTGGTTTACAAGACGGACGCTATCTTAAATCAACTGGTCCTGCTGTACTCGTATTCAAGAAACAGCAAGGTCTTGGCTACAATGATAAACTTGGCGATCGCATAATTGGTTCCTTTGGTAATTGTGCTGGTGGAACTACACCTTGGGGAACAGTATTGAGTGCTGAAGAAAATTTTCAGGTACAAGTACCCGAACCGGTGTATGCTGATGGAACTTCCTTTAGTCCTGAAAAAGTTCCTTTCGTATTAAGTAAAGGAGACTTGTCCGGTCAGGGTAATGTTTTTGGATTAGCTGGAAATAAATATGGTTGGATAGTCGAAGTAGACCCAGCTAACCCTAATGATTACGGCACGAAACATACTTGGTTAGGACGTTACCGTCATGAAGCAGTAGGTGTTCGTGTCGCAGAAGGAAAACCTCTAGCATTTTATTCAGGGTGCGATAGAAGAGGAGGACACGTTTATAAATTCGTTAGTCGCGATAAAGTTGTCTCACTTAAAGACAAGGCTAATTCTAAGCTCCTTTCTGATGGAACACTTTACGTAGCAAAATTCGACTCTAACGGAACGGGTAGCTGGATACCTTTAAACGCAGATACTGCTATCAATCCAGACCTTCCGAGCAATATAGCCGGAAATTTAATTAATCTACCATCAGGACCCCAATCATCCGAGCCAAAGCAGACGCTTTTTGAAGTACCAGAACCAATTAAAGGCAATTATTTTGCAGCTAGTAATGACGAAGAAATTGCCCGGTACAAGCAGCAATTCAAAAAGCTGGGTGATTTATATACGGGAAATGCCGAAGAGAAACAGGGTGTAATATTAATAGATGCTCATTATGCTGCTAATGCTATAGGTGCAACTTGTACGGCTCGTCCGGAGGACACCGAAATTGCACCGAATGGTGACTTGTATATCAGCTTTACCTCTGGTTCCCCAAGTAAAGATGGCGGCCCAGACATCAGAATATTCAAAGGTCCAAAAGGTGAAACTCCTTACGAGTACGGATGGGTAATGCGTCTGAGTGAAGACCGCAGCAACCCCGCAGCCAGTACTTTTAAATGGGAAATGCTTGCTACTGGTGGCGAACCTAACAGCGGTGGAATGGGTTTCGCAAACCCCGACAACCTGCTGTTAGACAAAGGCGGAAATGTATGGATGGTAACGGATACTTCAACATCCAAGCTAAACAACGCGGTCAAAAATCGTACCGACGATGAAGGTAAAGCTGCAAATATATCGGGATTATTTGGTAATAATACTATTTGGTATATTCCCACTTCTGGTGAAAATGCAGGTAAAGCCTTATTGTTTGGTATCGGACCGATGGAGTGCGAAACAACTGGGCCATACTTAACTCCTGACGAGCAAACCATGTTTTTATCCATCCAGCACCCAGGAGAAGCTAATGGAACTCGCCTAAATCAAGCCTCGGAAACACGAGATTATCTGGTTTACAGCACTGTAGGAAAAGAATTTACGCAAAGTCGTAAAGTCCCTATAGGCTCAAACTGGCCTAGCAAGCAAACCGATACTCCTCCAAAACCTGCAGTGGTTTATGTCACAAAGGTTTCAGAAAGTTAGTTGCAAAATATTCTCAATTGTTCTAGAATAGCTTTCAATGTGATTCAAGACACCGCATATTTATTCTTTTGAGAGTATTTCGCAACTAAACATAAAGGGAATTTAACGTTCCCATAAACACAAAGTAGCAAGTTTACGTAATAATGGTAACTGTTGTGCTAAACCCAAAGTGACTAAATATACTTTTGATTTCTTATATTATTACTGCTAACAACTTGTAGCCATCCGATATTATTTATGGAGCTAAAAGCAGTGCCGACCTCAAGGGATATACTCTGGATGAACCATGCACTCATCACTTATATATCTATAAATTAGCAGAGTTACTTGAGACAATTCATCTACCTATTGGCTGAGCCAAAAAAAACTATCTACTAAAAAGAGAAAGCGAATACAAATCGCTAGCTGTATGAGTTAAATCCTAATTTGATTTGACCATATTTTACAGGGTGCTGGCAAATCTATAGGATACCTTTGACCGCTTTAAATTCAAGCAAATACAAACTGAACTAACAAAGGAATCTCGATAATGTATTCAACAAATCGTCCTGTAAACAGTAGTTTTTCTCAAAATACAAACAACACAGCAAGCAGTTCTTTGCCACAAAGACTGTTTACTCGTCGCGAAGTAATTCCCCCACGTAACGATGTTCTTTGGAGAATTGAGCGTGGTGCAGTCCGGACACTAACCTGGAGTGAAGATGGGGCATTTATCACTCTAGGCTACTGGGGTCCTGGAGATTTAGTTGGCTATCCACTTTCCAGAGTTAAGCCTTACCAAATCGAATGTCTGACCAGCGTTGAAGTAAGCGTTTTACCACCTCAAATGTGGCACCAAGACGTTGAAGCCTTAGTTTCTCACATTCAACAGTCAGAAGAGTTATTAAGTATAGTACATCGCAAGCCTATTTCGCTACGCTTGTGGCAGTTTTTAGTTTGGCTAAGCGAAAAATTCGGTCGTGAGGTAGAGCAAGGTAAACTTATTGACCTTAACGTCACTCATCAAGAGATGGCGGAAGTATTAAATACAACACGCGTTACCGTCACTCGTTTATTGCAACAGTTTGAAGACGAGCAGGCTTTAGTACGTCACAAACGTCGCATAATTATACGTTTACCTAATAAAGGCGGTAGAAATTAATCATGTTGTTAAGTGGTTAACACTGTTAGCCACTTAACTTTTTTCTGGTAGAATAAGCTTGCAAGTTGAGAATTAATAAGTGTAATCCCTTAAATTAACCTTAATCTTATTCTTAATAATAAGAATACCTTAATTTGAGACCAACTCTTATGACTTTACCTGCAAAGCATAGTTCTATCGGTGTGAGCGAGAAGATGAAAAAACAAATTTGGAATATTCTAAAACTAAGTCCAGTAATTACAGCAGCTACAGTTTTTACTGCTAACGGTGCATTAGCAGGAGAAATTAACCAACAAGGAAGCCAACAAGTAACACCCGTTGCAGAGTTATCTGAAGAAACAGGCTCTATGTCTCAGGTAACATCAGTATCGCAATTTTCTGACGTTCAGCCAACAGATTGGGCATTCCAAGCACTGCAATCATTGGTAGAGCGCTATGGATGTATTGCAGGTTATCCCAACGGTACATATCGTGGAAATCGTGCTTTAACTCGTTATGAATTCGCCGCAGGTTTGAATGCTTGTTTGGATAGAGTTAACGAACTGATTGCAACAGCAACAGCGAATATTGTTACTAGAGAAGATTTAGCAACTTTACAGCGTTTACAAGAAGAATTTAGTGCAGAGTTAGCAACCTTGCGCGGAAGAGTTGATGCATTAGAAGCTCGGACTGCTGAATTAGAAGCAAATCAATTTTCTACCACAGCTAAATTAAAAGGTGAAGTAATATTTGCTTTTTCTGATGCTTTTGGTGAGGGTGTTAATGGCACAGACTTAGATAGTAGTGCAGATAATACAACCTTTACCGATAGAGTACGTTTAAATATTGATTCTAGCTTTACAGGTAAAGATAAATTAAGAGTCCGTCTGCAAGCTCGGAACGTGACAAGATATGATAACGTCACCGGAACCGATATGGCTCGGCTGGCTTTTGATGGAGAAGATAATAACGACTTTGAAATTGGCGAATTATGGTATCAGTTTCAACTTAGCGATGCATTGCGAGTTAAAATTGATGCCGCAGATGCCGAATTTAACGACAACATGGAAGTTTTCAACCCTGCTTTTGAAAGTAGTGGTTCTGGTGCTATTTCTCGCTACGGACGTTTTAGCCCGATTTACCGTCAAGGTGGTGGTGCTGGTTTAACCTTAACCTTCGCTCCTAAATCTCCAATCAGCGCATCAGTTGCTTATACGGCTGATGAAAACAACGACCCCACATCCGGTAGGGGACTTTTTGACGGTAATTATACAGCCCTCGGTCAAATTGCTTTCCAACCAAGTAAATCTTTTGGTGTTGGTCTAACCTACGCTCGTAGATATCAAAATCAAGAAGGTGGGGTTAGCTTATTTAATTCTACAGGTGGTACCTTAGCCAATCAGCCTTTTGGTGATTTTGCAACTACTGCTAACCACTACGGTGTACAGGCTTTAGTAAGACCTACTTCTAACATCTCTCTTTCTGGTTGGGCTGGTTACTCAGACGCTACAGCTAAAGCCGGACCAAATCAAGGTGATGATGCAGAAATGTTCTATTGGGCTGCTGCACTGGCTTTGAGAGATTTAGGTGCTAAAGGTAGTACTCTTGGTGTTATCTTCGGTCAACCACCTAGAGTAACTGAGAGCGATGTAGCCAATGGAGAAGACCAAGATACTTCTTATCATTTAGAAGCACTTTACAAGTTGCCCATCAACGATAATATTGCCATCACTCCTGGTGTATTGGTTATCTTCAATCCAGAACATAATGACCAAAACGACACAATTTATGTTGGTACTCTGCGTACAACTTTCAAATTCTAAGATAGTGTTAACAATTTTATAAATTAGATATAGATATAGCCTGCTTTTGCAGGCTTTTTTATTAGCTATTTGTTTTTCTAGTGGTCTGTCCCCAACCGTCTTGATGGGTTTTATTTTCGTTCGTAGTTGCGCTTTAGCGCCAAATGAAGCCCTCAATATTTGGCGCTAAAGCGCAACTACGAACCCCGAAATACTTCGTGAATTTTACTTTCGCAGCTATAAAGTAAGTCTGAAGTAATAGAAAAGCGTTTTTTATTCTATGTCTTAAGTAGAATTACTGTGCAACGTCATGCTGATACAATATTCAACTACTTCATAAGTAAAAATTCCTACTTATGATTAGATGTTTCGATATCAACGTTGTAGGGGATAATCACCAAGAATTATGAAAAAACGTTTTAAAAATCTTCTTCAACTAAGCTCAGTTTTAACAGCAGTTTCTTGTATTGCTGGGAATCCCGTATTAGCAGCAGAAGAACAGTTAACAACCGTTAATGAACTATCGGAATCAGAAAATCCGATGGCTCAGGTAACATCAGTATCGCAGTTTTCTGACGTACAGCCCACAGATTGGGCTTTTCAAGCATTGCAATCTTTGGTAGAACGCTATGGATGTATCGCTGGTTATCCTAACGGAACTTATCGCGGTAACCGCGCTATGACTCGTTATGAATTTGCTGCTGGTTTAAATGCTTGTTTGAATCGGATAAACGAGCTTATCGCTTTAGCAACAAGAGATTTATTAACTAGAGATGATTTAATTACTTTACAAAGATTGCAGTCAGAATTTAGTGCAGAATTAGCAACTTTGCGCGGTCGTGTAGATGCGTTAGAAGCAAGTACCGCTCAATTAGAAGCCAATCAATTTTCTACAACAACTAAATTGAAAGGTCGAGCAATATTTAACTTATCTAATGCTTTCGGTAATCAAGAAGCAGACATTGATAATGACCCAAATAATAATCCCGACCTTGATAGTAATACAACTTTTACCAATCGCGTCCGATTAGAATTTCTGAGTAGCTTTACCGGTACCGACCAACTGCAAGTCCGTTTAAATGCTGGTAATATCACCAGATACAATCGGGGACCTTTTGCAGACGGTGTTACCAATACCGATATGACTCGTCTTTCTTTTGATAATGTTTTTGGCGAATCTGACAATGATGTTGGTCTTGATAAAATTAACTATGCTTTCAATTTAGGAAAAGCATTAAGAATCAAGGTTGACGCGAATGATGCGGAATTACATCAAAACGTCAACACCTTTAACCCCGAGTTTGAAGATAGTGGAACCGGGTCAATATCGCGTTACGGTCGTTTTAGCCCCATTTATCGTCAAGGTCAAGGTGGTGCAGGTATTACCGTAACAGCCAATCCGCAAGGAAAAATTAAATTGACAGGTGCTTATTTAGCACGCAGACCCAGCGACCCACAAGACCCAAATGGAGTTTTCAACGGTGCTAATGCGGTTTTCGGTCAAGTAGATTTTCAACCCTCTAAATCTTTTAATATTGGTGCAAGCTTTGCTCGTACTTATCGCAATACTGGTGGAGGAAATAGAGCAAATGTATTTAGAAGTACGGGTAGCAGTTTCGCTAATCAACCCTTCGGGAATGTAGCTAGTACGGGAAATCATTACAGCATACAAGCAAATTTTAGACCCGCTTCTAAAATAAGTGTTGGTGGTTGGGCTGGTTACTCTACTATGGAAGCGTTAGCAGGAGGAAATCAAGGTGCAGATGCAGAGGTGTTTTACTGGGCTGCTAATTTAGGTATCAGAGACTTCGGTACAAAAAATAGTCTTTTAGGAATTGTTTTCGGTCAACCACCGAAAGTCACTGATAATGATATTAATAATCGCGAAGACCCCGACACCTCCTATCATTTGGAAGCTTTGTACAGGCTGCAATTAAACGATAATATTTCGGTAACACCTGGTTTATTGGTAATCTTCAATCCAGAACACAACGAAAATAACGACACTATATATGTGGGTACTTTGCGTACTACTTTTAGTTTCTAGAACTATCTTCTAAGATTATCGCTATTCTAGATTGTTAATTAGTTACTGAAAGAAGCCCGGTATCTTAAAGATACCGGGCTTCCGAACACTTATTTTTACTCTTAGTTTATTTTGTTTATGAATAATATAGAACGTGATTAAAAATACCTAATTGACAAAAAAAATCTGCTATAAAACGTTAGAGAGTAAATTAACGCTAATATACCTATAAACTTTATCTTTCCTACAATAAATAGATAAATCAAGATTAAATATCAAAAAAGTGTATTAGTTGACTTGTTTTAAGTACTAGTCATGGATTTAAATTTAATACAACAGCCATCAGAAAATATTCGGGTATAGAAAAAGCGAATAATTTTGTGTTGGTTTAAACGGTAGGTGTGAGTGAGAGAAAGAAAAAAATGACAAAGCTTTTCTGGAACGTTTTCAAGTTGAGTCCAGTGGTTCTTGCTGCAACATTTTTCGCTGCTAACAGCGCATTCGCTGGTGAAGCAACCGAAAAAACCACTTCTGTTGCGGAGCTATCTGGACAATCCGATAAAATCAGTCAGGTAACATCCGTTTCCCAATTTTCCGACGTACAGCCCACCGATTGGGCATTCCAAGCATTGCAATCTTTAGTAGAACGCTATGGTTGTATTGCTGGTTATCCTAACAGCACCTTCCGTGGAAACCGTGCTTTAACTCGTTTTGAATTCGCTGCTGGTTTGAATGCTTGTTTGGATCGCATGAACGAATTAATTGCGATCGCAACCGAACAAGTTGGTTCCGGTGATTTGGAAACCTTGAAGCGTTTGCAAGAAGAGTACGGTGCAGAATTGGCTACTCTACGCGGTCGTGTAGATGCTTTGGAATTCCGTGCTGCTGAACTAGAAAGCAATCAGTTTTCTACAACCGCTAAGTTAAAAGGTGAAGCAATCTTTGCTGTATCTGGTGCTTTTGGTGACGAGAAAGCTGATGGTAGTGGAAATGATATAGATGACAACGTTATCTTATCCAACCGCGTTCGTTTAACCTTTGATAGCAGCTTCACTGGTAAGGACAAGTTGAGAGTTCGTTTACAGGCTCGAAACACTCCTGGGTTTGACGGTATAACAGGAACCAGAATGGCTCGTTTGGGTTTTGAAGGTGACAACGGCAACAATGTTGAATTAACCGAATTGAACTACACCTTCAAGCCTATGAAGGGAGTCATGGTTAAGGTTGATGCTAACGAAGCTGACCTTAACGACAACGTTAACGTCTTTAACCCCTTGTTCAAGAGCAGTGGTGGTGGTGCTATCTCTCGTTACGGACGTTTCAGCCCTATTTACCGCGCTGCGAGCGGTGATGCTGGTGTAACAGCTGTCTTGGGTGGTAAGAAGTCTCCTATTAAATTAAGCGGTTCTTATACATCTGGGAATCCAAACAACAGCGATAATGGGTTTTTCAATGGTAGTAATGCTTTCTTAGGTCAGATTGAAATCCAGCCTATAAAAGCTTTGAGCCTTGGTGCAACCTACGTGCGTCGTTTTGATGATGGCAGTGCTAACGTCACTGGTAGTACGGGTGCTAACAATACCAGAAGACCTTTTGGTAATGGTGTTGCAACTAAATCCAACCACTACGGTGTACAAGCTGCTTTGAAGCTTAACAAGAAGACAACTCTTGCTGGTTGGTACGGTTTTATTGATGCTGATGAATTTAATGGTGCTGGAGATTCTGAAATTCAGTACTGGGCTGCTTCATTCGGTATGAAAGACTTTGGTGCTAAAGGTAATACCTTGGGTGTCATCTTTGGTCAGCCACCTAAAATAACTGAAATCAGTGGTTTTGGAAATGCTACTGAAGACGAAGATACTTCTTATCACTTAGAAGGTCTTTACAAGATGAAGCTTAACGAAAACATCGCTGTTACTCCCGGTTTGTTGGTAATCTTCAACCCAGAACACGACAACAATAACGATACCGTCTACGTTGGAACCCTACGTACAACCTTTAAGTTCTAAATTTCTGAATTATCTAGTGATATAAGACGCAATATATTGAGATGTGATATACCATGTCTCTACAATCCAACCCCATCTCCATCAGATGGGGTTATCTTTATCGAATTCAGAATTTTCAGCAGGTGGTCTATCATTGCTCCAAGCCCACCATACATAAGAGCAGTTGCAGTAGTAAAATTCTTGCCATTTGCGACGATACCCTTCTGTAACGACAGGGGAACGTCTATTTAGCCAAACTTTTTCAGCTTCACGGCTAGATGAGCCACACTTAGGACAGCAAAACTCAAAAGCGTGAGTTGCTTGACTTGTCCATTGAGGAGCTACAGGAGCAAAAGCATCCATAAGATTAGTAGTAGTAAGTGAGTTAGTAATTATTGGGAACAGGGGATGGGGCATTGGGTATAGGAAAGCCTTGGATTTTACTTTACTATTTTTTGCTAGGTATTTTTAGATAAGGTAAGAAAAGTTAGCAACTCGTAAGAAACTTAGGAATTAAAAAATAGAAAGTAAACAGTGTTGAAAAGCAGATAAAGGTGTTTATTTAATTTTCCCACTTGTGCTGCATTCTTTATCAAATACATATTACATACTAGTTGGAAAATTGTAATAGATGAAGATTGCAACCTAACGCTTCAATGACTCAAAATAGTTTATCACTGTATTTTCTATAAATTATTTAGATTGGTTAAAAATAGACTTAATATTTACTTCTTTAATCGGGTATATAGGGTTTGAATAAAAGTATCTTGTTAAATAAAAAATTATCTATAAATATCTATTCTCAATGCCCGATAAGCAATTCCCAATCCCCAATTTTTAATAATGGAATCAAAAGTAGAAATTCGTCGTCTGTCAGATTTGATGCCTGCTTCAGCTAGAGGTTCTGTAAAAATAATTAGTAAACCAGAGCAGAAAAAGGTAATTGATGCATCATTTCCCTTACCTTGGCATAGAGAAAGACCAATATATATTAACTTTGATTTATGGCGCAATCTGACCAAACAACAGCGAGATTTATTGCTGCTGCGTACTGTTAGTTGGTTAATTGGGGTAGAGTGGTTCAAGCCAAATATATACCAAGGTGTAGCGTTACTTGGAATTTTCGGTGGTTTGATAGAATCGGTTCAAGGTGATGCAGTGGGAGTTATTGCAGCAGGTGGATTGAGTACTATTGCTATTCTCCGCATGTACCGTAGAAATCGTTCTCAAGAATCAGAAATTGCTGCTGATATGGCTGCTATTAATTTGATAAAACGTCGAGGTTACTCGGAAGCAGAAGCAGCAGAACATCTTTTAAAAGCAATCGAAACTGTTGCAAAAATTGAAAAGCGTTCTAGTTTAAATTTTATCGAGTTAATTCGGATTCAAAATTTGAAAGTTATAGCGGGTTTTTCTTAGCTAGGTGTTAAGAGTAAGTAGGTTGGGTTAGACGCGAAAAAATTTCTTGAATCTGTAACGAAAATCTACCTTAATCGTGTCGTAACCCAACATCATGATTGCGGATAAAGCGGATAAATATGATTACATACGAGCGAGTAATACAATATTGGGTTACGACGCAAGCGCAAATAATTAAATTTGCTTAAGAGGATGTTTGAAAAGTCTAATTTCATACTTAATCTGGCGATTTAATATGTCCTATCGGACACGCTGCGCTAACGCAGCTACATAAGCAAAACCCGTCTGCACGGGTTTAAAATTGGTTAGTCCACGCAGGTGGTGAGACAAGGAAAGGGGGTGTCGGTTTCCGTTCCCCAAAAAGGGCGGTCTAAGACTATCGTCTCGCTGAGCCGCACGCTCTGCGTGAACGCTAACGCAGCGTCTCTCGTTAGCGCAGCGTGTCCGATAGGACATAGAGAGAACCCGGAGGGACTTCGCTTGTGTAGTAGCGGTAATAAAGAGCCAGATACTTTTAAAACATCCTCTAAGCTCGACTTTGTCCAAAATTAACAACTCAGTTTCTTTATCTGACAAAAATCTCAGCTTTTAGGCAAAGACTTTTTCTATTCTAAGGATTCTTCATGAAATTCAAAAAGTCAAACTTCCGTCCCACAAAGGTTTCAGTCTCAGCTATCTCGTTACTAAAAAATGGATAAAGTCGAGCTAAGTACTTATTTGATATTATTGTGCGTCTAACCCAACCTACCCCTATTCCCTATTTCCTACTTCTCAATTATTACAATGAAAAATTTTATATTCATATCCATCGACTCCTGGTAAATTTTGAGTATCAGGAATACAAGAAGGTAAAGCAGCTAAGGAATTTTTTTTGACTGTGCGGAAGTTTGTTAACCACAGGTCGAAGGGACGTGGTAATGGTTGTATTTCTTCGATTAATTTTTTTGTCGCAGCATCAGATTTTTGATTTTCGGGAATAAGTAAAAATTGAGCGTTAACTTGAGAATTGCTAGCTTGAAGTTGTTTAGCTATACCCATGATTTCCCCTGTTTGCGCTAAGCTACGATGAGTAGTAGCGATTAAAACGGGTTTCTTTTCTGATATCTTCTCGATGATGGGAACTAGTAAATCGGGTTGATAATATTTTTGATAACCCAGATTAGATATAACTGTAATACCACTAAGGAAACCCATTATCCATATCAAAGTTACAGCAGTTTTACCGTTAATTTGGAATCGGGGAAAAACAGGACTAATAGATTTATTCTGATTCCAAAAACCAGCAAGTATAACTCCCAATAATAATATTACAACAGGAAAATACACAAAGTTATAACGAGCGCCTCTAGTAATATCAATCCCGAAAAAATAAGTAATTATAAAAAATAAAGCAATTACCGTTAAAAGAACCCCGGTAAATGTCTGAATCATCAAACGATTATTAGATGATGAATACTGAATTTTATAATTACGAATAAAAATTGGTATTGCCCAGATAAAGAAAATAATCATTACCAAACCTGAAGCAATTACCGTTCCAATATTATATGATTCAACTGGTAGCAAAGAAATAATTGTAATCCAACCGGCTAAAGATTGAAAAATAGGATTGAGCAAACTTAAAAAATTAGGGTTGTCATTTTTTATCCACTGGGTTAATTGTCCGGTGTAACGATTATCTAAAAATAAATTTAGCCAAAATAAGCCAGTCGCGATTGTACCGATAACAGCAGCATAAACTGTCCACCACAACTTAAAATTAGTTATTCTAGATTCAGGCTTAAGCCAATATTTTATTAAAACTATAGCTTCACCACAAAGGATAAGACTAAAAAAGTAGTGAGTTGAAATTCCCAGTGCATTAATAGCAAACCACAATATAGCAATACTAATTGGTAAAGATTTTTGCTGTTGAATGTATCGAACTGCAACTACTAAACAACACAAAGAAGCAATTACCCATAAACTTCCTAAAGTGTAATGACGAGCTTCTTGGGATAAAAAAATACCGTAGGGAGATACGGTCATAAATGCAGCTGCTAATTGCGCGACTAAAGCAGAACGAAAACTCAGCCATGCTAACCCGTAAATAGATGGAATAGCAAGAATACCAAATATTGCACTAATACTACGGGCTGTAAATATTAAATCTGGATTTAGGAAATCTTGTCTTGACCATAGAGATATCCACCAATGAGATAATACAAAATAAACTGGGGGATGAATATCTTCTGTTAGTAATTTTTGCAATACTTCTTGAACGCCAAAGTTAGGATTAATTTGCAGTGGTTGTAATAAAGTATCAAGACTAATAATTTCATTTAATGGTATTACCTGGAAACTATTACCCAAGCTAAATACAATTGTGGCAAATTCATCAATCCAAGGTGGTTTTCTAGATAAATTGGTAAAACGTAAAATAGTACCAACTAATATCCATATTGATAAAAGTATTAATTGATTGAATGAATTTTCTTCCTTTTGAGAAGAATTAACTATTTTATTTTTAAATTGCATAAAATTATTGTATACAGCAAATGTACAAATACTTAAGTCAAATAGAATAGAAAATTACGACCAATCACCAATTATCAATGACCAATTTCCTACTCCATTAAAAACTTACTTTACCTGAGTTACTCGCCAACTCAATTTCAGATTTACCCAAAAATTCCATACGGTAGCAACAGCAATAGCAATCAGATTTGCAATATAACGATTTGAAATCACAAAATTAAATACTAAATTCAACACCAAAACATTTATTGCTAATCCTGCCAAACAAATAATATTAAACTTCAAGAATCGCTTCAAACGTTGTTTTAATCCTTTTTGATTTGTTGAAACATCGGCAAAAGTCCAAGCATCATTCCACAAGAAATTATTGAAAATTGCAACTTCTCCCGCAATAATTTTACTGCGAGTTAAAGGAAAAGCTAAAGTACTAGAATCGCTGAGTAAATAAAGTATTGCCATATCGACAAAAACTCCACTCAAACCCACTAAACCAAAGCGTATAAATTTACCAATAGGAAAACCCAATCGTTGACTAAACTGCTCTATATTTTCTGAGGAAAAACGTAATCTTATTAAGTGACGGATATAGTCAAGATAATGCTTCCAACTCACTTTGCTTTCTCCATCTTGACGTTCCCGAAATACATAACCAACTTCAGCGATTTCGTTTACTCTTCCTCTTCCTAAAACTTCCAAGAGAATTTTGTAACCTATAGGATTAAAAGTAATATCATCTAAGCAGCTACGACGCACCGCAAAATAACCACTCATCGGGTCGGAAACTCTACCAGTGACTCGTGGCAGTATAATTAATCCTAACAATTGAGCGCCGCGAGATAACAAACGCCGAATAAAACTCCAGCTACTTACTCCACCACCTTCTACATGACGACTTGCTACAGCTAAATCTGCTCCTGTTTCAACCGCATTTAATAGTTGCAACAATATATGGGGTGGATGCTGTAAATCTCCATCAATTACACCTAATATCTGACCTCTGGAATTTTGCCACCCCCGAATTACAGCTGAAGAAAGACCCCGTTCGTTTTCCCGTCGCATTACCTGTAGCTGCGGGAATTCGGAAGTCATAGATAAAGCTACTTCCCAAGTTCCATCCGGGCTATCATCATCAACTATGATTAGTTCGTAATCTCCCGGTATGCTTTTATCAAGCAAGCTAGTTAATGTTCTAACGATTTTATTGATATTACCGGCTTCAAGGTAAGTCGGAATAACCAGCGAGAACAGCATGCTTTGATTTGCAATACCGGCTCCGGGTGGTAATCTGGGAATCTGTAAAGAACCGCTTGGCACTGATAAAAGATTCTTCGGTTGAATGATACTCATGAAGAAAAAAATATGCCCGAAATGTGCTTTTAGTAATTATGCTTGAAATTAGCTTTTTTAGAATGGGTAATTTGGAAAGGTCAAAGGTCAAAGGTCAAAGGTCAAAGGTTAAATATAAATTCTTAACTCCTAACTCATAACTCCTAACTCCTAACTCATAACTTTGATAAACTCGTTTTGGTAATTTGCGTCACAAATTGATATTACCTGCAAAAATGAAATATGTGCCTTAACTTTTGATAAACGCTATTTTTTCGATAAAATCTTGTGAAAAATCTGACGAAAAGTACAGTTGATGCAATTCTCGAAACTGCTTTACTGGGTAATGATTTATCTCCTGAAGAAGGAATTACATTATTAAAACAAACCGACAAGCATGTTATAGATGCTATCTATACAACAGCCGATAAACTACGATTTTCCCAAGCCGGAGATATCGTAACTTATATAATCAATCGCAATATTAATTTTACTAACATATGCGAGCAACACTGTAGCTTCTGCGCTTTCCGGAGAGATGAAGGTGATGAAGGTGCTTTCTGGTTAGATTGGGGGCAGATTTTAGAAAAAACTACAGATGCTGTAAAAAGAGGTGCGACGGAAATCTGTATGCAAGGTGGATTAAACCCCGAAGCGAAAATAGACGGTAAATCTTTAACTTACTATCTCAAATTAGTAAAAACTATCAAACAAGAATTCCCTCAATTACACCTTCATGCTTTTTCCCCTCAAGAAGTACAATTTATCGCCGAACTTGATGGATTAAGTTATGCAGCAGTTATAGAAGCTTTACAAGATGCTGGTGTGGGTTCAATGCCAGGAACCGCAGCAGAAATACTAGATGATAAAGTCAGACGCATTCTTTGTCCCGAAAAAACCAATACAGCAACTTGGTTAGAAATTGTCAGCACCGCTCATAAATTAGGTTTACCCACAACCAGCACTATGTTATCGGGACATATCGAAACCGTAGAGCAACAAATTGGACATTTAGATAAATTACGAACCTTACAAAAAACAGCCGTAGAGAAAGCTTATCCGGCTCGGATTACGGAGTTTATTCTGTTACCATTTGTCGGTCAAGAAGCCCCGAAACCCTTGCAGAGTAGAGTAGGACGCGACCAGCCAGAGTTAAATACATCACTTTTACTTACCGCTGTAGCCAGAATTTATTTAGGTAATTGGATATCTAACCATCAACCTAGTTGGGTAAAGTTGGGAATTGAAGGAGCAGCCAAGGCTCTAAATTGTGGTTGTAACGATATCGGCGGTACGTTAATGGAAGAGCATATTACCACAATGGCTGGTGCTGTCGGCGGAACTTGCATGGAAATTGAAACTCTACAAAATACTATTACTTCCTTGGGAAGACCATATCAACAGCGGAATACGTTGTATGAGGGAGTAGCGAGTAGTGTAGATTTTGGATTTTAGATTTTGGATTTTAGATTAACTGGTCACTAATTACTGTTCACTGATAACTGATAACTGTTAACTGCTTCATGCTTGTTCAAGAATGATCCCTAGGATACAAATACGAGATACGATAGACATTGATTTAAGTATTTGTTCACAGACAACGCATGTCACTGACCCAGGTCTAAAGACGCGCTTGTTTTCCACATACCTTTTGATTTCTTATGAAACGCTATTGGTCACGTTTACTTGCCTTAGTTCTAGTTGTAGTCATAGGCTTAACTGGATGTTCTGGTGGTTCAGAACTAACTGGGGATTACCGGCAAGATACTCTTAATATAGTCAGCGTATTAAGAGAAGCTTTAGATGCACCAGATGATGCTCCAAATAAAGCAGCATCTCAAGCAGAAGCTCGTAAAAAGATTAACGAATTTGCCGCTCGCTATCAGCGGAATGCATCTGTTTCGGGTCTAAGCTCTTTTACCACCATGCGAACTGCTCTTAATTCTTTAGCAGGACATTACAGTTCTTATCCAAATCGTCCTGTACCTGAAAAGCTAAAAAATCGTTTGGAAAAAGAATTTAAGCAAGTAGAAAATGCACTCAGACGTGGTGCTTAGTTTCTATATAAATTTATTTGTTAACGGTTAGTAGTTCGGAGTAAAAAACAATTACTAACCTTAACAAAAAATTAATTTTTTACGAATACCCGTTAAGTTTAATTACATTTTTATTATTTTTGATTTATTCTCGATTACCTTTTATTTGCGTTGAACAAAGACTGGCAGTTGACTGTATTTGTACATTTAATCGAATTTGTGGTGAATTTTAATCACCTTTACGATTTTGAGGATATGCCATAAGATAAACGCGATTAAAAAAAATCTATTGCTTATAGCTTAATTTGACCCATGCTCAGCTGCGATACTAATTTTTTAGTACATTAATTTTTGTACTAAGTTTTAATGCTGCGTATATTGTGAATTTTATTTATTAGTAAGAGAAAAACATAACAGCTAACTTAACGGTCAAATGATTGAAGTGTAAAATCTGGCTGTAGATATTACTGTATCTGCTAGCAACAACAAAGCAAACATGTCATTGGTTCAAGTAGACAATGTTGACATTTTAAATAAAATCGAATATTGATATACAGCAACAGAAATAGGAATAATAAAGTCTTTAAAATATAGGATTCAAAGCTCCTATCGCAAAATTATGTAATAGAATACACGTTACCTGATAGAAGTGTATTGGGGTTGGTTACTTTTTTATTTTTTATAAGTGAGTATGTCTAAGCGTGCCTTGAATGTCGCAAAACCAAAGTTAATTTTACGACAATTATTTACAGTAATTTTCAGTACTACTCTGTTTCTGCCCTACCTAAAAAGTCAGCCAGCAAGCGCACAAGTAACCAGGTACTGCCATATATCATCTAACGCAGTCAAGAAAAAAGAAAAGTTGCGTTTGTCAGCCCAAAAAGGTAATCAAGAGGCCGCAAATCGTTACCGACAAGTAGTCAGACAGCACTCAAAAGCTGTAAGTGACTGTCGCAGACGCACGTGGCCTCAAGTCCAAGCAATCTGGTTACGCTTGTATCCCTGTGACATTAAAGCAGGGGCACTTGACAGAATAATGGATAATGTTGTCAACAAAGGCTACAACCAAGTTTATATCGAAACTTTTTACGATGGGCGAGTATTGTTACCGAAGAACTCGAATCCTACAGTATGGCCTTCTGTAATTCGTGGTAAAGGTCAAGAAAATACCGATTTATTAGCGGAAAGTATTCAAAAAGGGCGCGAACGTGGTCTAAAAGTATACTCTTGGATGTTTACTACTAATTTCGGCTATACCTACGCTCGTCGTAAAGACAGAGAAGAGGCGATCGCCAGGAATGGAAAAGGTCAAACCAGCCTCTATGTGGTCGATAACGGCTCTCAAGTATTTATCGACCCATACAACTTACAAGCTAAGCGTGACTACTATCAAATGGTCACAGAAGTAATGCGCCGTCGTCCAGATGGTATTTTATTTGACTACGTGCGTTATCCACGTCAAGCAGGTAAAGATTCCATTGCTAGCAGAGTTACAGATTTATGGTTGTACAGCAAATCTACTCAACAAGCATTATTTCAACGAGCGCTGAATAATAAAGGACTAGGATTGATTCGGCTATTTTTAACCAAGGGATACGTTACATCATCAGATATAGCTAGACTTGACGAAAAGTATCCTCAAGAAGGAGAACCCTTATGGCAAGGTCGTACTCCACCCATAGAACAAAAAGCAATCAGTTCTCCACAACAAAGACAACCTTTACTGCAATCAGAACTGTGGCAACTTTCTGTAGCTCACGCGATGCAAGGTATCCTGGATTTTGTCGCACTCGCAGCTTATCCAGCCCAGCAAATAGGAGTTCCCGCAGGAGTAGTATTTTTCCCTGGTGGAAATAAAACAGTAGGAAAAGGTTACGATTCGCGCTTACAACCTTGGGATAGATTTCCCAATTCCTTAGAATGGCATCCGATGGCTTATGGAAAATGCGGTACCAGCAACTGCATTGTTTCTCAGGTAAAGCGAGTCATAAACACAGCTAAACCCGGAACCAAACTAATTCCAGCCTTAGCCGGTTCTTGGGGTGAATCTATCAGCAATCGTCCTCCTTTGGAAAAACAAATGCAAGCTCTAAGTCAATACAAGTCATATATTAAAGGGGTTAGCCATTTTGCTTATTCTTGGCAAAATCCGAAAGATGATAGCGATAGAAAATTCTGTCGAGTACGTTAATTAACAAGTAGCAAGTAACAAGTAGCAAGTAACAAGTAAACTATCATTTCTACTCGTTACTCGTTACTCGCTACTTTAAAAACCTCTCCGAGTTCCCTATTCTTTTTTATCAAGAATTACAAGCTCTGAGGCTGTAATTTCAAATATTCAATAAAATCTAAAAGCTCTGCATCAGTTAATTGTTGACGCGAACGTTTTTGATATCTTTGCTGCAAATACTCTCTTCCTTGTTCGGTAGTCCAATTTAAAAGACTCAAATATTTATCGGATTGAGCAATTAAGTTTTCGCGCAATTGTGCGGTTGTAAATTTCGGAACAGATTGTGTTTGATGATTAATTTTTAAACTGACATTTTGTCCTAAAACTTGCCAGTCAATTTCTCGATGCTCCTCCCAACTTACATCTATACTCCTGTAAGTGGCTGGATTGTAGATATTACAAAAAACAATTTTTTTCTCTCCAGGTTCAACTGTAATCGTCAGTGGATGCTGTAATTCTTCAGCACTGAGTTTATCCAGAGACAACAACAAACATGGCCGAAAAATAAGAATCGCTTCCCGAACGCACTACATAAGGTTTATCCGCGAGAATATATAAATCGGTTTTTTCTGCTTCTCCAAATGAAGTTTCTACTTTTTTATTAACCTCGATTCCAGTTATTATCCCAGTCAAAGCTTTATCGTAAATGGGAATCTGCTTTGTGTCTTCCGAAAGCGCGTACCAGCAGTAATCATTTTCTCTGCTCACAAAAATATACTGCAATCTGGGAATTGGGCCAAATCCTAATTTAATATCCATAATATCCATGTTTGTGTAAATGCTTTTATCAATGTTTTTTACAATCCGCTATCAACGGCTTTAAATATATAATTCCCCTCAACAACCTCTGAATCACCATTCGTGAGGATATTTCAGGCAATTAGCTAACCATAATTTAAACCAACTCATATATTTTAGTACATAAATACTATATCAGGATAATCAATATAAAACCCCCCTGTAATTTGGAGGGTGAAATGATTTGTAAATTTTTAAAAGCGACGTTAACTACCTAGGAAATAGTTCATATTGATTTGAATATTAGTTGTTGAACCGACTACAAAGACAGCCGAATCGCCAAACTTAGGGGGCCCAGTAATAATTCGAGGATTGCGAGAAAATCCGAAACCTTCTTTAGGAATACCTAAACCATTTGTATTAAGTTTGCCATCACCATTTTTATCGTGAAACATTGCTACAGCATAAGTTCCGGCTTTTAGAGAAGGAATATTTAATTTCGTATTGCCATTTTTAAGCTTGACGCATTGTGCTTTGATAGCGCGTTTGTTATTGCTAGGAAAACCGCGACTGCTGGAAAATAAACTGAAACAAACTTGTCCTTTTTGATTTTTGAGTCCTTTAACACTTACTGAAAGATTACTATTTACATTCCCTTCAGCGCTGGGTAAAAATGCTAAACTCCCGATAAAACTTAGAAGTGCAACACCGACGTGAAATTTATTCTTTAGTAGATTCATACAAATTGCCCACAACAAACTCTTACAGAATAAAGCAAATAATTTACTCTATAAATTCACTAGTACACAATGTTACAGCTACAATCAGTGAGTTTTACAATGTATTGTAGTTTTCCTTTTAACCTAAACTATTTGGGTCTATAGTCTGTTCCCAATAATTCGCTTGAGCTTCGAGGGATTGCTTAACCTTTGATGTATCGACTTCAGGCATATAGAACTCCACTAATTCTACAGTTTCAGATACCAGTTCTTTTAATTGGCTAGTAATAGATAAAGGTTCTTGATGATAAAGATTTTCTAATCGCTCATATAAATTTTGAGGAGCAATATTCATTTTTTCGATAAACTTTCTCATGCGTTTCAACTGAAAAGTTGTATAGTACAAACGATTCAATCCAGCTAGAACACCGAGAATATTTTGTCCTGCTTCCAAACGTATTTGATGCTGAAAAAGTGTTGTGTCTCTTGCAGCTAACTCTTCTTGTAAAGCCCAAATAGGAACAAAATTTAAATATTTTTCTACCATCGCTCGCGCTAGAGTATCTGGAAAATCATCAACCTGCTTCTTCCATTGTGAAATCAAATCCTCACCATACAAAGGAATACAGTCAAGCATTCCTGAAAGAGCTTTTTGTATTTGTAGCCACAGGTTTCTAACCTGCGGGCGTTATTGCTATTATTTCCACAAACCCACAAAAAAAGGACAGGTTTCAAAACCCATCCCTTTCATCAAACAAAAATTACTTAAAACTAACAACTAACTACCAATTTCTGGCGCAGTCATTGAAACCGCAGGAACTTCCTGCTGAGCTAAACTCGGTACAGAATCGCGCAATCTTTCTGTTAATTGAACTGTTGTCGAGTCGTAAATCTGAGTCAAAATCTTGGGATACAAACCAATCCCAATAATCGGAATCAATAAACAAGCAACAATGAATATTTCGCGGGGTTCAGCATCAATGAGGTTTTGAGTAGAAGTTAACTCTTTGTTTTCTTCACCGTAGAAAATCTCCCGCAACATTGATAGCAAATAAATCGGTGTCAAAATCACACCAACTGCCATCAAGAACACCACAAATATTTTGAAGGTGTTGTTATAAGCATCGCTGGTCGCAAAACCTACGAATATCATTAACTCTGCGACAAAACCACTCATTCCTGGCAATGCTAGGGAAGCCATCGAACAAGTGGTAAACATGGCAAAGATTTTACTCATTTTCTGACCAACACCGCCCATTTCATCGAGCATCAAGGTGTGGGTTCTATCGTAAGTCGCACCAACTAAGAAGAACAAACTTGCTCCAATTAATCCGTGGGAAACCATTTGTAATACTGCTCCACTCAAACCTAAATCGGTGAAGGAAGCAATACCAATCAACACAAATCCCATATGGGAAATCGAAGAGTAGGCGATTTTTCGCTTTAGGTTACGTTGAGCAAAGGATGTCAGGGCTGCGTAAATAATATTTACAACCCCCAAGATTACTAAGGCTGGGGCAAAATAAGCGTGTGCATTGGGAAGCATTTGAGCATTCATCCGAATCAATGCATAACCGCCCATTTTTAACAAAATCCCTGCCAGCAACATATGCACGGGGGCTGTAGCTTCACCATGAGCATCTGGTAGCCAGGTATGTAAAGGAATGATGGGTAATTTGACAGCATATGCTATCAAGAATCCTGCATACAGCCCAAGTTCCAATTTGAGAGGAAAATCTTTGGCGGCTAAGGTTGCCATATCAAAGGTAACGGTATCGCCGTAAAATGCCATTGCAAGGGATGCAAGCAAGATAAATAACGAACCACCAGCGGTATATAGAATAAACTTAGTGGCTGCATAATGTCGCTTTTTACCTCCCCAAATTGACAATAGGAGGTAAACCGGAATCAATTCGAGTTCCCACACAAGGAAAAATAACAGCATATCTTGAACTGCAAATACGGCGATTTGTGCGCCGTACATTGCTAGTATCAAAAAATAAAATAACTTGGGTTTAAAAGTTACCGGCCAAGCAGCTAAAACCGCTAGGGTGGTAATGAATCCGGTCAAAAGAATTAAAGGCATTGATAAGCCATCTGCCCCTACCGACCAATTTAAACCCAACTGGGGAACCCATTCATAACTCTCCACCAATTGCAAATCCGGATTTGAGAAGTCGTACTGGGTATAAAAAGCGGTAACAATCAGCGTAAAGTCTATCAAGCCCACTATCAGAGCAAACCAGCGTACTGTTTTACCGTCTTTATCCGGAATGATAGGAACCAGCAGCGATGCTGCTATTGGCAACAAAATAATGGTTGTTAGCCAAGGAAAATTAGCTATATTCATCTTTTTCGTTAGGAAGGAATAATAAATTTTGGCTATCAACTACTAGCTATTAAGTAGCAGTTTTTTTTTGATTTGGCCCGAATGTTCCGCTTGATTTAACAAAAAGTCAAAAAGATGAAGGCAGAGAAACTAATTTATCTGCCTTCATCCCCATTCATCTAATTCTTCAGTCTACGGATATCTCAAATGTGGAATCACTGCTTCACCTGTAGAAACGTAACACATTACATTTCTTGTTCAAGTAACACCAAAGACAATTACTAAGCCCAAAACAGCCCCGAAGATAATCAGAGCATAGAGTTGAGCGCGTCCGGTTTCTATGTACTTGAGACTTTCACCGCTGAAAAGAGTGAAAATTCCGGTGAGATTAACAGCACCATCAACAACTCGGAAGTCAACTTCCAATACTTGTCTGGCTAAACGACGCAAGCCAAGAACAAATACCCGGTGATAGATATCGTCGAAGTACCACTTGTTAAGAGATAGCTTGTAAAGAGATGGAAATTTGGCTGCAATGGCTGCTGGGTCGATTTTTTTGGCTCGATACATCAATACAGCCAAAACAATTCCCGTAACGGCTATAGCAACAGAAATTCCTGCCATTGTATAAAACTCGGTGGCATCAAATTCTGCTGTTTTTTCCATCACTTCAGCTAATGTTTCGCTGGGTGGATAGATAAACTCTTCAAAATAGTTTTTATAAGGAGTTCCTACCAAACCAATTAGCATTGAGGGAATTGCCAAAACCGCTAAAGGTAAAGTCATCGTCCACGGAGACTCATGGGGTGTATCGCTGTGTCCGTGACCGCCTGAATGGTCGTCGTGATCTTCAGCCAACTCTCCCTGCTTCATAGCCCCTGGGCCGAAATTAGGAGTAAGTTCTGGTTCCACAACAGTTGTAGCTGCTGACTGTAACTGCTGCAAAATACTTTCATCTTTACCCCGGAATTGACCTTCAAATGTCATAAAATACATTCTAAACATATAGAAAGCGGTAATTCCGGCAGTTAACCAACCCACAAACCATAAAAATGGGTTAACCGCAAAAGCAGAACCAAGAATTTCATCTTTTGACCAGAAACCAGCAAAAGGTGGAATACCCGAAATTGCCAAGCAACCAATCAAAAAGGTAATTGCGGTAACTGGCATATATTTACGCAGCCCGCCCATTGCTCGCATATCCTGCGCTACAACTGGGTCGTGACCTACTACTCCTTCCATTCCGTGAATTACCGAACCGGAACCAAGGAACAGCATTGCCTTAAAGAAGGCATGGGTCATTAAATGGAAGAAGCCAGCGGTATAAGCACCTACTCCCATCGCCAAAACCATATAGCCAAGCTGGGAAATGGTTGAGTAAGCCAAACCTTTCTTGATGTCGTTTTGGGTTACGGCAATTGTGGCCCCCATAAACGCAGTAAATGCCCCAACATAAGCAATTACATTCATTGCTGCTGGGACATGTTCAAATACTGGATACATCCGAGCAATTAAGAAAACGCCCGCTGCTACCATTGTCGCCGCGTGAATCAAGGCAGAAATGGGCGTAGGACCTTCCATTGCATCGGGAAGCCAAACGTGCAGGGGAAACTGAGCCGACTTCGCTACCGGTCCTAAGAAAACCAGAATTGCAAACAGAATTGCTAAGACGTTGCTCAGAGAACCAGTTTGCACGAGTTCTGCTAAACGGTCGCCCATTATCTCGAATTCAAAGCTTCCGGTCGCCCAGAAAAGTCCTAAAATACCCAACAATAAACCAAAGTCACCAACTCTGTTGGTCACAAAAGCCTTTTGAGCTGCATCTGCTGCTGACTTGCGGTCATACCAGAAGCCAACCAGCAAGTAGGAACACATCCCGACCAGTTCCCAGAAAATATAAATTTGTACTAGGTTTGGACTAACTACCAAACCCAGCATCGAGGAGCCAAACAAACTTAAATAAGCGTAAAACCTCACGTAACCTGGGTCGTGAGACATGTAACCATCGGTGTATATCATCACCAAGACGGCTACACTGGTTACAATTGCCAACATAACTGCTGTGAGGTGGTCAACAGTATAGCCCATAGTTAAATGAAAGCTACCTGCTGCTGCCCATTCCAAGGTACGCGTATAAGTCGGGTGTCCTTGAATTTGGCTCCACAACAAACTAAACGACAGCCCCATTGCTGCTGCCATTAAAGAAATTATTAATACGGCGTTTAGCTGTCGTAGGCGGTTAGTCACCTGATTAAACGAGATTAAGCCTAAGCCTACCAGCATCGCTCCTAAAAGCGGTAAAACTGGAATCAGCCAAGCATATTGATAGATTACTTCCATCACTGATGCCTACTTTTAGTATTCTTCACTCTAAATTAGAACATTGCTACGAATCAGAAAATGTTTCGTTACGACAGAGACTTTTCTCCATATGAACGTAAATTATCCACTTGCGCCGCAATTGTCCCGGTCGGAACTGTTAACAATTGTGACACAGACAATTTCAGATAAAATACCTCACCCGATAGTATTTGGGTGAGGTCATTAAAAATATATTGATTTTTGTAACTAATTCTCACCAGTAACGCAAGCTTCTGTCAATTAGCTGCAATATTCACTGTGTAAGATGTTGAGGCTAATCTGACTCTGTAGATTACCCCAAATATGTATAGCCATTTGTAACGCAGTTTATAAGAAAGTTTTTGACTTTTCTTAAACAATGAAATCAATAAATGAAAACATTTTCCATCCAAAATGGTCAAAAATCTTCGTTATCTTGATTTGGATGCTAAATTTTGGGCATTGCAACTGGCTAATTAATGCAAATTACACTCCCGTGCGAGTAAGTTGTGATTCAGCGCTCAAGCTAACCCTACCCCCATAAGTTTTGGGTAAATTAGTGTAGCAGTACTTCATTTCAGCCAAAGCAGCAAATAAATCTTCTCTACCGCTAAAACCTTCCAAACGATGAAGCACTATACCGTTTTCAATCAATAACAAAGTCGGAAGAGTTGTTAGCCTATAAGCGGTAGACAGCTTAAAATTATTATCCGCATTGACTCCAACTAATTTAATTTCTTCGCCACACTGAGATTTAAATTGCAATAATAAAGGTTTTATGATGCGACATAAGCCGCACCAAGGTGCTTCAAAATTAACTAAAACTGGAACTTCAGATTCTAAAACTTCTTTTGTAAATGTCCGTTCATTAACCGACAACACCATGATGCCTCTTGAACTTAATGGTTTTCATTTTAAACGTAAGAATTTAATACGCACAGTCTCCAACTAATAGGAGATTTATCTTAACAACAATGTAGCGAGTTTGTTTAACCTAACATTACTCACTTGATTATCACCCCTCTGCAATCGCATATGTAATTATACATAGGAATCATACCTGTTTTTTTATACTCCCGTTCCTTCAAATTATGATTATTATCTACTTTTTTACACAGCACTTCTGTTATGTAGCCATGACAAACAACCCCCTGCTTAAATTTTCGACTTTTGATTAAAGCTGCCGTCATATAATATAACCTCCTCAAAACCAAACGGGTCTGCCTTTACGACCAGCTATGTACTATTAAATCTCTACTTTCCCAAAAAAACACCCCCTAAAATAGAATCTGACATTTAAGGGGCAGGTCACCATTACTTCTAAATTCGCAATACTCCATGAGGAGCGCTTATTTTAAAACCCATTTTTACAGAAATTTTAAACACATAATCCGAACCGGAAGCGCGGAGGATAAAGCTCAATAGCAGAGTATGCCAAATACAACAAAGCACTTTAATTTAAGCAGGTTTTAAAACCTATTATCCAGAGAAATCTCAACTCCTCTTTCATGGCTGTTTGAGTTTATCCTACATTGAATTGCGAGGAATTTATGAGTCTTGATTCAATATCTTCGCGCTCCAACCCTTGTTGCTGCAAGTGTTTAAGTCCCAGCTAGTCTACCATTCTACCTTACTAGTTAGATTCATTAAAAAGGGGTGAGACCACCAAAACAAAAGCACAAAGCCAGCAACTCCAAAATAAGCAGGACGTAAAAATTCCTTACCTTTGATAGATTGACGACCATCTAAAATTGCGGCAAAAGGAATAATGCTAGTGCGTTGTTTGACTTTTTCAAAAGCTTCACCATAACGGGAATGTAAGCGGCGATCGCCATGCCATACAGCAAATAAATGGTGCGCTATTAAGCCGATAGAGGTAATTAATGTAAAAGTAGTACCTATCCACAAAGTATGAGCAACACACCAAATTATTTGTCCTACCATTTGTGGATGACGGGTAATACGAATAATTCCAGTTTCATACATATGAACTTCTGGCTTGGAGATAGCAGCAACTTCCAGTAGATTAAATGTAGAAGGATACAAAAATACAAAAGAAATTGCCGATAATACCCAGACTAAAATCTGTATTCCGGGCACATTTTGTACCTGCCACAGTTGCAAGCCGTCATAACGATGGTTAAAAAAGTAGACAACTAATATTACAGCTAATACCAAGCTGACCAGTGCAAATAAAATTCGATAAAGCCTTGCTCCAATGAGCTTTTCCGCTTTTTCCCGCAGGGCTGCTCCTCCACTGTGAGCAATTGCAAAAGTCAATAACAGCCCCAGCATGACACAATGAGTGGAGGTGAACCAACTCGGCACAAAAGTATACATAGATAAAGCAATTTAAAGACAATTAAATCTAGTACAACCAATACCATATTCCTTTTTCTCAAAGGGATTTTGGTCAAGATGTTGAGAAACCTGTCTTTTTTGGATCGCAATTCTTCTTAAAAAAATGGAGCAAGGTTCCCACATAAGTGTCGAAGACCCGTCCAGTGGTTGGGTCATCAGTTAAAACAATGCAGCTTGTCAAAAAGCTGGCTCCATTTTTAAGAGAACGTCGGTAATACCGCTCGCCGTTTAATACACATTGTTATTATCCATGCCTTGCCAAAATAACGATTAGAAAGTCCGAATGTTACCAATATTACTCATGCAAAAATTTGTGGGTTGAGCCTTATGTCTGACCTTCCTTTTACTTTAGATCAGTTACGAATACTCAAAGCAATTGCCGCAGAAGGGAGTTTTAAGCGTGCTGCTGACAGCCTCTATGTCTCCCAGCCAGCGGTAAGTTTACAAGTGCAAAACTTAGAAAGACAGTTGGATGTACCTTTGTTTGACCGTGGAGGTCGTCGGGCACAGTTAACTGAAGCTGGACACTTACTTTTGAGTTATGGAGAAAAAATCCTTGGTTTATGCCAAGAAACTTGTCGCGCTATCGAGGATTTGCAAAATCTTCAAGGGGGTACTTTAATTGTTGGTGCTTCTCAAACTACGGGAACTTATCTTTTACCCCGAATGATTGGCATGTTCCGACAGAAATATCCGGATGTAGCGGTGCAATTACACGTTCATTCCACTCGTCGCACAGCCTGGAGCGTAGTTAACGGACAAGTGGATTTGGCAATTATCGGTGGTGAGATTCCCGGAGAATTAACGGATTCATTAGAAAAGATTCCTTATGCCGAAGATGAATTGGCATTAATTTTACCCGCGTCCCATCCCTTCACGAAACTCGAAAGCATCCAAAAAGAAGACCTATATAAATTGCAATTTATTGCTCTAGATTCGCAATCTACTATCCGCAAGGTAATAGACCAAGTACTAACACGTCACGATATCGATACGCGACGTTTAAGAATTGAAATGGAACTAAATTCTATTGAAGCAATTAAAAATGCCGTACAATCTTCTTTAGGGGCTGCTTTTGTTTCAACTAGCGCTATTGCCAAAGAGCTACAGATGGGGATGCTTCACTTTACTCCGATTGATAGCGTGGTCGTTAAGCGGACGCTGTGGTTAATTTTCAATCCCAACCGCTACAGATCCAAAGCCGCTGAAGCGTTCAGCCGAGAAATATTGCCTCAGTTTGCTGCACCTGGATGGCATATAGATATGTTGAAATCGTCACATTCTTCCTTATCAGTAAATGGGTTAGAAGTACAAGCATCCAACTTTAAAGAAAGTTAAAGTGATGTTAAAAGTGTTTTGTCATAGTAGTAAATGCGAATATGGTATCGATTTTATTAGTAAGACAAAAATAAGTATACGTATATGCCTGCTCGACTATTGACCCTTGTTAAGTAGAGGTAGGATGTGTAAATATTTCTGTCGGACTACTTAAAGCCGGACTTTACCGTTCGCAATTTCAGGCAAATTGCTCATGACTTGTGAACAAAAATGGAAATTTACTGTACTCGTCCCCAGTGTCCCCGTCCGCAGAACCATTTTGTAGATTTAGACGATAATGCAACCCTGAGAACCGCACAGCAAAAATACTGTAGTGCTTGTGGGATGCCTTTAATCTTAGCCGGACGTTATTTACCTATAAAGCTGCTTGGAAGAGGAGGTTTCGGAGCAGCATTTTTATCGCGCGACCGCTATACTCCGGGTATGCGTGAATGCGTGGTAAAGCAATTTCTGCCAGCAACAGATTTAAATCCCACTCAAAGAAGGCTAGCGCAAGATTTATTTGAAAGAGAAGCGATAGTTTTAGAAGAGATTGGCTCGCAGCACGACCAAATACCTGACTTATTTGCTTTTTTCCCTGTTTTGGCTGCTGGCTTGAAATCAAAGCAGCAAGAGCAATTTTTCTATTTGGTACAGGAATATATTGATGGAGAAAACCTAGAAGAAGAATTAGTTCGTAGAGGGGAATTCTCCGAGTCAGAAATATTATTCGTAATGCGTTCAATTCTGCCAGTATTGCAATTCGTCCACGATAAAAATATCATTCACCGAGATATTAAACCTTCTAATATAATGCGCCATGTTAACGGTAAGCTTTTCTTACTAGATTTTGGCGCAGTCAAGCAAGTGACAAACAGCCCCACTGGGGCTGGTAAATCTTCAACAGGAATATATTCTTTGGGATTTGCACCACCAGAACAAATGTCTGGAGGACAAGTATTTCCTTCCACTGATTTATATGCTTTAGCTGTAACTATTGTTTTGCTGTTAACCGGACAAAAGGATACAAGTAAGCTATTTGATGCTTACAGCAACGAGATAAAATGGCGAGACAAAGTAAATATTAGTTTTGATGTTGCCGAGATTCTAGACAAAATGCTCCGTAGCGCGCCGAATCAACGTTTTCCATCAGCCGAAGAGGTTTTGATTGCACTCGACGAGTCCGCGCAATCTATGCCAGATACTTCTATTAGTTACCATCAGCCCCAAGCAATATCGCAACCAGTACCTCCACCGCTTCCAAAACCATCAACAGCTAGTAGTTCCGCAGTACCAGCGTTTTCTACATTGGAATTATTAGCTGGTTCAGCTTTTAGTGGGTTTGAAGGTGCTTTAATTTCTATAGCTTTTTTGAGCTTATTTAACTCACCTCCTGTTACTTTTATTGTTTGTGCTGTAGTGTTGGGAATATTAATTTTTGCTCAAACCAGACGATGGATTGAAAAGTGGGATTTAGCAATCATCCCTGCCATTTCTTTGTTAGTTATGTTTTTCCTTAATTCTTTACGGGGTGGACTTGCCATTCAAGAAATAATGATTTTATCGTTAGCAGCGAGCTTAACTGCTGTTGCCCTCACATCGCTATTTCGTCTTATTTATAAAGCACTATCTTCAATTATTTAACTATCTTTAACGCTTTGTTAACTTTCAATTAACTTTAGAGAGTTAATTCTACTTATATATTGGTTAAATGTTGTCTAAACATTGTTTAAATGTTAACTTTTATTAAATATTTTGTAGCCATTAATTATGATGAATGATTAACTAATGTACTCAAGATAACAGACAAAAAACATTTAAAATTTATTGGACTTACGCAACTGGCATATTTTCCTTGTAGGGTGCTGTGACACTTTGATTCCTACCCGAACGTAGAAATAAGGTATTCGGTGTCACGCACCAACCGCATATTGTGACAATTGCGTAAGTCATGATTTATTTATTTGCAAACTATGTTCTTGAATAGTGATATTTTATCAAGATATATTGCACTTAACTTAAATATTATAGTTTTCTAAGATTTTTAGTCTAAAAATTTCCACTATTCCAATTAAGACTTTGTTGAAATCTGAGGAAGCTAAATAGAGGAGTTATAGCTCGAATGCAATATATTATTTTCAAATGTATTGCACTCAACAGAAAATCGGTATACGGATAAGTGTTTTTGTGAGGCAATATATTCAAACGGTAGAAACAAAACATATTTCGTCTACAGGCATATCAATTCTGTAAACTATTTCTCAAATTTGATTTATTTGGGTATCCATTGGAGCATCTATTACTAGTTTTATTTAACTCTATAATAGACAGTTCCGATAAAGTTAAATTATTATCCTTTCTTATTTTCAATTACTACATCTATGGCGCAAAAAAACGAGACACCGATTTTAGTTATAGCCTTGCTAATTACTCTCGGTTTAGTAGGTGGAGTATATTGGTGGTTGGCTCAAAGCTATGATATAAATCTGAGTTCCTTTACGAATAATCAATCTCAGACGAACCAACAATCTGCCGAAAAAACTTTTAAGTCAGTCAAAAAAGTTCCTTCTGGATTATTTAGTTATGGAGGTAGTACTACATGGGCACCTATTCGCAAAGAAGCTGATTCTGTAATAGAAACTGCTTTACCTAAATTTCAGCTCCGCTACACAAATCCAACTACAGGTACTCCTGGGTCTGGTACTGGTGTCAAAATGCTGTTGAAAAATCAATTGGCTTTTTCTCAATCTTCACGACCAGTGAAAGATAAAGAATACCAACAGGCACAACAGCGAGGTTTTAAACTTGAAGAAATTCCAGTTGCTATTGATGGTATTGCTATTGCTGTTAACCCAAATTTAAATATACCGGGGCTTACTTTAACTCAATTAAAAGACATTTATACTGGCAAAATTACTAATTGGCAACAAGTTGGTGGGGAAAATCAAGCTATCACACCTTATTCTAAAATTAATGAAGGAGGCACTGTTGAATTTTTCGTCAATAACATTTTGGAACAAAAAGAGTTCGGTCAAAATGTTGAAAAAATTTCTACTACAACTGAAGCATTGAGAAAAGTTAGTCAAAATCCTGGTGGTATTTATTATGCTTCTGCACCAGAAGTTGTGGGACAGTGTGGTATTAAACCTTTGGCAATAGGAAGAACGCAGTCAAAATTAATTTCACCTTACAAAGAACCATACGTTCCATCAAGTGAATGTCCGCAAAAGCGCAATCAGTTAAATGTGGATGCTTTTAGAAGTGACGAGTATCCTATGACTAGACGCTTATTTGTAGTAGTTAAGAAAAACGGTCAAGTTGACGAACAAGCAGGTGTTACTTATGCCAATTTACTGCTTTCAGATGAAGGTCAAAAATTAATTTCTAAAGCGGGATTCGTTAGAATAAGGTAATTTTCCATTGCAATCAGCTAATAGTAAAATCATATTTTGGCGATTCACTATTGGCTATTTATTCTCACAGTTTCAAAAATTGCCAAAAATAATATTATCTTAGTATTCGCTGATGTTAAAGATATAATTTAAAAACTTAAATTCCTTCTGGAGTTAATATAATTGATGAAAGTTAGTTATTTTTAATGTTGTCTATTACACTTTTAAAGCTATTCAATTATTATGCTAGCGATAAAAAATACAAAAAGTAAACAAAGCAGAACAGATTAATTATATAAAAAAGCGATTATTTATAATGTCACAGAAAAATGAAACCCCAATTCTGATTCTATCTTTACTAATTACTATTTTTCTTATAGCCGGTGGATGGTGGTGGTTTAATAGAAACAGTAACTTTAATCTTAGTCTTAGTAATTCTCAACAAAATAAATCGGATTCAGATAATTCAAATACACCTGTAGTTTCTCCAACTTCATCATCGGGAACGAGTGGTAGTACTTTCGCTTCTGTAGAAAATATCCCTAGTGGATTATTTAACTACGGAGGAAGTACCTCTTGGGCACCAATAAGAGAATCTATAGACAAAAAAATCCAAGAAGAGCAAAACGATTTTCGCTTGCGTTACGTACAACCTGTAAATAGTGCGGCCGGCTCTAGTTCTGGCATTCAAATGCTAATCAATGGTAGATTAGCTTTTGCCCAATCTTCAAGACCACTACTAATTACAGAGTTAAACCGTGCCAAGGAGCGCGGTTTCAATCTCCAACAAATTGCTGTAGCTATTGATGGATTAGCAGTAGCTGTTAACCCTAATATAAATGTTCCGGGAATAACCATAGACCAGTTAAAGTCAATTTACACAGGCAAAATAACCAATTGGAATCAGTTAGGCGGTGCCAACATACCAATTAAAGCCTATTCTCGCCGTGTAAGTGATGGCGGTACGGTTGAACTATTTGTCCAAGACGTGTTAGCCGGTCAACCTATAGCCCCAACTGTAGAATTCATCTCTACAACCACTCAAGCACTACAAAAAGTAGCTAGCAATCCTGGAAGTATCTACTATGCTTCTGCCCCAGAAGTTGTTCCTCAATGTTCAATCAAACCCTTGCCGTTGGGGCGAACGCAAGGGAAATACGTTGCACCCTACCAGGAACCATTCGTCCTCCCTTCTGAATGTCCACGGTCGCGCAACAAATTGAACATTGAGGCTTTTCAATCTGGTAGTTACCCGATTACCCGAAATTTGTTTGTGGTGGTCAAACAAAACGGGCAGACCGAACAACAAGCAGGAGTTGCTTATGCTAACTTTTTACGGACTCAGCAAGGACAGGAATTAATTTCACAAACTGGGTTCGTAAGAATTCGCTGACCCAAAGCTGCCGAGAAGCCGGAAAGTTTAGCTGGCTTTACTAATTGACTCTGCTGGCAAGCAGATTAAGTTGTCCCCTTGAGTAAGGATTAGACCCCGCTGGCGCAACTTACCCATTAGGCGAGTTACGGTTACGCGAGTCGAACCAATTGCACTGCCAATTTGTGCATGAGTGAGGGGGAACGGCAGACAATAGCCATGAATTACTTCGGGGTCATTTTCGCTCATCGCTGGTTCTCCGTATTCCTCAATTAATAATGTGAGGAATCCTAAGAGTCGGTCGATGGTGCGTCGCTGTCCCAAGGCACTCAACCACAGCAATTTACGCTGATGTTGGTACCTAAAGGCATCCATAACTTCGCGGCGAAAATGAGGCCAATTATCTAAATCGTGCCAGTACATCCACAACACCGCTGTTTGGTCAACATGGGCGTATGACTGCAATGTAAAAGGTGATTGAGCAACAATTTCAAATGGCTGTCCGGCACCAACAAAACCCAAGAATGCTTCTTCAGGAGTTCTGTTAATCCGACGAGATGTTAATTGAGAAGCAGTGGCACTCACTTGAGCGGTTCCCACCATGCGGATCGCACCCCTTTGCACCAAATACAGCAATCCAGGTCTAGCTGGAATTCGCTCATCTTTGCTAAAGGTGCGGCAGCGATAGTGTTCTTGTGCCCAATCAAGAATTCGTTGCCAAGTTAAAAATGGACGTGATGCCTCAGAAAAAGAGGATGGAGATTGCATAGGTAACAAAGAGCGTTCGGCTGAAGACAAAGACGACATAAAAAGGTGCAAGGAGTGTCTTTGCGAAAGGCCATCTTAGGCTTTAAATCGCCTGGCCAGCTATTCAAAAGGTAGAAAGTTGATCTTCTACTCTTTTGTTATACTTCTTACTGTACAATGTTTGTAGTAAAATTTACCCAGAATTCACTAAATTTTATGCAATTCTAATATTCTTTGACCGAATATAAAGATACGCCTAAGGACAGATGACAGAAAATCAATGTTTCTGAGTTTACAGTGTTGTCATCAGTAGATTATGTGCATAAAAAGTTACTAGTAAGTAAATACACAGCAATAATCCAGCTAATACACGGTCAATTGACTGAAATAGTAAGTATTTATGCTCTGAGGAAAAAGAATAATTTTATAGAAAAAAAAGATATTCCTCTATCAAAAGGCAAAAGTGATATTAGAATTTCTTATATGTCAGGGGTAGCCTTACAGCTCTCAAAATCTCATAATTCACAGCCTTTTTTGATAGCAAATTCAATTGCTTTTGACTTATCAGCTAGTTTTGATGCTTGTTTGATGGTAGAAATTCTACCGAAAGGTTTGATTCAGATACAAGTCACTGACCTGTTTTTAGCGCTTTGGCTGCAAAGCTTTATTGATCAGAATAGAAGTATAGAAAGAGCAGAAGTTAGCTATTCGGATTTAGGAACTGCTTTACAAGATTATGTATTTTCAATTCAATACGTTCATGCACGCTGTTGTTCTTTGTTAAGACTTGCTCAACAGGAAAAATTAATTGACTTTAATGTTTACCTTAAGAAATATTCTTATGAGTTTATACCTTGGCTTGATAATGATGGTCAACTTCGTTTGAATCATCAAGCCGAACGCCGTTTAATCACTAGTTTAGTTAAAATTATCGATGAGTTAGAGCCAATAATTCCTCGTCCGCTTAAATGGGAAGGAGCAGCAATGCGATTGGCTGCTGCTTTTGAAGCTTTTTGGTCTACTTGTCGGATTCATGACGATTTAAGCGCGACTGCACCAGAAATTGTTAGAGCTAGAATAGGGTTGATTGCAGCTACTCAGTCAGTATTAAGGTTTCTGCTGGAAGAGAAATTGGGTATACCTGCTTGCTTGGAATTATGAGTTAGGAGCTAGGAGTTAAGAGTTAAAAAATTATTCCTTTACTTCCTCATTAATGGAAAAATGAAAAATTTATAAAGTTTTGTAAAATAGGTTGACCAATTAAATGGGTTGAGATATATTATCTCTTGTGTGAGGAGCGAACCAGTAAGGGCACCGAGACGAAACACGGCCAGTCGTCGGTGTCCTTTCTGATTTTGTACTATTTTTTTAGCTTTTCAAAGTTTTATAGTATTTGCTGCTTAGCAACGTTTTCAGCAATAGCTAGAGACTTTTTACATGGTTCCTAAGTTGAAACTGGGAATTATGATTTTGAGGATCTGACTGGGATTATTGCGAGTAATGCTACTCGGTCGGATAGTATTTAAGTTGAAATTTAGCTCGATTGTAACAAGAATTTTTCTATCGCTGCGGCTGCTCCATCCTGCTCTACATCAGGAGCTACCCAGTTAGCTATAGCCTGAACTTTGCTTGGTGCATTGCCCATTGCTACGCCGATACCAGCATACTCTAACATTTCTACATCGTTAAAGTTATCGCCAACGGTCATTACGTTAGTTTTTTGTAATCCCAATAATTCTTCAGCTATATATCGTACCGCAGCTCCTTTGTTTACTAATGGGTTAGTAGCTTCAAAAAAAGTGGCTACAGATTTAGTTAAATAAAGTTCTGCTGGGGTATATTGCAAACGTAAATTATCTAATAATTTATCAATAACTTCTGTGTCTTGACATAGAGCAAGAATTTTTGTGGGTTCGTTATCTAAACAAGAGCGTAAATCACCTACAGGAATTGGTGTAATACCGGAACGTTGTCCGTAGATTTTTGTTTCTTCGGTTAGTTCTCGGACGTAAAGTTTGTCATTTATATAAAAGTGAACTGATAAAAGCTGACGCAGTTCTGGTTGCTCAAAATAATCTAATAGTTTTAATGCTATTTCTTTATTGACAGATAAGTGCTGGTGAATTTTTTGGGAAACTGGGTCTTGAATCCAAGCTCCTTGATAAGTTATTAACGGAAGATTCGAGCCGATTTGAGCGTGGTAGTGTAAAGCCGAACAGTACATCCTACCAGTTGCGATCGCAACTTGAATTCCTTTTGCTTGAACCGCTTGAACTGCTTCTATAACTCGATTGCTGATTTTATTAGAAACTCCTGCGATGGTACCATCGATATCTAAAACTAGTAGCTTAATATCTTGGGTAGATGTATTCCCCATGCTCTTAGATTCCCATGAATGTGTTTAAGTCACAGTTAGAGATTAACAGGGGAATTGTGAATGGGGAATAGGGAATTAAGAAAATAGAAATATTCCTGAAAATTATAGAAACCCGGTTTTTCGGAAAACCGGGTTTTTTTAAGTCAAATTTTTGGCTTTTTAGTTTTTTAACGGATTTGGTAAAGCTTTATTTCGATTTACGACGACGGAAGAAAGCTAATGCAGCGACAGAACCTAAACCAATATTCCCTATTAAAACGAGGAAGCATGAAAACAATTATTAGAGGAAGAAGGAGACAGGGGGAAGAAATACTATTCCTAACTTACTTTTCGATTTTTATTTTTCTCGACGAATTTTCAATAATCCCTTTGATAAAAAGGTGTTTCACTACCGAAAACCGAGAATTCCGCTTATCGACTAAAACAAATGTTCCAAAAGTGAACCAACTGTTTAAAATAAGTAGATGTCCCCAATTACACGCTTTAATAAGTTGACTTCCGATAAAAGTTCTCCTCAAAATCCCACATTCGTCCTAGTTGACGGACATTCTCTTGCATTTCGTTCTTACTTCGCTTTCGCTAAAGGACGAGATGGTGGACTTCGTACTAAATCTGGTATACCCACCAGCGTATGTTTTGGCTTTATTAAAGCTTTACTTGAAGTAATGGAAAAGCAGCAACCTGAAGCGATAGCTGTTGCTTTTGATTTGAGTTTACCAACTTTCCGTCATCAAGCTGATGATACTTATAAAGCTGACCGTCCGGGGACCCCAGAAGATTTTATTCCCGATTTAGAAAATCTCCACGAATTACTCACGGGATTAAATTTACCAATCTTAACTGCTCCGGGTTATGAAGCAGATGATGTTTTAGGAACTTTGGCACAAAAAGCATCTCAGGCTGGATATCAAGTTAAAATCATGACTGGGGACAGAGATTTATTCCAGTTGGTTGATAAGGACAAGCAAATTAGCGTTTTATATTTGAACAAGGAAACTCTACAGCGTTCAAATAAAGGGTTAACAGAATTTCATTCGGAAGAAGTTAAGCAAAAGTTAGGGGTTTTACCAACTCAAGTTGTTGATTTTAAAGCGCTTTGCGGTGATAAATCTGACAATATTCCCGGTGTGAAGGGAATTGGTGAGAAAACAGCAGTACAGTTACTTGATACTTATGGTTCTCTGGAAAAAGTTTATCAGTCTTTAGATGAAATTAAAGGTGCTGCTCGCAAGAAGCTAGAAACTGGTAAGGAAGATGCGGAAAAATCGAAGTTTTTAGCGAAAATTGTTGAAGATGTTCCGTTAGAAGTTGATTTAGAAGCTTGTAAGTTGAAAGGTTTTGAGAATAACGAACTTAAACCTATTTTAGAGAAATTAGAATTTAGTTCTTTTCTTAAAAAAATTAATCAACTCCAGGAAAAGTTTGGTGGGAATGTTGAGGAAATAGCGGAAACAGAAGCGGAAGTTACTGAAGTTGAAGATGATGATTTATGGTTTTGGAGTGCTGATGAGACAGAAGAATATCAGAAGCAAAATGCTTCACCAATCGAACCGTTAATTATCGATACAGAAGTAAAATTAAAAGAATTAGTTGAAATACTGCAAAAGTTTACAAGTTCGGAAACTCCTGTTGCTTGGGATACCGAAACTACCGATTTAGAACCGCGAGATGCTGATTTAGTGGGAATTGGTTGTTGCTGGGGAATTGAAGCGGACGAAGTTGCTTATATTCCTTTGGGACATAAAAACGGGAATAACCTAGACAAAAAGATTGCTTTGGATACTTTACGTCCAATTCTAGAAAGTACAGATTATCCCAAAGCTTTTCAAAATACTAAATTTGACCGTGCGGTTTTAAGATGTCAAGGAATTAATATCGCAGGGGTAATATTTGACCCGATGTTAGCAAGTTACGTTCTTAATCCTGATAGCAGTCATGGTTTGAGCGAACTTTCTCAAAAGTATTTGAATTTGATGGCTAAAAGTTATGTTGAGTTGGTTCCAAAGGGTCAAACTATCGCCGATGTCAGCATTTCTGAAGTAGCAGATTACTGCGGTATGGATGCTTATACCACATTTGGGTTAGTCGCAAAACTGCGGGAAGAATTGAATAAATTTCCGGATTTATCAAAGCTTTTTTCAGAAGTTGAGCAACCTTTGGAAAAAGTTTTAGCGGATATGGAATTTCAAGGAATCCGCATTAATACAGATTATCTGAAAGAACTTTCGCAGCAGTTAGAAACTGATTTAAATAAGTTAGAAATAGAGGTTCATGAAATAGCTGGAGACAAATTTAATTTAGGTTCTCCTAAGCAATTAAGTCAAATTTTATTCGATAATTTGGGTTTAAGTACTAAATATTCTCGTAAAATCAAAACCGGATATTCTACAGATGCAGCAACTTTGGAAAAGCTACGAGATGTAGATGAAACGGGAATTATTGATGGCATTATTGAATATCGGACTTTATCTAAATTAAAATCTACCTATGTTGATGCACTTCCAGCGTTAGTTCGGGAAGATACTAAACGGGTACATACAGATTTTAATCAAACAGCAACATCAACTGGAAGACTATCTTCTTCCAATCCAAACTTACAAAATATTCCGATTCGTACAGCTTTTAGCCGTCAAATTCGTAAAGCTTTTATCCCAGAACAAGATTGGTTAATAGTAGCTGCGGATTATTCTCAAATTGAATTGCGAATTTTGGCTCACTTGAGTCAAGAACCAGTTTTGGTAGAAGCTTACAACAATAATGAAGATATTCATACCGTTACTGCAAGATTGGTATATGAAAAAGATGATATTAACGCAGATGAAAGACGAGTTGCAAAAACTATTAACTTCGGTGTAATTTACGGAATGGGTTCGTTGAGATTTTCCCGCTCAACCGGTATAGATAAAAATCTTGCTAATAAATTTATTAAAAGGTTTTATACTCGTTATCCCAAAGTTTTTGAATTTTTGGAAAGTGTGAAAAAGCAAGCGATTTCTCAAGGTTATGTAGAAACAATTTTGGGACGCAGACGCTACGTTGATTTTACCAGTAGAAATTTACAAAACCTCAAAAATGTTGCACCAGAAGAAATTGAATTGAGCCAATTAAAGAATATAGGTGCTTACGATGCGGGATTATTACGTGCTGCTGCTAACGCTCCGATTCAAGGTTCTAGCGCTGATATTATCAAAATTGCTTCGATAAAAATCCACGAACTTTTGCAAGATTATCAAGCAAGATTATTATTACAGGTTCACGATGAATTAATTTTTGAAGTTCCTCCTCAAGAATTGGAAGAATTGCAAATCAAGATTAAGTCAGCGATGGAAAATGCTTTAGAGTTAAGCGTTCCTTTATTAGTCGAAGCAAAAGCTGGTGACAATTGGATGGAAGCGAAATAAGGAGATGGGGAGAAGGGGAGATGGGGAGATAGGGAGTTATAAATCTTAACTCTTAACTCCTCACTCCAATCTAAAATCCAAAATTGATAAACTCCTCACTTTTTTTAAAACTCTTCATCAACAAAGAATTCGTTATCATCTTCATATCGTCGAGAAGTGCTTCGTTTTTTATTAGATTTAAGGAGCAAAGGTTGAATAAAGCTCGTAGCAATTATCCCTATTGCAACAAAAAAGGTCAGCAATAACCCAACTGGAATCTGAATTGATTCAAATGTAAGAAATCTTAACGATACAGGGGTGGCATTTTGCACGGAGATAATCGCGATCGCGATTATCCATAAAGCTATAATTATTGATAAAACTAGATTTACAGTTGTTTTCATAAAAAATACTGAAAAGCAATTCTGGATGCAGGAGATATTCTTTCTCTAATTTATCCAATAAAAGATGCTTTCATTTTCTTGTGCTCATAGCACAGCATAATTCAGAATTAAATAAAACTCCACAACACCTTCTCAAACCAAGACCTAGCTAGTTATAAATCTTTAATTAATAATCTAAATTTTTATAGCTTTTTATTTAGAGTTACGAAAAACTAGGCAATTATAGGTCAAAGACAATTAAATTAAAGATTTGGTGTTTTAACAAACAAAAAATTATGGCGCAAATTCATACTCATGATTTAAGGAGTTAAAATATAAATTCCAAGTGCTTTACCTTTTGCTGTACCTATAAATTTTACTTGAACTAAGCAGGGTGTAAGAGAGTTTAATATGGCTCAAATTTGGACAATAAGTAGGCATTTTATCTAAAAGCCACACGAAAACGTCCATTTTTTACCTGTAGTTAATACTTTACCCTTGCATATTTATCACTGCTGCAATCGCAATGTCAAGCCCTGTAACACTTTTCGCCAGCTATAACCTTTGGTCATTAATTGCCCCGGCTTCGGGACAACAACGTTGGCACTGTCAAATGAAACGGGGATTTATTAAAGCGCGACAAGATGAACCAAAGGTCAAAGCTTTATTAAAGGCTAAAGTTACACCATCACAGCGTATCGGATTGTTAGCTCAAAAGGGTGTTTATGAGTTTCACCACAATAGAAATCTTCTCAATTCTGTTGATGGTGTAGAAAAAGTTGCAGGGCTTTTGAAGTTAGGAAACTTGGCCGATGAAATTCAGCAGCGAGTCCGACAAATTCTGAAAAAATATCAAGATGCGCCTTTACTTTTAAATAAGCGTATCATGTTATTGACCCGTGGGGATGAAGGTTTTCCCAAACCAATTTTTATAGAGCGTCAACAATATCATTTTCGTCTATATGCAGCAATGGACTGCGTTTTAAACGAATCCGATAGTACTTTACATATTATAGATTTTAAAACTGGTAAATCTCCTTTTGACCGCCGACAAGCATTAGTTTATTTACTTGCAGCGCGTTATCTTTACCCTAAATATCAGGCTACAGCCTCATTTTATAATTTAGAAATGGGTAAAAAATCTCATGTAATCACTGTTAGTAGTAGTGAATTAAAATTAATTGAATTTCATTTAGGCTATATCGCTGAGAAGCATCAACAGGATTTACAGAAATACCGTCAAAATAACAGAATATTTAGTAAAGTATTTCCTCCCAATCCCGGTTATCACTGTCGCTTTTGTCCGTTTAATTCTATTTGCGAACATTCTCAACACGGGGAAGTAGCAAGTAGTAAGTAGTAAGTAGTAAGTCTGAAGGGGAGACGATACAGCCCGAAATGCTTGGTATGTAAAGCAGATAACATTTCATGGTAAAAAAGGATAGGTCTCTAATTTGCAACAAGACCTACCTATTGATAATGTTACCAATATCTTACCAAAAACACTTAAAAAGTCAATTGAATCTAGCAGAATATATTTTTCTAAAAATTCTGCTTCATCTGTTACAGTCAATTAAAAAAGTAAACTTAGAAAAGTTAGCGAATGCCCTACCTTTGCCTATTAAATTTGAAAGTAGAAGGAAAAGGTTACAAAGGTTTTTATCACTACCAAACCTAAAAATTGAAAAAATTTGGTTTCCAATTATCGAAGAGTTGTTAAGAACCTATTTTACGTCAGAAAAAATAGTTTACATAGCTATTGATAGAACAAATTGGTGCCGAATAAATTTGTTCATGGTCAGCATCATCTGGGATAAAAGAGCTTTTCCAGTATATTTCACCTTATTGCCCAAGTTAGGAAGCAGCAATGTCACTGAACAAAAAGATATTATTACAAAAGTTATGCCTCTTTTTAAGAATTATAAAGTGTGTGTTTTAGGAGATAGAGAATTTTGCTCTGTAAAATTAGCAAAGCACCTCCAGGACTTAGGTATATATTTTTGTTTACGTTTAAAAAAGAATGAATTTGTTGAATATCAAAAAGAAGTTTGGCTTGAATTACAGGAGTTGGGATTAGTTCCCGGAGTCTCCTTTTTTCTTAAAGGAACTAAAGTTACAAAGACTGGTGGTTTCTTGGGCTTTAATGTTGCTGGTAAATGGAAACGAAAAATAAACGGAATCGTACCTAAAGAAGCATGGTTTATTTTGACTAATTTCGATAGCTTAGAATCCGCGATTTCAGCTTATAAAAGAAGATTTGATATCGAAGAAATGTTCAGAGATTTTAAGAAGGGTGGTTATAATTTGGAAGATACTAATGTAAGAGGTGAACGTTTTATCTCTCTAGTTTTATTGATAGCAATTGCCTACACTGGAGCAACAATTCAAGGTCAACAAATTAAACGTAAGGGAGTACAAAGTTATGTGTCTCGGGTTAAAGAATATAACCGTTTAGAGCGAAGACATAGTAGTTTTTATGTTGGTTTATATGGTTTCAATTGGGTCAATCTTAAGGATGATTGCATAGATTTAGTAGTCACATTAATGAGATTAAATCCCAGTAAACGTAATTATTATAAAAAAGGTATTAACGCTATGAAGCTTATAGAATCTACATTTTAGCTGGTATCGTCGCCCCTTCAGGTAGTAAGTAGCTAGTAGCTAGTAGAATAAAGAAACCCGGTTTTTTCAAAAAACCGGGTTTCTTTATTTTTTGTTGATTAATATCGGAGAAAGTGACTATATTTAAAAGCTTATTCTTCCTTTATTTAGTCATTTATATCCAATTGTAATCGACCTGAAACTAACAAATAAATTCTATAAACTAATTGTATGGCGAATTAATATATATAGTTCACTAAACTTTAAATTTTCAATTTCCAATGCTTTATGCCCAATTCCCGATTTAAAAATTCTATTTAAAATAGGATAAATCAATGTTACCAAAATGAATGCTTAGGGCAATATTCAATTCTTCTAATGATTCTACGAACCAATCAAGACTGCCAGTATTTGCAGTTTCATAATGATTAAATAAAATAGCAAAACGTTTAGCTAAATAAGGTTTAGATTTACGACAAATTAATATTATTTTTAATAAAAGCCCTATTATACGCACTGAACCTTGATTGCTAATCAAATCAATAAAGGTAAAATGCTGCGGTGATGAAGAACTTTCGACTACTAAAAAATTAAGTAGCTGAGTACAAGTTCTCACTATCAAAAAGTCGTTGATTTTCTGAGAATTTGCTTGGGGTAAAGTATTTTGCAATTGGGTATATAATTTCTGATGAAATTGACGTTTCCCATATTCCCAGTCAATTCCAGATATCAGGTATTCGTATAAATCGTCTTTATAAGCACGCAATGAAGTTGCTTGACTGCTGTAATGTAAAAAGTTGTAGGCTAAATCTTTGTAGGTGCTTTGACCTTCGACTTTTCCGGTAAAGCTTTTTAGCGCATGATTGACTTGAGTATCGCTTAATAAAGTAGGATTGTTTACGGGTTGTATAATTCTACTTTTTTTTGACACCGAATTATGTTTACCTATCTGAGCAAGTCTTACTTGATAAGTAACGTATTGAGATAAATCTATCTCAAATTTTCTTTGTGCTTGTGCTTGAATCTGCTTTACTATCCACTGATGCTCGATAGTCGCATCTTCGTTAATTAAACAATGTTCGTGCAAATAAGGATAGCGTCGAATTAAAGTTATTAATGACTGATTTTTCTTATCGGATACAGAATCTGGGTTTTTGTTTAGAGCTTGAGCAAGTCGCTGTAAAATACAATATTGTTCGCTTTTAAGAAATTTTTTAACTAACTCGTGTAAGCATCTGATAGATTTATTTCTTGAAGTAATTATTCTTTTACTCCGGGGAGAATTATTAAGAGTCGCAATTAGTTGATATATTGCATGATGATTTTGAGGCTGCATATACCAACGATTTATTAAAATATGACAGCAGCGATTAAGAAATAAATGAAATTCTCTTTCAGCTTTTTTGGATGCTGTAATTTCATCTAATGCAGATAGAATTTCTGCTTGGGGATAATTAGTACCTTCAATAAACAAAATCCGAAAGCGTTCAATTATTTCATTAGCAGGCTCCAATTGCACCAAATTAAACAGATGTTGATATATCTGTTGTTCTGGAGAATCATACTTGTAGAGGTTGGGATTGACAGAAAAAGTCACTTTGTTATTACCGTTTCCTATAAATTCAGCAATTTCAGCAAAGGGTTTGATACTTAAAGATAATTTTTGCTGATTATTTGAGAATATTCAAGGTAATCTTATATCTTAAATATAACTACCAAGAATGTTTTTCTTTGACATCACATTAAGCACTCAGCATTAATCTTTACTGAGAAGACTGCACCCAAAAACTCTGATTAAATATTTAGAAAAAAATATTCCCTCTTCGCATTATTTCCCTTAAATTGCTAAATAATCGTGAGCAATAATACTGAAAATTTCTGATTTAAAATAATATTTTTATACAAATACAAAAAAAACTGTATCTCTTTTTCTATCTACAGGAAAAATTAATTGTTTTAGTGAAGAAATAATGAAGTTTGTTAGATGAATTTTAAATTGTTTATGAGTGGAGACAGGAGTTAGGAGTTAAGAGTTAGGAGTTATGAATGATAATGGGGAAGAGGGGGAAGAGGGGGAAAGAAAAATAAATTGTTAACTGTTCGCTATTCATTCTTAACTACTCCCAACTCCCTACTGATTACTCCCTACTTTTCAAAAGCTGACAACTCTTCAAGAATGGTAAACCGAATATGGTTTATTGCTAATTCACCGATGGAGACTTCTTCTTTTTCAATACGTTTTCCTTCTGAACTGATTGTTTCAAAGGAGATTCCTTTACCAATTTCAATGTGAAACCAGCTTAGACCCATAAAATAACGTGTAGGATGGGGACCGTCTCTTCCCACATCATCGGGGTTCGATTCCATTGGTAACCAACCTAAGCCGGGAATGTAAAATTCTAGCCAAACGTGATTGTAGTCTGGTTGAAGGGGAACGCCCTGCTTTTCTGCGTAGGGAGGACATTTGTAGCGACCGACTGTACGGCAAGCTATACCGTTTAATCGACACAGTGCTAGTAAAACCCCTACGTATTCTCCACAAGAACCAATGCCACGTTCTAGGACAATATCTGGTGTATCTATATGAGGTTTGATTCCGTAGGACAATTTGTCGTAAACGTAATTGCGAATGCTATACATTTTTCGCAATAAATTTGTTTCGTTACCTACTGCTTCAATGGCTGCTTCGCGAACAATGTTGCTATCCATTGCTAAGTTGTCATCATCAATTAAGTAGCGATTTATAAATTCTGTTGTTAGTGAAGAAGCGTTCTCTACGTCTCGTGGGGTAATACGATATTTGATGCAACGTACTTCTAAAATCGCTTTCCAACCTAAAAGGTGACGTTCTCCGGGAGCTAAGGTATCAAATTTAAATAGAGCTACTCTTTGTCCGTCGATGATTTCTTCAGTAAAAGGTAAACCAACTGGTTCAACATGTTTTAGCTTTTGACGTTCGGTGTCTGAAGGCAGAGCGATACGCCATTCTAAATTATGTAAATATACCTCTTCTAAAGGGTCTATTTGCTCCACATAAGACATTTCGAGCAAATAACCGTTAGAAACAGCTGTGCGTTTTTCCCGGTTGAAATGGTAATTAAGGGGATGAATAAAAGCGCGATCGCGATAAGTTAATTCGTGATTTGGTTCTGCGTTTGGGTTATCTCGGATGTAGGGTTCTTCGGATGAGTAAGATAGGTAAAGGCTTTGCTTGTTGTTTGAATCGGTATGTAACGCTATTCCGGTGGGAGATTCAAAAGGTGTGAGGACGCTAAATTGAATTTCACCAGTAGCTCGGTCGAGAAAGTAAACTGATTGTTCAACGGTATCGCATGCTAAAAGAGTTTCTTCCGTAACAGCTAAGTTTTCAACTCCCACACCAGGAGCATAAAACCGGGCAATTTCTTTACCCGTATCGCGATTAAAAACAATAATTTTACCCAGCCTTTCGCAACTCACATAAACGGTAGAACCCCAGACTGCAACACCGTTAGCAGGATAAGGTAAAGTAGCAAAATGCTCCAAACCTAAAGAATCTAACTTACACGAATAAACGCAATTATCTCGCGTTAACCATAAAGTATCTTCCCACAGTGCCAGACCCGTAATATCCATAAATTCCTGCGTTTGATGGGAATTCAGAATTTTTGTATTGTCATTGGTGGGGTCAATTTGCAGCAGATGACCAAGCCTTGGGTCAACAGCAATCAATGTATCATTCTTAAATGCCATGCCGTATAAAGAAGCAACAGCAAACGGTCTAATAGTCCTTTGCCCAATCATCTGGCTAGCTGTGAAAGCGGGAAGTACACTGGTCATAATAAGGCAAATCGTTCAAGGGTTTCGCAAATACCACATTAATTGTGATATTTACCCTTTGACAAGAGGTTAATAAGGTCAAAGGTCAAAGGTTAAAGGTGATAGGGAGAAGAGGGAGACAGGGAGACAAGGAGACAAGGAGAATTTTAAGCTTGGATTATGCTTAGCAATTATCAATTCCCAATCCCCAATTACCCATTCCCAATTCCTTTTTGAGTTTGATTGGTGATTTATTCAGATGTTGGGTTTAAAGATTTTTCTGAATTAGTATCTGAATTGGTAATTGACGAACCACACCCTACCCTACGGGAACACCTGACGGTGAACGGGTGAAAATTGATAACTGCTCGCTGATAACTGTTCGCTGCTCACTGATAACTGAAAATTGAATGGTTCTCTGAGCAATGCTTTAGCTATGATTGTTTCTTGTAACCATTTCCTTTAATCTACAAGATGTCTGCCCATTCTCTACCCGAACATGAAGCCGTTTGGCATAGCCTAGAAGTCAATGAAGCAGTAGAATTGCTTGGAGGTAATGCAGATACTGGCTTAACGTCCCAAGAAGTAGATTCGCGACTGCAAAAATTTGGTACAAATGAATTAGAAGAATCTGGCGGACGTGGTAGCTGGGAGATTTTGGTGGATCAGTTCAAGAACATTATGTTGTTGATGCTGATTGCTGTGGCGATTATTTCGGGAGTTATTGATTTACTGGCTCTACAATCGGGTAATTTAGAACCGGGTGAGGTTCCTTTTAAGGATACAATCGCTATTTTGGCGATAGTGATTCTTAACGGTATTTTGGGTTATCTCCAAGAAAGTCGCGCGGAAAAGGCTTTGGCTGCTCTCAAAAAGCTTTCTTCTCCCAACGTAAGAGTAATTCGCAACGGTAAGCTGATTGATGTTGAAGGTAAGAATTTAGTACCTGGAGATATCATGCTGCTGGAAGCTGGTGTGCAGGTAGCAGCGGACGGACGTTTGATTGAGCAATCGAATTTACAAATACGAGAATCGGCTTTGACGGGAGAAGCGGAAGCTGTTAATAAACGGGTAGAAACTGAATTACCTGAAGAAACAAGTTTGGGTGACAGAATTAATTTGGTTTTTCAAGGTACTGAGGTTGTCCAAGGACGCGGTAAAGTTTTGGTGACTCGTACCGGGATGAAAACTGAATTGGGTAAGATTGCCGAGATGCTGCAATCTGTGGAAACGGAAGATACACCGTTACAGCAACGCATGACTCAACTCGGTAATGTTTTGGTTTCGGGTTCTTTGGCTTTAGTAGCGCTGGTAATTATTATCGGTTTGCTTCGGGGTGGTAATTTACAGGAGCTAGTGGAAGTCTCTCTGAGTATGGCTGTTGCGGTGGTTCCGGAAGGTTTACCGGCTGTAATTACGGTAACTTTGGCTTTGGGAACTCAGCGAATGGTACGTCACAATGCTTTGATTCGTAAGTTACCAGCGGTCGAAACTTTGGGTTCGGTAACTACTATTTGCTCTGATAAAACTGGTACTTTGACCCAGAATAAAATGGTGGTGCAGTCGGTTTGTACCAGCCAAAATATCTTAAAGGTAACGGGTGAAGGTTACGCTCCCGATGGTGATTTTGAAGTTGATGGCCAAAGTATTTATGTAGAAGATTATCCGGAAGTAACACCTTTATTGGTTCCCTGTGCTGTTTGTAATGATGCTGTTTTGCAGCAGGAAAAAGGTGATTGGATAATTCTTGGCGACCCTACGGAAGGTGCTTTGGTTACTTTAGCCGGGAAAGCGGGAATAGAACAAGACCAGTGGAACAGTAAATTACCTCGTGTTGGTGAATTTCCGTTTTCTTCCGAACGCAAGCGGATGAGCGTAATTTGTCAGGTGGAACAGATAGATACTGGTGTTTCGGTGATTCGGGATGTTGACCCAGCTATTGGTAATTTAGTCAAGAATAATGAAAATTATTTGATGTTTACCAAAGGTTCTCCAGAATTAATTTTGCAACGCTGTACTCAAATTTTTGCAGGGAATAGTGCGGTTGAATTGAATCAAGAACAGCGGGGTAAGATATTAGCAGAAAACGAGCGGATGGCTGGTGATGGTCTGCGGGTATTGGGTTTCGCTTACAAACCTTTGTCGGAACAACCACCGGAAAATTCAGAAGAACAGTACGAACAAGAATTAGTTTGGTTGGGATTGGTGGGAATGCTCGACGCTCCCCGTCCGGAAGTTAGAGCAGCAGTTAATGAATCTCGGGAAGCGGGTATTCGTCCGGTGATGATTACCGGAGACCATCAATTAACAGCAAAAGCGATTGCAAAAGATTTGGGAATTGCAAACTCTAGCGATAGGGTTTTGATAGGTCAAGAATTGCAGCGGATGAGCGATGCTGAGCTAGAGAAAAACGTCGATGATGTCAGCATCTACGCTAGAGTTTCCCCGGAACATAAATTACGCATCGTTCAAGCTTTACAGCGTTGCGATAAATTTGTTGCTATGACTGGGGACGGTGTAAACGACGCTCCAGCACTCAAGCAAGCGGATATCGGGATTGCGATGGGGATTACCGGAACCGATGTCAGTAAAGAAGCAAGCGATATGGTGTTGTTGGATGACAACTTCGCGACCATTGTTTCCGCAACTAAGGAAGGTCGAGTCGTTTACACAAATATTCGTCGCTTTATCAAATATATTCTTGGTAGCAACATCGGTGAAGTTATTACTATTGCTGCTGCTCCGATTTTATTACCGATGGGTGGTGTACCTTTATCACCGCTACAAATTTTGTGGATGAACTTGGTTACTGACGGTTTACCAGCTTTAGCATTAGCAGTTGAACCTCCAGAACCCGATGTCATGAAACGTCCACCTTTTAGTCCCAAAGAAAGTATTTTTGCTCGGGGTTTGGGTTGGTATATGATTCGTATCGGCATAATATTTGCAATCATTACCATTATTTTGATGAATTGGGCTTATTTCTACACCCGTCCCGAAAATGCTGTAGCGGAAGGATTAGACCCAGAACGTTGGAAAACAATGGTATTTACTACCTTATGTATTGCTCAAATGGGACATGCAATTGCAATTCGTTCCAACAACCAGCTAACTATAGAAATAAATCCCTTTTCCAATCCTTATTTATTAGCAGCTGTTGTTTTAACTACCATTTTGCAATTAATGTTAGTATACGTTCCACCCTTACGAGCTTTCTTCGGCACCCATGTTATAAGTTTGCCAGAATTAGGAATTTGTATGGGTTTCAGTGCTTTGATGTTTGTCTGGGTTGAATTAGAAAAAATATTCTTCCGCATCATTGGTAAGAAAAACGTTTAATAGGTCAGAGGTTAAAGGTTAAAGGTTAAAGGTTAAAGGTGATGAGTTAGAAAATTTTATTAATTAAGGTAATTAAGGTCAACTGGGAATACATATTCCGGTCTCGTAGCGGAGGTTCTATTTATTATTATTCTGAAATTTTTGTGTTAAAGAATCGATTTTTTCGCTTTTTGTTTTTTTACTAATTATTTCACAATTTAAAGTCAAAATTAGATTATTGAACTTCTAATGATTAACTATTGACTACTAATTTTATAATTTCTGGTGCGTGACGCTATAAACTTAATTGCTATCAATGTTCGAGTTTTTCCGCGAGCGTCACACACCCTACAAATATACCTCTGGTGCGTGACGCTATAAACTTAGTTACTATCAACATTCGAGTTTTTTTGCGAACGTCACACACCCTACAAATATATAATCAGTAAACCTTTGACCTTCAACCTTTGACCTTTAACCTTTAACCTTTCGTCATGTTTCTCAAAACCCTGAGTCTTCGACATTTTCGTAATTACCAGGAACAAATGGTAGAATTCACCGCTCCAAAAACAATTTTGGTCGGTAATAATGCTCAGGGAAAATCTAATTTACTCGAAGCTGTAGAATTACTCGCAACTTTGAGGAGTCATCGCACTTCTCGGGATAAGGATTTAGTCAAGGATGAGGAATCTTTAGCTTCTATTAGTGGTAGTTTAAAACGAGAATTTGCTGTTAGCGAACTAATTTTAACTTTACGTCGTAATGGTCGCCGTACTGTTAATCTTAATAATGAAAATCTCCGCCGTCAGATGGATTTTCTTGGTGTACTAAATGCGGTGGAATTCTCTTCTTTGGATTTGGATTTAGTCCGAGGTGGGCCGGAAAATCGTCGTCGATGGTTAGATACTCTATTAATTCAACTCGAACCTGTATACGCTCATATTTTGCAGCAATATCAAAAGGTGTTACGACAGCGTAATGCTTTTTTGAAAAGTAATTCGGAAGCTTTACAGGAAAAATCCGTACAATCCCAATTAGCATTGTGGGATACTCAGTTAGTTATTACCGGTACCAGGGTGATTCGACGACGGGAACGAGCTATACAGCGACTCGCTCCAATCGCTAAGTTATGGCATTCTAATATTAGTGCTTCTACAGAACATCTCCAGATAAACTATGCTCCTAATATTCCTTTATCTGAAACTCATCAAGGAGAGGTGCAACAAGCTTTTTTAGATAAAATTCAACAGCGAACGGTTGCTGAAATGCATCAAGGTACTACTCTTGTTGGGCCACATCGAGATGAAGTTGAATTAATAATTAATGATACCCCCGCACGTCAATACGGTTCTCAAGGTCAGCAGCGAACTTTGGTTTTAGCGTTAAAGTTGGCAGAATTACAGCTGATTGAAGAAGTTGTGGGAGAACCACCATTACTTTTGCTAGATGATGTTTTAGCCGAATTAGACCCCTCTCGTCAAAATCAATTACTTGATGCTATTCAAGATAGGTTTCAAACTTTGATTACTACCACTCATTTGGGTTCTTTCGATTCTCAATGGTTGAATTCTTCGCAGATTCTTACTGTTAGTGGAGGACAACTATCTGCTAAAGTTGCTGCTGGTTAATTTTTTTGGTTTGCTGGTTACTGTTATACATTATTAATCTTCTACTTCTCGATTGAAAAAAATAATATTCATCGTTTTTTTTGAAATATTAAAAATTATTAAACTCTTTTTTTCTTAATTAATTCATGAAATCTATCCCTGTAGTCCAATTCACATATCATCAATAATTTGATATATCAAATTATTTATCAAGCTTTATATGCAAAGTAGACCAATAATAACTGGTCTGCGGTAATATAATCCTGAGACTTATGTACCTTAGGTTAAAAGTAATAAAATATTCCCTAAAGATTGCAGCATATACTTTTGGTGCTTATAATTAAAATAATTTCAATATTTATATTAAGCACTTAGATTATAGTAAATTTGTTTATTTATTAATATTGCCCGTAAAGGCATTAGTAAACATGAATCAGTATTTAAAACTATACCCCTGAAGTCAGAAGAAAACTTTAACTAAATTGTATATAATTTGATATCAATTTAATTTTTTTAAAGTATCTTTTCTGTTTTAGTCTAGTTTGTAAACTATCAAGAAGACTGCTTTTGCATCGAGGCTTGAGAAAAGTTTACTATATACAATATTATTTAAATATGGGATATTTTGTGACTGAAGCAGGAAATCTTATTTGTAAGGAACCCATAGCTGGTCATAACTGCTAATTAAGAGCCAACTTTTTAGATATTATAGATAGCCCATCTTCGTAATTAGAATTTTTGAGTGGATAAACTCTACTGGCTGAATGAAATAACAGTATTGCAGCGAACTGAAGTTGGCGAAAAAGCGTTTAACTTGAGTCTGATGATGCAACAAGGATATCCGGTGATACCTGGATTTGTCGTTTCAGCAGAAATTTTGCATGAATACGTAGAGAACAAAAGTTCTTCTCAAACTCTGGTCGCGGAATTAGCTGATTCTTCCTTACATTTAGATGTTGATGATTTTAAAGTGCTACAGCAAGTAGCTTTACGTCTGAAGAAGGAAATCATGAGTTCAAGTTTACCGTCGGGATTGTACGGTCAAATTTGCGAAGCAGTCAAAACATGGGAAAGTGAATATTTGGTTTTACGTCCAAGCATCACTTTACCAAATGCAAGAAATAAGACGGAAGATATTTCTGGACTATATGAATGCGTCTTTTGCTTTAAGGAAGAGGAACAAATAGTTTTAGCTCTAAAGCGTGTTTGGAGTCAGTTATTTAGTGCTAAAAGTCTATTTTATTGGCAGAAAAACGGAATTGACCTGCGTTCGATTAATTTAGCAGTTTTAGTACAACCAGTTAATAATGTAATTGCAAGTGGTTCGTTATATGCTAATTCTTCCAGATTAGAAATTAAAGCCAGTTGGGGATTAGGAATAGCAGTTAAATGGGGTGAGGTTCAGCCAGATGTTTATTATTTAGAACCAGAAACCGGGACACTCCTAGAACAGCACTTGGGTCATAAAATCCTGGCTTATCGCTGTGAAAATACTGCAATCAACAAATCTTTCCACGAACAGCGAGAATCGATAATAACCTTAGAGAAAACTTGTTTGCAAATCTCTCTTTTAGAGGAAGAATTACAGCAACAGTATGTACTGTCCGAACATGATTTACAGCAAATAACGATAATAGCTTCGCAGCTTGTTTTTCAACTTGGTACAGAATATTTAGCTAATTGGACTTTTATTCAAGAACAAAATTCTTTAAAGCTATACCTGACAAAAGTTAGTAAACCAAACATTTCTTTCCCTAACTCTTCCTCAATTAAAGGAATGGGAGTAGCTACGGGACGAGTATCGGCAAATGTCCTTGTAATTGGTAGTAGCAAGCACATCATAGAACAACTACCCAAAGGCATAATTCTAGTTGCACCCGAAATTACCCCTGATTGGTTACCAGTACTGCAACAAGTCAGCGGTATAGTCACAGAGAAAGGAGGTTTAACCAGCCATGCTGCCATTATCGCCAGAGAATTAGGTATCCCAGCAGTAATCGGCATTCGCAACGTTACAAAACTTATAAAAAATGGCGATCGCCTACTAATCGATGGTGACAGTGGAGAAGTCAATCATCTTGCTGTAAATTCGAGTCAAGAGCATATTGAAGAGTATATTAATGATGTAATTGTAGAGGACAAGGAGGAAAAGCACTCCTTCTCCGAATCTTCTTTTGTAGGTGTTTCCGAAATAAATGCAACACCAACTCATCTTGAGACATGGGTTTCTTCTCTACCTCATCCATCGACAAATATACCCATGACCTCCACGCGATTGATGGTTAACTTGAGCCAGCCCACTGTGATAGAGAAAGCACTTTGTTTTCCAGTGGATGGTGTAGGACTATTACGCTCAGAATTGATGGTATTAAGCATATTAAATCGGGAAAATCCTTACACCTGGATTAGAAATGGAAGACACGGGCAACTACTAGATTTATGGACAAAAAGAATACTAGAATTTGTACGTCAATTTTCTCCCAGACCAGTTTATTACCGCTCCTTAGATTGGCGAACCCACGAATTACCAACGCTTCACCATAGTGGAGTAGAAGCAGCAGAACCGCAAACGGCACTAGGTCAACGCGGTACTTTTAGTTACACGCTTAATTCAGAAGTGTTTGATATCGAACTAACAGCACTTAAAAGGGTGCAGGAAGCGGGTTATCACAATATCCGTTTAATGTTACCCTTCGTTCGCACCGTAGAAGAATTTATTTTTTGTCGTCAAAAAGTCGAGCGAGCGGGATTAACTGACATCAAAGAATTCGAGGTGTGGATTATGGCTGAAGTCCCGAGCGTGCTATTTTTACTGCCAGAATATGTGAAAGCAGGAGTGCAGGGAATTTCCATTGGTACTAATGACCTAACCCAACTATTGCTCGGAGTAGATAGAGACCAAGCATTATTAGCGAAAAGCTTTGACGAGCGTCATCCGGTGGTAATGGGTGCTATATTCCGACTAATTGAAATGGCAAAAGCAGCAGGTATTCCCTGTTCTATTTGCGGTCAAGCACCTGCATTATATCCAGAAATTATTGAGAAACTTGTGAAATGGGGAATTACTTCTATATCGGTTGAACCCGAAGCGCTACAAAGGACGTATCAAGCAATTTACCGTGCTGAGCAGGGTTTACTTTTAGCAGCAGCACGTCGTCAGTTACAGTGAATTAGTAAACTTTTTGCTCTCCTTAACTTACATATAATAGTAATAGCTTTATATTGCGTTTCCTAGTCTATTGAAGTACATCTTAAAACCTCACCCCTAACCCCTCTCCTTCCACCAGGAGAGGGGAGAAAAGTACAGCTTTGTTGGGGTGAGATAATTGCTGTACCTCAGTTGCTTGATAAACGCTATATTAGGTTGCTAAAAGGATGAAAGGCTAATTGAAATAGTCGCTTTTTATCAACAAGAAACAATTAAATATTAATGTTTGCCATGTTAGATATAGCTTCTGTATTTTCAAAAGTTACACTACTAAAATTAGAAAAAAATAGAGTCAAGCTTAAATATATTAATAGTTTCATTGGTGATTAAGGCAAAATAAACTAATTAGCATTTTGAATTACCAGTTATAGCCTGTAATGTATTTCTCAATAACACCAGTTAACTTAAGCAAGTTAAGTGAAACTTGAGCATGAGAAGATATTTTAAAAGTATCCAGCAGTTAAAACCGCTATTGCACAGCCTACCCCCTAACTCATTAAGTAATTACTGATTGTGACACTCGGGGTACGAAATATGGAATTTAACTTTCTGGCTTAATTGTTCAAGTTATTTTTACATGATTATTTAATGACTATTTAGTCATCCATCGTTTGATATGAAAAATTTTATAAAAAAGCATAAAATTACATTGATGTAATTTAGTGACAAATTAATTGACTAATCGATTTACTGCCTATTATTATATTGACGGAGGATAAAAAAATAATTAATTGGATGATACGATTAGACGCGGAAAACCGATTATCTATTGCGTTAACGGGGCAAAAATATCACCAATCAAAATTTAAAAATAATTTTTATCAACACAACCTCAATTTGACTGTTCAAGTCATATTATTAGATTTTTGACTACATTTTGTCAGGGAATAGTTGAACATAAAACATCAAGTAATTACAAATATATATTAATCTCTGAAGAAAAAACGTCGGAAATAAAACTTGATTTATCAGGTCTTCTTACCAAACAAGTTAAAAAATTTGAAAATAATGAATAAGCAATTACCTATTTTATTAGCTTTAATATCAGCAGCTTTATTCGGTTCGGCAACTCCTGCTAGTAAAGTATTGCTAAACTCTTTTGCTCCGATTCAGTTAGCTGGATTACTTTATTTAGGAGCTGCAATAGGAGTGATGCCTCTAATACTTAAAAAGAAAGAAATTAAACTTCCTACACATCTATCAAATAGGAATCGTTTTTATCTTTTGGGGGCTATTGTTTGTGGTGGTATTATAGCTCCAATATTTCTTTTGTTAGGACTTCAATTTGCCTCTGCTTCTTCTGTCTCTCTATGGTTAAATTTAGAATTAGTGGCTACGGCAATCTTAGGCTATTGTTTTTTTCATGACCATTTAGGGCGTATTGGTTGGATAGGTGTAGCTGGGTGTATTATTGCTGCGATTTTAATATCTGCTGGTGAGGGAGTAGCAGGAATTGAAGCGGGTTTGTTGGTAACTATTGCCTGTATTGCTTGGGGTTTAGATAATCATTTAACAGCACTAATTGATGGCATAAGTCCAGCACAAAGTACGTTTTATAAAGGAACAGTCGCAGGAAGTATAAATCTCTTATTAGGCATATTGATTCAACCATCTACTACTTCTTTTCAAAATATTGTCATCGCATTAACTATAGGAATGCTAGCTTATGGAATCAGTATCGTTTTTTATATCACTTCAGCCCAGAGCTTAGGTGCAACGCGCTCTCAGATGCTTTTTTCCTCGGCTCCTTTGTTTGGAATTTTATTTTCAGCTTTGATTTTAGGAGAAAAAATTGTTCCGTTTCAACAAATAGCATTGTTACTGAAAATAGCTTCTTTATTAGCTCTATTTCAAGACCAACATAGCCACGAACACAAGCATATCGCTATTGCTCACCAACACTTTCATAATCACAACGAGAAACATCATACTCATGACCATCTAGAGGTTTTAAATTCACCAATCCATTCCCATTGGCACGAACACAAAGTTATGTCACATAGTCACTTTCATTTGCCAGACATTCATCATCGCCATAAACATAAGTAAACTACCCACACCGTCTTGCAATCTGGTTACACCAGAGGTGTGAGTATAATTCGTAATATGTCCTATGTCCTGTCGGACACGCTACGCTAACAAGCCTAAAAAAAATACTCGGTGAAAAAAGCGTTAATGTTAGTATTTAGAGTTATTAAAAACCCGGTTTTTAAATTCTCAACTAAAGTTGTGAAAAAAGCTTATTTATCTGATGTTTGAGGTTTTAGATAAGCTTGTTGTGGATTATTTACCATAACTTTGTAGGGCTGCATGGCAAAACCTAAAGTAACTCGTTTCATCAACCAGTGCAGTGCAGTCAATATTACAAAGCTAATAGCGATAATTACTAATGGCTGCTTGCCCAAAATTTCCTCAATACCTTGAGTGATTAAAGCATCTGGTTGAGTGACAAAATCCCAACTATTAAACCGCAAAAATCTTCCCCAATAAATACCAATAGCTGATAGAGCATGAGTAATTAATTCCATACCTAGAATCCATTGGCTTTTACCAATTCTGTGCAGGTAATGACCCATATTGATTACAGAGATAACATAAGCTTCAAATCCAGCTAAAATCACCACCAAATAAACAGGAATTAACACCAAGGTAATCATCCACACTGACTGAATTGCACGAATATCGTCTATAAAATGGATGACATCAGTTAATAAATAAGGTGCATTTGGTAGAAAAGCGGAAATTGCGGTCTTGGGGTCTCCCCAAGTAGAGCAAATTTCCAAGAGAGCGTAGAAAACCGCGAATCCCAGCCACCAAACCCAGGAACGACTTTTTTTAATCCGACGAAACAACCACACGCTTAAAACTAAAGGTATAAAAGCCAAAAATAGATTCCAAGTCATCCAGCGCATATTTATTTGTAAAACTTGGATAACTCTACTTACTAATTCAATTAGTTCTGCTTTCATTGCTGTTTCCTCATAAGAAAATCTCGGTAGTTTGGAAACTCAGCCTTTTTAAAGCTGAGAGGAAAAACGCCGCGTGCGGTTTTAACCGCCGTGGACTTTGTATTTTTGAGAAGTTACTATTAACCCTGTGGAGCGTTTAATCAGCTTTACTTTTTTTGAAGTAAACTGACCTAACCTTTTCCAGTTAGCATCAGAGATTGATACTTGAGTTTTAGTATCTCCACTTACCCACCCTCGGTAAGTTTTATCAGCTTTAGTAGCCTCGACATAATCGCCTTTACGATATCCGTGCTGTGTAACAGTACCACCATATTTGCGTCTTTTACCTCCTTTGCTAGGAACCATTAAATGTAATTGTCTGCGGCTAATTGGAGGTCTTGAAACTATTAGAAATATTGAATCAGTTAAGGTTAACTCTCCTTTCGAGCCCATTGAATTTTTATCGATTGCTGTATATTTCAACCAGTGAGTAGCAGCAAGCGCTATACCGTCTACAGCATGAGTTTGAGGTATTTGTAGCGACTTATTACCTTTTTCTTTTTCAAGCCTCAAATGCTTACGAGTAACAGATGTTTCGTAACCTTCACGAGTCGTAAAATTAAAAAGTTTAGTAGCTGAAGAAAGCTTTTTACAAATTAATTTTTGACCAACCATGACCGGACTAAAACCTTTGTTGCCTTTAGCTTTTACTACTTCGTAAACTACGTGAGAGACAGGATACAAATCGACGATTAAACGTAATAATCTAAGTTCCAAGTTTTTCGACGCTTTAACGCTTGGAGGCATTCCCTCTTGTCTGCGGTTGTTAAATCTATTTTGTCTGTGAGAACGTTTATCAAAAGGTAATTTACGATTAATTCTTCTACCCCTTCGTCCTCTACGCATCATGGAACGCTGCACCATACGCTTGGTTACGTTTTTAAATGGTAATTCTACGTGAGCAGTTAAAAGAGTCTCTTTTTGGGATAAAACTGCTATCCCAGTAAACATTTTCCCTGGGTCGATACCTACTACTACATCTTGAAGTTTATTGTCTGAGGCAGGCTTTAAAAGCTGCACGTAAAATACGTTTAATTTTGACCACTTACCGATTGCTTTTCCTTCTTTTATCCACCGTCTAGCTCTACTTGATTTTGTAGGCATTAATGGCTTACCGTCGTAGCTAATTACTGGTACACGCATTTAGGTATAACCCCGGAGTGAATGGTTCAAGTCTCCTCGTCCACCGCTGCTAAGATGTCCTTTCTGCAAGCAACTGACCAAACAGTTTTAAAGATAGTCCAGACTGGAGAAGCATCTGGAAGTTTTTACCGAGCAGCGGCTCAATGGACTAGTCAGTACTTACGTCACCAGATTTGGTTCTGGCAAGCTCAGTGTCTTTAGACCTGAGTTACTGACAGTCAAACTTGTGGGTGTATAGATACAAGTAAATGGTAGTCAGTGATGAAAAATTACCGACTACCAGTTATTGATGAAAATTTCAGCTAGTCATGTCTTAGGTCGCTGTAAATGTTAACTTCAGCTTGGTTCGTTTGTATTTCGGAAATGTTAGGAGTTAGGAGTTAGGAGTTCGGGGTGCGGAATGTGGGATTAATTATTCTCCTTGTCTCCCCATCTCCCCATCTCCCAATTCTCATTCCATCTGGGTGCAATACTCATTAAGTTCGTTTGCTAAAGTGTCAGATTCTTTTGCAGCATATTTCACTTGCTTGAGAGATGTTTCAATATCTTTTTTGGCTTGTCGTACTTGGTCTCTACCTTTTGATGAAACTTCCGCTGTTTTAGCAGAACCAAGAGCTTTACCTGCGGATTCTATGTTTTTACTCTTTGCGTCAAAATGTTTAGCATATTGGGTTTTGAAGTCTTGGAGCTTTGGGTCTCCGAAGTTTTGGTTCTCTATTTTTTTGCTAACGTCTTCTAAATCTTTAGCTAAACCCAAACTCAATGTGACTTGGGAGCCTTTATTTTTTTCAATTAGAGAAGTTCCTTCGTTAACCGCTTTAATAAGTCGCTGACACTGAGCTTGTTTGGTTTCGTTACAACCTGTAATCAGCAAGACCATACCCAAGTTAATAAAGGCAATTACTTTATATTTATTACAATTAAACATTAATAGTCTACTTATAGCAGTACCGAAATCATAGTATCCGATGATTATGGATTTTTGCTAAGTGTTCCGGTAATTTGAGATTTCTATCAGATTTCCATCTAAGTCACGGAGGTAGATAGATTCAATACTCCCGGTGCTTCCGGTTCTAGTTACCGGACCTTCTAGGATATCGACACCACAAGAAATTATATGATTTTTTATTTGAGCAACGGGTTCGTCGCTGATGAAACAAATATCCGCAGAACCCGGTATGGGATGAAGTGCTTTTGGCTCAAATTCTTTTCCAGCTTCGTGTAAATTAATTTTTTGTTCTCCGAATTGTAGCGCTTTACGGTCGTTACCGAAGGTTACTACTTCCATACCGAGAACTTTGCTATAAAAATTGCAGGTAGCTTCAATATTGCCAACAGTTAAAACTAAGTGGTCAATCCGATTTATGAATGGCTGCATTTAGATAATTGGGAATGGGTAATTGGGAATTGGGAATGAGAATAGTTTCACAAAAAACAATTTTCTGTTTTGCTTATTAAAACTATTGTGAGAATGATTTAATCATTTTTAAACTTCAGTATCTAGGATGCTGAAGTATTGATAAAACTCTTAAATAATCATATTAGAAATAAATAATAGTTCTCACAATTAAAATTATTTATAATTTCATATTTCTCACTATTACCAATTACCAATTACCAATTACCAATGCCCAATCTTATTTGTATTGATGGAGTTTCTCAACTAAATAATCTTCAAGTTCTCGCTTATCTCTACTGCTAGCATTCCGCTGATAAGTTCTTTTGGTTTCTTGAATAAATTTACGTTTAGCACTCTGAGAAGCACCGGATTTTATTCCAGATTTTTGCATTTCTTTTTGTAAATCTTCCCAGGTTTTTTCTGCCATTGCTTCCCCTACCTGTACTAATGCTTTTGGTAGCAATCGCTGTGCTTCTGAACGAAAATCTTCGTCACTCTCAAGTGAATCGAAATCAATCTCTTTCACGTCGATTTCAATTTCAATATCATCAAATTTATTCATCCAAAGTTTTCTCCGACTGTATTTTATTTCATTGTTCTATGACTTGTTAAAGATTATCACCAACCTACTGGTAAACCCAACTTTTCTAATGTTTCGGTATCTTTTAAAAGTGACTCAATATCGCTATCTATGTGTATGCGACCTCCTGAAAGTACCAAAGCACGTTGGGTAACTTTACTTAGCCAATTTAGGTCGTGGGAAGCAACCAGTATTACTTTAACTTGCAATTTTAACAATACTTCTGCTAAATTACGCCGCCATGCAGGGTCTAGTCCATTAGTTGGCTCGTCCAAAATCAATATATCAGGCTTTAAAGCTAAAATCGCTGCTAAGGCTGCAAGTCTTCTTTGTCCCCCGGAAAGCTGATGGGCTGAACGCTTTGCGTGAGCTTCTAACCCAAATTCCATTAGTAATTCTCGCGCTATATCCATGGCTTCCGGTACTGGAACCCCGTAGTTGAGAGGGCCGAAAGCAACATCTTCTAATATTGTTGGCATGAATAATTGGTCGTTAGCATCCTGGAACGCAAACCCAATATAACGTCGTACTTCCGATAGGGTTTTTGGCTGTAATGGAATATCGTTAATGATTATTTTGCCTTGGGATGGCTGTTTTAAGCCTATTAAATTCTCTAGCAAAGTGCTTTTCCCAGAACCTGTTGGCCCCATTAGTGCAACTCTCTCTCCAGCGCTTAATGTAAAAGAAATATCATTCAATATTGGCTGTTGAGGAGAATAAGAATAAGCAATATTTTTGACTGCAACGGTTTCGTTTTGCATCTGTAATTTTTAGCTGTAAAGGATAAGTTAAGAAATATTACATTATGTATATTTATATTTACATACATTGAAAGACGTTGCATTGCAACGTCTACAGAAAACTTATTGACCGATATTCATTAATAATTAACTACTAGAAAAGCAACTGGTAAGAAGCTGTAGTCAAACTACAAGCTAGGAAGCCCATTGCCAGCAAAGCAAAACGTTCTTTCATTCTCATGGTCGAATAAACGGGTAACATTCCGTTGTAACCGCGAGCTATCATTGCTGCATAAACTCGTTCGGCCCGGTCAAGACTGCGAAGATACAAAGCACCAATCATAGAAGCATTAGCGTAGCGAACCCATCCAGTTGTACCGTTTAGACCGCGAAGTTTTGCGCTCCGCTGCATTTGAGTTACTTCACCGAGCAAAATTTCTAAGTATTGTGCGGCTAAAAGTAAAGTTTCTTTCAAAGCTTTAGGAAGAGGTAAACCCTTAAGAGCAATACCAAAACTATGAGGTGGTAATGTCAGCAAAAAGCTATTCATCGTTAACAAACACACCAAAGAGCGAACTAACAGAAAACTCGCTCGTTCCCAACCTAAAGGTAGAGCCATAAATGAGAGAAAAATTAGCTCTAAACCTAATAAACCTGTAAGTTTGCGAATCGGTACCCGCAATGAAATAGCCCAGCAAAGGGCGATGATTCCATAAGCACCTAAATAATACCAAGCATTTAAGTTTAGGAAAGCTGCTCCAATCACAATTATTAAAGACAGCTGCAATTTCAAAGTCAGAGATAATTTATGCATTCTATGCATTCTTTGGTTTAGCTACTTGTGCAATTCCCCATGCAACCCCGAAGCAAACTATGCTTCCTAAAATTCCAGCGATACTCGTACCGATACCCTCATTTCCATTGAATGTATAGTCTGCAAAAGGTGTTGGTAGCGAGATTCTTACCTGTTCGGCTAAGCTAATAAAGCCGGTATCCTCAGCAACTTTTTCTAATCCATCAGGCCAAGCTGAAGCAAACAAAGATAACAATCCAGCAATTAAAAGAGTACTGACAACAGGAACAACCCAACCGCGAATCTGTTTTTCATCATTTCCAGGCAATAAATCGGGTCTTGCTGCAATTAAATAAGTTAGTACCCCTCCAGTAATCAAGCCTTCACCGACACCAATTAAAATATGTACTCCTGCCATCGCTGGTAAAATTACCCCAAAATTTGCAGTACCCGAAATTGCTAACTCTATGGCAGCAAAAATCGCGGCGACCGGTACACTTACAGCGGCTGCAATCCCAGCAGCTAGAGGTAACCGGCTTTTTCGACCTCCGAACAGTCGATACAAAGTTTGAGTTAAAAGCCAACCTACCCAAACTCCAACGAATCCTATGTTAAAAATATTTGCACCCAAGGCTGTAATCCCACCGTCAGCAAACAGCACTGCCTGAATAATTAATACAACTGCACTACATATGGCACCTGCCCAAGGACTACCTAATACTACTGCCGCTAAAGCTCCACCTAACAAGTGACCGCTGGTGCCACCCGCGACAGGGAAGTTAATCATTTGCGCGGCAAAAATGAAGGCTGTAGTCAAACCTAGAACAGGAGCGCGACGAACGCCAAAAGAATCATTTGAGCGACCCAAAGCTATACCTAGTCCAGCGATACTGGCTACAGTTGTAGCCGCAGCTACAGGTACGGAAACAAATCCATCAGGAATATGCATAGTGAAGAGAAGTTTTACCTATTAGTAAAATAAGGTGAAAAATATACGTAGATTCTCTATATAAAACAGAATTTTTATCTTTAATGCAATCCCCCATGGGGGCATTTTTACGTAACATTAATTATACTTTTTATATTAATTTAAGCTTGTAAAAGATACTCTGTTTGCGAATTGTGAACTTTTTAAAATTTGTCTAACAAATTTGATAGATACCTATATTTATTTATTTGAGTATATATTTCATTATGAATAGCAAAAATCAGTTTTTCTAAATATATTAAGAGTTAAGTCTGTAGATATGTAAAACCGCACACTATTGAATCACAAGCTATATATGATTAATTATTAGATTACAAGTTTATTTTTGATTTATTTTTAGCGATTCACTAAGCATCTTAAATTTTTTATCTCATTTAATTTAATTTTTCATTTGTATTTTTCTTGATTTACTCTTAATTAGAAATAAAAATAGAGATTATGAATAAATACTTATACAAAAAAGTAAAGTAAAAATAATTACATAAATATTAGGCTAAGCTTGAAACGGGCTTGACCTAATTTGTATAGAATCAATACCATAGTGCTTTGTGGTACCTAAATAATTTGTCCTCTTTCTACTCCTACTCCTTTAAATCGATAATCTTTTGTCGTTAGGACTTACGCAATCGGCATATTTTTGTAGGGTGCTGTGACACTTTGAACAATTCTGAACGTAGTTACAATGTCTTCAGTGTCACGCACCGGCTGAGTATTGTGAGAGTTGCGGCCATTCCTGGTCGTTAAGAAAGTAATTCACTTTTGTAATTGCTCATGAGAATCAAAATCTTAAATATTTTTCAAATTTTGCAGCATTGTCATGAACCCAGCTTCTTTGGGTTTCCACTCGAATAGTGCAAAATCACAATTATTTTGAGCTAGTTGAGAATAACTATTAATTATCCTATTATCAGATGCTAAAAATACGCAGGTAGTATCAGCGAGCTAGCAAAAGCTTGGTAGAGCGTAATCTCTTCATTAGTAACTGCAAAAACACCAGAGGAAGTGGCTTAAATGGTGAATAGCATTAAGCGAAATACTCAAAACATCATAAAAAGTTCTAACGATTAAACATAAATAAAGTAATCAATATTGATTACTTTGAGCAAGTGAGTGCTTAAGAAGAGTTTAAAATTAGTTAAAGTTGATTCCAGATCGGGAAGAACAACAGAATGATTCTGAAAAAAGGAGAAGTTACAAGTAAAATTTTGAACTTCAAGTTTTTATCTATCTTCCTTTTAGCTATCAACTAAACATCGCTACTTGTAAACCTCTTCGCCAATTCTCCAGATTTATGCAAGACCTTGACCATAAAAAGACAATTGACCTGTTGAATGCCATCATGGAATTTGAACTAGCAGGAGTAGTGCGCTACACGCATTATTCTTTGATGGTGACAGGTCCTTACCGCATTCCCATTGTGGATTTTTTCAAAGCACAAGCTAGTGAATCATTACTTCATGCTCAACAAGTAGGAGAAATATTAACTGGTATAGATGGTCATCCCAGCTTAAAAATTGCGCCAATGGAAGAAACCTACAAGCATAACGTTAAGGACATCTTAGAAGAAAGCTTGTCACACGAACAAACTGCTTTAGGACTGTATAAAAAGTTTTTGCATACAGTTGATAACGCTAGTATTTATCTAGAAGAATTTGCTCGTAATATGATTGGACAAGAAGAGATGCACAATCTCGAATTGAAAAAAATGTTACGCGACTTTAGTTAATTAAGTTTAAATAAAAGGGTGGACATTTTTTGTCCATCTTTTTTTAGGATTTGGGATTGGGAATTGCAGGAAAGTGCGGTCTTGGGGAGCCATTGTGCAGAGCGGGGAGTTTTCCCCATGAGCAAATGAAATGGAGTTCCCCCAAAAAGCGCGTTCGGGGAGGGAGCGTCTCCCGGAGAGAGATACCTGGAGGGTTTCCCCCAAGAGCAACTTTCCAAGACAGGGGATTGGGAATTGGTAATTATTAACTCCTAATCCCTAACTCCTAATCCCTAACTTCTAATCCCTAACTCCTAACTCCTAACAACTAACAACTAACAACTAATAACTAATAATGGACTTTAGTGCAGCGCTACCGACTTTTTTAATTACTCTCCGAGAGGGAGTTGAAGCCGCTCTTGTAGTTGGTATTGTATTAGCAATGCTTGGGAAAGCAAATCAATCTCGACTCAATCCTTGGGTATATGCTGGTGTTGGTTTCGGGATTTTTTTCAGTGGGTTGATTGGGTTATTTTTCGCTTCGATAGTTCAAGCTGCGGATGTAATTAATCCGGAATATGCTCCTACAGTAAAACCTTTGATGGAAGCAGTATTCAGCGTTATTGCTATAGTCATGCTCAGTTGGATGCTCATCTGGATGACAAAGCAAGCTAAGTTTATGAAAGCTGAAGTTGAAGGAGCGGTACAAAATGCGTTGAAAGCAGATAGCAAAGCAGGTTGGGGAGTTTTTACTTTAGTTTTAATTGCTGTTGTTCGTGAAGGTTTTGAAACTGTTTTATTTCTCGCTTCTAATTTTCAAGAGGGTTTCGTTCCGACAATTGGTGCAATCGCTGGAATCGCTACTGCAACGTTAATTGGGACTCTAATATTTAAATGGGGTGTCAAAATAAATATCCGTCAATTTTTTCAAGTAATGGGTATTTTCTTAGTTCTAATTGTTGCGGGATTAGTTGTAGGAGGGCTACGAAAATTAGACCAAGGTTTTGCTGCTTTAGCTTTAACCAACAGTACTTGGGAAAATATTTGTTTTTATAATCAAAGTTTGGCAGAAGTCCACTCTTGTGTATTAGGTCCTATGGTGTGGAACGCATCTAATATACTTCCAGACAAAAAGTTTCCAGGAGTTATTCTCAAAGTATTATTTGGTTATAGAGACAAATTGTATTTAGTTCAAGCAATTGCATACGTATCGTTTTTATTCTCTGTTGGCGGATTATATTTGAATAGTATTTTGGCTACATTACCAACTAATAAAAAGAATATTCCAGCTAATCAAAAATAGGTATTTAATTATTTGGGTAGACTCTAATTTTACAAGCTGGCGGTTAAAAACACACTTACACAAGCAAAACCCCTGTTCGCAGGTTATATATTCTTCTAGCAAATAGCAAAACAGGGATAGCACAAAAAATTCCACTGAGCCATAATTAATAATTCCAAAACTTTTTCTTAAACTTTCCCCGAGAGAATTTTAGTAAATTTATATGCGGCTCAATTCGCAATAATCATACTTTTTTTGCATTTAGAAACAAGTATACTTGTAGAGAGTAACAAAGAAGAAGTTGACGACTTCATTCAGTTTCAAAGACGGCATGTTTCCCTATTAATGTCATTACTTCTTTGATGTATATTCCGAGTAGTTGCAGTATCAAAAATCAGTAGCTAATAATTTGATAGTTCTATGTATATATAGTTCTATAAGTTATTAGTTATTATCATGTCGGAATAGTATTAGGATTCACTCAGGCAATCATAAATAAATCAAAGTATTTGAGATTATAACCTAGTTATCTTTACAGGTGTTTATTTAGCTAAAAACTCAAATATTTTAAATTTTATTGTGGCATTTCTTTTATTAGAACTGTTACTAATTTTGGCTGTTTGCGTGTATTTATATGTCCTAACTAAGAAAAATTAATCGTATTTTCTTCCCGTATAGTAGAACCATGAGTAAAATGATGCAATTTGACCAAGATAAAGCTATCAATTACCTACAACAAATTTTAGAGTTTGAATTAGCAGGAGTCGTTCGCTATACAACTTATTCTTTGATGGTAAACAATAGCGAGAAAAATGAAATCGTCAGTTTTCTTAGAGAACAAGCAGAAGAATCATTATTTCATTCTCAAAAAGTTGGAGAAGTTCTAGTCAGCATTAATGGAAATCCTCAACCCCGTATTAGCCCCATACCGGAACTTGAAAGCTATTCGGTAAAAGATATACTAAATGCAAGTTTAGTACATGAAAAACAGGCTTTAGGACTTTATGAAAAACTCTTAGATTCCTTGAAAGGTAGCAACAGCGATATAGAAGAGTTTATCAGCAACATGATTGAGGAAGAAGGTCATCATACTCAAGAATTAGCTGAAATGATAGAACAGTTAACAGTTAACAGTTAACAGTTATCAGTTAGGAGTTAGGAATTAGGTAATTACCAATCCCCTATTCCCTATTCCCAATATTCAAATTATGTTCCTTTACATTAGATAATGTATAGGAGCGTAATTTTTGAATATTTTTGATTTAACAATCAATGAATGAAACTTATCGAAACAAAAATTCAGTGCGTCGTTTAGTTAATCCTGATGGAAACTTCAATGTTGTTCGTAAAGGAGTATCTAAGTTTGATTGGGACGATTTATATCATGCATTGTTAACTCTTTCATGGTTAAAGTTGTTTGCGGTGGTGGGTGCTGGTTATATAATTACTAATATTATCTTTGCTTTTTTATATTTAGCAGCAGGGAATGGAATAGAAAATATGCAGGAAGGTAATTTCTTCGATGCATTTTTCTTTAGCGTCCAGACTATGGCTACTATCGGCTATGGTGCAATGTATCCTAAAACGCTTTTTGCTAATATTTTAGTTGCTATTGAAGCTTTATTAGGACTTGTGGGAGTATCAGTAGGAAGCGGATTGGTATTTGCTCGTTTTTCTCTTCCTAAAGCGCGAGTTATGTTTAGTCGAATAGCAGTTGTTACTCCTCACAATGGTATACCAACTTTTATGTTTCGAGTTGCAAATGAACGACAAAGTTGGATTTTAGAAGCTCAGGTTAATGTGAGTTTGATAGTCAGCGAAATAACTGAAGAAGGACAAGCGATGCGTCGGTTTTATAAACTACCATTATTTCGCAATCAATCATCACTTTTCGCTTTGACTTGGACGGTTATGCATCCTATTAATGAGAGTAGTCCTCTTTACGGTGTAACTTTAGAGGAAATGCAGGAAAAAGAGATGGAAATATTAATAACTTTGACTGGAATTGACCAAACCGTTTCTGATAATATTCACGCTCACCACTCTTATATTCCTACAGAAATTCTCTGGAATCACAAGTTTATTGATATCTTATCTAAAACCCGGAATGGTAAGCGCAGTATTGACTATAGCTGCTTTCACAATGCTATAGCATTAGAAGAGTTAGGAGTTAAGAATTAGGAGTTAGGAGTTATTTAATTACAAGTTTTAACCTTTAACCTAATTGACTGCTGCTTTTTGCTTGGTGACTACTTCATCGAGATTATCATCTGGTAATGGTTTTCTCACGGATAAATAAGCCAAAGGACCAAACAACGGTATTAAAGTTACTAACCAATATAAAATCGGATTTTTCATACCTCTTTTTGTCATATCATCCCCTAAAAGTGCGGGGAAAATTAAGCAGAGCATACAAAAATCTAAACTCATCACATGGATAAAACGGTCAGTTTTCCACTGTTGAATAAAATTTTCCCAGTTTCCTCCCTGTAAACCATAGGAAACCAAAACAATCGCTCCGACACTTAACAAAATACCTGTTATCCGAGAATCCAATAACTTGAGAAAAGCATTCTTTTTACCAACAAAATCAGGGTTAGGTTCCCGTAAAACTAAATATGGTAATAGAGCAAAAGCACCAAATCCGAAAGAAAAAGTTGCAAATATCCAAGCCGGTATTTTTTGTCCTTTACCATCAATAAACACCATACAACTGTAGATTATAGGAAATACACCCATTAAGTTGAATAGCGAAACTATCAAAGGATTAATTCCTTCCCATTGTCCGGTGGAAAGATTTTTAATTAATTCAAAAGTATCGGGTTGATTCGGAGGAGCAAACACAAAAGCATAACCAGCAAACCCAACCCAAAGCAACCCAAATAAAATTTTTCTCATTCTCAACAGTATCCATAGCACCAAATTGATGATACCTAATTGATAAGAAGATGGGGAGATGGGGAGATGGGGAGACAAGGTGACAGGAGGACAAGGAGAAAATAATTATTAACTCCTAACTGTTGACTGTTCACTGTTGACTGTTCACTGATAACTGTATGTCCTTCGGACACGCTACGCTAACACTGTTGATTGCTTATTGCTTCGGAGAGATATTCGGAAGCTGCGGAAACTAGTGCGATCGCATTTTCGTAGTTGAGTCTTGTGGGACCTAAAACTCCTACGCTTCCTACTGGTATCGAATCTCGATGGTATGTGGATGAAATTAAGGTACAGGTACGGATGGTTTCGAGGGTATTTTCCGAACCAATACGGACTGTAACTTGTGGTTTATTTATTTGTTCTAATTCTGTTTCATCAAATATTAAATGCCATAATTGCTCTTGTTCCTGCTCAAGTAGCTGAATTATGGTTTGTACTTGCTGTATTTGTGAAAATTCTGGTTGTCGCAAAACTTCGGAAACACCACGTACCATTATTTGAGTGTTTGTTGGGGAAAAGGTACGACGGGTCAATTCGACAAGGGATGTCTTTAAATATTCACCGTAGCGCTGAAATTCTTGGTCTAACTGACTCCAGTCAAGTGCAGCTAATTCCATTAAACTTTTACCGCGTAATTGACTGTTCAAAAAGTTAGAAACAATTTGTAATTCTCTGTCTATTAATTCTACGTCTGGTTGATTATCTTCTGATGCTGAGGGTAAATCCATCAATGTTGAATGAGTTTCGTAACCATCAGTTACCACAATCAACATTATTTGTCCTGTTTCAATTTGCACTAACTGTAAATGTCGTAATACTGATGCATTGTTCTGCGGCATTGTAATTAAACTTACACAACCACTCAAACGAGCTAAAATTTGTGTAGCCCCTTGTAATAGCGCTTCTAAACTCCAATCTTCCCATTTTAAGCGTCCTTGTAATGCAGCTTCTACCTCTTTTTCTAGACTTTGATTATGGGTCATCAACTGGTCTACATAAATTCGATAACCAGAGTCGGAAGGTACCCTTCCTGATGAGGTATGAGGTTGATAGAGCAGTCCAGATTTTTCTAAAGCTCCCATCACATTACGAATCGTTGCCGAACTTACACCTAAATTGAATTCTTCTACCAAAGCTTTAGAACCCACTGGTTCTGCTGTTGCTATATAGTGACTTACCGTTGCCCAAAGTATATGTTGCTGTCGATTAGTTAACTGGACTTGCATAGGTGATAGCTGATTAAACACAGTTTTTATCAATTTTTAAAAAAACAAAATTTCCAAATCTTATTACTCGATATTCATAATGATTGATTAGAAAAAGCAAAATCATTATGGTGTACTGCAATACCTTTACATTTACAAATAGTTTTGTCCTGAGTGAGAGTACTATTTCATACAAATAAATATGTTATTTGAATACACTATCAATGCCTTTTATTACGTATTTTCTCAGATTATTTTATGTAATAGGGTATGTATAGCTACGAATTACCTATTACTAATAAAATAATATTCTGAGGTTTTCTAAGTATTAGTACCTTTAACTTATGACCTTTAATCTTTAACCTTTAACCTTTAACCTTTAACTTTTGAGTATTAATACTGTGGAACTGAAGAGTCAACCGAAATTGAATATGCATCAATACCTCCAGTAATATTTTTCACATTGGTAAAACCTTGAGATGTTAACCACTGACACATTTGAGCGGAACGAACACCGTGATGACATAAAACGAAAGTCTCCTTATGGGGTTCTAAACGAGTTTGAATATCGTTTCCCCATTCAGCAAATTGACTCAAAGGTAAATTTATAAAACCTTCAATTTTTGCCGTTCTGACTTCCTCTGGTTCGCGCACGTCTACAAGCTGAACTGAAGAGTCGGAAGAAAACAAACGTTTTGCAAGTTCTTCTACAGTGATTTGATTCATGGATTGAACAAAATAATTCCTCGTGACGAGGAATTTATAAAAAAATTCTATATATTTATTATGTTGACAGAAAATCACCCTCTTAGCATCAGCACTGAGCAAAGGCTTTGGGAATTATCAAGATAAATTGGCTACATCTTGACAAATTATTCATATATGTATAAGTAATTATTCCTAATTTTATGGGATTTTATTTCCTTCCTGTCAAATTTGAGGGATTAGCAAGTAGCAAGTAGTAAGTAGCAAGTAGCAAGTGGGAGGAGAAGAAATTATATAGGTGAACTGTGGATTTTTAATTGAAGATACTGCACCTATTTTTTCTGCAAGACGCTTTAATAATGATGGTGCTAGAAAAGGCCGCAATGGGTCAAGTGTGAAAAGAGTGAAAAGTACAAAATTATTATTTCGTTTCATCGCAGCAAGTATTATGATGCTGCAGTTAACAGGCATCGCTGGTTGTAATGGATTATCAAATCAAAATTCTCTAAATCTAGCCAGCGATAAGCAAAAACAACCGCAAGCCGCTGTTTTTGTCTCTAAACAAGCACCTGCTATGGTGTCAATGCTGTTAAATCCAAATCGCTTTGAGGTGTTGGATGGTGGTTTAAAACTCTCAAAGCTAAAAAAAAGTTTATTAGATAATACTGGACTCGATTATAAAAAAGATGTTCAACCTTGGTTGGGTAATGAAATTACTTTGTCTGTAATGACTGACGATATTGACAGGGATGCTACAAACGGAAACCAACCCGGTTATTTAACAGTACTCCCTACAAAAGATGTGGAAAAAAGCAGGGAGTTTATCGAACTTTTATTCTCTAAGCGAGTTTTATCTGGGACTTCCTTAGTTGTGGAACAATACAAGGGAGTCAAACTGATTTCTGATATTCCGCAAACGGGAGAAATTAAAAAGCCTCTGGCTGCAACGGTTGTAGGGGATAATTTTGTATTATTTGCCAATAATCTCAAAATCTTACGAGAAGCAATCAATAATGTTCAAGCACCGGGTCTAAATCTGACTAGTTTAGATGATTATCAGCAAGCTATCAAACAATTAGACAGCAAAAATCAAGCCGTAACTTTTCTCCATCTTCCTGCGGTTGCAAAATGGCAAGGTTTAAATTTATCATCTCCAACTTATAGCAATCAACTGATTTCTTTAACTGCTAAACCAAAGGGTTTGCTAGCTGAAACTAGTTTATTTGCGAGTTCAACAATTCCATCACCAGAAAACTTTAGTGACAAAATAGAAGCACTTTCTTATATTCCCTCTACATCCGGTTTGGTAATTACGGGAAAAGATTTGAGCAATTTAGATAATAGTAATTTAGCTTTACTTTGGCAACAAATAACTACAACGATATCTGGTGAATCCGGAGAGGACGTAGCTTCTAAAATCACACAACCTTTAACTAAACTGCAAAAAATTTGGGGAATCAATTTAAAAGAAGATATTTTCAATTGGGTAAAAGGTGAATACGCTATAGCATTGTTACCTAATCGCGAAAATCAAGGTGATAATAAAAAAGCAGAATGGATTTTTGTCGCAGAAAAGTCTTCAACAACAGCATCAGATATTTCACATTTAGACGAAATAGCCGAGAAAAATGGACTTACAGTTAGCCCAATCACTTTAAACGAGCAGAGAATTTCCGCTTGGACGCAGTTAACAACTGTAGGTAGTAAAGCATCTGACTTAAGAATTAAAGCAAAGGTCTTAGGAGCGCATACAAGTAAAGATAAATACGAGATTTTTGCCTCTTCTATTGAAACAATGGATGAAGCTCTTAATAACAAAGAAAATTTATTCAATGATAATCGTAATTTCCAAGATAGTATTGCAGCCATTCCCCAATTAAACCAAGGCTATGTTTATGTAGATTGGCAGAAAAGTCATGATTTTATCGAAAGTCAATTACCCATACTCAAGCTTGTAGAAATTATCGGTAAACCTTTCCTTGATAAACTCCAGTCATTTACTATTAGTAGTTACGATAGCAACAGCGAACTACTCAAAACTGGTATTTTCTTTTTATTAAATGAATGAAGAAAATAATTATACTTTAGGAATTAAAACTTAGGAGTTAGGAATTATTTTCCCAACTCCCAATTTCTTAGTAAATTTTCCACAAATTTTAATCTATTTTTAATATTTCTGTATTTGATTCATATTAAGGTGTTAATAAATTGCGACTCAGACTTTGTATCAAAAGTCATAAGTCACAATATATAAATTCACTCTTTAGACTTTTGAAAATTGGTTCATAGTTTGGTCTAATAAGTGTACGGATGCAAAGCTGTCACAAACCGGGCTATTCCGAAATTTGCTTTAGCTAGCGTGTATATAAAATAACTAACATTAATATACCGGGAAGTGTATGTATGAAATTGTGTCGCTCCCTTTTTAAATTGTCCATAAGCTGTTTTATCAGCATATTTACTGTTATTTCGTCTAATCCTGTAACAGCAAATAACTCTTTTTTTGGAAAAATTAGCTTGTCACCAAACTCAGAAACTGTAAAAAAAACAGTGACGGGTTATACAGGTGGTGCTTTCTCTTTGTCCTCAGTTCGCAAACGCGATGCTAATAGAAATTTATGTATTGGTTTTGCTGACCCCAAACCAGATCATATTCTAGTTTTAGAGAAAGATTTTCCCAAATTAAACATCAAAGTTAGTAGTGGTGGCCATGATACTACTTTGTTAATAGTTGGGCCAGACAAGAAAACAGTTCATTGTGGGGATGATACTGGCAAAAGTAAAGATGCTAGCATTAACCGTCGTAACTGGAAAGCGGGAACCTATCAAATCTGGGTAGGTAGCTTCAAAGCCAGGACAAGAAAGACTTACAGACTTTCTTTGCAGAATTAGTTCCAAAATTCCGTATAAATGAATTAATATGTAAATAGTTTAGAAATTAGGAGAGAGGAGTGATGGCTTAGGAATTTTAATTCCCCTTGTCTCCCCATCTCCTTTTCTCCCCATCTCTCCTTGTCCCCATAGGACTGTAATATAGACAATATTTCGTGTAAAGGCTTTCCGAGGGTGCTTACTAGCGTGTTATCAACATTTACTGCTGACTTTCGTATTATATTTGAACGCGATCCAGCGGCTCGTAACTGGATAGAAGTATTATTCTGCTACCCCGGTTTGCAAGCCTTGTTATTACATAGAATAGCCCGCTGGATGTACAACGTAGGAATTCCTTTCCTTCCTCGTTTAACTTCTCACTTAGCACGTTTTTTAACTGGAGTTGAAATTCACCCAGGAGCAACCATTGGTAAGGGTGTATTTATCGACCACGGGATGGGTGTAGTGATTGGTGAAACAGCAATTATCGGGGATTATGCGCTGATTTACCAAGGTGTAACTTTGGGTGGTACTGGTAAAGAAACTGGTAAACGTCACCCCACTTTAGGAGAATGTGTAGTTGTGGGTGCGGGTGCTAAAGTACTGGGAAATCTTCAAATTGGCAACAACGTGCGTATCGGTGCAGGTTCAGTTGTCCTGAGAGATGTACCGTCAGATTGTACCGTAGTAGGCGTTCCCGGTAGAATAGTTTATCGTTCTGGTGTGAAAGTTGGGCCATTAGAACACGGAAGTTTGCCAGACGCAGAAGCTCAAGCAATACGTGCTTTAGTAGATAGAATCGAGCAGTTAGAAGAACAAATTGAGCATTTGCAAGAAAAACAGCAAAGCGTTTCAGAGAAAGTTGCAAGTGTTGCTTTTAAAGAAAATCATATTGCAAGTCATATTTCAGAAACGCATTCGAGAGGACATCATACTCAATGTCGGTTGGAAGATAAAGCAATAGATGAATTTTTGGATGGGTCGGGAATCTAGAAGTTAGGAGTTAGGAGTTAGGAGCTAGGAATTAGGAGTAACGAGTAATGAGTAAGAAGTATGAGAATTACCCTTACTCCTTCGCTTAATAGACAAAAGAATATTATGAAAAAGCTATCGAAAGTTGTTCATAATTCAATCAAATCCTATTCTTGACAAGACAATGCAGTTGCATTACTTTAAGAGTAGGATTTGATTTATAAGTACAAAAGAATTATGGCTGAAGGATTAAATTTTCAAGCAGAATCTACTCTTACTGATAGGTATCAAACTACAGTTCCTGAAAATGTGCGAAAAGCATTACGCTTGAACAAGCGGGACAAGATTCATTACACGATTGAGCCTAACGGTAAAGTAACAATTTCTCGTGTTGAGCAGGAAGAGGAAGATCCTGTTATCGGAAAGTTTCTAAATTTTTTAGCTCAAGACATGAGCAAAAATCCTCAAAATATTAAACCAATTAGTCCCGAACTACTTAACCGAGCGAAAGAACTAGTTGCGGGTGTTGAATTCGACCTTGAAGCACCACTATCTGACGAGGAGGAATAAATTTGTCGGATAGTCAGCCCCTAAAAATTAACGGGTGGAATATTTTTGTACATCCTGTTTTTCTAAATCAATTTGAAGAATTTTTGACACAAGTTGAACTCCTGCGTCAAAAATATCCCCAAAACTATCGGGAAAAGAAAGTTACCAAACGCTTAGCCGCTATATTAAATCTTGTACTTGAAGTTATTCCTCAAGATCCGACACGCAGCCAGTATCGTCAAGGTATTACTTTAGGTGAAGAATATAAACACTGGTTAAGAGCAAAATTTTTTCAACAATACCGATTATTCTTTCGTTACCATCAAGCAAGTAAAACTATTGTATTTGCCTGGGTAAATGATGAAGATTCTAAACGAGCTTATGGTAGCAAAACAGATGCTTACCGAGTCTTTAGAAAAATGCTTAATAACGAGCATCCCCCAGATGATTGGGATACCCTTCTTGAAGAAGCAAAAGCTGAATCCAATCGTTTAGAACAGATAAGTGAATTCTTGGATGATTCGGATCTTTGACAGTTAACAGTTATTTTATTTTGGATTTTAACAACGGATGCTTTTGTTTTAAATTTTTGATTGAAGTAGGAACTAGGAGTAATGAGTAAGAAGTATGAGAATTTCCCTTACTCTCTGATTCAATTTTCTACCCCATCTCCCCATCTCCCCCTCTCCTCATTCTTAGAACTGTGATATCTTACAAATATGTCCTTTACGTCCCACATGAAGATGGGTAGGGGGAAATGAATGATTGGAAATATTTCTTTGACCACGAACTAAATAATCCCGAACAGGGTAATTACCGCATTTTTGCGTCCGATTCTAAAGTCGAAATTCTGCATTGGTTTAGTCGAGATGATATTCCTAAACAGCAGAAAGAAGACTTGATTCGGGCGCTTGTTAATTTTGATGACAATTGCGGTGGTTTTTATCGATATCGTGCTTATTTCCTAGCCGCAGAAGCTTTAAATTATTTTCCTGAATGTAGCTTTGGTGATGCAATTGTTAAACAGTTGCTTGATTGGAGCTATTTATATTTTGGCTGGAAGCTTTTTCCTCAACCGCTCGTAGAAGCTGCTAGAAAAACTTTGGAAGTGACTGATAAAACAAGAGTTGTCAAAGCTTTTGAATTGTTGCTGCGTAATACTCCGAGTCGGTTAACTTTGCAATCTGCTGCGACGAAGTTGGGGGAATTAGATTCGGGAAATAAAATGGCTATCGCTGCTTTGATTTTGTTGCTGGATGTGACGGAAGATATTTATAAACTCAAAAGTATTTGTAAAAGCATTTCAAAAATTGGGTTTGGGAATCAAGCAGCAATAAATACTGTTGTTGAGTTGATGGAAACAATAGAGGATAAAAATCTTTGTCGCGAAGCGATTAAGACTTTAGGAAAAATTGGCTGTAGAAATCAAACAGCAATTCTAGCGCTAGAGAAATTTTTGCAGATAAATCGAGGTGACAGAATTTGTCTTGATGCTGCTGAAGCTTTGTTATTGGTTGATAAGGGTAATGAAGTAGCGTTGGATGCTTTGGTTTTTCTGCTTGAAAGTACTCAGGAATTATATCTTTTGATTAAAGCTGTAGAGTATCTACAAGAAATAGATTCCCAAAATCAAGCAGCTATCAAAGTTTTATCAGAAAGATTGAAAAGTTGTAAAGATGATTGTCTTCGTGCTGAAATTGCTGCAAGTTTAGGGAAATTTGATAGAAATCAGCCTGGAATTAAAGAAGTTTTAATTGAGATTTTAGAAACTTCTCAAGGTTATTTTCTAATGGACTTAGAATATTTTAGAAATTTCGGTGACAATGAATTATATTCTCATCGTAGAATTATTAGCTCTTTGCTTTTACTGTATCCAGGAGATAAAGAAGTAATTGCTAGCTTAATCTCTTTTTTAGAAAAAGATTGGAGTGTAAGTGCTTGTTTTTTATCTATTTCTGCACTCAGAAATATGAGTTTGACTCAGCCTCTCAATTTTGCTATGCGAAAGAAAATTATTTCTGCTTTCATCAGATTTTTACAAAAAAATAAAGGTAAACGGGTGAGAGTTGATACTAATGTAGCAGAAGCAATATTACAACTAGAGCCAGATAATAAAATAGCGATTGATATTCTTATAGAAATTATCCAAAGTAAGCCAGATAATTGGATAGAAGAAAAAGCACCAATAGTTTTATTACTATTTGATAGCTATTATCAGACAGCAATCAATAGGTTGATTAAATTATACTCTTTTGGAGAATTAGGAGTACTGTTAGAATACAAGCGATTATTCTCAGAAAATGGTTTAGAAAAAATCGTATACAAAGATAAAACCGTAAGATTATTAATAGATGATGCCATAAGTTTAGGAATTAAACGTTTGCTGAATGCAATTAGAAAGGATAAGAAGCTTTGTTCGGATTGTAATTATATAACTGATGGATACTATAATTTTGAAAGAGAAAGCTTTTGGAATATATGGCGAAATGTTGATTCGATAAATAAAAAAGGTTACTCTCCAAAAATAATTACAGCTTTAAAAGAATATTTGAGTAAAAAGTTCTATTACAGCAATTCTTCTCGTTACGATGAAGTTTATCAATTAATGTGGAATTATGCAGAAAATATGAGCTATAAAGATTTTTATCAAGCTTGGCATGGTTAGTTAAATTTCGTTTATTGTGTCATTATTAACCAGGCTTTATAAACGCCTTGGAATCAATTCCAAGGCTAATAAGCTAAGTCATATAAAGATGAATAACAATCTTACCAGTCATCTTTAGATGATTTTTTCTATTAGACGGGAAATTATATTCTCCGGCGGTTTTAAGAATATATTAGTGGTAATGAATTAATCTTTTATGTATTATAATTATCCATTATTCCGCTAAATACGGAGACGTAGCACTGCTACGTCTCTACACAGTGATTAGTTAATAACAAAATTTTGAATTATTACGGATTAACTTCTTTCACATCCCAAACCCCCATTTCATCCCTTTCATAAATAGTCCGATTTTGCGGTTCTCCTCTCAATCGTAAATGGTCAACTTTTACAGGTTCAAATAATAATAAACAAAAGTTGTCTAAAGGTTTATTTTCATCTGGTTGCTGTGGTGAAAATGCTTCTTGGTTGTCTCTGGATGCTCCCGGATGCGGCCAAGCAAATTGAATACGAGCGTTATCGGATAAATCTTGCCAGGTTGATTCGCGAACTGTTTGTAATTCTGAATCTTGATAATTAACATCAATAATAATGATGTTTCCAGCAATGCGAAACTGTTCGCGGCTATTAGTGAAATACCAGCAAATCTCTCCCCATGACCGATTTTGAATTTCTGTAATTTTCTCGCTGCGAGTATCGGTAATAATTTTGAATTTATTTGTATCTTCTAAAAAACCGCGAAAAACCACTGTTCGGTTAGCGGGAGTTCCATCATTGCGGACAGTTGCTAACTGAAAATAGCGCGAATGTGCTTGAGAGCGATTCTTTTTGAGAGCATTAGCTAGAAATGAGCGCCAAGGAGCAATAGACATCTTACGATTTTGGATTTTAGATTAAGAAATTAGTAATGGGTGATGGACTGGTAATATCATCTACTCCCTCTTCCCTCTCTACCCCCTCTTCCCCCTCTCTCCTTTTAACATCTGCTCTTCCCGGTAGCAAAATTTTCAAAGTTATGCAGTCTTTTATTGTAATGCTACTTGACGTATAGTCTTAATCTGATAGAAAAAAAAGACGCTATAAACACATGGTTCGAGAGCTTGAACGGAAACACGTTGGTGCAGACTTTCCTCAAACAGCCCCTGCGGCAAACCCTGTATTTTTCAGGACTTACAGCCGTCGTCAGCAGCCCGAAGGTACCAGAGAATCCTGGAGACAGGTTTGCGATCGCACTCTAAAAGGTTTGGTTGAGTTGGGTAAGCTAACTCAAGATGAAGCCTTGCTTTTGGAGGAGATGCAGCACAATTTGAAGGCTTTACCTAGTGGCAGATGGTTATGGGTTGGTGGTACAAATTGGCTGGCTCAACCAAAGAATTTTTCGGGTGCTTATAACTGTACTTCTACAAACGTCATTGACTGGAGTGCTTTCGGTTTAATGATGGATTTAGCCATGATGGGCTGCGGTACGGGGGCAATTTTAGAACCGAAATATATTAATCAATTACCTAGTATCCGCAATCGTTTAAAAGTAAGGGTAGAAGGAAATATTGGTAAAACTATAGCTAACGAACGCCGCGAATTTACAGAAACCGAAATAGAAGGAAATCGAGCCACTATCTATGTCGGAGATAGCCGTCAAGGTTGGGTACAGTCCTATCAAACTCTTTTAGAATTATCTACCGACGAACGTTTTAACCAAGAAGTTGAAGTCATCGTTGATATCAGCGATATTCGTAAAGCTGGGGAACCACTGCAAGGTTTCGGTGGTATGGCTAATCCGGTGAAGTTACCCGAACTTTATCAACGTTGTGCAGCGATTCTTAATAAAGCTGTTGGTCGAAAATTAACTTCGGTTGAGTGCTGTTTGTTGATTGATGAAGCTGCTGTGACAATTGTGGCCGGAAATATCCGCAGATGTTTACCAGAAGATGCTTTGGTTCATACATCTAAAGGATTAGTAGCTATTCGCGATGTTAAAGTTGGGGATTTGGTACAAACTCCTTTAGGATTTCGCAGAGTAGTTGATAAATTTGACCAAGGTTTTCAAGATGTTTATGAAGTAGAAACAAATGCTACTTTACCTAGAGCGACTTTAAACCACAGACAAGCAGTTCTTGCTGACGCTCAAGGTGCTGTTGAATGGAAATCTATGGCTAATCTAGTGGAAGGCGATCGCCTTTTACACAATAAGCAGATTTTACCGGGAACGGTAACTAATTTACCTGTTGATTTTACGCAATCAAGACCAATTCAAAGTCATACTGCTAAGCCACTATTTATTCCACAATTAACGCCAGAGATAGCTTGGTTAATTGGCTTTACTCATGGTGACGGTTATGTGGCTCTAGGTCGTAATAAGCATGATAAACCTTACGGTCGTGTAGAATGGTCGATGAATGCTTCCGATACCGAACTGACTCCTCGCATTCAACAGAAGTTAGATATTGCTTTAACTGCATTTAAATTAAAAGCTACTCACGGTGTAGTTAGAGGTGAAAACACAGCTAAATCAGTTTGTTCGTCAATTCGTTTTGCTGAATATTTCCATCGCTATATCAAACAACCAAATACTTCTTTACAAGTCCCCGATTTTATCTTGCAGGGTTCTGTAGATATCCGAGCAGCTTATTTAGCAGGATTAATGGATAGCGATGGTGCTGTAAATAATCGTCCTCCGCATCTGGTGACAACGGTTTATCGTGGATTCATTCAACAAGTAGCATCAGTTTTATCTAGTTTGGGTATTGCTGGAAGAATCTCGGTGACTCAACCGCAAAATCAAAAATGGCAAGCTAAATACAATCTGAAAATTCCTGCATTAAAAGAGCGTTACAATGCTTTGATTGCTCCCCACAGTGTAAAAGGAGAATTAAAGCAGGGACTCAAAATGTATGGTTTTACGGTTCCCGGTGTGGTGATGCGTGAAGCTTATACCTATAGCGAAATGCGAGAAATGGGTATGAACGGAAGTCGTAAGGTCGATGCAAATTACGAGCGCTATATCGCTGAATCTGATGTCTCGCTAGATATTCCCGTTACCGTTAAAGGTTTGGGTAGTTACGACCACGTACAAACCTATGATATAGAAGTTGAAGAAGCTCACTGTTTCTACTGCGATGGTTATTTAACCCATAACAGCGCCGGAATGCGTCAAGGTGTCAGCGAAGACAATGCATTCGCTGACGCAAAAGCTAATTTATGGCAGCAAGGTGAAGATGGAAATTGGCGTATAGACCCCGAACGCGATGCTTTACGCATGGCGAACCACACAAGGGTATTTCACCAAAAACCGACTTTAGAAGAATGTGTTAACGCCGTTCGCAAGCAATATTATAGTGGTGAGGGTGCGATTCAATGGGCTGGTGAAGCTGTTGCTAGAGCAAACCTTGATTTATTAACCACAAAGGAATCGAAAACTGATTTTTTACAGGCTTACCAACAAGGTGACGGAAAAGATTGGTTAAAGGAAAAGCATTCTTATCTTGATGACAATGAAATTGAACACCGTTTAGCTCGCGTAGGGCTGAACCCGTGTGGTAATTAATACTTTTGCCTCACGTAAAAAACCCCGCAAAATCGGTGAAGGCTGAAATGTTGATACCGAGGTAATCAAAAGAATTAACAAGCTTTTGACACCGTACAGCGTAGAGAATGAAACTAAATTGTAATTCTTTATTATTAAAAATATAAAAAATTGCATTCTAGAATATAAATCTCCAAGAGTGTGGGGCATCCAAGAGGATGAAAATGTACGCGGAGCTAATGCGAATCACGAAGCATTAGAACTAGGGGATAAAAAGCCTCTAGGATAACAAAATTGGAAATAATTGGTTCAAATTTTCACTGTAACCTTAGCGAAATCCACTTAAATCAAATCGACCCAGAAAACTACAAGGAACAAGAAAAAGCTTTTACAGCCGGTGCTTTATCTGTAGCAGCGCTGTTAAATCATAAATTCCTCGAACCTCGCTACCAATACAGTCGCGAGCTTGACCCGATTGTCGGTGTATCTTTTACTGGCTTATTCGACTTCTTCGTCCGTGCTTTTGGTGTTGATTGGTTGCGCTGGTGGTCGGAAGGAAGACCTGCCACAAACCAAGGTTTAGCCTTTAAGCGTCGCGAGCAAGAATATCTGAGCATGTGGAAAGATATCGTTCATCGGGTAGTTTGGGAATATTGCGATCGCAATAACATAAAACGCCCGAATCGCTGTACTACGGTACAACCCAGCGGTACTAAATCCTTACTTACCGGAGCTTCTCCAGGATGGCACCCACCTAAAGCTCAAAGGTTCATTCGTCGGATAACTTTCCGTAAAAATGACCCGGTAGCTATGGCTTGTATTGATTACGGTTATTCGGTGGTTCCTTCTCAAACCGATAAAGACGAAAACGGTAATTTATTAAATGACCCGTTTGATTCTCGCTGTACCGAATGGTTGGTAGAAATTCCCGTCGCAGTACCCTGGGCTGACGTTCCGGGTGCTGATGAAATCGCTATCGATAAATTCAATGCTTTGGCTCAAATGGATTTCTACATGCAAGTGCAGCAATTCTACGTAACTCATAACACTTCAGCTACTATTGAAGTTCGAGAAAACGAAGTAGAAGAACTAGGAAATCGGATTTATCAAGCGATTCAAAACGATGAGGGTTACATCAGCGCTGCACTTTTGGCACGATTTGACGACCATCAAACTTTCCCCCGCTTACCCTTTGAACCCATCAGCAAAGAGCAATATGACGAGCTGATGCAACAAGTCGAAAACCGCCGCGATACCAGCGATTTTCACAGTGCATTAAAGCGTTATGATTTCGGTGAATTAATGGAAGCAGGGCCATCGGGATGCGATTCTGATAAGTGCATGATGCCCGAAGAGAAACCAATGTAACATTGAAGAATAAAGTATTGGGAGATAAAAGATGTTCCTCGAAGAACTATTGCCATTATTTAAAGAATTTACCCAGCACCCAGCTTCATTTATGGGCGGATTTGTTTCTGGTGTACTCAGACTCAGCCTTGCTGATGACCCTGTAAAAAGCTGGTTAGGACAACAGACAAACACTTCTACAACTACCTTCCCTACCTCTACCAATGGAACACACAATGGTAGCGGTCCTCAAACTATTTCAATTGATTAATACAGATAATTAATTATTGGTTTGATTCATAAATAGTTAAATTAAATAAGGTCTGCTATTAAATAGCAGACCTTTTGTTATTTAAATTATCAAGATGTATGTTGATATCAAGCAGTATGGTTAACAATACAGTAACTATTAATTAACTCATTAAAATAAATAATGGTATAAATTATCTACGTATATACGTAAGTAAAATTCTAGAAAATAAATCAGAATAACTTGCTCCCTAACAAATTACAAATACTTTTATTGCTTGTCATTGTAGAGTGTTAGCGAATTATAAGCCGAGATTAAATATCTGCTATAAAAATACTTCCATTTTGTTAATACTTATGAAAAAATTAGTAATTAATTTTACATTTATCCCTTAAGGATAAAGACTTTACTCTCTAAAGATAAGGATATATAAGTTACACTGATTTCAACTTATCATTGAGATGTAATTTATCACACCTTGAAAATCGGAGCTTTCAGGTACTATAAAAACGTATTTGTAATGTTCAGTTCCAGGGATGGTTATTTTTTAGTTAATGTCACTATTAATAGTTGATTATTAGCTAGCGATTAGCCATTAAAAAATCAGACTTTTCGACCGCTAAAAACAAGTTAATTGTCTGAATTTCCCCTTCTGAACGATTCGCTATTAGTCCCTAGAAACGAACAGCACATATGACTATTTACGTTGGAAATCTTTCCTATCGCGCTACTGAAGCAGATTTGAGAGCAGTATTTACTGATTACGGCGAAGTTACTAGAGTTGTTTTACCAACTGACCGCGAATCAGGTAGAATGCGCGGCTTTGCTTTTGTTGACCTCAGCGACGAAGCAAATGAAGATAACGCCATTTCTGAGCTAGATGGAGCAGAATGGATGGGTCGTCAAATTCGCGTTAACAAGGCTAAACCAAAAGAAGATAACCGTCCCAATCGTGACTTCGTAAGAAAGCCAGATTTCCAAGAACAATAAATTAATCTATTACCAAATTAAAGCGGACAGGCTCTCGTTATTCTTTTTATTTAATGTTGATTGCCCAGAGGTGATTTACTTCTTAAATAAAATCCTGTAACGGGGATTATGTCGAGTACCGCTCTAATAATAATTTTAAATTACCAATCACTTGCTGACTCAGCATTGTAAATCTGAGTTAGGTCTTTTTATGCTGGCTATTTGCGTTTTATCGCATTAAATAAACAGCTGCAAATTAGACCCACAATATTTATAATCCACAGTAAAACTTCATAGAAACAGCCCCGACAAGATTCCGAATATAAAGGATATCGCGAAAAGTCGGGTTTTCCTATATCTATTAGATATTCTAGATATTCAATATTTTCTAATTAAGATTTTCTAAAATCGGTCGTCTATTTCGTAAATCGGACACATATCTATAAGGAGTAACAGCATTTACCAAAAAGTAACTTTTAATAAAAACTATTTTATGTATTCAGATTAACTTTTTGTTATTTACTGAAAGTTAGTATAGCAATTAATTTTATTAACTTATGCAATTATAAAATATAAATATGAACCATAAAATAAATATTGAATAAATAAAAAAGTATTTATAATTGCCGCAACATTAAGTAACAATACTTTATTTATCGCCTATTAACAGCTAAAAAATGCTTTTGACTACGGTTAAAGATACATCACAACATGAATGTTTATCTAAAATCTCATTTGCGTTACTAAAATACCTCTCTAAGATAGAGGCAGCAACCATAAGTTGTAGCTCACCGCTTGCCCATTTATTGAAAGGACTATTATGGTAACAGCAGCAGAAAACGAAGACAAAGCTTTAGATAGAGATTGTACGACTTTATCCCGCCACGTCTTGCAGCAATTCCAAGGCTTTTCGGCTCAAGCACAAGATTTAAGTGCTTTGATGAATCGCGTAGCTCTTGCAGGTAAGTTGGTTGCTCGTCACCTCAGCCGCGCTGGTCTAATGGAAGGGGTTCTCGGATTTACTGGAGACGTTAACGTGCAGGGAGAATCCGTCAAGAAGATGGATGTTTACGCTAACGATGTGTTTATCTCGGTTTTCAAGCAAAGCGGTTTAGTATGTCGCTTGGCTTCCGAAGAAATGGACGAACCATACTATATTCCCGAAAACTGCCCCATAGGTAGATATACTTTACTCTACGACCCAATTGATGGTTCATCGAATACAGACACAAACTTGAGTTTGGGTTCAATTTTTGCGATTCGTCAACAGGAAGGAGAAGATAAAGACGGAAAAGCCAAAGATTTGCTTTCCACTGGTGACAAACAAATTGGAGCCGGATACATCCTTTACGGCCCGAGTACCATGCTTGTCTACACCATGGGAAAAGGAGTTCATTCCTTTGTTCTCGACCCCAGCTTAGGTGAATTTATACTTACGGAAGAAAATATTAAAATTCCCGATAGCGGTTCAGTTTATAGCGTTAACGAAGGAAACTTTTGGCAGTGGGAAGAATCAGTTAGAGAATACGTTCGCTACGTTCACCGAACTGAAGGCTATTCCGCTCGCTACAGTGGAGCAATGGTCAGCGATATCCATCGAATTTTGGTTCAAGGTGGCGTGTTTCTCTACCCCGGTACGGTACAAAAACCAGAAGGAAAATTGCGCTTACTCTACGAATCTGCTCCTCTAGCATATGTAATACAACAAGCAGGTGGCCGCGCTACTACCGGTAGGATGGATATTTTTGATGTTGTACCAGAAAAGCTTCACCAGCGTACACCTCTAATTATTGGCAGTAAAGAGAATGTAGCCAAAGTCGAATCTTTTATTCAAAACGGCGACTAAATTCAGTGAACAGTTATCAGTTAACAGTGACCATTAGGAGTCGTATATAAGGCTTATGGTATATTCTTACAGCTATCAGAAAGGTTTTTTGAAACGCCTTCCAATAGGAAAATTCCAATCAATATGTCGTACTCCTTCGATGATGACTGTTGACTGATGATCCACACCCGACCGGTGAAAACTGATAACTGTTCACCATTGACTGTTAATTTTATTCCTTTAGTGAGACTCGAACATTAATACAGACGAGCATTAATAGATAAAGACAAAAATATAAAATTCGGAGTGGAATATAACCATATGGGCATCACCACAAATCAATTATTAGAAATAAACAAATACGGTCAAAGTATTTGGATGGATAATTTGAGTCGCGATCTTATCCAGTCCGGCGAACTGAAAAATATGGTGGAAAATCAGGGTATCAAAGGGATTACCTCGAATCCAAGCATTTTTGAAAAAGCTATCGCTGGTAATGCTATTTACGATAAAGATATAGAAGCCGCAATTAATAAGGGATTATCAACTCAAGATATTTACGAATCTTTGGCTTTTGAAGATATTCGTAACGCTTGCGATATTTTGAAGCCGGTATACGAAGCTACAGATGGATTGGATGGTTATGTAAGCATTGAAGTACCCCCAACTATCGCTAACGATACCCAAAAAACCATTGAAGAAGCCAGACGCTACTTCAAAGAAGTGGGAAGGGAAAACTTAATGATTAAGATTCCTGGTACAGAAGCAGGTTTACCAGCAGTAGAGCAAGTAATATCTGAAGGGATGAATGTCAATATTACTTTGTTATTCTCTGTGGATAGTTATGTAAATACCGCTTGGGCTTACATTCGCGGATTAGAAAAACGGGTCGCAGAAGGTAAAGATATTAGTAAAATTTCCTCTGTTGCTAGTTTCTTTCTCAGCCGAATTGATTCCAAAATTGATGGAAAAATAGATGACAAGTTAGCTCAAGGTGTTGACGATATCAACTTGGAAGCCAAACTTAAATCCGTCAAAGGAAAAGTAGCAATTGCTAATGCGAAGATAGCTTATCAAGAGTACAAAAAGATTATTAATGATAAACGTTGGCAAGCTTTGACCGAGAAAGGAGCTAAAGTACAGCGTTTGTTATGGGCTTCTACCAGCACAAAAGACCCCAGTTACAGCGATGTCATGTACGTTGATGAGTTAATTGGGAAAGAAACCGTTAATACCTTACCACCAGTAACTATCGAAGCTTGCGCCGACCATTGCGACGTAGAGTCCAGAGTCGAAACCGACGTAGAAGCAGCATACAAAGTTATCGAAAGTCTCAAAGACCCAGATATTAATATTGACCTTGATACAGTCATGGACGAATTGCTTACCGAAGGAATTGATAAGTTTATTAAACCCTTCCAATCCTTAATAAGTTCCTTAGAAGACAAAGTAAAGCAATTATCACCTGTTTAATAATTAATGGGTAATTGGTAATTGCGAATTGCGAAAAGTGCGGTCTTGGGGGAAACCCCCAAGAGCAACTTTTCAAGAGAGGGCATTGGGAATTGGGAATAGGAGACAAGGAGACAAAGAGATAAGGAACAAAAAAACTCTTAATCCAAAATCCAAAATCCAAAATCCAAAATCCAAAATCCCATTACCTATTACCCATTACCCGTAAATGTAAATCTAAAATCCAAAATCACTCATTATGGTTAGTTTGCTAGAGAATCCGCTACGGGTTGGCTTGCAACAGCAAGGAATGGCCGAACCCCAGATTATTACTATTTTTGGTGCTTCCGGTGATTTGACTTGGCGTAAGCTAGTACCAGCTTTGTACAAATTACGACAAGAAAGACGGATTCCTCCAGAAACAACTATTGTCGGTGTAGCGCGACGAGATTGGACTCACGAGTACTTCCGCGAACAAATGCGTAAGGGCATGGAAGAAGCTCATGGAGGTGTCGGTTCTGAAGAATTATGGAATGATTTTGTTAAAGGTCTTTTTTACTGTTCCGGTAATATAGACAATCCCGAAAGCTACGAAAAATTAAATACTCTTCTAAGTGAATTAGATGAGAAAAGAAATACGAGAGGTAATCGTTTATTCTACCTTTCTGTTGCTCCTAAGTTCTTTCCTGAAGCTATCAAGCAGTTAGGTTCTGGGGGAATGCTCGAAGACCCCGAGAAACATCGTCTAGTTATTGAAAAACCTTTTGGTCGAGATTTAGCTTCTGCAAAAAGCCTCAACCAAGTAGTACAAAAATATTGTAAAGAAGAACAGGTCTATCGTATTGACCACTATTTAGGTAAAGAAACGGTTCAAAACTTATTAGTATTCCGCTTCGCAAATTCTATTTTTGAACCATTGTGGAATCGTCAATTTGTAGACCACGTACAAATAACAGTAGCGGAAACAGTAGGAGTGGAAGACCGGGCTGGTTATTATGAAAGCTCCGGTGCATTACGCGATATGTTGCAAAATCACTTGATGCAACTTTACTGTCTTACCGCAATGGAAGCTCCGAACGCAATGGATGCCGACAGTATCCGTACAGAAAAAGTAAAAGTATTGCGGGCTACCAGACTAGCTGATATCCAAAATTTGACAAATTCAGCAGTGCGCGGTCAATATAGCGCCGGTTGGATGAAAGGCGAGCAGGTGCCTGGGTATCATGAAGAACCAGGAGTAGCAGAAGAATCCACAACGCCGACTTTTGTAGCCACAAAGTTTGTAATTGATAACTGGCGCTGGAAAGGAGTTCCATTCTACCTGCGTACCGGTAAGCGGATGCCGAAAAAAGTCAGTGAGATTTCCATTCACTTCCGCGAAGTTCCCTCACAGATTTTCACATCTGCCGCACAACAAAAAAGCGCCAACATTTTGACAATGCGGATTCAGCCAAACGAAGGAATTTCCTTGCGTTTTGACGTAAAAGTACCGGGGGGAGACTTCCGCACGCGTTCAGTTGACATGGACTTTACCTACGGTTCATTCGGTCTACAGGCAAAATCCGACGCATACGACCGTTTATTTTTAGACTGCATGATGGGCGACCAAACCCTGTTTACCAGAGCAGACGAAGTAGAAGCCGCTTGGCAGGTAGTAACACCAATATTAAGCGCATGGGATGCACCAGCAGACCCAGCAACAGTTCCCCGATACGAAGCCGGAACCTGGGAACCAGTAGAAGCAGAATTCTTAATTAACCGAGACGGTCGTCGTTGGAGAAGACTATAGAGAGTTAGGAGTTATGAGTTAGGAGTTATGAGTTGGGATTTATTAAGTTTTGAGTTATTGGATATCAATAGTTGAGTGGTTATTGTTCGTTGATTATTCTCTCATCATAAATTCCCTACTCCTAACCTCTCACTCCTAATTCCCTTTACTCATAACTCCTCACTCCTAACTCCTAACTTTTAAATTTATTTACAACTTAAATCGTCATGACTCAAGCACCCACTATTTTTTCACTTCAAGCTCCTAAAGATGTTTCGCTGAACGAGATTGAAGCCGAGTTAAGTAAAATTTGGCAAAGTTACGGTATCGGTGGTGAAGATGGAGCGCTTCCCGCAGCTACAAGAGCTACTACGTTTACTTTGGTGGTTTACGAACCAGAGCAAACTCAATATTTGCTGGCTGCTTTAGGATATTACAACGGCCCAATTGATGGTATTCTCGGGCCACAAACAGTTTCTGCTTTGCGCGATGCACAGAAAGCTCTTGGTTTGGAACGCACTGGTAAAGCTAGTCCCCAGGTTTTACAACGCTTAAGAGAAGAACTGGCTAAACTCCATAAAGGTGGTCAAGCTCAAGATAACAACGGTATTAGTGCAACCGAGTACAGTCCCGATGCTGCAAGCGCTAGAATCGCAGATGAAATAGCTTTGCGAAATCCCTGTCGGATTATTAGCTTGATACCTGTAGTTGGTGAAGATGAAGGAGTAACTGCACAAGTTTCGGCTTATTGTCCGATTCAAAAACAATCAACTTCTTCCCTGGTTTGTTGCGAGTACATTACTCTAACTGGAACCGCTACAGCTTTGGAACGAGTTGGTGGGATGATTCCAGCTTTACTAATTGGTGGTTTACCCAAGTTTATTTGGTGGAAAGCTACACCAGACCCCAATAACGCATTATTCAAGAGACTTTCTGGGGTATGCGACAACGTTATTGTCGATTCATGTGATTTTAACGAACCAGAAAACGATTTACTCAGCTTACAATCATTGATAGAAAATGGTGTTCCTTTAGCTGACTTAAATTGGAGACGTGTAGGGGGATGGCAAGAATTAACAGCAGAAGCTTACGACCCCCCAGCCAGACGTAAAGCTTTAAATGAAGTTGATAGATTAAATATCGACCACGAAAAAGGTAATCCTACCCAAGCATTACTATTTTTGGGTTGGTTAGCAAGTCGTTTAAAATGGCGTGCAGTTTCCTACGAGCAAGAACTCGGCGACTATAATGTTAGACGCTTTAAGTTCTTGTCAGATGAACAACGAGAAATAGAGGCCGAAATTGCAGGAGTTCCAGTCGGTGATGTCGGCGATATTCCCGGTGATTTAATTGCTATACGTTTGAGTTCTACGAATCCCGAAGCCAACTGCGGTACATTAATTTGTTCCGAAACCGGCGGTTGTATGCGGATGGAAACACAAGGTGGTGCCCAATCTACCGGTGTTTTTCAACAGATAACCTCACTTTCCGAACAAAAAGCCGAAGCTTTACTTTCTCAACAAGTCCAGCGTTGGGGTAAAGAAGCACTTTTTGAAGAAAGTCTCGCACTTATAGCGCAATTGGTTAAATTAGCGAAAAAAAGTTAGGAATAATAATATTTCACCTTAATGGTGATAAATATTAATTGTGTAGAGACGTTGCAGTGCAACGTCTTTCTTTATTTTGAACTGTAATAATAATGCCGTTCAATGGTGTCAACATTTGTAGTAATTACAACTATAGAATTATTCACAAATAGTAGGCATAATAACCTGTAAAATTCATAATTTATAACTCTTAATTCCCAACTCCTAATTCCTAACTCCTAACTCCTAATTCCTAATTCCTAACTTTTAATGAATGGCTTTGATTATTGCAGGAGAACGCAGCGGGGTGGGCAAAACTACGGTTACGCTTGCTCTATTGGCTTGTTTATCTAGACGTGGGTTACAGGTGCAGTCTTTTAAAGTCGGGCCAGATTACATTGACCCCATGTTTCATCGACACGTTACAGGTCGTGCTTGTCGTAATTTAGACCCGGTTTTAACATCGGAAAATTATGTAAAAGAATGCTTTGATAATTATTCTAATTTAAGTGAATATTCTGTAATAGAAGGAGTGATGGGTTTATTTGATGGGGTTGGAGAAAATATTAAAGATAAACCGCACTCAAGAAAAGAAGTAATTAATAATTTTGCAAGTACGGCTCATATCGCTAAGTTATTAAATGTACCGGTATTATTAGTTATTGATTGCAGTCGCTTATCTGGTTCTATTGCTGCAATTGTTCATGGTTATCGTGACTTCGATAAAGATATTCAAGTTGCTGGAGTCATTTTAAATCGTGTTGGTAGTAATCGCCATTTATCTCTCCTCAAAAACTCTTTAGAACCTTTACAAATACCCATTTTTGGTATTTTACACCGACAAGAAAATATTACAATTCCCGATAGACATTTAGGTTTAATACCCACTGTAGAACTTCCCGAATTAAATCAATTAATAGATAAACTCGTAGATATCGGAGAAACCCGTTTTGACTGGGAGAATTTATTACCGCTCTTACGAACGACAAGGAGACAAGTGGACAAGGAGAAAAGGGGACAAGGAGACAAGGGGACAAGAAGATTAGAAGAAACATTAGAAATTTCTACCCCCTCTCCCCCATCTTCCCCCTCTACCCCTTCTAAAATAAAAATCGCAGTAGCTTACGACAAAGCTTTCAATTTCTATTATCAAGATAATCTTGATTTATTAGAAAGCTTAGGTGCTGAATTAATCTTTTGGAGTCCTTTAGAAGATACGGAGTTACCTAAAGATATCGGAGGAATGTATTTCGGAGGTGGTTTTCCTGAAGTTTTCGCTGAAGAATTGGCAAAAAACTCTAGTGCTAGAGATGCTGTCAGCAAAGCTATTTTTTCAGGAATCCCTACAATAGCTGAATGTGGTGGTTTGATGTATTTATGCGAGCAAATGCTAGATATGTCAGGGAAATCCTGGGAAATGGTGGGAATTCTACCGACCACAGCGGTAATGGATAAGCGTTTAACTTTGGGATATCGTCGAGCTATAGCTTTACAAGATAGTTTATTAGTAGATGCAGGAACAACAATCTACGGACACGAGTTTCATCGTTCCCATTTAATATCGGATTCCCATCAACCTTTATTTGAAACTTATAGATTTGATTGTGACGAATTTACCGGTAAAGAAGGATGGATTTCACCGTTCAATCTTCACGCTTCTTATATTCATATGCATTGGGGAAATAGTAGAGAAATTCCGCAAAGATTTTTAGAAAAATGTCGGGTTTTTAATTGTTCGTAGTTGCGCTTCAGCGCCAAAAATCACATGGTAAGAAGTGCTGTAAACCTTAGTGAAACTTGTCCGACAAGACATAGCTTTCTCGTAGAGTAGCGCAACTACGAACCTAATAATTATTTTTATTTACGAATTACGAATTATATTCACCCCATCGTACTAGTACCATTATTCAAATTACGAATAATCCGGGATAGTTCGCGAATGATATTTACAGCAATTTCGGGAGTTTCTTCAATAGCATCATCAAGTTGTTCTTGGGTTAATTCTAAGCATTCACAAGCATCTATTGTAGTAGCAGAAGCGGAGCGCGGTTGAGTATCAAAAACCGCCATTTCACCAAAGTATTTACCTTGAGGAATAACCGCAAGCGTCCGGTTATTTAAGTGAATTTTTACTTTTCCAGAAACAACAATATAAAGAGATTGTCCTTGCTCTCCTTGTCTAAAAATGCTGCAATTCGGTGGAAACCATAGTTCGTTCATAGCAGAAGCTAATCGAACAATAAAATCATCTCGTAGTTCTTTAAAGATAGGAACTTGTCTTACAAATAATAAACGGTCAACGCTGGTTAACATAAAATCTGAGTTAGTTGTTAATTGTTAATTGTTTGTTTAGTTTTTTATTGTTTTGCTGCTCTCACTAAATATTTGAAATAAGCGTTTAATTTGAGTGAGAGTTCGTCAAAAATAGGTTTAATAATATTTACCTGTTCGTTTATGGTTAATTTATGAACGTATGCTCTTCTTAGTCAATATCTCGTTTAGTGCCAAGAAGCTCTAGCAATTTTCACAAATCGTAGATTATCTTGAAAAATATAACGACCGCTACCTTCCGCTATATTTTCTCCGATACTATCAGCGGAAAAAATAATTTGTTTTCCAACTGTATCTGTTGCTAAATGATTCCAAGATAGAACTATATTCCAAATATAATCAGCCAATTTCTCAGATAATTGAAATACTCTTAAATTTTCCAAATTATACTTTTCCATTTTTTTTTAATACAACAACTAACAACTATCAATTCAACTTATACTTTTCAATAAATTCATTAACTTGAGCGACTACAAGAGGATGAGAATCTTTTTGTAATTGAGGTATAACTTTTATAAATAAACGAGGAGAGGCAATTTTTAAGTATGCTACGGCTGCTTCTCGAACAAAACCACAGGGATGACGTAAACTTCCTTCAATTTGCGCGGGTTTTAGTTTAATACGAGCAACTTGAGCAAAATGGATGCAGCAAGCCCAACACCAGTCGGAAAGTGAATTTTCTAACTCTAGTAATGCTCTAGTTCTTTCATTAACTGCCATTTGTTCGTATTTCGATAGTCCTGCTTCTACAAGCCTTTGTACTTTTTCGGTGGCTGGTCTTCTATCAAAAATATTCAGTAATATTGGTTTGCAAGGTAAATCGATTGTATGCTCCAAAATCTCTAAACCTCTTGCTAAAGTCACCCCTGATTCTGAATTCAAGTTAAATGCAGCAGCATTAATTTTTTCTAGGGGATAAAGCAATTTTAAAAGTAAAAATAACCGCTCTTTAATATCAATTTCTAATTCTGAAATAGCTTTTTGAACTAGTTTACATAAAGCTACAACCTTTTTTTTAGAATGAAAGTTTTGCAGAGTTTCTCCTGTTTTAAATTCTATATAAGCTGCATAAATTTCAACTTGAGATTTAAAGTCTACAGAGGCAGCGTATATCTGAGCTAATAATATTAATTCTCCTTCTATCAATGCTTGTACTCTGGTTTCATAAGACCTATCTACTAAAGCTGATATTTCATGTTGCTGATTTCTTTTGATTAAAACACGCAGTATATGGGATTTGATTTTACCTTTGGATGTCTCTAAATGTTCCCATAAGATATCTGTTGCTTCTAAGGTCTCTATTTGACTCATTGTTCGTAGAGCATATACCCGCGCTATTTCAGGTTGATAAAAGTCATGTACTAAGTTTGACAACATTGGTAAAACTTCATTTCCCAACTTGACTAAGCTTTTCATTACTAATAGCCGAGTGGATTTATGATAAAGTCCTTGTATTAATTTTGAATAATGCTCTTCTAAATGGTTTGTAGCAATCATTTCTAATACTGCACTACGTACCTTTAATGATTCATCTTCTAATAGCGAAGGAATATAAATTCTTAGAGATTGTAAATAAGCTGCTTTTGCTAAGGATTGAACTCCGGATACTCGTATATCTTCTTCTTTATTAGTCAGCATCCATTTGAGTGTTTTAGTTGCTGCAACTTTTTGCTTGGTTGTCCCTTCGGTAAATAATATAGCCGCAGCAGTACCTAGAATTATGGGATGTTCTTCTGGATTTAAGTATTCTTCTAATTGATTTGAATTTGGAGAAACTTCTGCAAGAAAAACGTAACGTAATGCTAAAGCAAATATATTGGGATTGGCTTTGGTTTGAGGATTTTCTTTTAAACTGCGTACTGAAGGTAAATAAGCAGGATTTATGTCATATTCAAGCATCATTTCCAAACTTCGATGCTGTAAAGCTGGAGTCAGTTTTGGTAGTTCTGGGGCTAAAACTTCTCCGGCTCTTCGAGGGTCAATTTGTGATAAAAGTTCTATACAAGAAAGTTTATCAGCCTCATTTCCTGTTTCTCGTAAAGCCTTAATTACGGCTCGCTTGAAGAACGGTAAATCAACGTTTGTGACGCTTAAATGTCCCCTTTCTGCACTCAAAACTAACAAGTCAACATATTGCGATCGCAATACCCAAATGACTCCTACACATATAATCGCAACTATTGCTGTTTGTATAATTAGGATTAAGTGATGCCAAGCTTCGGGTATAAACTTGCTGGCAATCCACTGGGTGATCAAAATAATAAATCCTGTAAATCCAGCAGCAGCAGCTTCAGCAAAGCCCCCTGATAGAGTTTGTACGCGACTTCTAACTCTTTCTGGTATCGGTTGAAAAAGTAATGTCGCAGTATTGGCTACGAAGGTATAACGCACAAGTTCGTCTAGAAACTTAATCAGCGTTAAACCCCATAGCAGTAAACCAGGTACTTCTAAACCGAAGAAGACAGAAGTCATTGACAAGGGAGACACAATAGCTAGTCCTGTGAGTAAAGCACCTACACCAACAGGTAAAATTGCGGTCGTAAAAAAAATTCCTAAACGTTCAATTGCTCGACTGGAAACAAATAACTGCGTTGTGAGTTCAAACAGCCCTAATATTCCCCCAAATACCCCTAAAAAGCTGGTAATATCTTTACCTTTAAAAGTTGATTCTAATTGGGATAAATACTGAAAATCTACCAATAAACCGATTGCTTGTATTAAAAGTCCGAATAGAAATAACCGCAAAGCATAGCGTCTGAGGGGACTAGAAAGACGACGCGCACGGGAAACTTGTGATTTATTGGTTTTTTGTGGTGGAGCATCGGAAAAAGCCAAAGGATATTTTTTACTTAAATGCAGCAGAATTGCTGTACCTAAAACAATAACCAAAGCCCCGATTAATATTACTTTATCTAGCTTCATAAATTTAACTAAAGTCGGTAAACTGAATCCCCCAATTACGTCAGCGACTAAAATCCCACTGCTGACCAAGGGATAAGTACGCTTAATCTCCTGAATATTAAATAATTGATTTGCTGCAATAGAAGTATTAATTTGATTGATAACGTAAAGCGCATCAACCCAAAGCCTTAATAAGAAAACGCTGAATAAAGCCAATTGCTCTGCTTGAAAATTTCTTGTAATGTTTAATCGCAGACCTACAGGTAGTAAAATTAAAGGTATAACCATACAAGGTACGGCAGCTACAATCAGCCATCGCAGAGGAAAAATCTTTTGCAGCCAAGAGTAGAGAAAAACTAAGGCAATCCCCACTAATGCACTAGCAATATAAATCAGCGGTAGAGTGTCAGCCCCGTACTTATCCAGGAATAAAGCGATGCTACTATCTTCTACCCATCGCAATCCAACTGAAGTTGTTGCGTAAAAAGCAAACATCAGTAATGTGCGAGAACCTTCTTCTGGTCGAAGATTTACCCATCTAAGCACTCTTATTAAAATATTGTTATAGGCAGCTTTTAATTCCATGCGGTTTTCAAAAGGTCTAATCACCCCTGCACAATGTAATTTTCCATTACGTTCATTGACTCGGATTTCCACAACCAGCTTGATAGAACGCTGGAGAACAAAAAAGCATCTCCTCAAAACGTATCATCCCTGGAAATAAACAAAGTCCCGAGCAACTGAGTATTAGTTTTCCCACTCAGCACCCCAGACTATCGTTTTTTTTGATTAATTTTAAATTGAGTTAGTTTTCAGCAAGTAGAGAGTAGCAAGTAGCGATTAAATATTAAAGTTTACTTGCTTCATTTTCAGTAGTCTGTCTCAAACTCAATCCAAAATATTTTCTTCCCCCTCTTCCCCCTCTTCCCCCTCTACTCATCCAAAAGAAACCAAAAAGGAAGCAATACCAATAGCTAATCACCATTGGTACCGCTTCCTTGCAGTTTCTATTTTTCTTAAATAGGACTTACATATGCTTTCGCTTTCTAGAAAGCAACTGGGTCAAGCTCCTTCTTTTTAGGAAACTTTGGGTAAGTCTAATCAAAAATTACTTCTTAGGAGAAAGCAACATCATCATGTTTCTTCCTTCCTTCTTCGGATATTGTTGCACTTCTGCTACAGCTTCTAAATCTGTTGCCATTCGCTTGAGCAAAATTTCTGCTAAATCGGTGTGCTGAATTTCTCTACCCCGGAACATAACCGTGGCTTTTACCTTGTCACCATCTTTGAGAAAACGCTTCGCTTGGTTGACGCGCACGTTGTAATCGTGGTCTTCTATCTTGTAGCGCATCTTAACTTCTTTGACATCAGCGGTATGCTGCTTTTTACGAGCCTCCCGCGCTTTCTTCTCTTGCTCGAATTTGAATTTCCCATAATCCATAATCCGACAAACCGGTGGATCGGCTTTATCGCTAACCAACACTAAATCTAAATCTTTCTCATCCGCTCTAGCTAATGCATCTTGGGGAGTCATAATTCCCAATTGGGCACCATCTGTATCGATAACCCGAATTTTCGGGAAGCGAATTCTTTCGTTGATTTGAGGCAGGTCGCGACTTCTTCTTTTCTCTATCACAGGCATATATGATTTTTGGGGAAGTTATTGTTAAGAATTTGGTTTTTGGTATTGAATGAGATATCTCAGACTCAGAAAACTAGTGGAACCTTGAATTAAATATCCTTAGTACTTCTAGGATAACTAATTCATAAAAATAAAAATGTTGGTACCTATTAATATTCTACTAACTTTAGAGAGAGTTTAGGGTCTGTAAGTTAATAGACGTTACATAATTACAGCAAATATTAATTATTGTGTTTTTTTGTGTAAAAACATTAACACTGCATCAATTACGTATATTCACATGATAGCACTGTGAGATATAAATTACATATATCATAAGGTTCAGTTTCATTAGCTACTTAAATATCAAATTAACTTCAATTAAAATTTAATTAAAAATTATTGTTGCAGTGGAGTTATAAAGCAGAAAACTATAATAAGTATAAGTAAATATAAATGCTGTTTTAGAGAATATTTGATGATTAACAGCGTCAATTGGCAACAAAAAGTAGGAAATCAACGAGATTGGGTTTGGCGAGGTTGGCAAACTCGATACACGTATATCCGTCCTCAGAATCCGATAAAAAATAATTCCGGTGCATCTCGACCTTTGATGCTACTACATGCATTTGGTGCAAGCATCGGTCATTGGCGAAATAATTTAGAAATATTTGGCAAAGAACATACGGTTTATGCTCTGGACATGTTGGGTTTTGGAGCTTCAGAAAAAGCACCAGCAAATTACAGCATAGATTTATGGGTAGAGCAAATACACGACTTTTGGAAAACTTTTGTTCGTAAGCCAGTAATACTAATAGGTAATTCTATCGGTTCTTTGATTTCCTTAGCCGCAGCAGTCAAATACCCCGAAATGGTGGAAGGTCTGGTGATGATGAGTTTACCAGACCCAAATTTAGAAAGAGAAGCTATTCCTGCGTTTTTATATCCTCTAGTCGCAACAATCAAAAATTTTGTCGCAAACCCTTTACTAGTAAAATCAATATTCCACTTTATAAGACAACCTAAGATGTTACGTCGTGGTGCGACTTTAGCTTATGCAAATCCCCAAGCTATTACCGACGAACTCATAGATATATTAGCTAAACCCACCCAAGATAGAGGTGCAGCGAATGCTTTAACTGCTCTTGTGATAGCTCAAAATAATCCAAGTTACAGTCCTAATGTCAAAAAATTATTATCTGCGATTACAATACCAACCCTGATGATTTGGGGAGACAAAGACAAAATTATTCCTCCAAAACTTGCTTCCGAATTCATTCGTCACAACGAAAATATACAGCTGCTTACCCTAAATAATGTCGGTCATTGTCCCCATGATGAATGTCCCGAACAAGTAAATCAAGTGATTCTAGATTGGATTGAATCAGCGAACAGGGAACAGCGAACAGCGAACAGTAAACAGTGAACAGTTATCAGTTATCAGTTATCAGTTATTAATATTTAATTATTAGCTCATAGCTCATAATTCCTAACTCCTAACTCCTAACTCCTAACTTATTCCCTTTCCCAATTCAGGACTTTTTCTTTAACTACATTTCGACCACCGCGAGAAACTCTTAATGCTTTGTCAGTAAGAATAAAACGTATATTACCGTTCGTGGCTATATATCGACTAGCTTTTATATCGTTTTGATTCATTTTCTTCAATGGAAGATTTATTGTTCGATTACTTTTTCTAGTAACACTTACATAGCTAGTAGGATTTCCTTGACCACAAATATAGATAAAAAAGCTTTTAGTTTCAGCTTGAGCAAAAGTATTATTACCTTCAGGACAGCCTTTTAATATAGCCTTACCATTTGCTTTTATTGCTGCTACAACTTTTTCTTTAAGAATAATCCGACGGCGTTTAGTGATGACCATTTCATATGGAGTAATTATGTAGCCTACTTCACCATTAATAGCAATATAAGCTTCTCTAGATTTTTTAGTAATAGGTAGCGTTATTTTATTATCCAATTTTTTTGGAATACGAACGTAATATCCTAAAGGGTTTTTATCATTTCCCCTACAAATATAAACATAATTTTTTGCTGTAATAAACGAACGTATAGGTAATAAATTTGCCGAAGGACAAACTTTCTTTTTCGGAAGCTGGATAGAACTTTTAATTACAGAATCGTTGTTTTTAGCTTTGTCTTCTATATTTTGATTTGCTAATGACGATTTCATATTAAACAATAAAATACTGCTCACCAAAGTTGATTGTAAAGCTTTTCGGCGAGCTAATTCACGATTATAAAAAATCATATTTAATTAATACTTATAAATAATACTTACATTCATATGTTGTGAGTTTCTCTTTTCCCTCTTCGTTCGCAAAAAACAATGAACAGGAAAATCAGCGCCATAATATAATTGTTTATGGCGTTGAAAATCGGTGTTGTTGCTGATGAAAAACTACAATTATTATGATATGTAAAATAATTAAGTACAACTATCTCACAAGTATTTTCATATTTTCTTTATTAAAAGAATAACTTTGATAAACTTGTTGTGATTCGCCGAGCTAAGCGCAATAAATACCGGGCTTTTGTTCCCGGATGAGAAATGCTGTATTTAAATATTTACATGGTTAAAGCTGGTTTCTAGGAAAACAGTAAGTTTAAATCTATTTAATCTATTTTCATAATTTGCAATTTATATTCTGTAATTCATTCGCACTCTCGTTTCGTAACTTGGTGACGATAGCGAAACATTCCGTCTAATTGCGACTTAACTAACCAACCACTCATAAAATCGACCGATTCACCACCGGGTAAAGAACAAGTAATTTCATCAGTCAATCGAGTTTTACCATTTTCCGATTCAAAATTATGCTGATGTCGCCAAAATTCAAAAGGTCCAGATATTTGTTCTTCAATAAAAAAACGATACTCTTCACTTTGTGTATGACACGCTACCCAAGTGATAGATAACAGTCCCAAAAACAAGCGAAATTCCGTTTTAGCACCAATACCAAATCCTCCCTCCCGACGAATTGCTTGTATTGACTGCCAAGGGGGAATTAAAAGTTTAACAACATCAGGTCTTTGGTGAAACTTCCAAACAACTTCTACAGGTGCGTTAATAATTGAAGAGTGCTTAAAATCTAACATTTTTCAGTTAAAAATTTTCACAGGTCAGGTACGAGCCATTAATAATTATCAGTTATTTACTCCTCATAGTCTGTATCAATTTCAATATCGAGTGTATCTTCATCAATCCGTATATATAAAATGTTGGGACGACAACATACTTGACAATCTTCTACATAAGACTGTTGAAAACCTTGGCTGATATCAATAAAAGTTAAACTCGGCTCACCACAATAAGCGCAGTGATATTCTGCTGTGTTTTGCATAATTAAAAGTTAAAGGTTAAAGGTTAGAGGTTAGAAGTTAAAGGTTAAATTGAAAAATCCATAACTTCTAACTCTTATTTATTTACCATGCCCAATGCCCAATGCCCTAACTGTTAACTGTTAACTGATGACTGTCAACTGCTTCATTCAGATGCTTTTGCAGTGTAGACTGTGGTAGCGGCCCTTGCAAGTGATTCCAAGGTAATATTTGCTCGGTTGACCAATTTTGGTAAACGTAAAAGTCTAATGGGGGAATTTGTCCTTTTAATTCTTTGAAAGCACGTTTGTAGCTACCTAATGAATCACCAAAGTTGCGGGTCAGTTCTAAAAGTCGGGATAATCTTCTATCTCCCCTTGACAACAAAGTTTGAATAATCGACCAGTTGTAGCTTTCCGGACGAAAATCTATTCCTTGAGGCTTTAATTTTTTCTGCAAAAATTTCAATCGTTTTTCTGCTTCTTTATTCACTCCAAACCATTGAAAAGGTGTATGGGCTTTCGGTACGAAAGTACTGCATCCCAAGGTAAACCGTATTCCCGGAGCAGCTTTTTTAAGATTCTGCATCATCTTTACAGTTTCATCTAAATCCTCTGATGTCTCTCCCGGAATTCCTACCATTCCATAAAGTTTCAAACCTTTCAATCCGCCTTTTTTAGCATTTTCTCCGGCTTTGATAATATCTTCTTGTTCGAGCTTTTTATTAATTATCTTTCTAACTTTTTCAGAACCACTTTCCACGGCAATTGTCAAGGATTTAGTTCCTCTCTGAGCCAAAGTTTTCGCTAGTTCTTCTGTTACCGTGTTGGTTCTCACCGAAGCAATACTCAAACGAACATCTTCGTATTTTGGCTGATTAATATATTCTAATAAAGTTTCAAATTCGGGATGTTGCGTTACCGAAGCTCCTAATAATCCCAGACGATTTGTTACTTTTAAACCTTTTTCAATTGCGGGAACTAATGAATCATTTAAACTTGCTGTTCTAAAAGGTAAAGTTAGGTAGCTAGCCAAACAAAAACGGCACATTTCCGGACAGCTTCTCACTACTTCTACCATAAAAATGTTTTCCCAAGCGGCTTTTTCAGTTACTACCGTTGATGCTGATAAAGTGTTTCCGCGATAGGTTTGTTTTTGTATTTGTGCGGGAATATCTGATGAAATTGGTTTGATAGATTTTATCTCACCATCGTCATATTTATACTCAACTTCATACAAACTAGGAACGTAAATTCCCGGTACTTGTGCAAGTGCTTTTAATTGAGTTTCTCTATCTGCGTTTCTAACTTCTTTATAAGTATTAACAAAATCATTTAACAGATTTTCGCCATCTCCCAACAAAACCACATCGAAAAAATCAGCATAAGGTTCGGGATTAGCTGTTAAAACCGGGCCACCACCAAAAACGATGGGATGATTATCTTGGCGTAAATCTGATTTAATCGGAATACCCAAAGATTCCAACAAATTTAGAATATTGACATAATCCAACTCCCACGACATCGAAAAACCCAATATCTCCGGGTTTCGGGGCAGAGTTTCGCTGATATCGGTAAACAAGCGACTCACCTGTAAATCCGCACGTGTAGCCAAAGTTGCCCACACAACCTGATAACCCAAGCTAGTGATTCCTACAGTGTATTCATTGGGAAAAGCAAAGATAACGGGAATAGCGTCGATATCGGGAGTTACAGGAGTAAATAAAAGACGTTCCTTAGCAAATAAATCGGATGTCACAAGCGTTTTGTTTGAGGTGTTTTACCATATTTAATTTTAAGATATAGAATTACTAGGTTAAAAACTAAAGTGAAAGCATTAGCCAAAATAACCGGAATATCCCCAGCCATAATTCCGTATATCAACCACAAACAAACACCGCTAATAAACGTAATTAACATCGCGTAAGAAACATCATTCGCTGACTTAGTTTGCCAGGTTTTTATCATCTGCGGTAGAAAAGCAGTAGTAGTTAAAGTTGCAGCGAGCAATCCTACAATTAGCATTGGTTGTTTTGAAGGTAGTGTGCAATACAATTCTTTATGTTAGTGGATAAATGTATCGGGTGTATCGATTTTGGATTTTAGATTTTGCGGAAAGTTTGGGGTGTCGGTTTCCGTCCCCAAAACTTTCCAAGACGGATTTTGGATTGAGTTATCCAGCGGTTGAAACCGCGTCTACACAAGCAAAACCCACCTGCGTGGGTTGAATAATCTAGAAAATAAATATGAAAGTAGGGTGCATTACGGCTTTAGTATTGTGAAGCATAAACTAACATGTTGAAAATGCCGTAACGCACCATCCGTAATTAACACCTTGGAAACTAATTAAAGTGTTAGGTTAAGGAACGAAATCCAATTTACAATTATTTCACAAAATCATAGAACGTAATACAAACACCTGCTTTATCTAAAACTACAAATTCTTTACAACCCCAAGGTTTGGCTTCTAATTTGCCATTGGGATGAATTATATCGTCTCCCTTGGCTAAAAATTCTTCATAAAGCTGTTCAATACCTTCAACCCGAATCCTCAAGGATATTTCCTCAGCAAGATGCTGATAGTCATTTTGAACTAGAAAAATTTGTATCTCATCTCGTTCCACAATTGCCATCTTTAGCGGTTTTCCTTCTGTATGAGTTGTTGTAAAACCCAGTTTTTCGTAAAATTCGATAGCTGTTTCGACATTTTTACCAGCAGGAATTAGGGGGCTAAGATTTTTTAGTTTTGGTAAGTTATTATTCATAATGCTACTTTGATACAATATTTGATTTATTATCAAATATTATCAATAATTTTCGTATGTTATTAAAAGGAATTTAAGTAATGAAATTACCAATCGTACTTATTGGTTCTTCTAATACATATAAGACATCTGTAGGTAAATTAATAGCCGAACAATTAGATTTACCTTTTATTTCTCTAGCAGATATTAGCGAGCAATATTATCTAAAAATAGGTTTTAGTAAAACACAACAAGAACAAGCTTGGGAAGAAAACGGTGCTGATGGTTTTTATCGTTACATACAACCATTTAATGCTTATGCTATTGAAAAAGTTGTGTCCGAGCATCAAGAATCTGTAATCGAATTTGCTCCGGAAGAATCGGTATATGATAATGACCAGCTTCTAGAAAAGATTGAGCGAATTTTACAGCCATTAACTCATGTTATTTTGCTTTTGTATTCTTCAGATATAGAAGAGTCATTACGAGTAATTGAAGAAAGTAATACTGCTATAGTTAATGGAATGCCAATAAACGAGCATTTTGTTAGATATCATTCCAATCACGACTTAGCTAATTATGTCGTTTACACAAAAGATAAAACACCAGAACAAACCTGTGAAGATGTTTTAAGCAAAGTTAATCCCAGTGATTCTGATATTATTTTGATTGGCCCGGAAGGTACGGGTAAAAGTACAATTGGCAAGCTACTATCGCAGAAGCTAAATCTTCCACAAGTTTCTATGGATGAAATTAGATGGGAATATTATAAAGAAATTGGTTGGGATGCCGACACACAGAAACAAATACGTGAACAAAAAGGTTTTGCTGGAGTATATCGCTATTGGAAACGATTTCTAATCTATTCTCTCGAACGTCTACTTTCAGAATATAGTAATTGTGTAATTGATTTTGGAGCAGGAAATTCTGTATATGAAGATGATGGTGAATTTACTCGCGCTAGGGAATTACTTTCTCCCTATAAAAATGTTGTATTATTGTTACCTTCGCCAGATTTAGATGAGTCGGTTGAAATTTTGAAACAGCGAAATAAGCTTACGATAAATAGTGTAGAAATAAATCGTTTTTTTATCACTCATCCTTCAAATCAGAAGCTAGCAAAACAGGTTATTTATACTAAAGGAAAAACACCGGAAGAAATTAAAGAAGAGATTCTTTGTTCGTAGTAAGCGATTTATCGTTTTCTTTAACAATATCTTTTAAGACAATAACTAAAGTCGGTAAGCGGAAAAGAAGGGTTGATTAATTATAATTAGTTGATTTTTTTCATATTTTTGGAAGACGTAGCAGTGCTACGTCTCTACATTTCTACACCATTTACAAAACTTTACACTGTCCTTGAAATCTCAATAAATGGTCGCATAATACCAAAGCCACCATTGATTCCACCATTGGAACTGCACGTGGTAATACGCAGGGGTCATGTCTTCCTTTTGCTGCTAATACTCCTGCTTCACCGGTTTTAGTCACTGTATTCTGTTCTTTTCTAATTGTTGCCGTGGGCTTGAATGCTACACGAATAATAATGTTTTCACCGTTGGATATTCCCCCTTGAATTCCACCGGAACGATTGGTGACGGTACGAATATTGCCTTCATCATCGGTATAAAATTCATCGTTATGCTCGATTCCGGTTAGCAAAGTACCTGCAAAACCAGAACCAATTTCAAAACCTTTACTTGCAGGAAGAGACATTACACCTTTTGCAATATCGGCTTCCAATTTATCAAAAACTGGTTCTCCCAATCCTTTAGGAACTTTGCGAGCGACACATTCCACTACCCCACCGATGGAATTACCATCTCTACCAACTTGCTCGATTAATTCAATCATCCGCTCGGCACATTCGCTATCGGGACAGCGGACGATATTGCTTTCAACTTGTTCTAAAGTAACTTTTTCTGCATCTACTTGACCTTCCAAATCCTTGATACGCTTGACGTAACCGATGATTTCAATACCTGCTACTTGATGGAGAATTTTTTTGGCGATCGCACCAGCAGCGACTCTCCCAATTGTCTCTCTCGCAGAGGAGCGACCACCACCTTGATAGTTACGAATCCCGTATTTAGCATCATAAGTAGCGTCAGCGTGGGAAGGACGGTACATTTGCACCATCTCGCTGTAATCCTGGGGACGAGTATCTTTATTCTTGACCAGAATTGATATCGGTGTACCTAAAGTTTGTCCCTGAAACACACCAGAAAGAATTTCACATTTATCGGCTTCTTTACGAGGTGTAGTAATTTTACTTTGTCCGGGTCGTCTTCTATCCAACTCTACTTGAATTTCCTCAGCAGAAATTTCTAGTTGTGGGGGACAACCATCAATTATCACTCCCACACCACCACCGTGGGATTCCCCGAAAGTAGTAACTCGAAATAAATGACCAAAAGTGTTACCCATGATGATGTTGCGGAGATTTAATCGTTTGCTAAATGTACGTATTTGATTCTATGTGCTGTTTTAGATAAAAATACACACATAACCAGAATATATTTTTGCTTTGACTATTGCTAGGGGTATGCTTTTGGTATTTATGCAGATTTTTTCGGTGATTGAATCAATCGAGTCTTATACCGAAATTGACACCTAGTACTTCCTCTATTCTTCGGAGGGTTTCAATAGGTAAAGCTTTATTTTCTTCCGCTTCAATTCTGTACCAGTTCATTGTCGTCATTCCAACTTGACGACAAATTTCAGCCAGCGAACGACTATCAGCTTCTCGTGCTTGTTGAATCCGCGAACCTAGTCCGGGAACTTCTATTTCTAATACTTTTTTTACCTTCATCAATATTCTTGTGATTCTACTACCATATTGTTCCAAATTATCGCGTTAGAATTAAATGTATATAAAGTGTAACGTTATAGTTTATGATTCAATCATATTAATAGCGATGTTTCTCTTGGTAAGAAGAATGCCATCGCGCTTTGTTATAAAAATAGTCTGCAATCCATAAATGAAGCCAACAGTAGAGCAAGCAATAGAATTATATAAAATGTGTCAAAACCTGACATCGATGTACTTGGCAGTAAATCTGGTCACAATAGATGAAAGAACTCAAAGCATTTATATTTTAGCTGGTGAAGATCTCGAAGTTTTGATAAACAACAAAGGTGAGGTAACAATACTATGACAAAACCGAATTACAAAGCAATGACGCAGCTAGAGTTAAAACAGTACATTTTTACTCACCGAGATGATAAAGATGCAATACATGAAGCTGTGCTACGCATTCAAAAAAACGGCACTGCACTTGGTTCATCTGACGATTTAAAGCAGTTTATTGAGCAGAAACGCTTACAGGACAATAACTCCTAAGAGACTTTCAATAAAGAAAATAATTAAGCGGGTTTCTGAAATTTGACATATATCCAATAGAAATTAATTTTTACCAGGGAAGAGCAACAGGACCGCCAAATTTCCGCATTTCGGCAAAGAAACCAGCTTGGGAACCACCATCGGGTAAGGTTGCTAGATACACCGCTGTTTCTGCACCTTCCTCAGCTGTAAAAGGTGCATCTTCTCCACCGATATCAGTTTTCATCCAGCCAGGAGAATAGTTATTAATGAGAATATTTATATTTTTTATTTCTTTTGCTAGCAAAGTTGCGACAGCATTTAATCCCACCTTAGAGATTCTATAAGATGGGGACGAAGGATATAAATCTTCGGGAATCTGCTGTAAAGAAGCCATTTCTGTGGAAACATTAACGATTCTTCCATATCCTTTCCGCTGCATTAAAGGAATAACAGCTTGACACATCCTTAATGCACCAATTGTATTTGTGTTAAATGTATCCATAATTGTTTCTGGCTTTGCTGTTAGGATACTGGCTTCTTCCAACACTTGGGAAGGATTAACCCCAGCATTGTTAATCAAAATATCAACACCACCACGAGTAGAAGTTACCCATTCAATAAATCGATTAACGCTTGAAGTATCGGTAACATCTAATTGGTGAAAATCTACCTCTATCCCTTGAGTTTTAAGCTTTTGCTGTGCTGCTTGACCGTCAGATTTTTTGCGAGAAGTAATAATCACCAAGATATTCTCACTCAAAGCAAGTTTACGAGCGATTGCTAAACCCAGTCCTTTATGACTACCAGTTATCACCGCAATTTTTTTATTCGCTTCCATATTATGTTATGTGTTTTTATTTATTTTTGTTGATACTACTAAATAATTTTTTATTGCAACTCAACCATATCGTCAGGATTCCAGAAACCGACTAGGTTAGCAATTTTTCCCATTTCATTGAATTCAAAAAAATTGATTCCCTCAAACTTGACCAAACGACCATCTTTAGTAGTACCTTTACCGGTCCATTTGGCTGCTGCTCTGAGATTATCCACAGAAACAAATTCTGGATATAAACCTACCGTTTCAAAACTTGCCATAAACTCTTTTCCACGTTCGAGAATGGCATCAGTTCCTTTAATTACTTGACTTCCTACGGGGTCGTCAACTGTTGCATCGCTAGCAAAACAAGCTGCCCAAATTGCTGCATTATTGCTTTGAGTTGCTTGGAAATATTGTTGAACAAGAGACTTAGTATTGTTTTTTTCGGTCATTTCGGTCATTTAACGGTTCGGGTTAGTTTTTTGGCTCATTTTATAAATAATTACGATACTGTAACTACAATCTTTCCCTTAGCTTTATTCGATGCCATAAAATTCATTGCATCTGGTAGGGTTTCTAATCCTTGAAATTCACGGTCAATTGTCACGGGGAAAGACCCATCTGCCAATCCTCCAGCAATAAACTGTTTGGCACGACTAAAGGCTTCTTCATTGCCTAACAAACCTAGATGACGATTACCAGTAAAATCAAACACTTTATAAACATAAAACCTGAAACTGCGGATAAAAGCAGTCATCCAAGGAAACGGAGCAATATTTTCTGTGTCGAGAAGACCATAAACAATCCAGTGACCCTGAATAGCTACCGCTTTTGCTAGCTGTTCGCTGAGCGTCCCTGCTACTGCATCATAAATAACATCAGCTCCATGTCCGTTGGTTATTTCCATAACCCGATTAGCTAAATCCTCTTCTTCGGTAGCAACCACATAATCTGCACCTGCGTCTAAGAGAACATCGCGCTTTTTACTGGTGCGAGTTGTCGCAATAATTTTCGCACCAACTTTTTTTGCTATTGAGATTGCTGCTAAACCGGTGGTACTCGTACCTGCTGTAATTAAAACTGTTTGATAGGCTTGCAAGTTTCCTAATTCTAGTAAGGCAAAATAACCTGTAAAGTAAGCAAAAGCAAAACTAGCACCTTGGGAAAATGAAAAATTGTCTGGTGTTTTCATTAAACCCCTTGTAGGAAGAATTGCAGTTTCGCCAAAGTTGGCATAGTCGCTAATCGAAAAAGCAGGGATAGAACTGACGCGATCGCCAATTTTGAATTCTGTTACATCTGAACCCACAGCTTCAACTGTGCCACAAACTTCATAACCTAATTTTGCAGGTAATTCAGGTGTCTCGACATAATTATTTTGCACCCATAGCAAATCTGCTCGATTCAAACTCATTGCTGATACGCGAACGCGAACTTCTCCTAAGTCTGGTTGAGGTGTAGGAAGTGATTCTAGTTTTAGTACTTCAGGATTTCCGTACTCATGAAACTGATAAATACGAGTTGTGCTTTGCATTGTTTATCTCTTTTATTTATTAATTATTAGTTTTTTGCTCGGTTGGTTTTCGCTTAAGTTTAATAGCTACTTTTCTACTGGTTTTACTTAGCAAATAATGCTTCTAAACCTGTATAGGCTTTTAGTGGTAAGATTTCAAAATTCAAAATGTCATGTTGTGCCATCGGAAATTGAGCAACGATTTCTTGAGCAACTGGCAAATTTTCTGCTTCAAGCATTAAAACGGCTCCGCTCATATCAGCTATATAGTAAATAGAACGCACAACATCAGATGCATAATATTCCCAAACTTTTTCAGCTTCCGGTTTGATATAGGGTAAGACTTTTTCCAAAGCGGTTCCTTCGCTAATTCTTGCAATAACCAAAAATTGCATAATTTATAAATAAACTACTTAAATGAAATAACTTTTAACTTTATTTAATTTCCGGCTGTATAAGATTGAGAACTGTATAAGGATTGTGTCCGGAAAATAACAATTTAATTACGATTGCAGCAGCAGGTTCAAGCATCCTAGCGTATTTTAAATCGCCAATATCTTTAGCTTCACAGCCAACATCTTCAATTAAAACGGCAATTTTTTCTTTAGCTTGATTGTTATCTCCACAATACATTACTACTAAATTACGACCATCAAAAACTGGTGGCTTCATTTGCCAAACTTTTGCTTGACACATGTTAAATGCTTTCACAACATGGGCATTAGGAGCAGCTTCAGCAATTTTTTCTGATAAAGATACACCATCATAACTTTTTGCTAAAAAATCAGATGTCTCAACTGGATTATTAATATCAAGTAACACTTTTCCTGCTAAAGCATCTCTTCCCCCAGCGGCATTAATTGCTTCAAAAACAGCTTGATGAGGAGTCGCTAAAACAATTATTTCTCCAAAATCAGCAGCTTGTGATTCTGTACCAAATTCAACATTTTCACCTAGCTTTTTAGCTAGTTTCTCAGCTTTTTCTAAGTTTCTGCCACCAATAAAAATAGAGTGTTTTTCAACCCATTTAGAAGCTAAAGCTTCTGCCATGCTTCCATAGCCAATAAATCCAATTTTCATCTTTATTTGCTTTCCACCCTGTCATTTAATTGAAATCTATTGATATTTATTACTATTACTATTATTTTTAATATTTAAAAAATATCAAATTATTGCGACTTTAAACTTATCTCTGTAGATTAGTAAAACTGACTGCATTAGTCAAACAAATATCATAGATAATATATATCGATGAAATCGATTCCAAATGATTCCCCCGTGAATATTGATTACACTAATCTCCGCGAATTAGATTTAAATTTGTTAATTGCTCTTGATGTATTAATTACGGAAGCGAGCGTCACCAAAGCAGCCGAAAGACTCAATATGAGTCAATCAACAATGAGTTATTCTTTGAAAAGGCTGCGAACTATTTTGAATGATGATATTTTAATTCGCACTTCTAGGGAAATGGAAGTTACTCCTTATGCTCGTCAAATTAGCGATAGAATTCGGCAAATTTTAGTAGAAATTCAGTCAACTCTACTAGAAAAAGAAACTTTTAATCCTGCTACTGCTAAAGAAACTTTTAAAATTGCTGCTAGCGATTATGTTGAAGCAACAATAGGATTAAGTTTAATACAGCAATTAACTACTCAAGCTCCAGGTATCCGTATTCGTATTAGTAATTTAGAAAAAGAAAATGTTTTGGATACTTTAGATGATAATCGTATCGATATAGTTATCAATCCTGGATTACCAATTAAAAGCTGGCACGTTGAAGAAAATTTGTATAGAGAAGAATTTGTTTGTGTTTTTAGAGATGATAATTCCGTTGGCGAATTATCTCTTACTGATTATTTAGAAAGACCTCATATATTAGTATCGCTGCGAGATGATTTTCAAGGGTACTACGATAAAATATTAGAGAACCAACAGCAGTCTCGAAGAATAGTTTGGTCTACTACTCATTTCATGGCAGTTCCTTTTTTAATAGCCAATTCTAACTGTGTAGCTTTGATTCCAAATCGCATGGCACAACAATGCGCTAAAGCAATGAATTTAAAGTTATTACCACCACCAATTGCTATAGAAGGTTTTACTATTTCAATGGTTTGGCATCAGCGCAATCGAAATAATCTTGCACATCAATGGTTGAGACAGCAAATAGTTGATGCGGTAAAAAATATTTAGTATTGATGATGAACCCAAACAGCTGGTGTTAGAAAGTCTTCACACCTCGTTGCAACAATTTTCTGAAGGAAAGACTAAACTTATTTCAGAACTGCGAGATGGTATTAATGCAAAGCGAACAACCTTCAGTAATAATACGACCAGCTTGTTCAGAAGATTCGGAACGAATTTCTAGTTTATGCGAACAGCTTGGATATTCTGCGAGTGAGGAAGATATTAAAAATCGGCTGTTTTCGCTTCAAGAAGATGATAACCATATTATTTATGTAGCGACTCTACCGAATAATTCTGTGGTGGGTTGGGTTCACGCTCATAAGTGTCATCTGATAATTATGTCACCACAGGTATTAATATTTGGCTTGGTGGTAGATATAAATTACCGCTCAAATGGTATCGGTGGTCTTCTGATGCAACAAATTGAAAAATGGGCAACCATTAATGATTGTCAGACAATTCGTTTGCGTTCTAATATTATTCGTAAAGAAGCTCATAAATTCTATGAAAGAATGGGTTACAAAAATACTAAACATTCTTTAGAGTTCTGCAAAAACTTGATTTAAACAAATTTTTTAAGAGCAATATTGTAAAAGTATTCAAAATTTATGGCATCAAAACGCATTGCTCGAATCCTTTCAAAGTAGCAGCCTTAGCAACTGCTTCATTAACTTTGTCCAAAGAAAAGGTATGTATTTGAAATGCTGTAAGGTCGATAATTCCAGCTACCATCATCCTGTAGAGTTCACCCGGTACATGCTTCGGATACATAAACGAACCACGGATGTTAAGTTCTTCTACCATGATTTTTGAGTAGGGTAAGGGAATATCAACCTGAACCCCACCGACAAAAACGGCTGTACCACCCGGACGCAGAGCATTAATACAAGCTATTGTTGGTTCGGGATTAGTGACTCCACCCAACACATCTAAAACCATATCCGCGCCATCAGCTACTTCCGTAATTCGTTTAGAATCATCAGAGAATTTGCCTTGCATTTGCACGGTTTTGACTCGCTTTGTATCTAATTGCACCAATTTTTCTAAGGTTTCTTTATCCCGTCCGACAGCTACGATTTTAGAAACACCCATCGTCAGCGCTAAGACTACTGCTAAAGCTCCCAAAGCCCCCGTCGCTCCATTAACAATCAGCGTTTGACCTGCATGTAAGTCACCACGCAATAATCCACCATATGAAACAGTCAAATAATTTAGCAGAGCCAACTGTTCGGGTTTCATGGACTCAGCATCCGGTAAAGGAGTCAAACATTCAGCTGGCCACAAAGCCTTTTGAGCAAAACCACCATCTTTCCATAGGGATTGCATTTTGTGAGAACCGGTCGCTAAACCCGTCCAAGCAATCAGAATTCCATCTGGTTCGGCTCCAAAATGACGAGGAGAGTAAATGTGAGGGTCGCAGAAAACTATTTGACCCACTTTGATTCCGATAACATCATCCCCAACAGCTTCCACAAGTCCAATAACACTTTCGCAAGGTGTGAAAGGAAGTGGGGGAAAAGCATAGCCCAGTTCACCTGACAAAACCTGCTTGGTAAAAGGTGGAACATGGGAACTTAATACTCGAACTATCGCGCCACTTCCTTTAATAATAGGCTCTGTAATTTCTTCTATTTGAAGGGGTTTTCCTGGTTCATAAAGACGTGCGGCTTTCATAGCTGAATTTCTCCTACTTGTTGATTTCTTTGTTTGCTATGTCTTTAGCCTACGAATTTCAACCAGTTCTCGTCTCATCTAATCTCGCTAAAAATATCCCAATCCTGCTAACTTTTAATAAGTTATTAGCACTGGCACAAAATAATGGAGATTAACAATAGTGGCAAAAAAAGTACCCGTAGTTGACCTAACTAAGCCAGAAAAATCGACCCTAGTATTGCCGCAACCTCCAATCCTATCTAGTCAACAAGCTTGGGAGAATATTTTCCTTGCTCATTATCGCCATTCTGCTTACGAATCACCAGAGCATTATTTAATGCAGCATACGCTACTGATTACCGATACCAATGTTCAATTTCGGGTAGAGCAGCGGTTAGATGGTAAGTTTAAGCAATATCATCATGGTTTAGGTCGTCTTGACTTGTTTCCTGCAAATTTAAGCCATTGGGCAACTTGGGATAGGGAAACAGAATTTTCTATTGTTGCCATTTGTCCTAAATTTTTTGAGAAGATAGCGCAGGAACATATCAAGGGAAATAGCTTAGAACTTATCCCACAATTTTCTATTGTTGACCCGACAATCGGACACATAGCCCTAGCATTAAAAGCAGAAGTCGAAGCAGGATGTACAACCGGTAGTTTGTACGGTGAGTCGTTAGCTACAGCTTTAGTTATGCGGTTGATTCAAAATTATTCTGCGTGCAAACCTCAGATTTTTACTAACTCGAACGGCTTAACAAAATATCAACTGCAACAGGTTATTGACTACATTAATACTCATCTTGACCAAAATATTTCATTAACTGATATAGCTAAAGTCGCAACTATTAGTCAGTCTCATTTTGCACGTTTATTCAAACAGTCAATGGGAATTACTCCACATCAGTATTTGACTCAGCAACGGGTCGAGCGAGCAAAGAATTTGCTGCATAAACGTCAGATTCCAATAGCTGATATTGCCTTTCAGTGTGGCTTTGCAAATCAAACCCATCTCACTAAACGCTTTCGGCAACTTATTGGTATTACACCAAAAGCTTATCAAAAAAAATGTTAGGGAATCTAGAAGAGAATTCGCTATAAATATGTTCAAATTTTATTGGATGAGGTTTGAATAATATATAATCATTTTGACTTAAACTTAATTCGTAATTCTTAATCAAAAAGCAATTCACGAACCTGAAAATTATTATTTGAAATAAAACCAAACTATGAAAGCACAAGAAATAATGGCAACTGTTGATGAAAACGGTCAATTACTTTTAGATGAACCAATAGCAGTTAATACATCAAGCCGTGTCAAAGTAATTGTTTTATTTCCAGAATTAGATGAAGATGATGAGTCCAAAGAGTCAGTATTAGAAAGTCTTCAAACTTCACTGCTAGAAGTTTCTGAAGGAAAAACCAGACCTGTTTCAGAACTATGGGATGATATTGATGCAGAGTGAACCACCTTTAGTTCAAATAAATTTTACAGACGAATTCAAGCAACGACTACGAACATTTTCTAAAAAGTATCGTCATATTAAATCAGATATTCAGCCAATTATCGAACAATTACAAATTGGAGATTATTTAGGCGACCAAATACCTGGAACTGGCTATACTGTTTTTAAAGTTCGAGTCCGCAATAGTGATATACAGAAAGGTAAAATTGGTGGTTATCGTCTCATTTATTAATTAGAATCACCAACAAGTATTATTTTACTGCTAATCTATTCTAAGCTTGACCAAACTGATGTCACATCTGAAGAAATCCAGTCGGTTAAGTGGGTGGCAAAATTATTTGTGTCATTGCGAGCGACAGCGTTAGCGGAGCGTGTCCGTCAGGACATAGCAATCGCAACACCTTGAGATGATCCGCACCTTCGGTGAATGCTTCGTTTCACTTCGTTCCACTCGCAATGACAAATGCACAATTAAATTTGCTTAAGTACTTATTGAAAAGTTTCAGGAATATGAGGAACCATAGGTTTTATCTTTAAGTATTACTTTTATTATCTCTGAAAAACACTTTTTAACTTCAAATTCCCATAACAAAAAAGCACCCTCCCGTCATGGGAAGGTGCTTTATATGCAAGCTAAAACTTATTCAAATTCTAGCTAAATTATTAAATTATTAACCGTTGATTGCAGGAGCGCTGATTGCTACAGGAGCAGTTTCACCAGCAGCTAAATCAAGTGGGAAGTTGTGAGCGTTACGCTCGTGCATTACTTCCATACCCAAGTTAGCTCTGTTCAATACATCAGCCCAGGTGCTTACAACTCTACCGCTAGAGTCGATTACAGACTGGTTGAAGTTGAAACCGTTCAAGTTGAAAGCCATTGTGCTTACACCCAAAGCGGTAAACCAGATTCCGACTACAGGCCATGCAGCTAAGAAGAAGTGCAAGCTACGGCTGTTGTTGAAGGAAGCGTATTGGAAGATTAAACGACCAAAGTAACCGTGAGCAGCTACGATGTTGTAGGTTTCTTCTTCTTGACCGAACTTATAACCGTAGTTTTGAGATTCGGTTTCGGTTGTTTCACGTACCAAGGAGGAAGTTACCAAAGAACCGTGCATAGCACTGAACAAGGAACCGCCGAATACACCAGCTACACCTAATTGGTGGAAGGGGTGCATTAAGATGTTGTGTTCAGCTTGGAACACGAACATGAAGTTAAAGGTACCAGAAATACCTAAAGGCATACCATCGGAGAAAGAACCTTGACCAATGGGGTATACCAAGAATACTGCGGTTGCTGCTGCTACAGGAGCGGAGAATGCAACACAGATCCAAGGGCGCATACCTAGACGGTAGGATAATTCCCATTCACGTCCTAAGTAGCAAAATACTCCAATCAAGAAGTGGAAACATACCAACTGGTAAGGACCACCGTTGTACAACCACTCGTCTAGAGAAGCTGCTTCCCAGATTGGGTAGAAGTGTAAACCGATTGCGTTAGAAGAAGGAACAACTGCACCAGAGATGATGTTGTTTCCATAAATCAAGGAACCTGCAACAGGCTCGCGGATACCATCGATGTCAACAGGAGGTGCTGCTACGAATGCGATGATGAAACAAGTGATAGCAGATAGTAGTGTAGGAATCATCAAGACACCGAACCAACCGATGTATAAACGGTTGTTGGTGCTGGTGATCCATCCACAGAACTGCTCCCACGCCGAAGCGCTTTCGCGTCTTTGTAATGTGGTTGTCATGGTTCGGATAATTGCGTTTGATTTGTATATATCAGTAAGCTTTTTTGCTTACCTATATTTATACATTAACGCGTATTTTACGTTTTGTAAAGTTTTTTTAATAAAGTTTGTTTTATAGAACTCATATATTAAGCCTATCAATCGGTATGAGCGGTATTTGAACCAATGTAAGTAGCAAGCTTTCGACTATGGGATTGCTGATAGTGTCTAACGTTCCATTTATTTAAGCTAAGTCTATATATAAAGAAGAGAGTGGGCACAATAGATGTTCGCTCCTTCTCATCATTGGTAAATCATATGAATAAAGATAATTCTAATTCTCAACCAGCTTCAATTTTTAATAATCCAAACGAAGATACACCCGATATGGGTGGAGGATTACCCGTAATCGGTTATTGGGCACAACATACTTTGTCACCGGAAGGAGCTAAACTTTGGAAAACTTTACTTCATAAAAGCGCTTGTTTATCCTGTGCTTGGGGGACTGGTGGACAGAAGGGTGGTTTTACTAACGAGTCAGGGGAAAAGTTACAGCGTTGTATGAAGAGTGTTGAATCGATATCAGCAGAAATTCAACCGGGGATTACCAGACAGTTTTTTCAACAGCAAAATATTCAGCAATTAAAGCAATTAACTTCACGAGAAGCAGATAGATTGGGAAGATGGAGTTTTCCGGTAATTTTGCGTTCTGGTAAATCTAATTACGAACGAATTTCTTGGAATGAAATTTACAGCATCTGTAAAAAAGCTTTTACTTCTAATAAAACACCAGAAAGAATTGCTTCTTACAGTTCCGGACGTTCTTCCAACGAAGCAGCTTTTTTACTACAGTTAATGATGAGAACTTTGGGTTCTAATAATTTAGCTGACTGTTCGGATTTATGTCATGCTCCTTCGAGTTTTGGATTAAAACAAACTTTAGGAACAGGTACTTCAGTAGTTAGTTTAGAAAGTTTGAAAAAAGCAGATTGTATTGTTTTAGCTGGTTCAAATGCTGCTTACAATCATCCCCGGTTGATGAATGAATTAATTCAATTAAGAGACCGTGGTGGAAAGGTAATTGTAATTAATCCGATGAAAGAAGTTGGTTTAATTAAATTTGCTTCCCCTGCTTTTCTAAATTCGCTTTTAACAGGTTCCGATATCGCTTCAATTTATCTACAGCCAATTCCCGGTAGCGATGTAGCTTTATTTATGGGAATTCAAAAAGCTTTATTGGAAAAAGGTAAGATAAATAAAGATTATTTGAAAGCTTATACTGAAGATTGGCAAGAGGTAATTAATCAGGTTGAAAATACAGCTTGGGAAACAATTACTGCAACTTGTGGTGTTTCTCAGATAGAAATTGAAACCGCTGCAAATATAATTGTTAATTCCGAGAAAACAGTATTTGCTTGGGCTATGGGAATTACTCAACAAAAAAACGGTGTTGATAATATTTATAGTATCGTCAATACAGCTTTAATGACTGGTAATATCGGTAAAGAAGGTGCCGGAGTTATGCCAGTCAGAGGACATTCCAACGTTCAAGGATTTGGTTCTATGGGTGTCACGGTACGATTAAAAAAAGAAATTCAGCAAGCATTAGAAAAATTATTAAATCGTCCTTTAAGTAAAGTCAAAGGATACGATACTCACGCTTTAATAGAAGCTGCTGACGAGGGAAAAGTTGAGACATTGATTTGCGTTGGTGGTAATTTATATGCTGCTAATCCTGATTTAAATAAAGTAAAAAGAGCCTTAAGTAAAATTGAAACCATTATTTATTTAGCGACAAAACCAAATTTAGGTCATTTTCATGGATTAGCGAATAAAAATACAATAATTATTCCAGTATTTAACCGCTTTGAAAATCCTCATAAAACAACAGTAGAATCCGGTAATAACTTCGTTCGACTCAACGACGAAGGAGAAACCCATCTCAAGAAAGCAGATTTAATTTCAGAAGTTGATTTTTTAACAGAACTAGCACATTTAATTCATAGTGATTATCCAGTAAATTGGCGTAAATTACAGGATACAAAATACGTTAGAGAATTGATAGCTAAAACAATTCCCGGATACGAAAAAATAGGAGAGATTGACGAAACAGAAGAAGAATTTACTATTTCAGGAAGAATTTTTAAAACACCTAAATTTCCTACAGCTTCCGGTAAAGCGAAAATGTTCGTTACACCACTACCAGAATTAACACTTCCGGAAATCAAAGACTTTGATGTTAACGAAGAAACTCAAGGAATAGTAATCGCATTAATGACCGGACGTAGCTACGCTCAACACAATACAGTAGTTTATCAAACAGAAGATAAATATCGAGGAATACCGCATAGAAACTGTATTTTGATGAATAAAAATGATGTTGAAAAAGCCGGTTTTGAACAACATCAACGAGTGAAGGTGAAAGGAAATGTAGGGGAATTAGAGAATGTAGAAATTATTTATGGAGATGTTCGAGAAGGAGCGGGAGTGATGTTTTATCCCGAAGTAAATGTTATTTTTCGAGCGGAAGTTGAAGAACGCTGTGGGACACCGGGGTTTAAGAGAGTTCCGGTTTTGGTTTATAAATAATGATGAAAATTTCACCTTTTTTCCCTCAGTAAAAAACCTCACCCTCTGTCCCTCTCCTTATTAAGGAGAGGGATGTTCATATTTTCATGTAGGGTGCTGTGACAACCGCGATAAATTATGATTTTAAAGAGATATTTTAATTATGTCGTCACGCACCAAAGACAATAAAATAATAGCTAAGTATTAAATATACTATTTCAATTTCAACAAATTTAATATGTCAGATAAATTATTCTCAAACGGTTACGATGATTTTTTAGAGCAACTCAAACAACGTATTCGTACAGCACAAATTAGAGCAGCACTATCAGTTAACCAGGAACTGATATTACTATACTGGCAAATTGGACGCGAAATATTAACCCAACAAAAACAGAAAGGATGGGGTTCAAAAGTAGTTAATAAACTTGCGAAGGATTTGAAAAATGCTTTTCCTGATATGAAGGGATTTTCTGAGCGTAATCTTAAATATATGAAAGCTTTTGCAGAAGCTTATCCTGAAGAACAAATTGTGCAACAAGTTGTTGCACAAATTCCTTGGGGACACAATCTGCGTATTTTAGATAGCGTAAAAGAACCTTCAATTAGACTTTGGTACGTACAAAAAACAATAGAAAATGGCTGGAGTCGTAATGTTTTAGTTCATCAGATTGAAAGCGATTTATACAACCGTCAGGGGAAAGCAATTACTAACTTCGAGCAAACCTTACCTAAACCACAATCGGAATTAGCACAACAATTAATTAAAGACCCTTATAATTTTGATTTTCTTAGTTTAGGAGAAAAAGCATTAGAAAAAGCTTTGACAGAGCAAATTCGCAGCTTTTTATTAGAATTAGGAGTTGGTTTTGCTTTTTTAGGAAGTCAATATCATATAGAAGTTGGAGAACAAGATTTTTATATTGATTTACTGTTTTATCATGTCAAATTACGCTGTTATGTTGTTATTGATTTAAAGATTGAAGAGTTTAAACCAGAATTTTTGGGAAAGATGAGTTTTTATGTTTCAGCAGTAGATGATTTATTACGTCATCCCGAAGATAAACCAACCATCGGAATCATCTTATGTAAGTCGAAAAATCGGATAATTGTAGAGTATGCTTTGCGAGATATGAATAAACCGATTGGGGTTTCTACTTATCAGTTGAGAGATGCTTTACCGGAACAGTTGAAAGAGAATTTACCGACAGTTGAGCAGTTAGAAGCAGAGTTGAATAATTTAAAATTGGATATTGATTTTTGATTATAAATAGTTCTGAAAATGCGAGAAAATCAAAATAGAGAGCAAGAACTTTATGATGCTGTTGTTAAGTTAGATGTAGATGCAGTCAAAGAATTGACATCAGATACTTTTAATTTAAAGCACTGGTCTTTTAAAGAATGGCATGAACTTCTATGTGATTCCCTTAATCCTTTAGAAAAAGCTATTCAGATGGGTAATCTAAATATTGTTGAGATTCTTCTGCAAACACCGGTAGGTTATCAAAACTCTAAGAAAGAATTTATCCTTGATGGAATTGTATTTGCATCATTTTGCGGTAACAAAAAAATACTTGAAGCTCTAATGAATTATTTTGAAGGGAAGATAGATAATACGTATAACATTATTGAAAGTTCATTATATAGCGCATCTGAAGGAGGAAATGTTGAAATTGCTAAAATTTTTATTGAAATGAAAGCACAATTAAATAGTTTTGGTGAGTCGGGAAAACCTTTAATGATAGCAGCGGAAAAAGGTCACATTGATGTGGTTAGATTATTAGTTGAATCAGGTGCTAATGTAGATAAGATTGAACCGCGTTATGACCTTGATGATAGTGCTGTAAGACTTGCAGTAATAAACGAACATTGGGATATTGTTGAGTATTTAATTTCATTTATAAAAAATTCAACTGATAAAAGATATGCTAAAAGAAACCTAGCTCGAATTAAAGATAAACTACCATAAAACCAAAATTAACAAAAAATGAAAATCCCAAAATACAGACCCCCCAACTCACCCAGGTGAAATATTACTCAAAGATTTTCTCGAATCGATGGTAATAACTCAAAGACACTTAGCAGATGCAATCCACGTTCCCTATCAGCGAATAAATGAGCTTGTAAATAAAAAGCGAGGTATTACCCCCAGTACAGCAATCAGATTATCAAAATTCTTCGGAAATAGCTCCCAGTTTTGGTTAAACCTTCAACAAAATTGGGAACTATATTACGTTATAAAAGAGGAGGAGGAAGAAATAAAAACTATTTTCAAATTTAAAAGCATAGGATAATTACTGTGTTTGATTGTCTGTATTTTATTTATAAAATTTCAACTACCCAAAAATAACTTCCAAATCCAAACTAAACCCAACCAAAACATCTTCCCCAGACAAACTACCAGGAGAATCTAATATTTCCACATCCTTACCACTACGATAAATTTCCACCTGTTTATCTTTAGGATTAATCAACCAACCCAATCTCAAACCATTTTCAATATACTCTTGCATCTTTTTTCGAGTATCTTCCACATCATCGCTTTCCGATACTAATTCCACAGCAAAATCCGGACACAAAGGTAAATATTTCTTTCTTTGTTCTGCACTCAAAGCTTCCCACCTTTCGATTTTTATCCAGGAAGCATCTGGAGAACGAGTAGCACCATTTGGAAGTTTAAAACCTGTAGAAGAATCAAAAGCTTTTCCTAAATTATTTTTACGACTCCAAAACCATATTTGACCGGTCAAATCAAAATTACGGTTTCCCGTTTCTCCCCCAGTTGGTGACATGATAATTAATTCCCCTTCAGCGGTTAGTTCTAAACGCAGTTCCTTATTAAAATCGACTATTTGCTCAAATTCTTCATCTGTAAATTTAAGTGAGGGAGGTATTTGTAAACTTAAAGTACTCATAATATTGCATCCTATATTATTTTAAATACATCTTCGTAAATCTCAGCCATCGTTAAAGTTAAATCAATGGAATTTAAATGTAATTCATCTTCTTTTCCCAAGGTTTGCATTGACCAATTACCTTGATTATCTTTTCGATAAACTTCTACTTTTATTTCATCTTGAGATACTAAAATATATTCTTGTAAGCTTTCTAAATTACGACAATTAACAAGTTTTTCTCTTTTATCTGTCATTTCCGTCCTCGGTGAAAGTACTTCAATAATTAAACAAGGATAATTTAAAGAAAAACGGTCTTTATCATCAGAATCGCAGCTAACTACAACATCGGGATAGTAATATATATTCTTATTATGGCTGTTTAATTGTATATTCACTTTCATCTCAGCCATAAATACGCTACAGGAACCACCCCTTAAATGAGAACGAAAACGAGAGTAAATATTTCCAGCTATAAGATTATGTTCTTTACTACCTCCGGACATTGCGAAAACTTGTCCACCAAGGTATTCGTGACGAATTTCGCTGGTTTTTTCTAATTCCAGGTATTCCTCAACCGTAAAAATATTAATTGCAGACTGCATGATTTTCTCTCAATACTTCTTAATAATGATTGGTAAGATTTTTATGTTTCTATTGTCCTACAATCAATAAAAAGCAGAGTCTTAAAAAGAAAATCGAAGACGACAAATAATCTGTTATTCTACACAAAAAAATCGGGATGACTGGATTCGAACCAGCGGCCCCTTCGTCCCGAACGAAGTGCGCTACCAAGCTGCGCTACATCCCGTATTATCTCGGTTATTATATCACAGAAATTTAATGAGAGAGGGGGAAGAATTTTTAACTGTTAACTGTTCGCTGAAATTGCGCTACCATAAATCCTGTATATCAACAAGTGGTAAGGACAGATTGTGACTGTAAAGCCAGACTGGTTGCGGGTAAAAGCTCCTCAATGGGAACGTGTTGGGAATGTTAAGGAAACTCTGCGGGATTTATCTTTAAATACTGTTTGTGAGGAAGCAAGTTGTCCAAATATTGGTGAGTGTTTCAAAGCAGGTACCGCTACGTTTTTGATTATGGGACCTGCTTGTACTCGTGCTTGTCCTTACTGCGATATTGATTTTGAGAAAAAACCGCAGCCTTTAGACCCGACGGAACCCTCACGTTTAGCGGAAGCTGTTCGTCGGATGAAGTTGAATCATGTGGTGATTACTTCTGTTAACCGTGACGATTTACCTGATGAAGGTGCTTCCCAGTTTGTTCGTTGTATTGAAGCGGTTCGGACTATTTCACCAAAGACAACTATTGAGGTTTTGATTCCCGATTTGTGCGGTAATTGGTCAGCGCTACAAATTATTTTGAAGTCACAACCGGAGGTTCTTAATCACAATACCGAAACGGTTCCCCGGTTATATAAACGTACACGTCCCCGGGGTGATTATAAAAGAACTTTGGAATTATTGAAAGTATCTCGTCAAATTGCACCTTGGGTTTATACTAAGTCTGGAATTATGGTCGGACTTGGAGAAACTGATGAGGAAATTCGTCAGTTAATGCGAGATTTACGAGAAGTTGATTGCGATATTTTAACTATTGGGCAATATTTACAACCCAGTCAAAAGCATTTAAAAGTTGGTGATTTTATTCGTCCCGAACAGTTTGCATCATGGAAGAAATATGGTGAAGAAATTGGTTTTTTACAAGTTGTTTCTTCTCCGTTGACAAGAAGTTCTTATCATGCAGAACAGGTAAGGGAATTAATGAAACAATATCCTAGAGAGAAAACTTAGAGGGAGTGAGGGAGTGAGGGAGAAAAACAAATTTTTGAACTCGATACTTGCTACTTATTACTTGTTACTCCATCCAACTCGCTCCCAATTCTTTCAAACTCGCAATCATTGCAGCAGTTAAACCCGTAATTCCTGTAATATTTACTTTCTCTAATGGTCTATTACCTTGAAAAGATGTAATTATCTGACTTGTATTAATATCCCAAATTTGAATCACTTCACTATCTCTACCGACAGCTAATAATTTTGAATCTTTACTAAAAGCAAGACTCCAAGGTGAAGAATAATTTTGTTGTAATATCGCAACAGATTTATTATCATTAATATCCCATACAGTCACGGTACCGTCGTAACTTCCATAAGCTATATATCTACCATCGTCACTAAAAGCTATCGAAATAATTGGTTTATGATTTCCTAAAGTTTGGATATATTTACCATTTTTTGTATTCCAAAGTTTAATTATTCCGCTAGTATGACCGCTAGCTAAAATTAAACCGTTGGAATTAAAGTTGATTATATAAGAAGCTTTTTCTTGAATAGTTAGAAAACACTCTCCGGTTTCGATATTCCAAAGTTTAATAATCGAATGACCACCACAACTAGCAACTGTATTTCCGTCGGGACTAAAACTAACACAAAGCACCGGACGATTGTGACCGGATAATGTTTTTAAACACTGTCCCGTTTGAGAATTCCAAATTTTTACAGTTCTATCGCTACTACCACTGACTATTTTTGTACCGTCGGGATTAAAAGCGATTGACCAGATATTATCATTGTGTCCTTTGAGGATTTTATTTGGTATTTGATAGTTTTTTTTAGAACTATTTAAATTATCTATCTGCCAAATTCGGATAAAATTATCTTCATTACTAATGTTCGCACAAGCAATTGTCTTTTCGTCTTGACTAATAATTAATGAAGAAAGCCAATCTTTGGTTTTGAAAAAAGTAGATATACATTGAGTATTTATATCCCAAAAATTGATTGAATGTTGACTACCGCTAATAATTTTTTGATTATCGTTGCTAAATACAGCCGAATGAACAAAATCTGCACGTCCTTGTAGAGTTTTCAGACATTTCCCTTTCGTTATATCCCAAATTTTCACCGTTCTATCAACGCTAGCAGTTGCTAATATTTGATTTGTATTGCTGAAAGTTATAGCGTTAATTTCAGAAACATGTCCGGACAAGCTTTGTAAATATAAACCCGTATTAATGTCCCATACTTTAATTATTTTTTCACCGCTACCAGTTGCGATATATTGTCCATCACGACTAATATCAATCAGCGAAATATTATAACTTTGAGATTGGATTTCTATTAATTCAGAATGATTTAAATTACAAATTTTGACAATTTTATCTTTAATACCACAAGCAATAATTTGATTATCGTGGGTAACTTTAACTGATAAAACAATACCGCTATTAATTGAAAATCGATGGAGAAGTTCTTCTGTATTTAAATCCCAAATATCAATTACTCCGTTTTCACAACCAAAGACTAAAAAATCAGCTTCAGAAGCAAGATGTAGAGAACAAATACGACTTTGGGATTCAGTTAATATTCTATAATTACTAGTATCCAAATCCCAAGATATAATTTGCTGATTCGAGTAACCAAATAATTTAGTTCCATTTTGATTAAATATCAGATTTTTAACCAAATATTTCTTTGGTGAATCTAAACTAAAAATATATTGTCCAGTGGAAACATCCCAAATTTTAATTGTTCTATCTCGACTCGAACTAGCTATTTTTGAATTATCGGGACTAAAAACAACTGATTCAACTATAGTTTTATGTCCTTGATATTGAAAAAGTAATTGATTATCTTCCCATTTCCACAAACAAACCTGACCATCAATACTTCCCGTAACTAAAAATTTTTCGTTTTGACTAAAAGCAAGACTAAAAATAATCCCAAAATTATTGGTAAAAGTTGATTTAACAAAATTGCTATTGTTAAAATCAATATACTGTAAATTTGTTTTCTGTAAATTAGCTTGTTGAATATTCAAATTAGAAAAATCTTGATTGCTAATTAACGAAAATGAATCAGAAATCAAATTAATAATATTCCCTACAGCATAACCCGTGAAATGCAGCGATTTATCTCGAAAATTATCTAAAATATTTATCAAATGAGTTTCAACTTGATGATTATTTCCAAAAAACAGTTCTAAACCTTCAAGTATTGGTTTAAGAATCAAACGTTTTTGAATATCTTGAATATAATCTGGTGAAGTTGCTTTTAGTAAAGCATGACTTTTGAACAGTGAAATATCCCCAGAAATAACTTCTTGATATATTTTATCGATGAAATTTATAGTCACATATTCCATCACCACAGGTTGAAGAGAGAATAATAAATCTTTTTTTTCAATTAAAGAGCGTCGATTTAATGATTCTAGTATTTCTAATAAATGAAAAGATTGATTTTGACTCAAATCCTGTAATTCTTGTAAACCAACAGCATCTTGATTTATCGCTAACCAATATAATAAAGACTTTTCTAATTCCGATAAACGATTGAATTGCTGTCCTATCAAATTACGAACATCACCGAAAACCTTACTACCCTGAAGAATAAAACTTGAAATATCTCCCTCAAATAAATCTAAAACAGTAGAAGCGATAAATTTCAGATATAAAGGATTTCCACCATAGTTAACAGTCAACCATTCCCAATCTGAATCTACACCATCAATAATTCCCTTCCCTGCAAAAACCTTCCTGACCTCCGGAATACCCAAACCATTAATCTGTAAACAACGAACCGGTGAAATATCTCCTTCAATAGCAGAAATTTCCCTTGGTTTTTCCCTAGAAGTCATTAACAAACAACTTTGATGCTGTATTTCTGCGATTTTTTGAAAAATTTCCCCATATCCTTTATAACCCGGTAAATAATTCCCAGAATAACTACTATCAGAGAAAATAGCATCAACATTATCAAAAACTATCAAACAGCGTTGATTTTGCAAATACTCAATTAACTTATTAATTAAAATAGTAATATTTCTAGCTAAGTCAACTTCCTCACCATTCGACAAAATCTGTAATAAATTACTAATGATTTGCAAAGGAGGTGGAGCATTGCGTAAAGAAAACCAAATAGTAAAATCAAAATTATCTCTAATATTTTGAATAACTTTCGCAGATAAACTTGTTTTTCCAATACCACCAATACCTACCAGAGTAATTAAACGACAGCAATCATTAACAATCCATTTTTCAAGAAAATTCAACTCCTCAGTGCGACCATAAAAAATACTTACATCCGGAGCTTCACTGCAAAAGTAGTTGTTTAATTTCTTATTTGTTGTTAAATTCAACTTTGAATAATCATCATTATCCAATTTCAAATTAAAACCGCGAAAAAATCTTTCTAAAGTCCGTCTATCAACAGCAACTTCTCTACTCAAAACCTTAGAAATCGTCCCTGGATCTAATAAAGTAACTTCAATTAAAGCTTCAATAGTATATGGTTTATCAAAATTATTTTGATTATTCCATTCATTCAGAGCATGTTCTAATTTCTTCCATCCTTCATCAGTTAAAACAACTCCTCGACTCCTTCTTTGTCCCGTCATAATTATCTCTAATTTAGAAGTTATAGAATTTATCGAATCTTGATTAACCTCACCCTGTTACACTCTCCTTAATAACAATAAGGATTATCAATTTTAACTTTTACAACTCCTACTTATTCCTAACCTCTTTCTTTTCTAATCATTTCCCTAATAAGGAGAGGGATGTCCGTAAAGACAGGGTGAGATTTCTAAGAACTTTGCTTTGTTCTTATTGATTAATTTCCTTAACTTCCCGAACTTCCCTAGAGTTGAAAATTAATCAGTGCAATCATGCTAATAGATGGAATTACAAATAAATCTCCAATTCGCAGTTATTAATTAGATTATTCTCAAATAATTAAAAATCTGTATAAACTGCTGCGAAATATACAATTTATTTGATTATTTGTAATTTATCAGTATTTCTTCATAGATTGTCAGAGGTAATTATGACTAACATTAACATCGAAAATCTACCGCTTTGGGTACAAAACCGAGACACAGTATTAAAGTCCAATAAAAATGTACAATGGCGTTATAGTAAAGAACCAGATTACACTAAGTCTGATGAAAATTTCCCAAAAGGAAGTACCCAAAATCATCCAGTAAATTCTCTTGAAGCACTGGTACAAAACTTAGTACGAACATTTGATATTGAAGCCAATTTCAAAACCAATCCTCAACAGTGGATATCTATTGTTCAAGATAAGTTTCGCATGAGTACAAACGGTGGAACTAACTATAAAGTAGAAGACTTAATAGAAGCTGGTACTTACAAATTATTAATTGGTGATACCGAACATTACAGAGCATCAGAAGAAAACTTTGAAACTTCTACAAATCTATTCCACTCAGCATTTCCCGAAGGTTTTTTATGGGAAGTCGTAGAAGTCTATTCTGCACCACCAACAATTGCTTTCAAATGGAGACATTGGGGACATTTCCAAGGAGCTTATAAAGATTATCTTCCTACAGGAGAGACAATTGAAGTTATTGGAATGAGTATTGTTAAAGTCAGCGATGATTTAAAGATTTTATCGTTGGAACACTATTACGACAATAATAAATTTTTAGACAAACTCACATCTGGTCGTAAAAATTCATCCGGAGGAACACAAACACCATCATCATTACAACAGAAATTCTGGGGTTTTATGCAGCATTTATTTCAACCAAAATTAAAGCCAGCAACCGCAAATTCACAAGCTAGTCGATGTCCTTTTGCGGGTTTATTACAGTAGTGTATTTATTGGATTGCTTTCATACATCCTAGAAGTTGTAAATTCCCAGTTAATAGCAAAAGACCAAAAACCCGGTTTCTAATCGTGAAAGTATTATTATCTGGTTGCGAAATCAGAAAGAAACCGGGTTTCTGCGACTCGCGCAAAATGTAAGATAAATAGAACTAGAAAATATTTTTTAATGCTTTATACAAAATAGGAAATTAATCATGACTATTTTAGTTAACATAATTAACTAATTACGGAAACTTAGTCTCTTCCATTACAAATATTCAGTCGTTCTATTCATTAACTATTATTCGGGATATTTTTTCGTTGCTATAATCACACCTTCAAAAGGGATAATCTTGATTAAAAAATTGAATTTGCTCTGTGATTACTATTTATGGCTATGTTTTTTACTCGCTACTCGCTACTTGTTAATGGTAAATCTCTTAACCCAAAGTGATGTTAATTATTCTTCCCCCCCTCTTCCCCTCTCTCCTAATACAATTCATACTTCATCAACTGACAAGGTAAAGTCCCGTTATAAACAGCAATTCGCTGCGATGATTTCAACCCAATATATTTAGCTAACTCCTTATTTCCACTCAACACAAAAGCAGTCCAACCCTTAAAACGCTGCTTCATCACATCACCCAGAAGCTTATAAAATGCTCCTAAATCGGTATCTCTTCCCAACCGTTCCCCATAAGGTGGATTGCAAAATAATACTCCACTATCAGCAGGTGCAGCTACATCAGCAAGTTCCATCTGTGAAAAATAAATATGATTTTCAACACCGCTATTTGTAGCATTAATATTTGCTTGTTCGATGACATCTTCATTATTATCGCTACCCCAAATTGATGTAGGAAGAGTATCTAATTGACAAGCTTCTGCTTCAGCAATCAACTTTTCTAACAGCGATAAATCAAAATCTCTCCAAGTTTCAAAACCAAAAGATTCCCGAAACAAACCCGGTGCTATATTCAAAGACTTTAAACAAGCTTCTATCGGTAAAGTACCCGAACCACAAAGCGGGTCATAAAACATCTGATGTGAATCCCAACCCGAAAGTTGAATTAAAGCAGCAGCAAGAGATTCCTTTAGAGGTGCTGCTCCAACCGCAGGACGATAGCCGCGACGATGTAAACTTTTACCAGAACTATCAAGACTTACAGTACAAAAATCATTACGGATATGTACGTTAACCCGTAAATCTGGATTGTAAAGCTCAACATTAGAACGTTCCCCAAAAACTTCCTGCTGCTGGTCAACTATGGCATTTTTTACTTGTAGCGCTGTAAAGTGAGTGTGGTTGAGTTGATTATTTTTACCAGTTGCATTAACCGCTAAAGTATCTTCCGGTGTGAGATAATCTTGCCACTCGATGGTTTGAATACCTTTGTAAAGGTCTTTTGCATTTGTACAGGGAAATTTATGCACCTTAAATAAAATCCTAAACGGTAATCTAGCCCATAGATTTACACGATATAGTAAAGTGCGATCGCCACTAAATTCCACACCACAAAACCCCGGTTCTACCGACTTTCCACCCAACTGTTCTAATTCCTTGGCTGCGAGTTCTTCCAATCCACGAGCAACCGTTGCAAAATATTGATTCATCTATCTACTAGATATCATCCTGACGAACTATACCGTTATATTTTCTCGAAAAAATTAACTGTCCCGACTCCAAACCATCAGCATACTGTTTCAACCACGCTCCAAAACTCGGAGCAATAATACTTCTATCGGCATCATCATGCCACATCGCAATGATTTGTCCAACCGTTCCACCTTCTGCGGGGTCTAAATCAATACAGTCATGATTACCAGTACCATCATAGGTAAGCGGAATCCAAAACTCATTCCACCATAGATTACGAATTCCCGGTACGGGGTTGCTTCCTTGGTCTTCCCCATCTTCATTATTAAAAACTCCGTCCTCTAAAAGTTCTTTCCAAACTTGCCATTCATCTTTTATACGCTGCAAAGATAGAAACTCTCGTCCGTAAATCAAACCACAGCCATTTCTAGATTGACCGTTGTGAATCTTATAGGAAGACTTGATATCTTCAGGAAGCGTAATCGATAGAAAATCTTCAAACTCAATAATTTGGGTTTCACTAGCTCCTCGTTGCAGCGACTTCAAAACTTTTGGAGCATTAACTTGCATCCAACTTTCTATCCGTATCCAAATATCTTCCATATTTATTAAAGACTTTGACACCTATTTAAATTCCAATCAATAACATTTATTAAATAATTTTATGGCTTACGTAAACCGCACATTTTCTGTAGGGTACTGTGACACTTTGAATAACTTTGAACGTAGTATAATAACTATTCAGTGTCACGCACCAGCCGACTAATTAACCAATTTCTTTAACCAGTGAAATTATCCAAGACAAGAGAATATTAATTAATACAAAAATTTCTATAATCTTAAGGAAATCAAGAGAAGATAGCCATTGCTTAACCATCACCATATCAAAATTATCACGCCAAACATCAAAATTGTTGCGCCATAAACTAGGATTATCCTTGCTACGAAATCGTAAATTCAGCATTGATAAAATTAACGGTATACCCCCAACTTTAATACTCATCAACACATGAAAAGCAATACAAATTACTAAAACCAGCCAAGAAATCAGATGAGCATAGTACCAACTGTGATTTAATTCACCTTGAGGCAGCCACTTTTCATTCATCATTTTGCCAGAAAAAACAGCAAAAGTTACCGCCAAAATACTCAAAGTATTAATTAAGCGATGCAGATTATACCACCAGATTGGTTTGCCAAAATTAGCTAATTTCTTAAAAGAATCTGTCTGAATTAATCGACCTTGACCTCGATGAAAAGCATAGATAGCAAATAGAGGAAATATTAATAAAGTCCATAATCCAAAAGTCCCGTGAATACCTTCAATCTCCATAAATTTAGGTAACGGAATACTTCCCCAACGTCCATCATAAACATCGTAAGTCCAATAAGCAGTAATAATTGCTGCGATTGTAAATAACCCAATTAAACCGTGAAGAATCCGCAATAATAATGGTTGATAGGGTTGAGAAAATTTAGCTGGCATTGCTGATATTTAACTAGCTAACTAAGAATCGTTGATTAAAACATTTTATATTTTAATGTAAACCTCTAATATTTTTTATATTTACCAATTACCAATTACCTTTATCACTTTTGACATTCCAGATAAAAAGAGTATCCAGTATTGGGGTCATCTCCTAGTGACTTTGAATAAATCAATTCCAAACGATTAAAACGTCCCCTTTGATAGCTAATTGGCATGGGAGAAACCGCTTTTTGTTGGATAACATTAAAACCAATTTCAGTTAATTTATCAGCTAATTCTTTCGGAAAATATTCTATTTTATGCTCTGGATGAACAAAACCTTGCTTTACCTGTAATAAAGTCATATGACGATTTGGAGTATCCAGACAAAAGTATCCATTAGGTTTAAGAACTCGATATACCTGTGAAATTACAATACTTGCCTCTTCTGGGGTAATATGTTCAATACTTTGTCCCGACCAAACTAAATCAAAACTCGCATCTGGGAACTTAGTAATACCAGTCATTGAAACGTAATGATAATGTATTTTCGTTCCTTCAGGAGTTGTATGAAATTCAATATCCGGTGATGACGACTTAAAGAAACGTTCGTTTCCCGGTAAATCGACAATATCAATACGTTCTGGTTTGTGGGGATATCCCATCATCAACAAACTACCAGATACTTCCTTACCCGAAGCACCTCCGATATCAAGAATCTGCTTTGCTCCTGGTAGTTGTTTTTGTACTAACTCTAATCTTGCTTCGTGATGCGAAGAAGTTCCTAGGGTGTGGAACAATTTTTGCTCTACACTAGCAGGAATCATCAGAAAAGAAACTAAAAGAGCAAACCGTGTAACTTCGCCATTTTCTAATTGTTGCAAATAAAAATTAATATCCGCTTCAGAATATGTAGTTTTGAGAAAATATTTGTATATATGTTGAATATAGTTTTTATTGCTGTTCTCTCGTTTAAAAATACGTGAAAAGACATGGCTGATAATAAAATTAAATAGCAACCATAAATCATGAGGATAGTAACGCAAATACCGAATAAACTTAGGAATAATAGTTTGCTGTTGTTGATTCAGTTGGAAAAAGTTCGTGATTGTTTGAGTCATGGCTTAGGTCATTAACTACAATTACTTTAGTGTTGTCCATAATAACTTCAAATCGCAAACATCTTGTGGAATATAGATAAATCGACTTATTCCTATCCCAGTCAGTCCAATATCAAATTAATATTTAGCCAAAGTAAAATACTGAATAATAAAAGCAATTAAATCTTATCTCGTCTATTCAAATTCTTCTGCGTTCCCGACTTTTCTCTACCAACTCTTACCCAAGCAATATCTTGATGAGAATCTTGAGTCATTTGTTCGTCACGCTCCTTATCACTTTGGAATCCTCCACAAGTAGGAAACCCTGCATTATTTCTTGGACTTTCAAACATATGGTAAACCACAACCGCTTTCGTTTTACCAAAAAGATACTGTTGCGCTAGGGTATCCGCACCTCTAGCATCTCCCATAACAAAACCTTGATTTTTCGATAGAGCGTTATCAATTTGAGGACGGTAATGTTCGTTGAATTCCGCTTGAGTTAGGTCAAGGTGTCCGCTGATGAAATTGATGATTTGTTCTTGTGACATAACAGCTAGACTCTAACAAGTTTCATCAATGACTCCACGAATTTCCCATAATCAAGATTATCTGGTGGGAATTTATCATAATGATAATCTACCGCATTATCAAACTTAAGAACCATAACTCTCGACCATATGAGTTTAAATTAGACACTAATACTCAATGATATTTTTACATCAAAGTCATTAGATGTTAATAAATATCAAAATTTGAGAGACAAAGGAGTTTGACGTTAATGGATTCACATCAAAATGCTTTGTCCATCATATGTTGCTTATTTTGACAGACAAACTAGTTTGAAGCTATCTTATCAACTACTTTTACCAGTTCCTGATTAAGAATTTCATATCCTTGGTTATTCAAATGCAGTTCATCCGAAGCATATTTTTGCAACATCATTCCCTGACTATCTACAAGAATAGAAAAAGCATCAAATATAATAACTTTATCTTCAGCTAATGTATTTATATAAACATTCACTTCATTCACAGCCGATTCTATATCATCCGACCAAAAAGGCTTGCGCTGAATTGGTGCTTCACCCACCGGAAAAATAGTCGTTAAGATTACTGTTGCACCTAAACTTTTAGATTCATCTACAATTCGCTTAATATTCTCTCGACAATTAGCAACAATTGAATTCCTACTTTCTGGAAACAACGCAACAGTTTTTAAATCGTTAACACCAACCTGGATAATTACTATATTTGGTTGCAAAGAGCGGACGTGAGATGCAAACCGCTGCACCGTTTGGGCTGAAGTCTGAGCATGAATTCCACGGTTGATAAACTCATATCCACTTATACTAGGCGATATCCAAGCATCTGCTCTAGAGTCACCGAAGAAAACTACGCGGATTTTATCTTTATCAATACTTTTTTTAATATTTACCGGATAGTGGCTCAATCCAGAAGGATCTAAACGAGCTTCATTGACTTGAAAGTAATATTTTTTAGCTTGATTGAAGAGAAGGATATTTAAAAAAATTGAACTTCCTAGTATTGAGAATAAAAGGGAAATCGATAGAATAAAAAATTTATTTGATACCATCTTTTTGTAAATAGGCTATTTCCTTTGCTGATTCTATAGATTATGCAGCTTTGGGTGGACGTAATTTTATTGGAAATCCCAAACAAGCAACTATTTCTATCTGTAATTTAGTTGATGAGGAATATCAAATAACTAAGTTTCAAAATAATGATTTAATTATTTCCCAAACTTTTCCTGATTTAAGATTAACAGTTAACCAGATTTTTCAAGCTGGTGCGGTATAGAATTTCTTAAAAATACTAATACTATTTACTAGTACCGCTTCGCAGAAGTAAGAAGTAAAAAGTTTGATTTGCTAGTCTTTTTAGCCATTTTTAATGGTAGCTTTATTTCCGCCGTGCAGTACTAGTCATATTCATCTGATATCTTGCACCAATGTTAATTAGCGCTCAAAACCGCCTGAGATTGCAAATCCCAGGCTAATAGCTCAAGTCTACTTAAGTAGACTAAAATTCCCTCCCAGTCCTATTTATAGGGCTTTTGCTATTAGCTTGGGGTTTGCAACCCTAAGCAGTGTAGGTAATCGCGCAAGATGTAACACTTACTTTCCACAACTTATTATTGGTGCATGAGGCTCGAACAACACTATTATTTCCCCTTCAAAATTTTTTAAAGCATCGCACACCCTACATTCAATTAAATTACTTTATCCATAAACTAAAAATCACCCCACAACACCATCAAATGCTATATTTTCAACCGTCAGATGCATTACTTTTTATGCTTGATGGCTTTATATATAGTCAATCAAAATAAAAGCATCCGTTGTTAAACAAAAGTATCCGTTGCCAAAAAAGCATCCGTTGTTAAAATCCAAAATTGAATGACTAATCAAAAAACAGTTGCTATTCTCGGTGCTGGTGCTTGGGGGAAAGCACTTGCAACCCTTGCTCAAGGTAATACTCATGATGTACGCATTTACTCGCGTCGCGGTTCGCAAACTCTGGCAGAAACGGTAGAAAATGCGGATATTATTCTCAGTGCTGTTTCTATCAAAGGAGTAAAAAATATTGTTTCCCAATTGAATTCTTTAGCTATTCCCACTCAAACTATTTTTGTTACTGCTACCAAAGGTTTAGAACCCCAAACTACTCGTACACCTTCACAAATTTGGCAAGAAGGTTTTCCTAACAATCGGGTAGTAGTTTTATGCGGTCCTAATTTATCCAAGGAAATTACCCAAGATTTACCAGCAGCTACTGTAGTTGCTAGCAATAGCGAAAGTGCAGCCGAATCAGTTCAGATGGTATTCAATTCAACTCGGTTTCGCGTTTATACAAATTCCGACCCTTTAGGAGTGGAACTGGGTGGAACTTTAAAAAATGTTATGGCGATCGCCGCTGGTGTATGTGATGGTTTGCAGTTAGGAACAAATGCCAAAGCAGCGCTAATGACTCGCGGACTTACCGAAATGGTTCGCATCGGCGTAGATTGGGGTGCAAAACTAGAAACCTTTTACGGCTTATCCGGTTTGGGCGATATTTTAGCAACCTGCAACAGCCCTTTAAGTAGGAACTACCAAGTTGGATACCAGCTAGGACAAGGTAAAACCCTTTCAGAAATCCTTGCTCAACTGAATGAAACTGCAGAAGGAGTAAATACCGCAGAAGTCCTCGTACAGCGAGCCAAACAACAAAATATTTCCATGCCAATTACCCAAGGAGTTTACAGTCTACTCAAAGCCGAAGTTACACCAAGACAAGCACTATTAGATTTAATGAAGCGAGATATCAAGCCCGAATATAACTATTGATTTGGGAATTTTTAATCCAAAATCCAAAATCTAAAATCCGTCTTGGAAAGTTTTGGGGACAGAGACCGACACCCCAAACTTTCCGCAAAATCCAAAATACCAAGATTTCCTGACGATTAATTAAAATTTCGTCAGGAAATAACCTGCATAGCTATGTAGATATGACTATGCATACGATTTATTACTTTTATTACTTTTTTAACTTGTCTATCTTTATACCATGTATAACTGATTACTGTCAAGAATTATAGAGTGGTAAGCGTGACTGGTAACACCGGTTAATTGCAGTCTAGCTAAAGGTTTGAATTGCTGTTGGTTCAAATTAATAACTAAACTGATATGCCTAAATTAAATCAGTATCAAATGAAATCAGTATGGTTTTCTTTCAAAAAAAACCAAATTAATTTCTAAATAATGTTAGTTCTCCGTTAATCGCGGGAACAATAGCAACAGTTGATTAGCTAAAAGGCTAATAATTGTTACCTGGAGCCGTTGAGAATATTCTTATGCCAGCAACATCTTTTTATGCAGATGCCGATGCCGCTTACGATACTCAAAAGTCCCGTCAAGATTTGGAGCCGGAAATAACCGCAGATGATGCGGACGCTCCAGCAGATGAGGATTTGGAGCAACTGGAGATGGCTTCTTCCGAAACGGAAAGAGCAAGTACTAGTACAAAAACCCGCAGTACGGATTTAGTTCGTTTATATCTTCAGGAAATTGGTAGAGTTCGGCTATTAGGGCGGGATGAAGAGGTTTCAGAAGCTCAAAAAGTCCAGCGTTATTTGAAGTTACGGATACTGTTGTCCGAAGCTGCAACCCAAGGTGATGAATTACTTGCTCATTATTTGAGAATTGTTGAAGCTCAAGAACGTTTGACATCCGAGTTAGGACATCGCCCCTCAATGAAAAGATGGGCAAATACTGCTGGTATTGAAGAGTGCGAGTTGAAAGGTGCTTTATCCCAAGGTAAGCGCCGTTGGGCTGAAACTGCACAATTAACTGTAAAGGAATTAGAGCAAATTCAAACCCAAGGATTACAAGCAAAGGAACACATGATTAAGGCGAATCTTCGTCTTGTGGTTTCTGTAGCTAAGAAATACCAGAATCGCGGTCTGGAATTATTGGATTTAGTCCAAGAAGGTACTTTAGGTTTGGAAAGAGCGGTAGAAAAATTTGACCCAACTAAGGGTTATCGCTTTAGTACCTATGCTTACTGGTGGATTCGTCAAGGTATTACGAGAGCAATTGCTACTTCTAGTCGTACTATTCGCCTACCAGTCCATATTACTGAAAAGTTAAACAAGATTAAAAAAGCTCAACGTAAAATTGCTCAAGAAAAAGGTCGCACTCCGACTTTAGAAGACTTGGCTGTTGAGTTGGAAATGACTCCCGCTCAAGTAAGAGAAGTTTTACTCAGAGTTCCTCGTTCTGTTTCTCTAGAAACAAAAGTAGGTAAAGATAAAGATACCGAATTAGGTGAATTACTTGAAACCGATGGTGTAACACCAGAAGAAATGTTGATGCGCGAATCTCTACAAAGAGACTTGCAAAATCTTTTGGCTGACTTAACCACCCGCGAACGCGATGTAATTCTGATGCGTTTTGGTTTGGCTGATGGTCATCCTTATTCCCTCGCAGAAATTGGACGCGCTCTAGATTTATCTCGCGAACGTGTTAGACAAATCGAATCCAAGGCTTTACAAAAGCTACGTCAACCAAAAAGACGTAATTTGATTCGCGATTATTTAGAATCCCTCAGCTAGTAGTTTAGTTTTTTAAAGTGAACAAGCGCGGTTTTGGGAAATCACTCGTCCTCTTTGTTCCCCTTGATGTTGGGACAAGGTGTGGTTTCCCCATTGCCTTCATTCTCCTGTACTCCGCGCCATCACTTCTCTTCTTCAGAGGGTAACTGTTCCCATACCCTTATGTTCTATCAATTATGGATTGTGTCCCTGCGGACACGCTAGGTCTTTTAAATTTTTGGTTCACCTAGCATATCGGCATGCAGAGGATACAATAAATTATTTTAAGTTTTGAAAACAGATACATTTCCGATTAGATGGAGTTTCCGTAAGCAAATTAGCGGGACTATATTATTAGCATAAAATTTCAAATGCGGTAATCTTTATTCCAAAATCTATCAACGAGGTGTTTCCAGAGGACATAATTTAAAATTTAAAATCCGGTTAATATTGAATCTTTTCTCCAACTCTCCTATAAAAAATTTATGGCATTTTTTTTAATCTGTGTGAAAAAAAGTGCCTCCTCCCAAAGCTGCAAATACCGACGAATACAGCGAATCACATGTTTGTTTGTCTCTGGGAATTGAACAACTATTCTTCCCAAAACAGTTAATAATAATTAGCAATAAGCAATAATTATTGCAAACAGGTAGACTTATTTGCTATATTCGCAATTGATAGGGTTTGTTGAGAAAAATTAGTATGACAATTTACAGCACTGCTTCACTCAAGGCAGAACTCAACGAACGAGGTTGGCGTTTAACACCTCAGAGAGAAGTAATTCTACACATTTTTCAAGAGCTTCCTCAAGGGGAGCATCTGAGTGCCGAGGATCTTTATCAAAGATTACAAGTCGATAATGAAGGAATTAGTCTTTCAACGATTTATCGCACTCTCAAGCTGATGGCACGTATGGGAATTTTGCGGGAATTGGAATTAGGCGAAGGTCATAAGCATTATGAACTTAACCAACCTTATCCCCACCATCACCATCACTTAATATGTGTTAGGTGTAACACCACTACCGAGTTCAAAAACGACTCAATCTTAAAAATTGGGTTAAAAACTTCTCAAAAAGATGGCTATCATCTGCTTGATTGCCAATTAACAATTCACGGAGTATGTCCCAAGTGCCAGCGAGCATTGATGCCTTTATAACACTTGGGAGCATTGTTTATTTGTTTAACTTCACTGGATGTGTGTTTTAGCAATTTGCAAGCAGTTTATAACTTCTCAGCAAACACATGCTAGTACAAGCGCGAAACGGATATTAAAATCGTCCGTTTCTCACATCCTTTAAACTAATCCCATAAAACTCCTGAGCTTGCTTAATGGCTTTTTTGGTATCTTTGTTCATTTCTCCGTTTAGAGAACCTTTATAGAAGCCCCTTGACTGCAAGCGTCTTTGTATTTCAAGAACGTTGAATTCAGCTTTATCAGCATCATTAACATTTCGATACAATTTGCCACGAGTGGTAGGTCCAGCAATACCGCTAGATGCCAAATAATTGGCACCTTGGAATCGCTTCACCGCATCCGTCGTATAAGGGCCGAAATAGCCATTTGGTTTTCCCTTCAAGTATCCTGCTTTGATTAACTGTGCTTGCAAGATTCTTACAGGTTCCCCTCTATCACCCAAACCAAGGAACTCTTTATTTCGTCTAGATGCGGCTATTGTCATGCTCTTAGGAGCCTCTTCACCAAAGCCAACGCCCATTGGAGGTAACTTGGTTAGGGTCTGCGCTCCTACGATACCATCAACGTCCAAACCATAAGCTCTTTGAAAGCGTTTTACAGCATCTTCAGTAATTGGACCGTAAATACCCGTCGAATTACCGTAATAAAATCCTGCTACTCGCAATCTTTCTTGTAAAGCTTTGACTGCTTGACCTTCATCACCTTTAGCCAGCAAATTGGGATTGCGGCGTTTAGTAGTATTCGCAGCTACCTTTACCGAAGGCTTTCGTTCGTTGTTTTGGCTCGCTTTAGCGACCGGCTTTTTTGTCGCTCTAGTAGTATTTACCGTAACAGCGGCACTGAAGCCTTCTAATTTTTGTAGGGTAGCAGGTCCGGCTATGCCATCAACGCCGATGCTAGCAGCTTTTTGAAAGCGTTTAACAGCATCTTCGGTTTTAGCATCATATACCTGAGTCACAGGAGCTTTATAAAAACCAGCCCTTTGCAGGTCTTGTTGTAAATTTTTAACAGACGGACCTCTATCTCCCTTTTGCAGTGCAAGAGCGCTGCTAGCCATACTAAGAATAGAGATAGTTAAGACTATGGGTAACATATACCGCCAAGCCTTACTTGAAAAACGTTTCAAGTCTGGAGCCTCTGAGGTTTTCAACCAGGGATTAAGGTACAACAAGTTACTGGTTGATGGGTCCTCATAGGCGACCGCTAAGTGTAAATACGCAAGATTGTCCATAGTTTTTTCTTACACCACCGATTTTGATTCGATTGCTGCTTCTGCTTGGTGAACCAGGTTTCGCAAATTATCTAATGTTGATATATTTACATCCTGCCATAAACCGCGCTGGTATGCTTCTAATAATCTTTCAGCAATATCACGCAAAGCATGCGGATTGTTGTTCTCAATGAATTCACAGACATTTGTGTCGAAAAGATAAGATTCGCAAATTCCCTGGTACATGTGGTTTTCTACGCAGTTCGCGGTAGCATCATAAGCAAACAAATAATCTACCGTCGCTGCCATTTCAAATGCACCTTTATAAGCGTGACGCATCACCCCTTCAATCCATTTAGGATTAACAACTCGCGAACGATACACCCTGGCTATTTCGGTACGAAGCTTGCGGACTCTTGGGTTAGCAGGAATAGAATTATCGCCAAAATATGTTTGGGGATTTTTCCCCGTCAAAGAACGCACTGCTGCCGCTAGACCACCCTGAAACTGATAATAATCGTCGGAATCTAGCAGATCGTGTTCGCGATTATCTTGATTGTGCAGCACTATTTGCATTTTGACTAGACGTTGCTTAAAAGCTTCCGGTGCAGCTTTGCATAAACCCTTACCCGTGTAAGCATAGGAACTCCAGTTCATATAAGCACGAGCCAAATCTTCATCACTATTCCAATTTTGAGATTCAATCAATCCTTGTAAACCAGCACCATAAGCTCCTCCCTTGCTACCAAAAACACGATACCGCGAGTAACTATGTGCTGCCTCAAAATTTAATCCTTGTTTAACCCAAAATTCTGTTTCAGATGCTACTTGTGCCGCTAAGGGATTGTACTCGGGGGTTTCATCTAAAGCCGCAATTGCTGTAACCGCATCATCAAACAATTCGATTAAGTTAGGAAAAGCATCTCGAAAGAAGCCAGATATTCTCAAGGTCACATCTACACGGGGACGTTGTAAAACTGAGATTGGTAGCACTTCAAAATCTACTACTCTGCGAGAAGCACCATCCCATACTGGCTGCACCCCAATCAAAGCCAAAGCTTGAGCAATGTCATCCCCTCCGGTTCGCATTGTGGAAGTTCCCCACACCGACAAAGCAAGGGTTTTGGGATATTCGCCATGTTCTTGCGTGTAAGTTTCCACAAGAGTTTCCGCTGCTTTCCTACCAACGTCCCAAGCCGATTCAGTAGGAATAGCACGAATATCAACCGAGTAAAAGTTATTCCCTGTGGGTAAAACTTCCGGACGACCCCGCGTAGGTGCCCCACTGGGAGCGCTTCTAACATATCTACCGTCAAGTCCTCGTAACAAATTTTTAATTTCTAAATCAGTTTGTTTTAAAGAAGGTATGAGATAGCTACAAATCCAATTTAGAACTAATTGGGTTTGGGAATCGGGAATTTGGATTTGAGCGGGTAGAAAAGAAACCTCACCCCCGTCCCCTCGACCTATTAAGGAGAGGGGTGTATGAGAAGAAACATTACCTTCTTCCCCTCTGCTTGATAAAGAATCAGGAGTTTGAATGTGACTGGGTAGAAAAGAAGAAACCTTACTTTCTTCCCCTCTCCTTGACAAGGAGAGGGGTGTCCGTAAGGACGGGGTGAGGTCTTTTATACTTTGTTCCACAACAGCAGCAGCGTATTCTTCCACCAGTTCAATAGCATCACCCACATTGCGACAAGGTACGCTGCTCGTATCTTCAAAAGTTTGAATTGGATTATCCGTTAATGGGTCAAAATCCCAGCTTAAATCCTTTGCTATTGCACGAGTCAATCCCGAGTGATGACGGTTGGGATGACGAGCAATTGCGATAATTAAATCCCTTAATTGTCTTCCGCTAGGACAGTTGCCAAATATGTGTAAACCATCACGAATTTGAGACTCTTTTAATTCGCACAAGTAACCATCTAAATAATCTAAAACTTGATTCTCTTGTTTTTGATTTGTTAATTGCTCGCTATTAATTTCCAAATCTAAATGTAAATTTTCTTTAAGAATTAATTGGGTAATTCGCTCGTTGATAATTGGTAAACGTTGCGGATCTAAGCTGGTCGCTTCGTAATATTCATCCACTAAATTTTCCAGCTTTTGCAAAGGACCATAAAGTTCTGCACGAGTTAAAGGGGGAGTAAGGTGGTCTATGATTACAGCTTGAGAGCGGCGTTTCGCTTGAGAACCTTCCCCAGGGTCGTTGACAATAAACGGATAAAGGTGTGGCAGCGTCGATAAAGCAACTTCGGGATAGCAATTTTCCGATAAAGCGATACTTTTACCCGGTAGCCATTCCAGATTTCCATGTTTTCCGACATGAACCACAGCATCAGCACCAAAGCATTTTCTTATCCAGTGATAAAAAGCTAAATAAGCATGAGTTGGTTCTAAATCCGGCGCATGATAATTCAAGCTCGGGTCAATATCGTAGCCCCGAGAAGGCTGAATTCCCACGAAGACGTTACCGAGTTGGATTCCAGCGATGGGGAGAGGGGGGGATGGGGAGAGGGGGGGATGGGGAGAATAACTTTCTTCTTTGTCCCCTTGTCTCCTTGTCTTCTTGTCCTCTTCAAAATCTCCCCATCTTTGAGAAATACCTTTTTGAACCTCCGGGGGTAGAGATGCAAAATATTCTTGATATTCTTCTGGGGAGATACTTTGGCGTATTTTCCTTAAATCTCTGGCTTCTGGGTCGTTTGTAACTCCTGTGGTAAGTAGTTCTATTAATTCGTTTCCATTTTTGGGTAAATTTTCTACTTGATAACCTTCATTTTGCAGAGCTTGTAAAATTTCAATGCAGCTTTGGGGTGTATCTAATCCAACTCCATTTGCTAAACGTCCATCGCGAGTAGGGTAATTCGCCAAAATTAAAGCTATGCGACGTTTCTCTGGTGATTTATAGCGCAGTTTGACCCAATTTGCCGCTAAATCCGCCACAAATTCAACCCGTGAACCAATTGGTTTATAAATTACGACATCAGTCTGTAAAGCCGAATTTTTATTTTCTACGCTTTTGAAAGAGACAGCACGACTGATTATGCGTCCATCAACTTCCGGTAGCGCTACGTTCATGGCTATATCGCGGGGTGATAATCCTTGAGAAGAAGATTCCCATTGTTCGAGCGAGCTACTGCTAAGGATGACTTGGAGTACTGGGACGTTTAGTTTTTCCCATAATTCTACAGATGGTCTTTCTGTTGACCATCGTGCTAAAGAAAAACTGGTGGTATTAAGAATGAAGGAAACAACTTCCCCATCTTGATTTTGTAAAAATTCAGTTAATTCGTTTTGAACGTCGATTTCACGCAGCGAAGAAATATAAATCGGTAACGGTTGAATATTTCGTTTTAATAGCGCTTCGCACAAAGCATCAATAACCAAAGTGTTACCAGCCAAATAATGAGCGCGATAGAAGAGGATAGCTACTTTTGGAAAATCGCACTTGGCATTGTTAATTATCCCATGCCCAATGCCCGATGCCTGATGCCCAATCTCCCAATCATACAAACCAAATTTCGGTACTTCCTGGGGAGGTAAGGGATTAAATGATGTTGAACAACAATTATCGGCAATAAACTTAAAAGCATTAACAAAATTAGGGACACCACCTTGGCTAAAATAGCGAGATATTTGATTAACGCTAGCCAGAGGTAAAGTGGAATGGGATATTAAATTAAGGTCGAGAGCATCGTCTCCAGGAATTACAATTAAATTGGTGCCATTGCGTTCGACAATTTCGAGCACCACTTCCAAACCATAGGACCAGTAAGAAATTCCTCCTAATAAGCGTAAAATGATAACTTGGGCAAATTCCAGTACTTGCTCTGCGTAACTATCAATGGTTATTTGATGCTGTAAATTTAGTAAGTTCGCAACTCTAATTTCATCGAAACTGGGAGGTAACTTAGGAACTGCTGCTGCTATGGTTTGAATATCTGTATCGGCTGAAGTTAAAAATACAAATTTTGCAGTTGTTTGTTCTAGAAATATTAAGTCTTCTGACTGTAAGTTAAATTCTGTCTTACTGGCTGCTTTTCGATGCATAATCCTGTATTGCTGTCTTACACTGTTGGTTAGAACACAATCAAAAAATATTATAAAAATTCGTGCGGCGCTTTTTACTCCTCTCACTTTTACTTTGTGAAAATGCTTAGTTCTCCTGATTTAAGCTTTTGTCAAACCTTAAATAGTAGTGCATTTAATCAATTAGGGAAATTATTAGAACAAATGGTTTCTCAAAGTGAAAATGCTGCTTTTGTTATGACAGAAGCTGTTTTAGCACGTATCCCCACTCCTGGAAACTGGCATATACAACAGTTTACTGTAGTAGTTTCTTCTGGATTTAGCGGGTTATTAATAGGTTTCTCAACATACCCATCCGCAGACTCAAATTTTGGTGATTTACCTGTAAATACAAACTTAACGTTTGAGCCAGATGAAATTATCAAGTTTCTTGAAAATTTGAGAGATGTTTTTGAACGCGATTCTCATACTTACAAAACCATAGAAGATTATTGTCAAATTCCCGCTGTTAACGATGCCACACTACAAAGCCAATTTACAGTACTGTTATTAAAGCAATTAACTGCACAGCAGAATCCAAGTCAGGTATCAAATTCTACAAGTGAAATTAATTCTTGCGAACATGTAGAAAATGCTCTACACAAGCAGATTATTCAAGAAAAACTTTTGAACCAAGTAATTACGCAAACCCGTAAAAGCTTAGATTTATCAGTGATAATGACTGCTGCAATAAATCAAGTAAGAGAGTTTCTTGAATTAGATAGATTAGTAGTTTATAAGTTTGACGAACCAACACTTAAGAGTTTAAACACAAATGGGTTTGTTAAACATTATTCACATCAAAATTTACAAAACCCACCCCCATATCATGGTTGCGTCGTTCACGAAGTTTTAGCAAATGATACAATCTCTTCAGTATTAAATTACTCTGAAGAAAAATGCTTGATGCCGTCAACTAAATGTTGGGAAAAATATCGTCAAGGTTTTACTTTGGCTGTAAGCGATATTGAAAAAACTTATGTTCTTGAAAAATGTTTATTAAAATATTTAAAAGATATTCAAGTCAAAGCTAAGTTTGCTGCACCTATTGTCTTTGAAGAAAAGCTCTGGGGTTTATTAATTGCTCATCAGTGTCATACCACTCATGAATGGACGCAAAGCGAACAAATATTGCTGACATCAGTAGCAGAACAATTAGCAATTGCTACTCATCAATCTGAGTTAATGCAGTCTTTAGAGTCAGATAAATTGACTTTGGAGCAAAGGGTTAAAGAAAGAACAACTGAATTACGCGATGCATTAGTAGCCGCAGAAGCCGCAAATCGTTTGAGAACCGAATTTCTTGCCATAATGAGTCATGAATTATTAACTCCATTGACTTATGTAATCGGAATGTCTTCTACATTATTGCGCTGGTCTTTTGGTGATTTAACTCAACGACAGCGGAATTATTTACAAACAATTCACGATAGTGGCGAACGTTTATTAGAAATGATTAGCGACATCCTAGAATTATCTCAGATAGAAGCAGGTAAAGCAGTTTTAAATATAACTGAGTTTTCGTTAAGTGATGTCGCAAGAAGTATTATAAATAATCATTTGGCAGAAAAAGCAATACAAGGACAAATTAATCTTCAACTTGACTTGCTTTTTGATTCTCAAGAAGATAATTTTACCGCCGATGTCAGACGAGTCAATCAAATATTATTAAATTTACTAACTAACGCAATTAAATTTACCCCTAAAGGTGGTAACGTCACTTTAAGAGTTTGGATAGAAGAAGAAAATGCCGTTTTCCAGGTGGAAGACACTGGAATTGGCATTCCTGAAGAACAATTATCTTTACTATTTGAAAAATTTCACCAACTCGATACACCATACCGCAGACGCTACGAAGGTACGGGGTTGGGTTTAGCTTTAACGAAGCAACTCGTACAACTCCATAGAGGCAGAATTGATGTAGAATCAACCGTTGATAAAGGTTCTATTTTCACCGTATGGATACCAGCACAATTGGCTAGTTAACAGTTAATTGGAAACTGGGAATTACGCCCTTAATGTAAATTAAGTTATCTTCAGCATCATATTATTGTTTTATAAAAAATAAATGAAAAAAAATTTTTGAAATGGTCAAAGTATGGAATAATAAAATAAAAGAATAAGTAATTTTTCATAATGGGAATATTAGTCAAATTTTTATTACAGGCATGCCTCCCCATTATTAAAATTATATCTATAAAGAAATAATATCACGAAAGCGTTACTAATAAAAAATTTCGCGCTGTTTTTATCTGAAAAATATTTTGGGTAATAATTGAGCGATTATATACTGTTGAGACGAGACAATAAGTAATTATCTCATTTTAAGCGGGATTATATAGTATGTGTTAGTAAAAAATAAGACAAATAAGGTTCAAGTAAGGCCAGTCTGTTAGTTCATCTAAGGATTAAAGCATCTATAAGTAATATTATTCTATTCACATTAGAAGTGAAAAAATTATCAATTATCAGTTAAAAGGATGAAGTTTTTAACTGATAACTGTTCGCTGTCAACCGATAATGCATCCGCTGCGTGAAGGAATATTCAATAATAACTTTGAATCACCTTGATTGCTCAATTCCACTTTATCGCTAGCGTATAAAAGCTTATTTGGTTGGGATTGTAAATTAGTTATATCTACATTTACTTTCGCGTCAGTAGTACTAACGTTAATTCCTACAATCAATTCTTGCTGGTCTAAAACACGAGCAAATACATATACTTCCCCTTCTGCAAACAGTACTTTATATTCACCGATACGTAAACAAGGGTAAGCGTGATGTAAAGCAATTAATTCGCGGTGAGTTTTGAGAATTTCCTTGTCCCAATTTGCTTCTGTAGGAAAACCACGTCGCGAATCTGGGTCAATTGCACCGGGTAATCCAACTTCATCACCATAATATATGCTGGGGGCACCAGGAAAAGTTAGTAAAAGTAAAGTTGACAAGATAACGCTTTTTCTATCTCCACCTGCAATCGTAAGTAAGCGTGCGGTATCGTGGGAAGCAAGCAAGTTTAATTGAGTCAGTTGAATTTCCCAGGGATAAAGTTCTAATACTTGTTGAATTTTTTCTGCGTATCCAGCAGCAGATAATGCCGGATAAGGTTGATAGGAGCGGTCTTTCACCTGTTCGATGTCAACGCGATCGCCAGCGGTAAAAGCAATGGTTGGTGCAGTGAATAAATAATTCATCACGCCGTCAAATTGGCTACCATCAAGCCACTCACGAGCATCTTCCCAAACTTCACCGACTATATAAGCATCGTTGTTAATCGCTTTAACTCTTTGTCGAAATTCTTGCCAGAAACCAGGTGTTTTTATCTCGAAAGGAACATCTAATCGCCAACCATCAATACCAAAATTGAGCCAGTATTCGGCGATTTCCATAATATATTCTTTAACATCAGGATTATCGTGATTAAATACCGGTAGAGCGCGATTTCCTACCCATCCTTCATAATTTGCAGGTAAATCCCCGGTATAGGGTGCGAGCGGCCAGCCATGTATTTTAAACCAGTTTAACCAAGGTGAATGCGGCCCATTTTCTAAAATATCGTTAAAAAAGAAAAAGCCGCGACTGCTGTGATTAAATACCCCATCTAAAACAACTTTAATATCTCGTTTGTGAGCGGCTTCTAATAATTCCTTAAAAGCTGAATTACCACCCAACAGAGGGTCTACTTGGTAGTAATCATGAGTATGATAGCGGTGGTTGCAAGCAGATTGAAAAATAGGAGTAAAATAAATAGCATTAACACCCAAATCTTGCAAATAATCTAGCTGTTCCAATACACCCCATAAATCTCCTCCTTTATAACCTTGGAGTGTAGGAGTTGCATCCCAATCTTCCCAACTCACATTATTTAATACCCGTTTGCGGGGTTGTTTACCAATCGCAAATCTATCGGGGAAAATTTGATAGAAAACAGCGTGTTTAACCCAATCTGGTGTTTGAACTTGCATTTTTAACCCTGTATATCTTCAGATGTCATAATTACAGATAACGGGTAAAAAGCGACTCACACCATAGAAAGAGAATTAAATATTTTTTAATATATTAAAAGAATTAGATAGCGATTTATGAATTTAGTATAAAAGATTAGCTTGTCTACTTGTTTTGTTGTAATTTAACTACACTTTTTGTTCGCAAATCCTGGCTTCCCTATTACTTCTATCAAAGTTATTAATTTAGCATTACAAAGCATAACAACTAAAACCTCCGTAATTCTTTTTTAATAACTTTATGGATATAAAACTAATAATTGTTAAGCGATATTACGATTATTTCAAAAATATTTAGAAATCGTCTAAAACCCAAACATGGTTTTAACGTAGAAGCATATATACAGAAATTGAGCAAATAAAATGATTAACTTACAAAAATATCGCTTCGTATGTACTCTTACTTTCGGAGATGTGTACGGTCAAATAATTGTTTGGTTAATAACAATTACCCTTAGTTTAGCATCAGCATTAGCATTAATGGGAGCGAGAAGACCCGTCTATGCTTTAGCGACAGTCGGACTTGTAGTTTTGCTATCTTTACCTTTTTTACTATTCGCATTTGTGACCACATTAATAAATCATATTGAACTGTCTGTTGTTGAACCAGGAACAGAAATGGAGCCAATTCCAGGAAACGTTTCTCAACAACAACCTGTTACTAATTAGAGTTAGGAGTAGCAAGTAGCAAGTAGCAAGTAGCAAGTAGCAAGTAGCAAGTAAAATACTAATTTGTTCTTACTATCGGCTCACAGAGCATCCATTTGTTAATTCTTACTTGTTACTCATTACTCGTTACTCGCTACTTCAAGAATCTCCCTCCTCTCCCTATCTTCTTGTCTCCCCATCTCCCCCCAACATAAGTAACTATAGATAAATACGTTTCTTAGATTCAGGGGAATATGTTAGAACACGACGTAATTATAGTTGGTGGTGGATTGGCTGGAAGTCGTGCTGCTGTGGAAATTGCACGGACTAATCCTAGTTTAAGTATTGCTGTAATTGCCAAAACTCACCCAATTCGTTCTCATTCGGTTGCTGCCCAGGGTGGTATGGCTGCTAGTCTAAAAAATGTGGATTCTGCTGATACTTGGGAAGCACATGCTTTTGATACGGTTAAGGGTTCTGATTATTTAGCAGACCAGGACGCAGTAGAAATTTTAACGAAAGAAGCACCCGATGTAGTCATTGATTTGGAACATATGGGTGTTTTGTTTTCTCGTTTGGATGACGGGAGAATTGCTCAACGGGCTTTTGGAGGACATTCGCACAATCGTACTTGCTACGCTGCTGATAAAACTGGTCATGCTATTCTGCATGAATTAGTAAATAATTTGCGGCGTTATGGCGTACATATTTATGATGAATGGTACGTGATGCGCTTGATATTGGAAGAAGGTCAAGCCAAAGGTGTTTTGATGTTCCGCATCCTGGACGGACAAATGGAAGTGATGCGAGCAAAAGCTGTAATGTTGGCGACTGGTGGTTACGGTAGAGCTTTTAATACTACTTCTAATGATTATGCTTCCACGGGTGACGGGTTAGCGATGACAGCCATGGCTGGTTTACCGTTGGAAGATATGGAATTTGTGCAATTTCACCCAACCGGTTTGTATCCTGTAGGCGTATTAATTTCCGAAGCCGTGCGTGGTGAAGGTGCATATTTGATAAATTGCGAAGGAGAGCGGTTTATGAAAAATTATGCTCCCTCTCGTATGGAACTAGCACCGCGCGATATTACTTCTAGAGCAATTACCTGTGAAGTCCGGGCTGGAAGAGGCGCTCATGCTGATGGTAGTCCCGGCGGTCCATGTGTCTATCTTGACTTGCGGCATATGGGTAAAGAAAAAATCATGAGTCGGGTTCCCTTTTGTTGGGAAGAAGCGCACCGATTAGTAGGAGTTGACGCAGTAAACGAACCGATGCCGATACGTCCGACAATTCACTATTCGATGGGTGGTATACCAGTGAATACCGACGGACGAGTTCGCAGCAGTAATGATGGTTTAGTAGAAGGTTTCTTCGCTGCGGGAGAAAGTGCTTGTGTATCGGTACATGGAGCAAATCGTCTCGGCAGTAATTCGCTATTGGAATGCGTGGTTTATGGACGCAGAACTGGAGCAAGCATTGCTAAATATGTAGAAAACCGTAAATTACCTTCTATAGACGAGCAGCTTTATATTGATGAAGCGAAAAAGCAAGTTCAAAGTTTGTTAGAACAGCCCGGAGAATACCGGATTAATCAAATTCGGCAAGAATTTCAAGACGCAATGACAGATTATTGCGGTGTATTCCGTAATGAAGGATTAATGAAGCAAGGATTGGAAAAAATACAGGAAATACAGAATAAATATTCGCAAATTTACTTAGACGATAAAGGCACTTGTTGGAATACAGAACTTATCGAAGCTTTGGAATTAAGGAGCTTGATGGTAGTCGGACAAATGATTATGACATCGGCTCTTAATCGTCAAGAAAGTAGAGGAGCGCATTGTCGAGAAGACTTTAGTGAAAGAGACGACGAGAAATATTTGAAGCATACAATGGCTTACTATTCCCCAGCAGGAATAGATATTCAATATCGTCCCGTGTCGATAACTATGTTTGAACCCAAAGAGAGGAAATATTAAATTATAATTCGTTCGTAGTTGCGCGGTCTTCGCCAACCATGATGTATGCTCAAGCGCAACTACGAACATATTTTCACTAATGAACAATTAAACGAACCGGATATCATTCGTGAATAGTGCCATCCGGCATCATAGCACCTGTGAGGTTTGCGCCATCGACAATTGCTCCTGCTAAATTAGCGTCTTCTAAACAAGCATTTTCCAGATTTGCATTTGTTAAATCGGCTCCACGTAAATCCGCTGAGGTGAGATTTGCCTTAGTTAAATCCGTATCTTTTAGACATGCTCCACATAAATTTGCTTTAATAAAATAGGCTCCACTTAGATTTGCACCGCTCAGACAAGCTTTAATAAGATTTGCTCCACTTAAATCAGCGTTCTTTAACTTTGCATCATTAAACTCTGCTTTTTGTAAATTCGCTTGACTTAAAATTGCTGTTGTTAAATCAACTTCACTGAAATTAACCCCAGTAAGGTTAGCATCATAAAAATTAGCTCCTATTAATGTTGTTTGATTACTAAACTTTGCTTTTTGCAAATTAGTGTTTCTCAAATCTGCTGCTGTTAAATCAACTCCATTAAAATCAACTTCACTAAGATTAGCACCATGAAAATTAACACCAACTAAATCGGCTGGATTTTCACCTCCCAAACTGTTAAAAGTTGCCTTGCTTAAATTAGCATCACATAAATCAGCTTGAATCAAGTTTGTTCCTTCTAAACAAGCATTTGATAAATCTGCTCCAGTTAAATCAGCTTGGCTCAAATTTGCTTCACTTAAATTTGCTTCTTGCAAATTGGCATTACATAAATTTATGTTGTTCAAATCAGCTTGTGTTAAATTCGCATCACTGAGGTTTTCATTACTCCAGTTAGTACCGCTCAACCTCGCTTGAGTTAAATTAGCTTTGCTTAAATTCACATCGCTTGGTGAATTTTCAGTCAAATCCGCTCCAGTTAAATTAATTCCTTTAAAATGGCGATCGCCATTGTTGTACTTTTCCCAAAACTCTTCACCACTAACTATTTCATCATTGCGAGCTTCTTCAACTAAACCGTTTTCTAGCTCGACATCATTAATATCACTTTCTTGAATCACTTCCTGACTTTCCAAAATCACATCAGACGACTGATTGAGAAATTGCTTTAACTCGTTTAATTGTGCTGATAGTTGTAAAATCTTTTCTTGATTACTTTCTACCTGTAATAATTCCGCAAATTCATTAAATTGCTGCTTTAATTCATCAAAACAGCGTTTTAACCAAACAGTATTTTTTTTCCAAATATCTTGTTGAGCTTCAAGTTGCTCTATTCTAGAAACCAATGAAGATAAATTATGATTATTTGTATTTGAAACAGTCATTAAAATCCGCCTATTGTAGAAAACCTGAGAACAAAAGGATGGCAGCAATATATATTTTTTTTAAGTGCAACCCTATATTTAAACTGCCCAAAATTAAAGCCAAATTTACAGGTTTTCTATTGATTGCGGAAAATTACTTGCTAACTCGCATAGCTTTTCCACCAACCCTTAGAATTTAATATCTAAATTTTACTAATAACGCGGTAATAATTCTTCAGCACTAATAGTTTCTTCTACTGAATAAATCCTATCAAGTAAAAACAATATTCTTTCTGCTTTAAATTCTTTTTCAGCTTCAGATATAACTTGAATATTTTCTTCAATCTCTTCAATTTCTTCTGGGTCTTCTTCCATTAAGTCAAGTAAATGACTGACCATTTCATCATCATCTAAGTCTTCTTCTTGATTGATGATTTGATTATTTACAGGATATATAAAACCATTATCCCCTACTGACAGTTGACTGAGGGATTGCTGTAATTCTGCAACTTGTGCGGATAGCTGTAAAATTGTCTGCTGCATAGTTTGCACTTGCTGCAATTCTTCTCTATCCCTAAAATCTCGCCTTAATTCGTCAAGAGAGCGCTGTAGAATCAAGGTATTTTCTTTCCAGAGGCTGTTTTCGGCTTCTAATTGTTTTAATCTAGAGATTAAGGATTCTATATCGCTACTAAAGTTAAAAGTATTCATACGAATATTACTGTAGTCTGAGTGCCTGATAATACAATTAAAAATAAATAATAGTTAAGCAATTTTATATTTCAATTGCCCATCATGACACCTACAGTAACAAAGATGATAGTGGTAAGCTTGACTTAAATGTTGTTTTTACGACTTTTTTTGCGTTTTTTTGTATTTTAAATAATTAAAACAATTTTATACGCCTTCTCTGAGACAATAAAAACAAATATAGATATGTAAGTTGATATATAATTTTCGTTCTACACTGCTACTATTACACCACTGCATAACCTATTTTTTTACAGATAATATGCGAACTATTGCTGAGATAAACGACAAAATAAATCGTAAAAAAGCGGTGATTTTAACAGTTGAAGAATTGAAGGCAAAAGTCGCAGAGGTAGGCATTGCTAAAGCTGCAAAACAAGTGGATGTAATCACCACTGGAACTTTTGAGCAAATGGAATCTAGTGGTGCGATTATTAACCTCGGTCATACTGACCCACCGATAAAAATTCGCCGTTGCTGGTTGGATGGTGTACCAGCATATTCGGGTTTCGGTGCGGTAGATTTATATTTGGGTGCTAGTAGCACTGCCGAACCCTTGGAAGGAGAAGAAGTGCGTGGTGGAGAAACCACTTCAAAGATATTAAAGGGTGGTGGTAATGTGATTGAAGATTTAATCGCAGGTAAACCAGTACAGGTGAAAGCTCAGGGACAAGTTACGGATTGTTACCCCAGGAGCTTCTTTGAAACTACTATTACCCGTGACACAATAAATCAATTTTATTTATTTAATCCACGAAATTTATATCAAAATTTTATAGTGGGTGTGAATGGTGGAGAGCGTCCGCTTTATACCTATCTCGGTCCGCTACAGCCGCGTTTGGGAAATGCAGTTTATTCTAACCCAGGTGCTATTTCACCTTTACTAAATGACCCTTATCTAAATCTTGTGGGTGTTGGAACGCGGATTTTTTTAGGTGGTGGAATCGGTTATGTTAGTTGGGAAGGTACCCAACATAATCCGATGCAGAAGCGTTTACCCAATGATACGCCGATTGGGCCTGCTGCGACCTTAGCTTTAATCGGCGATGCCAAGCAAATGGATACGCGTTGGGTAAGGGGTTGTTATTTCAAGAATTATGGTCCTTCGATAATGCTGGGAGTAGGAATACCGCTACCAGTTTTACACGAAGAAGTAGTTTCTCGTTGCGCGATACAAGATAAAGATATAGTCGCCCCGATAGTAGACTTTTCTATTCCCCGACGGGTGCGTCCGACCTTTGGCTTGGTAAGCTATACCCAACTCAAATCCGGACGCATCACCATTGATGGAAAAAAAGTAAGAGTAGCTCCCTTATCGAGCATATATCTATCCCGACAGGTAGCAACAGAATTGAAGCAATGGATTGAACTAGGTAAATTTACCCTTACCGAACCAGTAGCTCCAATCTCAATGGACAGGTCTTTTCTCCCCCAAGACCGTTGGAAGGAGTTTTAAAAGTTAGGAGTTATTAAGGTCAAAGATCAAAGGTCAAAGGTTAAAGGTTAAAATTCTCCTTTTCTCCTTTTCTCCCCTTCTCCTTGTCCCCCTCTCCTCTATCCCTCTGGTGGTTTCTGACGTTTCACGGGCTTGGGAGTCGGTCGATTATTCACAGGTTTTGGAGCATCTGTTGATTGACCTCCTTTCTTAACAGGACGTGGAGTATCACCGCTATATCGTTTGTTATAGGGTCTACCACCTCCACCACCTCTACGGGGTGGTCTTCCTCCTCCTTTTTTGAAGGGAGGTCGGCGTTTCTTGGGTAAGTCGGCGATGAATTCGGCTTTCTCTATCATCAACAGGTCTGCTTGTCGCTGGACTTGGAAGTCCCAGAACTTTCCGACAGCTTTAGTTTCTAACTTACCCGTCAGTTTCAATTTGAAATATTTGGGTTTGTCGTCATTTTTGCGAGGTGCTTGCTTGATTTTAACCACCAAGTTACCAGCATCGAAAGATTGGTAAACGACTTCACCGCGAACAGAAAAACCACCATCTGGAATTTCTGATGAAGGTGTTAGTTCGCTTGCTCCTTCTTCAGAGGTTGTAGATGAGGAATCATCGCTTGCCGATTCGTCATTGACTTCGGGAGATGATTCTGGGGATTCCTCTTGTGGAAGGCGATTTACAGCCAACTTTTCAGGTTCCCAAACTCCGACAATTTGTAGATGAAGATTATCGTTTTCTTGTCGAGTGCGCGGATAAACCACCCACAAGTGGTCTTTTTCTAAATCCAGATGGTTTTTTACTAAACTCATAATCCGACCTAAAAGGACGGCATCGAGTTCTACATTATCTGGTGTAACTAACGCACCTTGAGTAAATTGTTCGCTTGTCGGAACATAACGACCGCGAACCAAACCGATTGCTCGGTATTGCATTGGTTCCGAAGGCGGAGGAATTGGTTGCTGCCTTGCGGTTTCGTTAGTTTGAGCGGATTCACTCTCGGTTGAATCAGTTTTCTCAACGGCTTGACTATTCTCTTTACTATCAGCTAAGACAGATGTTTCTAAGCTGTTATCTTGCGCTTCTATAGAAGAAGCAGATAAATTGGAGGACTCGGACGATTCAGAAGACGGCATCAGGTCGGAATTCATAAAAACTCCTTGCGGCGGAGACACATCCCATATGGGACTTTACAAAAGAAACTCATAAAAGTTTTTGTAATGGTGCTTGCTGGGTATATTTCCGACAAAGACAACCGAAAACAGTTAAACTCTATGAGATATTAGTATTGCGAAATTTCGCATTTAAACACTATTAGGTGTAATTTAGCGCCTTTACACTAGGAACAAAAGCATACCATAGCTACAATTTCAGACTATTCCTCCTAAAGTCGTCATTTGAGATACGGCAAAAAAGCGCGAGTATTTGTTATAAAGTTCACAAGCAACACACGGTATTCCGTAAAGTTTTAAGAATTCTTTGTTTTTCAATTTCTCAATGCACAATTTCATTCAAACTAAAGGACGGTGAAGGTGTCTCAAGGTCGTAATCGCTGGTTTGTGAAAATCGTACTGATAATAGCTGTTATTGCTCTTGTGGGTGGTTCAATGGTTCCTATCATAGCGGCTTTCAATGATTCTCAACAGCCCGGTAATGCTGCTAACAGTACGGGAAATTCTGCTTCAGACCAAAAAACAAAGCTAGAAGATACTGCAAGGGGTTACGAATCAGTTCTACAGCGAGAACCCGAAAACTCAACAGCACTCCAAGGTTTATTAGAAGCTCGTTTAAGGTTATTTCAGTTAGGACAGGGTGATATCAAAGGAATAATTGCACCGCTACAAAAGTTATCAAAGCTTAACCCTGAAGAAACAAGATACGCCGTACTTTTAGCCCAAGCCAAGCAGCAAGCAGGTGATAAGGAAGGAGCCGCTCAAGCTTACCGTAGTATTTTAGAAACAAAACCAGGAGACCTACCAGCTTTACAGGGTATGGTCGCGCTCTTATTAGAACAAAAACGTCCTGAAGCTGCTATTGGTTTGTTACAAGAGAGTTTGAGCAAAGCTGAAAAAGCAAATAAAATTGAACCCAATAGCGTTGACACCACAGCAGTTCAAGTTCTATTGGGTAGCGTTTACGCCAAAGATAAACGATACGCTCAAGCTTTATCTACTTACGACAAAGTAATCAAAAACGACCCCAAAGATTTTCGTCCCGTTTTAGCAAAAGCGATGGTCTTGAAAAATCAAGGAAAAAACGAAGAAGCACAGCCTTTATTTGAAAAAGCCAGTTCTTTAGCTCCATCTGAATACAAAGACGAAATCAATCGACAAAGAGCCGCTGCTGCAACTCCTACTCCTACTCCCGAAGCATCAGCTTCTCCTTCCGATGAATGATGGAGATGGTAAGCCACCCCCGTGCCGAGGTTCCCTCGGTTGAGGGGAGTGGTGCAACCCGAAGGGGGAGATGGGGAGATGGGGAGATGGGGAGATGGGGAGATGGGGAGATGGGGAGATGGGGAGATGGGGAGATGGGGAGATGGGGAGATTATGTAGAAAAGAGTGAGGGAAAGTCTCATACTTCTTACTCATTACTCATTACTCATTACTCATTACTCCTAACTCCTAAACTGTTCACTGATTAAACCCCTTGAATTGCTGCAAAAATGCCGAATATTAAAAAGAGACATCCACCCGCAGCGGTGAGTTGACGTTCGGTGATTTGTCCGGCTAATATTCTTCCGAAAGTAACGGCGATTACGGCGCAAATTGCATGTCCTAATATGGCTCCGATGCTGACTCCAATAGGATTATTTTCAGCGGCTAAAGCAATAGTCGCTATCTGGGTTCTGTCTCCCCATTCGGCTACGAAAATTAATACAAAAGCTTCTAGTAAAATTGTCCAGATATTCTTTTGGTCTTTTGTCTGCTTTTCTGCTTTTTCTACTGCTTCTTTTGCTTCTCCTACTACCACCACATCACAAGTTTCGCTGGGCATTTGAGAAGCATCGTACAATAATTTCAAACCAAAGACTATAAATAAGGCTATTTCCGCGTAATGAATATAAATTTTTGGTAGCAAAGAAGCAGCTTGTCCGACCCCGACCGATAGCATGGTCATTGCTGCTAAAGCTGAAATCGCACCCACAAAAACCAATCTTCGAGAATGCTGCATTGCCAAAATCATGGCAATAAAAAAGGTTTTGTCGCCAATTTCGGAAACTGTGATTAATAAAAATCCGGAAAAAAAAGCTGTTAACACTAATCTATATTATCTAAACCTGACCCGATATTATTTTTTGGTCATGGCTTATTATAAAACTTCGTTGGAATTTTAGAAATAGGGAATTGGTAATTGGTAATTGGTAATTTGTTTGTAGATTAAAGAATAAATTAAATTCAAAATCTATTATTACTAATTTATCTTACTGTTTGTACTTTGCTATTCTGAATTTTAATATACTTAAATCAGAAGAAGTAATATCAAAACTATGAAATTACTCTTTATCAGCACTTTCATCATTCATATTTTTATCTTCAATATCTTCATCTACAATAATTGCTTGTTCGTTTTCAATAATAGCAGTTTCTTCTGATGTATTGATTTCTACGTTGTCAGCAACGATAACGCATTCTGCTTGTGTTTTGGGTTTAATATTCCATTGGTCTAAAACATCTTTAATTACTATTTCCTGTACCCAAATTTTTGCGACTACGGTTAAAGGTAGTGCCAAAAATAATCCTAGAAATCCAAAAAATGTTACGAAGAATAACTGAGAAATTAATGTAACTGCTGGTAGTAAAGACACCTGCTGAGCCATTACTATCGGCGTAATAAAATTACTTTCAGCTTGCTGGATGAAAAAGTATAAAATCAATACACCGAGAGGTTTCCAAGGAGAATCTAACAGTGCGATCGCCATTGCAGGAACTACGCTCAAGGTGGGTCCTAAGTTGGGAATCAAGTTTAAAAAACCAGCTAAAACTCCTAAAGCTATAGCCGAACGAACTTGTAGCACTGTTAACCCTAAAACACTTAAAAACCCAACTAAAAACATCGCAATGGAAGCACCGGTTATCCAACCTTCTAAAGACACTTCGCATTGGTCTAAAATCCCGTCTATTCTTCTTCGATAAAATGAGGGAAAAAGTCTGACAAATACTTTGCGGTAAGATAAAGGGTCTGCAATAAACATCCCTGTTAAAACCAGCACTAATAAGATTTTTAATATTACTTCTAAAGAACCCGAAACTAAAGCAAAAGTACTTTCTAAACCGCTATTAATAAATGGCTGGGCTTGGTTTAAAAGGCTATTAATATCGGGGATGGATGGAATAACTTGACTCGGGAGGTTTCCTCTAAATTCCAAAAGCCAATCATTGACACGTACTACAGATTGAGGAATTTGCTTACCTAATTCTTCAAATTGGTCTATAAAAGGTGGGACGATTAACCAGAAGAAACCAATTACTCCCACTAAAAATATGGTTATTGAAAGAAGTTTCGCGAAACCACTTTTTATCCCCAAGCGTTGCAATCTTCGAGCCAACCTATTTAGAGTGGTAGCTAAAATCACTGCGGCAAACACAAGTAAAAGAGCTTCCTTGATTTGCCACAAAATATATAGAGAAATCGTTAAGGCAATTAAACCAATCCATTGACCCAAATTCACGCTTAAACTCCCGGCTCCAGGCTAATAATAATTTACCGATAATGTTTCTAGGCACGAAGTATATTAGCTACTTTTGCCTAAGTAATTCTAATTAATTTTTTGTGTTCTGAATATTTGCCATATTAAAACGGATAGCATAATTATATTTGGTAACAATATAATTATCAAAGCGTTAGTCGCCGTTCCCGGAATAGAGAAATTCGGTGCAAGATATTTAATAAAACATGAGATAACTGCGGAAATAAATAAAACTTTTAATACAAAAATAATTTGATTTTTCATCTCTTGTACGGTTATACAGCCATATAAAGGTAGGGTTGATACTAACTAGGGCTTTTAGGCAAAATTCTACAATAAACTATGTAAACTAAAAACTGATTTGTATTTTATATCAGCAATTAGCCTTGTTTCTATTTTTCCTTTGCAATACTTAAATATCCGTTAAAAATACAACTGTACAATTACTAGTTTGTAAGGTGAGTGAATCAATAAAATCTAGCTCAGAAAAGAGAAAAAATAGATAATTAAAACAGAATAGAGAATAGGCAATAATAAATAAGTCTTCTTAGAATTCCTTGAATCTATTTATGAGATTTAGAAGCAAAGGTATTCTTGATTGCATTAAGTATAAAAACAATAATTATTTTTTATTTTCTCCGTAACTCATTCCCTACTTCTCTATTGAATAAATTGGTGAAAATTTCTGCTGTCATATTTTTTATTGATTATAAGGAAACAGAATGCCCATTGATACTAAAAATAAAAGCCCTATTAAGCCACCTAAAATGCGGCAATTTAGTAGTAGCTTATTTATTTTACTGACTTTGGTATTATTGCTCAATTTTATCGTTCCCAGTTTTACCGAGCCGCAATATCCTCAAACTCCCTACAGCGAATTTATTACTCAAGTAGAGCAGGGGAATGTGGAACGGGCTATTATTGGTAGCGACCGAATTCAATATGTACTTAATCCTGATAACGTTTACGGTTCTGATACAGATAAGGTATTCACAACAACTCCTGTAGCGCTAGATTTAGATTTACCCAAGATTCTCCGAGAAAATAATGTCGAGTTCGCTGCACCACCTCCAGACAAAAATGCTTGGATTGGTACTCTTTTGAGTTGGGTGATTCCTCCTTTAATTTTCTTCGGTATCTGGGGATTTTTTATGCGTCGTCAAGGTGGTGCTGCTCTAACTGTTGGTAAAAGCAAAGCTAAGATTTTTTCTGAGGGTAGTACTGGAGTCAAGTTTAGCGACGTTGCTGGTGTTGACGAAGCGAAAACGGAATTAGAGGAAATTGTTGATTTTCTCAAAAATGCCGAAAAATATACTCGCTTGGGAGCAAAAATACCCAAAGGTGCTTTATTAGTCGGGCCTCCAGGAACGGGTAAAACTCTTTTAGCCAAAGCAATTGCGGGAGAAGCAGGGGTTCCCTTTTTCAGTATTTCCGGTTCGGAGTTTATCGAGTTATTTGTCGGTGTCGGTGCAGCGCGAGTCCGAGATTTATTTGAACAAGCCAAAAAGCAATCACCATGTATCGTTTTTATTGACGAACTAGACGCTCTAGGTAAATCTCGCGGTGGTGCCAATGGATTTATGGGTGGTAATGACGAGCGAGAACAAACCCTAAATCAGCTACTTACCGAAATGGACGGTTTTGATGCGAATACTGGTGTGATAATCATTGCTGCTACCAATCGTCCCGAAGTACTTGACCCAGCGTTACGTCGTCCCGGACGTTTTGACCGTCAGATTGTGGTGGATAGACCGGATAAAATTGGTCGAGAGGCTATTTTGAGGGTTCATTCTCGCAACGTTAAATTAACAGAAGATGTTGATTTAGGGATTGTAGCGGTTCGGACACCGGGTTTTGCTGGAGCAGATTTAGCGAATTTAGTTAATGAATCTGCATTATTAGCAGCACGTCAAAATCGAGATGGGGTAACTTTAGCGGATTTTAACGAAGCTATTGAAAGATTAGTAGCTGGATTAGAAAAGCGCTCTCGGGTACTTAACGAAACCGAGAAAAAGACAGTAGCTTACCACGAAGTTGGCCACGCTATAGTTGGTGCTTTGATGCCGGGAACTGGTAGAGTTGAGAAAATATCGGTAGTTCCTCGCGGTGTGGGAGCGTTGGGTTATACAATTCAAATGCCGGAAGAAGACCGGTTTTTGATGATAGAAGATGAAATTCGCGGACGGATTGCGACTTTGTTGGGGGGACGTTCCGCAGAAGAGATTATTTTTGGTAAAGTATCTACTGGCGCTTCCGACGATATTCAGAAAACTACAGAATTAGCCGAACGAGCGGTTACTTTGTACGGAATGAGCGATAAATTGGGACCGATTGCGTTTGAGAAAATGCAGTCCTCATTTATCGAAGGATATGGAAATGCTCGTCGTAGTGTTAGTTCGGAAGTAGCAAAGGTGATTGATACTGAAGTGAAGCATATGGTAGATAATGCTCATCATATTGCTTTGAGTATTTTGGATAAAAACCGCGAATTGTTAGAAGAAACCGCAAATGAGTTATTGCGAAAAGAAATACTGGAAGGTGATAAATTGCGGGAAAGACTTCGCAAAGCAGTAGCACCTGAAGAGTTAGAACAGTGGTTGATAACGGGTAAAATATCTGATGACATTGTTTTGATGCAGACTACTATTTAGACAAAATTTTATTTTTACAACGGTTTATTTTTGGCGATATGCTATGAAGTGTATCGTCTTTTTTTTGTTTTTTATTGTTTTGTAGTAAGAGTTTTAACTGTTTATTATTAGCTGCTTGGATTTGTAATTTACATCAAATCCGTTTGTATCGGAATAATTAAAGATTTCTCTTGTTCCTTCTTCCTCTGGGTTTTTTGCGGCTAATATATCTTAAATCAGATTTAGATTGGGTTTCGTTTCTTAACCCAATCTACAATTATTTCGCCGCTATTTATCAAGTGGCGTTTTTTATATTCAATAAATAAGTATTTGTTCTTTTAGCTTAAAACCTTTTTTTATACAAAATAAATATTAAATTAATCAAGAATTATGGCTATAATACTTAGTTTTTTATATTTAAAGTAAAGTGCTAAATCATACCTTGAATAGCAAGTTTTAAAGTTTTACGATTCTTCTTAATTCCAATAATGTAAATCTTTTAACTCATGTCTAAGGTATTGATTAGGCAATATTATGCAGAAGTAGATAAGATTGTATCTTACGGTGGTTCTCGCAAGGAAACTTCTATTCGTGTTGCTTTTCAAAATCTTTTAAATGAATATTGTAAACCACGAGAATTTCTACTCATTCCAGAGTTAGATTATAAAACTCCTCAAGGAAAAATTGTTTATCCCGATGGAACTATTAAAGATGCTTTGCGTTTAGATTGGGGTTATTGGGAGAGTAAAGATAAATACGATAATTTAGACCAAGAAATTGAGAAAAAACTGATAAAAGGCTACCCAGATAGTAATATTCTGTTTGAAGATTCTCAGACAGCAGTTTTAATTCAGGGTGGTAATGAATCGATGCGGGTTCCGATAAAAGATGCGGAAGCTCTAGACGAAATTATTAATAATTTTATAAATTATGTCCGTCCTGAAGTTAAAGATTTTCGCGAAGCTATTGAGACTTTTAAAGAAGATTTACCCACGATTTTAAAAGCTTTACGAGATTTGATTAATAGTCAAGCCAATACTAATAAAAAATTTAATGAATCAATAAACAAATTTTGGGGAATATGTAAGGAATCAATTAATCCTGAAATAGATTTATCAGATGTTCGGGAAATGGTGATTCAGCATATTTTAACTGAAGATATTTTTATCAATATTTTTAATGAATCTCAATTTCACCGAGAAAATAATATTGCTAGCGAGTTACAAAATGTTATACAGACTTTCTTCAAAGGTAGTACCAAAAGAAATACTTTGGGTACAATTGAACGTTACTATGGGGTGATTAGAAGAACTGCTGCGAACATTTATAATCATCATGAAAAGCAGAAGTTTTTAAAAGCTCTTTATGAAAATTTTTATCAAGCTTACAATCCTAAAGCTGCTGACAGATTAGGAATTGTCTATACTCCAAATGAAATTGTCCGCTTTATGGTGGAAAGCGTTGATTATTTAACTCACAAACATTTTGGTAAATTATTAGCAGATAAAAACGTTCAGATTTTAGATCCTGCAACTGGTACGGGGACGTTTGTTACTGAATTAATTGAATATTTACCGAAAGATAGTTTGGAATATAAATATAAAAATGAAATTCACTGTAATGAAGTCGCAATATTACCTTATTACACCGCGAATTTAAATATTGAATACACTTATAAACAAAAAATGGGTGTGTATGAGGAGTTTGATAATATTTGTTTTGTAGATACTCTCGAACATACATCTTTTGAAGGTAAGCAACTAGATTTGTTTGCGATGAGTGTAGAGAATACAGAAAGAATTAAACGACAAAATGAAAGTACTATTTCGATAATAATTGGCAATCCTCCATATAATGCTAAACAAGAAAACTTTAATGATGATAATGCTAATCGAGCTTATCCAGAAGTAGATAAACGTATCAAGAAAACCTACGTTAAAAATGGAATAGCACAGAATCAAATTGCGCTTTATGATATGTATGTCAGATTCATGCGATGGGCTTCTGACAGATTAAGTGAAAATGGAATTTTAGCATTAATTACTAATTCATCTTTTATCGATGGTAGAACTTTTGATGGTTTTAGAAAAGTTGTTAGTGAAGAGTTTAGTGATATTTATATTATCGATTTAGGTGGAAATATCAGAACAGGAGATAAATCCGGTAGTGTTTTTGGTATTCAACTTGGTACAGCTATTAGTTTTATGGTGAAAAAGCAAGAAAAAACTAAAGTACCTTGTCGAATATTTTATAAAAAGCTCGAAGAAGATTCAGGAGAAGCTAAGTTAGATTTCTTAGCTAAAACATCTTTTGAACAGATTTATTTAGAACACATTAACCCAGACAATAAAAATAACTGGATTAATTTATCAAATAATGACTTTGATAATCTAATTCCTATAATTGATAAACAGGTGAAAGCTGGTAAATCACAAGAAGCTGTTTTTGAATTATTTTCAAGAGGTGTTTCAACTCAAAGAGATGAATGGGTTTATAATTTTTCAAAGGAAGAATTAGAAAATCAGATGAAATTCTTTGTAGATGTTTATGAGCGTAAACGCAGAACATCGGAAGAATTAGGTTTTGATATTAAGTGGGATGCAGAGTTAAAAAGATATCTTGAGCGTAATATTCGCAAAAAATTTGATGGAAATTCGATAGTTTCAAGTACTTATAGACCATTTACTAAAAAATATCTTTATTTTGATAAGCATTTTAATGGAAGAACTTATCAGTGGTTTAACATATACGGTTATTCCAGTAATAAATATATTATTATTCCTGGTTTATCCTCACCTAAAGATTTTCACAGCATAGCTACTAACACTATTGTTGATTTGAATTCTTTACCAGCAGGTTCTCAATGTCTCCCCCTCTACCGCTACGATAAAGAAGGAAACCGCATTGAGAATATTACTGATTGGGGATTACAACAATTCCAAAACCATTACAAAAACTCTTCAATTACTAAAGAAGATATCTTTCACTACACTTACGCTGTTTTAAACAATCCCGAATATCGTCAAAAATATGAACTTAATTTGAAACGAGAATTTCCCCGTTTACCTTTCTACGATGATTTTTTCCAATGGGTTAACTGGGGTATGTTGTTGATGGATTTACACATCAATTATGAAATTGTTGCACCTTACCCATTAAAACGAATTGATATACCTTTAGAAAAATCTCGTTCACCCAAAGTAAAATTAAAAGCTGACAAAACCAAAGGAAAAATTATTCTAGATGATGTCACTACTTTAGAAGGTGTTCCGAAAGAAGCTTGGGAATATCGTCTTGGTAATCGTTCAGCTTTAGAATGGATTTTAGACCAATACAAAGAAAAGAAAATTAAAGACCCTACTATTGCAGCTAAATTCAATACTTATCGCTTCGCTGACTATAAAGAACAGGTAATTGAATTATTGAAACGAGTATGTACTGTCAGTGTGAAAACTATGGATATTATTCAAGAAATGAGTTGAGTTTTATTCACATTTTATTACTTTAAAACCAGCTAGAAAATTAATGTTAGGAAAGGTTATCAGTAACATCATGAAAATATTGATACTACTAAAATAAAGATAATTATTTCTGAGCAATTAAGTAAATCCTAAAGTCATGAAAATTACTATTCTCACTCTCGGTTCTCGTGGTGATGTTCAACCATTTATTGCTTTAGGAATCGGTTTAAAGCAAGCTGGATATAAAGTAAAAATTGCCAGTCAAGCGACTTTTAAATCGGATATTCTTAGTCATGGTTTAGAATTTGCTTTAATTAGCGGTAATCCCAAAGAAGGTATAGAAAGCGCTCAGGGACAAGCTATGTTAAAAACCAAAAACCCGATTTCTTTTGTCCGTCGTTTGGGTGATTTACTCGAACCAATCATGGAACCTGTATTGCTCGAATCATGGGAAGCTTGTCAGGGAACTGATGCGATTATTGGGGGAGGTTTTCCTTTCTGGGGATTTGATATTGCTGAAAAATTAAATATCCCTTTTTATTATGCTTATCTGACACCAAGTTATCCAACAAAAGAGTTTCCGAATCCAGTTACACCACCACATTTAGAAAAGCTAGGAAGCATTTATAATCGATTCAGTTATAGAATTACTAATCTACTTTTTTGGCAATTTTTTCGCAAACCAGTTAATCAATTTCGCAAATCGATTCTTAATTTACCACCGACAGGTATTCGAGAAAATGCTTTTACAAAAATGGAAGATGCAAAAATCAATTATCTAATTGGTTGTAGTCCATCCGTCACACCTAAACCAAAAGATTGGCCAAGTCGGGTTCATTTAACGGGATATTGGTTTTTAGATACAGTAGATGATTTTATTCCTCCAACAGATTTAGTTGAATTTCTCGAAGCTGGTTCTCCTCCGGTGTATATTGGCTTTGGTAGTATGGGTGGTGAAGAAGCACAAAATATCGCCGAAATTGCTTTAAAAGCATTGGATAAAACTCAACAAAGAGGAATTTTTCTTTCAGGTTGGAGCGGTTTGAAAAACTCTTTACCCGATACCGTTTTTCAAATAGATAATATTCCCCACAGTTGGTTATTTCCTCAGATGAATTGTATTATCCATCATGGTGGTGCTGGAACAACTGCTGCAACTTTTCGTAGTGGAGTACCTAACATTATTATTCCATTTTTTGGCGACCAGCCATTTTGGGCTTATCAAGCAGTAAAATTAGGTGCAAGTCCAGCAATAATTGACAGAAAAAACCTCACCGTAGATTCTCTCGCTCAAGCAATTACAAATGCAGTTGAAAATCAATCTCTACGAACGCAAGCTGCTATCTTAGGAGAAAAAATTCGTTCTGAAAATGGTATTAAGGAAGTCGTAGAAATTTTGAATTCAAGGAATTACTAACTGCTAACTGTTAACTGTTAACTGTTAACTGTTAACTGATAACTGTTTCCTAAATTCTCTGCCAAATTTTAATCGTTTTATCTAAACTTCCACTCACCAAAGTATTATCTTGATTGGCAAAAGCTAATCCAGTTACAGTATTGCTATGACCGGAAAAAGTACTTAACAATTCTCCCGTTTCCAAATGCCATAATTTAATAGTTTTATCAGCACTTCCACTAGCAATTATTTGCTCATCTTGGCTAATTGCGACTGTATTAACCCCATCTTTATGTCCTTTGAGAGTACGAAGTAATTCTCCTGTTTTTAAATGCCAAACTTTAATTGTTTTATCCTTACTTCCGCTCACAAGAATTGTTCCATTTTTACTCAACGCTAGGGAAGAAACTATGTGAGAATGGCTAGTAAGACAATGCCGTAATTCTACATTAATACAAGATATTTCTTTGTCAGTAGAAATACTCCAGACCTTTATTTTGCGATAACTACCTGTAGCTAAAGTTTTCGCATCTTGACTATAGATTAGAGAATGAGCGGCAGTATCATCCAAAGAAAGAGTCATAATAACTTGACGCTCAGTCATATCCCAGAACTGGACTTTTCTATCGTCACCCCCAGTTACTAACATCCTACCATCAGCAGTAAAGGCAACACAGCGTACCATGCCATTATGTTTATGCATGATATCTATTAAATCTTTTGCACCCAAATGCCACATTTTTATAGTGGAATCAGCCCCACCACTCGCTAAAGTTTGTCCATCGGGACTAAAAGCTAAATAATTAACTTCATCAACAAATCCAGTCCGAAGCCAAGGGTATTCTGACAAAGTAGCGATTAAATCACCATTTTCTAAATTCCAAAGCTTTATTTCTCCCCGACTTCCACTAGCGATTAAAGATTGCGAATCACTCTTACTTTTAGGTTTTAAAGCAATACAGTTAATTCCTTTAATATGTCCCACTAAAGTATGGGAACATTGCCATTCATTGATAACGCTTTCTAGAGGATGATTTGGTGAAAGAGTAGAGACTACTTTAGCTTGGTTAATCTCATCAGTTTCCTTTGGTAAATTTTGTTTATTTTTAAGTAAGTTCAAGTACCATTTTAAGCCTCCCGAATAAAGTAATTTACTTGGCTGCATAGAAATGTAAGAGCCATTAAATTCAATTTGGTTCGTAGGTAAAAATCCAGAAATTAGAGCTTCTTTTTCATATCCTCTTTGTCCGGAGCCGGGGAAAAACATGCATAAAAAAAAGATTGCCTGATAATTATTTAAATCTTCCTGCTGAATTGTCCAGCGAGCTTTATCTTTTTTGATACTATTAAAACTCTCGGAATCAGCAACACAAACTCTAATTTTAATATCAGGATTATTTGTCACAGAAAAAGCAAATCTACTTTCACCTCGAAGATTTCCTTCATCATCTAACTCCATACAATCTATCGCGTCTTGGGGTATCTTTTTCACTAACCTACCAAAACAGCCTTTCACTACTTCTTCAGTAATAAACTCTCGCAAAAAATAATCTTCAGCTTGGTTTTGAAAGTATGTTACAAAAGGTATAGCCCACTCCGAATCTTCAGGATATTCAGATGGAATTGCTGGCGGATTTCGAGCTAAAACTTCTGCTTGTAAGCGAGCATTATCGAGGAGCGTTGCTAGTTTTTCGCCCCAAAATGGCATATATTCTCGATGACAACCTTTAACGTTACTTTCAAGCAAAGTAATTTCGTAAGTCTTTGTTTTTTTAATCCGCTCAAGAAAGTCGGCTTGTTGAGCTTTCAGTAAATTGATAGAGTTTACATCCATACCTTGGGTGACAATTATGAATAGCTAAAAAAATTTAAACCAAGGCAATTATTCCTCGTCGGCTAATCAAAATATATCAATATACATAGAAAAGACCGTAAATAAAAATCGGCTTACTTCTGCGTAATATAGATAATCTCTCTTATATAAGTAGTTTAAAAGTTACGGTAACATAATAATGGATTTTTTACGCAGCCACAAAGATTTATTCTTAAATAAAACATATTTGTTTAAGAGTATTTATTCGTAGTGGAAATAAATTATAGCGAAACCCGAGAGATTGTGCATTTTTTGCTTAATTACTAGCTTCCGTCTGAATTCTCCCTAGTCACCATTGTTTCCAACAAAGCAATTCTCTCTTCTAGCTGCTTAACTTGAGACTTATTATCTCCCCTCCATACTGCAAAAGTAGCAACCGCTGCCCCTACAATTGCAGCGAAAGGTAAAATTGCACCAGTTTTTGTCACAATTACAAGCGGGATACAAATCGCGAGCATTCCCGCACTAACACCCCAAATGACTGATGTCGCAGCTACTCGTCCAGTTTTTTGAAGTTTCTCAGAACCTTCTTGTAATTGTTCGCTCATAAGTTAACTTGATGAGTTTTTAGCCAACTAATGCTAAACATAGCAAAAATATAGAGACGCGAAGTTTGTTTCACGTCTCTACAAATCGAATTCTTACATCAAAATATAACTTTGATTAGCAAAATTATTTTTCTTCTACATACATTTTTGGTTCAACCGCATAGTTATCAAGCTGACCAGCTTCATCGATAACAAAACCATCTGTGGTACTCATTGTACCTTCTTCTTGCTTTTCTACAGCTTTTATTTGCTGCTTGCTTTGTTCGGTAGGAGCATTAGAAGGAATTTTCGCGTCTGGTGGATTTACTGCAGTAGTTTGTGCCATTTGTACCGCTTTATGATTATTACCGGGGGCACCTTTTCCAGGTTCTGCTAAAGCTGGATTTTCAGGTAAAACTTGTTTTTCTCCGTTACTCATAATATTCTCCCTCTGCTTTGCTTTAAAACTCTTATAATCACTGATAGTGACTATTGTTTATTCAAATATTCAATTATTTACAAATTTATATTAATGTGTATTCGATTTCGCTCTTTCGCGAGTTATATTTTTTTTAATCTTCAAGGAATAGATTTTTAATTAGTGAGTAGAGAACAGGGAATAGGGATGAGAATCTGTAAGAAGTTATTTCTAGTTCATTAGGAAGACTCTTATTTAATTTTAGATTTACTTTTAGATAGTTTAGATAAACCAAAAAAAGATATATTAAAAATATTGTCTACTATCTAATTGCTGAACTTATCTATGGTTACTAGTTACATTTTTTTGGCTGGAGCAAGTCGCGGTGTTGGTAGAGAAATTGCTAATTGTCTAACCGCACAAGAAAATCAAGTTAAAGCGCTTTTGAGAACTGAAGAGAAGCGTCAAGAATTAGAAGCAATGGGTATAACGGTAGCATTAGGTGATGCTTTAAATATAGATGATGTAGAAAAAGCAATTCTAGCAGAAGAGAAAATTGATATAGTTATTAGTACAATTGGTGGAGTACCTAAAGATAGCGAACGTGCTGATTATTTAGGTAATAAAAATCTCATTGATGCCGCAGTCAAAGCAGGTGTTAAAAAGTTTATTTTAATTTCTTCAATCGGTAGCGGAAACAGCGCAAATGCCATACCTCCTCAAGCATTAGAAACTCTCAAACCTGTTTTAATCGAAAAAGAAAAAGCCGAAAAGCATCTAATAGAAAGCGGATTAAATTATACAGTAATTCGTCCCGGCGGACTAAAATCCGAACCAAGTACGGGAAACGGAATATTAACTGAAGACCCTAAAATTGCAGGAACAATTCATCGTGCAGACGTAGCACAATTAGCCTGTCGTAGCATCAACTCCGAAAAAACTAACAACAAAGTACTTTCCGCAATCGATGAAAACATGATTTACGGACAACCAGAATTTGAAAAGTTAGATTTATAATTGGTAATTGGTAATTGGTAATTGGTAATTGGTAACAGTTAGCTATTCACTGTTCACTGATTCCAGATATTTGACAAAATACAGTTCTTTTTCTTGCTCCATCCAACTCGAAAAACAATACAGATTGATAAGTTCCCAAAGCTAATTTTCCGTCAACAATAGGAATAACCTCACTACTGCTTAACATCATTGCCATTAAATGAGAATGAGCATTCATTGGTTCATCTGGTGGAATATCTCCTCTCAAATGCAAATCATTATGCAAATATTTATCCGAACTTGGCGCTAGATTTTGTAAAAAAACTTTGACATCTTCTAGCAATCTTGATTCATCTTCATTGATAGCTAAAGCCGTTGTTGTATGACGAGAAAATACTAAAATATGACCATTTTTTATTTCACTTGATGAAATAATTGCTTCTACTTGCGGTGTTATATTGTGGATATTAATACCTTCATTCGTTTCAATTTCTATTATCTTGTTGATGATTAGCATTTTGAATTGTTAATTGGTAATTGGCAATTGGTAATTGGTATTTGGTATAGCGTTTCTTAGTTTGGTGAGGTACATATCTTAAAACCTCACCCCCAACCCCTCTCCTTATTAAGGAGAGGGGAGATGAAGTACAGATTTATCGAGGTGAGGTAATCGCTGTACTCAGTTACTTGATAAACGCTATATTTGGTATTTGGTATTTGGGAAATAGAAGTAATCTAATAAAAAAATCAAAATTATTCATTTATAATCTTACCCGCCGAGGAATGTAATTCCCCCGCAGTCGCTACAACGGAGGGAACCTCCGCAACGCGCTGCTCTCCGTCTAATAGCAAAAGTCCATTAAAAGGACTAAGAGGATGTTTTAAAAATGTCACAGCACCCTACAAATAAAATATTAATTCCTAACTCTCAATCCAAAATCTAAAATCCAAAATCTAAAATCCAAAATCCCTCAACCCGTTCACCAATCTTTCAATTCCTTCTTTCGCAGTTTCTTTTTGCAAAGCTCCGTAAGCAACACGTAAATAACAACCTTGATTCATCCCAAAGGTAGTTCCCGGAAGTACTGCTATCTTGTGTTCATTTATCAGTCGTTTGACTAATTCAAAATCATCAATTTGACTTTTAACTTTTAAGAAGAAATAGAAAGCACCATCAGCAGGAGCTATTGTACAGATACCTTCAAGACCTTTGAGAGATTCAATTACTAATTCTCGTACTTCAGTAATTGCTTGAATATTATCTTTCAAATATTCTGGTTTTGCTTGTAATGCTCCTAAAGCTGCATATTGAGATACTACGGGTGGACAAATTAAGTTTGTATCTTGAACTTTTTTAACTGATGTCAGTAAGTGTTGCGGAATCACCATGTATCCTATGCGCCAACTTGCGAATCCGTAGGCTTTGGAAAGGCTAAATAAGGATATTGTATGGTTACTGCTGTCGGGAAATGAACCAGGTGAAACGTGTTTTACATTATCGTAAGTAAAATATTCATAAGCTTCATCGCTGATATGGTAAATTCCTCGCTGACGACAAATATCATTGACTTGCTGTAATAACTCTCGTGAATACACCGCTCCAGTCGGATTATTGGGTGAGATTGTAACTATTGCTCTGGTTTTTGGGGTGATTGCTTCAAGAATTTTATCTGGTTGTAACTGGTAGTTTTCATCAGTTTCTACCAAAACCGGATTACAACCAGTCATGGCGATCGCCATTTCGTGATTGAAGTAATATGGCGTATTTAAGATTATTTCATCGTCTATGTTTGTAATTGCAAGAACAGCATTCATAAATGCCATATTGCTTCCAGCAGTGACGACAATACGGTTATTTTCGTTTATTTGGATTTTATTGAAAGCTGCTAATTTTTTCTTGAGCGTATTTATTAAAGGGGAAATTCCTTCAACTGCTTGATATAGATTATTGGAAGAATTACTTAGAAATTGAGGTAAAAATTCTATAGCTTCCGCAGGTGGAGAATAAGAAACAACACCTTGTCCTAAAGATATAGTACCGGGAGAATTTTTGATTAACTCCCCAACTACGGGGATTATCGGTGATTGTACCGATTGCATTCGAGAAATGAGCGTCATTCGATTTTAGATTTTGGATTTCGGATTTTGGATTGTGTTTCTGTTGAAAGTAGGACTTACGCAACTGGCATATTTTTCTTGTAGGGGAGGCAAAATGCGGTGTAGATTTTCTTCCCGCATTATTGTCGTTGCTGTGAAACTTTGACTAATTCTGAACTTAGCAATAACCTTTTTAGTGTCACGTACCAACGGTACATTGTGACAATTGCGTAATTCCTGGAAAGTTAGGAGCTTGATAATTTAAAAGTTTTCCCAAATTCTATTCTCTCGCAAAAGCGACAGTATTTTTTATTTAGAACAAAGTAAAAAGAAAAATATTATGCTTTTAGTTAGTTTATAGGTGCAATAGAAACTAGCGTGGGTTTAAGTGCTGATGCTTTAGATAATGACTTGTTTAATGCAGCAACTGAAGGTTCTGCAATTACAACTAATCTAAATGCGAGAAAAGGTGACCGACTTTCATTCGACTGGAATTATCTCACCAACGATACATTCGATGATTATGCATTTTTCGTAGCTAACGGAGTTGTGACCAGACTCGCTGATTTAACTAATACAAATAATGCTTCGAGTTTCTTTGATTCAGAAACGGGTAAAAGAACTTTCAACTATACCTTTGCTAATGCTGGTAACTATCAAGTCGGAATAGGAGTCGTTGATATAGGTGATTTTAATAGCACATCCGCTTTACAAATAAGCAACGCTCAAACCGAACCCGTACCCGAACCTTTCACCATCTTAGGTACAGCAGTTGCTGGTGGGTTCGGCGTTATGCTCCGTCGTAAGCGTTCCAAAAAACAAGCTTAGAATAGTCAATCAAGTTGCGATAAGAGCTTTTTGATGGTGCGTTACAGCAATAGATATAAACTGATATTGAGCAGTAGTATTGTCAAGCGATAGCACATCCTAGATTCATTCATCATAAAAATTCCGGTGTTGCTGAATTGAGATATGAATTTATTCTTTGCATATCTAATTATGCCCCCTAAATCCCCCAAAATTGGGGGACTTGAAATTATTTTTCTCCCTCAAAGTTGGGGGCTGGGGGGCAAATCATACTTTTAATCAGCAACGCCAAAATCCCCATCACTCATAAACCCGGTTTGTTAAAAAAGCCGGGTTTCCTAATAGTAAAAAAATAAAAAATACTACACAAAAGTATAGGAACAATGTAAAAAAAATAGCGTCATCAAAAAATTTAATCGTGTAAACTATACCTCTAGAAAGATAAAAAAATCTCAATAATGATTAAACAACTAGCAATTAACAAACTGAATATTTTTTGAGAAACAATTTAGAAACAATATTATTATGTTCGCGTCATAACATACAGTCTCAAGACTAAAGGAATTCTCTTATGACTGGCTTTCGTCGTTTCAAATCTGGAACAGCTGCATTTTTAGCGCTAGGAATCACAACTGCTGCGGCTGCGCCTATCTTAGTATCAAAACCCGCTACTGCACAAGCTATTTTTGGACAACAATCAAGAGGTGTTTCCATTCCTGAAGGAGTGACACTTCCCGTGACTTTTGATAAAGAGAAAGTTGTTGTCACACCCGATGAAACTTCCGACCTAACTTTAACAATTGCAACCAATATTATTGATAGCAACAGAAACATATTAATTCCACGGGGTAGTGAACTTGTAGGACAATTAGAACCTGCAACTTTTAGAGGTGAAAAAGGTTCTCAATTCGTCGCACGAGAATTAGTATTTCCCGATGGTAGAAAACAGAATATCGATGCAACTTCTGCGGTAGTTACCAACAAAGAAACAATTAAAAGAGGTGCTAGTACCGGGAAAATCTTAACCGATGCTGCTTACGGTACTGCTGCTGCATCCGTAATCTCTCTAATAACGGGAAACAATAAAATTGAAACCTTAGAACCTATAGCTGGTGCTGCTGCAGGTGCCATAGCAGGTATCTTATTACGACGCAAAACAGTAGAAGTTGTAGTTATCAACCCTCAAAACGACTTAGATGTCACCTTGCGCTCTAATTTATCGCTATCTCGCTTCTAAAATTAAAACTTTCATAATATTTTCCTCTAATTTAATCAAATGCCATCGTCGCTTGAAACCTTTAAGTGCACGGTGGCTTGTTTTTTCAGAAGACAGCAAACAGTTGAGATTAGCTATATACCGTAAAAGTAGCCACTAGCTATACCATTTCTTTATAAAGATGCGCTTAATTTAGCCGGAAGTAGGTAGGGTAGACTTTGTTTGAGTAGCCCCATCATAGCCAGAGTCAGGGTGATTAGAATTGGTGTATAAGTAGCAAGTTTCAAATAACGAGTTTTAATCGAAGTTTAAGCAGCTTGATGAGAGTCATATCGGAACTACTAAGTTAATAACTCTTAATTCCTCAATCCCTCTTAGAAAGTTTGTCAGACAAAAAACGATACTAAGTAAGTAAGTCGGCACAACTAAACGGAGCTATGTAACAAGATGTAAATTACCCTTGTCGCTACTTGCTACTTGCTACTTGCTACTTCCTGGTCTTAACTAGGATTTTCAACGCCGACCTACTTACCAAGCCAGTTCCTTAACTTAGGGAGATGCTAAAACCGCCTTGACCGGGATTTACGTCAAACCGAAAACTATAGTATTCCTGATATCCCCATTTACTGGTTGTATAAAATACACATAGAGAGATTATACAATCACTAATAAAAGTAATTTATTAATTCTATTGAAGCCAACATAATATAAACCAAAAGCAAAAAAACTATAGTTAAATTTTTGTAAACATTATCAGTGCTGAAAAATTAAGCCTGCCTAAACAGACACATTGATTAAGTAACTTTATATTCAATGGGTTATAACTGGCGAAGGATAAGCCTTCGCGAGACACTTAAACTTGCTTGCTTTATTTAAAACTCATATATGAATATAATACGGAACTTTTTTCCTATTTAAGGCAACTATTATATTAACTACGCGTCTGAGTTAATTGTATGTAAATAGTCTTTATATAGCAAAGTTTATTAATAAGATAAACTCTGAGCAATGTGCTTCAAAGAGACACTAAAAATTAAAATAACTCGGAACATTTAATCTGAGATATTGTCAAACTAATTAACAGTAATGAACGGAATTGTTGGGGAGAAAAAACTAATGTCTAATCTAAATCGTTGGAAATCAAAATGTGCTGTCTTCATGGCTTTAGGTGTCACAGCAGCGACTGTAGCACCGTTAGTTGCAACCGCACCAGCCCAAGCTCAAACTAGTTTTTATGATGTTTCATCTAACTATTGGGCAGCACCTTTTATTCAGGAATTAGCACAAAGAGGAGTTATCGCCGGTTTTCCCGATGGTAGCTTCCGTCCAGATGCACCAGTAACCCGCTCTCAATATGCTGCGATGCTTCGCAAAGCTTTCAACAAGCGTCAAGAGAGACAAGGAATTAACTTTGTTGATGTATCGCGTAACTATTGGGCTTACGACGCAATTCAAGAAGCTTATACCACTGGTTTCTTATCTGGATATCCTGGAAGAGTTTTCCGTCCTACCCAAAATATTCCTCGCGAGCAGGTATTGGTTTCTCTTTCCAACGGTTTAGACTACGTTGCGAATAATCCTCAAAACGCGCTCGGATATTATAACGATGCTTTTAACATCTCTAGCTATGCTCGCAACCCTATCGCAGCAGCAACAGAGAAGCGATTGGTAGTTAATTATCCCAATACTAAATTCTTAAACCCTAAAGGAACTGCAACCCGTGCAGATGTAGCTGCTTATATTTATCAAGCTTTAGTTAGCAGCAATCAAGCTACAGCTATCAGTTCACCCTACATCGTAGCTCTTAATACCACTTCACCGGTTGTTACTATCCCTGAAGGAACAGTTCTTCCTGTCAAGTACGACAAAGCAGAAAAAATTATGGTCACCAAGGATGAAACAGCACCTTTGACCTTAACTATTTCTCAAAACGTAATTACAGACAACGGAGATTTAGTAATTCCAGCAGGTTCTCGTGTTGTAGGTAAACTTCAACCTGCGAATGGTGGTTCTCAATTCATAGCTCAAAGACTTATTACTACCAGCGGAAAAGAATATAACATCAGCGCTTCTTCTGGAGTAATTACCAAAACTGAGACCGTCAAGAGAGGTACCAGCACAAAAGGTATCATCAAGAATACTGCATTAGGTGCGGGTGCTGCTGCTGCTGTCGCTGCGGTAACAGGTGACCGTGCTGTAGCAACCGAAGAAGTATTAGGTGGTGCAGCTATCGGTGCAATAACTGGAATCTTCTTCAACAAAAAGAGTGTTGACCTAATCGTTATCGACCCAGATACCGACCTAGAAATGACCATCGCTAGAAGTTTCGAGGTTTCATACCGCTAGAACGAGAAAAGTTAGGAGTTAAGAGTTAAGAGTTAAGAGTTAAGAGTTAGGAATTAGTTGAATAACTCCTATTTTTTAACCTTTAACCTCTAACCTTTGACCTTTGCTTCCGGTAAACGAATAATAAAAGTAGTTCCTGGAGTTTCTGGTGACTTAATAGCAAAACGATTAGCAGGGCTGAAAACTTCCATTTCACCCTGCATTTGCTCTATCAATTGTTTTGCTATAGTTAATCCTAATCCGGAACCGGGAATTTCTGTTTGGGCTTGTACTCCTCGATAACCTCTTTCTCCAAGATGCTCTAAATCTTTTTGTGGAATTCCCGGTCCGTTATCACTAATAGCAATTCCTAAAAAGTTAACTTCGTCTCTTATTGATTCTATTAAAATTTTGCCGCCTGCGGGAGTATATTTCAAAGCATTATCAATCAAATTACTCAATAGTTCTCTTAATGCTTGGTAATTGCCTCGCACGTCAGGTAAATTACTCTCAATCTTAGTTATTAATTGTAGAGAGCGTTCTTGGGCTATTGCTTCAGTTGATATTAATAGCGGCTGCAATACTTCATTTAAATTTAAATCAACTATTTCTCGTTCTGCACCATTTAATAACAATAAAGGTTTGTCAACTTCAACAGTTGCTTCTACTTCTAGTTGATTTTGTGCTGGTAATTTGGCTGGAAGTAAATCTTCTGGAGTTAAATCAATTGCTTCATCAAACTTCTGTAGTAATTCTTTAAGTCTATCGGTTTCCCGAACTATAGATAAAGCAACTTCCCGGTTTTCATCTTTTGGTCGCAATCGCTTCGTCAAGAGTTTTCCAAAAGTCCGCAAAGCCGTTAATGGATTGCGAAATTGATGCAATAAATTATCCATCAAATCTAGCTGCTTTTCTTGCATTATTTGATGATTATGCAACTGGCTTGCTAACCAAGCACGCCGTCTATCCATAATACAAGCAATCGCCAAACTTTGAGCTACACTTTCAATTTGAGTACGTTCGCTATCATTCCAAGCTCGGTCTTCCCTACCCGTTACCAACAACCCCATCATCACCGAATCGTGAATCAAAGGTAAAACAATTTGCTCTCCTTCCATCAAGTATTCTTGATTATTTTCTTGAGCTTTATTTGAGAAATTATTATCTAATGGCAAACTGCTTTCCTCTGTTGAACCAGCTAGTAAATAGCGATTAACAGATGGTAAAGCTACCTGATGCTCAAATCCGACTACAGCAGTCTCTGGATAAACCGCAACAGGAATTAACTTGGCTTCCCCGTTATGTGGTGGAACCTCTGCCAATTCTTGCGTCAAATATACAACGCTCAAAGATGCTCCCAATCCTTGGGCTAGCAGCGTTAATTGTTCTCGGCACAGAGCAACAAACTCTGAACTGGCAGAAACTATCATTTTAGGTATTCTTCTGGTTCGCGATTGTACAAAAACTGCGATTGATATAATAATCGGGATTAAACCGGGAATTAAATCGCGGATAAAAATTACCCCTTTAACAAAGCTTAACTAATTCTGACTCCTAATAATTGATTATGAAGCATTATATTACTCAATAATTTTGATTTATTTACATGTAAATAATTATTTTTTGATTTCAGTTTGGTTACAAACCATTGATTTTTTTTAGTAAAACTTTTATAATTGGCTCGGATTTTGTAGCTATAACTACAATCCAGAGCTAACACGAGGAGGAAAATAGTTTGGCTAGGAGAAGGAAGCGCAAAAGCCGTCGTCGTCAGGAAGGACGACGTATTCTAGAACACGTGCCTCAATATAGCATCGAAAGTGGTGAAGATAAACCCGTGACGGCAGCGAGAAAATTTATTCAAGCTGAGGGTATTCTTCCGCCTGCTTTGCTGCTAGTGAAGCGTAACGAACACACTACAGACCGCTATTTCTGGGCTGAAAAAGGTCTGTTTGGTGCTCAGTACGTTGAAGAAAATCACTTTTTGTTTCCGAGTTTGAGAACAATGGAACCGACATCGATTCCAGAAGCATTAGCTGTTGCCGTTGCTCGGTAAACGAGTCTCTCCGAAGGTTGTTTGTCTTAAGTTTTGAGTGTGACTTTTGACAACAATCTATTAACTGGCAAAATGATGCATTTTTTTTAAATGTTTATGTTTTCTTAATGTTTTGAAATTATTTGCCAGTAAAATCAGTTCGATAAAGATGCTTAATTTTGGTTCATTCCATATAATTGTTGAATTTTTGTATGGTGAGTCGTAAGTGTGAGGATAAATTATTTTTCGAGACTAATGGTTTAGGGTATAAGGATTTGGTAATTTTATACGGCGAACGAGCATTCAGACCTTAGTAGTAACTGGTGCAGTTAAAGGTGTCAACAACCCCCCGCTAGCCGGGAGATTCCAGACCTGTTCTAGACCGCTCTAGTTGACCAGACTTGGTATCCTATGGGTGCTAGTTTAGAGTAAGAGTTAAAGTTCATACCAGGATATGTGTAGCCCCTTCGGGGTTCAGCAGTTGTTCATGGGGGAAACCACGCCATTTGCGACCCTTGGGGAGACCCCAAGACCGCAATGGCTTCCCAAGACCACACTGCTTCACCAGTTTCCTGCTCTATAACTGAGTAGTTAAACAGGTGTATGGGTTAAGCCAATGCTGCTCGGAAGTTACCCCTTCGGGGTTCGGCAGTTCCGATAACGGGGGGAATCCCCGCAACGGACTGCCTCACCGACTCTAAACATTGTCGTTCGCGAAGCGTCTCCCTTTGGGAGAAAGTTAACATGACTTAGGGATTAACTACCCAATGGAAAACTACTAAGCACTTAAAAGTACTTAGTGGTTTTCCTCTCCCACATTCTATGTAGGAGTTTCCAACTTCTCACATTTTTTATAAATCAAGTTCCTGTTTTGCCTGTTATAGCTCTCCAGCTATCAGCTGGATTGTTCTTACCTATCCTTACCCTTTGTCCTATATATCTGTCTCAATATAGAGGTTTATAGTTAGTTCGTGGATTATTTTGGATAAGAAGCAACTATTTACGCTATTTCGGTAATTTGTTTTAAAGCCGGTGTCGATAAACGGTTGGAGAATTTTTAAGTTTAATAGGTATGATTGCTGCACCCGACCATACTCTTCTTTGGAAGAACTGTAAATATCTTTACTAGCAAAAAGAGTAGTTTATTAGCTGCAGACAAGACTGATTATAAATATAACGCTGCTTCCCTGCTGGAAGTTAACTCAGCTTTAGATTTGAACCAAGAAATCCAGCGACTATATATTTTTCTATTCTTAAAGGAAAAGATAGGTCGCAATTTTTGGTTTTAGTCAATACCTACCACTGAATCAGAATTGTTGAACAATAAAGTTTAGTAATATTAGTCGCTTAAGACCTAACTTATTTTTGGGCAGCACACCAATTTGTTGTGAAATAAATTAACAACAAGTTGCATCTCAAAAGCTATGAACTTATATTTATTTCGCTCAAGGCAACAAGGATAGTGCCTTGAAGAAATATTTACATGTTTAAAGGCGATAATTCAAGCTCTTTTGAGTTGTAATGCTTCTTCTAGAGAAATAATTTCATCTCGATGAGCAATTACAGTAATTTTAGCCTTTTGTTCGCTGTTGGAATCTTCAACAGTCAACAACACTTTTTCTTCCCTTCCTGCTTTGCTCCAGTAGAAAATGCCGCTTATAGGGGATAGTATGACTATCCCATAAAGCAGAAAGCTTTGACTAGAAAAAAGCAAAGACAAGATTAATGATAGGCAAGTAAAACCAACAGCCGCCAGAATAGTCAAAAATATGGCTAAAAACCAACTGGGCTTAACAAAACCAGTCATAGTTACTTGATTTTTTTGCGGGTCTACCGCTGCCACTCGATAAGACCTCGCTCGAAAGTAGTCCTTTAATTGAGGCATTAAAGAGGCTTCATTTAATTGGGATACCAGTTGCGCTGTTTCTGTACGGTCTTTAGTAGAAGCCCTAATAAAGAAAAATAACCCGACCGACATTAATAAAGTGAGCAGCAAAGTGGATGGCAGAATAGGAGTATCCATAGCAAGTTAGGAGGTGTAATCAGAGGAAACAATTACCATTATTATTGGTAAATTGTCCTCTTTACACTAAATATTTCTCCGCTTAATGTAATCGTGCCAAAGACGAGCTAAATCTTGGGCTAGAGTTTGCCATTCAGAGGAAACTTGGTACATCCGTCGGGGACGACCGCGTCCTTCAAGCTTCTTCCAATATCCAGTAATTGCTTTCTGGTCTTCAAGAAACTTAATCGCACTGTAAAGTACAGTATCTGAAAGTCGATAAGTTGGATATTCGGCCTCCAGTTTCTGGATCAACTCGGTGCCGTAAGATTCCCCTTGTTGCAAAACAGACAAGATATAACAAACAGCTAGTTCCTGACAGAGGTAGGTCGGCGGAGGATTTTCAAAGAATTGATATATATCCTCAAGTTTCATAGTTAGTGAATGGCTAAAAAAATGCCTTAATATTGAGTCTGTAATTTCTATAGAGAGTATATAGTGCTACTCCATAAAATGTAAGTATATAACGCTACTTAGACTCATATGGTCTGCATTATAAACACTACATTAAAGCACATGATTGTTACTTATGGTACTGTCGCACTAAAATTGGGGTGCAGTGAACCGCACCCCTACCCAAACTCGGAAAGTAGTGTTGTGAGGAGTAGCTTGACAGCAATTTTCATCGCCATCAGTGTGTCAAGTGATGCTAAGCAAATTAGAACTGCTTAAGCATAAAATGGCACTTAAGCAATAATAAAGGTAAATTGCTAATTTTTTGTAAAAATTAACAAATACTTTTTTAGAAAAATTATCCCCTAGGTAATTTAACTTATTTTGATAAGGTAAAATCAGGTATTCTCAAGCAGCTATCTATAAATAGTTACGCAGACGACGAAAATAATGTGAAAAATTTATGTACTTACACTCTTATTTATTGTCCTTCACCTGTATGTTTAGTTGGTGCAATAATTTTCTAAAAGAGAGCCTATTAATTTTTTGATATGTCAGAACAGCTAGACAATCCGTCTTCTTCCAAAGTCCGTTCTATCGGGCAGAATTTTCGTATTACAGGGTGGATTAGTTTTGTACTGCAATCAGTGCTGGGTGTTGTCTCCAGCTTACTGCTATTAGTATTTGTAAGTAACCTAGGTCGCAGACCGGGGACTCCTTCGGCCGCTGCTGAAACTGGCTTTGGGGTATTCTTAGCCGTCTGTGGCATAGTTTCTTTAGGAATCAGCGTTTATTTAGCATTTCGCTGTAAAAATATTGGCAGAAACCTACAATCAACGAATCCTGCTAACCGTCCTCGTAAAGTTGAGACAGTTAAAACTTTGCAGTTGGCTTTGATAGTAAATTTAGTGGGAATGCTGTTGACCCTATTAGGAGCGCAAGCAATTGTTGGCTCTTTAGTAGTTAAAGCAGTATCAAGTCAAACTATAACTACCCTGGGTGCTGTAGACCCCAACCGAATCAGCGGTCAAGATATGCTTGTAGTCCAGGCAAACAATAATACAATTACAGCCCATTTCGTAGGGCTTGTAGGTTCAATTTGGTTGTTAAATCGTATCACCAAGTGAGTGTGAAGGCGATACGATTTAAGAGCTAAACGAGGAAGTAAGAAGATTGGAGGAAGGAAACTTCTTGCTCACTGTTTCTTTTCTTCTCTATCTCGATCCGGAATTTTCTATTGTCTTTACTTGATATTTTTTTGTTAAGAGAGAATTAGTTTGCTCGATTATTGTGAAGTGCTTAATTCAAGGCCAGAATTATTTTTTGTATTCTCGGAGAAATTTTTTTTGCTATGAAGTCAGGACGAACACTACAATATGTCTTGGTGTGTTGACTCAAATATTTTAAATCCTATAACTTAAACTGAGAAACATCTGTGCTAGATATCAAGCAAATACGGGAAAATCCCCAATTAATCCTAGAAAGGTTGAAAAATCGTGGCGATACTTACGATATTCAGCCGATTGTTGATTTGAACCAACGACAGCGCGATTTAGAAACAACCCGAAGTCAACTTCAAGCTCGCAGTAATGAAATTGGTAAGTTAGTAGGACAAAAAATTAAGTCGGGTACCAGTCCTCAAGACCCAGAAATCAAGGATTTACGAGAGGAAGGTAATTCTCTGAAAGCCAAATTAGGTGAATTTGAGCCTCAAGAGAAAGAGATTAAAGCCGAAATAGAACAGCGAGTACTTGCTCTTCCTAATTTACCCAGCGAGTCTACACCTATTGGTAAAAGTGAAGAAGAGAATGTAGAAATTCGACGCTGGGGTGATGAGTATTTACCTCAAAATTCCAATATTGTTCCTCATTGGGAAATTGGTGAAAAGTTAGGGATTCTTAACTTTGAAAGGGCTGTAAAAGTTGCTCAAAGTCGTTTTGTTGCCTTAATTGGGGCTGGAGCGGCTTTGGAAAGAGCTTTGATTCAGTTCATGCTCAATCGTCAGGTCGAAGCCGGTTATGTGGAAGTAGTTCCACCGTTTTTGATTAATTCGGAGTCTTTAACAGCAACGGGACAATTACCAAAATTTGCAGAAGACAGCTTTAAATGTGCCGAAGATGATTTATGGCTTACCCCTACAGCAGAAGTTCCTTTAACAAATCTTTACCGTAGTGAAATTCTTAATTCAGAAGAATTACCGATTTATCACTGCGCTTATACTCCTTGTTTTCGTCGTGAAGCTGGAAGTTACGGACGCGATATGCGGGGTTTGATTCGTCTGCATCAATTTAACAAAGTTGAACTGGTTAAATTGGTTAGTCCAGAAACTTCTTTTGATGAGCTAGAGAAATTACTCAATGATGCTGAAGCGATTTTACAAGCTTTACAATTGCCTTATCGGGTCATTGAGTTGTGTACCGGAGATTTAGGATTTTCAGCCACAAAAACCTACGATATAGAAGTTTGGCTGCCCTCAAGCGGTAAATATCGTGAAATTTCTAGTTGTTCAAACTGCGGGGATTTCCAAGCCAGAAGAGGAAACATTCGCTTCAAAGAAACTGGTAAAAAAGGAACCCAATTCGTACATACCCTCAACGGTTCCGGATTAGCAGTAGGAAGAACAATGGCAGCTATCTTAGAAAACTATCAACAACCTGACGGAACCCTACACGTACCCTCAGTGCTGCAACCTTACTTAGGTGGTAAAGAAATTTTGGAATTATAAATTTGGGGATGGGGATAGGGAGATAGGGAGATAGGGAGATAGGGAGATAGGGAGAAAATTAACTTTTATAATTCCCATTCTTCATTCCTAACTATTAACTCCTAACTCCTAACTCCTAACTATTTCCAATCCCAAATTCCCAATTCGCAATTACCGATTACCAATTATCAATCCCCAATTTAAAATAAAGAAATGTATAGTTTAAATAAATTCACAAATTATCTATGTCAGTTTTAGCGGCGATCGCAGTTTTGGCTGTACTAATCTTTGTCCATGAATTGGGACATTTTGTTGCAGCGAGGTCTCAAGGTATTCATGTTAATCGCTTTTCTTTGGGTTTCGGGCCGGTACTTTTAAAGTATCAAGGATCTGAAACAGAGTATGCGGTGCGTGCGTTTCCATTAGGTGGTTTTGTTGGGTTTCCGGATGATGACCCCGACAGTACAATTGAGCCAGATGACCCGAATCTGCTGCGTAACCGTCCGGTTTTAGATAGAGCAATTGTAATTAGTGCTGGGGTAATAGCGAATTTAATTTTTGCTTATTTTTTGTTAGTTTCACAGGTTGGTTTTGTCGGAATACCTGAAGCTTCTCAACCAGGAGTTTTGATACCTAAACTTGCTCCAGACATGAGTATGGCAGCGACTGAGGCAGGTCTCAAGGCTGGAGATGTGATTCTAGCAGCAGATGGTACAGAATTTGATACATCTGTGCAAAATACACCATTATTGAGCGATATTATCAAAAAGCATCCTGGAGAACCGATTGAATTAAAGGTAAAGAGGGGCGATAAAAATCTTAATTTAACAGTGGTTCCGGAAGATAAATCTGGGAGTGGAAGTATCGGTGTTGCTTTATCTCACAACGGTAAAATAGAACGTCGTTCGAGCAAAAATGTTTTAGAAGCTTTCAGCGTTGGTGCAACTCAATTTGAAAACATTATTTCTCAGACAGTTCAAGGATTTGGAAAATTAGTTACCAACTTTGGTCAAACAGCAAGTCAAGTTGCAGGACCAGTAAAAATTGTCAAAATCGGTGCGAGTATTGCTCAGAACGACACTGGTAGTTTATTCTTTTTTGCAGCATTAATCAGCATCAACTTAGCTTTCATCAATATTTTGCCTTTACCGGCTTTAGATGGGGGACAGTTGGCTTTTCTGTTAATTGAAGGTGTACGCGGTAAGCCTTTACCAAATCGCATTCAAGAAGGTGTAATGCAAACTGGTTTAGTGCTACTTTTAGGAGTAGGGATTCTGCTCATAGTTAAGGAAACTTCTCAATTAGAGTGGGTACAAAAATTATTCGAGTCAGCAACCCCAAAGCTATAAAGCAGTATTGAAGTGATTTACTTACTTACAAGTCAGTGAGTACTAACCGAAAAAAGTCTTCTAGTAAAAAGCAGCGGACGCACTCTATTTTAGTGCGTCTTAAGCGTTTGTATCCAGATGCAACTTGTTCTTTAACTTATTCAACTCCGGTACAGTTGCTTGTCGCAACAATTCTTTCCGCTCAATGTACAGATGAACGAGTTAATAAAGTGACACCGGAATTATTCCGTCAATTTCCAGATGCAGAAAGCTTAGGAAATGCACCGATTGAAGAACTTGAGAATTTAGTTCGTTCTACAGGATTTTATCGGAATAAAGCCAAGAATATTAAAGCCGCTTGTCAAAAGATAGTTAAAGACTTTGATGGAAAAGTTCCTCAAAAAATGGAGGAACTATTACAACTTCGGGGGGTAGCTCGGAAGACTGCAAATGTAGTGATGGCTCATGCTTTTGGGATTAACGCAGGGGTAACGGTTGACACTCATGTCGGTCGTTTGAGCCAAAGATTAGGTTTGACAAAGCATGAAGATGCAGTTCGCATTGAAAGAGATTTGATGAAATTATTACCGCAAGCAGATTGGGAAAATTGGTCAATTCGGCTAATCTACCACGGTCGTGCGGTTTGTAAAGCCAGAAATCCAGCTTGTGAAGAATGCGAAATAGCTGATTTATGTCCAATTGGGCAACAAATTTCTCCACAAAATGCAAATATTGATGTCATAAGTAGTGCAGTTCGATAGAATGGGGAATGCTGTTCAAAAACAATTAGGAATTTAATGGCTAAAAAAGCAATGGTAGAGCGCGAGAAAAAACGCGCCAAGATGGTAGATAAGTATTGGGATAAGCGTCAAGATTTGTTAGATGAATTTAGACAAACAGCAGACCCCTTAGAAAAGTTAGAAATTCATCGTAAAATTCAGCGCTTACCTCGTAATAGCGCTCCAACCCGTCGTATGAACCGCTGCTGGGCTACAGGTCGTCCCCGTGCTGTTTACCGTGACTTCGGATTATGTCGCAACGTTTTACGCGACTGGGCACATAAAGGGTTATTACCTGGAGTTGTTAAGTCTAGTTGGTAGTTTGATCAAGTTAGGAGTTAGGAATTAGGAGTTAGGAATTAGGAGTTAGGAATTAGGAGTTAGGAGTTAGGAGCTAATTAATAACTTGTACTACTCTATAAGTTACAGGCACCAAGGATATATCAAGCATTGTTTTTGTCATTATTGCTTAAGGTGATATCCAAGGAATTTTTACAACAAAAATTAAGAGGTTTTTACCTCGAATTTAATCCAGATTACTCAAAACTTCTAACTTTCAACTCCTAACTCACAACTCCTAACTCCTAACTTTTCTTTACTGTCCGCAACATTTATCAATTCCCAAACTTTCTAAAAGTAGGTCGCTGACTGCGTTAGCAATCGCAAACTCTCCATAAAAGCTTTCGGAAAAGTCAAAGGCTTGCATTTCTGTGACAATAGCTAATACTAATTCTCCCAAATCATTTTCTCCTTCCATCCGCTGTCGGACGAAAATTTGTGCTGCACGTTCGGCTATATCTTGATTAATAGTTTCTGGAATAAATTCTTCATTTAAGAACAAATGTAAGCGCTGTTGTAACCATTCTCCTTCTTGTTGAGGATTTTCCGCTGGTGGTAAAGTTATGGGTGGTATTGGTTGAGTCATATTTTTAATTTCTTGGTTTTTTTAATTTTTTAATTTATTTATATCTTTATTTTTTATTAAGCTATCAGATAGAGTTGGATAAAAGTGGGAATTGGGAATCAAGATTTGTTAGTAGTAAGGTGAATTTTCATCCTCTTTCAAATAAATACTAACTGCTAGTTGATAAGTAGGTCGAAGGAAATAAACGCAAATAATTACGGAATATAAAGGAGTTTTTAAGTCCTATTCTACTTCCTACTTCCTTGTTATACTTACAATTTTTAATGCTGACCTACTTAAGTGCAAACTGAAAAGTAAATTCTATGCAATACGATGTCGCTGCTATTATCCAAGGATACTCCCAAGGCTATTTTCTCATGGCTGATGAAAATAATAACTTGGGATGGTATGGCAGTCGGAATCGTACTTTAATTCCTTTAGATGATAGATTTCGTTTCCCTAAGTCTTTAAGAAGAGTTATCAACCAAGAGCGTTTTTCCGTTGCAATCAACCGCGATTTTGAAGCAGTTGTTAATGGCTGTGCTGACCGAGAGTCTACCTGGATTTCTGAAGAATTGAAAGATATTTATTACGCTCTATGGGAAAGCGGATGGGCTTATAGTTTTGAAACTTGGCAAGGTGATAAACTTGCAGGAGGGATTTTAGGAATTGTCATTGGTGGTGCTTTTATCGGCGAATCAATGTTTTTCCGCATTCCTGAAGGCTCGAAAGTTGCTATGGTTAAGCTAGTCGAAAGATTGCGTGAAAAACAGTTTCTCTTCTTCGACGCTCAAATGATGAATCCTCATTTAGAACGTTTTGGTGCTATTTCTATTGATGATGATGAATATCAAGTTCTTTTAGAAAAAGCTTTGCAATCTAACTGTGATTTTATGTAAGTTATTTATGTAAATCGTTTTTAATTAAATAGAAATAAAAAACAAAACCGAGAACAATAATTATATTTGAAAGCAAAAAAAATTTCTTATAAGTACCCGATAAATGGTATAAAGGTAAGAAGAGTTCCATACAATAATGGGGAGGCATGCTTCCTAATAAAATTTTGGTTAGCTTCCCATTATATAAAATAGCAAAAAACGCGCATTTTTTGAAGCGGTTAAATAAAATTTCTTTTTAAACTAAAAAACCGTCAATTAATTTAAATTTTTTAGGACTTGCTATTTCGTAATTTTTAAAAGCTTAAAAACTCTCTATTAACAGTAAATAATCTTTTTTCTTCTCAATTACCAATTACCAATTCCCTATTTTTTCTTTTCTGTAACTAAAGTCAAACTAACCCATTCTCCTTTATCGTTATAACTGCGAATCATGCGCTGACGAAGATTCGGGTTAATTAACCAACCGACTTCGAGAAACAAAGGTTGACGTAATTGGACTTGTAATGGAGAAGTAATCGAAGCACCATCGGGAAGTAATAAAACCTGTACCTGATTTTGTTCAAATAACAGAACGGAATTTTTGATAGTAGCAGTTGAGGTAATAGTCCGATTCGCAAAACTGAGACTTTGAGTTAATTTTCCATTCTCAATTTGTAAATACATTTGCGTTGAATAGCTATCCGGTTTTTGTAAATCGGGATAGATAGTTACAGCTTCACCAATCCATTCTCCTAGCAAAGCATCAACCGTTAAAACAGGACGTTGTGAGGATTGAGTTTGAGCAAGATGTTCTCGAATTAAAGTAAATGTATTTAGCTTTAGGTTTTTATCAAAAAGCTGTACCAAACGTAAGCGATGATTCTGATGAATAAAGCCAAACTCACCACCAAATTCAGAAAACGGGGCTAATTGAATAGAACCATTGGAAAAAGCACCATCTTCAAAAAACATGATTCCCTTTCCTAGGGAGCTATATTCCAATACTTTTTCATCTTCTCCCAAGCGGATAGTTTGACGAATCGTTTGATTCTCATTCAAACCTGACAAAGAAACAACACTCTTAGTGTCCTGTAATAATTCACCTTGAGGAGATAAACGGGTAAAAGAACCTTCCCACTCACCAAGATTTTTTAATAAAGCATTCCATTGTGACATCATGAATCAGTGTTAACGTAGCGTGTCTCGGAGGGACATACAGTTATCAGTTATCAGCGAACATTCTATTAAAGTACATCTCAAAACCTCACCCCCCAACCCCTCTCATTATTAAGTAGAGGGGAGATAATTGCTGTACCTCAGTTGCTTAATAAACGCTATATCAGTTATCAGTAACCTGTAACCTGTAAATTTTAATCAAGTTTGAATTTATAACTCCTAACTCTTAACTCCTAACTATTAACTTTAATTGCGCTTTTCGCAGTGTGAGTAAACTCCCTATTAATCTTACCGTTGCTTCGCAGCGCGAATAAACTCCCTATTAATCCTACTGTTGCTCCGAAGCTTAAGAGAATGACTGGTAGCAATAAGATTTGTAAGGAGGTTAATTGTAAACCGTTGGTGAGAAATTGAATAAATTCGGGTTGATTGGCTAGCATCTTATTCAAAAGCTGTTGAACAAGACTTATAAAAATCCAAGCTACAGCACCACCTAATATCCCAAAGGTTATTCCTTGGAGGATAAAAGGTAAATAAATCCAAGTCGAAGTCGCACCTACTAACTGCATTATTTCGATTTCTCTACGTCTAGCTGTGACTACCAGACGAATTGTAATGCTGGTAACTGCGACTGCTGTTAATGTCAAAATTACGGTAATTGTCAGCGTCACCCAATTTAAACCTCGATGTAATTGAGCAATGCGTCTGACTGCTTCATCGACGTACTGTACCGTATCGACGACTGGTATTTTAGCTAAATTAGTGGCTAAATCTGGTACGACTTGAGAATTTATTGCTTTTACTTTAATTTCATCTACCAAAGGGTTTCCATCCAATTGTTGGGTAGCTCCTTCAATATCGGAAATTCCCATTTCCTGGACTAATTTTTCCCAAGCTTGTTCTTTGGTGATAGTTTTGATTGTAGCGACTTCCGGCATTTTCGCTATCAAGGTTTCAATACTTTCTCCACGTCCTGCTGGTTCGAGATATACCGATACCTCTAACTGAGAACCAAATTGATGCAGCAGTTTTTCAACCTGCCAAGAAGTTTGTAAACTAATACCGAATAAGAATAGTAGCACCGCAACAGTACTTACAGCAGCCCAATTCATCCACCCACCCCGACGCAAACCTAAAAAAGTTTCTTTGAGTAGGTAATCTAATTTAGTCAGGAATTTCAACACGCTTTATAGAGAATAAGGAAGTAGAAAATTTTAATAATTTATTGTAAATACTCGTAGATATAACGTCTCTAGTTGATATTGCGGGTTTCTTACGTAATTTACTATTTTCTCAAAAAAATAACTTTTAATTTTAGTAATTTTAAGTAGAACCACGGCGTTTGTACCACATCATTAGCGGGGTAGAACTAATTCCGTGTACCACAATCGAAAAAACAACAGTAATAATAGTTATCCAAGTAATTTGTTGTGCTATGGAGCTTCCTATTTCTTTCCCTACAGCATAGTTTAAATAATAGAGGGAGCCAACACCGCGAATTCCAAACCAACCGATGAAAGTACGGTTAATTGGTGATACATTGGAGCCGAATAAAGATATTGCAACTCCTAATGGTCGAATAATAAATAATAAAAAAGCGGCGATTAATAATGCTTGACCAAAATAATCAAATATAGGATTTATTGTTAATAATGTGCCTAGTAGAACAATGGTTCCTACTTCTAATAGCTTTTCAATTTGCTCGATAAATTCTAATTGATTCAAACGCTTTTCGTTTTCTTTTGCATGATAATAATTATTTTGCATTAGCCAACCGGCTACAAAAACCGCCAAAAATCCGTAACCGTTTACCAATTCTGTCAAAGAATAAGTTAGGAAAACCGCGCTCAAAGCGACAAAATCTTCCATCAATTCATCTGCTTTTCTTTGACGTTGCAATTTTCTATCAATCCAAATCACGGCTTTAGCTACAACTATTCCCATGACGATTCCAGCGATAATAGCCCAAATAACATCAACTAAAACCCATTGTTGAAACCAGTTGTTCCAGTTATTATCTTTGAGGGCATAAATACCAAAATAAACAAAAGGAAAAGCCAAAGCATCATTTAAACCTCCCTCGGAAGTAAGACCAAAACGTAACTCGTTTTTGTCCTTGATGTGAGCAAGCTGTACTTCTGAAGCTAATACTGGGTCGGTAGGTGCTAGAATTGCTCCGAGTAAAATTGCTGCACCCCAAGACATTCCTAATATCCAGCGAGCAACTGCGCTCAGAGCTACAATTGAAATCGGCATTACAAAGCCAATTAAACGAGCGGTAGTGTTCCAAGCTGATAGATTTAGTCTGCGATTCATTTTTAAACCGCAACCAAAGACAGAGATTATTACCACCATCTCTGTGATGCGTTCGAGAGCTTTGGTACTTATATCAAGATTGATTAATCCTGTAACCTGAGAACCCAGCAGAATACCAACTATTAAATAAATGATTGCGTAAGAAAAAGGTAAGCGAGCAATCCAACCAGAACCAAGAGTAACCGTTAATAAAAGTAAGCCAACTGCAAGAAGTATCAGAATATATGGACTCATTTTTGTACCACTTTTTGTCAGCTTACTAATTGTTTGTATAGATGTTAATCAATCTAAAGACTCATAAAAATGTATTTAGCAGTTAGAAATTTTTACAGGAATTGGGAATTCAGATATAGATAGTTACGAATGTTTCTTCTCGGTAGAAGATTACTTATTTGGGAAGAGGGGGAGAAAAAGTGATGAGTTATGAGTTAGGAGTTAGGAATTAATTTATTGCAATCATTTACCTTTGACCTTTAACCTATAACCTTTGACCTATTACCCATTACTCAGTTGCTTTTGTTCGAGGTCGAGCAAGCGGGGGTAAGCTAGATTGTATTTAGCAAAGGCTGTTTTTGCTTTATTAATTAGGTCAGTTTTGTAAGTAAATTCGTCTCTTGCATCTAAAGGATAGCTTTTGAGCTTGAAGTGGGTTCCGTAGGGAGTTTCTTCCATGACGACGGCTACGGGAAGTTCTAACTGCGTGTATCTACTCGTATGCGCTGCTCGATACAAAATTTTAGTTACCAGCGGAGCATCTACTTCGTGAGCAAAATAGAATTCGGTAATAACCTGCGCTTCTAACTCTCCCGTATTGGCATTAGAGATAGATTCCGTCCAAATTTTATTATGGGGAATAGTAACAAGATTGTCGGTAGGGGTTTTTAGACGAATTCCTCGCAATCCGTAACTCACAACCTCACCATAATCTTCGCCAATTTTGATGCGATCGCCAACTCGGTAGGCACCTTCAAATATGCCTACAATACCCGCAATAATTGAACTAGCATAGTCTTTAAAAGCGAATCCCAAAGCTACCGCTACCGCACCCGTTACGGCAATTATATTTTCTTGCGATAGATTCAGAAACAAGTTCATTAAAGTGACAATGGTAATCGTTAAAACCAAAGTGCGTAAAAAGGGCAGAAATTGCTTAACCTGCAATCGCCATTCTCTAGCTATTCTCTCGGAAATCCAAACAACTAATTTGTCAAGTACTTTTATAATTACATAGCAAAGTAATACAATTATTAACGCTTGACTAACCTTCCAAGTAGTAATTTTGGTGAGAATTTCTTTTGTTTCTTCGGTAGTTTTTCTAGCAGCATCCTCCGCAGATTGAGCTAACACAAACAAATTTAAATATTTAAACATTAATCGAACTCATTAATCACAAAATTATTATTAAGCAATTCTTGTTTTAGTTTGGGATAGTAAATCGAATTAACTTTCAAGATTTCATTCTGTTCCTTTATTAAACCCTGACTGCGTAAAAATTTAATTCTTTTGCGTACTTTGGATTCACTATCTCCGATACTATAAGCTAAAGCAGGTAAAGTAATATCTCCATGCAGCAGTAAAAAATATAAAATATAGTGGTCTGCTGATTCGAGTTCTGGTAAATTTGGTAATTCTGGACTTTGAGCTTGAAGAATTCCTTTTTGATTTCCTTCATCGGGAATTTCATAGCTAATAGAAGCAAGAAAAGCTTGTAAAGCAATAACGCTAACTCCTCTAGAAACCGAGATTAAGTCTTCAAAATAAGTAGTCTCATTATCTTTATCTCCTTCTAAAATCTGTGATTCTAAACGCGGATTGGCAAAAGTAATATTTAATTCCGATATAATTGGTTGCAGCCAACTTTTTAAATCATTGCTTTCTAACTTTCGTAAAGAAGAAACTCGACCGCAATCGGCTTCGATATCGGATATTGAATTTAGATAGTCCCAAGAAATTTGACCCGTCGCGATTATCCAAAATCGGGAAGAGTCATGTAACAACATTTTTTGTAAATAATCAATACCATCCAAACCATCCATAGAACGCAGAAAACACCAGCTTAAGTTAGGAATAACCATTACTTCTATTTGTTCGTTGGTAGTTTCTTTTGCTTCTTGTTCTATATATTGCTGTAGTTGTGATTGAATTGAATCTGGGTCGGATGGTCTAGCGTTCCAAGGTAAAATTCTGATATTAACTTGCTTGTTTGTTGCCCAATCTTCAAGAATTTTAATAACAATGCGCGATACTACCATCACGGGGCTGGTTAAAATGACAATTGAATTTTCTGCACTTTTAGGACAGTTGCGCCATTCTTCAAATGCTTCATTAATACAAGAGCGAATTGCTTCGGTATCTGTAGGATTATCAGATAATTTTTCTGTTGCTGCAACTAATTTGTTTATTACATCTGGAGGTAATTCAATTAAAGATTTGACTGGTTCTTGGATTTGATTGCGGTCTTTGCTATACCAAGAAAACAAAAAGCTGCGACTTTCAAAAATCCAATTTTTAAATCTTTGAAGTATTTTAGACATTGATGATTTTTTTCATTGGTTTTATTTTAACTTTTTTTGAAAATAATATTTGTAAATTAGAAAAAATAATTATGCTTTTTATCCTGTTTTGTTGGAATTAAGAATTAAATATAATATTTTGATATAATAAAATTCTAATATTTTTTAATGCAGTATCAGATATTCCAAGGAAATTGAAATAGCTGCGTATTTGTATCGGGTAAAAAAGATTAAATACAAATTGATGCACTAAACAAACTCATAGACTTTCTCTAGCCTGGGAAAGATAAAAATTGATAAATAAACTATGAAAAAAAATATCATGATAAGGTTAATAGGCAATCTACCTCTCCCTAATATCTATCATTCATTACAAACAAATTGCTACTTAAGATAGAGGAGTAAAGGATTTAAATAATGTCTAATATTTATATCATTTTTTTATCTATTAAAACATTATCTATTTTTAGCTAGATAATGAGTTACGAAGTTGTTAACTTTGCGAGCAAATGATTAAGCTTTAAATTGTATATTAAATTAGACTTTTATTCTTAAGCAGAAATAAACAAAATGCTAAATTAATTCTAGATAATATATAGCAATCCTAGGTGAGTCGTGAGAAAGTTAGGTGCTAGAAACCCGGTTTTTCCAAAAAACCGGGTTTCTAAAATCTCGCAAATGATTTAGGAATGCTATATATTGCTTGCTAAGCTCATTTTTAGTCAAATATTAGAGTCTAAATCCTGTTCTATCTAAGAGGATGTTTTGAAAGTCTAATTATATACATTACTTGGCGACTGTAAGTCGCTACTACACAATCGAAACCCGGCGACCTGGGTTTAAAATCTAATAGTCTACGCAGGTAGACTTTGCCTGTGTAGTCGCGGTTTGAACCGCCGGATACTTTTAAAACATCCTCTAAAAAATATACTGTGTTAAGGAACTTATAATTTATGACTCGTTCGGCTTGTCTTATTTTTAACCCAGTGGCCGGTCAAGGTGACTCAGAAGCAGATTTAAAACAAATTCGCTCGCTTCTAGAACCAGATATACAGTTAGATATTCAGTTCACTACTGAAGAAGTTGATGCGGGTCAATTAGCTCTTCAAGCAGTGGACAATGGTGTTGAGAGCATTATTGCTTCTGGAGGTGACGGTACCCTTTCAGCCGCAGCAGAAGCTTTAGTAGAAACAAACATACCTTTGGGTATTATCTCCCGAGGAACGGCAAATGCTTTTGCCGCAGCTTTGGGAATTCCCGATACAATCGAAGCAGCTTGTCAAAATATTTTAGCTGGAAATACCCGAGTAGTTGATTCGGCACGCTGTAACGGTAAGCCAATGATACTACTAGCTGGAATCGGTTTTGAAGCCGAAACGGTTGAAAATGCAGACCGAGAAGCTAAAAATCGTTATGGGATGTTAGCTTATTTTATCTCCGGCCTTCAACAACTGCGAGATTTCGCAAACTGTGAGTTTGAGGCAAAAATAGAAACGGACAATCAAATGATTACCGTAACTGCTGCTGCATTAACAATTGCTAATGCTGCTCCACCTACTTCTATTTTGGCTCAAGGTCCGGCAGGTATAATTGCTGATGATGGCTTGTTAGATTTGACAATTGTTGCACCAGAAAACCGAATGGGAGCAATTGCATCAGCCTATCATTTATTGCAAACGGCATTTCGAGACGAAGCAACTAAACGAGATGATATTGGCTATTTACAATCAAAGCGCTTACAAGTTGAAACCTCACCACCGCAAAAAGTAGTGATGGATGGAGAAATTATTGGTACGACTCCTATTGAAATAGAATGTATTCCTTCGAGCTTAACTATTTTCGTGCCAGTTAATTCGTTCAAAGAACCTTCTGATAAACTTGAGGGATTACCCGGTTTAAAAATTGAAGATAGACCAGAAAGCGAGTAAGTATAATTCGTAATTCGTTCCCCATAAAAAGATTTAGGGGCTTTGACTTGAGTATAATCCACGGACAAATCCGGAGAGAAGTTCGTTGTCGGGGTTCCCCCGCTTAAAGAAACTTCGGGGGGCTTTAAACCTAAAAAGGTACTTGGTAATGTAATAAGTATCAGATAGTTTTCTATTTATTAAATATATTGTTAAGTGCTTTCAAAAGTAAAATTTAGTGATTATATACTTAATAATTAGATAAAATATTTACGCACTATACTATTTTATTAAAATATTTAATAAAAATATTCAAAAAAAATTTTGACATCTAAATGCAAGACAGATTATTGTACTCGTGTATATAATTATCCATTTTAATATTCACCGTGAGTAAAGACCTTGGACAAGCATTACTAGCTAAAACAGAAGTTATAATTGAAAATTGGATTGCCGCGATTCGAGATAATGTAGAAGATATTGAAAGTTCTAGAGGTCTTGCTTATAAATCGGTACGTAACAGCATTCCTCTGGTGTTAGAAGCTCTGGCTACTTTACTTTCCCAATCTTTAACCAGCGAAACGCAAGAGTTAGAAGATAAAGGTCTAAAACACGGAATAGTTAGAGCCGAACAAGGCTACGATGTTACTGAAATATTGGTCGAATACGGTTTATTACGAAAAGTTATTTTTGCTGCCTTAAAACCAGATTTGCTGCTTTTCTCTGGTGATAAAATATTAGAAACAGTTGAAAAAATTGACACAATAATAGACGAAGTTGTGTCCTTATCTTTAGAAAGTTATGTAGAAGAAAGGTTAAAGGAATTACAAGAATTACAGTCACAATTAATCCTTAATAATCAAGAATTAAATCGCTTAGTAGCGATGCAAAAGGAAAGTGTTTCTTATCTAGCCCATGAATTAAAATCACCTTTAAACTCAATCATGGGTTTTTCCTCAATACTATTAAAACAACAGCAAAAAATTGCTCAAGGACAAGATACATCTTTGAATTTAAAGCTTACCGAAAAGGTGATTAAAAATGGCAGGCAACTATTACGACTAATTAACGATACCTTAGAAATATCTCGCATTAACGCTGGTAAAGTACCTTTAAATTTAGAATGGGTTGACGTTGCTTCGCAAATCAAAATGATTGTGGAAGCAATGGATATTTCCGCTCGCGAGAAAAACTTAGAAGTGATAATGAAATGCGATTCTAATTCAGAAAAAGTTTTAACAGACCCTTTAAGATTGCAGCAGATTATTACTAATTTGTTCAGCAACGCTATTCGCTACACATCTGAGGGAAATATTACGATAACTTACGTTGCGAATAATGATAATGATAACGACTATTGGTCAATTATTATTAGCGATACAGGAATTGGTATAAGTGAAGAAGCTCAAGCTCAAATTTTTGAATCTTATTTCAGGGTTGGTACGGAAGCTAGTTATTCCCCGAATAGTACTGGTTTAGGATTAACTATTGTTGAAAAGCTAGTCAAATTATTAAAGGGAAAAATTGACCTGGTTTCAAAACCAAAAGAAGGTTCGACTTTTACAATAACTTTTCCTAAAGAAACGACTCTTTCGTCCTAAATTTACCTTCAGAGCAGATTAAGCTCCATATTTCTTTAATTTAGTTTCTATAATTGTAAAAATCTATAAAAAGCAATAGTGAGAATGAAAAAAATAAAAATAATTCTTTTTGGTCAATCTTCAATATAGGTTAATAGACCGATGCTTGCTGATTGCCAAAACTATCATTTATTTCAAAACTACGGATTATTCTGAAGACCAGTCAGACGCTTGCTAAACAAGTCTTTATATCCGCAATACTATAGTGTTTTATACCTAAAACTGCTTATCCGATAAACTGCTGTGGTAGGATTTTAAACGAATAAGTTAAATAGGTGTGTCTTAAATAAGCAGGAGCATAAAAAGTAGGCTCTTTCATTCAAAGTTTATAATCAATAATTTAGTCAAAAAATACGTCCCGTATTGACGTGCAATTAAAAATGACTCAAGAATACCACCGTGCAAAACTTAGAGGAAAGTCATTTAAAGGACAAGACTTAACAGGTGTCGATTTTTCCAATTCTGACATTCGCGGTACCGACTTCACTAACGCTATTCTCAGAGATGCAAACTTCAGTCACACCAAATCGGGTTTGCAACGTCGTTGGGCAATTATTATAATTCTGTTTACCTTGGTGCTATCGGCGATATCGGGTTTAATGTCAGCAGTTGGTGGTTCTTTGGTAGGATTTATTTTAATTGATAGTGCCCGCATTAATGTTTACGTTGGGGTAGCTAGTTTAATTATTCTGTCAGTATATTTTCTGTTGAGCATCCGTAAAGGGGTGCTATCAGCTTGTGTCTTTTTAGCAGTAACTATCGCCTTAGCAATAGTCGCTGCCGTTACCTGGGCTGGTTTTGTAGCCGTTGTCTGGAGCGGATTAGCGGCAAGTTCGGAAGCCACGGAAATTGCGCCAATAGTAGCAGTGGTCACAATGGGAACGGTAGCCGTGATTGTTACAGCGGTTGGAGCAGTATGTGTAACAATTTCAGCAGCTATTACCGGAGCAATAGCGGGAATTTTTGCAGTCATGATAACCGTGATGATAGCAGGAACAGTTGCTGGTGCTGTATCGGTGTATGCCATGATGACTAATCCCGTTGCCGGAATAGTAGCTGGTACTGTATCGGTAATGTTGGTAATCTTGTCTGCTTACATCGGTTGTAGCGCTATTTCTGAAGATAAGAAGCAAAATTTTGTCCGTAAAATAGCCATTTCTTTGACCACCAGATACGGTACTAGTTTCCGCAATGCTGACTTAACAGATGCTGATTTTACCCAAGCCAAACTCAAAAGCGCTAATTTCAATAAAGCCAAAGTCAAACGTACCAACTGGTTTGAAATCAAACAGGTTCATCTTGCAGCAGTAAATACAACTTATTTAGAAAACGCTAACATGCGTGAGTTGGTTGTCAATAAAGATTTACAAAACAAAATATTTGACGGTTGGAATTTGAGAGGAATCAATTTACAAGGAGGAAACCTCAAAGACGCAAGTTTTGTTGGAGCAAACCTCAACGAAACCAATCTGCGAAACGCTGATATATCAAGAGCTAAACTAGTGCGATCGCAATTAGATAAAGCGGATTTAAGAAGCGCTAATTTGACAGGAGCTTATGTAGAAGATTGGAATATAACTCCACAAACTCTGCTATATCCAATCAATTGCGATTATATATTTTTGCGGGTACCAACCCCAGAAGACCCAAATCCCCATCGTTTACCAACTAATTGGGAAGCAAATTTTCAAGATGGTGAATTTAATAAGTCGATGAATCCGATGAAGAAGGTTTCAAATTTTGGGTAATGGGGAATTGGTAGTGGGTAATTGGTAATTGGTAGTGGGTAATTGATAATTGGTAATTGATAATCCTTAACCTTGACTTTATAAAGAAGCTCTAAGATATATAGCGTAACCATATTAGCCATGATAGAGAATTTCATTTTAATTGCATGCAATATATGGCTATGAGAGATGTATTGCTTTATGTTTTAGTAGCGTTGTTGGTTTTTTCATTCATTGAGTTAAATCAAAAAAATGCTCAAATTCAGAGTTTAGAATCAATCTTAAAATTTGCGGTAAAAAAGCCAATATACATACAAGCTTATCAACATATAGGAGATATTATGTCTGAAGATAACGGAATTACGATTACTCCCCAGGGAGATGCTGTAGGAATTTCCATCGGTGATGATAATTATCAAGAAGGAGTCTTTGCTAAAACCAGCGGTGACGTTGCAAATTTTGTTAATGAAGTAGAAGGTTCCCGAGCAGAAGCTTCACCAAAAATCAAAGCACTTTTTGCTCAAATCCAGAAGACTATCGAAAACAACGATGATTTATCACCGGATGAGAAAAATTATGCACTACAGCAATTAAAATCTTTAGAATCAACTAGTTCAGCGAACAAAAGAAAGTTGATGAAAGCCGAATCCGATGAATTAATGTCGGATGCTTCGATAGTTTAGCAATGTTTCATAACCAATATATAGAAACCCGGTTTCTTGAAGAAACCGGGTTTCTGTATTTTTATATTATTTTTTTCTGACTACTTTATTTCAAAAGATTTATTGCTTCTAATCCTTATCTTCCTTCAACGGTAAAACAACAGTAAAAGTCGTACCAACCCCATCTTTACTATCAACTGCAATCTTACCACCGTGTAAATCGACCGATTGCTTAACAATTGCTAAACCCAAACCAGTACCGGGAATTTCACCAACATTAGAAGCACGACGGAATGACTCAAATAATTGAGATTGCTCTTTTAAAGGAATACCAATTCCAGTATCTTTGATTTTAAATATAATATTTGTATCTTGAAAAATTAAATCAAAATCCACCGCAGTATCTGAAGGTGAATATTTTATTGCATTTGTAAGTAAATTTGTCATAATATGACGTAATAAATTTTCATCAAAATAAGCTTTTGTAGATTTACCTTGAACTGTATAATTAATTTCTCGATTAGTAGCAGAACCCATCTTTATTTCCGCAACAAGTAGACGACAAAATTCTTGTAAATCTAATAATTGTAAATTTAATTTTTGTGCTGTCAACTCACCTTTAGTTAGTATCAAAACATCATCTAAAGTATCAGTCATCTTTTTTGCAGATGCTTTGATGCGTGTAAATAATTCTTTTTTCTTTTCCGACTTTAGCTTTTCACCTCCACGATAAAGCATTTGCGTGTAGGCTAAAATTATATGCAGTGGATTGCGAAACTCATGGGATGCAACAGATATAAAACGGCTTTTCAATTCGTTGAGATTGTGTAAATGCTCGTTAGCGTCTTTCAAATTTAAAGATAATTGTCGCTTCTGTAATAGCGCTTCTATCCTTACTTGTAATTCAATTTTTTCTATGGGATTGGTAATCAATTCATCAATAGTTTTCCATAAATGCCGCGTTACCATTTTGACATCTGAGCGAGAGGTTATTAAAAGAAACGGTAGAAAAACAGGTTCTTCAGCTTTCTTTGTTGTTTCTACCCAATCCCCAAATTTATCTAAAGCTATAGGGCCAAGAATACATAAATCAAAAGTATTATCTAATTTTATTAAATCTTCATCAACAGATGGATAAAAGACTTCATAACCTGCTTCTTCTAGTAACTGAGATAGCAAATACCGATTTTGTTTGTGTTGAAGAAGTAGTAAAATTTTTCTCATGGCTAATCCTCTAACACATTTTTGATAAAATCAAATAACTGTTTAATGACTAATGGTTTAATAAGTATATTACTCGCACCACTAACAAAACCTTTGTTCTGAATTGCAGCACTTTGGCGAGGTGAAATAATCAAAAAAGGTATTTCTTGATTTCGTAATTGTTCGCACCATTGCCAAATACTATTATCAAAACCAGTTATGTCTATCAAACCTAATTTGATTTGAAAGGATTGATTGATTGTATCGTAAAATTCCTCTGAATTACTTGCACCAATTACTTCATATCCTTCCCGATTCAAAAATTGATTGAGTAATTCCAGATTGCGAAGGTTACTATTTACTGTCAATATTAAAGGTTTGACACTCATTTATTCTCATTATTTTGGTTAATCCATTCTGGCGTACCGCTGAGAATTTTCCGTAGATTAACTAATGGTCTTCCTAATTTTATACCGTAACGTGTAACTTCGATTTCTCGTAAAGTTTTTTCAAAATTAGACAATCTTTTCTTTAAAACACCAATAGCTTTTTGTAATTCTCCATTAATCTCTAAATAGCGTAAGAAAACAATATTATCTGCAATATAGCTAATACCTAAATCGGTAGCGCGGAAATCACCCGTAATAGTTTCATTTTCATTAATTAAAATTATCGTAACGCCCATATTCTGCAAATACTTACATAAAGCGTGTAAATGACTTTGCAAATCCGCACCTCGCATTGCAATACGATAGCCAGCAACGCTGTCAATCATCACAATACGAGTTCCATTTTGTTCTACTTCGTAGCGTACTTGATTGGCAAATTCATCGTGAGTGAGGAGCAAAGGTTCTACTCTTTCAACTAATAAATTACCGTTTTTAACCATTGCATCAACCGGAATATTTATCGCTTGCGAACGAGCTACTAAAGTTTCCTCACTTTCTTCAAAAGTATAAACAACAGAACGCTCTCCCCTTCCTGCTGCTTCTTTCATAAATTGCAGTCCTAAAGTAGTTTTACCCACACCAGTAGGACCCGTGAAAATTGTTACAGTTCCGCGTTCTATACCACCATGTAACAATTCATCTAATTCCGGTATTCCTGAAGAAATACTTTCTAAAATAAATTCTCGTTTAAAAGATTGTGGTTGCAATTTTGGAGCAATTTTGATTCCTTCTGAAGTTATACGTAGCGAATGCGAACCAGCCAGAAAATCAGAACCGCGAAACTTAGTAACGCTGATATTTCGTCCTTCCGGAGAATTATGAAGATGAATTATCCCATCACTAATAAACTGTAAATCGTCATCAGGAGTTTCCGGACTGCTTTCTGAAGTAAATACTACGGTTGCACCAGCTTGCAACAAAAAACTGATAAATGATAATACTTGTTTGCGGAATTGAAAATCATCGCTACATAAATAGCGAAACTGCGTCATTGAATCAATCAAAACTCTTGTGGGCTTAATTGTTTCTATAGTTTCGATAATTTTTTGAGTTGTAGGTTCGCGCTCAACTTCCGCAGGTGAGAAAATATCGTAAGTTTGGACTTGCGTAAAGAAATCCGCACCGGGACTTAAATCCAGAAATTTGATTGCTTGAGTATCAAAACCAAAAATTGCACCGTTACTTTTAATTTGTGCTGCTGGTTCCCCTAAAGTGATATAAAGATTCGATTCATTGTTAGCTATACCAGCATTCAAAAAATGCAATCCTAAGATAGTTTTACCGCAACCAGGCCCACCCCGCGCTAAATAAGCTCGCTTTGGGATTAAACCACCATGAAGAATTTCATCAAAACCTGCTATTCCCGTAGAAAGACGAGCTAAATTCATTTATAAATTTTCCACATTTAAAATTCTAATAATTTAATTTAAACATTACGGGTCATATGAGTAAACAAATATCCTCATTGAGCCTTAAGTCTACGTAATCGTAAATTAACAATATATAACAATCCTACATGAGTTATCAGAAAGTTAGGTGCCAGAAACCCGGTTTTCCAAAAAAACAGGTTTCTAAAATCTTACAAATGATTTAAGAATGCTGAATAACACAAAGCTTATTTAGATACAATTTCTTGAACATCTAATTAGTATTTAAAAGCTTTAAAATCAAAAAAATTAATTATTAATAGAACAATAGAATAATTAAATTACTCAAGTTCCTTGTCCTCTTCCATCTCCATATCCTTCCCAAGCGTCCGCTTGCTAAGATAAATAAAGCGGAATCATTATGATGTAAATATTGGTGAGTTATAAAATTATGCCCTCTGCGATTGCTGTTGAGAAGAAAAAGTTAAAAAATCCTCCCTTGAAACTTCACTACTTAGGGGATAAGGTTCTCAGACAACCTGCGAAGCGGATATCCAAAGTAGATGACGAAATTCGTAAAATAGCCCGAGAAATGTTGCAAACCATGTACAGTAGCGATGGTATTGGTTTAGCAGCACCCCAAGTGGGAATTCACAAGCAATTAATCGTTATAGATATTGAACCAGATAATCCAGCGAATCCACCGCTAATTTTGATAAATCCCGTTATCAAAAAATCCTTCGGTAACATCTGCGCGGAGCAAGAAGGATGTTTGAGCATTCCCGGTGTTTATCTCGATGTCAAACGTCCGGAAATGGTAGAAGTATCTTACAAAGACGAAAACGGTCGTCCTCAGACTTTGAAAGCTGGGGATTTACTAGGACGCTGCATTCAACATGAGATGGATCATCTTAATGGTGTAGTGTTCGTAGACCGAGTGGAAAACTCTTTAGTATTGACCCAAGAGCTATCAAAAAATGGTTTTTCCCATCAAGCTGTAAAATCAATAGTATAAGGGGAAAATAGGGGTAAATACTCATGAACACGATGACACCGATTAGCGGTTTATTTCTACTTGGTTCTTGTATCGCTGCCATTTCAGCAGTCGGCTGTATTTTTGAACTTTCATCAGGACAACCAGATTTAGGAATGCAGAATACTTCAATTATCTTAGGAATCAGCATTCCGCTAACAGCTTTATTTTTCTTTGCCGCAGTTAGAGATGCACGAGCTAACATGAAATAAGCATCAGGTACGAAAGTACAAACAAAGGAAAAAGGAAAAAGAGTAAGGGGAAACTTTATTCTTTTACCTTTTGCCTTTTTATTTTTATTAGGGAATAGGGAATAGGGAATTGGGGATTGGTGATTGGGAATGGGTAATGGGTAATTGGTAATTGGTAATTGGGAATAGGTGATTGGTAATTGGTAATAGATAAAATAAAATAGTTGTTTTAAACTCCTAACTCATAACTCCTAACTCCTAACTCCTAACTCATAACTCCTAACTCCTAACTCCTAATTCCTAGCTCCTCATGATATCCGTACCAAGTTCAACACAAAATCAATTAATCCGACTTTCTCAAGGACAGCTGAATTTATTAGAAGATTGTCCTCGCAAGTTTCAAAATACATATTTAGAACAACTTCGTCCTCCTGTAGACCCAAAATATGAAGAGAGTCAGTTGCTGGGAAGTCATTTTCACTTGTTGATGCAGCAACAAGAAATGGGTTTAGAGATTAGTAAATTTTTGGAAGTTGACGATAACGAACAAAATCAAAATTCAAGCAAGTTGAAGCTTCAAAATTGGATGAACACTTTCGCTAATATCGCACCAGAAATTTTAACTCCTCAAACCGATAGCGAAACCTTCCGCGAAAGCGAGCATTTCCGGACGTTACAAGTACAAAATTATCTGCTTACAGTTATTTATGATTTATTGATTGCAAATAAATCAGAAGTTCAGATTCTCGACTGGAAAACTTATCGTAAAGCACCAAGCAAACGCAAGCTGCAATATAATTGGCAGACACGTCTATATCTGTACGTTTTAGCAGAAACTAGCGATTATCCACCAGAAAATATTTCGATGACTTATTGGTTCGTACAGTCCGAAACCAAACCCAAAAATATCAAATTTACCTATAGTTCTCTCCAGCATCAGCAAACCGAAAAGAAACTCAATCAGCATTTAAAGAAATTAACTAAATGGCTGCAAGCTTATCAACAAGGAAAAGAATTTCCTCAAGTACCACAAGGAAGTAAGCACTGTAATTATTGTCAGTATGCTTCTCGCTGTCAAAGAATTTCTGGTAATGCTGAAGAACAAATATCTCAGGATTTACTTAGAACTGATAGCAAACTCATTAATTTAGCTAATATTCAAGAAGTACCTCTTTAGATTGGTAACTTATTGATTATTTTTTGTATTCAGAGAATAAACATGTAGTATTCGTCCGTAAATTCAAATTCTATAACATTGCATCAGTTTTTCATTATATAAGTAGAAAAATAGAATCTAAAATAAAAAATCCAAAATCTAAAATCTAAAATCCAAAATCCGATGTCCGAACAAGAATGGATTCTTAAATCTACGGAAGAACCACCATCATGGTTCTTAGAATTAATAAAGCCGCATATTCCTAAATCAAAAGGAAACTTTGCAGCCCAATTATTTTGGCAACGCGGAATTAGAGATAAAAATCAACTAGAAAATTATATTAATCCCCAAATTTATCAACCAGCAAGTCCTTTTGAATTTGGAGAAGAAATGCAATTAGCGGTTGAAAGATTACAACAAGCACGAAATAACAATGAAAAAGTTGTAATTTGGGGAGATTTCGACGCTGATGGTATTACTTCCACATCTGTATTATGGGATGGCTTAGGACAGTTTTTCACTAAAAATACCCAGTTAACTTACTACATTCCCAATCGCTTAACTGAATCTCACGGATTAAATATTCCAGGAATTGAAAGACTCAAACAAGAAGACTGTCAATTAATAGTTACTTGTGACACGGGTAGTACAAACATTGATGAAATTGTTTATGCTAACGACTTAGGAATAGACATTATTGTCACAGACCATCACACCTTACTACCCGAACGTCCACCAGTCGTATCCCTGATAAACCCCCGCAACTTACCCGAATCTCACCAATTATTTCATCTCTCCGGAGTAGCAGTAGCTTATAAACTCGTAGAAGCTCTCTACCTCAGCTTTCCCCAAATACCACAACAACCATTAGAAGACCTATTAGATTTAGTCGCAGTCGGATTAATAGCCGATTTAGTACAACTTAGCGGAGACTGTCGTTACCTAGCACAAGTCGGAATTCAACAACTCCAGCAAGACTTTAAAAAACCACCAGCAGCAAGAAGAAGACCCGGTGTCGGAAGACTCTTAGAACTCTGCCAAAAAAATGGCGATCGCCCGACAGATATTTCCTTTGGTCTGGGACCTAGAATCAATGCTGTCAGCCGCATTCAAGGAGATGCACGCTTTTGTGTAGAGCTACTAACCAGCAGCGACCAAAAGCGCGTTAGCGAACTAGCAGCTACTACCGAACTAGCAAACACCCGTCGTAAATCCCTACAAAAAGACGTAGCTCGACAAGTTACCCAAAAACTGTCACAAATGGACTTATCAACCACCAGCGTCATAGTCCTATCAGACCCCCAATGGGCAGTAGGTGTTTTAGGATTAGTAGCCGGACAAGTAGCGCAAGACACCGGAAGACCAACGATTTTATTGAGTACAGAAGCGGTAGAGGATGAAGAGGAGACAAGGGGACAAGGAGACAAGGAAAATGTTGATTTTTCTACCCCCTCTCCCCACTCTACCCCCTCTTCCCCCTCTCTTCCTAAATTAGCAAGAGGTTCCGCACGTTCAGTTAACTCAGTTGATTTATATAAACTAGTCAAAGCTCAAGAACATTTATTACATCGCTTCGGAGGACATCCTTTTGCAGCTGGTTTGAGTATTCGAGTAGAAAATCTTTCTTTATTTACCCAAGCAATTAACCAGCAGTTACGACAGATAACCGGAGGTACAATGCCAAAACCAAAAGTTGAAGCAGACTTAGTAGTTACCGTCGCAGACTTAAGTAGAGAATTATTTTTAGAATTAAAATTATTAGAACCTTGCGGAATGGGTAATCCCGTACCAAAATTATTGATAAAAAACTGTTGGTTTGAAAATACTTGGCATCGCAATCAGCAAGATGCAAAAGGAAAGAAAATTCAATATATCAAAACAGAATTTAGTATTCGCGATAATTCTTGTAAAAATGGTTTTCCTGGCATTTGGTGGGGACATTACAAAGATGAATTACCACCTCAAAAATGCGATTGTATAGTTGAATTAGATTACAACACTTTCAAAAAGCGTTACGAAATTAGACTTATAGCAGTACGTCCTGCCATTAACGATATAAATCCAGTATCCAAAAATGGCTTGTCAATTTTAGATTGGCGCAATCTTTCCCCAAATAACTATCCATCATTATCGGACACTCCCCTTATCCTCAAAGAATGTCCGACTCGTTGGGATGACTTACAAGTATCGTTAAGACGCTCCTTTCACCAACAGCAGCCATTAGCATTAGCATGGTCAAAACCAAACTCCCAAGCACCGGGAGAGATTTGGTTAAAATTTGTTGGAATAGCAAAATATTTATGTCGTACAAATCAAGCAGCAACTCGCATACAGCTTTTAGAAAAACTATCTATTAGCAACCAAACATTGTACCTAGGTTTTCAAGCCTTAAAAGCATTAGGATTTAAAATAAAATCGCAAGATAATTATTTAATATTTAGCCAGAAAGAGAATAACAATTCAAACTCTCAAATAGAAGCAGCAATACAGAAATTTACAGCAGCAGTAAAAGAAGAAGAATTTCAGAAAAACTATTTCAACGAAGTACCAATATCAACAATCAATTGTCAGTTAACAGCGAACAGTGAACAGTGAACAGTGAACAGTTATCAATTAACTCCTAACTCTCAATCCAAAATCCAAAATCTAAAATCTAAAATCCAAACTCCTAACTCATTACTCATTACTCTTAATTTTCAAACCCCCCTGACGTTCGCATTTAAAACCGCGACTTTGCCATTCTTGTAAATTAACTTGATTAAGCTGTATGATATCCGAGCATTTTGGTTTGATAACTTGACTAATACCTGCCCAAAATATGCTTCGGGTAATATCTAAACCAGTTTTCCACCAGTATTCTCGATTTCCAGGAATCCCTTTCTCTTGAATTATATCTGGGAAAACCCACATTCCGTGGGAACCTAAAAGTATTTGTGCCATTAATTTGGCTCGTGGTAAATGTGTTGTAGAGGTAATTAATTTCACATTATGCGCGCCCCACTTCTCCAAAATTGGAATACTATAATAAAAATTATCAAAAGTAGAATCAGCACATTTTTCTAACCAAACATTGTCCATAGGGACAGTTTCTCGTTGAAAAATCAACCAAATGCAAGGGTCTTTAGAGCCGCTAGAAATTAAAATTGGAATTTGAGGATATTTTTTTGCTAGCTTAGCAACATAAATTTCTCGCTTAATACTTCCACCCAAAACCAAAAAGGCATCTACAGGCTTGGAAGATGCAAAAAAGACAGTTATAGTAGTAATAAATAACCAGATAGCAACCAGTAAGCTAATAACAATCGTAAATTTTTGTAAAAAACGCCACCGTTTTTGATTTTGACTTTTTCCTTGAAAAAATCTGTCATTTTTTACTTTACGATTCATAGCAAACCTGAATAAAATGGTAAACGTTGCCTTGGTTAAAATCCAAAGTTAATGTAATTAATATAGCTAAGTCATAACCTAAAAAAGCAAGGTAAAATTGGTTGCTAGTATGACACTGATGAAAGTGGCATAAGAATCAATTAAGCTTGCGGAGGAGATTAACTAAATTAAGAAGCCGTAATCAGGGCTTGCCTCAAGCGTGTTTTGAGAAAGATATCAAAATTAAAGTTAGATTGCCACTCAGCAAAACTTATCAGTTTCTAGATTATCTGATTGCTAAACTGTCAAAAACACCATTATTCGTGCAAATATACATGAAACAATCAGCGAAACGTTACTCGCCGCTGCGTTCGGCTTTTATTGGTGGAGCAATGGCTACTACAGCAGCATTGTCTGTATTTGGCCCAGTTTGGTGTCGGGAAGTAAAAGCAGCCCTGCAAGATAGTCCTAAAGCGATTGTTGACCAAGTATGGCAGCTAGTGAATCGCGAGTACGTGGACGGGTCATTTAATAACCAAGACTGGTTAAATGCGAGAAAAACATTATTAAGTAAAAATTATACTTCTCGCGAGCAAGCTTATACTGCCGTTCGTCAAGCTTTAAAAAGATTGGAGGACCCCTACACCCGTTTTATGGACCCTCAAGAGTACCAAACTCTTACTTCTCAGACTTCTGGAGAGGTTTCGGGGATTGGTATTCGTATGGAGGTAAATAAAGCAACTGGTCTTTTAACCGTTGTAGAGGCTTTAGAAAATTCTCCTGCGTTGAAAGCGGGTATTAAAGAAGGCGATGTAATTGTCGCTATCGACGGAAAACCCACCAAAAATATGGAAATAGAAGATGCCTCGAAGCTAATTCGAGGAAAGGTGGGTTCTTCCATTAATTTACGTTTGGAAAGATTATTACAAGGAAAGTTTGACGTTAAGCTGACGCGAGCAACAATTGAAGTACCAACCGTGCGTTATACCCTCAAGAAAGAAGGTAATCGTAAAGTTGGCTATATTCGCTTACGGGAATTCAGCGCTCATGCAGCAGAACAAATGGAGCGAGCTATTCGTAAATTGAATGCGAGTAACGTTGACGGCTTTGTGATGGACTTGCGAGGAAACCCTGGAGGTTTATTAAACGCAAGCATTGAAATCGCTAGGATGTGGCTTGATGAAGGTTCAATCGTCCGCACCGAAGACCGCAAAGGTGGAAGCGAATTAACCAAAGCCAATAAAACAGCCTTGACAAATCGCCCTTTGGTAGTACTAGTTGATGGCAACTCAGCTAGTGCTAGTGAAATCCTTACAGGGGCACTAAAAGATAACAAGCGAGCCACTGTAATTGGTTCCAAAACTTTTGGAAAAGCACTAGTACAATCAGTTCACGAACTAACAGATGGTTCTGGTGTCGCTATTACTATTGCTCATTACTATACTCCACAAGGAACAGATATTAATAAAAAGGGAATTACACCCGATATAGAAATGGATTTAACAGTATCTCAGCGTCGTCAGCTTGCTACTAATCCAAGATTATTGGGAACCAATAAAGACCCTCATTATTCCAGAGCGTTATCGATTTTATCAAATAATTATTTTGCATCCCAAGAGCAAAATCAATATTCTCGTAAACCTTCGCCATTTCGCACCCGTTAAAGTCGTATTCTTAATACTTGGAAAAAGCGAAACATATACCGCGACCATAGACCACGATTTATGGGTAAGTTGAAATACGCGGTGTAAATTTACTCATTTTCCAGGGCGTTTATCTGAAATTTTGCGGATAGATTATTTCGTCCGCAAAATTTTTGCTATTAAGTATTATTTTTTGACTATTTAGTTATTTAGTTGTATTGCTTGGGATTTGATTTTATAAAATTATTGATAATGCTTTTTGGATTGGGAATACTGAAAACTAGAGGGTTAGTAGTTTTTCACTAATAACCAATAATTTCTAGTCCTTTTATTTTTTCATTTATGAGTAACGAGTCATTTAAGACATCGGCGACCGATACTTTTAAACCAGAGGTATCGGTAGTAATTCCTATTTATAACGGTACAGCAGATTTACCAGAATTGATTAACTGCTTATTAGCTCAAACCTACCCGAAAGATAAGGTAGAGTATTTGCTCGTAGATAATAACAGTAATGATGGTACTTTTGAATTATTAAAACTAGCTTTAGAAAATACCCCGGTAAAAATTCGCGCTTTGAGCGAAAACGAAATTCAAAGTTCTTACGCTGCACGCAATACGGGTATTCGTGAAGCAGAAGGTGAAATTATTGCTTTTACCGATGCTGATTGTCGCCCCCAGCCACAGTGGTTAGATGAATTAGTTCAACCTTTTATTAATGACAATATAGTAATAGTTGCAGGTGAAATTACGGCTTTACCAGCGTATAGTTTGTTAGAAAAATACGCAGATAGACAAGAGACCTTATCGCAAAAACATACATTAGCTAATAAATTTTGTGCTTACGGACAAACTGCAAATTTAGCAATTCGTCGATTTGCTTTAGAAAAAGCAGGGTTATTTCGTCCTTATTTAACAACCGGGGGAGATGCTGATATATGTTGGCGAATTTTGCAACTTGAAATTGGAAATTTAGAATTTGCTCCTCAAGCAATCGTCCAACATCGTCATCGAAGCACATTAAAAGAATTAAAAAGCCAGTGGAAACGTTATGGACGTTCAAATAGCTATCTCCACGAACTACATAATGTCGAATTGATGCGCGAGATAACCAAATACGAATGTTACTACCGCTTAGCACGTTGGTTTTTCAAGGAAGTCCCTAAAATTAGCGTAAAAGCCTTATTAGGTAAAGCAAGTCTCTTGGACTATGTTAATACACCAGTTGGGTTGTTTACCGCTAGAGCGCGTTACTTAGGACAGCAACAAGCAAAATTACCTCCTCAAGCCAAGAAAATCGAATGGCTCTGAAGGGTTCGTGGTTGCTAGTGGTCTGTTTCATTAATTATGAAGGGTCGCGTTTTCTTTGGAAATGTCGGGAGACGTTATTTATAACGTCTCTACATTACGTCCGTAGAAAACAAAACTGTCAAAATTAATGAAATGAACTACTAGCAATTAGCAAAGGATATTTCTTCTTCTCCCACTCCCGATTTGCTTAGGCTATACTTGCCAAAGTGAAAAATATTTCAATAAATATCTGTGTTTCCCAGCAATGAAGATCCTGCTTATAAATGATGATGAGCAATTCACTAACGAACTAAAAGCGAATTTAAAACAACATCGATATATTGTTGATGCTGCGGTAGATGGACAAGAAGGTTGGGAATTTGTTGAAGCACAAGAATACGATTTAATTGTGCTGGATGTAATATTACCAAAGCTGGATGGGATTACTTTTTGCAGTCGTTTGCGTGCGAAAGGTTGGCAAGTTTTGGTGATGTTTTTGACCCAAAGGGCTGCAAGCGAAGATAAAATTAGAGGCTTGGATGCTGGTGCTGATGACTATGTTGTTAAACCAGTACCTTTAGCAGAATTAACTGCTAGAATCCGCGCTTTGTTGCGAAGAAAGGCTACGACATTATCGACCGTATTGGAATGGGGAAACCTTTCTTTGGAAGCAAAAACTGGAGAGGTTAAATACGCTGGTATTCTTTTAAATCTAACGAAGAAAGAATATGCTCTTGTAGAGTTATTCATGCAGGATGCACAGAAGATATACAGTCAAAGCAGTATTCTAAATCAACTCTGGACTTTTGAAGATGAACCACCAACTCGTGATGCTATAAGGACGTTAATTAAAAGACTGCGACAAAAATTAAAGGCTGCAAAAGCTCCGGATATAATTGAAACAGTTTTTGGGGTGGGCTACCGTTTAAACCCTGCTTTTAAAAAAGCATCTTCTACAGATAACAATTCTAATTTAAGTAAGAAGCTGGTAAGGTCTAATGTTTCTTCAACTTCTCAAAATATAGAAAGCGCAAATCAAACAACGCTCGTTCAAAACAAGCAAACTCGAGTTGATTCGGATAAACCTCAAACTCGTTTGCTAATTGTAGATGAAGATAAAGAATTTATTGATACCTTAGTTGAGCTTGCAACAGAGCGGGGATTCCAAACGGCGATCGCACCCAACTCAAAACTCGCAAGAGATTCAATACAAAGGATTCGTCCAGATGTGATTTTGCTGGATATATCTGTTGATAAAGGAGAAAATAAATTTGTTTTTCTGGAGGAAATGTCAAAACAACAACCTCCGATTCCCGTACTTGTATTTACCAAACAAGAATTATCAACGGATAGAGTAGCACTTGCTCGTCGTAAAAGCCAAGGCTTTTTTCACAAACCGATTTCCTCTAATCGGGTTCTGGAAATTATCTCTCAAACGATAAAACCAGCAAAAAGAACTGAAGCTAAAGTAATGTTGGTTGATGATGACCGGATGGTTCTCCGTCTGGTAAAAACATTGCTTGAACCTTGGGGAATAAAAGTTAATATCCTTAGTAATTCGCTGCAATTTTGGGATGAGCTTGAATCTGTAAAGCCAGATTTACTTATATTAGATGTGCAAATGCCAAATATCGATGGCATTGAACTCTGTCAATTATTACGTAATGATTCTCGGTGGGCTTGGCTACCAATCATATTTCTGACTGGACAGCGAGATGGTGAAACCATTCAACAGGTATTCTCAGCAGGGGCTGATGATTTTATCAATAAACCGGTTGTTGCTCCCGAATTAATTACCCGCATTTTCAACCGTTTGGAACGTAATCGTTTGCTGCGAAAGCAAGCAGAAATTAATCCTCTAACCGGTTTAGTAAATCGTCAACGTGCTACCCAAGATTTAGAAAAACTATTACGTTTAGCAAATCAGTATCAACAGTGCTTTTGTTTCGCAATCATCAAAATAGATAATTTAGATAAAATCAACCATAACTACGGACATGGATTCGGCGATAAAATGTTACGCTGTCTAGCTTCTTTGTTGCAGAAAGAATTACGAAGTGAAGATATTGTCTCTTCTTGGAATGGTGGAGAGTTTTTGGTCGGGATGTACGGTATCAGTCGTGGTTATGGGATTGAATGGTTAGCAGAAATATTAGAAATATTACGCTCCACAGAATTTGAAATTAACGAACAAATCGTGAATCTGACTTTCAGTGCTGGGGTTACTCAATACCCTCTTGATGGAAGGGATATAAAAACACTTTACCGTTCGGCTGCTTCAACCATGGAAAAAGCTAAAGAATCTGGAGGAAATTGTATTGTACCTTTTGATTGGAAACCGCTTCCATCTCATCAATCAACGCTTCATCAAGATGTAATTCTCCTACACCAAGATTCAGCTTTCGCGGATTCAATAATGAAAGGATTGTTAACTAGAGGTTATCATGTCCATTGGCTCAAAGACGGAAAAACAGCATTAGAAGCATTGGTAGAAAAAAATTCTTCCCTACATGGGGAAGTTATTTTGCTGGAAGAAAATTTACCAGGTTTAAACGGTTTAGAAATTCTCAAACACTTGAAAAAACATAAATTTATTCAGCGTTCTAAAGTCGTGTGGTTATCTAAGACTGCAAATGAAGTTGAGAAAGCTTTGCATTTAGGATGCTTTGATTATATTAACGTTCCTTGCAAGATTTCAGCGTTTATGTATCGTCTGCGTCATTTTGTTGAAGGATAAGATGATTTTGGATTTTGGATTTTGGATTTTGGATTTGATGAAATTTTGTTTTTACGACAACCATGTAGAGACGTAAAATTTTACCTCTCTCAACAATTATGGGAAAAACGAACCCCTCATATTTTATGGGACAAAGCACTAGATAATTCCGGTTAAGACATCAATGAAAATTCCAACCTATAATTATTTAATCTTTAACCTTTAACCTTTAACCTTTAACCTTTAACCTTCGACCTTCCCATAACACTATATAGCTAACTGCGGTTCCGATGCTTTACCAGATGAAATCTGCTGTTCCAAATTAGGTATTGGCTTCTCTAAATGCTTATTTATCGCAGCTAAGAGCTTTTCGGCTACTATCGGTTTAGTTATAAAGTCAGTGGAACCAGCGACTTTAGCTCGGAATTTATCAAAAAGTCCATCACTACCGGTTAATATAATTATCGGAATATTGGCAAGTTTACTAACTCGTCTGATTTGGGCACAAACCTCATACCCATTGACAACGGGCATCATTAAATCTAAAAATATCAAATCTGGTTTGTTTTCTATCAAAGAAGGTATTGCTTGAATCGCATCTTGAATTTGAATAAACCTCATACCATTTGACGTAATAATGCTCCCCACAGTTTGACATACTTGAAGGCTGTCATCAATACAAGCAATAAGCGGAGGTTTTACTTTTTGTTGAGAAGCAGACGGGATACTTTTCTTGACTTCTTTTATTGATAAAGTGAAATCTGGCAACTCCGACATTTGAATAAATCCTCTAAGAATAAAAGGTAATAAATCAGAGGATATTTTCAGAATATTAAAATTTAGTTTTATAGCTAAATCTTGTAAAGTATATTTGCCATTAACGAAATTAACAAAGTTTTGGTAAACATTGGGAGTCACAAGCTGTTGGACTTGTTTTTCTTGGAGTAAAGCAGGTGATAAATGAGGAGTAAAATTTGCTAATCCAGCCCCAGCCCAAGCGCCCCATTCTTCTTCCATTCGCTTTAGGAAGAAATCTGTATTCATGAAGGTAAGGGATATGTCTAAGATAACTTTAGGATTGCGACTACAGTGTATATCTTCAAAATTTGCCTGTTGTGCAATATCAAATAATACTTCTGATATCACATTTTTTGCGACAGCATCAACTTGAGTTCTTTCTACTTTTTTATGTTTGTATAAAGTAGTTAATAATTCATAATCCCAAAGCGGATTTTTTAGTTGGCTTGGTTCTAATTTTGTCTCAGCAATTTTAATTTGAGGACAATATTGGCTGACTTTTCTACGCCAGCGTCGGACAGGATGAACTCCTCCTGTTGCCCAAATAATTCGACCAAAACGATAATATAAACCCCATTTATTTGTAGAAGAGCTTATTTCTAACTTGCCACTATATTGATTTGTTGTACAAGTTTTAAACTGCTCTATTAGGTCTTGATATGTGACGAACTCTGTATGCACCATGATAACTTTCTTCTTTAAAAAAATAATACAGATGGTAGGTGGTAGATATTAGAAGAAAAGATTTTTTTCAAATTTGACGAAGGTTGCAAATTTAATTATTAAAGAAAAATGAGAATAAGTATTTGCAGAAAACCCTAGGTATTTACATTCATAACACTAATGAAAAAATGTGACAATGCCGTGACACCGGTCACGCAGTAAAATTCAAGAAAAGAAGGCTTGAGAAAAAATATTTATTATCCCTGATAGAAAACGATTACAAGTGGGAACAATAAGTAAGTGATACAAATTTCGATGGATTTATACTTCATATTGCAGAGGTTATAATCTGAGATGAAGTTTGATAAATAACTTTAAATATCAGTACATCTACGCTAAGGAATACGCCCAATGACTCAAATGCTTAGAGAAGAAGTGCGGGAACGTCTTGGTAATATTGACCAAATCCGCGATATCATTTTTGGGGCACAGATAAGAGAATATGAAACCAGATTTGGCAAGCTAGAATCGGATATTTCGCTTCTACAGCAAGAAATGCGCTCTCATGTCGAACAGCTTAAAATTAATTTTGCATCGGAATTAAAAGCAGGATTTGAAAATTTAGAGAAGAAGCTGAAATTATTTAATCTCAACAACGAGGAAGAAGCTGCTGATTTGCGTCTTTCAGTAGACAGATTAAATAGAAAATTATCTAATTCCGTACAATCACTAGATGAAGAATTAGATTCTCAAACCAAATCAATTCGAGAAGAAGCTTCTCAAACAAAAGTCCAATTTGAAGAAGAAGTGTTAGCTTTGCGAGATTTAGTCCTAGAAGAAATTGAACATCGTTTCTCCAAGTTGACACAAAACAAAGTTTCTAAAGACGATATGGCTGAGACTTTATTTGCTTTAGGAATGCAACTCAAAGAAAAGGAATTCATTCCTATGTTACGGGAAGCAGGAGATAAAAACGGCGGAAATCATTCCATAAAAATGCTCAGAAATGGAGAGAAAAAGTTATCGGAATTGTTAACTAACTCCAACGGTTCGAGTAATGGTTCGAGCTACGGTTCCTCTGAAGTGAAGTCTTAGAAGAGAAGAGGAGAGAGGAAGAGTGGGTAAGAAGAAGTTTCATACTTTTCACATCTTCTTCTTACATCATTCTCAAGAAGCTCAAATAAACCCGGTTTCTAATCGCAAGAGTATTAATATCTCGTTGTGAAATTATAAAAACCGGATTTCTGACAATGATACGAAATATTAGATAGTTACTACTCGCTACTCATAACTTTTAACTCCTCGCTCTTCAATAGTTACTGCTCACTGATGAAATGTCTCAATTTGCTGACTTGAATCGCGAAGAAGCTGCACAGCTTGATAATTTTGTAGATTTGCTTATTGATTTATCAATAGTCGAACCATCCAAGCAAGTTTCTGAAGCATCATTCAAACAAGAACAACTTGATGAGAATAATTTTTCTATAAATAATCAAAATCATTCTCAGAATCCTCTGAATTCTTCACAAATTCCTCATTTAGATAATATGTCATCTGTTGAAATTGATAATGATGGGGAATTTGCAACGAAAGAAAAGATATTTACTGATGCTGATGTCGATAATCAATTTTCTACCACTATTTATTTGCGAGCAAATTTAGATTCTCCACAAGCTCAAGCTAATTTACAAAATTACCAAGCAGAGCAATTAGAGGAAATTACCGTACAAACTGAACCATTAAAAGATAAATCAGAAAAATCAAATGATTTAACCCAATCAAATACAGATAATTCAGAAGAAACAATTGCTGCTTTCCAAAAGTTACAGGATATTTTAATCGGAGATGAGTTAGCAGAAATTCAAAAAAATGTAGAAAATATCAATCATCAACTCTACGATTCTGATAAATTACTGAAGCTGCTTTTACCCCATATTACTAAACTTTTAAAGCAAAAAATTTCTGAATCTCAAGAGGAATTTGTAGAAGCGATTACGCCAATTATTGATAAAGCTATTTATAGCAGAGTTCAGCAAGACAAAAGTAGTATGGGTAACGCTTTAGCGAGTGCAGTTCCTATCGCAATTGCCGAGCAAATTAGTGTAAATTCAGAAGAAGTTGCTGAATCAATTGCACCTGCAATGGGAGAAGCAATTAAAAAGCAAATTGAACTAGAACAAGATAAGATTGTAGATGCGCTTTACCCTGTAATTGGTAGTACTATTGCCAAATATATGGGGGAAACGATTCAAGCAATCAATGCACAAATTGAAAATACTTTAAGCGTTGAAGGAGTAAAACGTAAAATTCGAGCTAAATTACAAGGAGTTTCTGAAGCTGAATTAATTGTAAAAGAATCAATATCTTTTACTCCTCAAGCTATCTTTCTAATTCACAAAGCATCGGGTTTAGTTATTTGCGATATTCAGCCTTCAGACTCCGAGCGACTGGAGTCAGATATGATAGCGGGAATGCTGACCGCAATTCGCAGTTTTGCTAACGATTGTATGTCTCAATCGGGTAATATTTCCGAACTAGATGAAATTGATTACGGTAATTTTAAGATAATTTTGGAAGTAGCAGGGTATTGTTATCTGGCAATAATTGTTAAAGGAGAAACTCCTAAAAAGTTTATTTCTCATATGCGCCAAACTCTCAGCCAAATTATCAAGAGTTACGGTAAGTCTATCGAACAATTTGAAGGTGATTTAGAGACTGTTCCGAATGAGATAAATACGCTTTTAGAAACTTTAACAGAATTTAAGCATCAGAAACAAGAAAAGAAAAGTAAAATTTCACCTCTATTGATAGTAAGTTTATCAATTCTGGGTATAATTTTTATTCCTTGGGGAATTTGGCAATATCACAGCAGTAAAATTCGTTCGATTGAGAATAAAACAGCATTAGCTTTGGCTTCCGCACCGGAATTATCAGTTTACCGTCTTGATGTCAAAGTAGATGGAGATAAACTCAAATTGAAGGGAAGAGTACCGAATGAATATTTGAAAACTAAAGCTAACCGAATTGCTGCTGCAACTGTTCCTAAATGGAAGATTGATAATCAAATTATTTCAGTTGAGGTACCAGCATCACCAGTGCAAGCAAAAGCTGAAGTGAAACGACTTACCGCAGTTTTAAATCAGATAAATGGTACCTCTATTTCCTCGAATTATAGTAATGATAAAGTCTTTGTAGAAGGTAGCGTCATTCGAGCAGCAGATGTTAAAACAATTACTCAAGCATTTGCAAAAATTCCTGGTGTTAAAACAGTATCAAGTGCAGTTCGGGTAAATTCAGTTTCGATTCCAGTCAGGTTTTACTTTCAAAATAAATCTTCAGAGTTAATATCTAAAGATTTAGATAAAAAGCTTGAGCAAGTGAAAATATTTCTTGTTCAGCATCCAAAGCATAATTTAAAAGTTATTGGCTACAGTTATTCTCCTAATAAAAGTTTATCGGCTAGTAAATTAGCTCTTCAACGAGCAGAAAATGTAAGGGAAGCATTAATTAAACAAGGAATTTCTTCATCCCGCTTACAGGTTATTGGTAGAACTATTTTACCACCGGGAGTTGATAAAAATCAGCCTGCATCTTTGATGCGCTGTGTTATTCTAGAGCCAATTATTGCTAATTAGCATCACTTTAAAAGACTCAGTAAGCAACTATTAATAATGAACAATAAATAATTATACTATTCCGTAAAATTAATTTAAAGTTCGTATTTTTCTCTACTCCTTTATGATTCAACCTAAAGGGTACGAACATTTATCAGTTAATAATTAGAACAATTCTAATACATTTACCTAACTTTTGATTTTCAATTATGTCTACCATTTCTAAGAAAATTTGTCTGATTGGTGATTTTGGTGTCGGAAAAACCAGCTTGATTCGCAGATTCGTTGATAGACAGTTTAGCGATAAATATCTATCTACTGTAGGTGTAAAAATATCTCGTAAATCTGTAGAAATAATCGATTCGCAACAAGCTAAAAATATGCAATTACAATTATTAATTTGGGATATAGAAGGAAGTACTAAATTTAAAGGGATTTCTGCGAGTTATTTTCAAGGAGCGAAAGGAGCAATCATAGTTGGTGATGTGACACGACCGGAATCACTTGAGAATATTTCAGAACATATCCAAGCTTTCACAAAGGTAAATCCTCAAGGAAAAACTGTAATTGCTTTAAATAAATCAGATTTAATTGATGCTGAGTATTTAGAAAAATATCGGCAGCTTTATAGCTTCAGCGACAATAAAAGTTTTGTTTCCACTTACGCTAGCTCGGCTAAAACTGGGAAAAATGTTGATGAAATATTTCAATCTTTAGCACATTCGATGATTTAATAAAATGGACTCTTTAACTAAAAATATATTATCTCTACGTCGTATAGAGTATTTAATTGTTAACCAACATTGGAAGATTATAGAATTATCTCCAAAAGTCAATCTTCTTGCAGACAACTATCAAGAAGTACAGTTAGGAAAAGATATTCGGATAAGTTTTCCCGAATTGATTGGTATTGAGGTGATTGCTAGCGATATAATATCGGGAAAACAAAATAATTTTGAATTAAAAGGAGTTGCTCGAACTAAAAAATCTTTAAACCCAATTTATATTGATATTTGTATCGCTAATAATATTAAGGATAATCAATATAGTAATGAATTATTGATAGTGATTGAAGATGTGACAGAAAAAATGGCTCTCGAACAATCTTTAGTCCAAGGTGCGAATGAAGCGAATCTTTTATTACGTACTTTGACAGCTTCCAAGCAATATATTGACCAAATTGTCACGTCAATGGCTGATGCTCTGTTAGTCACAACCCTATCAGGAAAAATCAAAACTATCAATCGTACCGCACAAATTTTCTTGGAATATGATGAAGCAGAAATTTGCGGTAAATCTATTTCTACTGTTTTAAAAGAAGTTGATAGTTGGAAAGAAGAAATAGAACAGCGGGGAAATGTTCAAACTCCTTTATTTGGTCCAATAACTCCTTTAGTTAAAGAAGTTGAAACAGTTTGTCAAACAAAAACCGGGAAAACAATCCCGGTCGCGTTTTCATGCTCGAAAGTTCAGACAGAAATCGAGCATTTTCAAGGTTATGTTTATATTCTGCGAGACATGAGCGAACGAAAGCAAGCTGAACTTGCAAAACAAGAGTTTTTGGCAATGATAAGTCATGAAATACGCACTCCTGTTGCAGCGGTAATTGGGATGGGAGATGTTTTATTAAATACTGATTTATCAAAGCAGCAAGAAGAATTTGTCGAAACTATTTGTAATAGTGGGAAAGCTTTGCTTGAAATTATCAATGATATTCTTGATTTTTCCAAAATTGAATCTGGAAAGTTAGAATTTGAAGAAGAACCTTTCCATTTAAACAGCTGTATTGAAGAAGCACTTTCTTTATTAATACCTAAAGCAACAGAAAAAAAATTAGAACTGGTTTTTCACGATAATTCCGAAGTTCCACAAGTTATTGTCAGCGATATAAGTCGATTACGACAGATTTTGATAAATTTAATTAGCAATGCAATTAAATTTACCGACAGTGGGAATATTGAGGTTTCAGTTACCAGTCGGGAACGTCAAATGATTGGTAATGAAAAAAATAATCACGAAATCCAGTTTGCAATCAAAGACACTGGAATTGGAATACCAAGTAATAGAATTAATCGTTTATTCAAAGCATTTACTCAAGTTAATTCTTCTATAACTAGAAAATATGGTGGTACGGGTTTAGGGTTAGTTATTTGTAAACAATTAAGCGAATTAATGGGTGGTAAAATTTGGGTTGAAAGCGAAGAAAATAAAGGTAGTACATTTTATTTCACTATTACCGCTCGGGTTGTTAATACACTATTAAAGCAAGAGTGGGAAACCCAACCAAAAGAATCCCATATTTCTATTGATGCTACTGTAGCTGCAAACAACCCTTTAAAAATACTTTTAGTAGAAGATTACCCGACTAATCAAAAAATGATAACTTTAATGTTGCAGCAAATGGGTTATCAAGCAGATATTGCCAATAATGGCTTAGAAGCACTTACAGCATTGCGTCGTCAATCTTATGATGTCGTATTAATGGATATGCAAATGCCCGAAATGGATGGTATGACGGCAACAAATTATATTTGTCAAGAATGGGATATCCCTGTACGTCCCCGAATTATTGCATTAACTGCAAGTGCAATTTTAAAGGAAAAAGACAATTATTTAGAATCAGGAATAAATGATTATCTTGCGAAACCTTTTCGCATTGAACAATTGATGCAAGTGCTTGCTAAATGCCAGATTAAGCAAGAAGAAATTAGTAAAATAAAGCAATTGACCCATACAGAAACTTGCAGTAAAAATTATTCGACAATTGATACAGCAGCATTGCAAGAAATCTATCGAATAGCTGATTTTAATGGTGGGGTAGATGCTAAAGAATTTTTATTAGAAACAATTGATGATTATTTAGAAGAAACTCCTCACTTTTTAGAAGATATTAGCGCTGCTTTTAGCGAAAATAATTTCAAATCTCTGCAGCTATTAGTTCATACACTTGCTTCTAGTAGTGCAACATTAGGTGCAAGCAAGCTAGCGGCTTTGTGCGCGCAGTTAGAGATAATGGTAGTAAGTGAAATGCGAGAGGAAATAACAGAGCAAATTGTCAAGCTTGAAGCTGAATATAAGAATGTGGAAACTGCTTTGATGGAGAAACGGGAGAAGTATTAATTAGGGGAGTAGGAAATAGTAAAGGATTAACTCATTGACTATTAGCACATCTGATTAAATATGATGGGTTTTCTTTCACACCCGACCGGGAATTACATTCCCGGTTGCTATGTGATAGAACAAACTCGTCAGAATAAATGAAAAGGACTACTACTAATTAGGGAATAGCAAAATCCCAAACTCTTCCCTCCACCTTTTAACCCCAATTTCCAAATCCCCCGACAACCACCCATCAAACTGCGGATAAACGGGTAATCTCGGTACCAGATCCCAACCCCGAGGGTGTAGCATTTCTCGTAATTCGTTCTCCTGAATATGCGGGTAATCGGGGTTAACTTCATCTATAGGACTAATTCCACCCAAATCTCTCGCACCCGCTTCGATACAAGCAAGCAACCATTGTTTATCTTTTACTAAGTTCGGTGGAATCTGAATTTTTATATCTTCGGGTAAAATCTCCCGTGCTTTTGCAATAACTTCTGGTAATTGATGCGGGTTAAAAGGTTCTGCATCAAAGCTTTGCTGAGTTCCCGGACTGTGTGGTTGTAAGATAACTTCTTGGATATGTTGATAATTTTGATGCAGTTGGGATATAGCTGTTAATGTATCCCAAGAATCTTGTTCTGTTTCTCCAATTCCTAATAATAATCCTGTTGTAAAAGGTATTTTTAATTCACCAGCCCATTGTAATTGCTGCAAGCGTAATTCTGGATTTTTACTTGGTGCGTGTTTATGAACTGTTTGCAATAAATATGGTGTTATCTGTTCCAACATTAACCCCATTGAAACATTAACTTTTTTTAGCTTTTGCATTTCCTCAAAACTCAAATGTCCCGCATTTGTGTGGGGTAAAAAACCCATAGATAGAGCTAATTCACATAAATCATAAATCAAGTTAAACCATTTTTCTCTTCGTGATGAATTTGGATGAACTTCTCCACTGAGGATTAATATCTCACAAACATTTTGATTTTGAAGTCTTTTAAAAATATTTTTTGCTGTTGATAAAGACATCCAAGAATCATTTCCGGGGTCAGTGCGAAAATTGCAGTAAGTACACCTATTAAAGCATTCATAGGTTGGAACAATAGTGTATGCGGGGCTATAAGTAATTGAGCGAGAACTAAAAAATGGCATCAAATAAAAAAGTTTTGAAAAAACAATTTGAATTAATTAAATATGTTGTCTATATTGCAACATTTTTACTGTGAATACAAATTTATATATCTGATTCGCAGAAAGGTTTCAAAAAATTAGACATATTCCCTGCTCCCTATTCCCTATATAAAAAAAGGTACCCAAGAGGGTACTTTGCATAAAAGTTGATTTTTATAAAATAGATACATGACGGTAAGCGAATTCTAATAACGTTACTATTCAAAGTGAAATATCGTGAAATATTAATTTGTTTGCACAATAAATAAAATCATGCAGAAAGGAAATCTTGGATTTATTTTAAAAATGGCTCAAACGATAAATCCTCAGATTTATCCAGGGCGAGAATTATCTATAAATTTAGAAGAATTACGTCAACTCCCGGAAGGTACTTTAGGTAGAGAATTAGCCTATTTTTTCGATGAAAATGGCTTTGAGCCGCTGAACTCCGGAGATTGGATACAGCGGACTCATGATATATGGCACGTTCTAACCGGACTTTCTCCATCTAAGGATGATGAATTCATATTGCAAGCTTTTACTAGGTCTCAAGTTTTTCGTCCTTCTAGTGCCATACTTGTTTTAGCTGGATTGCTAACACACAAATGTAATCTACAAGAGATTATTAAAGTTATCAGAAGTGGCAAAATGGCGAAAAAGTTAATTGATTGGGATGTTGAATCTGATTGGGCTACTCCTTTAACCGAAGTCAGGGAAAAGTTAGGCGTTATACCATTAAATCAGAAATTAGAAGCTATGAATGATGAATAATGAATTATTATTGAATACATTTCAATCACTCATGAAATAATCTAGTTGAAATATATAGACCTAGAAATATAAATAGAGCAAATTACTAATCTAACTCACAATTTATCATTTTTCATTATTAATTGATAACGACCCCCTGCTGCTTAGCGTAAATATTTTTCAGATGCTTCTTGACTGTATTGATAGTAATATAGAGTTCCTCAGCAATTTCTTGGTAAGAATAATTAGCCCTACGTAACAGCCAGACTTGAGATTCTCGCTCGGTTAAAGCATATTTTTTAGCTTCTGAAATCGCGATACTTTGATTCGTTTGTTCGCGGTCTTCTAAAGTCACTATTACATAATCATCATTGGTTTCGTCTACTTGTAACCATCGAGCGCGAACTCGTATTTTAGCTTTGGATTCCGTCTTTATTTCTGACTCAATAGATATTTTATGATTGGGAAATAGTTGGCGACTTTCGCTTAAAGATTGACAAATACGCTGAATTTCATCTGGTAATCTACCTTGATTAAGTTCTTTGTTAAATTTCTCACAAATAGAGCGTGCGCGTTCGTTAGCATGAACCAAATCACCTTGGATTGTGACTATAAAAATCCCATCCACAAAGCTTTCAATTACAGCTTGCATCAAATGAAGTTTGGATGCGGGCTGTATTTTGTCATGTTTAGCTTTTTTACCATAAAATATATTTCTATTGGTAGATGCAAATTTTTGATACTGTTCTAAAACTGAAACATTCATTATTTATCTCCTCAAAAATACTTAGTTAAAGTAGCTCCCGTAAGCCACTAGCAGCATTGTTATAAAAGAGATTCTGCATCCGCAATGATTGAGCAGTAACCTCAAAGAAAGTATTGAAGTACGTGAAGGTACAGTGAAACTAAACGAATTTTCCTGAAGTAGGGTGAAGTTTTTCTTAAATTAAGCAATACAGTGCAGTCAACAGGTTCATAATGGCTGTATTGTTACTTTGCGATATAGAAAATTCACTAGGGAGTTCTGTGGTGAGGGATTTAATCAGTATTGATGAATTTTTTAGTCTAGAACATCGGCGCAGGTATATTGCTCTTTTAAAGGGAAAAGTTGGTTTAACTCGTCGTCGAGCTGAGTGTTTTGTGAAGTTATGGGCTTATTTACTACTCAAACAGCAGTTGGAGTTAGGAAATATCAAAGACGAACCTGTAAAGGAACTCAGTTTACCTGAAGGTTTTGTTGCTTGTACTCACCGAGAAGCCAATGAACTATTTTACGCCGAACAAGATAGAGGTAGCGAACGTGCTGCGGGTATGATGATTGATAAGTTGGTAGCTTTAGGACTTATCGAAAAGGAATTTGATGGCAATAATATATGTATTCGTATTTGCTCTGGGTTACCCGGAATTAATGAATTTACACAAGTTAGTGAATCAGTAGAACTTTTTACCGATAGCTTTAACCCCCGCACTGACGCTATACCGGTTGCGACTATTTTAGCCCGCAACTACGATTGGATGAACAAAAAAACCACTGCTGCACCTCAGAGGATAGCTCGGATATTGCGGATTTGGGCTAAGCAGTATTCAAAAGGTATGAGGGTTTTACGTCGCTGCGATAATCAAGACCCTGTTGGTGTTTGCGTTCTTTATCCTGTAGCTTGCGAATCTGAAGATAATTTTTTTCTACCTCCGAGTAAAAGTCTGTATCTGACTATAAATTCGAGTCAAACAGACCCATTTAAAATGGCAAAAGCTGGAGACGAGGATTGCACTTCCTTATTTATCCGCAGCTTTGAAATTGATTCTAAATATCAGCACCATCATAATTACTGTCAATTATTAAGGGATGGGCAACAAACTTTTATTAATATGCAAGCAGATTTTCCCAATCTTTGCGACTTATATACTTTGGTAATTCATCCATCCGTCCAAGCTCTTGCATTAGCAATGGGTTTTCAGAAAACTATTCAAGACCCGCAAGTCTCTCTTTATTGGATGTATATGGCTTTGGATAAGTATTTAGCGCTCGATATTGAACAAGCAGCAGCAAATCTTAAACTCAATTGAAGCGCTTACTCTCTAATATTTTGCTGAGATTTATGAGAATTTATTCTTTTATGTAAATTAGCTATATCTATTACCCAACAAGCTTTGGGAGTATTTTTTTATCTATAATTTGCAGCCTTATAGATAATTTTTTCCTAAAAATGCTTTACAAACTGAAATATTTGATTTAGTATAAGTACATAGGTTGAAAGACCTAATTTATTTATAAGACAAACGCAATTATCCGAACCATGACAACCACATTACAAAGACGCGAAAGCGCTTCGGCGTGGGAGCAGTTTTGTGGATGGATTACCAGCACCAATAACCGCCTATATATCGGTTGGTTTGGTGTATTGATGATTCCTACACTACTCTCTGCAATCACCTGTTTTATCATCGCATTCGTAGCAGCACCTCCTGTTGACATCGATGGTATCCGCGAGCCTGTTGCAGGTTCCTTGATTTACGGAAACAACATCATCTCCGGTGCAGTTGTTCCTTCTTCTAACGCAATTGGTTTACACTTCTACCCAATTTGGGAAGCAGCTTCTCTAGACGAGTGGTTGTACAACGGTGGTCCTTACCAGTTGGTATGTTTCCACTTCTTGATTGGAGTATTTTGCTACTTAGGACGTGAGTGGGAATTATCCTACCGCTTAGGTATGCGCCCTTGGATCTGTGTTGCATTCTCCGCTCCTGTAGCAGCAGCAACCGCAGTATTCTTGGTATACCCCATTGGTCAAGGTTCTTTCTCCGATGGTATGCCTTTAGGTATTTCTGGTACCTTCAACTTCATGTTCGTGTTCCAAGCTGAACACAACATCTTGATGCATCCTTTCCACCAGTTAGGTGTAGCAGGTGTATTCGGCGGTTCCTTGTTCAGTGCTATGCACGGTTCTTTGGTAACCTCCTCCTTGGTACGTGAAACAACCGAAACCGAATCTCAGAACTACGGTTATAAGTTCGGTCAAGAAGAAGAAACCTACAACATCGTAGCTGCTCACGGTTACTTTGGTCGTTTAATCTTCCAGTATGCTTCCTTCAACAACAGCCGCAGCTTGCACTTCTTCTTAGCTGCATGGCCTGTAGTCGGAATCTGGTTCACCGCTTTGGGTGTAAGCACAATGGCTTTCAACTTGAACGGTTTCAACTTCAACCAGTCTGTAATAGATTCTAGCGGTAGAGTTGTAAGCACCTGGGCTGATGTATTGAACAGAGCTAACTTGGGTATGGAAGTAATGCACGAGCGTAACGCTCACAACTTCCCTCTTGATTTAGCTGCTGGTGAGACTGCTCCTGTAGCAATCAGCGCTCCTGCAATCAACGGTTAATAATTGAATAATTTGGGAGACGTGATATATCACGTCTCTACATCATAAAAACACCTTCCGAGAAATCGGGAGGTGTTTTTTGCTGTGCAATTTTTCTTCTGTTTAAAATACAAGTTGTTAATATCAAAATATAATCAAATCAATAAAATAATCATGGTCGCAATTCCCAAATATCAATACATGTCACCCCTGGAATACCTCGACTGGGAAGAACAACAACCGCTCAAATACGAATATATTTACGGTGAAGTTTTCGCGATGACGGGGGGAACTCTTCCTCACAATGATGTTGCTTTAAATTTAGCTTCTGCTCTCAAAAATCATCTTCGAGGAAAAGCTTGTAAAGTACAGATGGCTGATGCAAAACTTGGTGTATCAGAAAATGGTCCTTTCCACTATCCCGACGTGATGGTAAGTTGTGATGAAAGAGATAAACGCGCTACAAAAGTTATTTATCATCCCTGTTTAATTGTCGAAGTTCTTTCTCCTACGACCGAAGGAATAGATAGGGGGAAAAATTTTCAAAACTATCGACAAATATTAACTTTAAAAGAATATATTTTAATTACTACCGAACAAGTGATGGTGGAATGTTTTCGACTCAATGATAAAGGTTTGTGGGAACTTCAAACTTATAATCAAGGTGATGAAATTGATTTAAGAAGCGTTGATTTTAAATTCCCTATTGATTTGCTTTACGAAGATGTGATTTTTGAAAATTCAGAAGAATAATATTGCAAACTATATGATTAGTAAAAGTTTGAAAGGCTAGAAACCCGGTTTTTTCAAAAAACCGGGTTTCTGAATTCTACCCCATGACCAATTCCCAATACCCAATTTCCAGTAAAATAGCGACGACATGACTTGAATTTACGGGAAATAATAATGACTCAGGCTAAAATCGGGGTTATCGGTGGCAGCGGTTTATACAAGATGGATGCGCTGAAGGATGTTGAAGAAATTGAGATAGAAACTCCATTTGGTAAGCCTTCCGATACTTTGATTGTGGGAAATTTAGATGGTACGCAAGTCGCTTTTTTACCTAGACATAACCGCAATCATACTTTACTACCTTCTGAGTTACCGTTTCGCGCTAATATCTACGCGATGAAAAAACTGGGTGTGGAGTATATTATCTCAGCTTCTGCGGTGGGTTCGTTGAAAGAAGAAGTTAAACCGGTGGATATGGTGGTACCAGACCAATTTATTGATAGAACCAAAAACCGAGCTTCTACATTTTTCGGTGAGGGAATCATTGCTCATATTGCTTTCGGCGACCCAATTTGCAATAATTTAGCCCAGATTTTGGCAGATGCTATTGATTCGCTCAATCTCACGGATGTTACTTTACACCGTGGTGGAACTTATGTCTGTATGGAGGGGCCAGCTTTTTCAACTAAAGCGGAATCTAACCTTTATCGGAGTTGGGATGCTACGGTTATTGGAATGACTAATTTAACGGAAGCGAAGTTAGCGAGAGAAGCGGAGATTGCTTATACAACTTTGGCTTTAGTAACTGATTATGATTGCTGGCATCCCGACCATGATAGTGTAACTGTTGAAATGGTAGTTGGTAATCTGCAAAAAAATGCCGTTAACGCTCAAAAGGTAATTCAAGAAACGGTAAAACGTATAAGTAAAAATCCACCAGAAAGCGAAGCACATTCAGCTTTGAAAAATGCACTTTTCACACCTTTAGATAAAGCTCCAGCTAAGACTAAGAAAAAATTAGAATTTATATTGAAGAAATACTTTTAGAAATATAAAAAAGTTTCGTTCGTAGTTGCGCTTTAGCGCCAAATATTGCTAATCACAATAGCTATTGCAAATAAAAAAACATAGTATAGTTCGTAGTTACACTTCAGCGCCAAAATAACTGATAAAAAGGAATTAGCACTGCAAAACTATTCACTTTTGTAACCACAATAGCTATTGCAAATAAAAAATAGTATATAGCAGTTTTCAGTTGGATAGAATACACCCCTCTCCTTGAGAAGGAGAGGGGCTGGGGGTGAGGTTTATCAAAGTGTATTGCACTCAACCGAAAAGCGCTATAGTTCGTAGTTACCCTTTACTGCTAACCACTTGTTTTGGCGCTAAAGCGCAACTACAAACTATATTCCCCATTTAAACTACTTGAAATAGAAAGCTAAAACTCACCCAATGATTAACATTCCACATCCAAGAATCAGCGGACGAATTTTGTGTTTCATCTTTTGTAATGCTGGCTTGATTTAAATCTTGTAAAAGCGAAGAAGCTACTTCTAAAGGATTTAATAAAGGTGAAATACGGTGAGTCTCTCTTGAGGAATGTTTTCCTTCGTCTAAAGCTGCTAAGGTTTTTGTAAAAGCTGAGGTACTTAGAATTATCTGGTTTTCACACCAAAAATCTGGCCCCGACATCACCCATTCAGAACCAGCAATTGTTTTCGGTATTGTTAATGTCTCTCCTGGAGGAATAACTACTTGCTTAAGTTTGGGTTTGCTGGAATTTTCTTCTGCTTCTTCATCTTTATACCAAGGGTAAAGAGCAATTGGATTATTACTATTATTTAATCCCAGCAGCATGATGTAGAGTGGTCTATCCCCAGTATTTTCTACTCGATAGCGCATTTTGCTACCTGTAGATACTGTGGGAATTCCTGGGGAAGAAACATTCTCTACTTTCTTAGTAGATGTTTCCATACCTAAAGTTGGTTTTGTTTGACGCTGTATTAAGGTACGGGGTAATTTCTTATTAATTACTTCTAAAGTTACTTTGACGCTCAAACCTGAAGAAGTTTCGTTTTGAGTAAGTTTCCATAATTTAGCTGCTAGAAGAGTTTTAAGCTTAGGAGCTAACCTGTAAACCGCAACTTTTAATGCTTCTCCTTCTTCTCCAAGAGTGTCGGGAATTAGCTCACCTCCCAAAGTAAATAAACCATAGCGACTTGAGGAGGACATAGCCATTGCATTGTTCACTTCTGTATCGGGGACTTCCGTTTCTGGTAGCTTCCCAAATAAATAATCTGCTGGTTGTTCTCCGGCAATTACGCTATCTACACGGTTAATCGAAGCAAAAGCACTTGTAGCGTCAACTCGCTCGATTCTTTCTAAACTAACGTCATCAAGAGCAATTGTTAAATTAATCTCTTTGGGTAAAACTCTTACCCTCTCCCTGACCATCTGTCCGATTTGAGGGGTTATTTGCTGGTTGTTTACTTGCTTTAATGTCGCTTTTGCTTTCAAACCGTTGCGACTGCGTAACACTAAGGGTGTAGTAGAAGGTGATGCTGCGGAATAAAAAGTAAATCGAGAATTGACTCCATAATATTCCAGCACATGGGGTGGTATTCCTCCCAGCCACAAATGAACGGTTTTGCCATCATCTTCTACATTTGTGACGGTTCCTTCTGCTCCTTTAATCGGCTTTGATAAAACGTTAGCAGCAATCAAAGCTTGAGCTTGATTACTCTTTTTGAGTAAAACTGGTTCTTGCTTATTACCCAAAGACAGCATAGAACTGCCAACACGAGATAAATTTATTTGAATTTTTTTTGCTGCTGTAGTCTCCCAAAGATATTGGGTTAAAGCGTAGGTAAATAACCCAGCACTGAAATCGGAAAATACAATTTCTTTTGCTACATCTTTCGAGCTAGAGCTTGATGCAAGCAACACGCTCAACTTGTCGGGAGCAATTTTCTTTGTAAGCTGCTTTTGAAACTCGATTTCTTCAGCTAAAAACAGTCCTTCTAAAGGAGCTTTCCAGCAACGGTATCTTAATCCCGCAGGTTGCGAAATGCTGGGTCTGTAATAACTAGTGTCTAATATTGCCGTTGCCCGCTCCGTAGCCAAGGACTGCAACATCAGTAATAAAGTGTCTTCTAATAAATAATTCGCAATTGTTTCTGAATCTTCTATAGCTTCGCTTCCATCGATAGGAATTAAAGCATTTTCCATGCCACCGAGTATGTTCTTATTTTTTATCCGACTACCATAACCGCTGAAATGGAAGATAACCACATCACCGGGTTTAGCTTGATTTATAAGATGTTCTACAAATGCATTTTCAATACCTTCTCTAGTCGCTTGCTTATTTGTCAAAGACAGAATATCTGACGGTTGGAAGCCAAAGCGATGAATCAAAAGCTCCCTTTGCAATTCCACATCCGTCAGACAACCCTTAAGTGCTGGAATTTGCGGATATTGATTAATACCTACTAATAACGCCAACTTGCGTGGAGTAGTGTCGGCTAGAGCCTGTTGCAGACCATCAGCCTTTGTCCACCATGATGACTCGGTAATTCCCATTACCGCCAAAATCGAGCCAATTCGTTGTAAAAAGATTCGCCGCTTCATAAGTTAACCCCTCAACCCTCAACTCCTCAGCTATCAGATTAAAGGGCTGAATTCGATTATGTAAAGCTATAGCTTATACGGTTTTAAGAGCAAATTATGTATTATGCCCTAATTTAAGCCTTTACTGGGACTCGCATCGCGCGTACTAGCTCCGCAGCTACTTCCGGACGAGAAAATTCTGCTGGGGGTGATTCTCCCCGACGCAACATTTCTCGTACCTTAGTTCCAGAAAGGTGAATGCGCTCTTCTTTCTTGCTGGGACTTGTTTTTGCAGTAGCCATCTGCTTAGTACGAGTGCAGTAAAAAGCATGTTCAAACTTCATCGGGATAATGCCCAATTCTCCCGGTTCAAACTCATCAAATATTTGCTGTGCGTCGTAAGTACCGTAGTAGTCACCGACCCCAGCATGGTCGCGTCCGACAATAAAATGCGTACAGCCGTAGTTCTTGCGAACTAAAGCGTGGAAAATTGCCTCACGAGGACCAGCGTACCGCATTGCTGCCGGATTTATCGCTAAAATAACTCTATCATCTGGATAATAGTTTTCTAATAAAATTTCGTAACAACGCATCCGCACATCAGCGGGGATGTCATCTGATTTTGTTGCTCCTACCAAAGGATGCAAAAACAAACCATCAACTGTTTCTAAAGCGCATTTTTGAATATACTCGTGAGCGCGGTGAATGGGATTGCGAGTTTGGAAACCAACAATAGTTTTCCAACCTTGTTCCCTAAACATTTTTCTCGACTCGGCAGGGTCAATTTGGTATTTAGGAAACAGTGGATTTTCCTTACGTTCTAGCAGCCATACATCACCTGCGATATTCACCGCACCTTGATTGTAAACAACCTTTACACCAGGGTGTTTATCTTCATCGGTACGATAAACATTAATTGCTTCTGCTTTTTTATCGTATTCGTATTTTTCCGAGAATTCTAATACCCCAATAAATTCACCTTTTGGGTTATCCAGACGGATTAAATCGCCTTTTTTAAAAGGATTTGCAACTTTTTCATCTACCGAAAGCGTGATTGGAATTGACCAAGCAACACCATTAGCTAAGCGCATTTCCGAGACTACCCGCTTATAGTCCGACTGATTCATAAAACCAGTTAGCGGACTAAAACCACCAATAGCAATCATTTCCAAATCAGAAACAGCCCGTTCGTCGAGTTCGACTCTGGGTAAACTATCAGCTTTTGTAAGAAATTCTTGTTTTTGCTCCGGTGAAGCGATGCGATTTACCAACTTTCCGCCGTGTGCGGCAATGGCATCGAGATTATTACTCAACGTATCTCCTTATCTTAATCTTATTTAACTGCAACTTTTTTTGCTAAGAATAATTTACCAATAAATGGGTATATCTACGATATTTTAAATGAATTGGGAATTGGTAATGGTTAATGGGTAATGGGTAATGGGTAATGGGTAATTGGTAATGGGTAATGGGTAATTGGTAATGGGTAATTGCTTTTTAATCTAAAATCTGTCTTGGTAAAGTTTGGGGGGAAGAAAATCTACACCCCCAACTTTACCGCAAAATCTAAAATCCAAAATCTTCTCACCGTTCCCGTCTGTAGCGTAATTTCTGTCTCAAAAGTTCGCGACTTATTCCAAGTTCGTTGCTTATTTCTGCTTCTACAGTCGGTTTATCTGTGGTGTTTAAGATAATTTTAGATTTGGTATATCTTGTACTGATTTTATTTTCTACCTTCTTTACTGTTACCAAGGAAATACCTCGCTGAGGATAAATTTCTACTTTAATATGTGCTATTCTCTTTCCATAATTTGGTTGAGTTGTTTTCGGTTGAGTTGTTTTTAATTGAGTAAGGTTTTTTGATGGACGTGATAAGGTGTGTTCGGTTAACCATCCCCCAACAAACCAAAAACTTAATCCTAGAATTGGTAGCGGTAGCCAAAATTCTATTCCCAGAGATTTAATAAATTTTAGCCATCTTGGAGAAAGGTTTCTTGAAGTCATAACAGTTATTTATTAGCGAGCAGTGAGTATAATTCGTAATTCGTAATTCGTAATTCGTAATTAATGCCCCATAAATAGAATTTAGGGGCTTCAACAAAGAATAGGAATCGCCATCCACGGATAAATCCGGGGGCTTCTGACCTTAAAAATTTACCTGGTGAACAGCGAGCAGTTGACAGTTAACATTCATCAGTTAGTTTATATATAATATTTTTGACGTTGCTAAATTAGACTATGAATTACATCTGTATACATTTTATAAAAAAGCATAAAACCTATGTAGAGACGGGGAGTAGTGTTACGTCTACCGATGTGGTGAAATCATAGTTTATATTACGATTCAGCAACGCCGTATTTTTGATTTTTGTAAGAATAATTTAAATCATTGAGTTGCTTCACTTAAATTATTAACTGTTAACTGTTAATTGTTTACTATAATTATGGTAATTCTACTTGTAGAAGATGATGCGAGACAGTTAGAGCCATTGCACGCGGCTTTGTCAGCAACAGGACATATTGTTGATGCAGTTGAAGATGGTGATACCGCTCAATGGCTGATTACACAGAAAGAATATGATTTGTTGATTTTGGATTGGATGCTACCGAATATCAGTGGTATAACTTTATGCCATCAGTATAGACAAGCGGGGAAAACTGCTCCTGTATTGATGCTCACTGCTAAAGATACTACTGACGATAAAGTTACTGGTTTGGATGCTGGTGCTGATGATTACTTAGTAAAACCAGTTGACGTAATTGAATTATTAGCTAGAGTAAGAGCATTAGGACGGCGATCGCCACTTTGGCAAGGTGATATTCTCAAGCTAGAAGATTTACAATTACATTTAAATACTCTGACCTTGGTGAGAGGAGAAGCAAAAGCTAAACTCTCAACTCGCGAGTTCCAACTAATGGAATATTTGATGCGTCATCCCAATCAAGTTTTATCACGAGAACAAATCGAAGATACTCTTTGGGAATGGGGTACTCAACCCGAAAGTAATGCTGTGACCACTTTGGTACGAAGACTAAGACAGCGTTTAGAATCAGTAGGTGCAAAGGATTGTTTGGAAACAATATACGGTATGGGTTATCGTTTAAATCCACCGAATTGAAACGAGGGGACAAGGGGATAAAGAGATATTTGTTAGTTCCTAACCCTTAATTGCTAATTGGTGACTGCTAACTGTTAACTGATGATCCACATCCGACCGATGAACAACTGTTTACTGTTTATTGTTCACTAAAACTGATGCTAACTCGTAGTCGTCGCCGTTTAGCTTATTTATTCACCCTAACAATGGGTGGAATTTTAGTTACGTTTGCTTTCGTCATTTATTTTTTGTTGGTTAGAGAACGGCTGCGCGTTTTTGACCAAAATTTAAAAGACGAAGCTCAAAGTTATGTTTTTAAATTCAAATATTCTTCAGACGGTAAACAATATCAAGTTAAGTATGAAGAAATACCGCTTACATCTTCAGAAATGGTGCCGACACAATTTGAATATACCTGTTGGTATGATAGGTTAAAAAGACCTTTAGAAATAAATGATGATTCTAATTGTCCTCGACAAGAAGAGCTTAAAGAAGGTTTTCAAACTGTTAAAAGTAACCAGTATTTAGCTAATTATCAACGATTCTCGCTGCGTAAGTTAACATCGCCAATTCAAAACGGTAAGAACCAACTTGGCTATATAGTTGTTGCTAAATCCTTACAACCAATTCAGGAAAACTTAAAGCGAACGCGATTTCATTTATCTTTAGGAGTTCCAGCCACGTTAGGTATAGTAGGAATTGTCGGCTGGTTTTTAGGTGGAGTAGCAATGAAGCCAACAAAACGCTCTTACGAACAATTACAGAGGTTTACAGCGGATGCTTCCCATGAATTACGTGCGCCGGTTGCAGCAATTTTGAGTAATGCTCAAGTTGGTTTGTTAGCACCAGAAGATAACAGCGAGCTACCTCGTCAACGCTTAGAGAACATTGTTGATATTTCCAAATCAATGAGCGCTCTCATCGGTAATTTATTATTTTTAGCCAGACATGAAGGACGTTTAAATCCGAAAGATTTACGAAGTTTAGAAATTGTTGGTTTACTCAATCAATTATCAAATGAATATCAATTAATAGCAGAAGAAAAAGGATTGAGTATTACAGCTGAATTACCATCTCAGAAAATAACATTATTAGCCGACCCAGATTTATTACAGCAAGCAATTAAAAACCTGCTAGATAATGCTTGTAAATATACTCCATCGGAAGGTACGGTAAAGCTGAAATTATTTACTCAACTGCGAAGAATATCTATCCAAGTAATTGATAGTGGAGTTGGTATTCCTCCAGAAGATTTACCATCAATTTTTGAGCGATTTTACCGAGTAGATAGCTCGCGAACTCGTTCATCTGGTGGCTTCGGTTTGGGATTGGCTATTGCTCAACAAATAGTCAAAGCTCACGGTGGTGAAATTACTGTAGCAAGTAAAGTCGAAGAAGGTACGACTTTTCAAATTTGCTTACCGTTGAAAAAGATTTGACAAGAAAATCGGCTGAGTTCGGATTAACTAGAAAAATAATCTTCAACTTGACATATTCCTGTCATATTTGCCTGTCATAGTAAAGCTATCAGATAACAGAAACAAGTTAGCAGCCAATAGCAATACGCATATCTAACTTTTTTCTCCAAAACCGCACACACCCCTTCTTTTCCAGTTATTAGGAGTATCTACCTTCTTAATAACTGGATTATCTAAACAATTTTTATTTCAGAAAAATTGAAATCCAAAATCTTGTCTTCTTAAGGTATCCACTAGGACAAAACCCCTACATAAACGCATCCGTTGTAAAAATCTGAAATCAAGCTGACATATTTGTGTCATATTTACCTGTCATATTAAAGCTATCGGGTAAAGAAACGAGTTAGTACCCAACAGTAATAACCAAACACGGATATCTAACTTTTTTTCCCAACCACACACACTATGTTTCCCGTTACTAGGAATATCTACCTTTCTAGTAACTGGATTATCTAAATGATTTTTAAAAGGGCACGGGGAATAGGGGAAAATTTATATATATAAATAAATATATCTACAAATATATCTACCTGCTTTATTCAACCCAGAAAAAATTTTGAATCCAAAATCCAAAATCCAAAATCCAATTGACCTGACATATTCCTGTCATATTTATCTGTAAAACTAAGATTAACAACAAAATTCTTAATTAATCTTCTACAACTAACCGCTATCTATTAATTACTAACACTCAAAACTATGAAAAAAGTATCCTTGCCAAAATCACTAGCTTATTTATCTGTATTTGTTGCTGGGGCTGCTTTTACCTTACCTGTTACACAATTATTACCAACTGAAGCCTTAGAACAACAAGAGCAAAAAATCGCTCAGTTTCCTGGAACTACAAGCCAAGCTGTTCCTAGTAATTTTATCGCTGCTGCGGTAGAAAAAACTGGTCCTGCGGTTGTGCGAATCGATTCGACTCGTACTTCAACTAGAGGAAGAGGTTCAAGACAAGCAAGCGGAATAGGTTCGGGATTTATCATTGATTCCAACGGTACCATTCTTACCAACGCTCATGTAGTCAAAGGTTCTTCTAGAGTTCGAGTTACTTTAGGTGATGGACGCAATATGATGGGTGAAGTTATTGGTTTAGACGATTTAACCGATGTTGCTGTAGTCAAGGTTTCCGCGAATAACCTACCGACAGTCAAGATGGGTAATTCACAAAACCTCAAACCCGGTGAATGGGCTATTGCAATTGGTAATCCTTTGGGATTGGACAATACTGTAACTGCTGGAATCATTAGCGGAACAGGACGTTCGAGTGGAGTAATTGGTGCTGCTGACAAGCGAGTTCGCTTTATCCAAACCGATGCAGCGATAAATCCCGGTAATTCTGGTGGTCCTTTATTAAACCAACGGGGTGAAGTAATCGGTATTAATACCGCTATCATCGGTCGCGCTCAAGGTTTGGGATTTGCGATTCCTATACAAAAAGCTCAGCAGATTGCTAGTCAATTAATCGCTGGAGAGAAAGTCGCGCATCCTTACTTAGGAATTCGCATGACTAATTTAACTTCAGATTTGAAACAAGACTTAAGCCGCGAGCTTGGTTTAAGGTTATCTGCCAACAAAGGTATTGTGATTGTAGGTGTCGCTCGTAATTCTCCAGCAGCGAGAGCAGGTTTACGACCAGGAGATGTAATTCAACAAATTGACGGTCAAACAGTCAATACCGCAGATGAAGTTCAATTAGCTGTAGAAAAAACCTCAGTTGGTGGGAACGTTCAAGTAGCAGTGAATCGCGGTGGTAGAAATGTAAATATCCGCGTCCAACCCGGACAGTTTCCAGTTTCTCAAAGCTAATTTAGATTTTAGATTTTAGATTTTAGATTTTGGATTTTGAATTTGTAATAACAGTCTTCAAAATTCAAAATCTCACTAAACACATTTAAGGAGTATTAACCTAACATGAAACGCTTTGATGCTATCGCTATTATTAGTACCGGCATCGTTAGTAGTTTGCTTACTTTATCATTAAGGGCTGCACCTGCATCTGCAAAAGTCGAAAATTCAATATCAAATACTCGTCAAGAAAGAACATTACCCGTACAAGAGAATAGTAAATACCAACCCGTCGTATTTACAGCAGATGTTTCTTCAGACAATATTGGAAATAAAATCGGTGAGAATACCACAATCTTAGGATTAGCAGCAATTGGTGCTGGTACCGCTGGCTTACTTTGGAGCTTAAATCGACAAAACCCAAATTTATCTTCCCAATCTGCTTATAATCAAAGTCAAATCTCAATAGAACAAGCGAATCCGCGATTGAGAAAAGAACTACTCAGGTTAGTAGGTGGTGATAGCAGAACAGCAAATCGATTAATTTCTGGAATCAAGCAAAGCCATCCCGGAAAATCACTTAATTGGGTAGTAGAGAAAGTAATTTATGATTTAGAGCGAGATAGGTAATGGGTAATAGGTAATTGGTAATAGGTAATTGGTCAATATTTACTATGACTACTTCTTACTTAATTACTTAATTAATCTACTCAAAGTAAGTTTTCCGTTCTAAAAATCAAAACTAATCAAAACTGTTCCTTTGCAGAATCAGCCTTTGCTAATCGTTACTTAGCAGAGGTTTTTTATTGGGTATTTATTAGTAACCAATGCCCAATTACCAATTACCAATTACCAATTACCAATTACTATTTGTCATATTGCTGTCATATTCCTAAATCATACTAAAGATAATCGAACTTAAAAAAGATTTGAGGCATCTTAAATGAAGTCTAAATTAATGCCTATCTTGGCTGCATCTACTATTTTTACTCTTGCACTTCCTTTAGCTGCAAATGCTTGCGGGGACAAGAAAAATTTAACTCAAGCACAACGCACCCAGATTGAAGAAATTAGAGATAATACTCGTTCTCAAGTGGAATCCGTCTTAACACCGCAACAAGAAGTAGAATTCCAAAGCTCTGTAGAAGATGGACAAAAAATGCGTTCTGCTGTAGCTAATTTAAATCTTTCCCCAGAACAGCAAACTCAAATCGATGAAATAATGCAAGTAGCCAAGGAGCAAAAAAAAGCAATTTATCGTAGCAACTAACTTAATCTCAAAATTAACTTTTTACAACATTATCAATCTCCCTAGAAATACTCTCAAATGAACTCGATTTCTCTCAGAAATCGGGTCTTTTTTTTCAGTTATCAGTTATCAGTGAACAGTTATCAATTTAAAATTATCAATTACTAATATTACTATTCATTAACTTTGATAGGTATACTTGTTTGTAGTAAGCGATTTATCGCTTTCTTTAAAGGACTAAAGTCCTTACTACAAACTATCCTATTCTATAGGGCAAATTACTAGTTACCAGTTACCAATTTTCTAACAATATTATGATGCATTTGAGAATTAAAAAACCCGGTTTTTTGAAAAACCGGGTTTCTCAACAATTCCTAACTCCTAACTCCTAACTCTTAACTATTTACTGTTCACTGTTCACTGTTCACTGTTAACTGTTAAAACCGTTCAATTATTCCACCACCGAGGACTTTTTCGCCGTCGTACCATACTGCTGCTTGTCCGGGGGTGATGCTAAATTGAGGTTCGTCAAATACGATTCTGACGCGGGAGTTTTCTAAAGGAATTACTGTTACGGGAACGGGTTGCGAACGATAGCGAATTTGTACTTCGGCACGAATCGGGCTGGATGGTTCTGCTATGGAAACCCAATTTACCCGTGCTACGTTACATTCTGGGTTGGTTGCTGTGGTTCTGTCACCAACAATTACTCGGTTAGCTCCTGCATCTAAACCAATGACATACAAAGGTTGTGGAGCCGCAATTCCCAATCCTTTACGCTGTCCGATGGTGTAGTGATGCACGCCATCGTGTTCTCCCAATACTTTACCGTCAGCGTCTACAATATCGCCTTTTTTAGGAGCCAAATACTTGTCTAAAAAAGCCCGCATTGAACCGTTACTTTCTACCAAGCATAAATCTTGACTTTCTGGTTTGTTGGCTGTTTGCAGGTTGTATTCAGCAGCAATACGACGTGTTTCTGATTTTTCTAGTTCTCCAAGTGGAAATACTGTACCACTAAGCAAATCTTGCGATAAATCATATAAAAAATATGTCTGGTCTTTGTTGCGGTCGAATGCACGTAACAGTTCGTAACGTCCGTTTGATTCGTTGTACTTAATACGAGCGTAATGTCCCGTCGCTATTTTTTGAGAATCTAACTTTTCTCTCGCATATTCAAGCATGGGACCGAACTTTACGGTTTTATTGCACTGCGAACAAGGTAAAGGCGTAACACCAGCACTGTAACCAGTTACCAGATAATCTACAATATTGCTTTGAAAGACATCGCGGATATCAACAACGTGATGGGGAACGCCCAACTGTTCGCAGATATGAGCCGCGTCAACCATACCTTCGGAGCAACATTGACCTTTACCCTTCATTAGCCAAAGGGTAAGACCAATAACTTCATAGTTCTGATTGTGCAAAATGGCAGCTACGGTAGAACTGTCAACGCCACCGGAAAGACCTACTACGACTTTTTCCATATCCGTGAATCTTGCTAGGCTGTCAATTATAAGTTAACACTATGTAGTTGCTACAATTATTAACGCGCGTTAATTAGTTTCCTAAACTATTTACTACACTTTACTATTTTTAATTCTAGAAAAAAGATTTGTTTTATGGGAATAATTGCAAAAAATCTAAAATAATTTAAAGAATAATTTAAAAAAGTAATTTGAATTAACAATCCTGAATATCTTAGTAATCTGTCGGAATAATCTAAAATCCAAAATTTACCGAGTACCGGAGAAATGCTTAATCAAATTCACGGCTTGATTCGACCTTCTTTAATTGCGTATTCTTTCTTAGGAGGATGCTTAACACTTGTCTCTATGACACCGACCCAAGCTAAAACTCCTATCAGTTCTCAAAAAATAGCACAAATACAGTACGCTCAGAACGAATTCGATTTTACTTCTGAGTACAACCAAAACACTGAAAGCTATTTGGTGACTGTAGATAATACCGATTCCAGATTGCTCCAACAAGTACGTATTGTTGAACCGACTGCTTTTGCAGGTGACTTTCTCGGACGTTCTGTTATCCAAGCAGGAGTTTTCAGTCGTTTAAACAACGCTCAAGAAAGAATTAGAGAATTACAAGATTTGGGTGTTAGTTCTCGTATCTACAGCAGGACAACCGGAAGAGAAATCGCTAATTCTTATGGTGGGGACTTCTCTAATTCTGGGGGTATATCTGAACCGTTTGCCAGAAATAATAATAGAAGGTCGCAGAGAACAAAATATTATTATGTAGCTATTCCAGACGAACCCAACAAATTATTTCAAATTGAAAACCAAATTAAACAAAGTGCGGGAGGAAATAGCGTAGGAGTGGCCGTCAGAAATGCTCCGAGAGGACCTCATGTAGCAGTTGGGCCTTTTACAGGACGCTTACAAGCCGAACAATGGAATTACTATATACGTTCTCTGGGATTAAATAACGCTAGAGTTTATTACGGAAAGTAGAGAGTAGCAGCAACAGAAGATGGGGAAAATTAGTCATAAAGGATTGGTAAATTCATAACCTGAGAAATTCTACACTCAATTAATAATCTGGTAGTTTAAACTATATTGCCAAATATAATCTAGGCTACCTTAGTTATTTATAGGAACGATTTAAAATTTGGTGCGGAAAAGCTTCATTTTCTGCAAAATCGTTGTTCCTAAACAAAATGATTACCACTATATTTAACGCAAAACATAGCCTGATTCGAGCAGATTTAACTCCATCTTTTTTGTCAGGAGTTTTCTTAGCGTTGGTTTCAATCACACCAATACAAGCCCAAACTCCTGAAAAGTTTCATACAGTCGCACAATTACCCCCTGGATATTCCTCTGGGGTATCTCAACAACAAATATTCCCTCCCTCGAATCAATATCAATATCAATACAGCCAAAACAACTCTACTTATTCACCAAATTACGGAAGCTACTTCGTGGTTGTGGATAATGCTTACTCGGGATACCTTCAACAAGTACGCTCGGTTGTATCTGACGCTTTTATACTTCCTCAGAAACCTTCTGTTATTCAAGTCGGAAGTTTCAATCGTCTAGATAATGCCCAACAAATGGCTCAAGAGTTGCAGCGTAGAGGTTTCAATCCTCGTATCGAAAGCCAAAACTCCGGAATCCAAACACCTAATGATGTTCAAAACCCTTATTTTGATAACCCATCAAACACTCAGAAAAAAAGCGATTACTATGTAGTAATTCCTCAAAGACTAAAAAAGATATCTCAAACTGAAAATAAAATTAGGCAAAGTTTAGGAGGAAATATGATCGGAGTCGCTGCAAGAAAATCTCCCAGGGGACATCACGTAGCTGTTGGACCTTTTAGAAATCGTTGGGAAGCAGAACAATGGAAATATTATTTACGTTCGTTGGGATTAAATAACGGTAGAGTTTATTACGGAAAATAGGCAATTGGGCATAGGGCATGGGGCATAGGGCATGGGGAGAAGGTAAGATTTTAATTGGTAATTAGTAACTGATAGTTGTTCACTACTCACTGCTCACTGACTGATGTTTAATAACCGAGAATTAATTTCCCAAGTGGCAGTTACCGCTGCCCAAATGCGCGACATTGAAGCGCGTATTTTCGCCGCAGGTATACCTGTAGCGGCTTTGATGGAAAAAGTAGCGGGACTTATCACCCGTCGAGTTGAAGAGATTTTAGGACAAGGGGACAAGGTGAATAATTATTCTTCCCCCTCTCCCCCTCTCCCCCTCTCCCCCTCTCCTCTTCGCATCGGAATCCTCGCAGGTCCAGGACACAATGGTGGTGATGCTTTAGTTGTTGCTCGCGAGTTATACTTTCGCGGTTATGAAGTTAGGGTTTATTGTCCGATTCCCAAGTTAAAAGAATTAACTTCGCAGCATTTACAATATGTCCGCAGTTTGGATATTGCTTGCTATGAATCAATTCAAAATTTGCAAGATTGCGATTTTTTGATTGATGGTTTGTTTGGTTTTGGCTTAGAAAGAGATATTACAGAACCAATTGCAGGTGCTATTCATCAGTTAAATCAATGGAATAAACCTGTCATTAGCATTGATGTACCTTCTGGTTTACATACAGATACTGGAGAAATCCTGGGAGTCGGAGTTCGCGCTACTTATACTCTTTGCTTGGGTTTATGGAAATTAGGTTTGCTCGAAGACCAAGCTTTAGAATATATCGGTGAAGCTGAATTAATTGATTTTGATATTCAATATGCAGACGTACAAGCTGTATTAGGAGAGTATCCCAAAGTCAAACGCATCACTACAGCATCTGCGCTTTCTACTCTTCCTTTACCCCGTCAACAAGTTACTCATAAATATAAGGAAGGAAATTTACTGCTTGTTTGCGGTTCTCGTCGCTACGCAGGGGCTGCTATTTTAACTGGTTTGGCTGCACGTAGCTCTGGTGTAGGTTTGCTTTCTATTGCTGTACCGCAATCCCTTGCGGACACAATGATTTCACATTTACCCGAAGCTTTAATTATTCGCTGTCCGGAAACTGAAAGCGGGGCTATTTCTCAATTAAACTTACCAGCTAATACCGACTTAAATAAGTTTGATGCTATAGCTTGCGGTCCCGGTATAACTCTAGATGCTGACTCGGTTGTACGAGAAATATTGGATAGTTCTAAACCTTTACTTTTAGATGCAGATGGTTTAAATGTTCTCGCGAGCATGGGAACTCTGCCAACTCTACAAAAACGGCAAGCATTAACCATACTTACCCCTCATGCTGGAGAATTTAAACGGCTATTTCCCGATATTGATGTTAACCAAAATAAAATATTGGCAGCGCAAGAAGCTGCAAAGCAATCTGGTGCAGTCGTTTTATTCAAAGGTTCAAAAACTGCGATCGCAAATCCTCAAGGTTGGGTTTGGATTATTCCTCAAAGTACCCCAGCACTAGCTCGTGGAGGTAGTGGTGATGTGTTAACTGGATTACTCGGAGGATTAATCGCACAGGCTGTTTCGCGAAATTTATCTGTAGAAAAGATGGTTGCAACTGCTGCGTGGTGGCACGGTAGGGCAGGTATTTTAGCTGCTCAAGAACGAACTCAATTAGGGGTAGATGCTTTGACTTTGACACGATATTTGATGCCTGCTCTAACATCTGTTAACAGATAATTCTCTACCACAGTGGCTAATGAATCTGCTCAAACTACGAATTACATACCGCACGTGATTGAGCCAAATCGCGGATTAATGGTACCCGCGAGCCAATATATGTACTCATTTCATTAATTTGTTCGCTGCTAAGCAACTTCTTGTTTTCTAACTGCTTGAGCAACTGTCTCAGAAGGTCTGTATCATTCAAATTCAAAATAGTCTTGGTTTCGGTTTCTTCAATCACCGACCATACATGGCGCATTGTAACCGCTCTTTCTCTAAGTCCCAACATGGCTTTATCATTCCAAATCTAAATTAAATTCTCAATTCTTATCCCTAGCCCACACTCGATTTTTTTAGAAGTCCAGCCCTATACCGAACCTTCAGTATCATGCAGACGAGTTAAACAATCTAAAGAAAATATTAAGGCTTAAATCTAAAGAAAATGTTAAATGTTGCAATACTTTACCCATTTGATGAGAATCTAAATATAAGGTTACATAAATAAATTTTTGCGAGGTCACCTACTTTAATGACCTTGAAGTTTTAAAAAGAGGTCAGCTTTTATAAAGACCTTAAACATATAGAAAGAAGCGCTAACCTAAATATTAAAATGGTTGGCGCTTTTTATTTATAAGAGTTGAGTATTAAATGTATGAGATAAAACTATTAAGCTCGCAATAGCCCAAACGGAAGCCTCGTCAGACAACGAGGCTTTATTCGTAATATCAGTTAGTTAGCAAACCATGACCTGCAAATATAAAGAAAATATAAAAAAGTAGTTAAAGTTTCCTTTTGGATGTGAATATAAATATTGGTTGATATTTCTTAACTAAAACGGAGTCAGCTTATATAAAGACTCTGAAGATAAATAAAGAAGCGCCAATCTGTGACACAGGTTGGCGCTTTTTTAGCTATAATTTGTGTTTTCCTCTAGTTTTGATTTATAAGCGAACAGCGAATAGTAAAAAGTAAGGAGTTAAGAGCTAAGGATAAAGTGTATTTACCTTGTAGAAAAGAAGCGGACAGGATGTCCGCACTACAACAATTTCAGAATGCGGGTTTTACTTGATTTAACGGCACATCATCTCCGTATTTTAATAATTAACTAAAAGCTTTCCTCTTATTTACTTCTTGTCTACTATTTGCTACTCCCTACTCCCTGAATTCAATAGGTAAATTTTCTGTGATTTGTCAGTTTGCATACTGCGAAAAATAGTCAAAATAGTTGAAACTGAATAATTGTGCAACCTTTCTGAATGCTATATGACCGATATCAAGAATTTTCGACGGTTAAATGCTCCAATTGGAGGTGTAACTCCAGCGCTGACGAGTTTTCTTGAACATCTGTACCACTCTTATCGACCACTAAATGAGGGAACGGTTGCACAGAATATACCAGAGTTGGCTAAAGCTAATCCGGATTGGTTCGGAATTTGTGCTGTTGATGTGGATGGTAAGGTTTTTGATATCGGTCATACTATACAGGATTTTAGTATTCAGTCGATTTCTAAGCCTTTTGTGTATGGATTAGCTTTAGAAGATTGGGGGAAGGATTATGTTCTCGAACGTATTGGTGTAGAACCAACAGGGGAACCTTTCAACTCGATAATGGAACCCGAGGAAATATTCCGAAGACATTACAATCCAATGGTTAATGCTGGTGCGATTGTCACTACCAGTTTAATTAAAGGTGCGGATGCAACTCAACGTTATAATCGTTTGCTTGAGATGTTTCGACGCTACATTGGTAGGAATGTATCGATTGATTTAGGAGTATGTAACTCTAAACAAACCTACGACCATCTAAATCGAGCTATTGCCTACATGATGCTCAATTTTGGTTTAATAGAGGGAAATATTGATGACATCCTAAATCTGTATTTTCAACAGTGTTCTCTAACAATTAACTGTCACGATTTAGCAGTCATGGCAGCTACTTTAGCCAACGGTGGCTTTAATCCGATGACGAGGGAACAGGCTATAGAGAAAAAGTATGTAAAAAACATACTAAGTGTTATGTATACCTGCGGTCTGTATGAATTTTCAGGACAGTGGGCTTATAAAGTTGGTTTACCAGCCAAAAGTGGTTTATCTGGTGCAATTATCGGAGTTGTTCCCAATCAAATGGGTATAGCTGTGTTTTCTCCTCCTCTAGATGAGCGTAAAAAAAGTTGGAAGGGAGTCAAAGTTTTTGAAAAGCTCTCAGAAGAATTTAAACTACATATTTTTACAACCGATAACGAAGAAATTTCTAGTTCCCAACAGCAGAAAGTTTACTTTACCAATTCATCAACTCCAAAAACTCCTATTCAATCAAATGGAAAAAATCAATTAAACCTACCTTCTAAACCGTTAATTGAATTTTTGCAAGAGTTACACTGCAAGTATCTTCCTCTAACTGATGGAAAAGTCTATGTCAGCGAACCTGGTTTAGTAGATATTAATCCTGATTGGTTTGCTATTTGCATCGTTACAGTAGACGGTGAAGTTTACTGTGTAGGTGATTGTGATGAATCGTTTTTAATTCAGTCAATATCGAAAGTTTTTGCTTATGGACTAGCACTCGAAGACAAAGGAAGAGATTATGTTTTAACTAAAGTTGATGTCGAACCAACCGGAGATGCTTACAACTCCATTATCAAAGTGGAATCAAAATCCAAAAGACCCTACAACAGTATGGTAAATACCGGAGCAATCGCTACCACTAGTTTGATAGAAGGAGCAGGTCCGGGACATAAGCTCAACCGAATATTAGAAATGTACCGTCGCTACATCGGACATAGAGTTTTTGTAGACACACCCATACTTGTATCCGAGCAAAATAACGGGGATAGAAATTGGGCTATATCATATTTACTACGTAATTTTGGGATGATTTCTGGTGATATCAGCCAAACTCTGAGTTTATATCTCCAGCAGTGTAGCGTAATAATTAACTGCAAAGACTTAGCATTAATGGGAGCGACTTTAGCCAATAATGGCATAAATCCCTCTACCAAAGAGCGAGCAATAAAGTCCAAGTATATTAAAGACCTTCTCAGCGTTATGTATACCTGTGGAATGTATGATTTTGCCGGGGAATGGTTGTATAAAGTGGGTTTTCCAGCAAAAAGCGGAGTTGGTGGTGGAATCATCGGAGTAGTTCCCAATCAAATGGGAATTGCAGTTTTTTCTCCTCCTTTAGATTTTCGCGGTAATAGCGTTCGGGGAATTAAAGTTTGTGAAGAACTATCGAAATACTTGGGGTTACATATTTTCGCAGATTGAAGGGAGAGTAGGGAGTAGAAAGTAGAAAGTAACGAGTAGGGAGTAGCAAGTAGAAAGTAACGAGTAGAAAGTAACGAGTAGGGAGTAAAATTTTATTCAACAGAAAATAAGACTATAGTTGATAATTTCTTGTTACTTGATACTTGCTACTTTCTACTCATAAGAAAATTTCGGTAGTTTGGAAACGAGCGTCTTTTTAAAGCTGAGAGGAAAAACGCCCGAAACAGCGAACGCCACTTGCCTGACTGTCGGGAAACCCGCCCAACGCAGTGGCTCATTTATTCGCCGTGGACTTTGTATTTTTGGAAAGTTACTATTAGACCCCTGGAGCGCTGTAGAAGTTTTACTTTAGATACCCTAAACTGTCCCAGACGCTTCCAATTAGCATCAGAAATTGATACTTGAGTTTTAGTATCTCCACTTACCCACCCTCGGTAAGTTTTATCAGCTTTAATAGCCTCGACATAATCACCTTTGCGATATCCGTGCTGTGTAACAGTGCCGCCATATTTACGTCTTTTACCTCCTTTGGTAGTATCTTTTTGGGATAAAACTGCTATTCCGCTAAATTGCTTACCTGGGTCGATACCTACTACTACATCCTGAGTTTTATTGCCAGAATCAGGTTTTAAAAGCTGTACGTAAAATAGGTTTAACTTTGACCACTTATCTACTGCTTTACCTTCTTTTATCCACCGTCTAGCTCTACTTGGCTTAGTCGGCATTAACGGCTTGCCATCGAAATTAATTACAGGTACACGCATAAGAGATAATCCTTCGTGTAAAGTTTAAGTCTCTTCGCCCACCGCTACTAAGATGTCCTTTCTTAAGGCAAAATGCAGTGTAGATGTTCTTCCCGCATTATTGCCGTCAAGCACTCGACCAAACGAGTTTAGATATAATCCGAACTAGGGAAACATTCGGAAGTCTTTACCGAGTAACGGCTCAGTGGGCTAGTCAATACTTACGTTGCTGGATTTGGCTCCGGCAAGCTCAGTGTCTGTCTTACCTGAGTTACTGACTACTCTTTCCTACTCTCTTTTAAAGAGTATAAATCTTAACAAAATCGAAAATATTGAGATAAGCACGCTTACAAGTACTATTCTTGGAAAGGTGTATTTACCTGCCTCGGCCTTCAAAAGGCTAAACCGTAATTAGCTATTATTTATAAGACAGTGAAAAAATTAAGTCGTTGGCTATTAAAAAATTTTAAGTATAAGGCTTTGGTAGCAATAGATTTCAGTTAAAAAGAGGCCATTAGTAAATTGTTTTATTTTGCCGAAAATATATAATCGAGCAGATAAAGGCGATTTGCACAGTAAAGTATTAAGAGTGTTTAAGGACAAAAGACATGACTCAAGCAAAAGCTGGTGACAACGTAAAGGTTCACTATACGGGCAAATTAGACGATGGTACAGTCTTTGATTCCTCAATCGAACGCGAACCTCTACAGTTCTCTCTTGGTTCGGGAAATGTGATTCCTGGATTTGAAGAAGCAATAGTTGGTATGGCTCCTGGAGAGTCCAAAACTACACAAATTCCTCCAGACCAAGCTTATGGACCTCAACGGGAAGAATTAGTAATAACTGTTGAGAAAGAGCAAATACCTACAGACTTATCAGTTGAAGTCGGTCAACAATTACAGATTTCTCAGAACAACGGTCAAGTAATTCCGGTTATTGTTACAGATGTCTCGGATTCCAAAGTTACCCTCGACGCAAATCATCCTTTAGCAGGACAACAGTTAACTTTTGATATTGAATTAGTTGAAGTTGGGTAATTAAGTTGGTATGGAGGATTGAACATTGGGCGTAGGATTTTGGATTAAGAGTTAGGAATTGGGACGGTTTGTAGCAAGTGAAAATCCTTCTCCACTCTATTGTTATAGCTCTAAAAGTTTATTTCCTACTCTCTACTTGCTACTCGCTACTTTAAAAATTTATTCCCATCCCTAATTCCCAATTCCCTACTCCTAAATTATTTAAAATTTCTCTACATTCTCAAATTTATTCTGACTCATAGCTCTTGCTGCTTCACCACAGGTACGAGGAGTAGGAAAAATCTTTTCTGGATTAGCTAAACCTTTACTATTAAATACTTGCTTTACCCACTGCATTGTTTCTAAATCAGCATCGGAAAACATTGAAGGCATATAACATTTTTTATCTGCACCAATACCGTGTTCTCCAGAAATACTACCACCAACTTTTACACATAATTTAAGAATTTCTCCCCCAACTTCTTCAACTTTCTCTAATTCCCCAGGAATAGAATTATCAAATAGAATCAGCGGATGTAAATTACCATCACCAGCATGAAAAACGTTGGCAATTTTATAACCAAATTTTTCACTTAAATTCTCAATTTCTTGCAATACATAAGGTAATTGCGTCCGAGGAATTACCCCATCCTGCACGTAGTAATCTGGACTCAAATGTCCTGCTGCTGCGAATGCTGCTTTTCTTCCTTTCCATAATTTCAAACGAGTTTCGGGGTCATTTGCAGAAGTTACATTACGCGCACCATTCTGCTTACAAATATCAATTACTCGCTGTTTATTAGCTTTCACTTCCACATCTAAACCATCTATTTCAACTAACAAAATTGCGACAGCATCGCGAGGATAACAATTTGTTGCAGTAACATCTTCTACTGCATTGATACTCATGTTATCCATCATTTCCATACCACCAGGAATAATACCAGCGCTGATAATATCAGAAACCGCCGCACCTGCTGCTTCTACACTAGTAAAATCTGCTAACAGCACGCAAATTGATTCCGCACTTTTGAGAATTCGTAAAGTTATCTCCGTCGCAATTCCCAAAGTACCTTCCGAACCGACAAATATTCCCGTCAAGTCGTAACCAGGCATTTCTGGGACTTGTCCGCCTAAATCAACAATATCACCATTTGCGGTGACAACTTTTAATCCTAAAACGTGGTTAGTGGTCACACCGTACTTTAAACAATGCACCCCACCCGAGTTTTCCGCAACGTTACCACCGATAGAACAAATAATTTGACTCGAAGGGTCGGGAGCGTAATAAAAGCCCGCACCGCTAACCGTTTGGGTTACCCAGTTGTTAATCACCCCAGGCTGAACTACAACCCGCTGATTATCTAGATCAACGTTGAGTATCTGTCGCATCAAGGAAGTTACTATCAAAACACATCCTTGAATGGGTAAAGCACCACCAGATAAACCAGTACCCGAACCCCTTGCGATAAAAGGAACCGAATATTTATTGCATATCTTTACGACTTCAGCAACTTGTTCTGTGGTTTTTGGTAAAACAGCCACATCCGGACGTTGACGATAACTAGCTAAACCATCGCATTCATAAGTAATCAGTTCTTCCTGACGTTTAATAACACCTTTTTTACCTAAAACCGCTTCAAATTCCTTGATTATGGGTTTCCAGTTGACTTTTTCCGATTTTTCTTGAGTAAGCATGATTTATTATCCGGTGTGGGATGCAATGGTTATATTTATTAGTCTTACTACTATTTTTGCAGATGTTTTGGTTTACGTTAAAGCTTGAATAGGAAACATAGGAGAATTTTTTTATATTCAAAAATACTTATCATTGAGGATGATAATCTTTACATAAATCGTATTTGAGCGTTTTTTCTAAAATATTCACTTTTTTGATTTGGACAAAATTGGTATTAGTAGGAGTTTGTAACTTTCTATGAATTCTATTTATTTAGATAAACAATAAAGATAAATACCATAAACAATAAATTTAAAACCATATCATATCGCATCCCTAAATCATTTGTAAGATTTTAGAAACCCGGTTTTTTGGAAAAACCGGGTTTCTGCCACCTAACTTTCTGAGGACTCATCTAGGATTGCTATATTGAGTTGCAGCTAATACTCTTTATTTTTAAAAATATGCAATTAATCTGTAGAAAGAAAAAACAATAATTTATACTTGATTAATTTGTGATAATTTAATTTAATCAATAGGTTAGTTAACTAGAACAAGCTATTTTTTGCTGATAAAAAAATATTTGTAAATTTAAATTCAAATTTAAAGTTTTAAATAATATTCAGTCACTATTTTAAAATTTATTCAAAGTAAATTAATTCATGATAATAATCCATATAGTATTGAAAGCGCAATAACTTTGTAATCTCAATATCTAATCATTTATATGGCAGTAAAACCTATAAAAGCATTATCTATAGCGGTTTTTATGTCTTATTGATATAGCGCATTGTTTCTATAGTTTTAGCTATATATTTTACTTTTTTCAAAATAAAATCTTTCTGATAAATCAAATGCAAGTAGAAGTAATTAATAGTATTCAGCAGTTCAATAAATTAGAAGAAGATTGGAATCATATCTACGCTTCAGATTCCCACGCTCAAATATTTTTATCATGGTCTTGGTTGCGAGGATGGTTAGAAGTTGCTCCTCATCAATGGTTCATCCTAGCTATAAAATCCCAACCTGATTCTACCTATGTTGCTTTCTTCCCATTAGCGATGCGTTCTCTACAATGGGCTAATGTCAATGTTTACAGAGCATTGCAAACTTGCGCTCATCCAGTTGCTGACTATACAGGATTTATCTGTTTACCAGAATATCAAGAGGATGTAATTCAAAGTTTCGCGTCTTATATCCATCACAATTTAGAGTGGGACGTTTTCCATGTCAAAGATATACAAGACCCTAGATTAAATGTTTTTGTAGAACAGTTTTCCCAAAGTGATTTTCAACTGATGACTAATCAAGGTGCAACTTGTCCTTACATTTCTCTACCTGATACGTGGGAAGAATACTTACAACATTCTATTAGTCGAAAACCTCGAAAAAATTTACGTAATTCGCTGAATAAAATAGAAAAAAATAGCGATTTTCACCTCACCAGTATTCAAGCTGATAATCTAGAAAATCAAATTGAAGTTTTATTTGAACTTTGGCAAATTAAATGGGGACAACAACCAGAGTCAGTTCTAAATACTTACCGTAGTGTTTTTCGAGAATGTGCTGAAAGTAATTCTTTATGGATAGATATATTATGGGATAAAGCAACCCCGGTAGCTGCTACGGGAATGTATATTGATGCTAAGAAAAAGGTTGTTTACGGACAAATGACTGGCTTTAATCCCGAATATTCCAAATTATCACCGGGTAGAGTTATGATGGCACTTAGTATCAAAAAAGCCATCGAAAATAATATTAAAACTTATGATTTACTCAGAGGAGATTTGGATTATAAAATATCTTTATTAGGAGCAGAAAAAAGGTGTAATACTGACTTTAAGATTGTGAGAAATAATTTAAGAGCAAATACAATTAGACTTGCTCAATATTCTAAAAAATTATTATCTTTATCGAGGTAAATTAATTTATATAATTACATAGCTAGGGAAACGTAGCATTGCTACGTCTCTACATTATTGATATGTCAATCGTTTAAAGTAGATATATATAGCGTTTTTCGGTTGGGTGAAATACACCTTCATAGACCTCACCCCCAGCCCCTCTCCTTGTCAAGGAGAGGGGTGTATTCTATCCAACTGAGAACTGCTATAAACCCAAATTATTAGATAATCTATTATGGTCAAGCAAGTTGTCGGTGTTTACTATACGGATTTAAAACCAGCTATAGTACCCGATGTTTTTCTTAGCTTAAACGCTGAAGTTCCTCAAAACTGGTGGGAAAAACACAATCGTTGCTACATGGTTTGGAGATTTGGTAAACCCCCTGAAGTCGCAATTGAAATTGTCTCTAACAAAGTTGGTGACGAATTAGGAGAAAAATTAAGAATATACGAACATATGCGAGCGAGTTACTATATCGTATATGACCCTAATAACCAACTTAGCGAAGAAACTTTGCGTATCTACGAATTAAGAGGAATGCGCTATTACCAAACCTCAGAAACCTGGTTAGAACAAGTTGGATTAGGTTTGACTTTATGGTCAGGTGAATTTGAGGCTAGGCAAGACTCTTGGTTACGTTGGTGTTACCAGGATGGTACCATTTTACCAACGGGAGACGAACGCGCTGATAATGCCGAAAAAAAAGCTGCAAAACTAGCTGAAAAACTCCGAGAAATGGGTATTAATCCAGATACCTTGTAATGTATTCCCAATCTGCAAAAATCACTATTGCCATAAATCATATTTTTAGCTTAATATATAACTAACGTTCGATATAAAACCATATATTTACTGAATGCCGAAAATTGTAGACCATGAAAAGTATAGGAAAGAACTTCTATGGAAAAGCTTTGATTTATTTGCTTCTAAGGGTTACAGTTCCGTTACCATGCGTGAAATTGCCAAAGAGTTGAGTGTTTCAACCGGAACTTTATATCACTATTTTCCTAATAAAGAAGCTATATTTTTACAGTTAGTAGAAGAACAATGCGAGCAAGATGTTGCAAATTTTTTAGCTGAAGCAGGAGATACAAAAACTGTAAAGGATAGAATTACAGCTTTGATAAATTATGTTGAAAAAAACGAAGATTATTTTATTAGTCAAATATTACTTTACTGCGATTTTTATCAGCACGAAGGAAGGAGCGAAGTTTTAAACAATGAGGTATTAAAACGAGTATCCCAGAAATCAAGAGAAGAGTTATTAAAATATTTGGAAATAGAAGATAAAGCAATTGCTGATTTTGTAGTTAATTTTTTCAATGGTTTGATTTGCGTGCGAATGTTTGAAGGTGAAATGATTTCTTATCAAGAACAAGGAGAGTTGCTGATAAAAATGGTGAGTAGTTATTTAGGGAATGGGTAGTTGGTAGTTGGTAGTTGGTAGTTGGTAATTGGTGATGAACTATGCAAATAATTTCAAAACCTTCTCATAAATTAATTGGTGTGGTTGTAACTGCTACTTTAATGACAGGAGGAATAGCCATTTATGGAATCTCTCAAACTGGTTTATTGACTACATCAGAACCTCCCGTAGTCGAAACGCAACCTACGGTAAAGAAGGTCACTGCTTTAGGAAGATTGGAACCCCAAGGAGAAGTAATTAATTTATCTGCTCCTTTAAATTTAGACGGTGATAGGGTTACAAAATTGTTAGTTAAAGAAGGAGACAAAGTAAAAGCAGGGGATGTAATTGCAATATTAGATTCTCAAAAAACATTGCAAGATGAGCTATTAAAAGCTAAAGAGCAAATACGAATGGCTGAGGCTAAATTAGCACAGGTACAAGCAGGAGCGAAAACAGGAGAAATTAAAGCGCAAGAAGCTACAATTGCTCGTTTACAGTCAGAAAAAACAAATCAAATAGCAGCACAACAAGCTACAATTTCCAGAATACAGGCAGAAAAAAATACAGAAATAGCAGCACAAAAAGCGACTATTGCGAGATTAAAAGCTGAAGTTGATAATGCCAATATTGAATATCAACGCTATCAAAAACTGTTTAGTAATGGTGCAGTTTCTAATTCGTTACGAGATAGCAAACGCTTAACATTACAAACTGCAAAACAACAGATGAACGAAGCAAGAGCAAATCTCAATCGTATCGAATCATCTCGTCAGCAAGAACTTTCTGAAGCAAGAGCAAATTTAAATCGTATCCAATCATCGGGAAGCGAACAAATTAAAGAAGCTGAAGCAACTTTAAATCAAATTTCAGAAATTCGTCCGGTAGATGTTCGAGCAGCACAAACCGAAGTAGATAATGCAAAAGCTGCTTTAAAACAAGGTCAAACGAACTTAGAACAAGCTTATATCCGCGCACCAATAGCGGGTCAAGTTCTGAAAATTCACACTAGAGTCGGAGAACAAATATCGAGTCAAGGTATTGCTGAACTAGGAAAAACTCAGCAAATGATGGTGGTAGCAGAAGTATATCAAACTGATATCGAGAAAGTTAAATTGGGACAAAAAGCGTCAATTCGAGGACAAGCTTTTTCTGGTGAACTACAGGGAGAAGTTGCTCAAATTGGTTTACAAATCAACAGACAAAACGTTTTCAGCAATCAACCAGGAGAAAACTTAGATAAACGTGTGGTTGATGTCAAAATTCGTTTAAATCCAGAAGATAGTAAAAGGGTAACGGGATTAACTAATTTACAGGTACAAACGGAGATTGAATTATGATTTCGATTGGAATATTTTATAACGAATGTCTGATATAAATTTATACTTATTAATTTTTGACTTATTAGTTATTAATTTTTACGGAGAAAAATCATGAACGCGCAAATAATTCGTTTAGAAGAAAATCTTGTTAATCAAGCAACAGAAACTCTTGTTGATGCATTTAGTAAAGACCCGATTTTGCAATATATTCTTCCTCAAGAAGTGAGTCAAAGAGAAAAAATTGCTCGTAAATTCTCAGAAATAAACATCCGTTATTCTCAATTATCAAACCATGTATATACAACACCAGAAATAAAAGGTATAGCAGCTTGGATTCCACCAAATCAATATCCGTTAAACTTCTTCAAAATGTTGCAGTTAGGATTGTATAAAATGCCTTTTCAGCTTGGTTTAGGAAGATTTATCAAATTACTTTCTCTGTTTTCAATGTTTGAGAAGTATCACAAACAGGACATGAATCAGCCCCATTGGTATTTATTAGCTTTGGGAGTTTCATCAGCTTATCAAAGTCAAGGAATAGGAAGCTTATTAATTCAACCGATTCTTAAACAAGCAGATGAACAGAATTTACCTTGTTATTTAGAAACAACAACAGAAAAAGCAGTCCGTTTTTATCAAAGAAATGGATTTGAAATTCTCAGAACAGAAGAACTACCAGTTAAATTTTGGACTATGAAAAGAGAACCAAATAATTAAAAATTATTAGTTTTTTAGTTATAAAGCTCAGCATATTATGCAATTTCGTAAATGTCGCAAATACAGCTTGTCTGTGGTGCTGGAATAAGCAGTTTAGGCAAAATTGAAATAACTATACTCTATCTTTGTTCGCAATACGGAAGAAAATCATGCTAACTAAACAAACAAATCACAAACTACAAATTCCTCCCGATTTAGACTCCAAAGAATTTGCTCAAAACAAGTACGAATACTACAAATGGCTGCGAGAAGAATCACCGGTGTTTCATGGGAAATATATCATTCCAAATTCCTACATTCTCTCTCGCTATAAAGACTGTGCGATGATGTTGAACGACCCGAGATTTATTCGCGACCGTAGCACAATTACGGGTGGTAGCAAGTCAATTATTCCCTTACCGCTTCCCTCATTCATTTCCCTGCCAAAGTCTGTTGAGCTAATGGCACAAAACATGCTTTACGAGGATGAACCAGACCATAAGCGTCTACGTAGTTTGGTGCATCAGGCATTTACACGCAAGTCACTTGCTAAAATAAACACCCGAATTGAGCAGTTAACCAACGAACTATTAGACAAAGGGATGCGATTAGGTACTGTAGACCTCAAAGAAGCCTACGCGCTTCCTATTCCCGTCACCGTTATTCAGGAAATGGTGGGTGTAGCTGATGAAGATATGTCCGAACTTTACAAGGGTATTGAAACGATAATGGATGGTTTCTCAGGTTGGCGAATTGTCCGCACGATGTTCTGGGATATGTCACGTTTGTTTAAATTTATACGTAAGCTGATAGAGCGCAAGCGAAATTATCCTGGTGAAGACATCCTCACTGGACTGATTCAAGCAGAGGAAGAAGGAGAAAGCTTAAGCGAAGATGAAATTGTCAGCATGGTGTTTTTACTGATTGCTGCTGGCTTTGAAACCACCGTAGAGCTAATTACAAATGGTGTAATCGCACTGCTACAACATCCAGAACAGCTAGCGCGATTGCGACAAAATCCAGACCTGATTGAGCCAGCAATCGAAGAGATTCTTCGCTTTTGCGGTTCCGTACAGTCTACAGAAGCCAACTATGCAGCAGAAGATATTACCCTACATGGAGTGACGATTCCCAAAGGTGCGACGGTTTTCCCGTTTTTAGGTGCAGCCAATCGCGACCCAGCTATGTTTAAAAACCCAGAGGTATTTGATATTACTCGTTCCCCCAACAAGCACCTCGCTTTTGGGAGTGGAATACATTCCTGTTTGGGAGCGCAACTAGCGCGAATAGAGACAAAAATAGCCATTAATAATCTGTTGAAGCGGAATCCCAATTTACGTTTAGCGGTTGAACAATCAGAGCTTGAGATACAGGTAAGACCCGGATTTCATATGTATAAAAGCCTGCCGGTAGTTTTAGGTTAGGAAGTAGAAAGACGGAGCATTTCGTTCCCACTAAATTTCTAATTGCTAAATAGATTTATCCAGCTTTTAGCTGTTAGCTTAAGCACATCTTAATCCAATTGCAAATTAACAATTAATAGCTTTTAATTACAAAGAATACCTAATACAAGGAGAACAAAAGTGTTTTTGAGAAATAAATGGTGGGTAATAGCAGGTTCAAAAGCAATCGGTAAAAAACCGGTAGCAATGACAAGACTAGGTGAAGACTTAGTATTGTGGAGAGATGATAAAGGAACAATAGTTTGTCAAAGTCAACATTGTCCCCATCGAGGAGCGAGTCTTGGCTTAGGTAAAGTCGTCGATGGATGTATTGAATGTCCTTTTCACGGTTTTCGGTTTTCAACAGAGGGAAACTGTACTTTAATGCCTTGTGAAGGAGAAAATGCTTCCATAGGTACTACAATGCGGGTGAAAACTTATTTAGTCAGGGAAGCTCATGATTTAGTCTGGTTATGGTGGGGTGAAGAAAAATCGAGCTATCCAGAAATACCTTGGTTTGAAGAATTAGAAGATAGTCCCCGACGTTGGTCTAGCGGTACTATGAGTTGGGATATACCTTTTACCAGAGCGGTAGAAAACTTACTTATCGACTTACATCACGTAGCTTTTGCTCATCATAAAATAGCTTGGTTATTTGATTTTGGTTCTGCTAAAGTACTTGAACCTTTTGAAGTAGAAATTAAAGACGAAATAATTCATAGTTGGGGTGAATTAAAATCATTAGAAAGTGACAATAAGAAGAGTTCATTTAAAATTGAGCATTGGCTTTATTTTCCCAATTTAGCGATATTTGATTTTGAAATTGGTGGAGTGAAACTGTATGTGACAGCAACACCAGTAGATGAAGAAAATACTTGGGTATATGCGCGTTATTATAATTCACTTGGTAGTCCTTGGATAAGTCGTTTGATATCTAGATTCGCGATTTGGTTTGATTTAAGTTTCGCTCAACCAGACGATTATAGAATTGTAAAATCAAGTAAACCACAGCAAAGCGGTTTGAAGGTTAATAATTTTGTTCGTGCTGATAAAACAATAGTAATTTGGCATCAGATGTATGAAGAACAAATTTTTTAGTTAATAGTTTTTAGTGCTTGGTTGTTAGCTAATAGTTGATATTTAGAATATAGAATTACGCAATATCATGAATACAAAAATTATTCGCTTAGAAGAAACGAAAATTAATCAAGCGACAGAAATCCTAGTTGATGCATTTAGTAAAGACCCAATTTTTGATTACATTTTACCTGAAACGATTAGTAAAAGAGATAAAGTATCTAGTAATTTATGGGAATCTACTTTGCGCTATTCTCAACAATTAAAGCATGTATATACAACTCCAGAAATTAAAGGTATAGCAGCTTGGATTCCACCGGGAAAATATCCTTTGAATTTACTAGAAATTTTACAATCAGGATTTTATAAAATTCCATTTCTACTTGGTCTTAAAGGATTAAAAAAATTTCTACCTCTATTTACATTATTTGATAAGTATCACGAGCAAGATATGCATCAACCCCACTGGTATTTATTTGCTTTAGGGGTATCATCCGCTTATCAAAGTCAAGGAATAGGTAAATTATTGATTCAGCCTATTCTAGAAAGAGCAGACAAAGAAAATTTACCTTGTTATCTAGAAACATCAACAGAAAAAGCAGTTCGTTTTTATCAAAGAAACGGATTTGAAATTCTAAGAACAGAAGAAGAAGCAGTTAAATTTTGGACAATGAAAAGAGAAGCTATTAGATAGGGGGAGAAGGGGTAGAAAGAGTGAGGGAGAGAGTGAGGGAAGAGAAGAAGAATTATTTATTTATTTATTTATTTATTTATTTGTTTATTTAAACTCTTAACTCTTAACTGTTCACTGATAACTGATAACTGAAATCATGTTAAACAAACTATTTCGTCGTACACCCTTAGCTTGGTTGCAATTAAAAAAAGAGAAAACGCGGCTCGCGATTGCTTTAGCGGGAATTGCTTTTGCTGATATGTTGATGTTTGTTCAATTAGGATTATTAGATGCACTATTTGATAGCGCAACTAGACCTCATAGAACTTTACAAGCTGACTTAGTTTTGATTAATCCGCAGTTTCAAAGTTTATTTTCGGTCAAAAGTTTTTCTAGAGAAAGATTGCAGCAAACATTAGCATATGAAGGAGTAAAATCAGTTCGTCCTTTATATATTAATACCGCTCAATGGCGTAATCCTGAAACTCGCGTGAATCGAGCAATATTAGTATGGGGAATTGACCCGGTAAATCCACCATTTGATTATCCGGAAGTAAATAAAAATATTGATAAATTAAAGCTTCTAGATAATATAATATTTGACCGCGCATCTCGTCCGGAGTATGGCCCAATTTCAGATTTAATTAAACAAAAAGGAACTGTAGAAACCTTAGTTAATGACCAAACTATTAAAGCAGTTGGTTTATTTGAGATGGGTGCTTCCTTTGCAGCGGACGGGAATATTTTAACTAGCGATTCAACCTTTTTAAAACTATTTCCTAACCGTCAATCCAATCAAATTGAAGTAGGTTTAATCAAGTTAAAACCACAAGCAGATGTAGAAAAAATCCAGTCTCAACTCAAAGCTAATTTACCCAACGATGTCAGAGTATTGACACCCAAAGAATTTGCTGAAACAGAGAAGGATTATTGGGGAAGTCAAGGAATTGGATTCATATTCGGTATCGGTGTAGTTGTTGGTTTTATTGTCGGAATTGTAATCGTATATCAAATACTTTATTCCGACGTATCGGAACATCTTCCAGAATACGCAACCCTCAAAGCAATGGGATACAGCGACGGTTATTTAATGGTGATGCTGATGCAGGAAGCTTTGATAATGTCCGTGCTGGGATTTTTACCCGGTATGTTGCTGTCAATGGGATTATATCAAATTACTTTTGCAGCGACTTTATTACCTATCGCAATGACAATTGACCGCGCAGTTGTAGTGCTAACTCTAACCATTATTATGTGTAGTTTTTCCGGTTTAGTTGCGATGCGAAAACTACAAAGTGCAGACCCAGCAGATGTTTTTTAATTATAAAAATAAATAAATAAATAAATCAATCAATTAATTAATTTAATATATGACTACCAATAAAAGCACAAATTCAACAAACATGATTACTCATCTCGGAAGATTATCCGATACAATTTTTGCTTTAGCAATGGCATTAACAATTTTTGGATTTGATTTTCCAAAATTTGCTGAATCCGCGAGCAATACAGAGATAAATAAATTTTTAATTTCACAACTGGAACCGTTAGAAAACTATGTGATTACATTTGTGATATTAGCCTTTTATTGGATAGACCATATAAAACAATTTAGTCATTACCGGAAAACTGATGAAATACATATTTGGCTCTATATAGTATATCTAATGAGTCTGTTTATAGTTCCTTTCTCAAACGTATTAATCATGTATTTTCCTGACAACTACATAGTTCAAGTTTGCTACAGTATTAATATATTTTTCATCGGATTATTTTCTTTTATGAATTGGACTTATGCAACCTATAAGCGTCGTTTGGTAGATACAAATTTAAATATACAAACTATTAAATATATTAGAATCACTTCATTAATTGAACCCATAGTTGCTCTAATCACAATAATCGTCGCGCTGATTAATCCATCACTATGGAACCTATCTTGGGCTTCGATAATTATTTTTTATGTAATTGTAGAGATGTTTGTTAAAAAACCTGTTGATATAGAAACATAAAATAATTCAAATAATAATAATCAATTAGAAAATATAAAAGAAGTATCGCAATGACAGATAAATCTATCAATTCGTTAAATAATCAAACCCGCGAAGCTTGGAATGCTACCGCTCAAGTTTGGGATGAAAAAATGGGTGATGAAGGAAACGACTTTCATCGTTATTTAGTACGTCCAGCAATAGAAAAATTACTACAATTACAAGCGGGACAAAAAATATTAGATATTGGTTGTGGAAACGGTTTAACTACTCGTAGATTGGCTAGTTTGGGTGCAAAGATGTTAGGAATAGACTTTGCATCAGAAATGATTGATAATGCTTCTAAAAGAACTAGTTCTAATCAAAAAAATCAAGAATTAATTGAATATCAGGTTTTAGACGCTACAGATGAAACGGCATTATTAAAACTTGGTGAAAAATCTTTTGACGCAGCAATTTCTGCAATGGCTTTAATGGATATGGCAGAAATTGAACCATTATTTAAAGCATTAACAAAAATAATTTGTCCTGGTGGTTGTTTTATCTTCGCTGTAATGCATCCCTGCTTTAATAGCATGCATACGAGTTTAGGAGGAGAATTAATAGAGAATGAAAATGAAATTTATACTGAATATTATATTAAAGTAAAAGGTTATTTAAAACCTAGTAAAGTACGCGGATTAGCACTAGATAATCAACCACAACCACATATTTATTTTCATCGTCCCCTACATATCTTATTGAATACAGCTTTCAAGTTTGGGTTTGTCCTCGACGGTTTAGAAGAACCAGCTTTTTCTGAAGAAATTGCTGCTCGAAATAATGCTATTAGTTGGAGTCGATTTAATGAAGTTTCACCCGTAATTGTTGCAAGATTACGACTTCCATGATGTAAAGACGCGTTAGCGAAGCGTGTCCGAAGGACATTATATCGCGTCTCTACAAATTACCTATGATAAAAAACCATGTCACCACAACCCGTAATCTCCGTAAAAAATCTCAATCACTATTTCGGTAATAAAAATCTCCGCAAACAAGTATTATTCGATATCAATTTAAATATTAGTGCTGGAGAAATTGTCATATTAACTGGCCCATCTGGTTCTGGAAAAACTACTTTACTAACTTTAATGGGTGGGTTACGTTCCGCTCAAGAAGGTAGTTTAATGATTCTAGAACAAGAAATACGCGGAGCTAGCAAACAGCATTTAACTAAACTTCGTCAAAATATTGGCTACATTTTCCAACCTCATAATTTGATGAGTTTTTTAACAGTCAAACAAAACGTTAAGATGTCGTTGGAATTGCATGACAAATTTTTCGAGCAGAATCTTGATGCTAAAGCTATCGAAATATTAGAACAAGTTGGTTTAGGAAATCGAGTTAATTATTATCCTGAAAATTTATCAGGAGGACAAAAGCAAAGAGTAGCAATTGCTCGTGCTTTAGCAAGTAGTCCCAAAATAGTTTTAGCCGACGAACCAACCGCTGCTCTTGATAAAAAATCGGGACGAGATGTAGTAGAAATAATGTACAAATTAGCCAAAGAGCAAGGTTGTACAATTTTGTTGGTCACTCACGATAACCGTATTTTAGATATTGGTGACAGAATTATTTATATGGAAGATGGGAAATTAGTTAGTGATGGAATTGATGTCCAAATGAAGATAAGTTGATTCTTTATAGGTAATGAGTAATTGTTAATTGATAATATATCAACTTGCAAATGAAAAATTAATCTAAACTAGAAAAAAGACGTGAAATTGGTGGGTAATTTTATGGTTGAACAAATTTTAGTATCTGAGGATAATTTCGATATCTTAGACGCTAACAAATTAGTTACCGAAGATGATACCCCTGTGGATAACTTTGCTTCCGAAAAACAACAACGACTTTTAGCCGGTTCTCTTTACAGTTCTTTACAAAACCAAACTTTTATAGCAGCAGCAAATGTTGGAATCTACCATATATATAAACAACCTCCCATAGTTCCCGATGTCTTGCTTAGTTTCGATGTTCAAGTACCAGAAAACTGGTGGGAAAAACGTAATCGTTGTTATTTCGTTTGGGAATTTGGTAAACCTCCTGAAGTCGTAATTGAAATCGTATCGAATAAAATCGGCGATGAATTAGGTGATAAGCTGAAAACTTACGAGCATATGCGAGTAAGTTATTACATAGTATATGACCCAACTCAGCAATTAGGAGAAAAACAGCTTCGGATATACGAACTCGTGGGAAGACGTTTTAGAGAAACTTCAGAAACCTGGTTAGAACAAGTCGAATTGGGTTTAACTTTATGGAAAGGAGAATTTGAAGGAAGACAAGATACTTGGTTACGTTGGTGCTACCAAGATGGAAATATTTTACCAACCGGAGACGAACGTGCTGAAATAGCAGAACAACAAGTACAAGTAGCTCAACAACAGGCTGAAAATGAAAAGCAGCAAAAAGAACAAGCACTTTCCCGTGCTGAAATTTTGGCTCAAAAATTGCGGGAAATGGGAATTAATCCAGATGATTTAAATTAACTTCTTACAACATAGTTCTCAACAGCTTCTTTCCAAATTAAATAAGCTTTACCATTGAGATGAACTCCATCCGTTGTGTATTTAGCGTCTAATTGATTATCGGAATCTGCTAAATTAGAAAATATATCTATATATTGATAGCCAAATTCTTCTGCCAATTCTTGCAATTTTAGGTTAAATTCAATTACTTTCTGATTGTCTTGCAAAAAATAAGTTAAATTATTATTTACTGGTAAAACGCTTTGAATAAATACTTCTGTCTGAGGAATTTTAGTTTTTAATTCTTCCAAAATAATTTGATATTTAGCCAAAACTTCTTCTATCGATTTTTTTTCGTTAACAAAATCATTTATCCCAACCATTAAGAAAATCTGCTTCGGTTGTGTATCTATTATCGCGTCTAGACGATTCAATATTCTTCTAGTTGTATCACCAGAAATTCCTCGGTTAACTATATTCGCATTTCCTAATAACTCTACCCATTCTCCTTCATCGGTTAGACTATCCCCCAAAAACAAAATAGAATCATGTGCAAAAGTGAGTAATTCAAATTGACTCTTTTTATGTTTGTAATAGGAATTAATATTCAAATCACTTTGAATATTAATCTTACCCATTGTCAAAACCTTGCTTTTTAGATAATTAATTCCGCCTTTCTTGGAAATCACTAAAACCACAACTAGTAAAAATGCAAGATTTAAGCTTGTAGAAATTAGCAGCAATAAGTTATTAAGATTGTATTTCATCCTACTATTTCTGACTGTAATAATATTAAAAACATCAATAAAGAATCGTTTACGCATTTCATAACACGCCAGTATTTATAATTGTTGTATTACGAATAATTGGCATTCAAGCAATACACAAGGTGAATTAATTAGAATTTTACTGGAGTTAAATTATCTGCATTGTCATTATTGATAAACTTTTGAATTCGCGACCAAACTTGTTCCAACAAATCAGGTGATTCAGTATCAAACCATTCAATTTGAGCATCTTTTCTAAACCAAGTACGCTGACGCTTTGCAAATTGACGTGTATGTAAAAAAGTTAATTCCTTTGCTTCTTCTAAAGAAATATCTCCAGCCAAATACTGCATTATTTCTTGGTACCCCAAAGTATTAAGTAAAGGCAAATCCCTGCCATACTTCTGACAAAGATATTCGACTTCTTCTACAAAACCATCTTTTACCATACTCTCTGTTCGCCGTGCAATTCGATTATCTAAATGAGCAACATTGCAATCTAAACCGATTTGCAGAATCGGATAATCTGGGGGATTCTCTCCTTGTAAATCGGAAATCGGAGTACCAGTAATATAAAATACCTCTAACGCTCTCAAAGTCCGAACAGAATCGTGAGGATGAATTTTTTGTGCTGCAACAGAGTCAACTTGTTGTAACATAGCGTAGAGTTGACTTTGACCAATGCTAAGAAGTTGCGATCGCAATTCATTATTAGGTGCAACTCTGGGAATTTTCATTCCACGCACGATTGATTTAATATACAATCCCGTGCCACCGACTAAGAAGACGGGGAGACAAGGAGATGGGGAGAGGGAGAGAGGGAGAGAGTGAGGGAGGGAGGGAGAAACTAAAACCTTTTCACCTTTGACCTTTAACCTTTGACCTAAAAACCTTTGACCTAAAATCCTTTGCGCTTGTTGTTGATAGTCAGCAACGGTCATAGTATCGGTTGGGTTGCATATATCAATTAAATAATGGGGAACTAAATCTTGTTCGGCAATCGTAGGTTTTGCAGTACCGATGTTAAATTCTCGGTATACTTGGCGAGAATCAGCACTAACTATGACGGAACCGTAGCGTTGAGCTAAAGCCAAAGCTAATCCTGATTTACCTATTGCTGTTGCACCACAAATTACAATTAACATAGGGAGTTCGATTTTGGATTTTGACAACGGATGCTTTTTTTCGGATTTTAGGTTTTGAAGACAGCACAGTCTTGAGGTTTTTCTCCAATAAGTAACTGTCTGGGATTTTAGATTCTCTTCCCTAATCCCTTATTTTTTCCAGAGATATAACCCAAATTTCAACTTAAAAATAAAAAGAAATAATTTTTAACTTTTAACTTTTAATTTATAATTTTCTGTTTACTACTTTTTTTAGAATCGGAATTTTACACTCTCAAAGCCTTTATGTGCAGTCATAGAGCGTACTTGTAGTTAACTTATAAGAGTTAAATTTCCCATAAATACCGCCATGTTAACCAGGTATTACCAGAGGGATAAATTTCACTTCTAATACCTCTAGATTCGCCTGCAAGGCTTTTGTGCTAGAATCTGGGAGTGTTTTTGAGTTTTGAGTTTTTTTAGGCTACCTCAGCCCCAAGAATCAGGAGATTTTCATGACGAGCAGTTACAATGCCGAACAGATCCAAGTTCTGGAAGGTCTCGAACCGGTTCGTAAAAGACCGGGGATGTACATCGGTACTACTGGTCCGAGAGGACTGCACCACCTAGTCTATGAGGTGGTGGATAATTCTATTGATGAAGCTTTGGCGGGTCACTGCACCCATATTGAAGTAGAACTCAATGCCGACGGTTCTTGTACTGTAACAGATGACGGTCGGGGTATTCCTACCGATGTACATACCAAAACCGGAAAATCGGCGTTGGAAACTGTGCTGACTGTATTGCATGCAGGTGGTAAGTTTGGTAGTGGTGGCTACAAGGTTTCAGGGGGATTACACGGTGTAGGTGTTTCCGTTGTAAATGCCCTTTCCGAATGGTTGGAAGTTACAATTTGGCGAAATAATAAAGTACATACCCAGCGCTACGAAAGAGGTAAAGCGGTCACAGAGTTAAAAATTGCTCCGAGTAAAGAAAGTCGCACTGGAACCCGCGTTAGCTTCATGCCAGATGCACAAATTTTTACTACCGTTACCGAGTTTGATTACAATACTTTATCCAGCCGTTTGCGAGAGTTGGGATATCTGAATGCGGGTGTAAGAATAACGTTTACAGATAACCGTTTGGAATTGCTCAAAACCGAGACTCCAAGGGTTGAAGTTTATGAATACAAGGGCGGAATTAAAGAATATGTAGCTTACATGAATGCTGACAAGCAGTCGCTGCATGAAGAAATAATTTACGTCCAGGGAGAGCGCAATAACGTCCAAGTGGAAGTAGCGTTGCAATGGTGTGTTGATGCTTACTCGGATAGTTTGCTGGGTTTTGCTAATAATATTCGTACCGTAGATGGTGGTACGCACCTTGAAGGTTTAAAAACAGTTCTAACTCGTACTTTTAATAGCGTTGCTCGCAAACGTAATAAGATTAAAGAGAACGAATCTAACCTTAGCGGCGAACACGTGCGCGAAGGTTTGACGGCAGTAATTTCGGTTAAAGTACCCGAACCGGAATTTGAAGGACAAACCAAAACAAAATTGGGTAACACCGAAGTTCGAGGAATCGTTGATTCTTTTGTGGGTGAAGCTCTTAACGAGTATTTAGAATTTAATCCCAACGTTGTAGATACAATTTTAGATAAAGCAATTCAGGCATTTAAAGCCGCAGAAGCTGCTCGTCATGCAAGGGAATTAGTACGACGAAAATCGGTACTCGAATCTTCACCGTTACCTGGTAAATTAGCAGATTGTTCTTCTCGCGACCCAGCAGAATCAGAAATCTATCTGGTGGAAGGAGATTCAGCGGGAGGAAGTGCCAAGCAAGGACGCGATAGACGCTTCCAAGCAATTCTGCCTTTGCGCGGTAAAATTCTTAATATTGAGAAAACCGACGATAGTAAAATTTACAAAAATAATGAAATTCAGTCTTTAATCACCGCACTAGGCTTGGGTGTTAAAGGTGAAGAATTTGATTCAACACAGCTTCGATATCATCGCATCATCATCATGACAGATGCTGACGTAGACGGAGCGCACATCCGAACTTTACTATTAACTTTCTTCTACAGATATCAGAAAGCTTTAGTTCAAGATGGCTTTATTTATATCGCTTGTCCGCCTTTATACAAAGTAGAGCGGGGACGCAATCATTACTATTGCTATAGCGACCGCGAATTGCAAAACCTGATTACCAACGAGTTGCCCCAAAACGCTAAGTACACAATTCAAAGATTTAAGGGTTTGGGTGAAATGATGGCAACTCAACTTTGGGACACCACCATGAATCCTGAAAGCCGAACTTTAAAAAGAGTGGAAATTGAAGATGCGGCAGAAGCTGACCGAATTTTCACAATTTTAATGGGTGACCGCGTTGCACCTCGTCGTGAATTTATCGAAACCCACAGTTCTAAACTTGATATGACAGATTTAGATATCTAATATTTGTTTTATTTCTAATTCTGAATTATTTATTGTTATTGGCAATCAGTAAGTGGCTTTAGTGAAAGAGCTTTTATTACTGGTTGCTTTTCCATACCCGGTAATACTAGTTTAATATGATTGATGCAGGTATATTTTTGATTGACTCAGACCTTATTATTATATTTGATAAACTATAATTTATACTTCTAACAAAGGAAAATTACTTATGTCATTTGATTGACTAAATCGTTATCATGATACAACGTAATTACTTCAAAACCAACGATTTATAAACAAAAAAGTAAATTTGTCAATCTTCCGGAAGAGGTAAGGTGAAAATTGAACAGAATATCCAGGATAGTAGCTTTATGATTTTTTAAACGTGTGTGATTAATTCGTAAATGTTGAGTACATGCAACGCCGGTTTATATTACTAGAGAAATATAATTATTTCTCCACGGATTAGAAATATACGATTGTAAAGTATACTGTCTTTTACTGACAAATACGTGAGTGATAAAGTTTGCATTTGTTCTAAGTAAAGGCAACTGTAAACTTACTGTTCTGAAGCGGTTTCTTTAATGTAAAGTCAAACACTAAGGACGAATATGCTATTTGATTAACGTCTCTATGTATCAATCCCAAAATTTTGTCAAGATTCTTAAGGCTGAAATTTAAATGGTGCGCTAAGGTGTAGTTATAAGCAAATGGATTCATTTGAATGAGTTGCTTAGTTACGAAGAGTAATATTTGGATGAACGTCTATATTTTCAGCCAAGAAATGTTAATAGAGGGTACAAGTATCCTTAATTACGATTTTGACTTACCGTTAGTCGAATCTGACAGAGTATAAAACAAGGAACTATAGCACGGTATCTACATCTAATTTTACGAGAAAATGTTACAGCTTAAATGCATCTGGGTAAAGTCTTAATCAACATTAATCGCTTAAATTCAACTAGAATTGCGAACAGTCGGGTAATCACCTCTCTGTAGAATGTTGCCTTTATTGACTTGAATCAAAAGTTTAAGTGTATGAATGGTTGTTTAACATTAAGAATGAAGCGTGTAGTTCCAAAAATTTGGAAAAAAATTACACAAAATGCCTACAATCTTTAATGTGTTTTTGCTAGAACAGACCATTAATAAACTTATTACTTTATGGATACCACAGTCAGGCATAGTGCAATTTCTGTGAAACAGGCTACAATCGGAACAGTCTTTCTGGAAAATCTTACCCAAGTCATATTAATTTATATATGAGGGCGGTTGATTACCCGAAAGTTTAATTTTTCTAAAAATAAGTCGGAAGTTTTAAGTAACGACATTAATCGTGGTGTTTACTTTTCACAACACGCCGAAGTTGCTCTTCCTCGTTTATGACTTTTGGAACGCAAAGTGCTAATAAGCAATTTGTAGTAACGATAAAAGTCCGAAAAGGTAGTCGCAAGGTAGCAATCAACTGCAACCAATACAAAAACTTCATAGTGTTTGTTGAAAAGTGGGCTTGAGCCTTTTGAAAAATATAAATATTAGACCTGTTTAACAAACAGTTCTAAGTACAAAAAACACCATCCGAAGTAATTGATTCTGCAAGGAGCATGAGGAACGCGGCATGAACCAGGCTAACAACGTACTCGAAAATATTTATCAACCATCATTGGGAGTGATAAATCAGCCCGAGATGGAGTTAGAAATCTTAATCGACGACGACGAAGAAGAAGAAGAAGATTTAATTAATGAAGGCGAAGAATTTGTAGGGCCTGGAACCGGTGACGCAGCAAAAGCTGGAAAAGCTGCTAAAAGTCGTCGTCGGACACAAGCCAAGAAAAAGCATTATACCGAAGATTCAATTCGCCTGTATTTACAGGAAATCGGTAGAATTCGCCTTCTAAGAGCAGACGAAGAAATCGAATTGGCACGTAAAATTGCTGATTTGCTCGAATTAGAGAGAGTAGGCGATAGACTAGTACAGCAGTTGGAACGCCAACCTCAAGAGAGCGAATGGGCAGAAGCGGTACAATTACCTTTGCAAAAATTCCGCTATCGCCTTCACGTCGGACGTAGGGCGAAAGACAAAATGGTTCAATCTAACCTGCGCCTTGTAGTTTCTATTGCTAAGAAATACATGAATCGTGGCTTATCTTTCCAAGATTTGATTCAGGAAGGTAGTCTTGGTTTGATTCGAGCCGCAGAAAAGTTCGACCACGAAAAAGGCTATAAGTTTTCGACCTACGCTACATGGTGGATTCGTCAAGCTATAACTCGTGCGATCGCCGACCAATCTCGGACAATTCGTCTACCAGTTCACCTTTACGAAACCATCTCTCGCATTAAGAAAACTACCAAGCTTCTTTCTCAAGAAATGGGACGCAAACCCACCGAGGAAGAAATAGCTACTCGTATGGAGATGACTATTGAAAAGCTGAGATTTATTGCCAAATCTGCTCAGCTACCAATTTCTTTAGAAACTCCCATCGGTAAAGAAGAAGATTCCCGTTTGGGTGACTTTATTGAGTCTGATGGCGAAACACCAGAAGACCAAGTTTCTAAGAGTTTACTACGTGAAGACCTCGAAAAAGTCCTAGACAGTCTCAGCCCTCGCGAACGCGATGTTCTCAGATTGCGCTATGGCTTAGATGATGGCCGCATGAAAACTCTTGAAGAGATTGGACAAATTTTTAATGTAACGCGCGAACGTATTCGTCAGATTGAAGCAAAAGCACTACGTAAGTTGCGTCACCCCAATCGTAATAGCGTTCTTAAAGAATATATCCGCTAGTAAATTATTTGTATTCAGCTGTTTGTTGTTAATTCAATAATGACAAACGGCAAAAAAGACCTAGGAGGTAATCCTCTTAGGTCTTTTTCTTTAATAAAATAAGTTGAAAATTCCAGCATCCTCTAAATCAAGGTCTAAAGGATACCCCAGAAATGTAAAAATCCTTTACCGGAAAAAAGTTCGATTAAAGCAGCAGCTAAAAAACCAATCATTGCTAAGCGACCGTTCCAAACTTCTGCTTGAGGAGTAAAGCCCCAGCGCCAAGCATTACGGTCTTCTGTAGTTGCAATTGCTGCTTTTGTTGAATCTGTCATTTTTATTTCTCCAAACTTGATTATTAATTATTCGTTACATATAGCAACATTGTATAGCATTATTTTTTTTTAATACAACGTTTTACAACAAAAATGTCAAACCATATTGACATAAATAATGTTGTGCGCTAATCAATCAAAAAATAGAAGTTAGAAGTTAGAAGCTAGGAGTTATGGGTTGTATAGAACTTTAGTACCATAATTGCCATTTGATAGTTACCCAGATATAAGCTGATGTGCGGTTAATTTGTATGACAAGAAAATTTTTAAATATAGCAGTTTTCAGTTGGATAGAATACACCCCTCTCCTTAATAAGGCTACGGTGTATACAGAAGTATTAGAATTTGCTTTCACAGTGTTTTTATCCCCCCTAACCCCCCTTGAAAAAGGGGGAATCTGAAATTAAAGTCCCCCTTTGAAAGGGGGATTTAGGGGGATCTGACGAGATGTGTGTACACTGTAGCCTTAATAAGGAGAGGGGCTGGGGGTGAGGTCTATCAAAGTGTATTGCACTCAACCGAAAAGCGTTATATTTTAGTGAGACCATCTTGGTCGCTAGTATCATACAAATTAAATGCCTAACTAAAAGCTTAGTTGGGAAGAATTGTTAATGAGAAAGCTTATATAAAGCAACCGGTTATGGGGGAAGCCAACCTCAATTAAGATTCCCGCCTTGATTGGAAGCGAAACTCTAAGCAGATAGCCAGTAAGCACAACAACTTAGAGCATAAAGCCTGAATCAGCATCTATTGATAGCCCAGAGTGACTCAAAATAGCTTACCAATCACCCATTAGCAACTAAGAATTTTTTTCAACCACAACTTCATGAACGCTAAGAATTTGTTCATCCCGATTGAGTTCAACAACCTTTTCACCCTTATCATTTTTAGTCAATAAAGGTACGCTTTCACCATCAAGACGTATCACTCTTTTATTGCTGGTGACGAGGGCTATTTCAGTTTGCGGTTTAACTAATGCTATACCCGCGATGTTGTCAGTTGGAACGGAAAACTTAAATGCTTGAGCGCCTAGGTCGCCGCGATTGGCTAATTTTAATCTACTTGCATTAAGTTGTTTGGCATATCCGGATTGAGTAATCAGCAGTAAATTATGATTTTTCTCAAAGCTGGTGCAGCCAACAATTTGTTGCTGTTTTCCAACACGTAAAGCTTGTAAACCAACAGCAGTGCGCCCCATACAAGGAAGTTGTTGGTCATTAACTTCAAAGTGTAGCAGCCTTCCACCAGAACTAGCTAAAACTAAATGTTCGCCACTATGTACAAACTTAGTTAATAGTAATTCATCATTTTCTTTTAGTTTTAAAATAGTAACTCCACGACGAGTTACATTGGTCAATTCTTCTCCTGATAAACGTTTAATGCGTCCTTGTTTAGTGAGAAGAACCACATCAGTACTGGCTGAATTTTCTGGAATTACTAACCGACCAACAATAGATTCATTTTGGCTTTGAGCCGTAGATGTAAGTAAAGTGATTAACGGTGTTCCTCGCGCTGCTTTTCCTGTGGTGGGAGGAATTTCTCTTATTTGTAACGGGTAAGCTTTACCACCGCTGGTTACAACTAGTAAGTCTTTTTGAGTATTGGTTTCATCAGCCTGGATTATGAAATCATAATCTGGAACTCCGGTGTCAAATTTTGACCTTTTTGAAGAGGAGCTAATTCGTCGCACGTAGCCGCGTTGAGAAAAATCTAATACTACATCTTCAACAGGTGCCTGTATTTGTGAACTCCCAGTTTTAGATTTAGCACTTTTATCTTTAAGTCGTGCTTTATTCTTCTGCTGAAATGCCTTGTTATCTGGCTTGGCTACAAATTTACTGCGTCGCTTATCGTTATAAGAACGCTTTAAACTCCGCAAATCTTTTTTTAAACTTTTAAGTAATTCTTTTCTATCGCTGAGTAAGTTACGTAAGGTATTAATTCTGGTTTCAAGCTGTTCGTACTCTTCCTGTAATTTTTGTTGTTCCATACCAGTAAGACGACGTAAAGGCATGGCTAAAATTTCGTCTGCCTGTACTTCGCTCAACTCTAATCTACTAATAAGACCAACTTTAGCTGTTGAACCATCAGGAGCCTGTCGCAAAATCTCTATCACTTCATCTACTTGAGAAAGTGCCCCCAGCAATCCTTCTACTAAATGCAAGCGACTTTCTGCTTTGCCTAATTCATGAGAGTAGCGACGATTAAGAGTTTGTTCGCGGAAATCCAAAAACTCTTGCAGCAGCAAACGCAAACTTAGTTGGCGCGGTTGTCCGTCAATTAGACCTAGGAGAATTGCTCCAAAAGTAGTTTGTAGAGCGCTTTGCTGATACAAATAGTACAAAACTTCTTGGGGATTTGCATCGCGTTTTAACTCTATGACTACTCGCATTCCATCGCGGTCGCTTTCATCGCGGATATCACCAATTCCCGTTAGTCGTCCTTGATTGACTAAATCGGCAACTTTTTCAATCCAACCAGCCTTATTCACTTGATAAGGCAACTCGGTAATTACTATGGCCGTGCGTCGTTTATTACCTTTTCCAGTGGGAACTTCTTCTATATTCGCAACACCACGCAGCAAAATACCACCTCTACCAGTGGTGTATGCTTCGTGAATGCCATCTTTCCCAACAATTTCTCCACCAGTGGGAAAATCTGGTCCAGGTATTATTTTAAATAATTTTTCGTCTGATAAATTAGGATTGTCAATTAAAGCAATTAAACCATCTACCACTTCACCCAAATTATGTGGTGGGATATTAGTTGCCATTCCCACGGCAATCCCAGCACAACCATTGAGCAGTAGAAATGGTAACTGTGCTGGTAAAACAGTTGGTTCCTGCTGAGAATTATCAAAGTTGCCAATGAAATCTACTGTTTCGTCGCCGATTTCGGCAAGCATCCCCTCGTGGCTAATTGATGCGAGACGAGTCTCTGTATAACGCATCGCCGCCGGTGGGTCGTTATCTACACTACCGAAGTTACCGTGTCCCCCTAACAACGGATAGCGGCAAGAAAATGTCTGTACCAAACGCACTAAAGCATCGTAAACCGATTGATCTCCGTGGGGATGATATTTACCTAGTACGTCTCCAACAACACGAGCGCATTTTCGGTAAGGTCTATCCGGAGTTAAACCCAGTTCGTGCATGGCATACAGAATCCGCCGATGAACCGGCTTTAAACCATCACGCACGTCTGGTAACGCCCGCCCCACAATTACACTCATGGCATATTCAAGATAAGACCTTTGCATTTCCGTATGCAAGGCCGTAGTGATGACCTGTCCCGTCGAGAGAAGGTTTAACTGTTTTGCCATGAGTTTTTTCCCTGAACTTTAACTACACAAATATTGCTGTAAATAATAGGAGCAGCAACCTTACTTATAACGGATGAAATGCTCTGCATCACAAAATCTTGATATTTATGTCTTACTTTTTAAGTAGTATTATCCTTGTTTATAAGGATACAAATTTGATTCGGAGAATCTAGACACGGTATGAATCGTTCTATCTTCAATCGTTTATCCCCCTCAAATACGCCCTAAGTGCCATCAATTCTTATGAAAACTGTTTTGATTGTCGAAGACGATCTTGTTAATGCTCGTGTTTTCTCAAAAATCTTAACTAAACGTGGAGGTTTAGGTGTTAAACACACTGAGAACGTAGACGAAGTAATCAAAATTGCCCAAGCAAAAGAAGCAGACATTATTTTAATGGATGTTTCTCTTTCTAGAAGCGTTTACCAAGGTAAATCTGTTGATGGTATCAAGATTACACAAATGTTAAAATCTGACCCCCAAACTGCAGCATTGCCTATTATCTTGGTCACAGCCCATGCTATGGAAGGCGATCGCGAAAGTTTTCTTAAACAAAGCGGTGCAGATGGCTATATTTCAAAACCTGTGGTAGATCACCAACAGTTCGTTGAGCAAATCATCGCACTTTTGCCCAAAGACAACAACGCTTCTTAAAAAACATTTTCCGAAAGTTGCCCGCCCGTTGCAGCCGTAAGACGGCAAGGGCAGGCTTAGTCCCAACCGATACGGTCGGATTTAAAACATGATTGATGGCTAATTGCCCTTACAAGCGAGAAATTTCAACCCATCAATTAAGCTGGGCTGCCATCTTCCCCATAATATTTCTGTACTAATATATGCATTTTTTGGCAATAGAAACAAGGCTTATACTAATAGCGCTTCAGATAGTCGCTATAAAATAATACTTTGTATGTTTCTTTATACTACTGAAGTCAAAACTATTGTCCGGTAGGTTGGGCAAGGGGTTCTTCATTTAAAGCTGCTTGAATGCTAGGTAATTCTAGAAATTTTTTGGTATCAGATAGTAAACGATTGCCCCAAAGATTTTCTTTAAGAAACTCTAAATTGGCATAACGTTGGTCGATGCGGAGTGCAGCTTGTCCCATAGTTAAACCCTTTTGGCGTTCAGCTTGATTGCCTTTGGTGTATAAAGCAACAGCTAGTGCCAATTGAGGTTCGGCGGCTGGTTCTTTAACACTGTTAGCTTTGGTAATAGCTTGCTGCCATTGATTCATAGCATTTTTGATGTTGCCTTGCTCGTACATAATTAATCCAATATTGTTAACAGCAGGCCAAAAATTTTCCTTGTGAACAATAGATTTCCTGTACTCAACAATAGCTTGGGGTAATTTACCCAGCATATAGTAAGCATTGCCTAAATCAAATAACCCTTCTGAATCTTTAGGGTTTATTTTTAAACCCATTTTGTATTGGCTAACAGCAGATTGATATTGTTGCTGCTGAAATTTTGCGGAACCAATGGCAAAATAAGTCTCAGCATTACTAGGATTGAGGCTCTGTGCCTTTTGTAAAGAACTGATAGCTTTATCAAGCTCTCTGGATTGTAAGTATAATCCCCCTAGTAGGAACCATACTTTATCGTTAGACGGAGCAAGTTGAGTTGCCAAACGCGCTCGTGGTAATGCTGCTTCGTACTGACGAAATTGTACTAACTGTGCGGCTTCTTGGGCTAAAACTAACCCTTGCTCCTCCAACTTGGCTGCATCAAGTTGCACTGTATGAGGTACTAATGCTTGAGCATTAACCCTATGGGGAGATACGCTTAAAAAGCTGCATAGAAATAGAAAGGAAATTAACCCAACTCGTTTAGGCACACTACCACCGCCTTTTTGGCACAAATAAAAGAATCTTTCAGATAGCTTAAACCATCTGGGCTGTTGATGACAGCTAAATTTCTTAATCACTGGTCTTTTATCTTCAGTCATTTTTGGGGTACCTAACATTCGAGTTACTGTCTTGGCAAAAACTAATTTATCGTGACTAAAGTCACCCTAATTATGAAGCCATATGCAAGCCCAAAAGGCTACTATAAAAGAAATGAAACAAATACAAGTCAACCTTTTTTCTTCGGTTACCTCTGATATGAAATACCTTGCGCGAGGGTAGATAATTCAAACATTGGTGCCAAACCATGCAGAAAATTTACACGCTCATTACTTTTGACTTTGCTTCAATCTATCAGTTCCAGATACAGCATATTCCACTTTACCTTACCCAAATTCTCTCCAAAATTTATCGTTGCTCTTATGCCTTCACCCATCGAGATTCCTATAATCGGCAAAGTTAAACGACTACCTCGCTGGCTCTTTCCTCTTGTTGCAGTAGGGGTTGTAGTTGTTGGTGTAACGACTACCTATGTTGTTGTCAATCGAACAAACAACAAGCAAGACATAACAGAACTGACTGTTTCTGTAGAAGAAAAAAATGTCACTTTACTTTTGAATGCTAGCGGAAAAGTTGTACCAGTTCAAAACGTAAACATCAGCCCAAAAAATCCTGGTACAGTAACTCAATTGTATGTAGAACAAGGTGATAAAGTCACACAAAACCAAATTCTTGCCAGAATGGATAGTGCAGATATTCAAGCAAGAATTTTACAAGCGCGTGCTAATTTAGCACAGCAGAAAGCAAAATTAGACCAGCAAAAAGCTGGTTCCCGTCCCCAAGAAATTAGTCAAGCTAAAGCTCGTTTATCACAAGCTCAAGCACAATTAGACGCTGCTAGTTCGGGAAATCGTCCTCAAGAAATTGCTCAAGCGCAAGCACAAGTAAACGCTATCAAAGCAAAAGTAGATTTAAGCAATCAGCGAGTTAGACGTTATAGAAGTTTGTATTCCCAAGGAGCAATACAAAAAGACCAATTAGACCAATTTGTCAGCGAAGATAATACTGCTCAAGCGAACTTACTCGAAGCACAGAAAAGATTAGCTTTATTAAAAAGCGGTAGTCGTTCCGAAGAAATCGCTCGACTCAAAGCAGTAGTAGAAGAAGCACGCGCTCAACTAAAATTGTTGGAAAGTGGCTCTCGTCCCGAAGAAATTGCTCAAGCAGCAGCAGCAGTTAGCGCTGCACAAGCACAGCTTAAAACAGAGCAAGTTAATTTAGATAACACAATAGTTCGCGCTCCGTTTGCTGGTATTATCACGCAAAAGTTTGCAAATATTGGCGCATTTGTAACACCTACAACATCTGCCTCCACCAGTGCCTCAGCCACATCTAGTTCGATTGTTGCCCTTGCTAGAGGATTGGAAGTACTAGCAAATGTCCCCGAAGCTGACATAGGTAAAATTGAAGTAGGACAGGAAGTAGAGATTATTGCCGATGCCTATCCCGACCAAAAATTTAAAGGAAATATACGTCTAATTGCTCCTGAAGCCGTAAACGAGCAAGGAGTAACATTGTTTCAAGTCAGAGTTGCAATTACTACAGGCAGAGATAAATTACGCTCTGGCTTGAATGTAAACTTGACTTTCTTAGGTGATGAAGTGAAAGCCTTATGGGTACCAACAGTTGCTATCGTCACAGAAAAAGGTCAAACAGGTGTATTGGTACCCGACAAAAATAATAAAGCTAAGTTTAAAGAAGTGACAATTGGTTCTCAAGCCGGAAATGAAACCCAAATATTAGAAGGATTGCAAAAAGATAATCGCATTTTTACCAGCCCACCAGATGATTACAGAATTAAAAAAATGTTAGAGCAACGGAGTCAGTAAGTGGGGAGTTAGGAGTTAGGAATTAAGAGTTATAAATTAAAACTTATAAGATATTTAACCTATGACCTTTAAACTTCAATTTTCAACCTTTAACCTTTGACCTTTAACCTTTAACCTTAATATATGAATTTTGCAGAAAGCGTACAAATGGCAGGTAAGACTCTGCTATCAAATAAATTACGTAGCGCTCTAACAATGCTAGGTATTGTTATCGGTAATGCTTCAGTAATTGCAATGATTGGGATTGGTGAAGGGGGACAAAAATTTGTTAATAAACAGTTGGAATCATTTGGTTCTAATGTATTATTTGTAATTCCGGGAAATCAAGAAACTCAACGGATTACCTTTGAAATCCCTAAAACTTTGGTGTTGGCAGATTCTCAAGCTATTGCAACTCAAGTTCCAACAGTTGCGGAAGTTGCACCGGAATTAAATAGAAGATATGTAGTTACTTATGGTAATAGAAATACCGATGTAAATATCATTGGCACTAGTCCTGGTTTTCCGCTTGTACGAGATTTTGAAATTGATAAAGGACGCTTTTTTAACGAAATAGATATCAAACGCAGCAATCAAGTAGCTGTACTTGGTGCTGATTTAGCAGAAAAACTTTTTGGTAGTGCTAATCCTTTAGGAAAGCAAATACGGATAAAAAATACCAGCTTTCAAATTATTGGAACTCTAGTTGGTAAAGGTGCGGGATTGGGGGGTGCTAATTACGATGAAGCTGCATTAATTCCGATCACAACTTCAGCAAACCGACTCATCGGAAAAAATTCTCCCTACGGAATAGCTCTCGATTACCTAGTAGTTTCCGCAACTAATGACGATAGTGTAGATGCAGCAGAGTTTCAAATTAGAAATTTATTACGTTTGCGACACAGAATTATTGGTGAAGATGATTTTACCGTTCGTTCTCAAAAAGAAGCTCAGAAAACAGTTGGTCAAATAACGGGTGCGTTAACAATTATGTTAGCCTCTATTGCCAGTATTTCCTTGTTTGTTGGCGGTATTGGTATCATGAATATAATGCTTGTTTCCGTTACCGAACGCACTCAAGAAATCGGACTAAGAAAAGCAATTGGCGCAACTCAACAAGATATTTTATTACAGTTCATGATTGAAGCTGTAATTGTTTCAGCCGCTGGAGGCTTAGTTGGTACAGCAGTTGGTGTTAGCGGCATAATGTTAGTAGCAGCTTTAAGTCCATTAGAAGCTGGAATCTCAACTGTAGCAATCATTTCCGCTGTTGGAATTTCTGGTGCAATCGGTTTATTCTTCGGCGTAGTTCCCGCACGTCGCGCTGCCAAGCTTGACCCAATTATTGCTCTAAGAAGCGCGTAATCAGTGAACAGTTATCAGTTATCAGTTATCAGTTATCAGTTATCAGTTATCAGTTATCAGTTATCAGTTATCAGTTATCAGTTATCAGTTAAATATAAATAACTCCTAACTCCTAACTCCTAACTTATTGAATCTAAAACAAAAACATCCGCTGTTAAAATCTAAAATCTAAAATCCAAAATCCAAATGTCTAATACAATAATTCTTTTAGAAGATATTTTTAAAATTTACGGTAGTGGGGAAACTCAAGTAAAAGCGCTTAACAATGTCAATTTAGCTATAGAAGAAGGTGAATATTGCTCGATTATGGGACCTAGCGGTTCGGGTAAGTCTACAGCTATGAATATTATTGGGTGTTTAGACCGTCCTACGTCAGGTAATTATTATTTAGACAATGTGGATGTTGCACAAATGGATGATACCCAATTGGCACATATTCGTAATAAAAAATTAGGTTTTGTTTTCCAACAATTCCATTTATTGCAGCAGCTAACAGCCCTTGAAAATGTTATGCTACCAATGCTTTACGCTAGCGTACCTATTGCTGAAAGAAAAGATAGAGCAATTGAAGCTTTAAAACGAGTTGGTTTAGAACCACGCTTGAATAATAAACCGAATCAATTATCGGGGGGACAGCAGCAACGTGTAGCAATAGCTCGTGCGATTGTTAATCGTCCCGTTGTACTTTTAGCTGATGAACCAACCGGAGCGCTTGATTCTAAAACAACTCAAGAAGTACTGGATATTTTTACTGAACTTAATTCTACCGGAATTACAGTGGTGATGGTAACTCACGAGCCAGAAGTTGCTAGTCAAACACAACGTATTGTTTGGTTCCGCGACGGCGAAGTTATACACTCAAATCTAACTCCAGATGATTTGAGTACTGTTACAGTATCTTAATCAGGTTAAAGGTTAAAGGTCAAAGGTCAAAGGTCAAAGGTCAAAGGTTAAAAGTTAGGAGCTATGAGCTAGGAGTGAATTGTAAGGAAATAAAATTATTTTCTCCTTGTCTCCCTATCTCCCCATTTATTGCTCAACAAATATTCTTCACCACTTCCACCAACTCTCGGGGGTGATGAATTAAAAAATCGGGATTCTGTTTTGCTAATGCTTCTTCTGAATTAAAACCCCAAGTGACGCTACATATTTTTATCTGAGCCTTTTTTGAGGCTTCGATATCTCTGGTTTCATCACCTACATATATAACTTCTTGAGTTTTTATCTGTCTTTGCTTCAAGACATTATTAATTATTGTTGTTTTCCCAAAAATCGTGACTCCGGTATGGACAAACTCAAAGAAATTATCTAAATTATTTATTTTGAGAAACTCTTGGACGTTACCTTTGGAATTAGAAGTTATAATACCTAACCTTGAACCGTTTTCCTTTAATTCTAATAAAGCTTCTGGAATTCCTTGAATCGGTTTTAGTTCGGGAATTTTATTTTTTAACTCTTTTTTTACCTTCTTTAGCAAAAAAGGTATTTTAAATAAAGGAATTCCCGAATACTTAAAAATTTCTCTAGAAGTTAAATTCTTAAGTAGTAAAAATTCTTCTGGAGTAATCGGTGCGAAACTAAACTCTACAGCTAAACTATTGGCAATATTTACTAACGCATCCACTGTATCGGCAATTGTGCCATCGAAATCAAAAATAATTACTTTCTGAGTCATTTATGGTCGCTGTATCCGCGATGCTTTAAGATTAGCACGGGCATTCCTTCTTAACATTTGTGGCTTAATTCGCCGTAATGCTGATGCCGGAAATTGCTTGTCCCAATTTTCATCTGTGATTCTGGCTAATTCTATCAGCTTGGGAGCAATATTCCCAGGGTAGGGTTGAAATTCTTCTATATCAGTATTATTTGCAAAACGTTGATTCCAAGGACAAACGTCTTGACAAATATCGCACCCAGCTACCCAACCTTGCATATTCTCAGCAATGTTTTCAGGTAATTTATCATCACGATTTTCAATAGTATGATAAGCAATGCAGCGATTGGCATCTACTACAAATGGCTCTCTAATTGCATCGGTAGGACAACTTTCAATACATTTAGTACAGTTTCCGCAATGTTGGGTATGAGGAGTATCTGGAGTTAATTCCAAATTTGTCAGAATTTCTCCTAAAAATACCCAAGAACCATATTCTCTTGTAATTACATTTCCGTTTTTCGCAATCCAACCGATTCCCGCTTGCTGTGCCCAAACTTTATCTTGGATTGGTCCTGTATCTATATAATGTCTGGTTTTAATTTCTTCACCGAATGACTCCAACCAAATTGAAAACGCTTTCAATTTTTTCTGGACTACTTTGTGATAATCTCTTCCCCAAGCATACCGAGAAATTTTTCCGTACTCTTTTTTTTCGGGTCGTTGATGCTCTGTATAGTAATTCAAAGCCACACAAATTAGCGATCGCACTTCTGGCATAACTAATTTTATGTTTTGACGCTTGGGATTTCGCATCCATTCCATATCGGCATGATACCCCAAGGCTAACCATGCTTGTAATCTCTGCACCTGAGTCTCTGTAAGATTTACAGCGGCTATACCGACTTTATGAAATCCCAACTCTAGCGCTTTTTCCTTAATTTGTATGCTGCTTGGGGAGGATGATTGATTCATTTATCTTATTTTAATATTTGCCCGAAAAGCGCACCCCTATCATATACGGCTATTATGATCCCCTGTTTTATATTTACTATTTAACCTATTTGTAAATTTTATTTGCAATTTGTAAAGTTTGTATGCAAAATAGCAAGTGTAAGGTAAAGCAACATACAGACAAGCCTTCAAGGCTGTTAATAGTTCGCTACAAAGTTTACAAACAATGAATGGTGCCTGATATGACTTTCTCCACAGATTCAATAAAAAACGGTTTTTCCAACGCTTTCGACTACGATACTCAGTTGATTGATGCGGTAAGTTCAACTGTGAATGTATTCAAAAGCCTTTCGGTAGATGACCAGTTAGCAGTGCTTTGGTTCGCGTATACCGAAATGGGACGTTCTATTACTCCTGCTGCTACAGGTGCAGCACGCTTGCAATTAGCAGAAGGTCTGCTCAATCAAATCAAGCAAATGTCTCATGACGAGCAGTTGCAAGCAATGCGTGATTTAGCTGCGAAGAACAATAGCCAAGTTTGCCGTGCTTACGGTATTCTCAGTGCTAATACAAAGCTAGCTTTTTGGTATGAATTATCAGAGTTGATGGTTAAAGGTTTGGTTGTACCAATGCCGTCCCACTATCAGTTATCTCGCGATGGCTCTCAAGTACTAGAAAGCGTCAAAGAACTTGATTTTGGTCAACAGATTACTGTTCTTCGCAAAGTTGTAACTGATATGGGTGTAGACCCCTTAGCATAAAGCGCAGTATTAAGTATTTTCCGTTATATACTGCTCTTACACAAAAATTATTCGTCGTATTTTCATAAACCGTAGATTGTGGGGTGAGGATTATTACTCACCTTACAACAATTTAGTTTCAACACAAGAGCCTTAGTAGAATTGATTCAGCAAATAAATTCAGCTGATTTTATCAAATATCTTTGATACTGAGTACATAATTCTTGCATCCTATATTTTTCCTTCCTCTAATCAATTATTTTTTTATAATTCGTTCAACTTTCTACCCAAAGAAATACCTAAATTAAAAAAAATTATTTCTGAGGCTGCTTTTCATGATGTTAGCTTTTGTATTCCAATAATTAACATAAACAGTTGATAGAGGCTATCTTATGAGTGCAGTTCAATCAAAAGAATCAATCGATATCCAAGGAATTAACGAACCAAGGATACAGCAGTATTTTCAAAGTTTAAATGGAAGCGATTACGAAAAAACCGCTTCCTTATTTGCAGAAAGTGGTGTGATGCATCCCCCATTTGAATCCGGGATTACTGGAAGAGATGCAATTTTAAGTTATTTGCACAAGGAAGCAATTGATATCAAGGCTTATCCTCGTGAAGCTATTAGCAGAATTTTAGAAGACAACCAAACTCAAATTAAAGTTGCAGGTAAAGTTGAAACTCCTTGGTTCGGTGTAAATGTATCTTGGTTGTTTACTTTGAATGAAAATCTTCAAATTTTGGATGTAAAAATTAAACTTCTGGCTTCTCCACAAGAATTACTTTCATTACGCAAATAGTGTTTTTCCCTAAGCTAAAATTCATTAAAATTAGCGGATATTAAATAGAAATTTATCTAACACTAACAAAAATTAGTTAAAAATTAACCTTTAATTGCTGTAGCTTGTTCTAAAGAGCGTAATAATAATTTCCTTCCTAGCTCAATACCAGAAGGAGCGCATTGCCAATCTGGGTGAGCGCTCATCAATAAACTATCTAAAGTCTCTTGGTCAAATAAATGCCAAACTGGTGCATTATCTATTTCTGCTTCGATTGCGTAGCAGTTGCTGCTAATACAGTGAATTTGGCAAGTGCTGGCAACTCTTTCTAAAGTCATTTGTTCGCCCGGTTCCAGCAAGCGAAATTCTTTCATTGCTTGCTTCATTTCATCCATAGAAGCAACAAGTAATCCAGGAATTGTGATTGTTAGATTATTGTCCCCATTAACTTTAATCCAGTAATGACGGCTGGGGTCGATTCCCTCTAGCCAGGGTGACTCATCATCTAAACGGTAGCGCGGTGACAAACAAAATGAGGCTTTCATAGGCATCGTTAAAAATTTTTAGTATCTGGGAATATTTGAGTATTTAAATAAATCCTCGCGACCACATATCAAGTAAACTGCTAGCACTACTAGCATTCTTGGCAAGCCAAAAAACAAGTTCGCCAGTACCTAGCTCTTAACTAGCCAACTTCAGCATTGAAATTTGCCAACTAAAAAATTTGTCAAGAGTGTAGCCACTTTCCTATTATTTGATGATTCCCAGATATAAATCAAATAACCTTAGCAAAAGTTATTATCTAGATTAAGTATTGTTAACTTCAAAATTGCATAAAAAAAGAACCTACGCTAATTAAGTAGGTTCGGGCATTATGTTTAGATAAATTTTATAAATTTTGTAAAAGTTAAAAATTCAGTCTTCAGTCTTCTTGAAAGAACTTGAACTATTAGATAGGAACTGGGATTCCTCGTCGGATAGTTAAATTTATTTTTTTAAATAGAGGGTAAAAGTCAAGGAGTGAGAGCGAACTATATCTGAGGCCGATTAATTGTTAACTTTTTCTTCAACTTTTTCTGGGGTTTCTGGCAAACTAGCCTCTAACTTGAGACAATTGCCACCATCAACTTGTAGCTCGTATTCTACTTTGTCCATCAAACGGTTCATAATCAACCAGCCATAACCACCTTCTTGTTTTTCTACAGGAGAAGGAGGAAAGTAAGTAGACATATCATAACCTTCTCCTTTATCCCAAACTTCTAAAGCTAAATCCCTCTGTTCTAATTCCAAGCGAATTAATATAGGGACTTGGGGCTGTTCTTTATGAGCGTGGCGGACTACATTTGAGTAGGCTTCGACTAAAACTAAGCGTAAACGATTTGATTGTCGCTTCCAATCAACGGATTCGCCTAATTCCGTTTGTAAGCACCCCAATAGCCAGCTTTCCACAACATTTAAATACTTCAAGTCACTTGGTACGTGAAGCTCACTTTTCATTGCTTATAAAACCTCTAGTGAAAGTATAGTTTGGTCGTCTTCTTGAACTTCGGTATCAACATGGATACGGTTTAATAATTTATTTAGGCTGAGTGGTTTCTCTTGTTCGAGCAATAGCTGCCACAATCCTTCTTGGTTGAGCATGGAACGTGTTATTGATTCAACACCATCTGCTGAGTCCTTACCGAAATCAGTTTTCATCGAAACCTGAGCTTCAGTAATTCCATCACTTGCGAGCAATAAAGTTTCGTCAGAATTAAGAACTAATTCCCCAGCGTTTGCTTTCCAATCTGGTAATATACCTAAAGGAATTCCACGTACCTTGAGAAAATTTGGTTCGTCTAGTTGCGAATTTTTATGCGAGCAGATAATTGGATAAATATGACCGGCATTAGCATATACTAACTGCTTAGTAGTAGGTGAATACCGAGCTAATACCAAAGTAATGAAGCAATTATTGCTTACAAGGTCATCGCCTAAAGCCTCATTTAGATTTTTCATGACTATATTCGGCATTGCAGGTGTTTCTTGAGATAATTCTCGGCGTAACACCGATATTGCACTAGCCATAAACAGTGCAGCAGGAACCCCCTTACCAGAAACATCACCCACAGCGAGCCATAAGTCACCCTTGGGATGAACAAAGACTTCAAAAAAGTCTCCTCCTACTTCCCGCGCTGGATAACAACAAGCTTGTACTTTGACTCCTTCTACTTCCGGTAAACTTTGGCGTAGTAGATTGTGCTGAATTTGACGTGCAACTTCTAATTCAGCATGAATTTGTTCTTGCTTCTGCTGGAGACTTTGATAAAGTTTTGCCTGAGAAAGAGCTAACGCAGCTTGTTCTGCAACCCCAGAAATTAACTCAATATCCTCCTGTTGCCATTTACGATGGGGTTCTTGTTGATGTAAAGCAAGAATTGCTTGTAAATGTTGTTGATAAGTCAGCGGTACTGCTAATTGCTGATAGCTTTCACCATTGTCTGAAGTATATTCAGAAACTTCGCATTTACGGCTAACCAGGACTTTTTCTATTAAAGGAATGGCATTAAAGCGGCAATCTTCAGATTCAGTATTATTGTTTTTGTAAAAAAATTCGTCTGGTGCTAGATTTTCTCCTTCAATAGGTCTAAGTACGCAACAAGTAGCTTCAAAACTTTGCCCAATTGTTGCGACAATTTTTTTCAGCATACTATGGTAATCCAAAGATTCCCGAGTTGCTGTTGTAACTGCATTAACTAAAGATTCTCGCCGTAGAGAACGACGTAAATCGAAAGTTCTTTTTTTGACTAGTCGATATGTTTGGGTGGCTTGCTCGACTAATCCCCTAAGTTGATCTGGCTTCCAAGGTTTGGTAATGTACCTAAATACTTGACCTGAGTTAATCGCTTCTACTAAATCTTCTACATCAGTAAAACCTGTAAGTAGAATGCGAATTGTATCCGGAAAGCGTTCCACTGTAAGTCCGAAAAATTCGGTACCGTTCATCTCTGGCATTCTTTGGTCAGAGATAATTACAGCCATTTCACCTTCTTTATCTAAAATTTCTAGAGCAGTACGAGCATCGCTAGCCTTGAATACTTTAAAATCTCGCCTAAAAGTGCGGTAAAGTAAATCTAGATTATCTAACTCGTCATCTACCACCATTAATTTGAGTTTGCCTGCCTCAATCTCAGTCATAGTTGACTATCATTTTCATATATATTTTTCCGAGGCAAGATTGTATAATTTTTTTTTAAATTCATCTTGCCTATAAACCCAGTTGGAACAAAAAGGTAGTTGTTAACATCCCCCCACATTCCTAACACAGAATTAAGTGAATGTCGTAAATTTATCTCTAATCTCCGCAAAAAATACTCAGATGAATGCAAGGAAGCTACCCTACTAGCCCCGAACGCAAAGCACGGACAGCGGCTTGAGTACGGTCATCGGCGCATAACTTGTTCAAAATATTGCGGACATGAGTTTTTACAGTTCCGACCGTAATGTAAAGTCTTTCAGCAATAATGGCGTTACTACAACCTTCTACGATTAACTGTAATACTTCTAATTCCCTTTCAGTGAGAGTATAAGGGTCAATCATATCTTCATTATTAGAAGAATTGGCATAGTCAGATTTTTCTGCAAATTGATTAGTCTCGGATGCAGCTTTGTTGGTTGGGGGACTTTCTTGGGCTTGCTGCAATACAATACGAGCGATTGCTGGATCAATCCAAGCATTACCATTGTGGGTATGGCGAACCGCTTCAAGCAAGTTATCGTATTTATCTTTCATACAGTAAGAATCTGCACCAGCTGCAAAAGCTGCGAGTACCGCTTCTTTACTATCGCGTAAAGTTAAAATCAGAATTTTAGTTAATAATCCTGGAACTGTAGATTTTACTTCTCGGGTCAACTCAATCCCATCTTTGTCAGGTAAACCAATGTCTACAATTGCCACATCTGGTTGCAGTGTTTTTAAGATTTGTAGTCCGTCGTTAGCATTAGCAGCTTCTCCTACTATTTCAAAATCAACATTACGCTGTAATGCTGTCCGAATACCCAAACGGGTAAGATCGTGATCTTCAATTAAAGCAACGCGAATTTTAGTCATGGTAAATTTGTGCCCATTAAACTATTAACTGTAAAATTGAGTTTACGTTTAAATTCTATTTAAGATACAGTTTCCTTCACATCTCTACTTTTGATGGCATAAAACCCATTTTTGATGATTGATATATTATCAGTTTTGGTATTCATTACCCATATAGCAAACGCTATGAATATACAATTTGAGTTAATTACGCCTTATTTAACAGCACCCAATACAAAGAAGAGGTTTTAAACATACAATCTTTCCGTTAGATTCAGTTAGCTATAGTACCCCTGAGTGGTTAATCTTACCCTATCAATCGTATTTATGTATGAAAATCTGTATCTTCGCAGTTGAACTCAAACATATTTATATTATTGTCTTAACCTCCTTTGTTAAAAGTATACTGGCGTTTTGGAAGATGCCGTCAGTTTGTTTACAATTACTTGTTTGAAGATGTTTCTCAAAATGCTACTTAGAACACAAAGTCGCATTTTAAGTTAATGATTATTCATATTTAAGTATTTTTGATTGTTTTTACTTGAATAATATTTATTCTCATGAGTTATAAATTACATTTTAAATAATCGCTTTGATTCATTAATATTAGTGTGCTGATGATTGTGGCAAACAGTGAAGCTGTAGCTAAAATTGCAACACAAACAATAAAGGAACAAATTTGATAAACTAGCTTCGATACAATTTGGTGTGAGGCGAATTTAAATAAAAAAATGCATAAACCGCCCAAAGAATTTTCAGTTTTAGGACTACCAATTCATGTAGCTACAAACTACCCAGGCTACTTGTTAGAACGTTTACAAAAAGCAGAGGGAACCCATGTAGTTACGCTGAATGCAGAAATGACTATGCAAGCGGAACGAAATGAAACACTCGCGACTATAATTCAAGCCGCTGACTTAGTAATACCAGACGGGGCTGGGATAGTTTTATATTTACGATTACTTTTAAAACAAGATGTACGTCGAATTCCTGGGATTGAATTAGCTGAAGCATTATTGCGCGAAATCGGACAAAAATCTCCCGAATCTTCGGTATTTTTCTATGGAGGAAAGCCGGGAACCGCAGCAGCAGCAGCACAATCTTGGCAAGAACAAATTCCAAATTTGGATATAGCAGGAACTCATTCAGGCTATCATTCCCCCGAAGAAGAACAAAAATTACACTCCACTCTCTCTCAAATACAGCCGCAAGTTATTTACGTCGGTTTGGGAGTACCTCGTCAAGAGTTATGGATAAAACAAAACCGTCACTTGTGCCCCCAAGCTACTTGGGTTGGAGTAGGTGGAAGTTTTGATATTTGGTCGGGAGCTAAAACTCGTGCCCCTGCTTGGTTAGGGGATAATAATTTGGAATGGCTATATCGTCTTTATCAAGAACCTTGGAGATGGAAACGAATGTTAGCTTTACCGAAATTTGCCATCAAAGCCTTGATTTACGGTGTTAAAACTAAAGGTGCTTGAGTTTTCAGAAGATGGGGAGACAAGGAGATGGGGAGATGGGGAGATGGTAAGCCACCCCCCCCGTGCCGAGGTTCCCTCGGTTGAGGGGAGTGGCGCAACCCGTAGGGGGAGATGGGGAGATGGGGAGAAAAAATTATTAACTCCTAACTCCTAACTCCTAACTGCTAATTGCTCACTGCTAATTGTTTACTGATTTTTAAATGTATTTGATATTCCCAGCCTCGGTCTGGGAATACTTATTTTGTATTCAATTTTCATAAAGACTAATGCCAGTAGTTACACCTAATGACACAATTGATAAATCCGTAGATTTTTCTAGAAAAAATCAAGATAAACAAAGCAGCAGTAAACTAATGGTGAAACTGCATTCTGTGACAAAAACCTATCCGAATGGAGCAAATGCTTTAACAGATGCTCAATTGAATATTAAAAGAGGAGAATTTCTATTTATTACAGGACCTAGCGGTTCTGGTAAATCAACTCTATTAAAGCTCCTCTATGGGGAAGAATTCGCAACTCAAGGAGAGGTCATCGTTGATGAGTGCGATTTATCAACTTTACGCGGTGATAATTTGTCTTTATTGCGACGACGTATTGGTATTGTTTTTCAAGACTATAAATTAATTCCCCAAAGAACGGTAACGGAAAATATAGCTGTTGTACTACAAGCCCAAGGTTATACTCGTAAAGAAATTCAAAGACGATTAGAACCGACTTTAAAATTAGTAGGTTTATTTAGTAAAGCTAATTATTTTCCAGATCAACTTTCTGGAGGAGAGCAGCAACGAGTAAGTATGGCCCGAGCGATTGTTGCAACTCCACCTTTAATATTAGCTGACGAACCAACCGGAAATTTAGACCCAGATAATTCTTGGCAAATAATACAAATATTGCGTAAGTTGAATTCCTTTGGAGCTACAGTAATTGTTACTACTCACGACGAACATTTAGTACGACGCTCCAACCAACGAGTAGTACAAGTTCGCGATGGAAAAGTTTATCAGCAGTGAACAGTTAAGTTGATTTCTAACTCCTAAATTGTTAACAGGATATGCGATTTTTGGCTTTTACCGAAAACGGTATTAAAGTAGTTTGATTACTTTTCGCTATCAGTTTTTCGGTTGGCTCTAGTGCTTGTAAACTATCAAAAGCCGCATCTCGAATTGTTGCTTCTGATTCATTTGTTAGTAGGAGTTGCAAGCATTCAATAATACATTTTTGTTCGTCAGGTTCAAGTTGCTGTCGAATCGCTAATTTTGTCAACTGACGCAAACCGATTAAACGTTTGAGGGGGTCTGTATCTATCAGTTTCTCTAGCAATTGGTCTAATTCCAGTTGCTCTTGATTTCCATTTAAATTTATTAGCAACCGAGCTAATAATACCAAAACCATTACGGTTGCTATACCTTGGACAATTACACCAGCAGCAATCCAAGCGCTAGGAGATTCAGCCCAAATTGTTGTCGCAGTATAAGTTCCTAAACAAGCAATCGCACCACTAGTAACTGATAATACTAACAATCCATTTGTAGTTTGAAGATAATTACTTACTTTATTCCAAAGCTGCGACCAGTCCCATTTGGGCATTGAGTAAACTACTAACATTACCAAAATGCCCGAACCGCAAGAAAACAGTAACTTCGGATTCCACAAAAGCATGGCAACGATTATGGTTAAGAACCAAAGAATACCTGCGGGGTTCTTGCGTTGAAATAATTTTACTTTCCTGGCTCCTGTCTTTAACTGCGGAAGTTCCCCGAACGGGATATTTTTCATGAATCGCTGCCAATAAGACGAAGCCAACTTTGCCACCTTACCTACCTACTACCATTTAAGATTTACTGTTGAGTATAGTTTTTCTCAAGACTAAGAATATATAACACTTATATCAGAAAATCTATCACTAAAAGGCACTTATCCAAAAATATAAGTAATCATAAAAGTAAATTTGCTGTTTGCAATGTTAATAACAAAAGCTGAAGTCGTCAACTGTAAATTGACCTTTCATAGCATGAAAGCTAACATAATGAATATTTTTTGCCGATACTGATAGTAGAGTATTGGGAGCTAATCCAGAGTCGGAATTAGCTAGATTACCAGAGGGTAGTAATGCTTGGCTTAACAGTTGACGAGAAGCATCATAAGCAGACAGCATTAGCTGCTGGGAACTGGTAACAAAGGCACTAACTAAGTTAACGGGATTTACAAAACTAACTTCTAACAATCCCTTTCTAGAAGAACTCATTAAAACCATTGCACCTGAATGGGTTGGAAATGCTGGATTTGAAGGTTCTATAGCTATACAGCTATCAAAAATTACACCTTTACTTTCGTATTGACGCTCCACTACTTCAAAGCATTTTAGATTATCCAGTGATAATAATATACATTCAGTTACGGAGGAATCGGCTGTATAATTTTGCCGACATTCCGAACTTAGATAACTTGATGTAAAACTTTGAGAATAACTATTAAGGTTGTGAAGCTTAAAGAAAGGCTCCTCAAGGGTTATTACACCTGATTGAAAACTAGCCTGCTTTACCATTGCTCAGATAAAAATAAAATTTACTAATTACATAGAAAATAATTGTCTGCTCCTGATTACATTGGATTTAAGAGCGTACAAATATGCTGGCAGCAACAAACAGCATTCAGAACAACCACAGCAAACATGGTGAATTAATAAGGAACGTTCTGAGCTTTCTAAAATGTTCTGCACCATCAGTGATTGATAGGAACAGGGTATCATAAATGTCTTGCCATTAAACTCGACTTCTAGTTCTATCGGATACCAGTAAAACCAGTGAAAACATCGTACTTTCAAGCATAAATATTTTATATAGTGAAAAAATAAACACTAAATCTTTACAAGCAAGCCAGTAATTTTACATCTACTTAATCTCTCTAAAGTAAGAAGTTATTGTGTGAAGATTTAGCTGATAATTAAATTAGCGGCTAGCTTTATCTTGAATAACTCTCGCCCAGCACAGAAAAAATCACGATATAATCAGGCAATTATCTATGTTTCAGCCATTAGGATTTGAGCGCTGCTCAGTAAATACATCATTAGGTAGGATGATTTACTATACCAATACAGGCTCTCCTTGGCAGGATGAAATAACTACCATTACAGAGAAAGAAACCATTGTATTTCTACATGGATTTGGTGGTGGTTCTTCAGCTTATGAATGGTCAAAAGTTTATTCAGCCTTTGCAACGGAGTATCGTATTATTGCTCCCGATTTGATAGGTTGGGGAGAATCGGAACATCCAGAGCGAAACTACCAAGTTGAAGATTATTTAACTACCATTCAAGAGTTTTTGCAGCAAACTTGCGAGGGTGCAGTAAAGGTAATTGCTTCTTCTTTAACAGCAGCATTTACGATTCGAGTCGCGATAACTCATCCGGAATTATTTAAATGTTTGATTCTTACTACTCCAGCAGGACTTTCGGATTTTGGTGAAAACTATTCCCGGAGCTTTTTCGCACAGTTAGTTAGCACACCAATTCTTGATAAACTAATTTATTCTACTGGGGTTGCGACTAGCGGTGGTATTCGTAGCTTTCTAGAGCAAAGGCAATTTGCTAATTCTAATCGAGTTCAGGAAGAAGTTGTAGAAGCTTATTTAGAATCTGCAAAACAACCGAATGCGGAATACGCTGCTTTGTCTTTTGTTCGTGGAGATTTATGCTTCGATTTATCGCAATATATTGAACAACTCACAATACCGACTGCAATCATTTGGGGAAAAAAATCGCAATTTACCGGGCCAGAAATAGGTCAGCGTCTCGCAGCGATGAATCCCCAAGCAATTAAAATCTTTCAGCAATTAGAAAATGTCGGATTAACACCTCAATTGGAATTACCAGGAGTCACAATTTCTTTAATCAAAAAGTTTCTGAATTTGCTTGAAAAAGTTTGATGTTGTTTTTGGAAAATAGGTAGTGGGGAATAGGGAGTAGGGAGCGGGAAATTAAAAAATATTTTTAGCTATTAGATAAGGCTATAAGCAAGATTAAAATTAAAGATTATTAAAAACAATTTTTAAAATAATTATTCATAAAATATAGCAATTATGAATAATTTATCAGCACTATATTACTCGCAATACCTAAAAAAAATATATCTACTTTTACTTTATTTATTCTTGATTGTTACCTACTCACTACTCCCTACTTCCTATTTCTAAACATATAAATAGTAATAAGTCATCAGTCACATGAATTAGGACTGATGACCTATAAGTTTATAGACATGGGAAGCTCCCTATAATAACCCAAAATTAATCGCATACAGCTACATCTGTGATTCACGATTATTAAATACAAGTAATTTTGAATTTAGCTAAGTACTAGCAAGTAGAAAACAATAATTATCTTTTCTACTTGAAATATAGCAAATAGCTATTTAAGGTTAACTAACTTGTTTGCGCGAATTTGTAACAACTAACTCAAACTCCCAGCCAGGAAGTTGCTCAACCGATTTACTAATTTTACGTAAATCTTCAGAACCATTACAACTAAGATTTTGTCGAGTTCTAACCTTAGCAGCAACTACTTTTTTCTCATTTACAGCTATCAAATCAAGCGAACAATCTGCCAGTACAGTAGGTAACTTATCAGAAGACGGATTAATAGTTACTGAATAACCTTGCTCTCGGTATTCTTTAGCAAGCTTTAGCAGTCGCCGATATTCCAAGGGATTTTGATTATCCTGATAGCTCATATCTAATTACTGAGAAAGGGGAAGTATCAATCACTTCACTTATTATAGAGCAAACCTATAAGAATGGTGCTGTAAAATGGGTTGCAATATTGATAATTATTTTTATTAATTAATCGAAATTTAACTGTTTTTTATTGCTAGAAAATAATATTATGATGCGCGCTTATTGTATTTCATAATAAGCGCATTATAATAACAGTATTCATATTTATATAGACTACTTAAATGGGGTAGATGCAACGCGAAATACCTCTATAAAGATAAATCTCCGGGGTCTGGTGCAGCTTCAATTTTAATGTGTAAAAATTCTTCACCTTGAGAAAACCCTTCCGCTAAAGCTGGAGAAATACCTTTGATTCTAAAAGAACCGTTGAGATTACGACGACGACTAATAAAATCAGTAATCTGATAGTCATCAACATAAATTAAACCATTCAAAGCATCTCTGATTGGTTTTACTATATTGTCACTATCTGGAACGGCTGATTCGTCACCGGGGTCTGCGTCATAATAGTGAGTAATAATAACTTGGACATCATCTCCTAAAGGAGTTGTTTGATTCCAATTAGATTCAGCAGTTTCACGAACTAGTTTCTTCCATTCATTAACGCGCTTGCGTACTTTGTTTTGGTGAGAAACTGGTTTACCAATTACTACAAATTCAAATGGCAGCATTGAGAAAATCTCGTAGTTAAGTGTAAGCGTAAATTAGCTCGCATTCGATTATCTCGCAGCAGTCTTAGATTTAATTTTGACTTCAAGTCTTGAGGTTTCTATTTCCGGAAGTACCGTTTATAACCTTGAACTTGAAATACATTTTGGGATTATTTTCAGAAAGTAAGTAACAATAATTATGTTGACTTTTCTGTAAGCGAACTCTATGATTGTTCTGAGAAATTTAAGGGAACAAATATTTTTAACTAGTAAGATATACTTGCTGCTTCTGCTTTGCGGTATTTTCGATTCATTTGCTTTTATGTATCTGTACTAACACCCTGAATTTTAGTTTCTAATGCTACCCTTTCATGAGTTTTTCACACTTACACGCTAACATATTAAAATATTAAACATCAACAAATTTTGGTTACTACAGAGTTAAATTTAGCTATAATAATTATTATTTGTAATTAGAAAAACAATTCATTTAATCAAATATAAATTAGAATACAGAGTTCTTTAACAAACAATGTATTTTGAATTTAAAGAAAATCAAAGCAAATAGACTTATTCCTAACTTAAAAAGATAGAATAAATAGAAGAAAAGCTCATCTAAAGTATTAAATGTGATGCAGCAAACTTATGTATGTGTATTTTATCTAAATATCTCTATTTAAGTTTACTAGTGAATTTATATCCACCTGCTTCTATGTGAATTTGACCTTCTTTCCAACCTTGATAAATAGGTGTTTTTTCTCCTTGAGAGTTCTGGTAAACTGCGAAGTGATTTTTCCAATCATGTAATTTACTATTTCGCCAAACTTTGGGTAAATCTAAAGCTTGGTGCTGCAATTTAACTTTTCCTTTAACACCTTGATATTCAACTATACCGTTATTGATTTCATCTATATTTAAACGAGATTTAGCAAGTATTGAATTTTGAAATTGCTGAAAAGTTCCGTAGGTTTCTTGTTCACCTATTTCTAAAGCAAATCCACTGTAACTATTCCCCGTACCAGTTGCAGCTAAAATTTGCTCTTGCGGATATCTTTTACTGATTTCGGAAGTTTTAGTTTCGTTTATTCCTTCAACATTCAAGTTTATCGGTGTTAAAGCCAACCATGTTTTTTCGTAACGAATAAAGGTAAGATTACCTTTAGTTTCTATCCGAGCAGACTTTGGTAAAAAGAATTGAAAAGGTGTTTCTTGTTTATCGTTGAGGAAGATTACCAAGTTGCGATATTGCGCGATATTATCACCACCGACGCTAGATGTAGATATTTTATTGGGTTTAGTACCAGTTCCTGCAACAAAGTAATCGACACCACGTTCTTGATTAAAAGCCATCATCTTAAAACCATTCCAATCACCACCGGAACCTTTAGCTAAAGTACCGAGTTGAAAAGTATTACCAAAATATAGAGTTTCATGAAATTGCGGTGCTGTATCGTTACCTGGTTTCCAATTTTCATAAGTCGGTTTAGAGTTAAGCAATTCTAATGGTTTAGAAAACTGCTTTTTTGCTAGAGCTACAATCGCTGGGTCGGGACGATAGCTACTAGTAATTAGGTGAACTGAATCTGGAGAAGGTTTAGGGTCATCAATCGGTGAATCATGAAAATAAAGACCTAATTCATGAGTTGATAAAGAACACCAAACACAATTACTTTTTCCGTAATCGCGCTTAGTTGGGCCTCCAAATCCACCTCGCCAATATTTCACCGCACCGGAAGCCAAAAGCCAGTCTAATCCAGCTTTAGCAATGCTTTTTACCTCTTTATCTTTGGCGAAATCATAAAGGTTTAAATAAGCAGTAACAGTATGTCCTAAATAAGTTTCCGAATCCCACTCACCTTGTCCAATTTGATACAAAGTGCTGATGTTACGTCGAATACGTTGTTTATAAGCTTGTCTTGTTGCTTCGTTTCCCGTTTCTTCAGCGAACAAATATACAGCACTATTTCGCATCGCTTTCAAATTATCGGTATTGCGACAATCGACCCAGCTATCACAATTATCAGTACCTCTAGCCCAGAATTTCCGACGCTCGGGAAAACGACGCTTCAAAGGGTCTTCTGCTGTTAAAAGCTGCATAGCTTGTTTCATTCGCTGACGATATGCTGGGTCGAGATATTTACCAAAGTAGAAATATTTGCGGACTTGTCCTTTTAGGGTAAAACTAGAATAAAAATCAATTCCTAAAGTATGAGTATGGCTTTTAGCGTCTGCATCTTCAGCTTGGAGAAAAGCAATTGATTTTTCGCGATTACCTCCGAGAAAATCAATCATTGCTCTAGGATAAGAACGCTTTTCGCTTTCAAAGGATGTAGTTCCGTAGTTCTTACCAGAAAGTTTTGTAATAATTCGTTTGGCTCTTTGTTGAAATTCTGCTTCCATTTCTGGTGTCCACTGGTTGGATTTTGACACCTGCTGCAAAGGTTTTGGAGATGGTTGTGCGGATATAGTTTGTAATTGTTGTGTTGAATCGTTTTTTACAGGAGTGCTATTACAACCTAGAGGAAGAAGAAGTAAGCAGAAGGTAATGGTTTTGCGAGTTAAATATTTCATTTAACGGTTTTAGCATAGTTATTTATCAGACTTTAATAAATAAAGTTTTACGAATGGTGTTGCAATAATAGTTCTATCTAGCCACTGTAATGGTTTGATATAATCACCTGTATTTCGATTGCTACGCATTTTTACAAAATTATTCTTTTTTCTATATACAAATCGAATCAGATATTCACCTGGTTGTAAATTATAGAAATAATAAAAACCTCCTGATTCGATAGCGGTTTTTAAGCACAGTTCGTTATTGAACCAGAGAAGTTTTGTATTCGGAAAAAAAGTGATAGATTCCCCAGGTTTTACTAAAGGGTAATGACGCTCTTGAGGACTTTGAAGCGCATTTGAGCTAGCGTCTTTACGTATAGTTTGACCATCTATTTTAATAATTTGAAAGATTAAAGTGTCAAAAAAATCAAATTCAAAAGCAGTTAGAGTTTGATTAGTAATTTTCATCCCGATATCGACTGAAGTTTCTATATTCTCTTCTTTACCAGGAATAATTATAGATGTTGGTGATAATATTGTTTCAAATTGAATTCCATCTATTTCTACAGCATTGGGATTGCTTTTTGATGGATTAACTAAATAAAAGCTTTTGTAAGTAGTTGCTACGGGACGAGGTTTTCTATTACTTATTTTTGTTCTATGTAAATAATTGAATCGAAACCGATATTTTTCTGGGATAAGATTTTCAATTGAACAGTAAGGTTTGATGTGTAAGCCTAATAAATTATAATGAGATTCATAAAGATAAAATTCAATATTGAGCTTATTATCTTGCCAAAATATTTTTGCTGTGATGGCAATAGATATACCATCTTTTGCTGGAATCAAATTATAATTTATATCTTTAAGTAATTGAGTGATTGTTAAATACCTTCGAGTTAACCAATTTGTTTGAATGTAATTCCTTAGTGTATTATCAGCTAAATTTGATTTAAATACTTGCCCGTGGGATGAAATTATTTCTGGAAAACATGATTTAGCAGGATTGAAGTAACAAGGAAATATAGAATTGTTATCGAAAGAAATATCTATATCTACTGAACTTTTTATGGAATATTGTTTTTGAGGTATAGGGATTAATATTAAGATTTTTTGCCATATTTTATTAGTCATACGATTAAGTGATGATGTAGTGTTTCGGTGCGTTAGACTAAAGTCGTAACACACCCTATAATTTATTATTTTTGATTTGGAATTTACTCAAAAAAAATAGCCTCCTCGTAAAAACGGGAGACTACCAAGAACTCAAACATTAATTACTTTTTAGATAAATAAGATAAAAATTAAAAGTAAACTATTTACCTTCACCATTTAACTTTTATTAAACTTAAATCTATGCTTGCTCATCAATTCTAATATCAATAACGCTGCCTCTAAAGTTATAATTAAAGCCTTCTAACTCAAATGGCATCCCTATTTTTACTTTACTGTTACCTAAAACAGGACCACCGTCAGTAATTGTTGCTTTACCTGCTAAAGTTAATAGTATATCCGTACTAAACATGTTTTCTCTAGGGTCTGGGATTAATTTAACCGTACCATCGGGTTGTGTAACAATAATTTTTCTAGGTAGTACTTCAATAGATTTGATGGGAATTTGACCGTAGGGTTGATTGCGGATGATAACGTTTGTTTTACCACCTTTCTCAAACTTTCCTTGCTCGGATAATCTATCAATATCTTTTACTTTTAATCCTCGAACAACTAAATCAACTTCAATTGGTTTTGTTGTCGTACCTACTTGAGCGACAGAACCAGTTGTTCCGGGGAATAAAAAAATGCCACCAATTACCAGCAATATTACTAGCAAAGCACCAATATCTAAAATATTGAATTTACCAAATAAACGACCTTTAGAATCTAATATAGCCATAACTATTTTCCTATTTACAGACGGGATAGAGGATTAATATTTATACAATGAGAATTCTTTGGAAGTAGAAGTTAATAGTATGTGGGATGAATTAAAACGATAAAGGATAAAAGCTAAAATAGTACAGTTATTGCCTTTATCTATTTATATGACAGTTTATTACTAATACTACTTTTCATTGCTTTCATGAACAAATCCGCAATTAGTTGCCATGTTTAGCAGTAAAGCAAGTGTTAAGTCAAGCAGACTGGATGACATGAAGGCTAATATTGGTTTGTAACAACTAAGACGTGCAACATAATAAACTTATTTCTCGTCTTATAGCTTACGTTCTTCTAAAAACCTCCTCGAACTTGATGATGATTGAAAAGACAAACTTTTATTTAAATTTCCGTTCTTTACAAAAAAGAATCTTTTATCCGTTAATTTCTGTAGTCATAGCATTTAGCCTGTGCTTCACTACACCTTCTGCGGCTCTAGGTGTTTCTATTTGGGATATTCTCTTCCAAGGTGCCCAAATCATTCAAATTTCTAATATATCAGACAAGCAAGAAGTTCAGCTTGGCAGGCAAATAAATCAGCAGCTACTTAGAAGAGATGTTAAACTTTATCGCAATTCTCAAATAAATAATTACGTAAAAAGAATTGGTAAGCGTTTAGCAGCCCATAATACTAGAAGAAAAATTCCTTATACATTTCAGGTAGTAAAAGATAACAGTATTAATGCCTTTGCTACTGCTGGTGGATATGTTTATATTAATACTGGTTTAATCAAAGCTGCCGACAATGAAGCGGAGTTAGCAAGCGTAGTTGCTCATGAAATCGCTCATATTGAAGGAAAACATGTAGTAAAGCAAATGAGGAAAACTGCGATTGCTAGAGGTTTGGCTACAGCAGCAGGTGTCGAAAACAGCAAGTTGGTTCAGCTTGGGGTAGAACTCGGTTTTCGTCGTCCCAACAGTCGTGGAGCAGAAAGGGATGCTGATAGACGTGGATTAAGAATGCTCACAGATGCAGGTTATGCTCCTCAAGGAATGGTTTCTTTTATGAACAAGTTGAAGAGCAAAAGCAGAAGTAGAACTCCTAGCTTTTTAAGTACTCATCCTTCACCCGCGAATCGCGTACAATATCTTCAAAATCGGATTAATTCACAACGTAGTAAGGGTAACGATGGTTTAAGTAGAACTGCATACCGGAGAAATGTCCGACCTTTATTGTGATAGGAATAAAGAATTAGGAGTTAAGGGTTAGGGGTTAGGTATTAAAACTTTCTAATCTTTAACCTTTAACCTCTTAAGCCCATAACTTGCTGCTATTACGATTCACTTTAAGCGAAGTCACGTTAACTTTTGCTGAAGCTTCTTCCAGTGGTAAGGTGCGGACGGAAGGTTTAAACATATTGGCTTGATACACGAGACGATTTGTTACATCAAATGCACTCAGCCAACCGCTGCGAGGATGATAAGCACCTGTATCTAAATCAAGCCAACCTGCACCTCTGGCAATTTTACCCGGTGCAATTCCAGGAAAGGTAAAGGTAATGGTGTGACCGACGATAATTACTTTATCTGAAAAATAAGGCTTCTGAATGCTGTGAAATTTATCTCGAATCCAGCAAAACTGTTCTGCTTTTTGTTCTTCTATAGTTTTTGCAGGATCAATACCTGCGTGAACTAAAAATATATCTCCTAAATCTATATACAAAGGTAAACTCTGAAACCATTCAAGGTGTTCTGGCGGAATTTTACCATCCTTATAACTTGCTAAAGTTGCTTGTCCTCCACTGTAAAGCCATCCTTGGACGCTGGGAGTAGAAGCATTTTTATCTGTAAGAATTTTTATTAACATATGCTCGTGATTTCCGAGCAAGCAAGGATAGGAATTTTCTTTAACGAAATCCACTACTTGAGAACTTTGGGGACCTCTATCTATCAAATCACCCAGAAAATAAATTTTGTCTTCTGCTGTTGGGGAAACTGCATCTAATAACTGCATCAAGCCTTGATAATGACCATGCACATCCCCTATAACTATACGACGGTGGCTAGTTGCACTCATGGGACTGGACTTAAATAAATTTGTTTTATATTTCTGATTCGGTGGAAATTACTACTAATCAGTAAGAAAATGTAAAAAATATTTCAAAAATAAGTTTAATTAAATAAATTTCACTCATAAAGATATAAATGATACAAAGCCTGCCAATTAATAATTTAAAGCTTATTGTTTGTTTAAAGCTTATCTCAGTATAATTACTATGTTGAGATTATGCTGTAGTTTAAAATACCTTTTGTCCAGAGTGATGTTACGATAATTTAGCTCGAATTTTTGGCTATCTAAAATTTTTGCTAATCTTGACTGCTATGAGCAAATAAGCTTTAAAATTCAAATTGATAAACTAGATTTCTGGGAATATATCATGTCAGAAGAATTTTCTCCTCAAATTAGCGATCGCATTTGTAAGCATATGAACGAAGACCATGCAGATGCGGTAGCACTATACGCTAAAGCTTATGGTGACTTAGAAAATACCACAGCAGCGCAAATGCTTTCAATTGATGCTGAAGGAATGAATCTACAAGCTCAAGCAGACGGGAAAGAGGTACCCGTCAGAATCAAATTCGACCACACCTTGAAAAATGCCGAAGACGCTCATCATACATTGATTGATATGTTAAAGCAGGTAAGGAAGTAAGAAGTAGTAAGTAGCAAGTAGTAAGTAACAAGTAGGGGATGGAAAATATAAAGTTTAGATTTAGGTTATATCTAGCGACTTAATATGTGCTTATGGACATGCTTTGCTAACGCTGCTACATAAAATAAAACCACTTTTTCACAAGTTTATTTTTGATTAAACCCAAATTCCTATAATCTAAAATTATTAAATAATTGTAACTCTTGTGATTACTTGCTACTTGCTACTTGTCACTTGCTACTTCTTACTCCCCTCACATTTAAAATCCGATTTAAGCGTGAAAGCAAAACAAGCTGTAAGAATAGTCAGCACACCCGTAATCCAAAAAGGAGTTTTGTAACCAAGACTTACTAACATACCTGAAATTGGCGGCCCGATAGCATTAGAAATGCTTAAATAAGATGCATTAATTCCTAAAACTTCTCCTTGTTCCCGTTCGGTACTATTCAAAGATAAAATTGAATCTACTCCCTTCCCGCTAGAAGATTAGCTTTTATGTAATAATTAATATTACATAAATTAAAATTGGACTATATGATGGTTAAAGGTTTACGAAATAGAACTTTTAGACTGGAAACTCACCAATTAGATATAGTTTTGTGGCAAAAATTATACTACAAGTACCAACAAGAATATATAAGAAAAAAACTATTAGCAATTAAATACTTGTTTGAAGGAAAGAGTAGAATCGAAGTATCAGAATTGTTAGGTTGTCATTATAAAACTATTACTTCTTGGATAGATAAATTTTTAGAAGCAGGGTTGCTAGAATTAGTACAACCAATTACTCACAAAGTAAAATCAAGATTAAATATAGAACAGAAGCATGAATTAAAACAAATGTTGTTATCAGAAAAACCAATAGATTATGGCATTGATAGAAACATTTGGACAGGTGAAATTATTAGTAATGTCATTGAATTACGATGGGGAGTTAAACTGAAAACAACAAGAATATATGAAATATTGAATGAATTAAATTTATCATATCAAAAAGCCCATAGAGACTATGCGAATGCTAGTAAAGAACAGCAAAAAGAATTTATATGGACTTTAAAAAAAACTCGAAAATAGAGAAGAATATGAAAAAATAGTATTTTTCGATGAATTTGCTGTTTATGACCGTCCAAGCATTTTCTATGGCTGGGCAGAAAAAAATACACGTCCCGAAATACCTAGTAATGAAAACAGACGTAGAAATAAATTTAATGGAATGATTGCTGTAGATGTATCTACAGGTAAAGAATATTTAAAATTAAAAGAAAAATCTAAAACTGAAGATGTTTCTGATTATTTTGCACAGCTAAGCCAAGATTGTGTAAAAGAGGGATTTAATAAATTGACCATTATTTTAGATAATAATTCAACCCATAAGGACAAAATGAAATTTCAAGTAAAATCACCGAACAGAAAATTTACAAATTGAAAATAAAATAACTGTAGATTTTATTCATACTCCAACTTACTCCCCTAACTTTAATCTAGTTGAATACATTATTCATCTTTTAAGACTTAGACTATTGCATCACCAAAATGCAGATATCAATATTCAACAAGTTCAAGAAAAATTAGAGAATTATTTCAAATTTAATCAGCTTCAAACTCCAGAACAAATACAAAATATAATTGAACATATTTGTACTCTAGTTTAGTAAATCTCAATATACCACTATTGATTATTAATATAGAAATTCTAATTTAATCTAGCTATTTATACTAATAACCTGCATATTTTTACAGTAACCCTTTCGCTCAGGGCAAACGCATCTAAATTTTAAAGGTGGAGGTGCGCCTAAGGCGCACTCGGCACCGTCGGTGCGATCGCCAGAAAGTGGTAAGCTTTGAAAAGCTGAGTAGGGGTGCAAAATGGTTCAAAATGAAACTGAAACCGAAGCAGACAATTGCAGGTGAAGTAATTGCGATTGATGGTAAAAATTTAAAGCATTCATATGATAGGAAAGCAGGTAATCGTGCCATTAATATGGTAAGTGCTTGGGCAGGGACTAATAAACTGGTTCTGGCTCAAAGGAAGGTTGATAGTAAATCAAATGAAATTACTGCAATACCGGAGTTAATAAAAGTATTAGATATTGCCGGTTGCATTGTTACAATTGATGCAATTGGATGCCAAAAAGAAATAGTAAATCTTATCTCCCAAAAAGATGCGAATTATATAATTGCATTAAAAAATAATCAAAAAAACTTATATAAAAATGTAGAACTACTATTTAAAGAAGCAATATCAAAACGTAATGAAGGCTTTAGTTCAAGCCATTATAGCACTCGTGAGTTCAGTCATGGACGTGAAGAAATACGCAATTATCTAATGCTTTCTGATATCTCTAATCGAATTGATCCAGACAATAAATGGAAAGAATTAAACAGTGTAGGTATGGTTGAATCTGTTAGAACTGAAAATGGTAAAACAACTGTTGAAACTCGTTATTATATTAGCAATTTAAACTTAGATGCAAAAAAATTTGGAGAGTCAGTTCGTAGTCACTGGGGTATTGAAAATTCCTTGCATTGGATATTAGATGTAGCATTAAATGAAGACGATTGTAAAATTAGAAAGGATAATGCACCGCAAAATTTTTCTGTCCTTCGTCACATTGCAATAAATCTTCTAAGTAAAGAAAAAAGTAAAAAAATAGGAATTAAGAATAAACAATTTTTAGCTGCTATGGATGATAACTATCTTACGAAAGTTTTAGAATTAAGTTGTTAATCAATCAGTTTTAATTAAAATTTTACTTTTAATTATTTAAGATGATTGTATCTACTGGTATTTACTGCCTGCTTATCATTTTTATAGTAGTATTTAATACTTTTAATTCTCCGCGAGCTAAATTATGGGTTATGGGCTAATTTTTAGCATAACTTGCCCGCGCTGGTGCGGCTACGCCGCACCTAGCTTAATTTTAGATGCGTTTTCCCTGCCCTTTCGCTAAGTTATTGTTGAAAAATCTGCGGATAATTCCTGTATATGATTTATTTTTATTTTCCGGGACAACAGATTAATTATCAATAATTAAATAAGAAGGTGTAAACCTCAAAAACAGAACAAATCTATAGCTTATATGCATAACAGAGAAATTTTATTTGTGGTGATTTGTTGTTTTTGAGGTTCCCCCGAGTGTTGAAATAGTTTCCGAATCTTCCGGGAAAACAGATTACTTCTTCCTATCATAAAATTCTCTATTATGTAATTTTAAATACTACATTATAGCTAGTCTTTTAGCGAGAAGGGAGTATCAAAGGCATTGGGAAAGAATTTACAAACCCAAAAACTGCAATAATGATAAAAAATGCAGTGAGATAGGGGAAAGTTGGAATCAATAGAAAAGTAATTCCACGAGTCAATAATGCCAAGGATAATATGTCAATTAAATTAAACTTTTTTCTCAGCGGGTCAAGCGCAACCACTTGAGAAATAAAACCTAACATTCCTACAACAGCAAATGTAATTGCTAATGTTTTTGCATCTTGATTGAGGACTTCCAACACAAATGGTTGAAATGCAAAAGTAAAAATTGTAAAAGTAGAACCACTTAAAAAAGTCAGAACAAAAAGTTTACCTAATTTAGGACGAGCTAAAGACTGAAAAACTTTAATAAACCCAAAATCTCTCCAACTTAATTGAAACTTCTGTTTATCAGAAGCAGGTAAAGTTTCTGGTAAAAAGAAAATAGTTAATACTGTTGCGAATAAAGCTATACCCGCACCAACAATAAAACTCATTCCTAACGAAGTTACACCTCTAATAGTAGGTAACTGCTGCGCTACATAGCTCAATGCAGGCCCAGCAACAAAACCCAAACGAAACACAGAACCAAAAATACCAAAAGCTTTAGCCCGTTGGTCTACAGTTGTAATATCGCTAACTACAGCCCTAGCAATAGAAGTATTTCCACCAGTTAAACCATCAAATATACGCGCAACATATAATAGCCAAGCTATAGGAGTTACCGCAGCAACAATACCAGATAAAACTGTTCCCAGCAAACTTATTACTAGTAAAGGTTTTCTTCCCAAACGGTCTGAAAGTCTTCCTAAAATAGGAGTACCAATAAATTGAGGTAAAGCATAAGCTGTACTCAGCAAACTCGCTTGAAAATCATTTAATCCAAACTGCTTTGCGTAGGGATACAGCAGTGGAATAATTATAGTAAAGCTAACCGAATTAATAAAAGCAATTAGTGTAACAATCCAAAACTGGAAAGGTAAATTAAATTGCTCCTTTAAATTTCTCAGTTTCATCTATTAAGTTATATTTTATTAATCAATATTGCCAGAATTTGGTCTATTTTTTGTAGAAATTTCTAACTGGCATTTGCTTAGATACTTTACCCTATTGTTACTCAGACAAACTTCCTCAATAAGTAAAGAAATTCCTTTACAAGTTATTCTATCTATAGACAGTTGACAGATTTTTTTAGTTTCTAGATAAATCAAATTTCGCCTTTTTAGAGTCGGATACGGTTCATCAATTACCAATTACCAATTACCAAATACCAATTACCAATTACCAATTACCAAATACCAATTACCAATTACCAATTACCAATTACCAAATACCAATTACCAATTACCAAATACCAATTAAACTTCTTGCAATAACCAAAAACCAGTATAAGTCATTCCAGAATCATCTGGTTGGACTAACAAAAAATGTAATCCTTGACTTTGTTGCTTGCGCCGTTGAAATAATGCAGCAGCTTCTGAAACTTCCTCGTCCTCAAAAGTAGCCACAATCCATCTATCTACCAAACCCGCTTCCAATACCAAACCATCTGGTTCACCAGCAATATAATTTAATGCTACAGGACGATTATCTTGTAACCATTTTGCCAAGCGCATAGATTTACGTCCACCATAAATTACTACACCCGGAAGCTGTACCGTTGAAGCCAAACCCAAATTTATTGGTAATAACTCCGCAGGTGTTTCGAGAATCGGAATTGGACGTTCTGAGTAAAAATCAGCAATATTACCAGCCCCTACTGTCGCAAAACTCCATTTATCTCCCCAAAGATTTTCAGATAAAGGTATTGGAGGTGGCTTATCCAAAGTTGTGAATTGCTGCTTTTGTTCCAACCATTTTTTTAAAGCAGTAGTTCTACGAGTTGCTTCAACTTTAATACCCAAGCTACTTCCTGCTTGTTCAATCAAACTCAAAGACTGGGGACGAAACACTTGAAGAACATCAGGTAAACTATCCGATGCTGCTTGCTTGATTTGCGAAGCGACCCAATTAGAATTAGCTTCTGACTGAGTACAACTAGCTTCAAATTTAAACTTAGAAGTTGAATCGCAAATCGACAAATCCCATAAAACCTGTCCCGATGTATCCGGTTGCGAACGACGATAAAAATCAGCTTGCCAAAACATATCAGTTATCAGTTATCAGTTATCAGTTATCAATTATCATCGGTCGGATGTGGCTCACCAATTATCAATTATCAATTATTGCTACTGTTCATTGTTCATTGTTCATTGATTCAAGGCTTTTGCATGATGTCGGATATGATCTTCCATAAAGGTGGAAATGAAGTAGTAGCTGTGGTCGTAACCTTGTTGGTAGCGTAAATTTAGTGATTGATTTGCTTCTTTACAAGCTGTTTCAAATATATTTGGCAGCAGTTGCTGTTGTTGAAGAAATTTATCATCGCTACCTTGGTCAATCAAAATTTCGCTATGAAAACCAAATTGCTTAACTAATTCACTTGCATCATATTCGCGCCAATTTTCTTTATTTTCACCTAAATAATTACTTAAACACTTTTCTCCCCAAGCACATTGCATGGGTGCGGCTATGGGTGCAAAAGCTGAAACTGATTTATACTTTTGAGGGTTTCTTATGGCACAAATTAAAGCACCATGTCCTCCCATTGAATGACCAAATATACTTTGTTTATCTTTCTGTATGGGAAAATTAGCAGCGATTAATTCGGGTAATTCTTTAACTACATAGCTATACATTTTATAGTGGGACGACCAAGGTTTTTCGGTCGCATCAACATAAAAACCCGCACCAGTACCGAAATCATAGTCATCATCTTCGCCCTTAATTCCAGTATTACGCGGGCTGGTATCTGGTGCAACCAAAATTAAACCATGCTCTGCTGCGTATTTTTGCGCTCCAGCTTTGACCATAAAGTTCTCTTCAGTACAGGTCAAACCTGAGAGAAAATAAAGAACTGGTAGGTTTTGGGATTCAGCTTGGGGTGGTTGGTAAACGCTAAAACGCATCTCACCATTACATGTTGTAGAGGAATGGGAGTAAAAGCTGAGTTTTCCACCAAAGTTTTTATATTCGGAATTTAGGGTCAAAGACATGAAATATTTGAAAATCGAGTTCTGCTTGCTTAATTATCCTACCGGTTTATTTATAGAAAAATCTATATAGATAACAGAGCAAGTAGAGAATAGCGAGTAATGAGTAATGAGTAATGAGTAATGAGTCGCGGATATAGTTACATTGTTCCAAAATAGAAAATTATTTATTTTGAATATTTTTAAGCATAAATAAACCCGGTTTTTAGAAAAAACCGGGTTTATGAAATCTGACAGACTATCAAACTATCAAAAAATACTATGAAACTGCTACTGCTAACTGACTCTTGTTCTAGTTTTTATAGCTTCATGTCTTCTATCAGGTCGTTCTTTCCTTCCAACTTCTTTAATTTCTAGATTTTCTAAATATATTTGTTGTTCTTGTGGTCGTTCGTGTTCTACAACAAATACATTTGAATACAAATTAGCAATTATTTGTTTACCTTGTTGAGTTAAAGACAAGTAACGCAATCCATCTTTGATATAAGGATAAACTCCATTCCAATAAAACTTTGGATAATTGTTACGCAAGTCAGCAGGATTTTTGTAACCTAAAATTTGATTCATCCCAGTTTCTTCAAACTCGTAGAACAAAGAAGTAATTTTCTTTAAATAACGTGGGTCGCTCAATTGTCCAATTAAATCAGCAGCACGTACTAAACCTGCATAATTATTAGTTTCTTGATGGTCTTCAGCTGCGGGTACGGGGAAGCGAGTTAATTCTATATTGCATTTTATAACTTCAGAATCAATTAATTTATGACCCCCGAAACGCTCATCAATAAAAAGTTTTGCTCTGTCAACATGATAGGGTGTAAGACTTGCATCTGAAGCACCTAGCGGTAAGGAAATCATTGGTTCATCTTGACCCGTAGCATAAAGGCTTTCTCCTTCTCTATCTTGACGACAAACTCCTTTGACATAACCAATATCATGACAGAGCAAAGAGATAATGTAGTGCAGCCAATCTTCGCTAGAAACACCACCCTCCCGTATATGTTTACCACGTAAAACTTCTTGTCCTACAAGAGTTACTAATATTGAATGTTCTACGTTATGGTACAAAGCATCACTATTCGCAATATTTTCTAAAGCCATGCTTCCTACCCAAGCAATAATATCTTGATAGTCAGTCTTCAAGCTTCCATAAGTACGGTGGTATCCTTCTCGCACTCTATTTACAAAAGCATCTATTAAAACTTCAGTTGCGTTAAACATATTTAGACCCTGTTAATAATTTATTGTTTTATCTTAATTTTTCAAGCTAATTAGAAATTTGTGAGATTTTAGGCTTTAGATTTTAGATTTACTATGCAAGGGTTGTCGAATATTTTTAAATTCAGTAGCTTATCAATTTGAAGATATTTTTAAATTATTCCTACAACTGAGTTTAAGGCTATCTTCTTAAAATCTAAAATTACTAATCAGTATATTTTAGATTTTAATCTGTATAAACTTCCTTGAAAAATCATCTCAATGAACCTGATTAGTGTTAGATAAATACCGTCATAACAAATTTTATTTGAATATAAAATAGAAGATTTTTTGACAAAAATTACATATGTTTATGTAATAGAAGCTATTTATGCCCTTATCAAACATAATCAAATTTGTGATTTTATTTGGTGATTCTATAAAAAACGAGAAAGACCTATAATCAAGAACAATTTTTTGTCCGGATAGCTTATCTCTAAGACTGCATAAATAAAGCTTACCCAAAGTACGCCAAATATATACACTAGCTTTGCAAGAAACTTCATCCCTACAAGAAAAGACTACATATACTAATTTGCTATTTTTTCACGTTCAGATAATTGGTGGCGGTGATCTAAACACTTATTTGGTTGTGATATCAGGTATGGGGGTAGTTTTTATTTATCTCTAGAAAGTTAATACTCGTAAGCTTTTCATCCGAGCAACAAATAAAGATTATTCCCCCAAATATGTTTTGAGCTAGCAAATACATGACTTTTGTCATGGGTAAATTGGGTAAATTTAATTCTGTAAATACAGCCATTACGTCAGAAAATAGGTAATAGTTAATATACGGTAACAAATTTCAACTTTTCTTAAGCAATTAAGTATCATCGCGGTCAGTTAGGAGGTCGAGCAATGACAGTAGGGGACTCAAATTTTTCCGATATTCCAGCAGAAGAAGAAACGCAAATCGAAGAAGAACTAGGAATCGAAGAAGTAACTTTTAAAGAATATCCCGAAACTAGCAACCAACGACCTTGGTGGACAATCATGCTTGTGGGTATGGCTTTGGGTGTTGGAATAACGATAGGAGGAATGCGTTTATTAAGCAATCGTCCTAAAACCGAAGCAACGGTAGTCAATCCACCAACTCAACCGGTAGCTCCAGCGATGACCGTTACCCTTGGTTTAGTTGAATTCACAAAAGTTGCTCGTAATCTCAACGTTACTGGAACTATTGCAGCGAGTGAATTGATTCCAGTATTACCTCAATCCAATGGTTTACAAGTTAAGCAAGTTTTAGTCAAGCAAGGAGATTCTGTTAAGCAAGGTCAAACAATGGCAGTTTTGGATGACTCGCTGTTACAAGACCAGATTCGTCAAGCTAAAGCAGAAGTTGAATCTCAACAAGCCGAAGTTGCTTCGAGAGAAGCGGATTTGTCTTCTAGACAAGCAGCTTTAGAGTCAAGTAGAGCTAATGTAATATCGAGTCAAGCTACAGTCGAGCAAAGACAAGCCGATTTAGCCCAAGCAAGAGCGAAATTGAAAGAAGCACAAAGAAACTACCAGCGCAATTTAAGACTCTCCAATCAAGGTGCTATTAGTAAGCAATTATTTGAAACTGCTGAAACTAATTTTGAAACTGCGAAAGAAGCAGTACGTATCGCACAAGCGAATATCCGTAGCGCTCAAGCCAATGTAAATAGCTCTCAAGCAAGCATCAGCAGCGCGAAAGCAGGAGTTAGTAGTGCTAAAGCTAAAGTCAACAGCGCGAAAGCGGGAGTTCGTAGCGCTACAGCTAGAGTACAACAGTTCAAAACTCAGTTAGGACAAACCATAGTTCGCGCTCCGGTTTCTGGAATAGTTGCTGAGAAACTCGCCAGAGTAGGTGACATTACAGGTGTACCACCCCAAACCCAGGTCGGAACAGTAGTAGGTGGAACCCAAAAATTGTTTTCAATAATTCGTCAAGGAAACTTAGAATTACAAGCCAAAGTCCCCACAGTTCAATTATTCCAGATAGAAGTTGGCGCGCCAGCCCAGATTACAACTGAAGCCAACAATCGGGTTAAATTGCAAGGAAAAGTTAGAGAAATAGAACCAGTAGTCAATCAGCAACGACGTGAAGCGACAGTAAAAATTGACTTACCACCCACAGACTTACTCAAACCAGGAATGTTCGCTCGCGCTGCAATTGTAACCGACACAAGTATGGCTGTAGCAATACCCCAAAAAGCGGTACTTCCTCAGCCTGACGGTAGCGCTATAGTTTTTACAATCAACGAAGACAAAATCGCTAGCAGTAGAAAAGTAGAAACAGGAGAAATTCTTAAAGACGGAAAAATCGAAATCGAAAGTGGTTTACAACCCGGAAAAAGCGTTGTAGTAGACGGTGCTGGGTATTTGAAAGATGGCGATAAAGTACGGGTAGCTAAGAAATGATGGGGAGATGGGGAGATGGGGGGACAAGGAGAAGAATAACTAACTCATAACTCCTAACATTTAAATTCAAAATCTAAAATCCAAAATCTAAAATCCAAAATCTAAAATCCAAAATCTAAAAGATGAATGTTTCTGCTTGGTCGATAAAAAAACCGATTCCTACAATAGTTTTATTTTTGATTCTGACTATAGTTGGTTGGTTCTGTTTTAATAATTTGGGTATTGATACTAGCCCTAATATTGATGTTCCTGCGGTTCAAGTTAGGGTGACTCGTTCTGGTGCTGGTCCTACGGAACTTGAATCTCAGGTAACTAAGAAAATTGAAGATGCTGTTGCTGGTCTGGGGAATATTGATGAATTGCGTTCGGTTGTTACCGATGGGGTTTCCGTTACTACTATCAATTTTGATTTGGGAACCGATAGCGACAGAGCTACTAATGATGTCCGCAATGCTATAGCTCAAATTCGTCAGAGTCTTCCTCAAGATATCAATGACCCGATTGTCCAGCGTCTGGAATTTTCCGGTAGTGCTGTTATGACTTATGTGGTCAGTTCGGACGAACGTTCCGTAGAAGAATTGAGTAATCTGGTTGATGAAACTATCAGTCGCGCTTTGTTATCGGTAAAAGGTGTGGCTGAAATCCGCCGTGTGGGCGGTGTTGACCGGGAAATTCGCGTTAATCTTGACCCCAACCGCTTGCAGTCTTTGGGTATCACTGCGACTCAGGTAAACGACCAATTACGAGCTTTTAATATTAATTTACCGGGTGGTCGTGCTGAAATTGGGGGAAGCGAACAAAGTATCCGTACTTTAGGTAGCGCTCAAAGTGTAGATATTTTGAGAAATTATGAAATCATCCTTCCTAACGGTGGTTCGGTTCCTTTATCTACTTTAGGAAAGGTTGACGATAGCTTTGGTGAAGTTCGTCAAACTGCACGCTTGAATAATAAACCAGTAGTTGCTTTTCAGGTATTGCGTAGTACTGGTAGCGTTATGGTGACGGTGGAAGAAGGAGTCAAAGCTCAGGTTGAAAAGCTAGAAAAGACTCTTCCACAAGACGTAAAAATGGAATTAATTTTTACCAGGGCTACTTTTGTTCGCAATTCTTACCAAAGTACGATGAACGAGCTATTAATAGCATCTGTACTAGCTGTGGTAGTAATTCTACTATTTTTACGAGACTGGCGAGCAACTCTAATTACAGCAGTAACTTTACCTTTATCAATTATTCCTACCTTTGGAGTCATATTTACTTTAGGTTACACCCTTAACAACATGACACTATTGGGTTTGGGTTTAGCAGTAGGTAACCTAGTAGATGATGCTGTAGTCGAAATTGAAAATATGGAACGGCATTTGAGGATGGGTAAAGAACCCAAGCAAGCAGCTTTTGATTCCTCAGCGGAAATGGGCTTAGCAGTAATTGCAACTTCTGCGACCATCGTAGCCGTATTTTTACCAGTTGCATTTATGGGTGGAATTCCCGGTCAGTTTTTCCAACCCTTTGCGATGACAGTTACCGCAGCTACGGTATTTTCCACAGCCGTAGCGCGGATGGTCACACCGATGATGGGAGCTTATTTGTTGAAGAGAAAGGTCAAAGAAGACAAGGAGACAAGGGGACAAGGAGAAAATGTGATTCCAATCTCTTCTTCCCCCCGTCGTCGTTTTCAGCCTTATGCTTCGACTCTTAGATGGGCTTTGCGTCATCGGATTACAACTTTACTGCTAGCTTTGGCTTTCTTTATTGGTAGTTTGATGTTGGTACCGATGATTCCCAAAGGTTTGGTTGATGGTGCTGATGTTGGTATTTCTGGAGTAACTATAGAATTAGCTCCCGGTTCGACTTTGGAAGATACCAAGAAAGTAGTTACTCAAGCTACTAATTTAATTAGACAAAACCCAGCGGTGGAGAGCGTTTTATCTACAGAAAATGTTGGTTCTGCAAGTCTTACCGTCAGATTAAAATCCCAGGAAGAACGAGGAGTTTCTCAAAGCGAGTTTGAAGAAAAGGTTCGTCCGCAATTTGTCCAAATTCCAGGAGCAAGAATTAGTTTTCAAAGTACTGGTGCAGTTGGTGGCAGAAAGGATTTAACTATAGTTTTACAAAGTGAAAATCCCCAAGCTTTGAAAAAAGCTGCTGATGATTTAGAAAAGGATATGCGAAATGTACCGGGATTGGTAGAAGCATCTTCTACTGCTAGTTTGGTGAAACCGGAAATTTTGATAGTACCAGACCCGCAACGAGCCGCAGATTTGGGTGTTACCGTACAGTCAATTGCACGTACTGCAACTCTGGCTACTATCGGTGATGGGGACGCTAATTTAGCAAAATACAATCTTCCCGACCGTCAAATTCCGATTCGAGTACAAATCGACCCCGAAGCACGGGGAGATATTACGAATATCAGAAATCTTCAGGTTCCCAGTCAAAACGGCGGTTTAGTTCCATTGCTAGCAGTTGCAGATATCCGCTTTGGTAGCGGTGCGGCGACTATCAACCGTTTTGATAGAATGCGTCAGGTTTCGGTGGAAGCTAATTTACAGGGTATTTCTTTAGGAGACGGATTGACCGCTGTAAACCAACTCGAAGCGATGAAAAATTTACCCGCAGAAGTCAGCCGACGTTCGGCTGGAGACGCGGAAATTATGGAGGAAATTTTCGGACGCTTCGGTACTGCATTGGGTTTAGCAGTAATGATGATTTACGCTATTCTAGTTATTCTGTATAATAATTTCCTGCACCCCATCACTATTATGGTGGCGCTACCTTTATCTTTAGGCGGTACTTTACTGGCATTATTGATAGCTCAGAAAGCCTTGGGACTATATGCTTTAATTGGTGTGGTTTTATTATTAGGAATTGTCACCAAAAATTCAATTCTATTAGTAGATTACGCAATTATCGGTTTAGAACAAGGAAAAAAGCAGCGTCAAGCTGTTTTAGATGCTGGTGTATCTCGCTTGCGTCCTATTTTGATGACTTCACTTTCTACAATTGCTGGTACCTTCCCATTAGCATTAGGACTTGGTGCTGGTGCTGAGGTTCGTCAATCAATGGGTGTTGCAGTTATTGGTGGTTTTAGCACTTCTACACTATTAACTTTAGTAGTGGTACCAGTATTATTCACCTATATTGATAACTTTCAATATTGGATTATTAACTTAGTCAAATACGGTTTTAAGAAGAAACCAAGTCGTAAAATTATCAAAGAAGATAAAAGAGTTAGGAGTTAGGAGTTAGAAGTTAGGAGTTAGGAATTTTTGATTTCAACAACGGATGCTTTGTTCTAAGTTGTTAAGCATTGATGTGTAGCGTTCATTCTAGAATAATGCTAGGTCAAGCTCTTCCGTTTGAAAATATGTAGTGCGACCATCTTGGTCGCTAATATTTTGGCTGTAACCTATCCGCAATTCCCAATTCCCAATCCCCAATTCCCAATTCAATAAACTATGTCACAGCTTGCCAATATTCCTTTAACCGGAGAAAAAGCACCATCATTTAGTGGAGCAAATCAAGATGGAGACTTGGTAAAACTTGAAGATTTCCAGTCTAATTGGTTTGTTCTTTACTTTTATCCAAAAGATAATACACCGGGTTGTACTGTAGAAGCGAAAGATTTCAGCGAATACTCTCCACAGTTTGATGCTTTAGGTGCAAAAATCCTAGGAGTTAGCCCCGATTCCGAAAAGTCTCACTGCAAATTTATTCAGAAACATAATTTATCGATTCAACTTTTAAGCGACCCGGAACACCAAGTGTGCGAAGCTTATGGTGTGTGGCAGCTAAAAAAGTTTATGGGTAAGGAATATATGGGCGTTGTCCGCTCAACTTTTTTAATTACGCCTAATGGTAATATAGCCCATACATGGTCTAATGTAAGAACTAAAGGTCATGCTGAGAAAGTTTTAAGTAAGCTACAGGAATTAGCAGCTAAGGCTTGATTTTCCGTTTGTTGTTATGTTTTTCACTTGAGCGTTTATACGATGAATCAAGTATGTGGTGATATCAAATTGAAGCGCATCACACCATCATACAAAAAAACAGCGGTGGAAACAAAGACAGCTGCGCCATCGATACTACTTTTTATGTAATTTTGTATTATTTGTAATTAACTTTAATAAAAATAAATTAGTCTTTGAACTTCAGTTAAATATTTAAAGAAGCAGCGTTCCTGAATCAATCGTCTAAAAATTATAAGCTGGGAACCAGCTTAATTCTTCCAGCATCCATTTCTGCCATCAAGAGTTCTAACGCTTCGTAGTCAACGTCAGAAATATAACCCATCTGAGTAAGTTCGGAATTTATTTCATTTTCTATCTCAGGAGTTAATTTCTTAATCATCAAAGCCCTTTCAACTAATTGACGAATCGCGAACTTAGTTCTCATAGTAAGTGACCGTTTTGAATTTAATACCAATTATGTCAGATATTTTTAAGTATAAAACGTGATCCAAGCACTTGTCTTTAAGTGATTTATATCACAGGTATAACAGACAATTCGCTTGCCATCTACAAAAGATACAAGCCAATGATTAAGGAAAAAATACGGATACTTGATATTTAATTAACGTGCATTGGAAAATAAGCCCTAGTATGGCGATAGCTAACAATTTTAGATATCTTTTACCCTACTCCGGCACTGATTCATGCTAGCTATATAGATTATTTTTGAACTTCAATTATAAAAAAGTATACTTAGCTACCGTTTAATTAGGTATTGTGGCAATCTTTAAACAGAAGTAGTCTGGTGGTGAAGATTCTACAAAGAGAGATAATACGAATGGTCGATGCGATAAAAAAAAGATTATGGTCGAATACATCTATCCCTCAAGTGAAGAACATTTGAAATTTTGTAACTATGCAAACAATACTTGATAATCCTAGAATTACCATTATTCGCCCTCAAGGATGTTTAAATGCTGTAAATGCTCTCAAGCTTGAGCGCGAATTGGGTGCTGCTCTAAATCAAGATAATAATACAATTGTATTGCTTAATTTAGAAAAAGTCGATTTTATAGATAGTGCGGGTTTGATGGCTTTAGTGTCTGGAGTGCGAAAAGCAAATGTCTTGGAACAACGACTTTGCTTTTGTTCGGTTGCTCCCAATCACAGAATTATCTTTGAATTGACTGGCTTAGATAAAGTTTTTGAAATATTTGATGCAGAAAAAATTTTTAACAGTTAATACTTTAGTCTCCCACGCTGCTTTCAAAGTTCCTCTCTTGAAGCAGCTAACTAATCATTAAGGAGTTATAAGAGAAAAAAATTTGAATAATAAACTAATACACTAATCCAAATCAATGCTAATCTTGGAAGTGAGTAGCTGTAATTACTAGAAGTAGCTAGAAAATAGCATAGTGTCTATTGCAGTAGATAAATTAATCACGTCGGATATTTCAAAACCATCCCGTTACCTGGGTAATGAGCTTTTAGCTAAGCATAAGCCTTGGGATACGGCGACGATACGCTGGGTATTGACTTACCCAGAAGTATATGAAGTTGGTGCTTCTAATTTAGGGCATATCATTCTTTACAATATATTGAATGTTCAGCCTCGTCAGTTGTGCGACCGTGCTTACTTACCAGGTGCGGATTTAACAACAAAACTAAGAACGACTCAAACACCTTTGTTTGCAGTAGAGTCAAAGCGAAGCCTAGTTGATTTCGATATTTTGGGTTTTAGCCTCAGTTACGAGTTAGGTGCTACCAATATTTTGGAAATGCTTGATTTAGCTGGCATTCCTTTGACTTGGAAAGAAAGATTGGAGGGTGATTTCCCCTTGATTTTTGCAGGGGGACAAACTGCTACATCCAACCCCGAACCCTATGCTGACTTCTTCGATTTTATCGCTCTTGGAGATGGTGAAGAATTACTACCGGAAATTGGTTTAATTTTAGAAGAAGGTAAAGAAGCTCAGCTAAATCGTCAAGAATTGTTGCTGGATTTGGCACAGGTTCCTGGTGTATACGTACCGCAGTTTTACGATATGGCTGCTGATGGCTCGGTTCATCCCAATCGTCCAGATGTGCCAGAACGAATAATACGCAGGGTTTCTAGCCCCATCCCTGCTTATTCTATTGGTTTGGTTCCTTACTCTGAAACGGTACACGACCGCTTAACGATTGAAATTCGGCGCGGATGCACCAGGGGATGTAGATTTTGTCAACCAGGAATGTTAACTCGTCCGGCGCGAGATGTGGAACCATCGAAGGTTGTGGAAACAATCACCGAGGGAATGCGCCAAACTGGTTACAGTGAATTTTCTTTGTTGTCTCTTTCTTGTTCTGATTATTTGGCTTTAAGTTCCGTAGGAATGGAAATCAAAAATCGTCTTAAGGACGAAAATATTTCCCTTTCTTTACCTAGCCAAAGAGTAGATAGATTTGATGAAAATATCGCTAACATCCTTGGTGGAACGCGGAAAGGTGGTTTAACTTTTGCGCCGGAAGCCGGTACTCAAAGGATGCGAGATATTGTTAACAAAGGTTTGACCAATGAAGAATTATTAAGGGGGGTGAAAACTGCCTGGAAACGAGGCTGGGATAAGGTAAAGCTGTATTTTATGATTGGCTTACCTGGCGAAACTGATGTTGATGTATTGGGTATTGCTCAAACCGTAAGCTGGCTCAAGCGCGAATGTTGGGCAACTGGTAGAAAACCCGTTAACTTTAACATCACAATTTCCAACTTTACGCCTAAACCTCATACACCATTCCAGTGGCACTCGGTTTCTACTGCTGAATTTAAACGCAAGCAAGATTTGTTACGCGCTGAATTTCGTCGGATTCGTGGAGTTAAAGTTAACTTTACCGATGTCCGAATTTCGGCTATGGAAGATTTTGTTGGTAGAGGAGACAGAACTCTCGCTTCAGTGTTACGTCGTGCTTGGGAATTAGGCGCGGGAATGGATTCTTGGTTTGATAATTTAGATAAAGCTTTTGCTGCTTGGGAAAGTGCGATCGCCGAAGCTGATTTAGACTGGAAATACCGCAAAGTGCTTTGTGGTGAGTGGAATGTCATGGAAGGCAGCAGTGCTGATGAGCGCCTTGATGACCCACTACCCTGGGACCATATAGATACGGGAATTGAGAAAAACTGGCTCAAGGAAGATTTGCAGCGTGCTATGGAAGCAGCTACAGTCCCCGATTGCTCTTTCGATGGTTGCTCGCATTGCGGCGTTTGCGGTACCGACTTTGGTCACAATATCGTAGTTCCACCACCACCGATTCCGGAATTTGCTGGAGATTTTGTTCCCGATACTACCAAAGCACAAAAATTGCGGGTAAGGTTTGGGAAGTCTGGCGATATGGCATTGGTTGGTCATCTAGATTTAATGAGAATCTTTGACCGAGCCATTCGACGAGCAGGACTGCCAGTATCATTTAGCGGTGGCTTTAATCCACAACCAAGAATATCAGTAGCAAATGCCTTACCGTTAGGCGCTACAAGCGTAAATGAAATTGTAGATTTTGAATTAACTGAAGAAATTGATGTCGATACTTTCTCCACGGCTTTGAGTTCTTCGTTACCGAATGGCATACCTGTATATGATGTAGTGCAGCTAGATTTAAAGTCTAAAAGTGCATCTCAACTTCTAGAAACAGCTGAGTATTTGCTCAATATAGGCTGTAGTCGAGAAGTAACTTCATCTGAGTGGCAGACGATAATTGATGCGCTCAAAGCTAAAACAGAAATTTGGACACAGCACAAAACTAAAAAAGGTAAAATCAAAAATGTAAATCTGCGCGAACGTTTATTTGAGCTAGATTTTGTCGAGACAGCAAAAGTCGATATGGGTCAAAGTCAAGCCGTCCGATTGCGGTATGTAGGAGCTTGTTGCAATGATGGTACGGTATTGCGTCCGGAACACATTCCATTTATGCTTGAATCTGTATCGAAAACAGAATTTGACCTGCTGCACATACACCGGACTAAGCTCGTTTTGGCAGTTTAATAATTGAGGGCAATTGTTGTGATGAAATTGCCCTCCACTTCTGCCTGACTTTAGAATTGATTTTTTGCGACCTTGCGTTAGAATTATATGAAGAGAAATTATAAGAGCGCTGCAACGGAACTAATTGATTCACCGGCGACCTGGATGGGGCGTTAAGGAAATAATATTTTCGAGTAAAACTCGACAATACTGGGGTATTATCCCAGGTATAGCTGACAGCAGACTAGACAACGCTCTATGATGGCAGGCAGCTAAAAATGTGAATCAGTCCACAATCCTATCAGCGCGGTTAAGTTACTTTTCTCGCCATTTATGACAATGGAATTAGTTGAGTAGGCTCAAAATTTCCAGCTTACAGGGTGGGGACATGTAGAGTAGCAAATGGTTCCGCTAAGGTGCCATTTATAGGTAGACTTTAAAAGTCTACTCCTGTTTCAGGTGAGGAAGTATACACTCCTTCTCTCGATTCTATCGCGCAGTCAGCCCGCGTCTTAAGAAAAGACGTAGTTTCGTACTAACGAGGATATTCTAGGTTATACTGCCCGATTGTTAGAATAATTTCTTGCAAGAGTTGCGTCTTTAGTGTCAAAAAGTAACGTTGTAGTTACTTTTTAACCTGACAGATTAATTGGCAAAGGAAAGGTGTAAAAAACTTACCTTTAACGGACGATTTTATTCATAAGAAGATGCAACCGCTGTAGATTTCATGGGTTGCGTAAATGCAATCAAAATGTAAATAGCTCGTGTTTATTTGAGCGAAAGTAACTGCAATTTTATTACAGCAGCACCCTGGAAGGAGGAGACAGAGTAGATTTGATTGAAAACTCCTCTTCTACGGATTTGAGCTGCCAATTTTTGAGGAAATTGAATGCCGAAACAAATTATCATCGCCGAACAGCATCAAATTGCTGCGGTGTTTTCTGAAGACCAAATACAAGAACTTGTCGTAGCTACCGGTCATCACCAAATTGGTGATATCTATTTAGGGGTAGTAGAAAATGTATTACCTGGAATAGATGCAGCTTTTGTCAATATTGGCGACCCGGAGCGTAATGGTTTTATTCATGTAACCGACCTCGGGCCGTTAAGATTGAGACGTTCCTCTGCGGCAATTACGGAATTATTAGCACCACAACAAAAAGTTTTGGTGCAGGTAATGAAAGAGCCGACGGGTACAAAAGGCCCGAGACTCACTGGTAACATAACTTTACCAGGGCGCTACGTAGTACTGATGCCTTACGGACGAGGCGTGAACTTATCCCGCAGAATCAGGAACGAAAACGAACGCAACCGTTTGAGAGCCTTAGCAATCTTAATAAAACCGGCAGGAATGGGTTTATTAATCCGTACTGAAGCTGAAGGTAAACCAGAAGAAGCCATTATCGAAGATTTAGAAATTCTGCAAAAGCAATGGGAATCAATCGGCGAACAAGCTCAAACCAGCCGTGCCCCAGCTTTGCTCAATCGCGATGATGACTTTATCCAGCGCGTTTTGCGGGATATGTACGGTGCCGATGTCAATCGGATTGTTGTTGACTCCAGTACCGGATTGAAGCGAGTAAAGCAGTATTTACAAAACTGGAGCGGTGGACAAGTACCCCAAGGTTTATTAATTGACCACCACCGCGATCGCACTGCAATTTTAGAATATTTCCGGATAAATGCTGCTGTCAAAGAAGCTCTAAAACCAAGAGTAGACTTGCCTTCGGGCGGTTATATTATTATTCAGCCTACAGAAGCATTAACGGTAATCGATGTCAACTCGGGTTCGTTTACTCGTTCGGCTACAGCGAGAGAAACCGTATTGTGGACAAACTGCGAAGCCGCTACGGAAATAGCACGTCAGTTACGTTTGCGTAATATTGCAGGAGTAATTGTTGTTGACTTCATTGATATGGAATCGCGGCGAGACCAGTTACAGGTTCTCGAACATTTTAATAAAGCCTTGAAGTCGGATAAAGCTCGTCCTCAAATTGCTCAATTAACTGAATTAGGTTTAGTAGAGCTTACCCGTAAGCGCCAAGGTCAGAATATTTACGAGCTTTTTGGAGAAACTTGTTCTACCTGTGGAGGTTTGGGACATATTGTACATTTACCAGGAGAAACCGAAAGTCGAGTCGCACCAGCACCAACACCAGTAGAAGTACCAGAGCGTGTAGTACCTTTACCCCAAAGAGAACCGCGTATTTCCGCTCCTCGCTTAAACTCCCAGCCCGAAGTAGTAGATGGATTCGCAGATGCGGATGAAGGTGACGGAGATTTTGCTAATTTGAACTTGATAAATCATCCCAGCTATCAAGAATTAGGAGATACCAATAAACGCCGTCGTCGTCGCCGATTGGGTATCAATACAGGAAACGGCAAGGACGAGCCAAGGATTAACGGAAGTCCATTGACCTTAGTCAACGATGATTTGGACATTGATTCGGAAGGAGAGTCAGAACGACTAAGAGCAGATACTTCTCCATCGGGATTAAATAAAGGTTGGAGCGAGAGACCCGAACGTACTAGAACTAGAATCGAATCGGTTAAAGGAGTACTCGAACCACCAGAAATTGTTTCAGTAGAAATGACAGACGAGGAACAGGATGTCTACGCTTTAATGGGTGTAACACCTTTGAAGAAATTAGAAAAAGAATTCAAGAACGAAAAATCTGTAATTATTAACGTAGTTCCACCTGGTGAAGATGGAGAAAGTGGAGAAAGTGAAGAAAGCGTAGACAGTGAAGAAAGCGTAGACAGTGAAGAAAGTACTGAAGATTCAGCATCGTACTCGCTCACTCCGACTCCAAAGAAAGTCAAAATAAACAATATAGATAATGAAGTTGCAGTTGAAGATGAAATAGAAGAACGAGTTGTCGAACCAGAACAACCAGAACAAGCTGAAACAGCAACGAAGACAGCAGATAGACGTCGCCGTCGCCGTCGTTCCTCTGTGGAAGCACCATCTAGCTAAGATTTGAGCGTTTTATGGTACAAATTGGGCAAGCTATCACTGCAATGGACCCATCTAAACTCCCCCCAGAACAAAATTGGTTAGAATATTCTACGTATTGCAATGGCGACAAGTTAATTGCAGGAGTTGATGAAGTGGGGAGAGGTGCTTTGTTTGGTCCTGTGGTAGCAGCAGCAGTTATCCTACCAGATAGTAATAGTTTGCCCCAACTCCTCACCACGAACATCAAAGATAGTAAAAAGCTATCTGCTTCTAAAAGAATTAAGTTAGCGGATCTAATTTCTGATATTGCAATAGACTGGAAAATTGGTTTTGCAACTACAGATGAAATAGACTCTTTGAACATCTTGCAAGCATCACTTTTAGCAATGAAGCGGGCTGTTCTAAAGTTAAAGCAACAGCCCGCACTTTGTTTAATTGATGGGAATCAGCAGATAAAGAATTTTTCGCTACCACAACAAACAATAGTTAAAGGAGATTCGCTTTCACTTACAATAGCTGCTGCGTCCATTATTGCTAAAGTTTGGCGCGATGAACTAATAATTCGTCTTGCGAATAAGTACTCAATGTACGATTTAGAAAAAAATAAGGGCTATGGTAGTAAAAAACATCTATTAGCAATACAAGATTACGGTATCTCGCCCTTGCATCGCAAATCTTTTCGTCCCTGCCAAATAACAGCACAAAAATAGGTAATCGTACAAAATTAATCAATCTGACATTTTTTTGGGGTAAGAAATAGGGTTAAGGATAAAGGTTATATAACTTATTAGTAATTACATAAAGAATGCTGACTTAAATATTTATTATTCAAATAGCACTTATTTTAACCCCTGCTTTTTTAATAGTTGAGATAAAGTCATTTAAACAAAAATTAGAAAAAGCCTTGATGTACAAATATTCGTACAGTAATTAACTAAAATCGTAAATATTTTTTATTTTCCTGTATACTCCCTATTCCCCATTCTTTAATGCCACATACCTTTGTATAAAAACCTACTCGCTTTTTTTTATGATGCTATTCGGGTTTAAAAATTTTGAAATCATTACTATGGTCGTCAAAGCTATTATCTTTAGTTTGTAATTCTACCCAACGTCGATAATCAACTAGCAGTTGCCGTAATAATCTTTGTTTTATAGTTAGCAATACGCTTTTAAGCAAGCCGTTACCAGTACTTTCTAAAATTGCTTTAGGAGTAAAAGAGAAAGGTGGAGGTAGTTCCACTTGTACTTCTAAATTAGCTATCCCTTTAAGACGAGTATTTCCGTCTTTTTCATAGCTTGACAAATTACCTTTTAAATCAAGTTTAAAACGTTGGTTAATGTATTTTACGCCACGAATTTCACTACCGACTGATTCTAGATTGATTGTTCCATCACCTTGGACCCATACTCTCATATCTACGATTGGTTGAATACTCAGCGACATAAAAGCTAACGGACGCATTTTTAAACGAAAAACTTCCGCACTTAATTGTTCTACTCTGCTAGAATCAGCCAAAGCATTAACTAATCGTTGGGGTTGTCGTAAATAATGTTTAATTGGAATAGGCTCATAGGTTACGGGAATTTCTACAGATTGGCAGGCTTTAAATTGAGTAGCCATAGTTAAACGACAGCAATTTGTCGATAATTGTAATTTGAACAAAAATATAGTTTTGTGTATTGTACAAAACCTATACTCTTCTTAATTATAAAAATAATTGTTACTTTATAATATCTATTTTAAGTAAGAAATCTAGTATTCTGTTTGCTATCTTAAGCCTTAAAGGTTTTGTCAATTATGATATCTATTGCACATTTAGGACCATCCGGTACTTATGCTGAACTTGCTGCGTTATATTATGTTAGTTGGCTGACAAAAAATACTAAAATAGAAGCTTCATTATCTCCTTATCCTAGCATTTTCCAAACACTTTGTTCTGTAGCTAAAGGTGAATCAGATTTAGCAGTAGTACCTGTAGAAAATTCTATTCAAGGAGGTGTTACTGTTACTTTAGATACACTATGGCAATTAGATAATTTACAAATCCAGTTGGCTTTAGTTGTACCTATTACTCATTCATTGATTTCCCGTTCCGAAAGTTTAGATAGTATCGAAACCGTTTATTCCCATCCACAAGCATTAGCTCAATGTCAAAAATGGTTAGAGAAGCATCTTCCGAAAGTACAGCTAGTTCCGACTAATTCCACTACAGAAGGGTTAGAAAAATTAGAAAATCTTCAAGCAGCAGCTATTTCATCGCTGAGAGCGGCGCAACTATATAATTTACCTACACTCGCAAACGGTATTAACGATTACCCAGAAAATTGCACTCGTTTTTGGGTCGTTAGTCAGCCAGGTAATACTCCCAATCACGAAATATTAAAAGATGGTGCTTTCTACACTTCATTAGCATTTAGCGTACCGGCAAATTTACCCGGTGTATTAGTGAAACCGTTACAAGTTTTCGCCAATCAAGATATAAATCTGAGTAAAATTGAATCACGTCCAACGAAACGCTCTTTAGGAGAATACTTATTTTTTATGGATTTAGAAGCAGATGTTTCTTCTAATGAAATGCAATCTGCTTTAGCTGCATTATCTAATTACACAGAAATTTTGAAAATTTTTGGTAGTTACAATGTTTTACCAATAGAATCGCTTTAATTCGTTAAGGGGGAACGGGGACAGAGGATAGGGGAAATTACGGTCTTGGGGTTTCCCCAAGGGTCGCAAATTTCCAAGAGAGGGAACAGTGAATATTTGTAGTTGAGTTTATTTAATTAATTTCTAAATGTTATTAAGTCTGTTTACATCAAGGCATGATATATACCGATTACACAACTATATTTTTTTAATACTTTTGATGTTTAATTTCCGATAAAAAAGCAATCAAAAGTTTAATCAATAAGAAAATAATGATTTGCTCTTAAGCTTTCGAGCTAAAACTATTATTTATTTTCTATCTATTCAATATTTTTCCTTATTCCCTACTCCCCATTCCCCATTCATTAAGACTTTTGATTTAACGTATCTTTTAGAACAGTGCGAGCGGCTAAATGATTGCGAGTTGAAGTTAAAATTTCCATTTCCCGTTCTAAACGAGCGGCCGTATTTTGCATTTCTAATAATGACTGTTGCTCTGGAGCTACACGGTAGAGGTTGCTCGCTACCCAATAAGATAATTCTTTAGGTAGCGCTGGTAAATCCTGGGGAAGTTCAATGTTTTGCTCGGTCAATTTAGCGCTCAACCGGACAACATCACGCAATAGCTGTTCGACCTCAGATGCTTCATGTCGTAAATCCTTAGTAGGTTCTTCGTCATCAATCCACTCGACTAACCCAACAAAATAAGGTTTTTCACGAACGTACTCTAAAACACGAAATCTTTGCTGTCCTAAAGTAAGCATTTTCATTCGGTCATCTTTCAAGCGTTGATGATGAATAATTTCCGCACAACAACCAACATTCGCAACAGTACCTTTGGCTGGGTCAACCATTAATACCCCGAACCTGCGGTCGCTATCGAGAATGGTATTCATCATAATTCGGTAGCGAAATTCAAAAATATGCAGGGGTAAGGGTCTGGTAGGAAACAGAACCACATCCGGTAAAGGGAACAAAGGTATTTCGCGAACTGCAATTCTAGAAGAGGATGTCATATTTACCGCAATATATAGCTGTACTACTATCTGTACTACTTATAAAAGTATTTCTTGTCGAGATTTAGACGGTCATTAATATAATTATGTCATCAAAAGCAATAGCGTAATTTCTCAGTCCGGCTGGTATTGCTTCCTTATACAAGCCTATGATGGGCTATGTAGGGTTTTCTAATGGCAATAAAAATTTTGCTTCGCGTAAATCCTGTATTTTTGAAAAAATCCGTATATTCTTTATATTTTATCCTAAAGTCGTTTTCAGGCGACTAAAAAGCCCTTAGAAAAATTTCTAAGGGTCGTGAAGTGTTTATTAACACATAAATATCTTTTAACAGGAATTATCAATTGTTGTTTTCAAATTTTATATTTATCAAAAAACGACAATTAATCCTCAATTAATAATTACAGTTTAACTTCAATGTCCACACCAGATGGTAAATCAAGTTTCATCAAAGCATCAATGGTTTTCGAGGAAGGCTGATAAATATCGATAATACGTCTGTGAGTACGGGTTTCAAAATGTTCTCGTGAATCCTTATCTACGTGAGGAGAACGAAGTACGCAGTAAATACGGCGTTTTGTAGGTAAAGGAATCGGACCAATCGCTGTTGCGTTAGTACGGTTAGCAGTATCAACAATTTTTTCGCAAGATGTATCGAGCAAGCGACGGTCAAAAGCTTTCAAACGAATTCTAATTTTCTGCTGCTGTAAAGTAGCCATTTGTTCAGTTTTCCTGGTTCTGATTGTTTTTACGAGGGGGGAATGGAAATTTTTATTAATCGGTCAAAACCACTCAAAACCAAACATTAACCCGTAGGGTTTTGATAGTGAAGAACCGTTTATGTTTCCAACCAAAGACAGTTAAAAGCAGAGATGTATTTTACCATCTCTGCTCGTATTCTAGTTAAAGCCTGCCTAGAACTACTTGACGATTTTAGAAACTACGCCAGCACCGATGGTACGACCACCTTCACGAATTGCGAAGCGCATTCCTTGTTCAATCGCAATTGGGCTGATAAGTTGTACGTTCATCTTGATGCGGTCTCCTGGCATGACCATTTCCGCAGCACTACCATCATCAGCAGTAAAGGACTGAATTGTACCTGTTACGTCAGTGGTACGCACGTAAAATTGAGGACGATAACCGGAGAAAAATGGGGTTTTACGACCACCTTCTTTCTCAGTTAAAACATATACTTCGCCTTCAAATTCGGTATGAGGAGTAATGCTACCGGGCTTTGCAATTACCATGCCGCGCTCGATATCATCTTTCTGCATACCACGTAGCAGGATTCCAGCGTTGTCTCCAGCCATACCTTCATCGAGACTCTTCTTGAACATCTCGATACCAGTTACGGTGGTGGGGCGAGTATCTCTGATACCAACCAATTCAACTTGGTCACCAACTTTAACTTTTCCGCGTTCGATTCTACCGGTTGCTACGGTACCACGACCTGTAATGGAGAATACGTCTTCCACAGCCATCAAGAAAGGCTTGTCTACAGCACGTTCGGGAGTAGGAATGAAAGCGTCTACTTGTTCCATCAAATCGTAGATTTTATCTACCCACTCGTCTTCACCTTTTTTCATGGTGGGGTTAGCAATCATTTTTTCCAACGCTTGCAAACCAGAGCCTGAAACTACGGGAATATCGTCACCGGGGAAATCGTAGTCGCTAAGAAGTTCGCGGACTTCCAATTCCACCAACTCCAATAATTCATCATCATCCACCATGTCTTGCTTGTTCAAGAAGACCACGAGGCTAGGTACACCAACCTGCTTCGCTAACAGGATGTGTTCGCGGGTTTGAGGCATGGGGCCATCAGCAGCAGACACTACAAGAATTGCACCGTCCATTTGCGCTGCACCAGTGATCATGTTTTTCACATAGTCAGCGTGTCCGGGACAGTCTACGTGAGCGTAGTGACGACCATCGGTTTCATATTCCACGTGGGAAGTATTGATGGTAATACCCCGCGCTTTTTCTTCTGGAGCGTTGTCGATATCGTCGTACTTCTTCTGTGCTGACTGACCCAATGCGGATAAAGTCATGGTGATGGCTGCTGTCAACGTGGTTTTACCGTGGTCAACGTGGCCAATAGTACCGATATTAACGTGTGGTTTATTTCTTTCAAATTTTTCGCGTGCCATTTATCCTCGTTTCCTTTAATAACTATGCGTTCCCTTGTTTTTAGCGATAATTGCCTCAGCCACGTTGCGAGGCACCTCTTCGTAATTACTAAACTGCATCGAGAAAATACCCCGACCTTGGGTTTTTGACCGAATGTCAGTTGCGTAACCAAACATTGCTGCCAATGGCACTTTAGAAGTTACCTTGGCTAAGCCATCTTCGGACCCCGTGCCTTCAATTTGACCGCGACGAGAGTTAAGGTCTCCAATGACATCCCCTAGGAATTCTTCGGGTACTTCTACCTCAACTTTCATCAATGGCTCTAACAGAACTGGTGAAGCTTTCATCACCGCTTCTTTCATCGCCATTGAACCGGCAATTTTGAAAGCCATTTCCGAAGAGTCTACATCATGATAAGACCCATCGACTAATGTTGCTTTAACATCAATTAATGGATACCCAGCTATAATACCGGATTCGCTGGTTTCTTTCATTCCTTGCTCGACGGGACCGATATACTCTTTCGGTATCGTACCACCGACGATTTTGGAGACGAATTCAAAACCGCTTCCCTGGTCACCAGGTTCCAAGTTAACAACTACGTGACCGTATTGACCTTTACCACCGCTCTGACGGATGAATTTACCTTCAATTCTGTTGACTTGCTTGCGGATTGTTTCGCGATAGGCAACTTGTGGGGCACCAACGTTAGCTTCTACCTTGAATTCTCGCAGCATTCTATCTACTAGAATTTCTAGGTGCAATTCTCCCATTCCCGCAATCACTGTTTGATTGGTTTCTGGGTTAACGCTAACTCGGAAGGTTGGGTCTTCTTCCGAAAGTGACTGTAATGCTTTACCCAATTTCTCCATGTCCGCTTTGGTTTTGGGTTCAACCGCAACAGATATTACTGGTTCTGGAATATAAAGCGATTCCAATATAACCGGAGAATCTTGTTCGCAAAGCGTATCGCCCGTTAAGGTGTCTTTCAAGCCTACAGTAGCTCCTAAGTCTCCCGCAGCTAGTTGTTCGACATCTTGTCGGTCATCTGCTTTCATCACCACCAACCGGGAAATTCGTTCTTTTTTCCCTTTGGTAGAGTTGTAGACGTAACTGCCTTTCTTCAGCACGCCAGAATAAACGCGGACAAATGTCAAACGACCATAGGGGTCAGCCATGACTTTAAAAGCTAAAGCCGCTAGAGGAGCTTCATCGTCAGCAGGTCTTTCTACGGTTTCACCACTAGGTAAAGTACCTTGAATTGGAGGTACTTCCAATGGAGATGGCAAATAATCTACCACCCCATCGAGTAATAGCTGTACGCCTTTATTTTTGAATGCTGAGCCGCAAAGCATCGGCACCATTGTTCCGGCGATTGTACCAGACCGTAAAGCAAGGCGAACTTCCTCTTGGGTAAGCTCTTCGCCCTCGAAGTACTTAGTCATCAAGTCATCCGAGGTTTCCGCTACCGCTTCAATCAGCTTGGTGCGATATTCTTGAGCTAGTTCGAGCATTTCGCTCGGTATATCCTGCTCTTCAATATCCGTGCCTTGGTCATTGTTGTAAATAAAGGCACGCATTTTCACCAAATCAATAATGCCACTAAATTCGCTTTCGCTACCGATAGGCAATTGAATGGGAATAGCATTAGCTCGCAGCCGGTCGCGTACTTGTTCGTAAACCTTATAAAAGTTTGCGCCAGTCCGGTCCATCTTATTAACAAAGATGATTCTTGGCACCTTATAACGGTCTGCTTGTCGCCAAACTGTCTCTGTCTGAGGCTGCACGCCGCCCACAGAACATAAAACCGTAATTACACCATCCAATACCCGCATAGAACGTTCAACTTCAATAGTGAAGTCCACATGACCGGGGGTATCGATAATGTTAATTTGATGGTCTTTCCAACTGGTACTAATCGCAGCAGCAGTGATAGTAATACCCCGCTCCCGTTCTTGTGCCATCCAGTCGGTGACAGCCGTTCCCTCGTGAACTTCACCTATTTTGTGAATGATGCCGGAGTAAAACAGTATTCTTTCTGTTGTTGTAGTTTTTCCCGCATCAATATGCGCCGCAATGCCCATATTGCGAACTTTGTCTAGCGGGTTGTTACGTGCCACAACTGCCTCCTATGGCCTTCGCCGTACAGATATCTTGTATATTACACTCTGCTAATCGTTTCTATACTGATGAACCCAAAACCGCGTTCAAGTTAATAACGATAATGTGCAAAGGCTTTATTCGCTTCTGCCATTCGGTGTGTTTCTTCTCGCTTACGAATTGCGCTTCCAGTTTCGTTAGAAGCATCCATCAATTCGTTTGCCAATTTACTAGCCATTGTCCGACCGGGACGCTGACGAGAATACTGCACTAACCAGCGTAGTGCTAGAGTTGTTCCTCTTTCCGAACGTACTTCCATCGGTACTTGGTAAGTAGCTCCACCAACTCTTCGGGCTTTCACTTCTACCAATGGAGTCAAATTACGTATTGCTCTTTCAAATACTTCTGTTGGGTCTCCACCAGTTCTTTCTTCAATGATTTTCATTGCGTCATAAACAATCCGTGCAGCAAGAGATTTCTTACCGTGACGCATGATTCGCCTGATTGTCATACTTATCAAGCGACTGTTATAAACTGAGTCAGGCGGAACTGCACGCCTTTGAATTACACCACGACGGGACATACTTAACCTTTAATTCAATATAGCAACTACACACAAATGCTTTGATACTTCCGGGGATTGTATAGTATGAATTTTCTTACTTTACTTATGACCTGGGAACTTCCGTCTTACATTGCAACTCGGAAAGCGGATGTGCCCTTACGGTCACAATTAGCTAAGAATACTGCTCGCGATTCAGATTTTAAGCGAACAAGGTTCACTATCGGAATCTATACTACCCGAACTAACAGCTCAAAAATTTCAGTTGCTGTGGACAATCTCTCAACTTTATCAGTATACAAATAACGCCTTGAATAGTAGAAAAACTACTTCCACTACCTTCCGCAAAGCGCCATCATTTATACATTGATGTTTAAATGGAAATCCAAAACTTTTGATAGCTATATGGCATTTCCACAACGTAATACAATTGTAATACAGAACTACGGCAATCCTTTTGGGATGTAGTTGTTTTTATTGCTAGCATTCAAGCTTCTACACTTTGATTCGCAGACCAGAATTGGCTTAATTAGGCTAACAACTCCTTCAGAATGAAAAACAATAAAAATATTGTCCTTGCTCTGAGTAGCATTAGACTCTAAGAACTTGAACTATTAACTTCAACCGCTTGCAGTTGAATTAAAAAAACAACCCGACAAACTACAATCCCAATTACGATTCCTTCGGACGTTTGGTTCCGTACTTTGAACGACCTTGCTTGCGGTCTTTAACTCCAGCGGTATCTAGAGTTCCGCGAATAATGTGATATCTCACACCTGGTAAATCCTTAACCCTACCGCCACGAATCATCACCACAGAGTGTTCCTGCAAGTTGTGACCAATTCCTGGAATGTAAGCCGTGACTTCAAATCCAGAAGTCAGTCTTACCCTTGCCACTTTTCTCAGAGCGGAATTAGGTTTCTTAGGCGTTGTTGTATAAACCCTGGTACATACGCCCCGTCTTTGAGGGCATTGTTTCAGAGCCGGGGACTTAGTTTTCTGACGCGCTTTGGAGCGCTCGTTACGAATTAATTGCTGTATTGTTGGCATGAGTTACAGCACGTGAAGCTGCTGATTGTCTAAGTTTTAACAAATCCTGATTATATCTCTTTTTTGAAAAGATTATGTCAACTTTTGATAATTTTTTTATTATTTTTTTAGATTTATGAATTTGGGAATGGGAGTGGGGAGTAATGAGTAGTGAGTAATGAGTAGAGGGAATAAAAGGTTAGGATTTTGCAACTGATTACTGATTACTGTATCTCCCTCCGGGAGACGCTAAGCTAACACTGAAAAAGAATTGCCGCAGCCGCAAACTGCGTTCGCTTGGGGGTTGTAGAAGCGGAAGCCTCCACCCATGAGGTCTTCGGAATATTCTATGGTTAAACCTTGGGTATGTTCTAGAGTTTCGGTATCTAGGACTACCTGTATATCTTTACAGGTAAAAACGCGATCGCAATCTGTTAATGCTTGTTCTTGGTCAAAAGACATATCGTAAAACCAATCGGAACAGCCACCAGGTTTCACAGCTAATCGAAACAAAAGGTCGGGCTGTTTTTGCTTCGATTTTAATCGCTGTATCTCCACAGCTGCTGCTTGAGAAAGTTTAATCATCGGTTAGGAGTTAGGAGTTAGGAGTTAGGAGTTAGGAGTTGAGAGTTAGTAATTAATAATTTACAGTGATTCGAGTCAATTTTTTCACTGTTCACTGATAACTGATAACTGATAACTGTTCACTGACAAAAGTACTGCACGGAAGCTTTAGAACCAAGAAAGGTAAAAAAGTTTCCGTGCGGATGTTAAGCGAAGACAATATATTTTTTAAATGAAAGTTATGACTTTGATATATCCCTGATTTTATTTTTCAGCGCGAGCGTAGTCGTCTTGATAACGAACGATATCATCTTCTCCTAAATATTCCCCATTTTGTACTTCAATTAAAACTAAAGGAATTACACCGGGGTTTTCTAATCGGTGAGCGGTGCATTGTGGGACGTAGGTGGACTGGTTGTTGCTTAAGGTAATTTCTGCTTCCCCGCAAGTAACTTTAGCGGTTCCAGAGACGACAATCCAGTGTTCGCTGCGGTGATGGTGCATTTGTAAGCTCAAGCGATGACCTGGCTTAACTTCAATACGCTTGATTTTATAACCGCGTGCTTCTTCCAAAATGGTAAATGAACCCCAAGGACGTAGTTCAGTTGCAGCAACACCTTCTGGAGTAATTGCTGGGGGTAGGGTAAGTGCGTTCGCTTCTGTTGTTTCTTGGAATTGAGCCATAGTTACCTCGTTTGAAGACATAAAAAATCCGCTAGTATTCTTTACTATTGTTGGAAAAAAGTAGCGTAATATTGCAACCGTAATTGTCTGCAATTGAGTCCACCTTAGCCAAACATACCAAAGCTGACTGTGACGGTGTAATCAACAGGTGGCAATTCTCGTATGTTTACACCAATTCTTCATCAATCATAAAGCTAGCTTTTTATAAGCTTTAAAAAGCCTTCAAATACTAGTAATTTATTCTTATCAAATACGTAAAATTGGTAGTTAATTAAATTACTATATATTACTCAGTAATAAAATTGGTAATTGGTAATTGGTAATTGGTAATTGGGCATAGGGGATTGGGGATTGGTAATTGGTAATTAGTGATGAGTAAGAAGTAATTCCCTCACTCTCTCACTCTCCTTGTCCCCCCATCCCCCTATCTCCCTATCTCCCCATCCTCAAATCACGGACGCGGCAAGAAAATCCCAATTCCGTTATGAACGCTGGCAGCGGTATTAGGGGAGCGGTCGAGCAGTTGTCCGCCTAAATACAGGCTTGTGGAACTACCACCGTCTAGGTTAAGAGCATTGACGCATCCTAGTTGCTGCATTAGTTGGGCATGTTCTGGTAAGCTTGGCCCTTTCCCACCGGCTCGGTCGTGTACGGCCGCAATTATCAGTTTTCCGGTTGAGGTGGTGCAAATGGCGCTACGTATGGCTTTTTGGTCGGCGAAGGCTTTACTAAATTTTTCTGCTTGAGCATCGAGAACGATTTGATTGTCTTTTAACAATAGGGGTCCGGCTCCCAATACGTGGGGATAACGATTGAATTCTGGGGAAACTGCGGAACTGACGATACGTATGGGAGTTCCATTTGGTAATTTAGCGGCGTTATTTGTGGCACCAGCACGTAAAGCTAGGAGATAACCATTTTTTGGAATGGGAGCAAAGCCTTCTCCTGCTTTAGCTCCTGCATATTGTTGAATTACTTTGTTGTTTTGAACGGCTACAATAATTTCCTTGTCGGTAAGGGGTGTATAAGTTTCTCCCCATAGGTTAGTGTATCTAGCTATTCCTTGCTGTACGTATCCACTGTTTAAATGAGAAATTGGCAGATTTTGATTGTTGGGAATTATTAAATTTTCTTGTAAAGAAAGACGATTCATGTAGAAATTTCCCGAATCGTTCCAAGCAATTGCTCCTCGATTGAGAATTGGGCCGGAGAGCCATTTACCGTCTCGACGAATTGCACCCAAGGGTAAACGATTTTTTCGGTTGAAGAAACCACCGTTAATTGCTGCTGCTGCTAAGTATTTTCGCGCTGTTTTAATTAGCGGTGCGGTTCCTTCTTGTTTATCTTGGTTGGTAGCGACTGGTCTAATTTTTGCTTTGGAAGTTCTGGGGTTTATTTCTAGCCATACTACTGGGAAGCGGTCGCTACCCAAGGATACTAGCTGCTGCTGCCAGCGCAATCCGGGTGCCCAATCTATTGAACGTCCAACTAAAGCATCGGGACGAACATCTACAACTAAGCGATGGGGGTTAGGTAAGGTGCTGATACGAGGAGTTAAGCCAAAAGGAACGACTAACTTAACAACTGTTTGATTGTTGACTACTTCAACTTGTTTAATTAGCGGTTCTTCTTTTTCTTTTTGCGGTAATGGTAGCGGTATTCTATTAAAAATATTGTCTAAAGCTATGGGCTTTGCTGGTGATGGTGCAGGAGTAAAACGTTTTACTAATTCTTGATTTGCTACTCCGTCAATGGTTATTATCCACTCTCTTGCTGGGGGAGTTGGTTTGGGTTTTGGTTTGGGTTTTGGAGCGGGAGTATCGGTGTTAATGACAATATTTCCAGATGGAAATGAAGTCTGAGGGACTTGAGGAACTTTAGGTTTGGGTTTTGGCTGAGGTTTTGGCTTTTTAATCAAGGAACCAGCAGTCAGTTTCCAAGGTGCTGGACGGTCTAAATTAATAACTAATCGTTGCTGTTGAGATGAGGGTTTATCTTGATTAATAGTTTTTACTTTAGCTTTGGGTGTAGAAATTACTAGGGTGTTACCTCTTGTTTCTAAATTCCATTTTGCTTGACGAGCAAATTTTGTAATATCTAAGTAACGATACCCTTGGTCTAAGAAACCGTTTAAAACTTGTGGTTTGGACTTTGATGAAAACCACTGAACTGGTTGTAGCTGCGGACTATTACTACTTAATAAGTCTACGCCTATTAGCTGTCTTAATGCCCCATCACTTATATAAGTTGCATAGCGACCTGCATTTTTTTTACTTTTTTGCTGCACCCAAGTTCCTGGCAAGGTGCGACCATTTAGGGATATTTGATTTCCCCGAGATAATGTTTTTGAAGTAGATACCAATGATGGTTGATTTACCTGTGCCATCTTGGGAACTTCTGGAGGAGTTGGCTTTGCTCTAGTAATAGAAGTCGCAGTCAAATTGAGAATTATTGCCAGGGTTGGTAAGGTCATTACCTTGACAAAAATATTATTTTTACGACCGATCGCAATGCGGTTTTTGCTTTGATTGAAAGTAAAATTTTTGACCATAATATTGGTTAAGTAACGACTCCAAATAATTAATTTTTTGACAATTTTTCAACACCGAAAGAATTCTTGTTATGGTGCATGGCTCTTGCGTGTTAAGGTCTAATTGACTCTACGTAAGAATGCAGAACAATAAAATTAGTTAATTAAAGTCGAGCTAGTTATAAATGATTGGTCAAGAAAAAGTTTCCATTACCAGGAATTTCCAATAATATTTTCTTTGAAAAGATAAATTGAAATATTTTATCGTTTTACATAGGCAGCTACTTACAGAATGTGTAGCATTAATTCAATAAAATTTTTAGGTAGCGTTTGCTTGTCTAAAGCGGCAATACTGCAACAAAGTTTACACGAGCAGCTACCCAATAATTGCAAATGGACAATTATTGTAATACGCTGCTAAAAGATACTTAATTAGCAGAATTAGCAGAATTTTGGTATTGAAAATAGTGAACGATTAAATAGGAGTTTTGTTTCAGGTCGGCGAAATATAAGCGTATCTGTAAATAAAACTTGCATTTTGGACAAGTTAATTGAGAGAATATGTAGCCTCAATATATAAAGTAGTAAACTGGTAAGCCATTACATTGCAGAGGTTTTCTCTGTTTGATTAGGTGGGGCATGTAGGGCGATACAATTACTAACTCGCTCAATTCAGCATAAACACATAAAAAAATAACGGGATAAGTTTAACACGGGTATACAAAAAATGAACCGAGGTAGTAAAATCTTTCTCCCGGTATTTTGTTGACTCAGTTTTCTCTGAGCAAAGTTAGTGATTATTTTTTATTAGGGCAATATCAAGAAAATTAGTGCTATCGGGGGACATTCTATGAATAACGAGCAGATGAATCAAGATAAGAACATAGCATTTTCAGATACTTTTTTAGGTCAAAAGTGGTTAGTTGAAGAAAGAGATGCTTGTGGGGTTGGTTTTATAGCCCATCGTCAACAGCGAGAAAGTCATGAAATCTTGGCAAAAGGATTGGTTGCGTTAACCTGTTTGGAACACAGGGGTGGTTGTAGCGCTGACAAAGATTCTGGTGATGGTGCGGGAATATTGAGCGCGATTCCTTGGGAATTGTTGCAGCAAGATTGGAAGGAAAGGGGTTGGGAAACTGCGACGGATAAGAATATCGCTGTAGGGATGTTGTTCTTACCTCGCGACGAACAATCTGCTGGTACAGCACGGGAAATTATCGAACAGATTGCGGTTTCTGAGAATTTACAGGTGTTGGGATGGCGCGTGGTTCCTGTAGATGAAAGCGTTTTGGGGGTACAAGCGAAGGAAAATAAACCGCAAATCGAACAGATTTTTCTCCAGTCAGATGATGTTAGTGGTTCGGAGTTGGAGAGAAAGCTTTATATTACCCGTCGTCGAATTGTCAAAGCGATTCGCTCTCAACACAGCGACTGGATGGATGAATTTTATGTTTGTTCGCTTTCTAGTCGGACGATTGTGTACAAGGGTATGGTACGCTCGGCGGTGCTGGGAGATTTCTATTTAGATTTAACAAATCCCGCTTACAAGAGTAATTTTGTTGTTTACCATCGTCGTTTTAGTACAAATACGATGCCGAAATGGCCTTTAGCTCAGCCAATGCGGCTTTTGGGTCACAACGGAGAAATTAATACTTTGTTGGGTAATATCAACTGGATGAAAGCCAGACAAGCAAGTTTGAGCCATCCAGTTTGGAAAGAAAGGTTGGAAGAATTAAAACCTTTTGTGCGTATCGGAAATAGTGATTCGGCAACTTTGGATAACGTATTTGAGTTGCAGGTACGTTCCGGTCGCAGTCCTTTGGAAGCCTTGATGATTATGGTTCCGGAGGCTTATAAAAATCAGCCTGCTTTAAATGATTATCCGGAGATTGTTGATTTTTATGAATACTACAGCGGGTTACAAGAAGCTTGGGATGGCCCCGCGCTTTTAGTATTTAGTGATGGTAAAACTGTTGGTGCAACTTTAGACCGGAATGGTTTGAGACCCGCACGTTACTGCATTACTAACGATGACTATATTGTGGTTGCAAGCGAAGCTGGTGTAGTTGATTTCCCGGAAGAAAATATTATTGAGAAGGGTAGACTTGGTCCCGGACAAATGATTGCTGTTGATTTGGAAAGCCAAGAAATTCTCAAAAATTGGGAAATTAAGCAGCGAGTTGCCAAAAGTCATCCTTATGGGGAGTGGTTGCAAAAGCATCGGAAGTCAGTTAACGTTCAGCACTCAAGTGTTAACAATGGAAATGGTGCTAATGGGAATGGTACCAATGGAAATGGTCATTCGGCTGCTAGTAACGGACATTCGACAGCAAAAGCAGTTAAATCAATAGACAGAAAAGCCCTGTTAAGAAATCAAATGGCTTTTGGTTACACCACTGAAGATGTGGAAATGGTGATTCAGCCAATGGCTATTGATGCTAAAGAACCAACTTTCTGTATGGGTGATGATATCCCTCTAGCGGTACTTTCTGGTAAACCACATTTACTATACGACTATTTCAAACAGCGGTTTGCTCAGGTGACAAATCCACCTATTGACCCTTTACGGGAAAAGTTGGTGATGTCGTTAAAGGTTGAGTTGGGTTCGAGGGGTAATTTACTTGACCCCAAACCAGAATATGCTCATCGGTTTAAGTTGGAATCTCCGGTATTAACTGAAGCTCATTTACAAGAAATCAAAAAATCAGATTTTAATACGGTTGAATTATCTACCGTGTTTCCTATTGCTAATGGGTCGGAAGGATTGAAAGCTGCTGTGGAATCTTTGCAGAAGCAAGCTGTGGAAGCGGTGCAGAACGGTGCGAAGATTTTGGTTTTGAGCGATAAAATTTCTGGGTCATCTCAGGAGTGGGAAAATTATGGAGCAATCAACGCCGAAAATACTTATATTCCTCCTTTATTGGCTGTGGGTGCAGTTCATCACCATTTAATTGAGAAAGGTTTGCGAATGAATACTTCTTTGGTGGTTAATACCGCTCAATGCTGGAGTACTCATCATTTCGCTTGTTTGATTGGTTTCGGTGCTGCTGCTGTTTGTCCTTATATGGCTTTGGACACTTTGCGTAACTGGTGGTCTGACCCCAAAACTCAGCAGTTTATGCAGCGGGGTAAAATTGCTGCTGTCAGTTTGGAGCAATCTTTAGCAAATTATGCCAAAGCTGTAGAAAATGGTTTGTTGAAAATCCTTTCTAAAATGGGAATTTCTCTATTAACTAGTTACCAAGGAGCGCAAATTTTTGAAGCTATTGGTATTGGTCGAGATTTACTGGATTTAGGATTTTACGGTACAACTTCCCGCATCGGTGGAATTAGTTTACATGAATTGCAATCGGAAGTTTTATCTATCCACTGCAAAGCATTCCCTGAATTAACTGTTAAAAAATTAGAAAATTTAGGTTTCGTCCAGTATCGTCGCGGTGGCGAATATCATATGAACAGTCCGGAAATGGCGAAAGCTTTACACCAGGCTGTTGATGGTAAAAAATACGACCACTATGAGGTTTACCAGCAACATTTAAAAGGTAGACCGATTACCGCTTTGCGCGACTTATTAGAGTTTCAAAGCGATAGAGAGTCTATTTCTATCGAAGAAGTTGAGTCTGTCAGCGAAATTGTAAAGCGCTTCTGCACTGGGGGAATGTCACTAGGCGCATTGTCTCGCGAAGCACACGAAACATTGGCGATCGCCATGAATCGGTTTGGTGGAAAATCCAACTCTGGGGAAGGTGGTGAAGACCCGGTACGTTTCAATGCTTTGAATAATGTTGATGAAGCTGGTCATTCGGCAACTTTACCTCATTTGAACGGTTTGCGTAACGGCGATACTGCTTCGAGTGCCATCAAGCAAGTTGCTTCCGGACGCTTCGGGGTGACTCCACAGTACCTAATGAACGCCAAACAAATAGAAATCAAAATGGCTCAAGGTGCTAAACCCGGTGAAGGAGGACAGTTACCCGGTCGAAAAGTTAGCGAATATATTGCCAGCTTAAGACGTTCCAAGCCTGGAGTAACTTTAATTTCACCACCACCACACCACGATATTTATTCCATTGAAGACCTGGCTCAGTTAATCTTTGATTTACATCAAATTAATCCCCAAGCCAAAGTATCGGTGAAACTGGTATCGGAAATTGGAATTGGAACCATTGCTGCGGGTGTAGCCAAAGCCAACGCCGATATTATCCAGATTTCCGGTCATGATGGCGGAACGGGAGCTTCACCTTTGAGTTCTATTAAACACGCTGGTTCACCGTGGGAACTCGGATTAAGCGAAGTGCATCAAGTTTTGATGGAAAATAGCCTGCGCGACAGAGTGATTTTGCGCGTAGATGGCGGTTTAAAGAGCGGTTGGGACGTTCTGATGGGAGCAATGATGGGGGCAGAAGAATTTGGTTTCGGCTCCATTGCGATGATTGCTGAAGGCTGTATTATGGCGCGGATATGTCATACAAATAACTGTCCGGTGGGTGTGGCTTCCCAGAAAGAAGAATTACGCAAACGATTCCCTGGAACCCCAGAAAAAGTAGTTAATTTCTTCTACTTTATTGCTGAAGAAGTACGCAGTCTATTAGCAAAATTCGGCTATCGTTCTTTATCAGAAGTAATCGGACGTGCTGACTTGATGAAAATGCGTGAAGGTGTTGAATTAACCAAGACCAAAGCATTAAATTTAGACTGCTTGTTGAAATTACCCGACAGTAAAGAAAATCGTAGCTGGTTACAACACGAAGCAGTTCACAGTAACGGTGATGTACTCGACGATAAATTATTGTCAGATGCTGAAATTCAAAATGCGGTTAACCAGCATGGTTCGATAAATAAAACAGTCAATGCAGTTAATACCGATAGAACTATAGGTTCGCGGATTGCTGGGGTAATTGCATCGAAATACGGGGACAGCGGTTTCCAAGGTCAAATCAACCTTAATTTTGCAGGTAGTGTCGGACAAAGTTTTGGTGCTTTTCTCCTCAACGGAATGAAAATGACATTGTTAGGAGAAGCTAACGACTATGTAGGTAAAGGAATGAACGGTGGGGAAATTATTATTAAACCATCCGAAAAATCGACCTACGACCCATCGCAGAACGTGATAATTGGTAACACCTGTCTTTACGGTGCAACTGGTGGAATGCTATTTGCTACAGGTAAAGCTGGAGAACGTTTTGGGGTACGTAATTCTAAAGGTACTGCTGTAATTGAAGGAGCGGGAGACCACTGCTGCGAATACATGACTGGTGGTGTAATTGTAGTTTTGGGTAAAGTTGGACGTAATGTTGGTGCTGGAATGACTGGAGGATTGGGGTATTTCCTAGATGAACAAGGTAATTTCCCCGAATTAGTTAACCGGGAAATCGTTAGCTATCAAAAAGTTGTTTCAGAAGCTGGGAAAAAGCAACTCAAGGATTTGATAACCGCTCATTTTGAGCGTACAGAATCAGCAAAAGCCAAAATGATTTTAGATAATTGGCAAGAGTTTCTGACTAAATTCTGGCAATTAGTACCACCTTCCGAAGCCGATTCTCCCCAAGCTTATTCTGGAGAAAAGCAGTTAACTAAGGTTTCGTAATTAGATGTTTGTAGTTGCGCTACTCTACGAGAAAGCTTCGCTCACAGCGCCAATAGTATAAGGTATTCGGAGCAAAGGTTGTGAACTACAAACCCCTTATAACTTATGTGGTTTAGTACTAGTAGTAGTTCATTTCATTAGTTTTGACGGGTTTCTATCTTTGTTCGTAGTTGCGCGGTCTTCGCCAAATAATTAGGGTTTCAGCCTTCATGTACAAATAATGATTTACCCTTACAACTAATGGGACAAAGCACTACTGGTCTGTTTCATAAATTCTGATGGGTCGCGTTTTCTTTGGAAATGTCGGGAGACGTTATTTATAACGTCTCTACATTACGTCCGTAGAAAACAAAACTGTCAAAATTAATGAAAAGGACTACTACTACTCCACCACATTAATTTTAAGGGGTTAGGAAGTCGCTCCGTAGGTTGGGTTAAGCGGAGCGCAACCCAACTCAGGTGTTGGGTTTCACTCCGTTCAACCCAACCTACAATTGAAGCTTACATACCCCGCAAAACTTATGTGGTCTAGTACTACTGGTGCGTTTCATAAATTCTGATGGGTCGCGTTTTCTTTGGAAATTTCGGGAGACGTTATTTATAACGTCTCTACATTACGTCCGTAGAAAACAAAACTGTCAAAATTAATGAAATAAACTACTAGGTTTTCTTAATCAAGAATCGCAAAGTCGGAAAGCGAAAAATAAAAAATTTTAAAATTAATAAGGGTACGGCAATATTCGCCGTACCCTTTTATTTATTATTCATGAAAGCTCAACTCTATAAAAATCAATAAATCAATTAATAGGGATTTTTTGAGAAGCTATTAGTAAGAATCTACTAACAACTAATATCTATTTCTTATTTTGTGCTGTTATAGTTTTCTGTTTCTGCTTCTCTTCATGTTCCAGCAATTCTGGAATAGTTACGAAACGATAACCTTTATCTCTCAATTTTTTGATCATTGATGGTAAAGCAGCAACGGTGTTTTTCCGGGGACCACCACCATCGTGTAACAGCACGATACCACCGGGAGTTGCTTGTTTGACAACTCTTGAAACCAATGCTGAAGGAGGGGGAAGTGCATAATCAATAGAATCAGCAGACCACATTATTACGGCATAGTCTTTACTTTTTGCATAGTCAGCTAAACCATTATGCAAGATTCCACCGGGGGGACGAAATAAAGTAGTTTTAGTACCAGTAGTTTTATAAATCAGGTCTGCTGTACGGTCTATTTCTAATGCTGCGGCTTGTTTGTTGAAAAAATGGTACCAATGATGCCAAGTATGATTACCGATAGTGTGACCTTCTGTGACTATCCGCTTTCCTAAATCGGGATAGCGACTCAGTACATTTCCAACGACAAAAAATGTTGCTTTAACATTCTTTTTTTTCAATATTTCTAATATTTGAGCAGTGTATCCCGGCCAAGGTCCGTCATCAAAAGTCAAAGCAATTAATTTATCTTTTGGGCCGAGCTTTGCTTGTTTTAATGTTGTTCCACGAAAACTTTTTGGCACTGTATGGAAGACACCCTTAGTTATTGCTTCCTGCTCCCAGGTCGCGAGCATTGCACCTTGAAAATCTTTGATGCTCGACAGCGAGACAGATGTGGCTTTAGTATTTTCGGTGTTTATTTGCTGTCTACTACTAGCATTAGAAGTATTGCGGTTGACAGGCAACATAAATCCTAGTGCAAAACTACCACATAAGGCGGTAAGGGCTATTAATATTCCTTGAGGTAAAGCTAACGACTTCTTATTTTCCACCAGACACGGCTCCTTCACGACCAAACCGCCATTCACGGATATGACGGTATGTTATTACACAATTCCTCTATTTTCTTGTTATCGATTAATCTCTACTAATCCTGAGAAATTAAACTAATTATCAACAGAACTTTGCCTTTATAGACAGATAGGTTTTGCTAACTCAAGCTTAAATTTAAAACTTGATTAAAGAAAATTTTCTCCAGCTATAGTAAGCAGACGCACTATACATCTAGTATCAGTTTTACTTAAAACTTAAATCCATTTTATCTTCTAGAAAGAATTCGTCCATTAAAAAAAAGGTTAAAATTTTCACCACATCATGCTTACTTAGAAGCCAATATTTTTCCCAGACGCTACATAGGATAATTTGGTTTCGTTTAGCTAGAAGACAAGGTAGACTCTAATCTAGATGGTCGCAAAGCAATTTATGCTTAAAACCCTTATTATTTCCAAACATAATTTTAGATACATGGGTAATACTAAGCTTTGCTTCAAGACAATTAATGATTTACTGAGATTGAAAGTTTTAAATTAGTTATTTTATACATCGACATAGCATGGAAATGAGTCAAAGTTATAACATAATAATAATGACAAACACTGATATAAATGCAGACAGTAGAAACACTGAAATTCTTTATATTCTATAGATTTTGTATTTAGTATCAACTTATTTAAACATTTTATAGCTAGTATTCTTGTAAGGCTAATTACATATATAATTTTATTTCTCGGAAGAATTTGCTTTTTGAAAATAGGAATAGTTGAAACAGGCTTGCTTATACTGGATTTTAACTATATCTGTATAAGCAATAACCTGTAAGGTAGATGCACACGGAAGAGTATATAACAAAACAATGCTTTTGATAAGAAGCTTAAATGTTTATTTATAAAATCAGGAAATTTTGACTGGGAAATAGTGAATAGAGCAAAATTCTTTTCAAGCTACCCAGTGATTGTGAGCAAATTGTGCGGCCAAACTTGCTAATAAAACGGCGAAAAACCCTAAAATCGCATATCCCCAGCTACGGTAACGATTAAGGAGTAACCCTAGTGCAAAACTTAAGGAGATAATTCCATAAGCGTATCTCTCTACAGAAGCTGTAAGTCCAGTATTAAATATTAATGCGTATGAGAAAAAGCCGTAAACAGTTGCAACTAGAGGAATTTTAGCTCGCGACAACCATAATAAACAAAGCCCTCCGTAGATAATCACTATCTTGACTAAAGGGATTTTACCGAATGGATTTCCCCCTGTAGACCATAAGGGTTCACCTATACCCAGCCATAACAAAAACCAGAAAAAATAAAATAAGCTGCTTAACTTAATATCGGTCAATCGTTGACGAAAACGAAATAGCAAAAAACCGCTAACAACAATTAACGTAAATAATAGCGGAGAACCTAGAACGATTTGCATCAACATATTCCACCAACCTTGAGCAGCAAATCCTGTAGAATCTCTCCAGCCTTTCTGGACGTGGACAAATGCTAAAGGGTCACCAAATTTAATTAGACAATACAAACTAAAAAGAAAAGCACCAATACCAACAGCGAAACTAGCAAAATAAGCTTTTAAACCCCTACGTTGTTTCCAAGAAACAAATAAAAAAGCTGGAATCAACATAACTCCAGTAATTCTAGTTGCTGTAGATAAAATTCCCCAAATCGCGGCCGAGACATGCTGTTTTTTATCGAAAGCACGTAAAGCAGCAGTACTAAATAATAAAAATAATCCTTCAGTATAAATTACGGTTCCATAAAGAGAATAAGGACACCAAGCTAAAACAGCAGTACTCCAACGAGCAGCATTTGTACCGTGACTTTCTTTTACCCAAGAATAAAAGATAATTAAAGCACCTAAAAAAGCGACATTATTTATTAGTGTCGCTGCGACTTGAAAAGATAGACCCGAGTACATAATTACACGAGTTAATAAGGGTAAAAGAGGAAAGAAAGCTACAGAATATTGTTTACCATCATTAACAAACTCGTAACCAACAGCTACAATTCGGTGATACCATACACTATCCCATGCATAGAAAACATCCCATCCAAAAGTAGGAGCTTGAGCATTTTCCGTAATAGGAAGATTCGGTGCAATTAATAACATCGCAACAACTATTACGATTCGACTAAACAGCCACATTGTTGTAGCGAAAAATAAACCATTATCTAAAACATTTTTAGATTGAGCCATTATATTTTGGATTTTTACAGCGGATGCTTTTTTTGATTTAATTTAAATAATTATTCGATTTGATTATTTTAGATTATTTCTTGCGTGAAAGCTAATTTTAGATTTGGTGTTGCTGTTAGCGGAGCGTGGCTTTAGCCATATATGAATATGAAATTATGATTTCACATTGCAGGAGAGGTAACACTGTTACGTCTCTACATTAGTTTCATGTTTTTTACAAAATTTATGTAAATAAAATTTATAGTTTAATTCAGCAAAGCCTTAGATTTTGTATATAAAATATTAGTTCTTTGTTATATAAGTTTTGAACTTTGTAAATCAGTATTTATAATTTTATTGTTGTTATCTGTTCCCTATTCCCAATTTTTCCTACTTTTGCCAAACTACTAATATGACTCCGCAGACAATCAAACTCAAACCAGCTAGACGTATTAAAGGGATAGATTCTTTAAAGATAAAGTAGCCCAGCAATACAGAAAAGACATAAACTAAAGAAGCCGATGGGCCAGCTACACTCAAATTCACTCTAGTTAGTAAAAGAATATAAACAACAGCACCGACACCATAACAAGCTAAGCCAATTAATAGTTCCGAAGTTGTAACGATACCTAAAATTTGTTGTAGAGCATTTGTAGCGTCAACTCTCCCTAATTTACCCGCACCAATCTTTAAAAATAACTGACCCGTTACGCTTGCAGAAACTGATAAAAGTAGCAAACAAAATTCTTGCCAAGACATATTTATTTTGGATTTTGGATTTTGGATTTTGGATTTTAATAAAGCAACAGCAAGCAGAAAACAATAAAACTAAAATTACTAATTACTAACTCCTAACTCTTTCCCTACTTGCAACTCCTCTCATTTCTTTAACGGTATAAATTGGACGACCTTTAACTTCTTCATAAATACGGCCAATATATTCGCCTAAAATACCGATACAAAATAACTGTACAGAACCTAAGAAAAAGAGTGCAATTGTAATTAGCGTGTAGCCAATTAAAGGAGAAGCAGGGTCAAATAAACGCCAATATAAGACCAACAATATCATTAATAAAGCCGCTGCTGCTGAAAGCATTCCTAAATAGGTAGCCAGTTTTAAAGGAACTCTTGAAAATGAAATAATTCCATTAATTGCTAAAGCCCAAGATTTCGCGAAGGAATACTTAACTTTTCCTGCAAAACGCGGGTCTCGTTCAAATTCTATTGCTGTTTGTCGAAAACCTACCCAAGCACGCAAACCGCGTATATAACGATTACGTTCTGGCATCGCATTTAAAATATCAACAATCTCCCTATCCATCAAACAGAAATCACCAGTATCTGGAGGGATATTAACATCAGCTAAACGTCTTAAAATACGATAAAAAGCATAGGCTGTAAATCTTTTTAAAACACTTTCTTTTCTACGAGAGAGACGTTGTGCGTAAACTACTTGATAGCCTTGTCGCCATTTTTCAATCATCTTGAAAATTAGTTCTGGTGGGTCTTGTAAATCCGCATCTATTACGATTACTGTTTGACCGCGAACATTATTTAAACCAGCAGTTACTGCTATTTGATGACCAAAATTACGAGCTAAACTGATGTAATTAAATCGATAATCGCGCTCGTAAATTTGACGAATTAACTTCAAGGAATTATCCCGGCTTCCATCGTCAATAAAAATTAATTCTGCTTCACCATCTAGCTGTTCAATCACATTTCCTAAACGACGATAAAGTTCGGGAATATTTTCTTCTTCGTTATAAATTGGGATAATTATAGATGCTATTGGTTGAGCCATTTTGAGTCAGTTAGCAGTTATCAGTTATCAGTTATCAGTTATCAGTTATCAGTTAAGTAAGTTGGTAGAAATAAACTCAAATATGCCAAAGAAAGTAAATTGAGTTATAAACATACTGTCTACTTTATATTTTCTACTCCCTACTCCCTACTCCCTACTCCCTTAATATTATTAGCTATCTGGTTTTCTTGCTAATAGTAAAACTGATACACCAAAAGGTAAAGTAAATCGATTGATAAGGTACTGTTCGCTTGCAAATAACCACCGTAAAATTTGATTCACTGATTTTGATGGTAATTTTAAATCGCTGCTATTTTTATTTTCATTTTTACTTTGTTTTGGTGAGAGTTTTGCTAAGCTACGTGCTATTGCAATTAAAGGAAATAAAAGAGTATTAAAATAACTGCCATAATTTACTTGGTAACCAGCTTTTTTAACTACTTGCTTTAATCCTTTTAATCGATAGCGGCGTTTATGATGGTTAATTTCATCGTGTTCGCTCCATAAAAACATATATGCTGGGACTGTTACTAATAAATAACCTCCAGGTTTCAGTTTATAATACAAAGCTTCCAGCGCTGATAAATCATTATCAAGATGTTCTATGACATCCAGTATCACGATTAAGTCATAATCTGAATTAAAAGGAATATTACCAGGTAAACTACCTGGTTTTACTTCGGTTACTTGACGTTGGTTCGCAAGTTGACAAGCAATTTCATCTAATTCCATTGCTGAAATTTGACCGTAACGAGAAAGCATTTGTAAATTCCCACCCGTCCCACAACCTGCTTCTAAAATTTGAGCATTTTTTGGTAGATTCAGTTTACGAATAACTTGTTGTAATATTTGACGACGTGCTACAAACCACCAATGCTTATCTTCTACTGATGCATACTGTAAATAAAAATCTTTTTCCATCAGTTATTACAGCTAACAGTTAACAGTGAGTAACAAGTAGCAGGTAGCAAGTAATTTTTATTTATACAGAACTACTCATTACTTATTACTCATTACTTATTACTCATTACTCCTACCCTACCAATAAATTTTGAGCGAACTTTATCGAATACGTTGCGAGGGAAATCGCGAATAAGCCCATAGTTAAGTACCCCCAGCGAGGATGACGGGATAGAAGTATGCCGAGAGCGATACTAACTGACACAATAGCGTAAACGATGCGACTAAGAAACCAAGTATCCCCAAAAGCTAAAATTAATCCTAAACCACATAAGCCGTAAGTTGCAGTGACTGGGCTTAATTCTTTACGTAGTTTCCAAATTAAATAAGCGCTTCCTACAACTGATAAAGTGTTAATTAAAGGTTCTCCAGCTACGAGCCACCAAATTAATATTAAAGCTGCAAAACCATAGTCAAATTTGGCTTTTCCTAATTTTTTGCGGAACCGTAATAATAAGTAACTGAGGATAACAACTAAAGCAAATAATAAAGGTTGAATAGGTTCTGTTATAGTTCCACTTTCCCAATTTGCGGTACCAATGGTTATTTGAATCGCATTTTTTAACCAATGTTCCCAATCAAACCCTATAGAATTAAACCATAATTTTTGCGCTTCAATAAAGTCTGAAGGTTGGCTTAATTTAAAGGCACAATATAAACTATATGAAATAACCCCAATTGCAGTTGCGAAAGCTGTAATATAGGAAATTGACTTTTTGCGTTGTTTCCAAGATGCAATTATTAAAGCTGGAGTTAACGCTAATCCTATGGGGTTTGTTGCTGTTGCTAATGCTCCGAAAAAAGCGGTTAAAGCATATCGATTTTTGTCAAAAGCTTGCATTGTCGCAGCAGTCAGAAATAAATACAAACCTTCTGGATAAATTACACTTGAAAATATTGATAGCGGACACCAGCTTAATACAGCAGTAGACCATCTTGCTTCTTTGTCACCGTAATATGATTTAACCCAAAAATATACGCAGTAAACTGCTCCTAAAAATGCTAAATTGCTAACCAAAATCCCTGCAAGCTCAAAGGATAAACCTAATTTCATCAAAAATCTGATTGTCAGGGGAAACAGGGGAAAAAATGCAACTTTATTGTGCATTTCAGCATCATTAATATATTCATATCCTGTGGTCGCTATATTACGATAATGAATACTATCAACACCATCGAAGACCCCTAACCCAAAATTAGCCCCAGTTACGATTGCTGTTGTTTGTAATAATGGTGCAATTCCCAACATGAAAATCCAAATTAACAAACGACTGCTTAACCACATTCCAGCAGGAAATAATAATTCATTTGTACTTGAATTCTTTCGCTTTTTCTTTCTTCTCTTCTGTAAATCAACTGTTGACATATATTAACTGATAGAGAATTTCAAGTATCCTAATATACATTAATTTTGGCAAACAGCAAATTTTTTTCAGCTTTATTATGGTAAAATCCGCCTACATGAGGCTTAATAAATAAATGAAATGGAGAGCATGAGCATAACAATGTTTGATTTGCATGCTCAATCATTAAAATAAAAGATTAAAAGTCCTAAAATCTATGACAAAATTGATTATTCAAATTCCCTGTTATAACGAGGAAGCGACATTAGGCACAACACTTTCAGAGTTACCACGGGAAATATATGGCATTGATTCTATAGAATTTTTAGTAATTGATGATGGTAGCAAAGATAAAACTGTAGAAGTTGCCAAAGCTTTTGGTGTAGAACATATTGTTAGTTTGCCATACAACCAAGGTCTTGCTAAAGCTTTTATGGCAGGTATAGAAGCTTCTTTAAAAGCAGGAGCAGACATTATTGTTAATACTGATGCTGATAATCAATACTTTGCTGGGGATATTCCTAAACTTATACAACCAATTATTTATAGACAAGCAGATATTGTAGTTGGTACCAGACCAATTTGGAAAACAAAGCACTTTTCTTTGATAAAAAAGCTACTACAAAAATTTGGTAGCTGGGTAGTTCGTCGTGCCAGCAATACTGATATTCCCGATGCTCCAAGCGGATTCCGTGCTTTCAACCGCGAAGCTGCTCTGAGGTTTAATGTATTTAATCGTTACACGTATACATTAGAAACAATTATTCAAGCTGGACAAAAGGGTATGAAAATTACTTCCGTACCTATTAGAACAAACTTTGTTGTTCGTCCTTCACGTTTAGTAAAAAGTAACGCTTCTTATGTAATGCGTTCTTTATTTACAATTCTTCGCATTTTTATGCTCTACAGACCGCTGCGTTTTTTCTTAATTTTAGGCAGCGCTCCATTTAGTTTAGGAGTAATGATAGGTATACGCTGGTTAATATTTTTCTTCATGGGAACCGAACGTACCCGTATTCCTAGCTTGATTCTTGCTTCAATTTTAATATTAATTGGTTTTCAACTGTGGATGTTCGGTTTAGTAGCCGATTTAATGGCCGCAAATCGTCAATTACTAGAAGACAACCAATTACGAATACGTCGTCGAGAAATGGATAAAGAAAGTGAAGAGTTAGGAGTTAGGAGTTAGGAATTTGGAGTTAGGAGTTAGGAGTTAATAATTAAGAGTTATAAATTACCAATTACCAATTACCAATTACCAATTCTCAATGCCCAATTCCCAATTCCCCATAATAAATAAAGACTTATTTGCAATTGAAGCGTTAGCTCAGATTCCTAAGATTTTAACTTTATTAGACCGCAACCCTCACAGTCCAACTTATGGCTGTTTTGACCGCAATTTTTGGCATTATAAAATTATCGATTTTCCTAGTGGGATGGCGCAGGAATTTGTGTTTCCATTGGCTTTAATTTACGATTCTGATATACCTAATAATCCTTATTATCGTCAGTCTACTATTAAGGATTGGGTTAAAGCGGGGATTTCATATGCGGCTCGTAGCGCTCATAAAGATGGTTCTTGCGATGATTATTTTCCTTTTGAGCGAGCTTCGGGGGCTGCTGCTTTTTCGCTGTTAGCCTGTATTGAAAGTTATATTATTCTAAACTTAGAAGATGATTTTAGTAATCATCTAGAAAACAATAGAGAAAATAATCAATTTGATAATCAAGCTATTCTCAACTTTTTTACAAAACGTGCTAATTGGTTGGCAGAACATCATGAAAGCGGAAGATTAACGAATCATCAAGCGTTAATTGTTTTATGTTTGGAAAGGTTATCTCAGCTTTTAAATACTTCTCAATGGGATAAGGCAAAAGTACAGCGTTTGGAGCGTGTTTTATCTTGGCAGAATGATGAGGGTTGGTTTATTGAATATGAAGGCTGCGACCCCGGATATCATACTTTAACTATTTCTTGTTTGGCACGAATTTATCAGTTTAATCCAGATATACGTATCAAGGAAGCATTAATTAAAGCTGTTAATCTAGCTGCTGAATTTGTTCATCCCGATGGTTCTTATGGTGGTGAATATACCAGCCGCAATACTTATAATTTTTTCCCTCACGGTTTTGAATTAGTTGGGAAATGGATGCCAGAAGCATTACAGATTAACTACCGTTTTTTACAAGGTTTAGCAAGTGGGTTATCTCCTTGTTATGCTGATGACCATATTATTGGACATCATACATGGAATTATTTGTTAGCTTGGCGCGATTTTGTAGATGAAAGACCATCTATAGATAGTTTTCCAGATAATCAAAATAATCGTATATGGTTACAGAATGCTAAAATTTTAATTGACCGTCGTCAAAATACGCAGCTATATTTGGCTTTAAATAAAGGTGGAGTTTTTAAGTTATTTAGAGATAATAAATTAGTGATTGCCGATACGCAAATTTCTTTACAGGTTAGTGATAAAGGCAAAATAAAAAATGCAGTGGGACATTTAGTTTCACCCTATAGAATAAATATCGAGGATGACGAGATTACTATTAGCGGAAATCTGGGATGGGCTAAACAAAAACAAATGACACCGCTTAATTTACTGATTCTCAGATTTGTGATGTTAACTGTAGGAAGGTTTTTCCCCGATTTAATTCGTAAGCTATTACAACGTGTTTTAATTGTAGGAAAAAATGACGCACCTTTTTGGTTTACTCGTAGATTCTTTTGGAAGAATGGTAAATGGTGCGTTGTTGATAAATTGGAAGCTAAAACTTGGGATAAGGTGATTTCTGCGGGTATTGGCTGCGACCAAACTTCTATTTATGTTGTCATGAGTCGAACTTTTCAAAAAAGCCAATTACAACCTTGGTTGGATTTAACAGCAGAAGTTAAAAAACTTGCTTCTGCTCAGCCATTAAAAATCGAGCGCGAATTATAAAGATATGAAAAAACTTATTTCTATCGCTGTCAGTCTGACAATATTGATAATTATTTATTGGAAGATTGATTTTCCCAGACTTATAGAAGTATTTCAAAATAGCGATAAATTATGGATGACAATTAGTTTGGGGATGGTTATACCCTTAACAATGCTAACAGCTTGGCGGTTGCAGCAGCTTACACCGAGTCGTACTCGTTTGGGATTTGGTGAAGCTAACCGTTTGATTTTGACAGCTAGTGTATTAAATATGGTATTACCCTCAAAAATGGGGGATATAGTAAAGGCTTATTTTATTAAAGAAAGAGGACATTTAGAAGGTTCGCTATCTTTATCTTTAGTAGTTTTTGAAAAAGCTTGCGATATGCTATCGCTGTTGCTGTGGTGTGCTTTTGGATTAACGCTTTACCCGCAAAAAGATTGGCTGTTTTGGATAATGACAGCTTGCGTGATTTCTGGTTTAATTATTGGACTATTATTAATTGCTTCCCGTCCATTCGCTAATTTAATATTTCAGCTTACAGGTAGAATTGCACCTCAGAAAATCCGTTCAAAAATAGCTAAACTGCGCGATTCTTGGAATGAAATGCATAAATATTTTTGGAGAGATAAAAAACATCTGCTAAAAATTACTTTGACTTCAGTTATTATCTGGTTCGGACATCTTTTACAAATTTGGTTTTTTACCTTTGCTTTAAAACAAGTAGTTCCTTTGTTAGCACATTTAGCATTAGCACCTTTAGCAATATTGGCAGGTTTATTACCACTTACTTTTGCAGGAGTTGGAACAAGAGATGCTGCTTTAATTGCTTTTTATCAACCATATATGAATGCTCCGACGGCTGCGGCTTTAGGTTTACTTTGTACTTCTAGATATCTACTACCAGCCCTTGGAGGACTTCCGTTTTTAGGTCAATATTTAACTACGATAAAAAAGATGCGGAATCAAAATGAGTCGGAATTAGGGAGCAGCAAACAGCAAGTAAAGTAAAATAAAATAAAATTTCAGAAAGTTAATATAAGTCTATTTCATTCTATTTAATTTCATCTAAAAACTATGTCGCAAGATGTATTAATTAACTCAGATAAAAACAGTAAGACCAATCAAAAATATATAAATTTATTTTCTCCTGACAAACTTTCTTGGATTATTATTGGTTTTGGTATTGCAATCAGACTTGTACAATATCTCTACAATCGTTCTTTGTGGGCTGATGAAGCGGTATTAGCGTTAAATATTGTTAATCGTTCATATTTAGAACTACTACAGCCTTTAGATTACGACCAAGGTGCGCCTTTTGGGTTTCTAATAATTGAAAAAATAGCGATTCAAATTTTTGGTAATAACGAATATGCTTTGAGACTATTTCCGTTGTTGTCAGGAATTATTTCTCTATTTCTTTTTTATCAATTAGCAAAACGATATCTGAACGGATATGCAATTCCTATCGCATTAGCCTTTTTTGTCAGCCTGAGCCATTTAGTTTACTATGCAACTGAATTAAAACAGTATTCAAGCGATGTCGCTATTGCATTATTTTCATCTTTGCTAGTCGTAGAAATTTGTCGAAAAAGACTCAATATTAGCAAAATTATATTATTTTCTTTATTAGGAGCATTAACTATCTGGTTTTCCCATCCAGCTATTTTTGTTTTGGCTGGATTCGGAACTAGTCAGTTAGTAATGAATGCTTCTAAAACTAAGAAAAGCCAAATATTTAAAATTTTACTTATCTACTCATCTTGGTTAATCAGTTTTGGAATATTCTATTTTGTTTCCGTCCAAAGCTTAAATAATAACAGCGACTTAATGACATCTTGGAAAAATGGTTTTCCATCATCATTTTATGATATTAATTGGGTTTTTAATGCATTAGGGAAATTTTTCTATAAACCATTAGGTTTTGTGGGAATAACTGACGGATTAGCAATTTTTGCTTTTGTTATTGGCTGTATATCATTATTTAAACGTCAAAAAAAGCAATTATTTATAATCTTATCTCCGGTAATCGCAACATTTGTTGCATCTTTTTTACACAAGTTTCCTTTTCGCAATCGTTTGGTTTTATTTTTAACTCCTTTCTTCATTTTATTAATTGCAGAGGGGATAGGTTGTTTGATTCAAAAAAGAGGTTTTAAAAAGACTTTTATTCCAGGTATCCTGCTTCTAGCAGTACTGCTTTTTCACCCAGTAAGTACTGCAAGCAATTTATTAATCCAGCCATACCAGCGAGCAGAAATAAAACAAGTTATTAACTATGTAAAATCCAATCAGCAAGGTGAAGATACTATATACATATTTCAGCGGGGACATTATCAATTTCTGTATTATGCTGAAAAATACGGTTATCAGCCAGATGATTATATTATTGGTATAGATGATTTAGATAAATATGATGGCAAGAAATTATCATTAGCAGAAGAGGAAAGATACGAACAAGATTTAAATAAATTGCGCGGGAATAAACGAGTATGGGTAATTTTCTCTCATGCTCACGTTAGTAGTGAAAATAAAATGATGAAATCTTATTTAGATAAAATAGGTAAACAAATAGATTTATTTGAAACTGTAGGAGCTTTTGTTTATTTATATGATTTATCCTAAGTTTAGGATGAATATTTTAAATAGAAAACTGTGAATATAAATTAGTAATTATAGGTGTAAATCTGTGCTGGCAAGAATAACATAAATATGACTTACGCAAGCTACACATTTTTCTTGTAGGGTGCTGTGACACTTTGAAAATTTCTGAACGTAGTAATAATGTGTTCAGTGTCACGCACCAACCGGTTAATATGACAATTGCGGCCATTCCTGATAAATAAAAAATTGTATTATTAATAAATAAAATTATTTTCAATAGAGTTAGTTAATGACAAACCTTACTTTTTCAAAAAAGCCAACTCAAACTGATAAAAAAAATCATGTTCGTAAACTAATTGCGATTTTACTTGTTATCGGAATATTTTTCCGGTTTTATAACTTAGACCAAAAGGTTTACTGGTACGATGAAACAATGACTTCTTTACGGATTTCCGGATATACAAGTACGGATTTAGTCGAAGAAGTTTATAACGGTGAGGTGATTAGTGTTGGCAAGTTGCTGCAAACTTATCAATATCCTAATAGTACTAAAAACCTCAACGATAGCATTAAGGCTTTAGCTGCTCATCCAGAACATTCGCCTTTATATTATCTAATGGCTCGATTCTGGCTGCAAACATTTGGTAATTCAATATTTAATATTAGGTTATTATCTGCTTTTATTAGTCTACTTGTATTCCCTGCGATTTATTGGTTATGTCTGGAATTATTTAATTCCCAGCTAATTTCTTGGGTTGCAGTTTCGTTGATAGCAATTTCACCTTTTCATGTTTTATATGCTCAAGAAGCGCGAGAATACAGCTTATGGACTGCGAGTATTTTAGTCTCTTGTGCTGCACTACTTTGGGCTATTAGAAGAAAAAAAATACTACCTTGGATAATTTACGGTATTACGGTGTCCTTGGGACTTTATACCCATCCATTTTCTGCATTTGTCTTTGTAGGACATGGTATATATGTTTTAGCTCAGGGAAAATTGCGTTTTAATAAAACTTTTGGAAACTATATTCTTTCCAGTTTATTTGGAATACTCTTATTTCTTCCTTGGTTATTAGTAGTGATTGCTAATTTCTCTGACCTTGTAGAAAATACAGGACACGTAAATCTAGTTCGCAAGGGATTTTTACCTTTATTTTGGGGACAAAATTTGAGCCGAGTTTTTATCGACTTAAACCAAGGTTTTAGTCCTTTTAGTCCGCTGCATTATTTAAGTGCATTTTTGACGGGATATGCATTATATTATTTATGTAAAACTGCCCCCAAAGCGGGATTATTTGTGATTACTTTAATTGGAGTCACGGGGATAGCTTTAATTGCACCAGATATTATCTTGTCAGGTCGTCGTTCTAGTATTGCTCGCTATGCGTTTCCTTGTTACTTGGGAATTCAAATAGCAGTTTCATATTTAATCGTTAATAAGTTAAATAAAAATTATCATAATATTAAAGCATTTAAAAAATGGCGGTATATTGCTATTGCTTTGATTGTCAGCGGTATTGTATCTTGTGCAGTTAGTTCTCAAATTCCTACATGGTGGAATAAAAGTGCTTCTAAAACTCGCCATAACCCCGAAGTAGCTAGTATCATTAATCAATCAGAAAATACCTTGGTGATTAGCGATATTCGTCCTGGTGAATTACTTGGTTTAACTCATTCATTGCAAAATACAGTTAATCTTCAGCTTGTATCGTCAAAAAATATTCCTCCAATACCTCAAAATTTTGACAAAGTTTTTATTTATCGTCCTTCTGATGAATTGAAAGCAAAATTTGAAGCGCAATATAATATCGAAAAAGTTCAGTCTTGGTTATGGAAATTGGAAAAATAAATTATCTAATATCTGACTATGTTAATCAAAACAAAGCTGCATAAAAAGTTTTTTCCTGCGAATACAAAGATATCTAAAAACCAATTAATATTTTGGTTTAGTTTGAGCATGACTTTCTCAGCTATGTACGCATTATTAGGCTTACAACAAGCTTTTGCTAGCGAATATGTTGTACAAGACGATGCGAGACAGCATGTATTTTGGATGTTAAGGTTTGCAGATCCAAACTTGTTTCCAAATGATTTAATTGCTGATTATTTTCAGTCAGTTGCTCCAGCAGGGTACTCTAGTCTTTATCGGACAATTTCATTTTTCGGTATTGACCCTTTATTTTTCAATAAACTTCTTCCACTAATCTTAGGACTGTTTACTACTGCTTACTGCTTTGGTTTAAGTTTACAAATAATCCCTTTACCATTTACCGGATTTTTATCAACATTATTGCTCAATCAAAATATTTGGATAAAGGATGATTTGATTTCTGCAACACCCAGAGCTTTCACATATCCGTTTTTATTAGCATTCTTATATTATTTATCGCGTAAATCTTTACTACCGTGTTTAGCTACAATTATACTCTTAGGGCTTTTTTATCCTCAGTCTGTATTTATCTGTGCTGGTATTTTAATTTTGCGACTTTGGGATTGGGATAGTAATAATAGAAATCAAAGTCAAAATCAAAGTAAATTCCGTTTTTCTCAAGACAAACAAGATTATATATTCTGTATAATTGGCTTAGCAGCAGCATTTTGCGTAATGTTACCCTATGCTCTCAAATCATCAGAATTTGCTCCAGTAATTACAGTCGCTCAAGCAAAGCAACTACCGGAATTTTTAGCTGGAGGGAGGTCAAGTTTTTTTAGCAATAATATCTCCAAATATTTTTTAGCGGGACGTAGTGGAATATTTGCACCCTCATTATTTTCACCCGTAACTGTGCTGTTCGGATTTTTATTACCGTTTTTGATGTTTTTTCCCAAAAAATTTCCTTTATTAAACAAGATTCAAAAGGAAATTGCGATATTACCTCAAATTTTAATTGTGTCAGTAGGAATGTTTATTATCGCTCATATCCTACTATTTAAACTTCATCTTCCTAGTCGCTACACCGGACATACTTTTCGAGTCATATTATCAGTATCAGCAGCAATTGTTTTAACAGCTATTTTAGAAGCTCTTGCATCTAGTTTTAACGGAAATAAAAGTATAAATGCTTTTATCCGCAGACTTTTTTCATCTATTTTTGCAGTTATCATCGCTATTGCACTACTATTTTATTATCCTATTTTTATTAAAAAATTTCCCAAAACTGTCTACCAAACTGGAGAATATCCAACCTTATACCAGTTTTTTCAGGAACAGCCAAAAGATATTTTAATCGCTTCGATAGTAGCAGAAACTAATAATTTACCAGCATTTACCCAACGCTCAATTTTAATAGGTAGAGAATATGCAATTCCCTATCACTTGGGATATTACAACCAATTTAGGCAGCGATTTATAGATTTAGCTCAAGCTCAATACAGCGATAATTTAGATGATGTAAAAGCTTTTATTCAAAAATATGGAGTAGATTTCTGGCTGTTAGAATCTGGAACTTTCTCACCAGAATATATTAGAACCAACTCCTTACTTAAACAATATTATAGAAGCAATTTAAGTCAAGATAAATTAGTTCAAATAGCCAAAGCTACAACTCAAAGTTTAGAGCAAGGAAACATCCCAGCCTTATCAAAAACTGTGGAAAATTGTACTGCGAAAAAAACTTCTGATTTTGTTGTACTAGATGCAAAATGTATCATCAATCAGTGAGCAGTTATCAGTTATCAGTTATCAGTTATCAGTTATCAGTTATCAGTTATCAGTTATCAGTTATCAGTTATCAGTTATCAGTTATCAGTTATCAGTTATCAGTTATCAGTTATCAGTTATCAGTTATCAGTTGTTCGCTGGTTGGGTGTGAAGTATTAGTTAGCATTTAGGAGTAATAAATTTATTAGCCTCTTACTCGTTGATTTTCCCTTTATCTCCCCATCTCCTTGTCTCCCCATCTCCCTCTCTTCCCAATTCTGTACTTTTCCAGCCCCAGACAATTTATAGTAAAGTTGTCTGTTAATAATTAAATCTTCATTGTGAAAGCTATTACCCTTATTGGTTCTACTGGTTCTATTGGTACTCAAACTTTGGATATTGTTGCTCAATGTCCCGAACAGTTTAGGATTGTTGGATTAGCAGCAGGGAGCAACGTAGAATTGTTAGCATCCCAGATTCGACAGTTCCGACCGAGTATAGTCGCAATTAGTAATGAAAGTAAATTACCAGAATTAAAATCAGCAATCAAAGATGTAGAACCCCAACCAACTTTACTATCGGGAGAAGCTGGTGTTATCGAAGTTGCTCGTTATGGAGAAGCTCAAACTGTAGTTACCGGTATTGTCGGTTGTGCTGGATTGTTACCTACTATCGCAGCTATCGAAGCAGGTAAGGATATTGCTTTAGCTAATAAAGAAACTCTAATTGCTGGAGCACCAGTAGTTTTACCCTTAATTAAAAAACATAACGTAAAATTATTACCCGCAGATTCCGAGCATTCCGCTATTTTCCAATGTCTGCAAGGTATTCCAGAAGGGGGTTTACGCAAGATTATACTTACAGCCTCTGGTGGTGCTTTCCGCGATTGGGATGTAAAAAAATTAGCTGAGGTAACTGTTGCTGATGCTCTTAAACATCCTAATTGGTCTATGGGACGAAAAATTACCGTAGATTCTGCAACTTTGATGAATAAAGGTTTGGAAGTAATTGAAGCTCACTTCCTGTTTGGATTGGATTATGACGATATTGAAATTGTTATTCATCCCCAAAGCATCATTCATTCATTAATTGAATTGCAAGATACCTCGGTTTTAGCTCAGTTAGGTTGGGCCGATATGCGTTTACCTTTGCTCTATGCTTTGTCTTATCCAGAACGCATTTACACCGACTGGGAACGTCTAGATTTAGTCAAAGCAGGTTCCTTAACATTCCGCGAACCCGACCACCAAAAGTACCCCTGCATGAATTTAGCTTACAATGTTGGAAAAGCCGGTGGCTCAATGCCAGCAGTTTTAAACGCAGCCAACGAACAAGCTGTAGCTTTATTTTTAGAAGAGAAAATTCACTTTTTAGATATCCCTCGCTGCATCGAAATAGTTTGCGATCGCCATTCCCAACAAAACAATTCAAACCCGAATTTAGAAGACATATTAGCAGCAGATAAATGGGCCAGACAAGAAGTAATCGAAGCTGCTAATAATTTGCAAAACGCTCCGAAAGTGGTTTCAATTCGTTAAGAGGGGGAAGAGGGGGAGAGGGGGGAGAGGGGGAAGAGGGGGAAGAAAATAATTAACTCCTAACTCCTAACTCCTAACTCCTAACTCCTAACTCCTTTGCTACTTTTTCGATGCAGTAAGTCTTGCTAAAACTTCTTTCATCCTAGGAGGTAGTTGACGCATTATTTTACCTTTTTCCATATCTTTTGCTACCAAGGTGACTTTGGCACTGACGTATAAATTTTGTCCATCTGTTGACTGAATCGCATAATTCCAATTGATGCGAACACCCGTAACTTCTTCCATACGAGTTTTAACAACAGCTTTCATACCTAACTGAAGTGCTTGGTGGTAGCGTATTGACATTTCTACTACCGGTAAATCGCAACCCAAAGAGACTAAATCGGAAAATTCAATCCCAATGGAACGCAAACACTCTACTCTCGCTTCTTCCATCCAAGCAATGTACCTACCATGCCAAACAACACCGGCATAATCGGTATGATGAGGTTGAACCCTCACGGGGTATTCAAACCAGCTTTCAGATGCATGTAAATATTGATTATCTATAGCTCCAGTCGGTGGTAGTTGTGGTTGCTGTGATTTTTCTTCGGACATCTTAAATCTTTGCAGATGCGCGGGTTTACAAGTGATTAAACAACAATATCAAGTCTACCTAATCACTGTTTCTCTCCTATCACAGTATTTACTAATTGACAACACACTGCTCTGCTGTCCGTTCCCCTAGCTCAAAATGAAAAATCTCAATTATTCCTGCTCCCAGCTGAGGAAAAAAGCAAATAGAAGAAAATAGTCTAAATATTTCGCTCGAAATATTTGAATAAAAAGGTATTTTAGAATACAATATATTTGAGTAAATACAATTACGTTACCGAGTGAGTATTAACACGGTTTACTTTATATGACCAGTTTTTTCTGTAATTATTCGGATACAAGCATGGGGAATTTTATCGCCACTCAGACGCTGTAATGATTTAACTTACGTGCTTTATCTGCATTTCCTTAGACAATATATTTCCCCTTTGAAAAAAAATATACTCCCTTAGAGTCTGGGAAGTAAAATGCTATTTAGATAGGTAAGAAATAAGTAAATATGCCATATATATACTTCTACCTAAAAATTTATAGTTAGCAATAATACTTCTTAATTTAGAAGAGCATGATTCCAATATCTAGTGATTCAGTTATTCTCGTTAGTAGACACATTTACATTTACCAGCATTAAAGTTGCAAACTTTATTTTGGTTCAAAAAATGGTGTTACTAGCTTTTGTTATTAACGAATGACTTGAGAGCTATGCTCAGTTTTGCGTGACTTTATACTGCTCTTACTGCAAAAATAAAAGCCTTAATATGGTAAGAGCCAAGATATACCAATAGATTCAGCAACTAATGAAAATTGCGTAGATTAATTTAATATCTGACAATCTCTGGTAAGGATTAAAAGAAATGACTGGCTAATATTTGGTCTAATGATAATCATGAACTCATAACATTTTTGAATTCCTTTGATAGTATCCCAAATCAGTCAAAGCATTACCCATTTAGGAGAGCGGCTACTACCTGTTCAAATAATCCTTTACTAGCGTTTTACAAGGGTTTTACCGGTGGTACAAGCTTCAATTGGTGGATGCTTTACTATATTCGCGAGTTCCTGTAGTTGGCTTACTGCTTCTGCACCTTCCAACTTCATTAATTCGCGGTCGTCACGCATCTCAGTCCAAGTGATGCCATAATCGGATACTAAGAAGCGAATCAGATGATTTTCTCCCAAGCTAACCATGAACGAAGCACTATTCATCTGGTCACCGCAGGTGTAACAGGACGCAGGGTAACCACGTCTCTCTAACACTATCGCTAAGGCTTGTAAATTCATTACTAAGTCTTGAACGAACTGCCGGTGTTGTTGCGCTAATCTAAGAAACACTTTTATCCTCCAAACACCAAAATAATTTTAGTCTCTTTTATATTTTTTTTAGATTTTCTCATCAAATGGTATTGTAAACTAATCATTACAATTGTCCATAGTTTAAAAAATCTGAAAATTACTACCTTGGAAATGGTAGTTCAATTAAGCAGGTCGTGCCGTATCATAATATTCACTTTGCAATCTAAAAATTTCGGGCACGATAGATTAAATTTTACTTCTTATTTATATTGCCGGGGTCAGGGTAGATACTGACAATATAAATCCGCTATCACATTAACTCATATTTAGTAGAAGTCAACTAGCAGAATTTGACAAATTATATCTTCATCGGTTAATTACTGCGATAAACGCAAGTTTTCATTAGTTGATGGAAAATTTACTCCGTTTTACTGCTGTAACTATTATGGTAAATAGTTGTATTTTTAACCCCTACAGATGCTTCCCTTGCAGTAAAAGCGAATCAGCCTTCCCTAGTTATTCTTTTCAAAGCATTACACAAAACCTCTCATCGCTTATAGTTACTAATGGACGCTGATACATTTGGTTGAAAGTTATGTTTCAACTAAAACTTGAGGATAACTAAATAATTCAAGTCCTTGCTGCCAATTCGCCAAAATTCTCATTAAGTCTTTGTGAAAATGTCTCTTTAGCTACCATTTGCATCAATAATTAGTACAAGTAAGTAAGCTTAAAAAACTGCACTCCTCTCAGCTAATAAGCAGCAATAGCAAGGCTTCTAAGCTGATACTAGCTCTCTAATATAGTTTATTTTATTTCTTCTAACTTATTTATCGGTAGCTTGTCGAAAATTTATAAAGAAATAATACGGATAAATAAAAATCTAAAAGTTACTTCATATTCATTAGATAATTAAACACTTAAATTAGCAATTATTATCAACTGAATTAGAAAAAATAATTTAGAAAATTGCTTTGCAGATTAATAAATAATTCAAAATCGTATCGCGAATAGTTGCGATACGATTTTTATAATTTCTACGATGACAATTAATTATTAGTATCTTTATACTACCTGCCACCAACCAAAAGCTGGTCCGATAAAACGAACCGTTATCCAAATAGCAATCATTAGGAAAATGCCAATCCATGCACCCCGAGTAGTCCAATTGACAAACTGTTCTGCTTGTTTTTTGGTTATCGGAACCCAGGGTAAAATACGAGGGGATTGCCCGTAATCATTTCCTAGTGAACTTTTACGCCGCTTTGCTTCGCCCATAATTGAGATTGAAATATCGCTGCTTTCAATACTTGCTATCGCCAATCATAGTCCTTATATAGCTATATTGAGCTACATATTTCGTGAATAAATGTTGAGCTATTTGGCAAACTAAACTGTCTTACATTACTGATATAGCCACGATACACGGGGAAGGTTACTACTGCATTCGTAAAGTTCTTACTTTTGGTTGGAGGGTAAGTATCAATCATGCTAACTTAATATTTATTTATATTTATTTACAATAATTGTTTACAATTATTAATACAATTAATCACTCTATTGCTTAGGTTAGTTGTTATGAACAAGATTATTTACGTAATATTTCTATAGTTTAAAGTTAGCTTTATCCATCTTGAGACCAGAGAGGAAAGGTTTGATGAATAACTCAAAGTCTTCACATGTGAAAGAAACAGGAATAAACCAAGAAGGTAAGCTATTGCAGCAATTTTTACAACTTATTCCCGATTTATGGTGTGTCATTACGAAAGATGGCTACTATCAAAAGCTAAATGGTTATTACTGGAAGAACTTGCTGGGTTGGGATGAATCAGAATTAGTAGCAAAACCGATGCTAGCATTTGTTCACCCGGAAGATGTAGAGGTTACTTCCAAAGCTTTATCTAAATTGGAAAAAAATCAAATAGTTGAAATAAATTTACGTCATCAACACAAGGATGAAAGCTACCGCTGGATATCTTGGAGAATAAATAAAAGCGCAGATGAATTAATTTGCGGTATTGGTAAAGAAATTATAGTTGATCAATTGCCAGAAAAATTAGATTATCAATCATATTTAGCTTCAGATAAAAGTACATATGAATTGATAGATTCTGTTTCCCAAAAAGTTGAATTAATTAAAAACAAATTACAAAAAACTCAGCAAAAACTTGATTTTATCAAAAGCGAATACAAACAAAATTCAACAACAGTAATTAATCAAAACTCTGTATCCGCTCGGTAAATCGGGGTAGAAATAAAAAATCAGAATGTAAATTGGTACACACCGCGTTATAAAATATGAGGCATGACGCAAAAATCCGAAGCTGAGAACTTAGTATCTTCATTGCTGCAAACCATCGACACCAGAGAGATTGCAGATGAGTCAATGCGTCGGACAGTAGAAATATTACTCAATTTGATAGAGCAGCAACAATTAGAAATAAAAGAGCTACGAGAAGAAAACCAAAAACTGCGGGACGAAAACAACCGTCTTAAGGGTGAAGAAGGTAAACCAGATATAAAAGCTAATAAGAAGAAAGGGTTTAAAAACGACCACTCGTCAGAAAAAGAGCGAAAAACCCCAGCAGAACATCATAAAAGAAGTAAAAACGAGACTGTAAAAATAGATCGAGAAGAGATAGTTACTTACCCGAAAGAAAAATTACCAGCAGATGCAGAATTTAAAGGTTACGAAGAAGTAATAATTCAAGACATTCTGCTTAAAACAGATAACGTGTTATTCCGCAAGCAAAAATATTACTCACCCCAAACAGGAAAAACTTATTTAGCGTCTCTACCAGATGGTTACGATGGAGAATTTGGTCCGGGAATAAAAGCTTTAGTAATGAGTCTGTATTACGGCGGAAATATGACCCAAGGTAAACTTCTGGAATTTTTGGAAGATATTGGGATTTCAATGAGTGCAGGATATTTATCGAATTTATTAATAAAAAATCAAGAAGTTTTTGTTACAGAGTATCAACAAGTATATGAGTCGGGTTTAGCAAGTAGTCCTTGGCAGCATTTTGACCAAACAGGTGCGCGTGTGAGGGGAGTGAACCATACAACAAATGTAATTTGCAACCCTTTGTATACAATCTACCAGACGACCCGAAACAAAGACCGTTTGACTGTGTTGAAAGTATTACAAAACACGACTGAACTTGAGCTTATTCTTAACTCCTTAACATATGAGCTTTTAGAAACTTTTAGTGTACCAGCCAAGTGGATTAATCAACTCAAATTATTACCTCAACAAAAAGTTTTTACCGAAACTGAGTTTAATTTTTTAATTGATAAATATTTGTGTAAACTAGGGGGACAGCATCGTTCCCGCATATATGAATCGGCAGCAATTGCCTTTTATCATCAGCAATCTAATACTCCCGTAATCAAAACCAAAGCGGTGTGATGATGCTCCACAGTTCAAGCTAATAACTTCGGACTTAGCTCTTTGTTGGGTACATGAAGGACGACATTACAAGAAGCTAACTCCCTTGGTGGCTTACCACCAAAAACTTTTGGATGATTTTCTGGAAAGATTCTGGAATTATTACCGAAAATTGTTAGCTTACCGAGATTCCCCGAGTTCTGAAAAAGCTAATCAATTAGAACTGGAATTTTGGACACTTTTTACTGAAAAAACTGGTTACGAGCAGTTAGATGAGCGAAAACGATTAACTGCTTTAAAAGTAGACAAGTTGCTTCTTGTCTTAGAGCATCCAGAATTACCATTACACAACAACCCTGCGGAGTTAGCTGCCAGAACTATGGTGCAGCGGCGTAACATTAGTTACGCTACCCAGACAGAACAAGGGACAAAAGCATGGGATATTTTTATGTCTCTTGTTGACACTACTCGTAAGTTGGGTATCAGCTTTTTTGAGTATATTCGCGACCGCATTTCCCAATTTGAAAATATTCCACCTTTGAAGACAATTATTCGGCAGAAATCTTCTTCTAATCCCTTTGGTTGCTCATGGGTGGCTCAATAACACCCTTGATTGTAAAAAACCCGTAACATGAGTTAACCACATCTATTTATATTTGGCTATTTTTTCATAGTTTTTATAAACAATTGAAACTTTTTTAGTGGTTTTTATAGTATATTTACCTTGTTTATTTGCAATTTCCGACATTAATCAATTTCTTGGTTTTTGATTATTTTTATTTATTTGTTGCCCTGAACGAAGATCCAGCAACTGGGGAAGATTTGGCGGCGACAGCGGAGTGCCAGGTGGGGGCACTGCTATTTTCTGTTCCAATGCAAAATCTATCTGCCCCTACCTGGTACCGTCAAATCAGCGTAGCGGTTCCCCAGTTGCGCCGCTGCTTTTTTATGATTGCAGTTGACATTCAAGACAGCCGATACCCCGAAATTTTGAGGGGATACAAAACTCTCATGGCTCCCATATCGTAGATTTTTACGAATTAGAGAAGCAAATTGAAGATACCCATAGCTATGAAAAACTGTTGCAGTCACTTTTTATTACCCAAGAAGAAAAGACTTTAGACAAAATTATTAAGAATATACCACAAGGAATATTGCTGCTCGATAGCGAATATAAAATTATTTTAGCAAATCACAATGGTAGAGATAATTTAAAATTACTTGGAAAAATAGATAGTAATAATGTAGTTACTAAACTCGGTGGGGAAGCAATAGAACAATTAGTTAGTAGTGGTGAAGAAAAAATTATTCGGAAATTTATTCCCCATGATTTTCCCGAACAAACCTTTGAAGTAGTTATCCAATTACTGATTCCCGAACCAAATCAGAATCAATGGTTAGTGACAATTCACAATATTAGTAGCTTTGTGCAAAATGACCTAGAAGTCCACAAAGCCTTACAAAAAGAGAAGGAATTGAACATCCTTAAATCAAGCGTCGTCAATACAGTTTCTCATGAATATAGAACTCCTTTGACAAATATAATTTTAGGAGTGCAATTGCTCAAAAAATATCATGGAAAATTAGATATTAAGCGTCAAATGCGCTGCTTTGAACATATTGAACAGTCTAGTAAACATTTGGTGCAACTAGTAGATAATATGTTGCTTATTAATCAAGCTGAATCAGACAAGCTTCAATTGCAACGTACTTCCTTAAACTTAGTTTTATTCACCGAGCAACTAGTAGAAGATTTAAAACTGATTCGAGGAAGCCATCATACTATTAAATTTAACTATCAATGTAATTGTAATGAAGCTAATTTAGACTCTACTTTACTACAACAAATACTTAGTAACTTACTTTGCAATGCAATAAAATATTCTCCTGATGGTGGAGAAATAAACTTAGATTTACTCTGCGACAATAACGCTGCTTTATTTAAGGTAAAAGACCAGGGAATAGGAATCCCCGAACAAGATAGACAGAAGCTTTTTAAAAGTTTTCAGCGCGGAAGTAATGCTGGAAAAATTAGAGGTAGCGGCTTAGGGCTTGTGATTGTAAAAAGATGTGTAGAATTGCACGGTGGAGAGATATGGTTTGATTCAGTTGTGGGAAATGGCACAACTTTTTATGTCAAATTGCCTTTTTAATTAAACATTGAATTAGACTTTTGGTTCAATTTTTGATTGAACGCACTATCATTGAAATTTATTTGCCTACTATCTGTTGCTTGTCAACCATTATTAATAAGTACTTAAACTACTTGTGCAAAATTTATTTAATATTTCGTTTAGGCAGAGAATAGGGAGCAGGGAACAGCAATATAACTGAGCAGTAAATGTATAAATAATTTCGCTTTACTACTTATTGATGTACTTAACATTAAGTAACAAGAAAAACCTTGATAAAAATTTGAGTCTAAAGAATACTAGTGGCAAAAGTATGGAAAAGTATTTGTACTTAAAAATTTAATCTAATACCGAAAAAATATTTTAATAGGTATTGGAACTATGCTGATTATATGCTGTCCATCAGGTATAGTTTTGCATGGGTTAAAAGCCACTAGGCTAACCTCGGCACCTACATCATACGCACAAATTAAAGATGAAATATAAGGGCTTTCCCATTTCTTTACGCAATAATTTCTCAACTAACTTTAAATTACCTTTGTCTATTGCTGCTTTGCTCGTAGTTTCTAGTAGCTCGATGCTGCTACCAGCAGAAGAATCAAAAGCAAACTCTACAAAGCAAAGTAATGCTCAAACTCAAATAGCGCAAAATCCCGTTGCTAGCAGCATCATTTATGTAAATCCTCAAACTGGTGCAGACCAAAGAGATGGTGGTACTACCGAAGCTGCTCCATTTAAAACCATCGCTTTTGCTCTTAGACAAGCTCAACCCGGTACAGTTATTCAACTAGCACCTGGTAGCTACAGCAAAGAAACAGGAGAAAGATTTCCCCTTAGAGTCAAAGAGGGAGTAACTTTACGCGGAGATGAAGCAGGAAAAGGACAAGCAACATTAATTACAGGAAGCGGTAATTACACCAGCCGTACTTTTGCTCGTCAGAACATTACTATTCTTGCTGGAAAAAATTCTACTATCAGTGGTGTTACCGTCACAAACCCAGCTTCTCGCGGTACTGGAATATGGGTAGAATCAACAAATCCCAAAATTATAAATAGCACTTTTACTAACAACAAACGAGAAGGTGTTTTTGTTACCGGTACGGGTAATCCCACAATCGCGGGTAATATCTTTATTCAAAATACAGGTAATGGGGTTTCTGTCGCAAAATCTGCGGCCGGCGAGATTCGCGGTAACTTATTTCAAGATACTGGATTTGGTTTAGCTATCGGTGGAAAATCTACACCCTTGATAGCTGAAAACCAAATTTTGCAAAATAGAGACGGACTTTTTATCTCCAATTCAGCACAACCAGTATTGCGTAAAAACGTTATTCAGGATAATACCCGCGATGGTATTGTAGTGATTTCGACTGCTAACCCAGACCTGGGAACTGCTGAAGAACCCGGTGGTAACTTGCTTCGCAATAATAAGCGTTATGCGATAAACAACGCTACTCGGACTATACAAATTTTTGCGATTGGTAACGATATCGACCAAAGTAAAATTCAAGGTGCAGTGGAATTTGTTGCTGCTAGCGTAAATCCACCTCCTGGAGGTGCAACAGCTTTTGTTGACGTAGCACCAAATTATTGGGCTAAAAACTATATCGAAGCTTTAGCTTCTAAAGGTGTAATCGCTGGTTTCCCCGATGGTACTTTCAAACCTAACGAACCCGTTACCCGCGCTCAATTCGCTGCCATTATTAATAAAGCTTTTGCTCCACAAGCTCAGAAACAAGCCACTAATTTCCGCGATGTCAGCACAAACTTCTGGGCTTATAATGCGATTCAAACAGCTAGTAGAAGTCCTTTCCTTGCTGGTTATCCCAACAATACTTTTAGACCACAACTCGAAATTCCCAGAGTACAGGTATTAGTTTCCTTAGCTAACGGTTTGGGTTTAACTACAAATAATCCAGGTATTCTTTCAGTTTATAGCGATGCTGCTCAAATTCCCAACTGGGCACAAAATTCAGTTGCAGCAGCAACCGCAAAACAGCTTGTAGTCAACTATCCAACAGCTTCACAACTAAACCCCAGTCGTCAAGCAACCAGAGCAGAAGTTGCTGCTTTTGTTTATCAAGCACTAGTTAATGCAGGACAAGCTCAAGCAATTCCTTCTCCTTATGTAGTAACAGTTCAGCAATAGTTCGGTAATAGTTAACTAATAAAATATTGTACTGAGTCTATTAATTAATAGATAATGGGTAATCCGAAAAAACAATTACCCACTACCCTTTACCTATTGCTATTGCAAACTGAAAGCGCCAAGACTAACAATAGTTAATCTGGCGCTTCATTTTTTATCAGTTTTATAAAATACAGGGTTTTTAAAATTAGATAACCCCTTTCAAACATCAAATATAAGCCCAAGGTCTTTATATAAGCTGACCTCGTTTCAACAATATTTAGTTTCTCAGAAATCTTTGCTCCCTGCTAATTTCCTAATATTTTTTTTATGTTTCATCTCAAGATGTGTGTTTTTATGGAGTCTTGTAAAGTTATTTAACAAAGATGAAGAATTTTAGCAAGATATTTACTGTTTTTCTTCGCGACTATCTTCCAATCGCCAAAGAAAAACCATCAAAGCTACTACTCCTAGTTGAAGTGCTAAAGATGGTAGACCAACCTCAAGAGATGTTTTACGGGCTAATAGCTGCAACACAAAAATAAATGCTCCTATTAAGCCAGAAGCACTAAAAGCTAAATAAACAAACTTTCGTAATCCTCGATAAGGAGATGCTGCTTCTGCTTTTAGACGAGCATAAAGCTCTGGATCTAACTTAGGTTTATTAGTGCTATTTTTAGGATTTGGTTGTACCATGAAGTTCATAATGATATAATGTGACACTGTTTGTGCCGACGTGGCTCAGTGGTAGAGCAATTGATTCGTAATCAATAGGTCGCGGGTTCAAATCCCGCCGTCGGCTTTAATTCAACAGTTTACCTTTTTAAGGACTATCCGATTACGACCTTCTTGTTTAGCTTGATAAAGAGCTTTATCCGCTGAGATAATTAAATCCTTTGGCGAAGATTCAAAATCGGGAATGGTGCTTGCTACTCCTAAACTCAAAGTTACATGATTACTAACTCCAGATTCTGAATGTTCGACCTGTAGCTCTCTGACTCCCGATTGCATTAAAGCTGCAACGTGAACTGCGCCTGGTGCATGGGTATTGGGCATAATAACGGCAAATTCTTCACCACCGTAACGAGCGACCAAATCCTGATTTTTTTGGGCTGCACCATTTAACACAGCACCAACCTTTTGCAAGCATAAATCTCCTGCTGGGTGACCATATTTATCATTAAACCTTTTAAAAAAGTCGATATCGCACAAAATTAACGACATTGGTTTGTCCGAACCGGCTAAATTCATCCATTGGTTTTGTAGATACTGGTCAAACCGACGACGATTAGCCAACCCGGTTAAACCATCCATATTAGCTAGTTCTTGTAAAGCCTGATTAGCAGCTTCTAACTGTTTATATAGTTGCGCTTGCTGTAATAACCGTTTTACTCTTTGTCTCAACACAGCCCAATGGATAGGCTTAGTCACATAATCACTAGCCCCGGAGCCAAAAGCACGGTCTACTGATGCTGGGTCGTCTAAACCCGTAATCATTAGTATTGGTGTACGCTCCCACAATTTTGAAATAACGCTGGTGCTTGCATAGGATTCAGTATCAAAGTTTGCTAAAGCTAAAGCTAAATTATTTCTAGCAATCTGCATTAATTCGTGACAGCAGGTAAAACCATCCATCACTGGCATTAATGCATCTAATAAAACTAAATCGGGTTTTAAACTAATATAGGCATCTAAACACTCCCGACCGTTGGTAACATCTACTACGCGATATCCTTCACTACCCATATATTCACATAGAAGAGTCCGTATGGCTTTATCGTCATCGGCCACTAAAATCAACGGAGGTTTAGTAGAAAAAGAAGTTGGGCTTGTCCCTGACATGAGTTGCGTTCTACAGAATACTAAAGTGGTAAAGCCAAAAGTAAATCAATACAGGGTGCCAGACACTAGGACAGCTATGCGATTAATACTTCCAGGCTTTTCACAGCATTTTTTTTAACTTAGTGCCCTACTGTTGCTTTAATGCCATCAATGATGGGTTTTTTTGATTTCACTATCATTGCTTGTTGAAATAGGCAAAGTAGCAGGGTGAACGAATATTAAATCGTCCGCAAAATATTTATCTTTAAAGTGAAAGCTTTAACAAATAACATTGAATACCTTTAAACAATAATTATTTTTTACTGTCATCTTCAGTGGCAGTATGGTATCAAAGCTTTTAGAGCCGAAAAAGATATCAAATAAGTCAGTATTTTTGTAGATTTTTCTTGAAAAACCGATATTATATTTCACAATTATCTGCTGAAATTTTGCAGACAATTTTGCTTTTATAAACAAAGCTTCTGGTAGATGGCTAAATTGCATATCTATATAATTTGCGGAAGAACCCTATTAACGATATAAGAAGTACGGCTACACCATTGGGTGAAAAGAAATCTTATTCTCTATGGTTCCCATATAATCGCCCTTAATTACAATTTTCTTTCAAAATTACGTATAATACTTAGAATCGGCAAGCCCTAAATAAATAAATATTAAGTTATTAAACTGTCTCTTCAGGAATATCTCTCAAAACAGCATTTTTTCAAGTACTCATATCAGCAAAAATCCCATGCCAGATTCATTAATGTATCAACAAGATGATTATGTCGTCTTGGAAACTAACCAACCAGAACAATTTCTTACTTCCACAGAGTTGTTGGAAAAGCTGAAACAGACTTTACAACAACTCAAGGAAGAAGAATTACCACACGACTTGAAAAAAATTGATTCCGTTCAGAAGCAAGCACAATACTTACTTGACACTAGCTGCGAACTCGATGTCGGACCGGGAGAATATCTACAGTGGTATGCTGTGCGTCTAGAAAAATGAGTATAGGTATGATTTTTAGCCTTCTTCCGTTTCTGAAGTAGTAATTAATGCTAATTCAATTTGCTCATCTTCTTTCTGCTCGATTTTAACATCTACTCCTGGGCCAAAAAAACCAGTCATTTTTTGCTGTTTTTCCTCCCAAACTTCCAAAGGTACTTGAGGTGAATCGAAATCTAGAATTAAAGCATAGTTTCCGTCGATTTCCATTTCTCGCAACGTTAAAAGCTCGGGTAATTCCTCATCTAACTGACCGATGCCAAGATGACTTAAAGCTTTATCCAAGTGAACATCAATCCCATAACGATACCGAGTGATATCTTGACGTACTTGATTTTGAGTATCGGTTGCTTTTTGCTCTCGCAGCGATACAACAGATTCTGGTGTTGGGGGCACAAACGGTATTGGTTTGAGTTCGTTGGCTTTGAGTGCAAGCCCTCCTAAAAGCACGGGAATACCGTAAAAAAAGCCGATAAGATTAAGCGTAGCATTGTGGACTGCATAAGATATAAAGCCCATAGTGGTTAAAAATCCACCAACAATTAAACCTACCGTTCCCAAAGAAATTTTGCGTAGCATACTCTATTATCGTATTTTAAATTTGACTGTAACGATTTTTTCATTATCGCCGAAAATAGGTAATACTTTGATAAAATTACGTCCTCAAATAAAATGCTCAAAATCGTTTCTTTTGGGTTAACTTAAAAGTATCACTCAGCCAAATATAGCCGCGAACGATGGATATACAGAATATAAAAGACAGAATTGCAGTAGTTGAAAGCAAGCGCGAATATCTACTAAGCTTGTTAGAACAACCAAATTTAGGAACCTTGAGAATAGATGTCAATCAGGCTTTAGAAGAAATGGATGAATTGCTTGATGAATACAAACGCACTTTCCCTTAAGCTCAATACAGCGGTTTTCGCTTAGATACAATACAGTTGAACCTCATCCTTTCCCCTCTCCGCTAAATTGGAGAGGGGTAAAAATTGTTAAACGAATAACGAGCAAGACGTTTAAATACAAATCGTCCTGCTCGCAAACATAATTAAATTTGAAGTAAAAAAATAAATAATAGAAAATAAATAATAAATAAAGATAAAAAACTTTGCGTCAGTATTTATATTAAAGTTGAGCTTCTACTGGCGCTTTATGTATTTTTTTTAGCTTTAATTTAAACCCTAACTTTAACCTACTATTAAGGTATATATTCTACAGTTTAAGAGTTAGTTTCAGGCTCTCCTAACTGGTTAATCAAACCTACAAGTTCGTTAGTCGGAACGTCTTTCTTACAAAAAGCGTCTACTCTAGCCATTGCTTTTGTTTCCTGAAAATATTTTTCTTCTACAGAAGAATAAGCAATAATTTGAGTCTTAGGAGAAATATCTTTAATTTTGCGCGAAGCACTCCAGCCATCCATGACTGGCATTTGCAAATCTAAGACAATCACGTCTGGATAGCAGCTTTGAACCATCTCTACGGCTTCTTTCCCATTACTAGCCAAACCTACTACTTGAATATTTTTTTGAGAAGAAAAAGCTAGTTGAAGAGTTAAACGAGTAAGCTCGTGGTCGTCAACTACTAGAACCCTTAAGGTCGAAGGCTCACAGGACAACATTAACATCTGGTATATACGACATTTGGTTACAGTAACCTTTATAGTTTATGGGATAACGTAGGGCAAGCAACTCTATCCTATGGTTGAATAAGTTGTATGCATTTATGACAAATATGTAGCTATTTTGTCAATATTACGGTTTTACCTTAATTTTGATAATTGTTGTATGAACAACAGGATTTACGCAAAGCTAGTTTGTCATTGCGAGCGAAACGGAGTGTAGCGTTAGCGGAGCGTCTCCCGGAGGAAGATAGCAATCTCATCATTTTAGCGATGAACAACAGCTGAGTCGTACCTCCGGTGAAGGCTGAATACTTCGCTTTCACGGGTCGGGTGCGGATTATCGCTCGTAATGACGTAACTGCATGACTTTTGCTTAAGTCCTAAAGAAGTAAGGATTAGCAATTAGTAAGTAGCAAGTAGCAGGTAGCAAGTAGCAAGTAGCAAGTAGCAAGTAGCAAGTAGCTTTGAGAGCCAATCGCATAAAATTTATACGAGGAATTTAGGACTTACACAACCGGCACATTTTTTTGTAGGGGAGGCAAAATACGGTGAGTTAGTGCGGTCTTGGGGAGCCATTGCGTTGCGCGGTGAATCAAGGAAAGGGGGTGTCGGTTTCCGTCCCCCTTTCCTAGTGAACCCGAAGGGGAACAAGCGCGTTGTAGCAAATGGCGTGGTTTCCCCCATGAGCAACTAAGGAACCCGGAGGGTGTAGATTTTCTTCCCGTATTATTGCCGAGGCACGTGACACTTTGAAAATGCCCGAACGTAGTAATAATGTTTTGAGTGTCACGCACCAGCTTAGTGTTGTGACAATTGCGTAATTCCTGGAATTGTGAAAATGTCTATCTCCTACTTCTAATTCCCCATTTTCGATACCACTATTTAAGGTAAGTCCACAAGATATAGTGAATTCTTCTTAGAACTGATTAAATTTGATACATTTGCGCTTTTATCTAAAGCAATTTGCATTAATGTTTTTTGGGAACCTGCTTCTGGAGAATCTTCGTGGGGCTTTCTCTGGATATAATTGCCATTTGAGTTGAGTTCCCAAGCTTGACGGTTATCGGCAAGCATAATTCCTAAAACTTCTTGTATATCTTTAGCAATATCTTGGTCTTTGATTGGAGCTATCACTTCTACCCTTCGGTCTAAGTTGCGCGGCATCCAGTCAGCGCTACCAATAAAAATCTGCTCATCACCATTATCGTAAAAGTAAAAAATGCGGGAATGTTCCAAGAAGCGACCCACAATACTAATTACACGAATATTTTCGCTCACATCCTTCAATCCCGGACGCAAACAGCAAATTCCCCGTACAATCAAATCGATTTGAACTCCCGCACGAGAAGCTTCGTATAAAGCAGCAATTAATCGAGAATCTACTAAAGAATTCATTTTAGCTACAATACGTCCAGAAAAACCCTTTTGTACGTTTTCTATTTCTCGACTAATCAGCGTTAGAAAACGGTCTCGCATATTTACTGGTGCAACTAATAATTCTCGATAAGCCTTTTGTCGGGAATAACCAGTCAAGAAATTAAATACATCGGTGACATCAGCCCCCAACTCTTCTCGGCAACTGAATAATCCGATATCCGTATAAATTCTTGCTGTCTTAGGGTTGTAGTTTCCGGTGCCAATATGTACGTAACGGCGGATGTGGTCTTGTTCCTGACGCACAACCATAACTATTTTGCTGTGAGTTTTGAGACCTACAAGACCATAGACTACATGAACGCCCACACTTTCTAAACGCCTAGCCCAATAAATATTATTCTCTTCATCAAAACGGGCTTTAAGTTCCACAAGCACGGAAACTTGTTTGCCGTTTTCAGCAGCATTTATTAGAGCATTGACAATTGGTGAATCCCCAGAAGTCCGATAAAGAGTCATTTTAATCGCTAATACATCTGGGTCGCGGGCAGCATTAGTAATAAAACGTACTACCGAACCAGAAAATGATTCATAAGGATGATGTACTAATAAATCCCCTTCTCGAATTGCACTAAAAAAATCTTTTCCTTCTTCTATAGGCTGCATATTCGGATTAAGAGTAGACTCTTTTATCCTTTGCAGGCTAGCAGGAACCACTGGCTTCCAAGGTGTATCTTTTAATTCTGGAATTGGTAGCGACATAAAGTACATTAAGTCTCGCAATCCTAAAAGACCATCTATTTCATAGACATCATTTTCTGATAAATCCAAAACTTCCAGCAGTTTTGTGCGGACACTATTTGGTGTCTGAGATTGCAACTCTATTCTGACCGGGTTTCCTCCAGCCCTACGTTTTCTTAATTCTTGTTCGATTGCTAACAACAAATCATCAGCTTCATCTTCTTCCAAAGCCAAGTCAGCATCGCGAGTGATGCGAAAAGTGTAGTATTCCTGGATATTCATTCCTGGGAACAAACACTCTAAATTGTGTGCGATCGCCTGTTCAATAGGTACACCACTCCAAACGCAGGATTTGCCATTTTTTTCGATTCCTAACTCTGGTGGTAAAGGCAAAAAACGCGGTAGTACTTTAGGGACTTTGATTCTAGCAAACAGTTCTTCTTCGGTTTCAGGGTTCTTAACCACAACAGCCAAATTCAAGCTGAGATTAGATATGTAGGGGAAAGGGTGACTGGGGTCTACAGCAAGTGGAGTAATAACCGGAAAAACTTGTTCCTCAAAGTAATTATCTAAAAATTTGCGTTGTTTATCAGTTAAATCAATGTAATTGACAATATGAATACCGTGGGATGCTAACTCAGGTCGCAGTTTCTTTTCAAAATGTTGGTGCTGCTGAACTACAACCGGACGCAACATAAAGCTAATTTCTTCTAATTGCTGTTGCGGAGTGCGACCATCAAAACTTTTTGTACTAACTTTAGCTTCTACCTGCTGTCTCAATCCTGCAACTCTTACCATGAAGAACTCATCGAGATTAGTGCAGAAAATTGCCAAAAATTTAAGACGCTCCAGTAAAGGAGTTCGGGAATCCATTGCTTCATGCAACACCCGATTATTAAACTCCAGCCAGCTTAACTCTCGATTGAGATAGTATTTCGGGTCTGACAACTTATTATGATTGGCATTTTTCTTCGATTTCGCCATGATTACCTTTCTGCGAACGGCAGGTGCGACAGGTATAGCAGGAACTCCGCTATAGATAATATATTAGATTAAATGTAGCCTGTTACCAGTTAAAAGAGATAAATTATGTATCGATTAGTTGTAGTCGCATTTAATTAATTGAAGTCTTTTTACTTAGGCAAAACTCAACTTGCTGGACTTATTTGAGTGTATAAATTGTATGAATGTATGATTATAATTTTCCTTTGATTCAAGCTGCTTTATGAGCTTAATAAAAATATTTTTTATACTTGAATTACTTAAAAATATTACTTAAAAAATGCTAAGTAATTGGTAACTGTTCGCTGATTTCTATTTCTCATCCTTCTTCTTCTTAGCGGCTGCGGAGATTGGTAATTGGAGATTTTGGTTATAAACGAATTTATTGTTGATTACTATTTGTCGTTTGGGAAGAGAATCGTTGGATTCGAGAGCATCCTGTTGGGGAACTCGTAAGGTATAGCTACCAACTGGAACCCCATCAAGGCGATACAAACCAAATTGGTCGGTGGTTCCAGATAATACTCGTGCCCCCGTGCTGGTGACTAATTCTATACGTACTTCTTTTAAAGGTTGACCGGATGCATCTGTTACTTTTCCTGCAACCCCATATTCCGTTCTCACGGGGAAATCTACACGAGTAACCCCAGCAGCACCAACTTCAGCTACAAAGCTAGTCTTGGATACTGCGAGTTCGATGGGCAATTCTTCGGGTTCGAGTTCAATAACATAAACGCCTTCTGGTAAATTACCGACAAAGAAATTACCACTAGAGTCAGTTTTTGTAGAACCTACATTCTTATTACGAGTATCGTAAATGCGGACAATTGAACCACTTAAATCAAAGCCTTCGGTTTCTCCTTCTACTGCTAATTTACCGGCCACTGCACCACGTTCTTTACTAATTCCGCTGTATCTGGCTGGGGTAAACTTACCACCTGCAACGGACATATCTGATGTTAGGGATAGGCTGAGACGACCATCATCAAATGCGTTGAAGCTTCCTCCCCTCGAAGGAATAGCTTGATAATTCAATCTTGCGAACAAACCAGGTAATAAGCGCATACTGGCACCTGCTGTAGGTCCTACTTCTCCATCGCTTAAGGCTAAACCCACATTCCAGCTTAAATTGTTAAAGTTACTTGCATTGTGATTAAGACCTACAGAATAACGTGTATTGGCATCACCACCAAACTCGTTTCCAAAAGATAATTGATAATTGCGATTGAGATTGTATCTTAAATCCGAGACATATGAGTCACCATAACTATTAAAAGATAGTCTTGTACTTCTATTAGGTCTAAAGAAAGCATTTAATAAATATTTTCCGTATATATCAGGTCTACCGCTTAAAGATAATTTAGAAAAAGGACGAGCGGAGAAAGTCGGTAAAATATAGTTGGAAGAATTATTATCACCATCTTTACGACTGCGAGCAATAAAGCCTAGATTAAATTTATTACCGAAGCGATATCTAAGGTCTAAACTATGGTTAAAACGCTCTCTACTTGATGAATTACCGGTTCTATATCCTTCAGGTAAAGATTGAGAATTAGCATTTATTTCTAATTTATCAAAATCCATATCCAGATTAGCAGCGTAACCAACTTTATCAAAAGAATTACCTACACTTGCAGATAAAATTACCGGATTTGCCAAACGCCAAACTAAACCTGCTTGACTTTGAAAGGAATTAGGAACTGCTTGCAATGAGCCTTCCAAAGTTAAATTATTTGAAAGTCCCTGACGCAGTTGATAAAAACCAACTAGTTCACCTCCATCATCAGAATTAAAATCGCTAAACAAACTATCTTGAACTAGGTTACCGCTAAAACCTAAACCACCTAACTGTACGTTACCACCTGCTGGCAAAAGCAAGTCTGATGAACTAATTCTAACGGTACGAATATCAATAGGAGAACGTAAATTATTGCGGTCAAAAACTAAAAGCTCTACTTCATTGCTTTGACCAACGGGTAGTCTGACATCGAGAAATTCATAAATTCCATTAAATCCTACCTGTTGTGATGCTACAGCAACACCACCAACTCTTAACTGTACGACACTCGCTGGAGGAACTTGACCGCGAAATGTTTGTACCGGCCTGGAACGTCTGGGTAAAATTTCACTAGCACTCGAACTTATACCAAAACTTGTTGCTGGTAGATTACTGTAGCCAAATTGCAATCCTGTTAAGTCAAGACTATTTAATAAAGGATGCAAACCTAATCTTTGACGACCAATTTGATAGCGGAATTGATTGCTACGTTTATAGAAAAAGTATTCCGTTAAGTTTGGTTGGTCTTCAAAGTTATTACCCATACGTACACGCCACGTACCTCCAGCAAGTCTTCCTCCCAAAAGTGTAGAACTGCGTATACTTGTATCTCTAGAACTTGTATTAAGAGTTAATTCTTGTCTAAGACTTGAAAGTCCAGTGCTAGGTGCAAGAAAATCGGGTGTTAATTGAGCATTTGTTCGAGGTTGTCTGCTACCACCCCTCCAAGGTAAGTCCGCAAGTAAGGTTAAATCAGCGGTATTTAACTCTAAACTTATCTCTAGTTTTTCCTGAAGTATTTCTTTAGTAACGTAGCTTAAACCGTTTATTTGTTTTACCGTGCTAGGTGCAAATGTAACTACTCCTAAAGGGGTCTTAGCTTCAACACCGCTCTGGGTTCCCTTCACAGAAAATCCACCAAGTTCCCCAAGAGTTTCTAAAGGAATTAATAAAGTATTATTTTCTTCAATAATGTCTAAAGTTCCAACTTCCCGACCGTTTATCATAATTCCAACAAGGAAAGGCTGCCCCTCTACTTGTGCTAGTCGTATAGAGTTAGAGTTTTTGCTGCGGAGTTTATTTATTAAGGAACTACGTAAAGAAGTTGTGTTGGTATTTTTTTTATTATTTACCGCAGCTATTTTTTTATGTCTAGTTAGCTTTTTGACTATATCATTTGCTTTTTTATCTTTATTGGGATTAGCAAGAGCTATTTCTCCCGAAGTTTGAACATCGGCTTTAACAGAATCATTGATAGTATTGTTTAAAGAAGCAGATATGGAAGCCGCTATTAATTCCTGAACGACTACTAATATTTTTGCAGTACTTGTATTGTTAGCGCTGGCAACTTTTTGGTTGGCTGCATTCTCATTATTTTCTACTGAATTAGATTTACTAGAAGCAATTTTTGCAGGTTTTTCTATTGGTTTTTCTGTTTTTGGTTCGACAGTATTACTAATAGTATTGTTAATAGAGGCATATAAAGAGACGTTAATTAATTGCTGTACCGTTGCTAGAATTTGCCCTATGGCATTTTTATCAGCAGATTTACTTTGATTCTCAGATTGCTTTTCTGGTTGAGCGACTTGTTGTTCTGGAGTTGGAGTTGTCTTGCTTTCAACTGCTGCTTGCTTTTGGGTACTGGATTCGGCGACGGGTAAATTTTGTTTTCTAGTTTCTTCTCTAGATGTAGTTGTTGGCTCAACCTCGTAAGTTTCTAACTGTTCTTTTTGGTCACCACAAGGTTTTGTTGAAACAGAATTAGCCAGTATTTTACCTAGTAAATTGTTTACAAGGTCGGGTTTTTCTGATTTTATCTGCAAGGATTGACATCCACCATCTTGCGCTGAAGATTTTGGAGTTAATGTACTGAAAATTGCTGGGGGTGTAGGTGGTAAAGCTAGGTAGAGCATACTTGGCACAAAATTATTAATATTTAGCCTGACACAGGCTGTGAACGATGAATTTTAGTATTAGTTATATGAAAAAAACAGATAGATGCAGCTAATAAAAATAAAAAATTAGGTATTTTTTAGAGATATAAAAAATAAATTCAGGAGCATTATTTTTCATCGCGGGGTACTGCCCGAACAATTATTAAATGCTCCAGAATCAACTACTCTAAAAATTATTTAATTCGAGAAGTTGTAGAAGTTGCAGGTGATTTCGTCGGTTTAGGAGCGCCAACTGCTGCTGGTACCGTAAAAGGAATACCTTTATCGATTGGTACTCCGTCTAATTCCCCATTGATATCCAAGATATAGTTACCAGGAGGTAATTTCTTTTTAATCGGCATCACTAACTGACGGCGAGTATCTGCTAATACAGGAGAATTAGTTAATTTTCCTGCGAATATCATATTTTCTGGTAGTTTAGTAGACCGACCGCGTGATGTTTTCAAAGCTTCTGTTGCTTTTGCTCCTGGATATTTAGCAGCAGGCCAAATTCCATACTGTCCCTTCATTTTGACGTGAGCATTTCCTTTACTAGAAACGTCGAAAATAGCTTGAACTCCATTAGGTTTTGCATCTACATTAACGGAATTAAGAACGCCAACTTTTTTGACATCTCCTGCATAACCAAAAATCGCAACTCCCAAACGTCCTACAGTTGTTACTACATTTGAGTTGTCATCACTTTGAGGCGGAATTTCTTCGATATAAAGCATAGCTCTATGTTCGCCTTCCCTTGGCTCAACTTTTGGACGAATTGCAAAGCGTATAGTTTGGGTACCACCAGCAGGAATAGTAAATCTGGAGGGAGTGAAAACAATCCACTGGTCTAAAGTTTGTGCGGAAGAATTCAATAGTTGCAATTTACCGTTTTTATCCAGCGTCCAAGAACGAACATAAGCCCTCATTTCCACGGGTTTTTTGTCAAAATTGGCAATTTTGATGGTTTTAGAGCGAGATTTATCTTTGATTTCAACTTCAACTCTCGGTGGGCTTACGCCAATATGAACAGCATTAGCGCTAGGTATTCCTAGAGCTAAAGTGCTAATTAAACTTAGTACTATACCTGTAGTTTTTTTTATTATCTGCACTTGTAACTTTCTCACACTCTAAACAGAAAAATTTGCTTTGCTTTCTTGCTTACCATCAGAGCAAAATATTAAACGGTTATTTATTATTGCCCTATGCATCCATCACTTCTATTTTTGAGGCATATCAATAGTTTTCCTCCGTAAATTCCCGCACGTGGAAACCGTGAAACATCAAATTTTAAAGTTGATATGCCTTTTACTATCACAGTCTCTGTTTCGTTACCGTCGGGTAAAGTTTCGATTTCAGAAGTTTCTACATCTACGGGGATAGTATTGTACCTGGAACGACCTCGGCTAAAATTATCTTCTGTAACATCATTATTAGCCTTAATTTCATAGCTAGCTTCTGGGTTATTGATGTCTTTAAGCTCTTCTCTTTGAACTCGCATTTGCCACTCTATCGTGCGAATTACGTCAGCTTGATTTAATTGTTGAACTCCCAGAGGTTCATATAAAGCTTGGGAATTATTAACCGTTCCTGTCTGTCTACCGTTGGAAAATAAGTCCGGTTTATTAAGCTTTAGGTCGAATTCTGAAGGTGATATCTGATTGATTTCTGTCGGTGCTGTTTGTGCTAAAAGTTGTGATTGCGACAAACCTAAAAATGCTACAACTATAGCCAAGCAGCATTTGAATTTGCGTTTGCTGCTCATTTTATTGGTAGTAATATGAATGAATAATTAATTAGTTCTTTTTGCTTCTAAATTCTTACAAAGCTTGATTCATTGATTTATTTTGATGCTGGAAGCAGGCATTTTTGCAGCCTGCACCAGACATTACTTAGACTTAAACTTCACAAGAAGCTAGTACAATTTGGCTAGAGAATTAGCTACCAATTGTAGTCGCTTCTACTGTTAATCTACCTCCAGTATAATCACCAGCTTGGGGTGTTATTGCTGTCCCGTCGTCCTCTTGGAACTCAAATGCCAGTTCAACCCCTCCTATTCTTAGTAGAGTACCGTCTAAATCTAAATCATCATTTAAATCATCAACGTTACGTTCGCTTTCGAGCGGCCCTACAACCGACATTTTTGCTAGTATCTCATTTCTGCCAGCGTTGTTAGAAAGCATATCTCCACCAGGGCTAACTGTGATTGATACACTAACATCATCCTCATCTACATCACCATTTCCGTAAACAGCGTACAATTCTTTTACTTCCTTAGTTACATTGTCACCTGGGTTAATTTCCTCTACACCAGTGTCTTGTTCTACATCAATTAGTGCTGTACCATCGGTTGTGCCAACGAAGTCTTTATCAATCGCACCTCCTAATTCACCTTGGCTAATTCTTAAACTTACAGTCTCGAAAGTACGCAAGAATAGTACTTCATCTACGGTTAGGTTAACCTCTACTTCTTGCTGAACTGCGCGAGCGGGTGTAGCAAAAATTGCACTACCAACTACTGCTGCACTTGCAGCTAAAAGACCCAAAACTTTCTTATTCATGTCAATTCTCTCTGTGGTTTTAGTAAGGTAAATGTTGTTTGTTTGATAAACTCTCTTGTTCTGACTTATCCAAATCAATATGCTAAAGGGATGAAAAATTAAAACGCTTAGAATCAAGTTATTAGAATAAAAATACGTACACCTGGATTTATGGAGCCAATATTCCGGTACAGTATATTTTATACAAGGCTAAAAATAACCATAACTTTGACTTCATGCTGTGATAAAGCGGTTTGATAGAAGTTCCCTGGTAAGCCGGAGAGTTGCATAAAAACGAAATTCGTTTATGAAGACAAGTGAATTAATTTCAATATTAGATTTTTTTTAAGCACCACCTCCATTTATAATTTCATGAAAATCTGTTGTGTTTATCTCGCTTACGTAAGTAATTAACTATTGCAGCGACAATTAGTAAACGAGATTATTGAATACTTTTAACAGCAGTTTTATGTCAGTGACTACTGGTTAATTGATTTGATAACGCTTAGCTTACACTGTCGCTTCGGTTTTACTAGGGAACTTGTAGGAGTTTAGAACGCTTTTTTACTACTAACCGAGTGAATAATTGACTGATTAAATAATGGGAAATAATTCAAATCTGTCTCGTAATATGTCAATATATAAAACATAATTCCTGAGTACAAATATGAAAAAATATTGCCATAACAGTTTACTTACTCTTCTATAAACGCACTTACCTAAACTCCCATACACTTCTTGTTTTGCCCTCAACCAATAAAGTTATTGAAACTTTATATCAAGTTATCAATTTTTATTCATCGAAGCTTAAACTAATTTTGTTTATTGCTTCGTAACTGGTTTACATCAAGAATGTAACCTCTACTCCTAAAAGACTACTTCAGTGAGAATATGGAATTACGTGATTAAAATGTAAAAGCAATATGCGTAAGAATACTTAAAAAAGCTATAATAAGTATAGGGGGTAGATAAAGTGGAATTCTTAACCGGTCGCTGGTAACTGCTAACTGTTCGCTGTTTATTAACTATGTTTCAAGCTACTCGTCGTCGTCTTGCGATTTGGTATACAGCGATTATGGCTGTATTACTATTGCTGTTTGCTAGTGGAGTATATTTGTATGTACGCAATACATTAATTGACCGGATTGACGATACTTTGAACCATGTGGTGGAGGTTATTGAACGTTCTCTAGTTATTGAAGCTGTAAACTCAAATAACGGTCAATTCAACCTTAACTTAGAAGCGAGCTTCCGTGATAATGCCGATACTCGCGATGATGACCGTATAGATTTAGAATGGTTTAGCCCCACGGGTCAATTACTTTGGTCAACTCTATCAGAACCTTTAGATATTCCCATACATCCCAACCGTATGGGTGAAACAGTTCGTGTTGTTCAAAGTGATGGGGAGAAAAGAGGACGGGGGGACAAGGAGACAGGGAGACAAGGGAAAAAGGTGGATGCGTTTTCCGAACCTATGCTGCTACGACAAGTTACTGAAAGAGTAGAAGTCGGAAGACAAGTTTTAGGGTATCTCAGGGTGAGTCACCCTTGGTTTGAAGTCACAAAACCTAGTCGCGATTTAATTGTAGATTTAGCTTTGGGTATCAGTTGGATGCTATTTTCTGTTGGAGCTAGCGGATGGTTTCTTTCTGGTAAAGCAATGGAACCAGTCCGCGAGTCTTATCAGCATCTTAAGCAATTTACTGCTGATGCTTCTCATGAACTTAGGAGTCCTATTGCTTTAATTCAAACTAATGTCCAGGTTGCTTTAGATGAGTTGAAATTAACTCAATCACAAGGAGATAATGTAGAACATTATCAACAACAATTCAAACTTATAGAAAGATTAACTCAGCGTCTTGGCAAGTTAGTTAATGATTTACTGTTTTTAGCACGTCAAGATAGCGGAATTAGCGCTTACGAGTTTTCTTCTTGTCCCATTGACGCTTTACTAATGGAAGTATTTGAAGAACAACAATTACTTGCTAGTTCAAAAAATATTGCTTTATGGTTACATTTAATTGATTCTCCTCAAACCCAAAGCAATCCGGAATTGCTAGAAGATTGGTTTACCTCTATGGGTAATTGGGAGCAATTAGCACGTTTATTTACCAATTTAATTAGCAATGCTCTACGTTACACATCAGAGAACGGAAAAGTTAAAGTTGAATTAGCACGTCTGGAAGTTGTAAATCGCTCGGTATTGCAAGTGAAGATTGAAGATAACGGTATTGGTATTCCACCTGAAGCTTTACCGCGCTTATTTGACCGTTTTTACCGAGTAGACCCTGCACGCAGCCATAGGTCAGGAAATAGTTTTACTCAGAATACTGCTGGTTCTGGTTTGGGATTGCCTATCTCCAAGGCAATTATTGAAAATCATCAAGGACAAATACAAATTGAAAGCATTTTAGGCAAAGGTACAACAGTTACTGTCACTTTGCCAATTATTCCTGGGTCTTAATTACTCAAGTTAAAAATATTTCGGGTGGCTGATATAACTTGTTTCTACTGACAGATGCGAATGAGTAACCCTACCTATTAATGTTGTGGATAAAGCTTGAAGAATTATTAAATCATTGAGACACTGGCAGTTTGATACAATATTTAAAAGAAATTGATTATTAATCTGTACTTATTTAGTTATTTTTGTTGGATTAATTCTACGAATTACCAGTCTAATTTTGATAAAAATAAATATCTTCAGCTAAAAATTATTCATCAAAATAAAGCTTTCCGGAGGGTCAAATGCCAATTAATTTAAGAGAAGATGTTGCCTTTATTATACTCAAAAAAATAAAAGATAGCGGCTCTAAAATGAGCGAAGTTAACTTCACCGAAACTGATTTTACAGGTAGAGGATTGACCAAAAGTGACTTTTTAGGTCATTTAGATTATTTAAATCAGAAGCAATATATCCAAGCAAAATTTTCGGGTAATGCATACGCGAATCAAGAAGATGTTCCTAGTGCAGTAAATCCTGACGAAGTTAATGCTAGAGTTGCAAATACTTTGGGTGCTGAAGACGGTCCTCTTCCCCATTTAATTCAATTTGAAGAGGCAAAATTAACTGATAAAGGACAAAAGCTGCTGGAAAAAATGGAGAAAAATCCTCCTGAAGCTTTAGACAAGGGGCCAGCAACTCCCATAGCAACAAAAAATATGCCTTTCTTAGAAAAGGTAATGCTTAAAGGCAATTTAAATGACATTTTCGATGCGAGAGATATCAGTGAAGTGGTATTCCGTACCATGCGAGATATGATGAGTAATGAAGCATCCGAACGGGTTTCTCAGGAATTGCACGAACCAGCAGAACCTACTAAGAATAAAGCTTTACAAAATGAAATCGCTGATTTATGGAAAGACACCAATCCCATCGTGGCTTTCTTAAGTAAAGTTCGTCCACCTTTAAAAATCGATTCTGACACTTTCTTATTCCGGGTTCGTCAAGAAGGTGGTCTGCAAAAAGGTGTAGATGAAAGAATGGTTGTAAAATCCGTATTTTCTGCCACTAAAGAGGAATTATCTCAAGAAAGAATTAAAGAAGTTGAAGGATTTTTACCCGATACAATTCTTGAGTTGTGGAAAGCAGCTTAAGAGATAGTTATACAGTTGTAGAGACGTAGCACTGCTACGTCTCAGGAGTTAGGAGTAGTAAGTAGTAAGTAGTAAGTAGTAAGTAGTAAGTAAAATATCGATTTGTTCTTGTTTTCAGATATTCAACCATCCATTCGGGTAATCGTTAATTTTTAATTGCTACTTAAGAATGTCCCTTATCTCTGTATCATCCCCAATCCCTAATTTCCAAACTAACTTTTCTTCATCATCTGAGTAACTCTATCGCGTAATAGCACTTCCTTCCGACTATCTTCAATGGTTCGGGCTAAGGTAATTGCTCTTTCGTAAAAGTTGCGAGCTGTGGTGTATTTACCAAGCTTTTCATAAACTTTAGCGTAGGATTCAAAGGACTTCAGTTTTTCATATGGGCTTTTTAGGTATGAAGCAATTGCTAAACGCTTCTCCAATAATTCAATTGCGCGATTATACCGACCAACCGAACTATGAGCAGCTACTAACCCATCAATAGCTCTTAATTGATTTCCATTATCTTTTGCTGTTTTAGCAAGCCTTAATGCTGTTCCATAAGTACCTAACCTGTCTTGGTAAGTACCAACAACACTGTAAGCTTCACCTAAGTTGTTTAAAGTATTTGCTTCACCGATAGGGTCGCGTGTTTGTCGTCGGTAGTTAAGTGCATTTCTGTATAGTTTTACTGCTTTATTGTAATTTCCTAATCTTGCAGTTGCTAATCCCAAATTGCTCAAAGATATGCCGTAACCTTCAGTATTATCAATATTTCTAGCTATGATAATTGCTTCTTCAAAAGTGTCAGAAGCTGTTTCAAATTCACCTTTTCGCAGCAGTAATGTACCAATGTTGTTTAGCGCAAAAATCTGACTTTGAAAGTCTTTTGTGTCACGGGCGATCGCCAATCTTCTGCGAACAGCATCTTCTGCTTTTTTATACTGCTTTAATTGGATATAACCTTTGCCTAAAAATTCATAAGTTAAACCAATTGCATTCAAATCGCCAATTGAATGATAAATTTCTAATGCCTGCAATAAAGACCTAACAGCTTTATCATGGTTTCCCTGGACATTTTGTCTTTCACCCAAACGGAGCAAAGTATCTGCTTCATCTCTTGATTGGAGTAAGACTTTTTTATCTATTTGGGGATAGTGTAGTTGCTCTGTAATATCCGTCGCATTCGCAGCCACAGGACTCAGCAGCAGGGAAAATAGTAAAAAACCAAAAGCTTGATTCAGCTTGTTTGGTAATTGCTTGCGACCAATATGGGAAGATGGTCGAATTTTGGCTCCTGCTAGTAAACTCAACTGTTTCATATAAATTTGCCCTAAAAATACGTTCTAAGTAAAAGGATTTACAAAAAAGAAAATAATTGCCAGCATAAAACAACAAAACTGGTATTATCACGCAGACACTGGCTGAAAGAAATTCTCACCCAAATATATGGCACGGATATCCGCTGGTAATTTTTCTTCAAGCATACGATAACCTTGTTGGAGAAAATTTGCTACTTCGTTTGGAGAAATGCCTTCTCCCTCAGCTTGTAAATAAGCAGCAATTCTGGTTTCACTCCAGTGGAAAGTTTGAGCCATTAAGACCATTAACCTTAACATTGGTGGTAATTGGTCTAATGACTGTTCCACATAGCACCATAACGGCGGAGAAGTGTTTTTAAGGGAATAATGAATGCTTTCTGTAGGTGGTAGCTCTGTTTCATTTATGCAGTAGGCTGTCATGTTAATCAGCCAGTTTTGTAAAGTTATAGCAGGAGCATTGTTGTCAGAGCTTTCTAAATTCACTCCACCTACTTGATAATAAATATGCTTCCAAGTCATAGCAAATAAATAATCTGCTTGTACTGGAGAACGGGCTGAATGCATAATCAAGGTATAAACTATGGGACTGTATCGGCAAAAAATTGCCGTAAAGTACCTCCCAGCATCTGGGTGCTGTCCAAATAAATTTATGAGTTCTTGGTCGCTCTTATGGAACAGTGATTTAACTAAAGGATGGTTGGATTCGGGGAAATGAGGAATTTGCACAATCTTTTTTGGTCTATGTTGCTAGAATTATTTCATAAATGTATATTTTTCGTTAAACGCATAATATCTTGGTGTTGGTGAATTTAGCACAAACATTCTGATTGAAAGTTTTTGTAAAGTATAAGTAGTACTACTTGACTAACCTAAAATTGCTGAGTAATGGTGGGGAGTAGGGGTTAAAAGTTAAGAGTTAGGAGTATGAAAAATATATTTTGTATTTCTTTTGAATTTTTACAGTTTTCAGTTATTACTCTTTAAGTCACCACTAGTCATGACCTCTCACCTGACTCAACTTATGTTCAATTAAGTTTTATTTAACTGTTTCGGATTAAATCATAGATTTTAGAATAAAAGTCTATTCTCGGCTGAAAACTAAGATCATCCAAAACAAAAGCATTCGTTGTTAAAATCCAAAATTGATTAATACTTATTGATTTGTTCATGGTTATACCAGTTGACGCAATCCCGTATTTATTTACTCCCAATACTTTAGGCTCTTTTTTGCCGCTGGACAGTTTGTTCTCCACCCAGGGAATAATGGTAATGCTACTAGCAGCTTATGCTGGTGCAATGTGGATGTTCCTCTCTAGCGCTCCGAAAGTCCATACTATTATGGTTTCGGATTTAGAAGTTGCCAGAGATTTGTATGAAGGGCTATTAGATTTACCCGCAGCGGAAGTACCTTTGCACTATTATTACAATTACGAACAAACAATTGGTGCAACGGGTATTGACCCAATGTATTTAGGGAGCAGTCCTACCTATCCAAGCAGAATGTCTAATGCTACAGAAGGACTTTGGTACCAGCTCAAGAAAAATACTCAACTACACGTAATTACTGGAGCGAGTTTAGGAAATAAAAATCAACAGCGTCACGTATGCTTTGACCGTGACTGTCTGGAAATGGTTTTGTTACGTGTTGAAACACGAGGTTTAAAATTTAAAATTCGCAATCGCAAACCATTAAATTTCTTAGTCAAGGACTACGACGGTCGCGTAGTTGAAATGGCCGAAGTTGCAAATTAAGTCAGAATTTATTCTAAAAAATTAATTGTGGAGACGTAAAATTTTACGTCTCTACAGCTTTGAATACCAGCAAATAAATAACTTATTCCCCAAACTTCGCAGCAGTATTATGAACCCGGTTTCCATTCGTGAAAGCATACTATTGTTGTTACGAAATCACGAAGAAACCGGGTTTATTTGAGCTTCTTGAGAAACTGTTACCTACTACCCACTACCTACTACCTTCATCACTTACTTTTTCTCAAAAATTCTTTCCAATCTTTTAACCAACTGTTCTGCTAAATCCAATAAATCAACGGTATCGCTCTCATCGCTAAAAGTACGATTTATCTTTCCATAATTAGTGCTTTCTACTAAAACGGTTTTGATAGCAAATACTCTATTTTCTGATTCAGAAAGTCTCAGACAATCTTCTAACTGAGTTGCAATTTCACAGAGCGATTTACCTTGTAATTGCTTTCTTACACTTACAGCAACCCAATCATCGCTTTCTAAAAATGTAGTAACCGATTCTACAAAATTGGTTTGTGGAGTTTCATCTTCATCCCACTTTTCTAACCAATCCCCGTCTACATCTTCAGCATACTTATACGCTGCTTCGAGTCCGTATCTTACTATGTCGTTTTGTAATTTTTGAGCCGCTTCTACTGATTCTATAAATTTATCTAATCTCTTTTGACAGTCGATTGACATATCTTTTACCATTATGACCCAAATTATTAAGAGATATTGCTTATGTTCTAACTAAAAGCTAAAAGTAATAACTAAAAACTAAATGTTAAATAAATACCTGTTTCAAGATTATTGCTGTTATACAAGGTTACATTCACTATTCTGTCTACAAAATCGGTTACACCGGGATTGTAGCTTAATAGTAATCCTTTATCTATCTTCCAAAAACGTAATGTGGATTCCCAATTGTTTAATTTATCTTGAAAGAAATCTTCACTTAAGCTAGTAAGTTGGACGCAAAGAGATGTATTGTAGCTACTACTTACAATAATATCGGTAGCCATCGAGAAGTCGGCAATATATCTTTTAACAACGGTACCTCCACGACGTTGAATACTATCTACAACCAATGCGATTAATTCGGAATCTTCCCCGGAAAATTCGCCAGACATAAGTTTTTGCCTCCAAATATAAAATTTGGAGTCGTTTTCGCTAAGCCATTTGGGGAATAAATAGCTGTACCAAAATTTTAAACTCGGTTTAAGAGCATTTAAAGCTGTTTGCTGTTCCTCATATGATGGTAAAGTTTTGAGCCTGAGCCAAACTTCAGCATCTTTAATTAATTGTTCTAAAAATAAAATAACAAATTTCTTTGCGGTTAATGAACCGGGTTTTAAATCTTTTACCCAACGGTTTATCTCATCTAATCTATTTGCTAAACTTGGGTCTACTATAGATGCTTCCCTTCTAAGATATTTTAACCTATTTTTGATATCTTTGGCTTGCAAAAAATGATATCCCTCGTATCCTAAAATTAAGTGTTAGATTGATTTTTTTCTTGGATTACATAGATTATATATAAATGAAAAAGGGTGCGCTAGGCAACAGCATAACGCACTATAAATTTTAATAGTTAAGATTGCTCCTCGGATTTTTCAGTAGTATTTTCGGGTTTGAGTAGGGGGAAAGCGATAACATCCCTAATACTTGCTGCATCAGTCAACAGCATGACCAATCTATCAATACCAATACCCAATCCACCCGTAGGAGGCATTCCGTATTCTAGAGCCGTGAGGAAATCTTCGTCTACACCTTGAGCTTCTAAATCCCCAGCAGCTTTCCTTGCAGCTTGTTCTTCTAAACGCTGACGCTGGTCGATGGGGTCGGTAAGCTCGGAAAAACTATTAGCAGTTTCTCTTCCTACCATATACAATTCAAATCTTTCTACTAAACCGGGTTTAGAACGATGGGGCTTTGCTAAAGGTGAAATTTCAACGGGGAAATCAGTGACAAATGTAGGTTGAATCAAATTTTCTTCAACTTTTTGTTCAAAGGCTTGATTAAGAAGTTTACCCATATTTGGGCAATCATCTATACCTTCAATCCCAGCATTTTTACAGTCAGCTTTCGCTTGTTCAAAACTTTGAAAAGAATTAAAATCCAGACCTGAATATTCTTTTACCAACTCATGCATTGTTACCCGTCGCCAAGGAGGAGTCAAATCAACTTCAGTTCCTTGGTAATTGATTTTGAGGGTACCGATAACTTCTTGACTGACGGTAGTAATAATACCTTCCGTCAAATCCATCATATCGTTGTAATCAGCGTAAGCTTGATAAAGTTCAATGGTGGTAAATTCCGGATTGTGACGGGTCGAAATACCTTCATTACGGAAAATTCGCCCTAATTCAAAAACTTTCTCAAATCCACCGACAATCAACCGCTTCAAATGAAGTTCGGTAGCAATGCGTAAATACAGCTGCATTTCCAGCGTATTGTGATACGTAATAAACGGACGTGCATCCGCACCACCAGCTTCACCTTGCATTACTGGAGTTTCAATTTCAATAAATCCTCGCTCGTCCAAGTAGCGACGAATCCCAGCAGTAATTAAAGCGCGACGACGAAAAGTTTGTCGCACTTCGGGGTTAACCATCAAATCAACATAACGCTGACGATATCGTTTAGTAATATCAGTTAACCCGTGCCATTTGTCGGGTAAAGGCAACAGGGATTTAGTCAAGACGGTATATTGTTTCACATAAACCGATAATTCGCCTTTTTCAGTCCGTTTAATAGTTCCTTTAGCTCCCAGAATATCGCCCATATCTGTAAGCTGCTTGAGATTTTTGAAAGCCGACTCATCGATATCCGCCATACTTTCAGAAATACGCTTCTTCTCTAAATAAAGCTGAATAGTGCCAGTTTCATCCTGTAAAGTGAAAAACGCTAACTTACCCATCACGCGACGGGTCATAACTCTTCCAGCTATTGACACTTCAAAATCAACTTCTTCACCGTTAGCGATATCGGCAAATTTTTCTTGTAAATCAGCAGCGCTATGGGTTACTTCCCAACTATAAGCGTAGGGATTCATCCCTTGCTGTCTCAGCTGTTCTACTTTTTCTAGCCTCGTGGCACGGATATCTTCTTCCGACATGGTTTACGAACTAACTCGCTAAGCAAGGTTTTATTATAATTCTCTGCCCGCATTGTACATTCATTTGCTGAATTCATAGCAAATATAAAACCTTTTATGAAATACTCTTGGGGCTAGATTTTGGAGAAGAGTTAAAAATATAGAATTTGTTACCGTTCGGTGCGTCTTAACCTGTTTGCGAGACATAGGACATTATCTAAAATCGGAAATACGTAATAAATATTGTATTTTTTATATCTTTAAAATCAGAAATAATTAAGCAATAATTCGATAAATTACGCATATAAAATGTGCAATCTAAGTTACAAATATAAGTTATTTTATGGAAAACAAAAAGCAATTAATTAGATGCGTTGAGTTTGTTGCGGAAGAACTCGATGCTGATATTTTTTTATATAGCGCTGAAATTACAGATTTAAACGCTGATAAATTAATTAATCAAATTAAAGAAACTGCACCAAAAAGAGAAAATGTAGTCTTAATTATGACTACTTATGGTGGTGACCCAGATGCAGCTTTTAGAATTGCTCGCTATATCAAAAGAAAATATAATAAATTCAGTTTATTTGTATTTGGTTATTGTAAAAGTGCCGGAACTTTATTGGCATTAGGAGCCGATGAAATTGTTATTTCTGATTTTGGTGAATTAGGACCTCTTGATGTCCAAGTCACGAAGGATGATGATTTTAGAAGCGAGTCTGTATTAGATATTCAGCAGGCTATGTCTGTAATTGGCTCGCAAGCTTTTGAAATGTTTGAAAGTTATTTATTAAATTTAATTTCCGGGACTCAAGCGTTAATAACTACAAAGACAGCAGCAGACATTGCTAGTTCTATGGCTGTTAATTTACTGTCGCCGATTCCCAGTCAAATTGACCCCTTAAGATTGGGTGAAATGAATCGATTAATGAATATTGCTTTAGCCTACGGTCAGAGATTAAAACCGGAAGGGATTGAAGTTATCAAAAATTTGATTTATAACTATCCTTCTCATAGTTTTGTGATTGACTATGAAGAAGCAAAAAAATTATTTGATTGTGTCAGAGAGCCTGATGATTTGGAGTTAGAACTTGAAGAAATGATATTTCCTTTAGTTCGTAAACCTGCTTCTACAGAAATTATCTTAAATTTAGAAAACTTAAGTGAAGAAAATGAAGAAAATTCCAGTAGAAATAACTCGGATAGGGAAAGAGTTGCGGAAGAATCAGTTTCTACAGACGATGGAGAGGGTGAAGCGATTGAAGGAAATGTCTTACCCTTTGATAAAAGGTAGTCAAATTAAAATTAATTCTATTGCTTCGACAAAGACTATATTTAAGAATTTGCAAAAGTAATTTGGAGAAAATGATGGTCTGTAGAGACGTAAAATTTTACGTCTCCCAAGGGTTACAGAAAAAACGAATTTTTTAGAATTTACATAATCGAGCAATAGTGTTCTGTTTGATTAATTTAGGCAGGTTCGTTTTCTTTGAAGCGTAGGAGACGTTATATATAGCAATCCTAATTGAAATGTAAGAAAATACTTAGGCTATATTTCGATATTTGAAGTTAAATATTATTCATACCTGGCGATTATAATATCTCCCTCCGGGAGACGCTTCGCTAACGCGGCTACACAGGCAAAACCCGCCTGCGCGGGTTGTTTTTAGAAGTCCACGGAGGTGGACTTTGCTTGTGTAGTAGCGAATTATATTCGCCGGATGATATATAAAATTCTCACAAATCATTTAGGATTGCTATATAACGTCTCTACATTACGTCAGTAGATAAACAAAGCTACAATATTTTACTAACTATTCACGCTTAATTTGATTAATTTCTTGTTGTAATTCTTCTATCTGTCGGCGCAATTCATCAACTTCTTTATTTTTATTAACTTCAGGCTTGACTTCAACCGCACCCCTATGAGATTCTTTGCTATAATTTCCTTTTTTAATTTCGCCATATTCTTGAGACACAGCCCATTCCCTTAGCAAAGGTACTCGTTCGACTGCAAAGAGATGACTGAGTATTGCCCCTTCAGCACCCTTATACATTAAAAATTCGTATACTTGATTTAGCCCATCTTTATCAAGTGCTTGATAATTTTCCGACTGAGAAATAAACTCTTGTAAACTACATTCATTGACGTACTTATTGCTGCCACCGGATATTTTCATCATTGAAGACATAACCGTAGTTAAATCATCTGTAACCAATAATGCGGCTCTATCGGCTGTTAACTCAGCTTTACGTCGCCATTCAAAAAAAGCAAAAATCAAGCCGCTGCTAACTATGTTACCAATACCAAAAGTTAAATCTCCGACAATAGAAGCGGCATTCATCGCCCACATCGCCATTTGAATTAAAATAGTATGACCACACTTAATATGTCCCAACTCGTGGGCTAACACAGACCTGATTTCGGCTTCGTTGAGTAAATCTAATATCCCCGTGTTAATGACAATATAAGGATGCTCCCGTCCCAAACCATAACTATTTGCAACGGGGTTTTGCTCAACAAACAGTTTGGGTTCTGGATAAATATCCAAATCTCGCACGCATTCCCGAAATATCTGATAGATAGTTGAATATTGTCGCGGCCCAACTTCAATGGTGTTAGCCATTAAATAAGCTAGCTGCGAACGTTCGTAGGCAAGTTCCACAAATTTACGAGCTATAAAATCAAACCCTGGTAAAGCTATTAGGGTTTCTTCTGCTTGACGGTCTAGGGGATGTCTGAAAGCTTCGCCCTTAATTTCTTTATAAGTTGGCATAATTGCGGGGTAATTTATTTCTTTGTTCTTAACTAGCTTTCTTTAGTAGGGGCGCAATTTAGATGAATGTTGGATTTGGTTCTCGCTGTATTCTTGATTTGAAAAGTAAGCTTTCATTCACCTGAATTAACAAAAAATAAAAAGTGTTTAATCGTCAGTGTAACAATTGAGTACTCAATACTGCTCAAGACGGAAAATGGCAACATAGTATAAATAGAGATAACAACTATCAAAAACTCTATTTTTAAAGTATCAGCTTAAAGATAAATCTAGAAAATCACTATGTATGGGATTTAGAGCGTGATTGAAGCAGAAGTTCATTTATCACTACACAACTTTCTGCGGTCGCAGGCAGGTTTTCCTTCTTGGCCGCATCATTTGACGATGGCACGGCTGGTAGCGCGCGCTTTGAGGGTAGGACGTAGCGCTTTGATTCAAGTGGGGGCTGCTTGTGGTTATCAAGGACAGTATCGTACTAGTTTTGTGGCTTCGGCTTTGATGTGGCACGGGGCTGTAATTATCGTCGCAACTCAACCAGTACAGCAACGCTTGTTACAAGTGGAGATTCCCAGACTACAAAAGTGGTTAAAAGTCAATAAACCAATATTAGTAGGGGATTCTTTCCCGTCTGCTGATTTTAAAGGTATTCTCATGTTATCTCCCCAAGCTTGGTTGCAAGCACAATTGAGTTCTACCAATAATTTTCCTGCCAATATTCCCACAATTATTGACGGTGTGGATGATTTAGAAGATTGGATAAGAGAACAGTTAACTGTCAGCATTGAAGCTCATGATTGGGAACAGTTAATGTTGGCTTGTCCTCAAGAAGCTGAGGAAATTCGCGCTTGTCGAGTGGAGTTAACCCATGAGATTTTTCAGCATCCTGCAAATCCCTACGAATGTTACTTGATATCGGAACCAGAAGAAGAAATTTTATGCCGGACTTTTTCAAACTTAGATTTAAATAGTCTCCCCGATGCTTGGAAAAAGTTTTGGCAATTATTCAAAAATAGACATGAAATTTCTCCTGACAAATCTTCGACTTCTCCCCCTTTGCTTTGGGCTACTATTAGTCGTCGTCAAGGCTTGTTTGCTTTGCATTGCGCCCCGATTGGACTTGCAAAAATTCTCTCACCAATTTGGCAGCGACAACCCGTTGTGTTGATTGGTTCTGCTTTAGAACCTGATACTGAAGCTACATTATTTCGTCAACGTTTGGGATTGGATGATTTGACTTGTTTGAAATTCTCTTCGGATAATCAAACTCAAGCGATTCAACTTTACATTCCGAATAAATTACCTCTACCTAACACTCCAGAATTCAAGCCGGTGTTTATTCACCAAGTCCGTACTTTGGTTTGTTTAAGTGCTACATCACCGGGTTTAACCGTGATTTTAGTCGGAGATGTGCCATTAAAATCTCAGTTAGGGGCTATTTTGGCCTCTGAATTTGGTTCGCGGGTTCAGGTAGATAAAACTTGTTTGGATGAAAATGGTATTTTAGTTTGCGGTTGGGAATTTTGGCGGGAAAATCAAAGAGTTCTACCATCTCCGCAAATGTTAATTATTTCTACTTTACCCCTACCATCTTTGGAAGACCCATTGGTAGCTGGTCGAGTTGCTCATTACAAGCATTCTCATCAAGATTGGTTTCGCTTATACTTATTGCCTACAGCATTAAATGAGCTACAGCGAGCTATAGCTCCAGCAAGGAATTCGAGTAGCGTAGTAGCTTTGCTTGATAGTAGAGCAATTTACCGTAGTTACGGCGCTCAAGTCCTCGCAGCCCTAAGCCCTCTCTCGCGGATAAATTACTTAGATCCAAGCTTATTTACTACATCTGAAGAAGAATCTTGAATCAATTATCAATTATCAGTTTTCATCGGTCGGATGTGAATCGTCAATTTTCACCCAAAGGGTGTGGATCATCAATTGCCAATTACCAGTTACCAATTACCAATTACCAATAAACAAAATGTTAAACAGTGATTGTTCGCTGACAATTGTTCATTGATAATTGATAATTGACAATTATTCATTGATTAATAAGCTAAGTTTTCTAAAGTTTCCCTTAAATATCGCTGTACTTGCTCATCTAAGTTCAACTGCTCGATTTGCAAGCCAGATTGTGTTTGCTCTACCTGCCAACGTTGAAAACCAGAGCTAATTGAAATTGCTTGCTTTAGATTGTTCCAAATCTCAGCATCTCCTTTCAAGTTGCTATCACTATTAACTGTGAAACTAGTCATAACTATTTATTCCTCTATTTTACTTTTTTAATGTGTAAATTAAATTACGTGCAGAATATATTTTTATTTATTTTTGTTTGATTATTTGTGAATGTTTTGAAGACGGGCTATACCAATATACTCGCGATACTGCGTCTGTTATAGCAAAAAGACGGATTATACCTCAAATTTTTAAAAATTTTCTTTACCAAAGCTGTTAACGAATTAGATAAAAACGAAATTCTGGCTTTAACTAATACTTTTTCAACTTAGTGGCTCGGTTAAGGATGTTTCTGTTATCCTTGTTACTAAACTAAATCTTTTTTCATAAATTTTACGGTTGCTATTCTTAGTTTAAGGCAAGTTAGTCAATATTCTCAATATTGTCAATATTGTTGGTTATAGCTGTATAAAAGGGATTAGGCAGTAGGGAAAAACTTTTCAAATTACCACTCCTAATATACAAATAATTTTCGTATATAAATTCTTGTATATAAATTAAAAAATTAAATAAGCTACAGCTTATAAAAGGCAACAACCTGTTATTCTGCCGACTTTAAACTCATTCTGTTGAGAACGAAGAAATATTTTTATAAACCCAAATAAAAAATATGTAGAGATAAAAGCAGGGCTGATAAATCTCTACATATTTTAAGTTGAATAATTTAAATAAATTTGCGCCGACGTTGAGCATTTTATAGGCTAAGGCAACTAGGTGTAAGAGATACCTATGTTGCCTAGCTCGATTGTGACACCGTTGTCTGCTCACTATCTTGCCATTGCAAGAGTTCGACGTTTTGTTACCATTTGATAACCCTCAATGATGTCGCCTTCTTCCCAATTACTGAATCTATCAACGCCGATACCACATTCATAACCGGAGTTGACTTCACGCACGTCTTCTTTCATGCGTTTGAGCGAATCAAGAGCGCCTTCAAACACAGTATTGTTACCGCGACGTACTCTTACTTTACAGTTACGAAGCAGCTTGCCAGATTGGATGTAACAACCAGCAACAGCACCACCTCCGACTTTGAAGACCGCACGTACTTCTGCTTGACCCAAATGTTCTTCTACTAATTCTGGTTCTAACAGACCTTCTAATGCGTCTTGGATGTCTTCTAAGAGTTTGTAGATGATGTTGTACTCTCGTACATCTACACCAGCTTCGTCTGCTGCTTGTCTTGCACCACTAGCAAATGTGGTATTAAAGCCAATAATTACGGCTCCACTGGCTGCTGCAAGGTCAATATCTGTCTGGGTAATTTCTCCCGGAGCAGATAACAACATCCGAATATGTATTTCGTTTTGTGGAATTTGTTTGAGCGAACCCAAAATAGCTTCGACGGAACCCTGCACGTCGGCTTTCAAGATCAAGTTGAGTTCTTTTAACTCTCCTTCTTGTGCTTGTGCGGAAATACTTGTCAAAGTTACCCGTCCACCCTGCATCAAGCGGGATTGACGTATTACCTCGGCTCGTTCGTTAGCAAGTAACCGTGCTTCTTTCTCGTTGGTAAAGACCTCAAAATCATCTCCTGCGAACGGTACGTCATTTAAGCCCAACACCTCTACAGCAAAGGAAGGACTCGCGATGTCTACTCGTTCTCCTCTGTCGTCAACCATTGCTCGGACTTTTCCGAATACAGAACCGGCTACTAGGATATCTCCTACGTGTAAGGTACCGTTCTGGATTAACAAGGTTGCCACAGCACCTTTTGCTTTATCCAAATGAGCTTCAATGACGGTTCCTTTCGCAGAACGTTCTGGGTTGGCTTGAAGGTCTTCAACTTCGGAAACCAGCACAATCATTTCTAAGAGCGTATCTAGGTTTTCCCCTTTAATGGCGCTGACGGGAACCATAATAGTGTCCCCACCCCATTCCTCTGAGGTCAAACCATACTGCATCAACTCTTGCTTAACTCTATCGGGTTGTGCTGCTTCTTTATCAATTTTGTTGATTGCGACAATAATCGGTACTTCCGCAGCTTGAGCGTGCTTAATTGCTTCAATTGTCTGGGGACGAACGCCGTCATCCGCAGCAACTACTAAGATAGCGATGTCAGTAACTCGCGCTCCCCTGGCTCGCATTGCGGTGAATGCTTCGTGACCGGGAGTATCTAAAAAGACAATTTGCTGCTCTTTTTCATTGTGTTCTATATCAACGTGGTAAGCACCAATATGCTGGGTAATACCACCTGCTTCTCCAGAAGCAACCTTACTTTTACGAATCGAGTCAAGTAGAGTTGTTTTACCGTGGTCTACGTGACCCATAATCGTTACTACAGGCGGACGAAGATGAAGATTTTCCATATCCTCAATGTCCAGCATTTCCGTCACCTTACGGGCTTCTGCCTCTGGCTCTGGAGTATCTACTAATACTTCTAATTCCTCAGCCACCATAATGACTGTTGAAGTATCGAGACTTTGGGTAATACTAACCGCAATACCCTTCATAAATAAAGTTTTAACAATTTCGGTGTCTGGCATTGCTAAAGCATCTGCCAATTCTTGTACGGTCATTGGACCGCTAACCGTAATGATTTCCGGACGCTGTTGCTTCGGCTCTGCTTCTGTGTTGTTATTACCACCACCGCGCCGACGGTTTTGGTCGCGAGAACCAGATTTTTTGACTTTGCTAGGTGCAGCAGGGGTTGGTGCTGCTGTTGGCTTGGAGCTTTTTGGCTTGGGAGGACGAACTATAGCATTACTAACTGCCGCTTTGATGGTATCGGCTGCTTCGTCTTCGTCAAGTAGGTCTACATCAAAATCGTCTTCAGCAGCCATTGGCTTGAGACGTTTGTTTTTCGGAGCCTTAGCAGCTTTTGCAGCTTCTTTTGCTTCGTCAATAGCCTCCTCTTGTTTGGAGCGCTTTTTCTGACCTCTGGGTAAACGAGGTGGTGTTGGACGTTTTAGTTCAACTACTTCATCGACAACTACATCATCGTCATCTTTTTCGTCAACATCGGTTGAAGAATCACCAATTGATGGTTTCGCGGGACGAGCAGGAGGTCTGAGCGGAGCCGATACTGAAGGAGGTGCTGATGAGTCTTGACGTACTTGTTTTCTCGGACGTGCAACATCCGAAGAATTTGGGCTGCCACCAGGGGAAGCTTTTTTCGGTTTTTGCGGTTTGTCTACTTTTGATACTGGTGCTGTAGTCGGACGCGGGGCTTTCCCTGCTGGTACGCCGTTAGACTCGCTTCTATCGCCGGACGGCTTATTCCGCTGCGGTTTTGACTGAGTGCGATCGCGTTTGAGAACTGGTTTTTCAACGACGCGATTATCTAAACCGGAACTTGGCTTTGAAAGACTAGGTCTTGCTGGTGGAGCAGCAAGTTCGGGTGCTGCTTCTGGTTGTTCCGGCTTGGATTTGGGTGAAACTAGTTTTTCTGGTTTGCTCAAAGCTGTTTTATTTGATTCTGAAGAGGAGTTGGATGCTGAATTATCCGTATTTGAAACGGATACAGATTGATTCACTGAAGTTGGCTGATTTGGGGAGACGGGTGCAGTTGGTGCCACTTGTTCTTTCGGCGAGACTAAATTAGTTTCATGTTGGTTCGTAGCACCATCGTCAATAGCGCTGTATTGATTTCCCAAGCTATTGTTTGGTGGCTTAGGAGCGTTAGCAGCACTGCTAGAATTTGTCGGTGGTTTAGGTTTGCTACGAATTTCTAATATTTGTGGTTTGCTGGGTGCAGAAGCACCGTTACCAGAACCTTTACTATTTGTACCATGTTGTTTCGACAACCCTAAAGTTGTCGTTAATTTTTCCGCTTGCGAGCGAATACGTTCGGCATCCGATTCTGTAATCGTACTGCTATGACTTTTGACCGCAATATTGAGCTGGTCGCAAATTGCTAATAGCTCTTTATTTTCCAAATTCAATTCCTTTGATAATTCGTAAATTCTGACTTTGCCGTTGTTCATCCACTCTTCCCCTATAATTTACAGTTTTAACGGATGGTTGCCAGCTTTTACGACATCTCCATCCTTTGTTTACTGTGTAACGGTTGCCATTTTCAATTTGAAAAGGTTCCTCCTGAAAAAGGAAAGAGAGATGTTTTGGTTGGGAAGCTGGCATCTCCTTGCTTGCCGCTATATTGATTAACGCTAAAATGCAACCCATGATGCGTTACCAAGTGCGGATATTTAATTTTTTGTTTTGTTGATGTTTCTATTGGGTCTAACACACGATCCGCCTACAATGACTAATGAGCGGCAAGTAAGTGCCCTTACGGATGAAAAGAGCCATGTGTCAATACTCGTTTATAATGCCAGGCACTAACCTTCTTTACTAAAAGATAAAAGATGATATTACAACCATTTTTACGGATATAGCCGAATCCCCCTTGTATTATTCGCTCGATTTTACCCCCTACTTAAATTTAATAAGTAAAAAAAGTTATTTTTGGATATCGAGAGAAGACAATTGCTCCCAGAGCGTGGTATACAGTGTTTCAGGCACTGATGCACGTAATGCTCGTCCCAGCTTATTTTTTTTTTGAGCAACACTAAGGCAGTGATTAGTGGGACAAATATAAGCTGAACGCCCCATACCCTGATTTAATTGTACCTTTCCTTCAGGAAACACGCGGACAATCCGCCAAAACTCATGTTTTAAACTGACTTTTCGGCAACTAATACAACGTCTCCAATTTGGTTTCATTTCATCTAACTATTTCACCTAACTATTGCCTCATAAATTACTACTAATAAATTGTTTGATTTTCTGACTCAAATTCGGAGTCAGTTTCATCCAATGCGGTTTTCGGTAAGTCGGTTTCGGCAAATTCTTGATTATCCGAATCTAACCTATCAGATTCTAATTTCTCTACTTCAAGTTTTTCTAATTCTTCAAGTTTTTCTAATTCTTCTAATTCTTCAAGTTCTGCTGCATGTTGTGCCCTTGCTGCTGCAAATTTTGTATCTTCTGCTTCAAAATCGTACTTGGCTTTATCTTTGATGTCTATTTTCCAACCAGTTAGTCTAGCAGCTAAGCGAACGTTTTGTCCTTCTTTACCGATTGCCAAACTTAATTGGTCTTCGGCTACGAGTACGTGAGTTTGTCTTGTCTCTGGGTCCATCAAACGAACGTCATCTACGCGGGCTGGACTTAAAGCGTTGGCAATATAGGTTGCTGGGTCTGGAGACCAACGAATCACGTCAATTTTTTCACCGCGTAATTCATTTACTACTACTTGAATTCTCGAACCTCGCGCTCCAATACAGGCACCAACTGGGTCTACATCTCGGTCTAAAGTATCTACAGCTATTTTTGTTCTCGGTCCGACGTAAGAAGATGGGGGATTGGCTTCACGAGCAACGGCGACGATGCGGACAACTTCATCTTCAATTTCCGGTACTTCGTTGGCAAATAGATACACTACCAAACCAGCATCAGCCCTAGAAACTAGTAATTGCGGGCCTCGTTGTTGACCTCGCGAAACCTTTTTCAGATATACTCGGAAAGTAGCACCAATACGGTAATTATCATTGGGTAGCTGTTCGCGTTTGGGTAATTCCGCTTCGACTTCTGGCTGGCCAAAACCACTATTTACGGCCATAATCACCGATTGTCTTTCAAATCGGAGTACTCTTGCTTGCAGTACTGTCGCTTCCAAATCTTGGAATTCTTCCTGAATTAATTGTCGCTGCTGGTCGCGTAGTTTCTGACTTAGCACCTGTTTGGTTTGCATTGCAGCCATGCGGCCAAATTCTTTTTTATCAGGAGTTACATCTACAACTACTTCTTGTCCTATTAATTGTGCTGCATCATCACCAAGTTCTTCGACAATTTCTTTAACGTCCTCAAGAGCAATTTGATGGTCGGAGTTGGTTACTTCTTCAACTATTGTTTTAGTAGAAACCACCCGAAATCCTTCGTCATCAATATCGAGTTCTACTTCAAAATTTTCAAAGTAATCTTCATCAAATTGTTTGCGGTCTAAATTTTGAGCGCGACGATACCGTTCGTAACCTTTAAGCAGTGCTTCTCTAATTGCAGATTGCACGGCTAAACGCGGTAAATTTCGCTCTCTACTTATACTTTCAATTAATTCTTTTAATCCAAGTAATTTAAGCATTGACATACATCGTTCTCCTAAAAAAATCGCAACAGATAACAGCAAAATTAGAGACGAGAAATAAGCGGTGTGCCTCCACCATACGGCTAATTGCTAAAAAAACGGTTAATTGTTGGTTGAAGAATCAGCCTTAACCATTTTCAACAAAAGTCTTCTTAGCAAAAAACCGCTTCACGTCCGCATAAGAAGCAGTCCTGGTTAGAATAAGTCTCCCTATTTAATCGCGTTCTTCATCTAATTGCACGCTGGTGATGTTTGAACGAGGGATTTCGATTACACGACCCTTTTTATTTAAGTAAACGCTTTTTTCATCTCGGCGAACCAGTTTACCATTTAACTCGGAATGTCCTTGATGGGGTGGGGAAGTTAAAACCTTAATCGGGAACCCTTTAAAAGATATGAATTCCCGGTCGGTTTGCAATGAACAGGAAATACCGGGACTAGACACTTCCAATACATAGGCATCGGGGATAATTGACGCTGCATCCAAACTTGCTTCTAAATTACGGCTCATGCGCTCGCAATCATTCAAACTAGTATCCTGGTTGGGATTACGGATGTCTACTCGCAATACTGGAGGGCTTTGATTGGTATGAAAAACCACTTTCACGACCTCTAGTTCAAGGTCTTTTGCTACTGGTGTTGCTAAGTCAATGATTTGGGGAACTAAAGGATGAGTCATGTGGCAATTCCAACAAAAAAAGTGGGCTATAACCCACTCCCTGCGATAAGTATATCTTCCAAGAAGTCTTGCAACGAACCGTAAGAAAGTTCGTCCTTAATCTGAGTTTAGCGCATTTTTTCCAAATGCTTGCAGCAAAAAATGTACAATTACTTGTTTCTAGTTTGATTAAGATAAGCGCTCTGGGAGCGACTGGTATCTGGTAGCAAGGGAATAGAGACTCCCGAACGTACATTTCTAGTTTGTTCAAGAATTTGCTCTATATCCTCTTCGGAAAGCTGTTGAACGTAGTTGATTTTTATTTCTTCCAAGAAATCAATTAACAAGCTTTGTATTTCTGAGAGTACTTTTTTTCTTTGGATTTCGTCTGTTAAAGATTCTGAAAAGCGTTTGACTAAATCGCTTGAAAGTTTTGCAGATACTGGGTCTTCTGTGGCTGAAACTAAAGCATTATACAAATTTATAGTAATTTGAGTTGCCAGTTGTTCGCTCAACTGATTTTGCATTTGTCCGATTCCGGGTAGGTTGCTGAAATTGCGGTAGATAGGGGACTGGTTAAATGCACTATCTATATTGTGTTGTAAAAGAGCAATCATTTGCGGTTGGACTTTTGGTAACACCTGTTTAACAACTGTTTGAACAAAAATCCCCGCTAAAGCTTCTATTTCATTAACGTTATTTATATCTACATAAGGTTGTAATGTTTTACTTTGTTGCAGCCACCGAGTTAAATCTCCCTGCTTGATTGAACTTTGGGTTTGATTTATTACTCTTACCACTACAATTTGTGTTATCTCTTCAGCAAAATTAGCTACAATCCCTTGTTGAGCTTGATGACGTAAATTTTGTAAATTTAATAACTCTGCCTTTTCTAAACGAAATACTACAGAAATGATTCGCACCCAACGCCAAAAAGGTAATACTAAAAACACATCATACCAATGCCATAAAATAGCATTTAACCAGCTAAATCCAGGATGACGGCGTTTTATATAATAACTACGTGCAAATAATTCAAGTGTAAATAAAACTATAAATGGTAAATCAATTATCCAGAAATTATCAATAAATTCTCCATTTTCACCAATTTGTCGATAGTAATTAGTTGCAATTAAAGGTTTAATTTTTTGATTGAAAAATTTGAGTTCTCCAATTAAACCTTGTTTTGATAAATATTCTTGACTCCAAAAAGTAGAAAAAGCACCCTTAGAAGATTCATTATCAAGATGTTCGCGCATCTGATTCTTGATTTTTTCTAGAGTTCCGCTTTTTGAAGCTCCTGCAAACGGATTATTCTCTATCATTTCGACGCTCAAATTACGTAATTCTTCAAGCTTGTTTGCTGTTATCTCTGAATTTATTCCGCTTTCACTAATTTGGTTCTCAAATTCTTCTACAGTTTCTAAATAATTTTGAGTTTCTCGATGAGGTTCAATTCCTTTTATCGGGTCATAAATTTCTTGAATTTGGGGCAAGTTACGTAAGTAAAAATCACGCCACCCAACATAAGTTGAGTCAAATAATACTAATGCTAAATTTACCGTAGCGGTAACCGCTATTAGTCTTTCAAACCAAAGGTTTTTCTTTTTTTTCAGTTTTCTATTTATCATTTTAGCTTCAGTGTTATTACATTTTTAGATAAGATACTCGGTATTATATTTAGTAAGTACGAGTGATTCTATATTGCTTTTTATAGGGAAATCTCTGGCATCTCTGGTGTATTTTGTATCACTTATAATATTCACTTAACTCAAAATTGTTTAACTATTTATACAAGCTTTTTAAGATACATCTATAGGAAGATGACAAATAATTTTATTGGTATTTATTTGAAATAATTACAAAAAAAATATATTAATCAAAAAATTATTAATAATAAGGAAAAAATTTGGAAAAAGTAGCTTGAATAAACTTAAAATGCAGCTGTATGGCTTAAATATTTTGCCGATTTTAATGACTCGGAGTTTTAATCATGTGGTGTGAGTTTAGTAAGAAGAACATTTTCATTGCAGCTACCTGCGTTATTGTAAGCGGTGTAGCAATTTCAAGTACGGTTTGGGCTGCTCGTCAACGGAATTATACTCCACGAGAATTCCGCTCTGTCTTGTACGGATTGGGGTATAACGTGGCAGTTTCCGAAGCTCCTTTAACAGACGCTCAAACCAAAAAAGCAATTCGCGAATTTCAACGGGGATACAAAATAGGAATTGACGGTATAGCAGGGCCAGAAACTCAAAATCTTGCTGCCGAAATTGTTAAAAGTCTCAAGTACAACTTGAATTTAGTTGCCAATCCCGACCCTAAATTAACACTCAATCAATTTTATGGGCCAAGAACCCAAGAAGTAGTTAAGACATATCAGGAGCAATTAGATATAGAGCAAAGCGGAATAGCCGATTTAGCTTTGCGTCAAAAACTCAACCAGCAAGCAAAGGACAATCCCGAACAACCATCACCTACAGAAACACCAACACCAACACCATCACCGACAGCGACCCCAGAAGTTACTCCAACCCCTGTAATTCCAGAACCAACCCCAACACCAACCGAATCACCAGAAGTTACCCCAATACCGGAAATTACACCAATACCAAGCCCAACCGCAACACCGGAAGCGACACCATCACCAACAGCGACCCCAGAAGTCACCCCAACCCCTGTAATCCCAGAACCAACCCCAACACCAACCGAGTCACCAGAAGACGAAGAAGTTACACCAACTCCCACTCCTACGGAAACACCGTAAGAAAGGGTTAGAGGTTAGAGGTTAAAGGTTAAAGGTTAAAGGTTAAAGGTTAGTTAGGAAGGAGTTAGGAGTTAGGAGTTAGGAGTTAGGAGTAATGAGTAATGAGTAATGAGTAATGAGTAATAAGTATGAGACTTTCCCTCACTTACTCCCCATCCCCCCATCTCCCCCTCTCCC